>NZ_JAUYNX010000008.1 GCF_030704825.1 Brevundimonas sp. | reverse complement strand
CGCCAGTGCTGCTTGAGGTCAGGCGGCTTCGATCAGGTCCGCCTTGAGCGGCATTCGTTCGTAGATGTCGACATAGCGGCGGGCCATGGCCACGGAGGAGAACCGCTCCTCGAACCGGGCCCGGACCGCGCGGCGGTCGAGACGGGCGGCGCGCGCCACGGCGTCGGCCGCCTCGGCCTGCGAGCGCACGATGAAGCCGGTCACCCCGTCGTCCACCACCTCGCGCACCGAGCCGCAGTCCCAGGCGATCACCGGCGTGCCGCAGGCCATGGCCTCGATCATCACCAGGCCGAAGGGCTCGGGCCAGTCGATGGGAAACAGCAGGGCTTCGGCCCCGCCCAGGAAGGCGGACTTCTGGTGATCGCCGATCTCGCCGACGAACTCGACCAGCGGATTGGCGTCGACCATCGGCTTGATCACCGTCTCCCAATAGACCTTGTCGGCCGCGTCGATCTTGGCCGCCATTTTCAGCGGCCTGTTCAGCTTCGCAGCGATGTCGATGGCGCGATCGGGCCGCTTTTCAGGCGAGATCCGGCCCAGGAAGGCGAGATAGCCGGCCGGCTTCGGCGCGAACCGGTACAGGTCGCCGGGCATGCCGTGGTGCACCGTGGCCTTCCAGTTGGCCAGCGGCAGGGGCCGGCGCTGGTCGTCCGAGATCGAGACCAGGCCGAACCCGGGCCAGCGTTCGTAGACGCCGGCGATATCCTTCATGTCCAGCCGCCCGTGCAGGGTCGTGACCGTCTTGTCGGCGCAGCGCGAGAAGAAGGGGAAGTGGATCATGTCGGTGTGGAAATGGATCACGTCGAAATCGTCGGCGCGCTTCAGCACCTCGGTCAGCATGCTCATGTGCGCGGCCAGGTCGGATTTCAGCGGAGCGGGGTCCAGCCGGATCGCCTGGTCGCGCACGGGGATCAGGCGCGCGCGCGTCTCGGCGTCGGCCGAGGCGAACAGGGTGACGTCATGACCCAGGTCGACCAGGGCGTCGGTCAGGTGCGCGACCACGCGTTCCGTCCCGCCGTAAAGCTTCGGCGGCACGGCTTCATACAGGGGGGTGACCTGGGCGATCTTCATGACGATGGTTCCGGGGCGCCCGGCAGGAGCGCTCGCACATCAACATCAGTCAGGCGGACGGGTTCCGTCCGGGCCCAGTGACTTTCGCGTGGCTTTTCTGTCGGTTACCGCACCAAGACAATCGGCCGCAGGTCACTGCATCCCGGCGCGGACCTCGGCGCGCAGGGCGTCGATCGAGCGCAGCCCCTGATCCGTCTTGAAGCGCCAGTAGGTCCAGCCGTTGCAGGCCGGCGCGTTCTCGAACAGGGCGCCGAGCTTGTGGATCGAGCCGGTCAGTTCGCCGGCCACCAGCGAGCCGTCGGCGCGCACCCGCGCCTCGCGGTCGCCGCGCGGGCAGTACAGCTTGTCGCCGGGCGACAGCAGGCCCGCCTCGACCAGCGCCCCGAACGGCACCTTCACCTCGGCCCGCTTCGAGCCCATCACCACCAGGTCCTCGGGCGCTGCCGGGATGACCGCCTTGATCCGCTTCTCCGCCACCTTGGCGTAGGTCTCGTCGCGCTCGATCCCGATCCAGCGACGGCCCAGCCGCTTCGCCGCCGCCCCGGTCGTGCCGGTGCCGAAGAACGGGTCCAGCACCACGTCGCCGGGCCGCGTCGCGGCCAGCAGCACCCGGTGCAGCAGGCCCTCGGGCTTCTGGGTCGGATGGGCCTTCTTGCCCTCGGCGTCCTTGATCCGCTCCTCGCCCGTGCACAGGGCCAGGGTCCAGTCGGACCGCATCTGCGTGTCCTCGTTGAAGGCCTTCAGGGCGTCGTAGTTGAAGGTGTAGCGCTTCTGCTCGCGGCTGCGGGCGGCCCAGATCAGGGTCTCATGGGCGTTGGTGAAACGCGTGCCCTTGAAGTTCGGCATCGGGTTGGACTTGCGCCAGATGATGTCGTTCAGCACCCAGAAGCCGAGGTCCTGGATCGCCGTGCCCAGGCGGAAGACGTTGTGATAGCTGCCGATCACCCAGATCGAGCCTTCCGGCTTCAGCACCCGGCGGCATTCGGCCAGCCATTCGCGGGTGAAGGCGTCATAGGCGGCGAAACTGTCGAACTTGTCCCAGTCGTCGTCGACGGCGTCGACCAGGCTGTTGTCCGGCCGCAGCAGGTCGCCGCCCAGCTGCAGATTATAGGGCGGGTCGGCGAAGACCATGTCGACGCAGGCGTCGGGCAGGGACCGCAACACCTCGATGCAGTCGCCTCTCATGACGACGTCGGTCTTGATCTCGGACATGGAAACGCGGCCCCGTACAGCTTGAAGGCCGATTGGTGAATCATCGCGGTTAAGGCGGGGTTGAGATGCACGAATCTTCTCCCTCCCCCGAAGTGGGGAGGGACGGCGAGCCCCCGGACCTGATCCGGGGCGAGCCCGGGTGGGGAACATTCGGACATCCGCGGTCTGTGCCTGCGGCTGCGCTTCCCCACCCGGACCGCTGCGCGGTCGTCCCTCCCCATGAAGGGGAGGGAGAGCGCTCGCTCAGCCAATCATCCCCGCCACATCCTCCCACGACAGGGCGATCTCATGCGCCCCCGCCGCCTCCAGCCTCCCGGCGTGGCCGTCGCGGACATGGCCGCCCGCGCACAACCCCACCACCCGCATCCCGGCCGCCACCCCCGCCAGCACCCCGGTCGCGCTGTCCTCGATGACGAGGGTGCGCGCCGGATCGGCGTCCATCGCCGCCGCCGCGTGCAGGAACAGGTCGGGATGCGGCTTGCCCCGCGTCACATGCACCGCGGCGCTGAACACGGGACCCATCACGCCCGTCAGGCCGAACCGGGCGAGACCGAGTTCGATCCAGTCCGGAGGGCTCGAGGAGGCGATGCAGCGCGGCTGCTCCAGACCTTCCACGAAGTCGGTCAGTCCGGGCACGGCGGTCAGGGCGCTGTGAGCGCGCTCGTGGCACAGCCGGGTCCAGTCGGCGTGGACGGTCTCGGGGCAGGGGCCTCGCAGCCTCGCCTCGATCAGCGGGCGGCAGTCCAGCCAGCGCTTGCCCATATAGGCGGCGATGGCGTCGTCGGTCGTCGTCGGCAAACCAATCCCGGTCAGGACCTCCGCGAGCACCGCGTTGTTGAGCAGTTCGCTGTCGGCGACGACGCCGTCGTAGTCGAAGATGATCAGGTCCGGCTTCATGGCCCAGGGTGCGCGATTCTGAGGTGTGCGGGAATGGGCGGGGTTCGCTTTACGCCCGTCCGTCAAGGACCGCTGTCGACCCACAGCGGACATCAAGATATCGCCTCAGATCGGTGGGCCTTCCGCTCGCTTCGAGCCTAGTTGGCAGGCACGATCCTAAGCGGCCCCGAAAAAGTCAGGCAAGGGGGCTGCCCTGCGAAATAGGCGGGATCCATTCGTTTGGATTTCGTCCGAAACTCGGAGACAGAGGTGAAGTCGCCATAGGTTTGAACCGCCTCTCCCCTACTGATCGCGCAAACCTGACGGAGCACCGTAGCGGCTCGCTCGTCTTGAAGCGGCCTGTTCACCGGGATTGTGCGAACCAGATTGTCTCCTTCGTCGTACATTGTGAGGGCAACCTGCGAATAGCTCAGGTGAGAACAGTCGACCTCGTAGATGCTCCCGCCCGGGTTCGCCCCAATGAGCATCTCAAACCTGACCACGCCCGGACGCTCGTGGCTGTCCACCACGTTCCATGCCCCTATGGCGGCACAGCCTCCCAAGGGCGCCAAGATGCGCCCGCCTGAGGGTTCAATGTCCGATGACGGTATCGCGCAACTCCCCGTCATCACTATGAGGGCCGCGGCCGCGAATATCTGTCCGGCGCGATTGTATGGCACATGCAGCATGCCCGAGCCTAACCCGAAACTGTCTGCTTTCCACCCCTAGGGGACCGTCCGCTCCTGACCCTTAGCGGACATTGACGCGAGCGAGGGAACCGCGTTGGCTGAGCACATGAGCGCGACACTTCTCAGTTTGATCGAGGCGGTCCAACAAGGCTCAATGACGGTCGGTGATTTTTCATCGTCGGTCGAGAGCGAATGGAACTTCGGAGACGAGCGAGCGACGCTTTCAGAGACCCACCAAGCCGCCGTTCAGCACCTGTTCGATGTCGTGGTTTATTACTCGCCGTATCCAGACGAACGGGCTCGCATTCCGAACTATCGCGACGAGCAGGATGTCCTGCTGGCTGCTCAGGTCTGTCGTCGACACCTTGAAAGTGACGTCCGCTAATCGCCCTTAGGCGACCTACCGGTTCCGACCCATTGCGGACGGCGAACTCACTGGTCAGTATCGTGAGATGTCGATCTCCAAGAGCTTCGGGCTGGCAATTTCCCTCGTTGCGCTGGCCAGTTGCGCAGTGCCCTTAAGTCCGCTGCCGCCGCTCCTTCAGGGTGCTTCATCAACGGGAGGAAGCAAGTTCCTGTGCCAGTCTTGGCCCAGCGAATGGGGGGGCTCTACTCCGGAGACAGCGTCGCACTCCCCGGAGATCGTCGAGCGGCTGACTCGTGACTTTCCGCCGGGCTCATCAGCAGCCCGACTCCGTGAGAGCCTTCTGCGTCAAGGCTTCACATTACACGAAGCTTGCTCGCCCGATGGTAGGGTAAGCTGGGCGGAATTCCTGCAAAGGGGCGGTGATCAGGTATGGGCCCCCCCGGCGTTCGGCACTGTGCATTGGAGGGAGGACGGTGCGGGTCGTCTTGTCTGGACGACAGGCGACGTCGTGTTTTCGGGCATCTAAGTCCGCTTTCCACCCATTCCGGACCTTCGCAGCGTCTGCATTCGGCGATCTGGACCACCGCCGCCTCGGCCGCGTCCTCTCCGCCGTCATCCTCGGGCCTGACCCGAGGATCAGATGCAGGGTCGCGCTGTGCCTCGGGGACGGCCCCGCGAGGGTGGATACAGCTTCCCTAACCCGGCGCCGGAGGGTCTGATCCTCGGGTCAGGCCCGAGGATGACGGAGTGGGACGCGGCGGCGCGTTTCGGCCGGAGACGTCCCTGACGGTTCAGGTCACCACTCCCGCCCCTTCCAGTCCGCCTTTTCCGCCCCCGCTTTCGGAGACTCCCGCCCCCTCAAACCCGGTCCCAGACCCCATGCGTCCGATTCTGACGCGGTCGAATGCTTGAATGCCGTCATGAAGGATACGCACCGTTTCAGCAGGGCGCTCCGCCCGGTCCGGGCGCCGATTCCGCCCAAGCCGCCGGGCAAGGGGAGGGGCCCGATGTCTCCAGAGTCTCCATTTCCGCATTTTCGGATCGGGGAGAGACTCCCGCCCCTCACGAACCGGAACCGCCACATCCGCTCACGGTTTGTTACAGCCCCGGTATCGCCTTCGCGGGCGCAGCACGTTAGTCAGACCGGATACGACCAAGGCTCAGGGGCTTGTCTATGACTCAGTGGGTGTACGGCTTCGGCGGGGGCTCCGCCGACGGCGATGCGTCGATGAAGAACCTGCTCGGCGGCAAGGGCGCGAACCTGGCCGAGATGTCCTCGCTCGGCCTGCCGGTGCCCCCGGGCTTCACCATCACGACCGAGGCCTGCGTCCACTACTATTCCAACGGCCAGAGCTACCCCGCCGAACTGGCCGGACAGGTCGCCGTCGGGCTGAAAAAGGTCGAGGCCGTCGTCGGCAAAACCTTCGGCGATGCGAAGAACCCCCTGCTGGTCTCGGTCCGTTCGGGCGCCCGCGCCTCCATGCCGGGGATGATGGACACGGTTCTGAATCTCGGCCTCAACGACCAGACGGTCGAGGGCCTCGCCGCCCTGTCCGGCGACCGCCGCTTCGCCTTCGACAGCTACCGCCGCTTCATCACCATGTATTCCAGCGTCGTCCTGGGCCTGTCGCACGACGACTTCGAGGAGGTGCTGGACGACCACAAGGATCGTCTGGGCGTCACCATCGACACCGACCTGACGGCCTCCGACTGGGAGAAGGTGGTCCGGGACTACAAGGCCGTGGTCGAGGATCGGCTGGGCCAGCCCTTCCCGCAGGACCCGAACGACCAGCTGTGGGGCGCAGTCTCGGCCGTCTTCGCCAGCTGGATGAACGACCGGGCCAAATTCTATCGCCGCATGCACGACATCCCCGAAAGCTGGGGCACGGCGGTCAATGTCCAGTCCATGGTCTTCGGAAACATGGGCGAGACCTCGGCCACCGGCGTCGCCTTCACCCGCAATCCGTCGACGGGCGAGGCCAAACTGTACGGCGAGTTCCTGATCAACGCCCAAGGGGAGGACGTCGTCGCCGGCATCCGCACGCCCCAGTCGCTGACCCGGGCCGGCCGCGAGGAGATGGGCGAAACCGCTCCCTCGATGGAAGAGGCCATGCCGGCTGTCTTCGCCGAATTCGTCGACGTGGTGGGCCGGCTGGAGAGTCACTATCGCGACATGCAGGATATCGAGTTCACGGTCGAACAGGGCCGGCTCTGGATGCTGCAGACGCGCAACGGCAAGCGCACCGCCAAGTCGGCGCTGAAGATCGCGGTCGATCTGGCGGCCGAGGGCGTCATCTCCGAAGAGGAGGCGGTATCGCGCGTCGAGCCGTCGGCGCTGGACCAGCTGCTGCATCCCACGCTCGATCCCGACGCCGCGCGCAATGTGATCGCCGCCGGCCTGCCCGCCTCGCCGGGCGCGGCCACCGGCAGGATCGTCTTCGACGCCGACGAGGCCGAGCGGCTGAACCAGCTGGGCGACGCCGTCATCCTGGTGCGCGAGGAGACCTCGCCCGAGGACATCCACGGCATGCATGCGGCGCGCGGCATCGTCACCGCCCGGGGCGGCATGACCAGCCACGCCGCCGTCGTGGCGCGCGGCATGGGGCGGCCCTGCGTCTGCGGCATCAACGAACTGTCGATCGACGAGCACGCCGGGACCTTCACGGCCCGGGGGCGGACCTTCAAGGCGGGCGAGATCATCACCATCGACGGCTCGAAGGGCGAGGTGCTCGAGGGGGCCGTGGCCATGATCGAGCCCGAACTGACCGGCGACTTCCAGACCCTGATGGCCTGGGCCGACAAGGTGCGCAGGCTCAAGGTGCGCGCCAACGCCGAGACGCCGCTCGACGCGAAGACGGCGCGCGGCTTCGGGGCCGAGGGCATCGGCCTGTGCCGGACCGAACACATGTTCTTCGACGACGCCCGCATCGCCGCCGTGCGCGAGATGATCCTGGCCGACGACGAGGCCGGCCGCCGCGCGGCCCTGGGCAAGATCGCGCCGTTCCAGAAGGCCGACTTCGTCCAGCTGTTCGAGATCATGGCCGGCCTGCCGGTCACCGTGCGTCTGCTCGACCCGCCGCTGCACGAGTTCATTCCGCACACCGAGGCCGAGATCGACGCCCTCGCGGCGACCCAGGGTCTCGACGCCGCCAAGCTGAAACGCCGGGCGAAGGAACTGCACGAGACCAACCCCATGCTCGGCCACCGCGGCTGCCGCCTCGGCGTCGCCTATCCCGAGATCTACGAGATGCAGGTCCGCGCCATCCTCGAGGCGGCGCTGGAGGTCAAGAAAACGGCGGCCCAGGCCCCCATCCCCGAGATCATGCACCCCCTGGTCGCCCTCGGGCTGGAGATGAAATACCTGCGCGAACTGACCGACCGCACCGCCGAGGCCGTCTTCGCCGAGGCCGGCGACCGCGTCGAATACCTCGTCGGGACCATGATCGAACTGCCCCGCGCCGCCCTGCGCGCCGGCGACCTGGCCGAGCACGCCGAGTTCTTCAGCTTCGGCACCAACGACCTGACCCAGACCACCTTCGGCATCAGCCGCGACGACTCCGGCCGTTTCCTGCAGGCCTATATGGACAAGGGCATCTTCGAGACCGACCCCTTCGTCCGCCTCGACCAGGAGGGCGTCGGCGACCTGATCCGCATCGCCGCCGAGCGGGGCAAGGCGCGGCGTCCGGACATCAAGATGGGCATCTGCGGCGAGCACGGCGGCGACCCGTCCTCGATCGCCTTCTGCGAAGTGGTCGGTCTCGATTACGTCAGCTGTTCGCCCTATCGGGTGCCCATCGCCCGCCTGGCGGCGGCCCAGGCCGCGCTGCACGCCAAGGCCGGGACCGAGCGCGAAAAGGATCGGTGACGAAAACTGATCCGTTTTGGCCACGAAGCCGCCTGACTTGATGTAACGCGGTCTGTGCCTCGTGTCCCACAGTTGTCGTTATGTATTCGGGCGCCACTGGAACGCCCCTTTCCGTCGCCCATTTGTGTCCTCGCTGGATGGGGCTGGCAGCCGTCGGTTGCCGCATCTAGAGGATACAAGAAACAATGCGTAACATTCTTCTCGCGACCGCCGCCCTTACTCTGATCGCCGCGCCGGCCATGGCCCAGAGCATCTCCTCGCCCCAGGTGTCGGGTTCCGTCGGCTACACCGTGCTGGACGGCGACGACGCCGACCTCGGCGCCATCACCGGCCGGATGACCGCCAGGGTGAACCCGTATTTCGGCGTCGAGGGCGAGGCCTCGTTCGGCGTCAAGGACGACGAGATCACCGTCGGCGGCGTCACCGGCGACCTGTCCCATGAATACGACGCTGCGGCCTATGTCGTCGGCACCCTGCCGATCAATCCGAATCTCGAGCTGTTCGGCCGCGTCGGCTACGGCACCACCCAGATCAAGGCCGACGTCGCGGGCTTCACCGCCACCGAGGACGGCGAAAGCGTCAACTACGGCGCCGGCGCCAACTACTTCTTCGACGGCCGGAACGGCGTCCGCGCCGACTGGACCCGCCGCGACTTCACCGACGACAACGGCGGCGAACTGGACACCTATGGCCTGAGCTACGTCCGCCGCTTCTAAAGGCTGACGGCTTCTGAAGACGACGAAGGCGCGCATCCGCAGGGACGCGCGCCTTTTCGTTGGTTCAGCCTGGACGGATCAGGCGACGCCCGGCTGCAGCGCCCAGCGCATCGAGCCTTCGCCGAACGGCTTGAAGAACAGGTCGCGGTATTTCTCGAACACCTCGACGATCCGGTTGGCCAGATCCTGGGCCACGGTCTCGCCGCGCTGTCGCTTCATCGCGGCGACGCACTGGACCACGTCGCGCTGATGGGCCGAGCCGCCCATCCGCTTGAGCACCGCGGCGATATCCTGCGCCAGCGGATCGATCTGCGCTCCCCATGGAGTGGTGTTCTGAGCCATCCGGGACACCCCCTGTTCTCGACACTGGCGAACCGGTCGCAAAATCTTGTGGACGATGCAAGCGTGACCGCGAATTCGTGATCGGAGCGACAAATGGAGCCTCGTCGGCCGAACGGCGTTTCGGGTCCATGACCGTCAAGCGCCTCACCCTGATGTCCGTCCTCGCCCTCGCCGCCTGCGGACAATCCGAAACCAATCCGCCCACCGATCCCGCCGCGCCCATCGACACGCCCGAGGCGGAAGCCCCGGCCCCGACGCCGCCGCCGGGGGTGGGTTCGATCATGCCGGGATCCGGCCCCCAGACCTTTGTCGGCCGCTGGGCCGCCAACCCGGCCTGGTGCGCCAATGTCCAGGGCCCCGAGCGGCCGATCGAGATCACCACCACCCGGTTCGAGGGCTATGAGAACAGCTGCGGCATCCTCTCCATCAGCCAGGTGGCCGACGGGTACGAGGCGTCGCTGGCCTGCGCGGCGGAGGGTCAGACCTCGAGCGAACGGATCCGGATGGCGGTGCAGGGCGACGGCATGCGCCTGACCTGGCTGAACCGGAACGACGCCGTGGTCAGCCTGGCCCGGTGCCCCGCGCTGGCCGAAGCGCCCGCGCCCTAGTTGAAGAGGAAATTCATCACGTCGCCGTCCTTGACGACATAGGCCTTGCCCTCGGCGCGCAGCTTGCCCGCCTCTCGCGCCCTGGCCTCGCCCTTCAGCGCCACGAAGTCGTCGAAGGCGATGGTCTCGGCGCGGATGAAGCCCTTTTCGAAATCAGTGTGGATCACCCCCGCGGCCTGGGGCGCGGTGGCGCCGACGGGGATGGTCCAGGCCCGCGCCTCCTTGGGTCCCACGGTGAAATAGGACTGGAGGCCCAGCAGGGCGTAGGCCTCGCGGATCAGCCGGTTCAGACCGGGCTCGGCCAGGCCCAGGCCTTCGAGGAATTCAGCCTGTTCCTCCGGGTCCAGCACGGCCAGCTCGGAGTCGATCTTCGCCGAAATGACCACCGACTTGGCGTTGTCGGCGGCGGCGCGCTTGGCGACCAGGTCGGACAGTTCATTGCCCTTGTCGGCCGAGGCCTCGTCGACGTTGGCGACATAGAGGGCGGGCAGGGAGGTCAGCAGCTGCAGCATGTGCCAGGCCTTCTCGTCCTCCTTGTCGACCTTGACCACGCGGGCGGGCTTGCCCGCACGCAGGGGCGTCAGGGCCATGTTGATCAGGCGCAGCGCAGTCTGGGCCTCCTTGTCGCCGCCCTTGGCCTTCTTCTCGACGTTGACGACCCGCTTCTCGAGGCTTTCGAGGTCGGCCAGCATCAGCTCGGTCTCGATGATGTCGAGGTCGGAGATCGGATCGATGCGGTTCTCGACGTGGGTGATGTCGTCGTCGACGAAGCAGCGGGCCACGAAGGCCACGGCGTCGCAGTCGCGGATATTGGCCAGGAACTGGTTGCCCAGACCCTCGCCCTTCGACGCGCCGCGCACCAGGCCGGCGATGTCGACGAAGGTGATGCGCGAGGGGATGATGTCCTTCGAGCCGGCGATGGCCGCCAGCTGCTCGAGCCGCGGTTCCGGCACCGCCACGTCGCCGGTGTTCGGCTCGATGGTGCAGAACGGATAGTTGGCGGCCTGGGCCGCCGCCGTCTTGGTAAGGGCGTTGAACAGGGTGGACTTGCCGACGTTGGGCAGGCCGACGATCGCGACTTTCAGGGCCATGGTCTTGGGGAGGTTCCTCGTGAGCGCGAGCCTTTAGCCGGTCGGAACCGGTTTGTCAGGTCGAGCGTCGCCGCGCGCCTCAGTGACCGACGGCGGGCGCCGCCTGATCGTACTCGGAGGCGGCCGGCTGGCCGACCGTCGCGGTCACCTCGAGCGGCGCGGACCCGGCGAAGGTCAGGGTCAGGACGACCGTGTCGCCGACGGTCAACGGCTCCTTGACCCCCATCAGCATCAGGTGATTTCCGCCCGGCTCGAGGGCGACGGCCTGGCCGGCCGGCAGGGCCAGACCCTCCCTCAGCTCGCGCATCATCATCATGTTGCTTTCCATGCGGCTCTCATGGATCTGGACGATGTTGGCGGCCGGGCTGGCCACTGAAACCAGCCGGTCTTCGCCCGTGGCGGTCAGGGTCAGATAGCAGCCCGTGGTCTGCCGCCCGACCGGCGTCGGCCGGCAGATGGCGTCCGTCGCCTGGACCGTCGCGGCCTCGCCGGCGTCGGTGGAACGATCCGGATTGCAGGCCGTCAGGCCCAGAAGGACGGCGACGAGGATCAGGGGACGGGTCATGACGGCTCCTTGCGACGGCGGGGGTCTATCGCCCGAGGACGCCCCCGACAAGGCGGCGAGCTGTCACGCTTGCCGATGGACAGCCTGCGGGTCGCGTGACACGCTTTCACACGCAGTCCGGGAGCCCTCGCATGAATGTCCGCCTCAAACTGATGATGGGCGCCGCCGCCCTGGGTCTCTTCGCCGCCGCGCCGGCCGTCGCCCAGGACGTCCAGGACGGTTCGGGCGGGCCCGACGCCGTGTCCCTGACCATCTACAATCAGAACATCGCCCTGGTGGAGGACACGCGGTCCCTGACGGTGCCCGCGGGCCGGTCGCGGCGGGAATTCCCCGGCGTTTCGGCCAGCATCCGCCCCGAGACCGTCGGCCTGTCCGGCCGCGGCCTGTCGGTGGTCGAGCAGAATTTCGACTATGACCTGTTGACCCCGGACAAGCTGATGCAGTCGGCGGTCGGTGACGAGATCGGCATCGTGCGCACCAATCCCGGCAGCGGGGCGCAGGAGACGCAGCGCGCCACGGTCCTGGCCGCCAACGAGGGCGTGGTGCTGCGGGTCGGCGACCACGTCGAGGTGTTGCGCGACGACGGCGTTCCGACCCGTGTGATCTTCGACGAGGTGCCCGCCAATCTGCGGCCGCGGCCGACGCTCAGCGTCACGCTCGACGCCGAAGGGGCGGGCCAGCGCGACGTGACCCTGACCTATCTGACCACGGGCCTGCAGTGGAAGGCCGACTATGTGGCCCGTTTCGACGAGCGGGCGGGGCGGCTGGATCTGACCGGCTGGATCACCCTGACCAACCAGTCGGGCGTGACCTTCACCAACGCCGACACGCGGGTCGTGGCCGGCGACGTGTCGTTGATCAACAACAATCCCTACGGGCGGGGCTATCCGCAGCCGCCGCGTCCGGCGCCGCGGGGGAACGGCACGGAACAGGGCGGGGCCCAGGGCCTGGCCGACGTCTACATCTATCCCCTGCCCGAGCCCGTCACCGTGGCCAACAACCAGACCAAGCAGGTGGGACTGATCGACGTGGCCAATGTGCCGGCGTCGAAACGCTATCTGTTCGAGGCTGACAGCTTCACCACGGAAACCGAACCGCGCGCCGCCGAGGTGGCGGTGATCTTCTCCAACGACCGCGCCTCGGGCGTCGGAACCCAGCTGCCCGCCGGCGTCGCTCGCGTCTACGTCAACGACGAGGCCGGCGAGCCGCGCTTCATCGGCGAGGACCAGGTGGCGCACACGCCCGCCGGATCGGACATCGTCATCACCACCGGACAGGCCTTCGACGTGACCGTGCAGGCGCGCGTGGTTTCCAGCCAGTCAGCGCCCAAGCCGGCCTACTATCGTTGGCGGACCCGGTTCGAGATGGAATACACGGTGCGCAACGCCCGCCCCGAGGCGGTGGTCGTCGAGGTGCGCCAGCACGGCCTGGGCCGCGACACCCAGCTGCAGGGCCAGTCGATCGAGGGCGTGGTCCAGGACGCCAACACCATCATCTGGCGCGTGCCCGTCCCGGCCAACGGCGAGACCGTGCTGACCGCCGCCGTCGTCACCGGCGGCTGATCGCCGTGCGGCGCCTGCTGATCGCCGCGGCCCTGGCCGCGCTGGCCGGCCCGGCCTGGGCCCAGGTCGAGGTCGTGTCCCCGCGCGCCGAGCGGACCGCCGTGGTCATCTATCGCGACCGGCCCGTCGACACGGCGGAGCTGCTGGAGCGGTCGAACCAGCCGTGGGAGCGGCTGGATCAGGAAGGCCTCGCCCTGATCGTCGAGACGCGGACCATCGACCTGCCCGCAGGCGAGGCGGTGATCCGGCTGCGTGGCGTGGCCACCGGCATCGTGCCCCAGACCGCGACCCTGGACGGGCTTCCGGCGCAGGTGATCGAGCGCAACACCGATTTCGACCTGCTCAGTCCCGGCTCGCTGCTGCAACGGTCGGTGGGCGAGAGGGTGCGCGTGGTGCGGACCAATCCGGCCACGGGCGAGCAGGTGGAGAAGGCGGCCGTCATCCGCTCGGGGCCGATGGGGACGGTGCTGGAGATCGACGGGCGGCTGGAGGCGCTGAACTGCTCGGGCCTGACCGACCGCATCCTGTTCGACCGCGTGCCCGAGGGCCTCAGCGACCAGCCGGTGCTGTCGATCCGCACCCGGGCGGAGACGGCGGGCCGCCATACGGTGACCCTGGCCTATCTGGCCACGGGGCTGCAGTGGTCGGCGGATTATGTGGCGCGCCTGAACCCCGACGGCCAATCGCTGGCCCTGACCGGCTGGATCACCCTGGCCAATTTCGGCGGCACGGGCTTCACCGACGCCCCGGTGCAGGTCGTGGCGGGCAATCTGAACCGGGACGAGGACACCGTGCCGGTGGAGGCGGCCGAGGTGGCGCGGGCGCGCAACTGCTGGCCGATGGATACGACGACGGGAGGCCCGGAGGAGCAGGATTTCGTGGTGACCGGGTCGCGGGTGAGAGGCTACATGGCGGCAGCTTCGCCCGTCATGCAGGTTTCGGAAGAGACCGACATGGACGAGATCGTCGTCACCGGCTCCCGTGTCGTCCGCCTGGGCGAACTGGGCGACTACAAGATCTACACATTGCCCGAGCCGACCGACGTCAATGCGCGCCAGACCAAGCAGGTCCAGTTCCTCGACCAGCCCGATGTCCGCTTCACCCGCATCTATACCGCGACGGTGGCGGTCGACGAGGACGACGAACCGCCCGTCCCGCGGCTGCTCCTCACGCTGAAGAACGAGGAAGCGGGGGGTCTGGGCCTGCCGCTGCCCGGCGGCGGCGTCAGTCTGAGGGAGACCCAGGCGGGTCTCGCCCTGTTCACCGGCGAGGCCCGGTTCGAGGATCGCGGCGTCGGCCTGGCCGTCGAGCTCCAGTTCGGCGAGGCCATGGACCTCACGGTCGAGCAGGAAACCATCGACGACGAGCGGATCGCCCGGATGGAGGGATACGAGCGGAGGCGCGCCTCGCTCGCCGTCACGGTCCGCAACGACAAGCCCCGGCCGGTCGAGATCGAGATTCTGCCGGCGGAGGGGACCTACCGCGGCTTTCGCATCGTCCGTTCCAGCGTTCGCGGCGTCATTACCGACGGCGGCCATCCCGCGTGGCGGCTTCGCATTCCCGCCGGAGGCAGCCAGGTGCTGACCTACACCATCGAATACGAGGACTAGTCCTCGCCCCGGGCGGCGTTCTGCGCCGCCTGGCGGGGGCTGAATTTGGGGGCGGGGGCGAGGCGCAGAACCTCGGCCTGGTAGCGGTCGTCGTCGCCGGCGAGGGCGAAGGGCAGGGCGTCGGCGACGGCGTCCAGCATGGGCTCCAGCCAGGTCTGGTCGGCCTTGTGGAAATCGCTCAGCACGTGCCCGTGCACCAGCTCCGGCGCGCCGGGGTGGCCGACGCCCATGCGGGCGCGGCGGAAGTCGGCCCCCAGCTGGCTGATCAGACTGCGCACGCCGTTCTGGCCCGCCGCCCCGCCGCCGGTCTTCATGCGGAAGCGGCCGGGGGCCAGGTCGATCTCGTCATGGAAGACGATGACCGCGCCGGGCTGGACCTTGTAGAAGCGCGCCGCCTCGGCCACGGCCCGGCCGCTCTCGTTCATGAAGGTCTGGGGCTTCATCAGCAGGACGCGCACGGGGCCGGCGGCGGTGGCGACCTCGCCCTCGCGGATCACCGACTGGAATTTGGCCCGCTCGGGACCGAAGGACCAGCGCCGCGCGATCGCGTCGGCGGCCATGAAGCCGATGTTGTGGCGGTTGCCCTGGTATCTGGGGCCCGGATTGCCCAGGCCGGCGATGATGATCATGGCGTGAGGTGTCCGGATAAGGAAACGGCCCCGTCCGTCTCCGGATGGGGCCGTTCCAGTAGCAGTTTGTCGAGAGGCGATCAGCCCTCGTCGGCAGCTTCCGTGGCGGCTTCGCCCTCTTCGGCGGCGGCGGCCTGTTCGGTGGCCTCGACCTCGGCGGCCTCGGCGGCGACCTCGGCGTCGTGGGCCTCGTCGGCGGCGGCCGAGATGGCGGCCGAAGACGTCTTGATCGAGGCGATCACGAAGTCACGGTCGGTGATGGTCGGCTCGACGTCCTTGGTGCCCTTCAGGTCGGTCCAGCGGATGGTGTCGCCCATCTTGTGGCCGGCCAGGTCGACGATCAGGTCTTCCGGGATGTGATCGGCGCGGACCTTCACCTCGACCGAGTGACGGACGATTTCCAGCGAGCCGCCCTGACGGAAGGCTTCGCACTGGTCCTGGTTGATGAAGTGGACCGGGACGTCGATCTTGATCGTCTGCTTCTCGTCGACCCGCATGAGGTCGAAGTGCAGCGGACGGTCGGTGACCGGGTCGAACTGGACATCGCGCGCGATGACCGGCTGCGATTCCTTGCCGTACTTCAGGGTCACCAGGTGGCCCAGCAGCTTGCCGGTGTAGAGCGACTTGCGGAAGTCGCGCTCGTTCACCGAAATGGCCACGGGGGCCTTGTCGCCGCCGTACAGCACGCCCGGGACCATGCCCGCGCGGCGCGCGGCGCGGGCGCCGCCGGTGCCGACGCCATCACGGACGTCCACGTTCAGAATGATCTCGGCCATCGCCTCGCCTCAACAACACAAACGCCGCGCTGACCAGTCAGCCCTCGCGGCGGGGTCTCCGGACCCTGAATTCAAGAGCGCGGGTCATTACACGCCAACCGGCGTCGACGCAACCGCCAGAAGCGTCGACCGGCGCCGGAAGGACGCCGGGGCTCAGCGGCCGCTGTTGAGGGTCGCGGTCGCCGAGGCCGAAACGGCCGCCGCCTCGGCGGCGACCGGGCTCTGGACCGGCGCGGGCTCGGGCGCGCCGCCCGCCACGGCCGTCGCCGGAATCTCGAGCGGAACGGGCGTGATGTTCTGGGCCGTGCAGGTGGCCAGATCGCGGGCCACGTGACGTCCGACGCAGAACATGTCCTCGTAGCTGGGCCGCGAGGCCGCCAGGCACTGGAACAGCATCAGCTTGGACATGTTGAGGCAGAACTCGCTGTTCTGGTCGACGGTCAGGGCCTCGGTATTGGCGCGGGCGTCCTCGCCCCCCGCGCCGAGGGCCGCCAGGGCGGCCAGGGCCAGCGACCGGACCACGGCCGGCGTATAGGGCGGTCCCGCCTGCGCCGGGGCCAGCGACAGGCCCGTGCCCGAGTTGGCCGCGGCGAACAGCCGGGCGGATTCATCGGCGGACGGCAGCATCTGAACGGCCGACAGGGCCTTGGCGCCCTCCAGCCGCGTGGCGCGATCGGCGATATGGGTGGTGGCCCAGCGCCGCCGGGGGTCGTTGCGCTCCTGGATGGTGTAGGCGTCGCCTTCGACGGCCTCGGCGATGACCATCATGGCCGCCGAGTCGCGGCCGATGGTGTCGATGATCAGGCCGGCCGCCGCGTCGGCGCCCGGCAGGGTGGCGGCATAGGCCGGATCGGCCACGATGCGCGCCACGATCTGCTGGCGAATCGCCGGATCGACGGCATAGGTGCGAACGCCCTGGACGAACTCGGGCGACTGAAGCGCCAGGATCGAGCCATAGGCGATCATGCCCCGGGACAGCTGGGCCGGTTCGTAGGCGGCGCCCTTGCGGATGGCGGCCTGGATCGACTCCGCGCTGGTGAAGCCGGCCTGGATGGTGCCGACCTCGCGCATGAAGGTGACATAGATGGAGGCCGCTTCGGCCACGCCCGCGTTTAGATTGACCGCGGGCGGCGGCGGCGGCGGGGGCGGAGGCGCGGGAGCCGGTTCCGGCTCGGGCGTGGCGCACCCGGCCAGCACGGCCGCCGCGGCGAGGGCGGCGAACACGAGGCCCCGACGGAGTTGAACTTCGATCATACCGACCCCCACGCGATCCTCCGGCGCCCCGTCGCCGGGCGCAGAATGACTGACAGTGCCTTATATCGCGACCAAAGAGGTTCGCCGAGTGTTAATCCCGGCCGGGGAAGCGGGCGTCCGGACCGCGGATCCGCTCAGTCCGGTCCGGGCGCGCCCGTGTTCAGTCTCACGGTCGGGGAGACGTCGATCCCGGGCCGGGCGGCCGGCGCCGGCGCTTGGGCGGGCGGGGGCGGGGCCGGCGAGATGACGATGGGCGGCGGGGCGGCGGCGATGGGCGGACCGACCGGGACGAGGTCTGACACCGTCACCACCGCGGCCGGCATGGCGGCGCCGCGCGTGCAGGTCGCCAGGTCGCGCACAATGTGCCGTCCGACGCAGAACATGTCCTCATAGCTGGGCCGCGAGGCGGCCAGACACTGAAACAGGTTGAGCTTCGACATGTTCAGGCAGCGCTGGCCGGTCGGCTCGTTCTGCAGGGCGTCGGTGTTGGCGCGGGCGTTGTCCCCGGCCGCGCCCAGGGCGGCCAGGGCCGCGAGGGCGAGGGCGTTCTCGACGGCGGGCGGATAGGGCGGTCTGCGGGGCCCGCCGGAAACCGGCAATCCCGTTCCGCTGTGGGCGGCGGCGAACAGGCCGGCGGCGTCCGCGGCGGACGGCGTCATGACTTCGGTCGATCGGGCCTTGACGGCCGCCAGCCGGCCTTCGCGATCGGCCACGTGCGCCACGCCCCAGGAGCGGCGCGCGTCGTAGCTCGCCTGCACGGCGTAGGCGTCGTTCTCGACCGCGTCCGCGGCCCGGCCCAGGGCGTCGATGTCGTCGCGCAGCGTGGCGATGATGAGCCCGGCCCCGGCCTCGGCGCCGGGAAGGTACGAGGCGCGGCGCGGATCGGCGACGATGTCGGCGACCAGCTTCTCGCGCGTGGCCTGGTGCGCCGCGTACTGACGAACCCCGGCGACGAACTCGGGCGACTGGAGCGCGAGGATCGAGGCGTAGGCGACCAGGCCGCGCGACAGCTGCTCGGGATTGTAGGCCGATCCGCGGCGCAAGGCGGCCTGGACGGCTTCGGGATCGGCGAATCCGCCCTCGATCGCGGCCATGTCGCGGGTGAAGGCGACATAGACCGACGCCGCCTGGGCCACGCTGTCGTTGAGGGTGATCGGCGGCGGCAGGCGCGCGGCGGCTTCGGCCGCGGCCGCCAGGCGAGCCGCCTCGGCTTCCGCCTCGACATTGTTGTTGGAGGCGCAGCCCGTCAGGACGGCGGCCGCGGCGAGGGCGGCCAGGGAAAGACGGCGGCGCGGGAAAGCCGGATGCATCGGGACTCCTCGGAAAGCCTGTGTGCATCAACCTCGAACTGTGGGCGCCAATACGGCGGACCGGTGACGCGGCGCCTGTCAGTCGAACAGTTTGGAGACCGATTCCTCGTTGGCGATCCGTCGGATAGCCTCTCCGATCAGGGGGGCCACGGAAACCGTGCGGATTTTCCCGCAGGTCAAAACTTCGTGGGGTTGCTCGATGGAGTCGGTGATGACCAGCTCCTTCAACGGACCGTCGGTGACCCGCTGGACCGCCGGACCCGACAGCACGCCATGGCTGATGTAGGCGGAAACCTCGGTCGCGCCCTTGTCCATCAGCGCCTTGGCGGCGTTGACCAGGGTGCCGCCCGAATCGACGATGTCGTCGAACAGGATGCAGCGTCGGCCTTCCACGTCGCCGATGATGTTCATGACCTCGCTCTCGCCGGCGCGGGCGCGGCGCTTGTCGACGATGGCCAGATCGGCGTCCAGTCGGGACGCGAGGGAACGGGCGCGCACCACGCCCCCGACGTCCGGCGAAACGATCATCAGGTCGTCGCCGCGGCGGTAGTGGTCCTTGATGTCCTGGGCCAGCACCGGCGTGGCCACGAGGTTATCCGTCGGTATGTCGAAGAAGCCCTGGATCTGGCCGGCGTGCAGATCCATGGTCAGGACCCGGTGCGCCCCGGCCCGGGTGATCATATTGGCCACCAGCTTGGCCGATATCGGGGTGCGTCCCCCCGTCTTCCGGTCCTGCCGGGCATAGCCGAAATAGGGCATGACGGCCGTGATCCGCTTGGCCGAGGCCCGCACCAGGGCGTCGGTGATGATCAGCAGCTCCATCAGGTTGTCGTTGGCCGGATAGCTGGTCGACTGGATGACGAAGACGTCCTCGCCGCGGACGTTCTCCTCGATCACCGCGAACACCTCGTTGTCGGCGAACCGCTTCACCTGGGCCTTGGTCAGGGGCATGTCGAGATGGGCGGCGATCGCCTGGGACAGGGTCCGGTTGGAGTTGCCAGAGAGCAGCTTCATGTCCGGTCATCCTTTCGCCGTCATCGCCCGGCTGAGAATGCGTCCGCGGCGCTGGCGCGCTACATACCAGCGGACGGCCCGGCCACAAGGCGCGGCGCGCCTTTTTGGCGCTCTTCTTCGCGCATTGGCGTGGGCAGGTTCGCTGGTGTAGAGATCGCGTCTCGTTTTTCGGGGGCGCCGACGGGTCCGCGCCCGTCGGCATTTCAAGTTGAGGTCGTCCTTGCCTGCTTCCAAATTCCGCGCCGGCCTGGTCCTGGCCACCGTGGCTGTTTCGGCCCTGACGATCTCGGCCTGCTCGGGTCGGGGCGAGCGTCCGCGTCTCGCCTACGAGGAACGCCCGGTCGAGGCGCTCTACAACACCGGCTACCAGCGCCTGCAGAGCCAGCGCTGGGCCGACGCCATCGACTATTTCCAGGAGGTCGAGCGCCAGCATCCCTATTCGGAGTGGTCGCGCCGCGCGATCCTGATGCAGATCTACGCCTACTACCAGAACAACAACTACGCCGAGGCCATCGCCGCCTCGGACCGCTTCATCCAGCTGTTCCCCGGCAATCCCAGCGCGCCCTACGCCTTCTACATGAAGGCCCTGTGCAATTTCGAACAGATCACCGACGTGGGCCGCGACCAGGGCTACGCCCAGGCGGCGCTCGATGGGCTGCGCGACGTGCAGCGGCGCTATCCCGGGACCTCCTACGCCACCGACGCCTCGGTCAAGATCGACATGGTCAACGACCAGCTGGCGGGGAAGGAAATGGCCATCGGCCGCTACTACCAGCGCGCCGGCCAGCCGCTGGCGGCGATCAACCGCTACAAGGCCGTGATCGACAACGAAGCCTATCAGCGCACCTCGCACACGCCCGAGGCCCTGTTCCGGCTGGTCGAGGTCAATCTGACGCTGGGCCTGAAGGAAGAGGCGACCCGCAACGGCGCCGTTCTCGGCTTCAACTATCCGGGCAGCCCCTGGTACGCCGAGGCCTACGCCCTGCTGACCGAAGAAGGCCAGCGGCCCGACGTGGCGCCGACCGGAGAGCGCGAGAGCTGGCTGCGCCGGATCATCCCGGGCTGATCGAGTTGACCGCGATCATTTATGTAGCTACATAAATGATCGACTTCGATCCGGAGAAGGACAAGGCGAACATCGCCAAACACGGGGTGTCGCTGAGCCGCGCCGCGGACTTCGTTCTCGAGGAGTCGTTGATCGAAGCGGACGACCGGTTCGATTACCGGGAGCGGCGGTGGATCGCCTACGGGGATCTGGACGGCAGACTCTATGTGCTGGTCTTCGTGGTCCGGGACGACATGACCCGCGTGATAAGCCTGCGAAAGGCCAACGAACGGGAGAGACGGCATGTCGAACAGCAAAGGCGTCTCGGAGGCGCCCGTTGAATATCTGGTCGATCCCGACGACGCGCCCGAGCTGACGGCGGAGCGCGCCGCACGGCTGAGTCCGGCCAGGGAGGTCCTCCCCGAGCATGTGCTGGCCCAATTCAAGCGGTCGCCAGGCCGTCCGCGTTCGTCTTCTCCGAAGAAGCAGATGACGCTTCGTATCGACGAGGAAGTCGTGGAGTATTTCAAGGCCGGGGGCAGCGGATGGCAATCACGGATCAATGCGGCCCTGCGACGGGCCGCGGGCTTCTCGGATTGACCGGCGATCCTTCGGCGCCGACGCGCGCTACACTCACCGCAATGTCGAATCGCCGCCCTTCATGCTGACCGCCCTGTCCATCCGCGACATCGTGCTGGTCGATGCCTTGGACCTCGAGGTCGACGGCGGCCTGACCGTGCTGACCGGCGAGACCGGGGCCGGCAAGTCGATCATCCTCGACGCCCTCGGCCTGGCCCTGGGCGCCCGCGCCGACGCCGGCCTGGTGCGCAGCGGCGCCAAACAGGCCTCGGCCACCGCCGTCTTCACCGCCCCCGACGACCCCGCCCTGATCGCCCTGATCGGCGAGCGGGGTTTCGAGGTGGCGCCGGGCGAGGAGCTGATCCTGCGCCGCACCCTGGCCGCCGACGGCCGCAGCCGGGCGTTCGTCAACGACCAGCCGGCGGGGGTGACGGCCCTGCGCGAGATCGGCCAGGCCCTGGTCGAGGTGCATGGCCAGCATGAGACCGTCGGCCTGCTGGACTGGAAGACCCACCGCGCCCTGCTCGACGCCTACGGCGGCCTGCAGCCCCAGCTGGACGGCGTGGCCGGCGCGGCCGAGCGGCTGAAGACGGCCGAGCGGGCCGTCGCCGACCTGAAAGCCGCCGCCGCCGACGCCGCGGCCCACGCCGAGGAACTGACCCACAATCTGGCCGAACTCGACGCGCTGGACCCCCGCGCCGACGAGGAGACCGAGCTGGCGGGCGAACGCGCCATCCTCGGCGCGGCCGAGAAGGCCATCGCCGATCTGGCCGACGCGAAATCGTCGCTCGGCGGCGACAAGCTGTCCCAGAAACTGTCGGCGGCCCTGCGCGCGGTCGAGCATGCGCGCCAGCGGGCGGGGCAGGCGGGCACGGATCCCGAACACCCGCTGCTGCAGAAACTGACCGCCGCCGCCGAGGCCATCGACCGCACCATGGTCGAGGCGGAAGAGGCCATCGCCTGCGTCGACGCCGCCGCCAACGCCTTCGACTTCGAGCCCGGCCGGCTCGACAAGGCGGAAGAACGGCTGTTCGCCCTGCGCGCCGCCGCCCGCAAGCTGAATACGTCGGTCGACAGCCTTCCGGTCCTGCGCGTCCGCTTCCGCGAGCAGTTGCGGCTGATCGAGGACGGGGCCGAGGCCATCAGCGTCGCCGAACGCGCCGCCTCGGCCGCGCGCGAAGCCTATGACGTCGCCGCCATGCTGCTGACCTCGGCGCGCGAGGCCGCCGCCGAGCGGCTGACGGCGTCGGTCATGACCGAGCTGGGACCGCTGAAACTGGACCGCGCCCGCTTCCGCGTCGCCTTCGAGCCGGTGACCGAGGGCCGTCGCGGGCCGCTGGGCGTCGAGACCGTTCGCTTCGAGATCGCCACCAACGCCGGGACCGCCTTCGGCCCGCTGGACGCCATCGCCTCGGGCGGCGAACTGGCCCGCTTCGCCCTCGCCATGAAGGCGGCCCTGGCCGGCCGCGAGGACCAGCGCCAGCCGGTGATGATCTTCGACGAGGTCGACCAGGGCGTCGGCGGGGCCGTGGCCTCCGCCGTCGGCGCGCGTCTGCAACGGCTGTCGAACGGGGCCCAGGTTCTGGTCGTGACCCACAGCCCCCAGGTCGCGGCGCGGGGCCACGCCCACTGGAAGGTGCGCAAGGCCGACGCCGCCGGGATGACCACGACGACGGTGGATGCGCTGGACGACGGGGCGCGTCAGGAAGAGATCGCGCGGATGCTGTCGGGGGCCGTCGTCACCGACGAGGCGCGGGCGGCGGCGCGGTCGCTGATCGGGTGAGGGGCCGTCCTTCTTGACGAGGAGCGCCGCGCGATTAGTCCGGAGTGTTGAGGATCAGAGTGCCGACGCCGTTGCCTTGGGGATGGTAGCTTAAAATCGACTTGTCGCTCTCGTCGGCGCGGTCTCTGACCCACTGTACTTCGCTGGCCACCAAGGATTCGGTCGCCTCCGAGGCTCTGATGGCGGTACCTCGCAGAAGTTTTGGGGACACGGTTGTGAAATCACAGGATTGCTCTTGGCGAACAGACGACGTGACTGCGCGCTCGATTACGGAGACGATGAAGTAGTCCCCAACCTGGGACACCCATGGGAAGAGGATATGGGTCGCTCGTTCCATCCCGACCATCAACTCGGTCTCGTTGACGATGCGAATCGCCATCGCATCCGGCTTCAGTAGCGAAGCGAACCGGCTGTGCTTATCGAGCCCGCTGAAGAAGGTTTCCATCGATACTCTCAGGTCGGCAGGGCGACGCTCGGGTGAAACGGCCCGCGAGAGGGCGCGGATGGCTTCGACGGCCTCTGGCCATTTATCGTCGTCGGGGCGCTCGCCTTTGAAGACCATGTTCGAGGCTGGCAGGGAGCCCCGCTCCGTCCAGACTTCAAGGTCGAGCGTCGAGCCGTCCATCCAGGAGCGGAAGACGGCGTCACGCTCCAGATCGTCGAGCGATCGGGGCGCGGAGAGCGGGGCTGACCAGTCACCGCGGACTTCACCCGCACCGGAAACGACCAACTCCAGCGGTCCGGCGGCTACCCTAATCCGTCGGCTGGTGACCGGAAGCCAATCCATCGCAGTCGTGAACAGCCCGCCCGGCCAGTGAAGTTCTTCCCCTGTATCCCGGCGCCGGAGCGTGAGAACACAACGGGTGGACGGCTTGATATCCACGGACAAGCGGCCAGGTCCAGTCTTTCTGGTGGGGCCGTCGATCCCAAATCGTACCTCGGTGGTGGCAAAGGATTGAATCGGCAGATCGGACCGAAGCCCGAGCATCAAGTCCTCAAGGTCGGTTTCGCCATGGCCGTCGGCCAACACCAACTGCCCGCGCCCCCAGCCCGCCTCGTAACCGAGACTGTCGGCCAAGGTTTTCTTCTTTTGTGCGTAGTTCGATCCTTCCCGACCGATCACATCAAGGATTGCCTCCGCCAGCTGCTCATCCACCCGTTCCATTGCTTTGAAGATAATGGGTAGGTTCGTCCGGTGGAGGGGACGACCCTCACTCGCCGTCTCTCGGGCCGCCCGGAGTGCCTGCGCCATGTCCGTTGCCCAGATGTGACGGAGATAGAGTGCTTCGGGCTTCTTGGGTCCAGTGGGATAGGTCGCAAGTACGACGAAGCAGGGCGTCGTATCATTGGCGAACTTCAATGCATTCGAGAGTTTCACGCGGGTGGAAGTGCGCCGGGACTGGGTGGACTTCACTTGGATCAGGCAGCGAGTCAGGGGCGGATCGAGATCCGGGAAGGCCGTGTCGATTCTCGGGGGAAACTCGACCAACAAATCCCAGCCGTGATCATCTTCGGTGACATCCTGCACGCTCGCACCCAGCGCGCGGCAGAGCCTAGCGACCTCGCCTTGGGCGTTTCGGTCCGGGCGCGGACGGAGACTCATGACCGTGGGTTCGGACGCGGGAATCGTTGGTGCATGGGACCAGCCTAGACCTGACGGCCGTGCCTAAGAAGTAGCGCCCGGGCTCAACCGCTGCAGCGCGCGGTAACTTGAGGGAGTCAGGACCCGGTGAACGTCTGCGACGGATGGAGACTCTCGCCCCCTCCGACCCGCCCTTTTGGGGACAATAATCCGCTACTCCCGACCCTCCGACGCGCGCCGTCGTCGCTCCGGATTCGCCCTGCGACCGTTTCTGACGCGGGCCTGTGCATAATAGCCAAATGCCCGCCGGGCCTGGTCTTTGACACTGTCGAACCCGTCGCCGCCACCGCCCAGGGGCCGACGAACCGTCCTCAGCGGGCAATGCCTGTTCCGCAGGAAATGCCGTCCCACATTTTTTCGCGGGACTACGAGACTCTCTGCCCTCGAACGGCGCCCGCTGCTGCGCGTCCTTCTCCCCTTGCGGGAGAAGGTGGCCCGCGAAGCGGGTCGGATGAGGGGTCTCCCGGATCTGCGCTCATCGGCGGCTCGTTCACGGCATGGAGCGGCGTGACCCCTCATCCGTCAGCCTTCGGCCGCCACCTTCTCCCGCAAGGGGAGAAGGAAGAAATTAGCCCCGCAGCACCTTCAGCAACTGCGGATGCAGCTCCGAGTTCGTCGCCAGGATCTGCCCGCCCGTCTCCGGACGGCCTTCGCCGTCGATGGTGGTGACCACCCCGCCCGCCTCGGTGACGAACAGGATGCCCGCCGCCACGTCCCAGGGCTGGAGGTTGCGCTCGTAATAGGCGTCGTACCGCCCCGCCGCGACCCAGGCGAAGTCCAGCGCCGCCGAGCCGAGGCGGCGGATGCCGGCGACCCGCTGGCCGATGGCGTGAATGTCCTTGATGGCCTGGGCGTGGCCGGTCTTGCCGATGAAGGGCAGGCCGGTGGCGATCAGGCTTTCCGACAGGTCGCGGCGGCCGGCGACCCGGATGCGCTGGTCGTTCAGATAGCAGCCCTTGCCCTTCTCGGCCCAGAACAGCTCGTTCATGACGGGGTTGTAGGTCACCCCGGCCACGATCTCCGACGTCCCGTCCGGCGCGGTGCGCTGCAGGCCCACCGTGATGGCGAAATGCGGCATGGCGTGCATGAAGTTGGTGGTGCCGTCGATCGGGTCGACGATCCACAGGTGGGACTTGTCGGTCCCCTCCATCATGCCGCGCTCCTCGCCCAGGAAGCCGTAGCCGGGGCGGGCCTTCATCAGCAGTTCGTACAGGGTGTCCTCGGCCTTGATGTCGGCGGCGGTGACGAAGTCGCCCGGACCCTTGCGGGACACCTGCAGCTGGGCGACCTCGCCGAAGTCGCGCAGCATGGGCCGCGCGGTCTTGCGGACCGCGTCGATCATCACGGAAACGAGGGCTGAGGCGAGGGCCATGGGGGAAGCTCCTGGTCCGAAGGTCCTCAAAAGGCGGAAGCGCCCGGACAGTCGGAGAAGTTCAAGGGGGTAGGGCTTAGGGCTTAGGGCCTAGCAGTGAGGCGACTAAGCCCTAAGCCCTACTCACTAAGACCTCTATTCAGCGCGCCGGACGTATTCGCCGGTCGTGGTGTCGACGATGATGCGCTCGCCGACGCCCATGTAGGGCGGGATCATGATGCGGACGCCGTTGTTGGCGATGGCGGGCTTGTAGGACGACGAGGCGGTCTGGCCCTTCACCGTGGGCTCGGTCTCGACGACTTCCAGGGTGACCTGGTCGGGCAGGGTCAGGCCGATCGGACGGTCCTCGTGCATTTCGATGACGACCTTCATGCCGTCCTGGAGATAGGCGACGCGGTCCTCGCCGACCCAGTCCTTCTGCAGCTCGGTCTGCTCGTAGGTGGCGTCGTCCATGAACACCAGGGCGTCGCCCTGCTCGTACAGGAACGAGAAGTCCTTCTGCTCCAGCGTGACGCGCTCGACCTTGTCTTCCGAGCGGAAGCGTTCGTTGAGCTTGTTGCCCGTTTCGAGGTTCTTGGCCTCGACGTTAGCGAAGGCGCCGCCCTTGCCCGGCTTGACGTGGCTGGCCTTGGTCACGACCCACAGGCCCTTGTTGTGCTCAAGGACCATGCCGGGCTTGATGGTGTTGCCGTTGATTTTCATGGGGTCTCGGAAGGATGGAGGGCGCCGCATCGGATGCCGACGCGCGCGAGAACGGGCGCAGTCCCTAGAGGAAGCCGCGTCATCCGGCAAGGCGCGGGCTCGGGCGCGGGTCTGTCAGTGCACCGTCGGCCGGTGCTCCGCCCTGTCCTGGACTATGTTGGCCAGGTGCACCGAGCCGCCGGTCGGGGCGGCCAGCTTGCCGGCCCGGGCGTCCAGCTTGCGCGCCTCGTGGGCGAAGGCGGCGGCCAGCCCCGCCGAGGACATGGCGGCGGCGATCTGCAGGCTGCGGCTGGCGGGGCGCATGGCGATCCAGACGGCGTTCAGCGCCTGGGCCGCGGCCCACAGGCCCATGGCCGTGGTGCGCTCGCGTTGCGGCGGGGCGTTCCACACCCTGACCGCCGACAGGGTGGTGACCGAGAACACGGCCGGCAGGATCAGGCTCAGCGGCCCGCGCGGCCGCTCGGTGATCGGCGCGTCGTCGTCGGCCAGCATCCGCGGGCGGGGACGGATGGCGCCGCGGGCGAAGATCGTCGCCGCCAGGGCGAAGCCGACGGTCACGGCGACGCCCAGGACGACATGGCCGGGATGGCGGCCGTCGGCGTTGAGGAAATCGGTCGCCGCATCGCGCGCATCGTCGAGGGCGTCTTCGATCGTGGTCATTGCGGCTCCCTCCAGTAGCGGGAGCGGAATGAACGGGCCCGCCGGTCAGTTCCCCGTCGCGCTCCTGTCCGGGGCGATCTCGGTCATGGCGGACTGGAGATAGTTTTGCTCGCCCAGCTGCTCGATCAGCTTGTGCTGGGCCTCGAGGAAGTCGATGTGCTCCTCGGTGTCGTTCAGGATGCGCATCAGCAGGTCGCGGCTGACGTAGTCCCGGGCCGCCTCGCACTGGGCGACGCCCGCCAGCAGCGTATCCCGTCCCCCCAGCTCCAGCTGCAGGTCGGCGCCCAGGCATTCGAAGGCGTTCTCGCCGATCTTGAGCTTGTGCAGATCCTGCAGATTGGGCAGGCCGTCGAGGAACAGCACCCGCTTGATCAGCATGTCGGCGTGTTTCATCTCGCCGATCGATTCGTCGTAGATGATCTGGCCGAGATGCTTCAGGCCCCAGGCCTCGAACATCCGGGCATGCAGGAAATACTGGTTCACCGCCGTCAGTTCGTTGGTGAGCACCGCGTTGAGCGTGCGGATGATCGCGGGATCGCCCTTCATGGTTCAGCTCCTGCCGACGACCGGCGATGAGTCGCCGTTCCGGACAGTGCTCATAACACGGCGGGGGGGCTTGTGTTCATTTACGAACACCTATCGCGGACATTGAAATTGCGAGTAAAAATCGCCCGCAACTGGAGCGATGATTATTCGGCGGCCATGGCGAAGGTTTCGCGGCTGTCCTGGATCATCTCGCGCATTTCGCAAACGCACCGGGCGCACTGGACGGCGCACTGGTTGCGGGCGAAGACGTCGCGCGGTCGCGTCGCGCCCGCCTCGATGGCGGCGGCGACGTCACGCTTGCGAAGGCCATTGCAGTTGCAGACGTACACGAAGGCGGACCCGACTGGTTGCGAATGGTTCGCTATAGCAGAGCGGCCGTGGCGAATGCAAGTCGTTCGCATTCCGTATCATTCCGGTGTTGACGGCGGACGCCGGGCGCCCCAGGCCCGCCGGATGGCCAGAGAACCCGTCATCACCCCGCGCCCCCCCTGCCGGCTGTATCTGATCACCCCACCGACGATTTCCGATCCGGCGGCCTTCGCCCGCGATCTGGAGGCGGCGCTCGACGCTGGCGACGTGGCGGCGCTGCAGATCCGGCTCAAGGGCGCCGACGACGCGACGGTCCTGGCGACGGTCGCGGCGCTGAGGCCCGTGGCGCAGGCCCGGGGCGTGGCGGTCATTCTCAACGACCGGCCTGATCTGGCGGCCCCGTCGGGCTGCGACGGCGTGCATCTGGGGCAGTCCGACGCGTCCGTCGCCGAAGCGCGGAGCCTGATGGGCCGGGACGCCATGATCGGCGTCACCTGCCACGACAGCCGCGAACTGGCCATGGAAGCGGCCGAGGCCGGAGCCGACTATGTCGCCTTCGGCGCCTTCTTCCCGACCGCGACCAAGGCGACGGCCCACCGGCCCGATCCGGAGATCCTGACCATCTGGCAAGAGACGGTCGAAATCCCCTGCGTCGCCATCGGCGGGATCACGGCCGCGACGGCGGGCGGCCTCGCCCGCGCCGGAGCCGATTTCGTGGCCGTCAGCGCCGCCGTCTGGAATCATCCCGGCGGGCCGGGCGCGGCCGTGCGGGAACTGGCGGCCGCGCTCGCTCCCACGGCGTGACCTTCAGGGGATATTAGGAAGCGCGGGACTAGGTAACCGGAAGACAAACGCCCGTCCGGACCCGAAGATGACCATGAGCCGCGCGCTCGATCCCCTGGAGCCGACTTCTGGCGCTCTCAAGCCATCGAAGGCGGTCGCCAGGAAGTTGACGTCGGCCGGGCCGGCGCTGACGGGGCTCGGCCAGCCCATCGCGCCGGTCTTCGCCGCCATGGCGGTCATGGTGCTGGTGGTGCTGGCCATCACCTACGCCCGGTCCGCGGACGCCGTGGCCGCCCTGTGGGGAGCAGGCGGCCTGGCCGTCGCGGTCTGGCTCAGGACCTCTCGCGGCGCCCTCTACGATCTGTCTTTCGGCGGCCTGATCGCCACGGGTTTCGCGGCCGGCAATCTGCTGGCCGGGAATTCGCTCGAGCTGACGGCGATGTTCACCGTCGCCAACATGCTGGACGTGTTCGTCGCGGTCTTGCTGGCGCGACGGTTCGCGCCGACCCTGAACCTCGCCTCGGTCCAGGGCGCCTGCCGTTTTCTGTTGAGCGCGGCCGTCATCGCTCCCATTCCGGCCGCCGCCTTCGCTGGCGGAATGCTGTGGTGGATGAACGGAGCGGACTTTCTCGACACGGCCCGGACCTGGTGGTTCGGCCACACGCTCAGCGTGGCCGTGATCGGCAGTTTCGGCCTGGCGGTGACGCGGCGCGAAGTCGCGCGCCTTCGCGCCCCGGCCAGGACGGCCGAAGCCGTGGTCCTGCTCGGCGGACTGACCGCCTTGTCGGTCCTGGTCTTCACCCGGACCGCCATTCCGGCGGGGTTCCTCATCATCCCGGTCCTGCTGTTGATCGCCGTGCGGCTGCGCATGATCGGCGTCACGGCCGCGCTCGTGATCGTCACGATCCTCGCCGTGGGCGGAAGCATGGGCGGCTATGGCCCCTACGGCATGTTCGAAGGCCCGGACCGGGCCATGATGGCCCAGCTTCTGGTCCTGTTCGGCTACCTGCCCATGCTGCTGGTCGCCGCCCTCCTGGAGGAACGCGACCGGCTGTCGGACCGGGCCAAGGCGGGCCAGGTTCGCGCCGAGCGAGCCTCTGAGGCCAAGTCCCGCCTGCTCGCCAACGTCGCCCACGAGATCAAGAGCCCGGTCGGAGGCGTGATCGGCATCGGCGAACTGTGGAAGGCCGGGCAGCTTGGGCCGGTCTCGTCGACCCAGGCCGAAATGGCCGACATGCTGGTCAAGACCGCGCGTCAGGTCGAGGCGCTGGCGCATGACCTGCTGGACGTGGCCCGGGCCGAGTCCGGCGCGGTCAAGGTCGAGTTGCGCCCCACCGACGTCCCCGGCGTGCTGGAAGACGTCCGCCGGACCACCGCCCTTCGTCCCGACGCCCAGGGCATGCGGCTGGATGTGGTCGCCGAGGGCGACGGCCTGGTAGCATTGGCCGACTCCCAGCGCCTGACCCAGGTCATCGCCAACCTGGCTTCCAACGCCGTCAAATACGGCGGCGAAGGCGGGGTGGTCCTCTTCCGCGCGAGCAAGATTTACGACGGCGTGCGGATCGAGGTGATCGATCGGGGCGCGGGCCTGTCGCCCGAAAAGCAGACCCAGCTGTTCGAGCCCTTCAACCGGCTTGGCCTCGAGCGCTCGACCGTCGAGGGCCATGGCATCGGCCTGGCCCTGGCCAAGCGCCTGGTCGAGCTTCAGGGCGGCTCCATCGGCGTGATCTCCACGCCGGGCGAGGGCGCGACCTTCTGGATCGAACTGCCGGCGGCCTGATCGCGGCGTTCCGCCGCGCGGCGGATGGCGCATCGACACTCAACGAACCCGGGCGCATGTTTCAGCCGCCGGGATCAGTGAGGATGGAACGCCGTGGAATTCGACGCGCTTCTGCTGTCGCGACTGCAGTTCGCCTTCACCATCGCCTTTCACATCCTGTTTCCCGCCTTCACCATTGGCCTGGCGGCCTTTCTGGCCGTGCTCGAGGGCCTGTGGCTCTGGACCCGTCGCGACGCCTTCAAGGTGCTGTACCTGTTCTGGGTCAAGATCTTCGCCCTCAGCTTCGGCATGGGCGTCGTCTCCGGCGTGGTGCTCAGTTACCAGTTCGGCACCAACTGGTCGGAATTCATCCGCCTGACCGGGGGCGTCATCGGTCCGTTGCTGGCCTATGAGGTGCTGACCGCCTTCTTTCTCGAGGCGTCCTTCCTGGGCGTCATGCTGTTCGGCTGGAAAAAGGTCGGGCCGCGCCTGCATTTCCTCGCCACCGTGCTGGTGGCGGTCGGCACCACGGTGTCGGCCTTCTGGATCCTGTCGGCCAACAGCTGGATGCAGACGCCGCAAGGCTTCGAGATCATGGCCGACGGTACGCTCCGGGCGACCGACTACATGGCGGTCATCTTCAATCCCAGCCTGCCGACCCGGCTGGCGCACATGCTGCTGGCGGCCTTCCTGACGACCGGCCTGGTGGTCGGGGCGGCCTCGGCCTACCGGGTGCTGAAGGAACGGGCGAAGGGCGCCGTCGAGGGCTGGACCGAGAGCCGGATCGCCCTGGTCATGGCGGTGAGTCTGGTCGCCGTGCTCTCGCCCCTGCAACTCGTCGCCGGGCATCTGTCCGGCGAAGCGACCCATAAATACCAGCCTGCCAAGACCGCGGCGATCGAGGGCTATTGGGAAACCCGGGCTGACCAGCCTCTGCACCTGTTCGGCATCCCCGATCGGAAGGCGCAGAGAAACCATCTCCAGGTTTCCATTCCCGGGTTCGGCAACGTCGTTCAGAATCTGCCCCGGGACGAGGTCATCCAGGGTCTCGACGCCTGGCCCCGCGAAGACCAGCCGCCGCCCTTCATCCCCTTTTTCGGCTTCCGCATCATGGTCGGGCTGGGCCTGCTGATGATCGTCCTCGGGACGTCGGGCGCGGTCCTTGTCTGGCGGCGCAAACTGTTCGAGACGCCGTGGTTCCTCCGGTTCTGCGTGGTCATGGGGCCGTCCGGCTTTATCGCCGTGCTCGCCGGCTGGATGGTCACGGAGGTCGGACGCCAGCCGTGGGTGGTGCAGGGGGTGCTGAGGACGCGCGACGCGGTTTCTCCGGTCACCGCGAGCGAGGTGGCGACCAGCCTGATCGCCTATGTCGTGGTCTATGCCATCGTCTTCACGGCGGGGGCCCTGTTCATCCTGCGCCTCATGGCCGAGGGGCCCGCCGCCGCCGCGGCCGAGCCCGCGCCGCGTCAGGACCGGGCGCCCGGATCGCCACTAGCCAAGGCGCCCCGGGACACGACGCCGGAGGAGGGCGCGTGATGCTGGACCTGCCGCTGATCTGGGCCGGGCTGATCGCTACGGCCGTCCTGCTCTACGTCATGCTCGACGGTTTCGATCTGGGCGTCGGCATCCTGTTCCCCTTCGCCCGGTCGAAGGATGAGCGGGACGTGATGATGAACACCATCGCCCCCGTCTGGGACGGTAACGAAACCTGGCTGGTGCTGGGCGGCGGCGGCCTGCTGGCGGCGTTTCCGCTGGCCTATTCGGTGCTGATGCCGGCGCTCTATCTGCCGGTGCTGCTGATGCTGGCCGGGCTGATCCTGCGCGGTGTGGCGTTCGAGTTCCGCTTCCGCGCGCGCGACCGCGGCCGCAAATTCTGGACCCAGATGTTCGCCGGCGGCTCGATCCTGACGGCCGTGGCCCAGGGACTGATCCTCGGCGGCTTCATCCAGGGCGTGACCGTCGAGGACGGGCGTTTCGCCGGAGGGCCGTTCGACTGGCTGACGCCCTATACCCTGCTGGTCGCGGCGGGCATCGTGGCCGGATACGCCCTGCTGGGCGGGACGTGGTTGATGATGAAGACCCGCGACAACCTGCATGGGGACGCAAGGCGCTGGACGCTGGTCAGCGCGGCGGCCGTCGGAGCCCTGCTCGCCGGGGTCAGTCTGGCGACCCTGTTCGTTCATCCGCGCATCGCCCTGCGCTGGGGTTTCGACCTGTCGGACAGCTTCGTCCCGCACTGGCCGACGCTGGCGCCGCTTCTGGCCATTCCGGCGCTCGGCCTGGCCGGCCTTTGGCTGGTCGTCGGCATGGCCCGCCGGGGCTCGCACCGCTGGCCGTTCGCGGGAGCGCTTCTGCTGTTTCTGTCCGGCTATCTCGGGCTGGCGGCTAGCTTCATGCCCTATATCGTGCCCTACGCCATCGACTTCCGCCAAGCCGCCGCGCCGGACAACGCCCTTGGGCTGATGCTGGCCGGGACCGCCGTCATCCTGCCGGCGATCCTGGGTTATACGGCCTGGGTCTACTGGGTCTTCCGGGGCAAGATCGACGCGGAGGCGGGCTATCATCATTGAGCCGGTCCCGCCGCCCGGACCTGAAGAGCCTCGCGGTCCGCTCTGGAAGCGGCTGGCCTGGTTCGCGGGGTTGGCCGTCGCCGCGTCGGGGGTGACGGCGGCGGTCGCCTATGTCCTCAGGGCCTTGCCGTTCGCTGGCTGAAGGGGGAAAGTTCGGCCCATGAAAACCGCTGCCCCCTCCGCCCCCGCCGCCCTTGTGGCCCTGCTGCTCGCCGGAGCGGCCCAAGCCCAGAGCACCTCGCCCCAGACCCCGCCGGCCGCGCCCGCCTCGCCGGGCAGCGCCGTGACCTTCGACCTGAACAGCGGTCCGCCGGTTCCGGCATCCTATCTGGCGCCCGCGCCCGTTCCGGTCGAGGCCCCCCGACCCTCCGTCCCGACCGCGCCTCCGTCGGAGACGGTTCGCCCGGCGTCGACTGTCGCGCCAGCCCCGGTCCCGACGCCGGCTCCCGCCCCCCGAGCCGCCGCGCCGGCTCCCAGCTCCACCGCCCCGGCTCCGGTTGCACCGTCGGCCGCCCCGCCGTCCCGAGCCGTTCCGGCCGCGGCCGATCTCGCGCCCTTGCCGCGACCGAACCCGGTCGCCCCGCCTGCCGCGGCTCCCTCGCGCCCGACGGCGCCACCGGCCGCGGTTCCCGCCGTCGCCCGGCCCGTCGAGACGCCGGTCCCGGCTCCCGCTCCGGCCGCCGAAGCCGCGCCCCCGCCGGCCGCCCCGGGCGTCACCGTCCTCGACAGCGCCGCCCGCGCGGCCCTGCCGTTCACCGCCGACCTGCCGTCGGGCTTCGAGATTGTGACCGGTCGCCCCGGCCCCGACTTCCGCATCTATACGATCCGGGGCGGCGGCCGGTCGTTCGTCATGATCTATGCCGGACCGGCGTCGCAGTTTCCGATCTACAGCGGCCAGATGGTCGAGGCCGGCGGACGCGCCTCCGTCGTGTCCACCGAGGACGGCGTGCGCCACGCCATGGAGCACCTCTTCCAACGGCCCGACGCGCCGCGCGAGATCCACGTCTGGACCATGAGCCTGGACGGCGCCGACCGCGCCCTGGCCGAGCGAATCGCCCAGTCGGTGGACGTCCGCTGACCGCGCTTCAGGCCCGGCGCACCGCGGTGTCGGGATCGCCCAGCCGCACGCCCCGACGGCCGGCGAACACCAGAACCTCCTGTCCCGGCGCTGCCGCCCACCGCCGCAACGTCGCCTGATAGGGTTCACGTCGCCAGTCGTGCGGGCGCGCCGCGTCGCACTCTACCACCAGCCGGGCGCCGCCCTGTTCGCTGTGCAGCACGAAGCCCGCCGTGGTCGGCTTCCAGCTGTCGTCCAGCGCCTCGGTCAGCAGCCACAGGCAATTGAACACGCGGCAGTCGTCCGGACGGTCGTCATAGATGGCGCAGCCGCCCGTCCTGCCGAAATGCCGGCACCATTTGCCCGCCGGCTTGTCCAGCGCGGTCACGCCCATCAGCTTGCAGCACAGGCCGCAGTCGCCGCAGCTTTTGCCGATGACGGTCAGGTCTCGGACCAGACGGCCAGTTCGTTTCCGGCGGGATCGCGGAAATGGAACCGCCGGCCGCCGGGGAAGGCGAAGATCGGCTTGACGATCACGCCTCCGGCCGCCTCGACCTTTGCGGCCACGGCCTCGAGATCGCGGGCGAACAGGACGGGCAGGGGCTTGTCCGACACGGCGTCGCCGTCGAAGCCGCCACCGAGCCCCTCGTCGAAGGCCGCGTAGGTCGGTCCATAATCCTGGAAGGCCCAGCCGAACGCCGCGCCGTAGAAGGCCTTCACCGCGCCGAGGTCGCCGCCCGGTAGTTCGAGATAATCCAGCTTTCCGTCTTCACGCATGGGTGATGCTCCGTACGGATCGCCATCCGCAAACGGACTTGCCATGCGGTCGGGTTCCGCGCAAATCTGCAAACGATTCGCAATGTCAGGAGGTGACGATGATCGTGCTGACCGCCGGTCCGGCGTCTCTGGTCCGTCTCATGCGCCGCGACGGGGCCTCGCGAGCGCTGGCAACGTCGCGGCCGGACGATCCCCACGATGAGGGCGGCCAGACCCCCGGCGGGTTCCAGCCGGCCCGGGATGTTTGGCCGTCGCGCTGAGGCCATGGCGTTCCCGGGGGCTGTCCCCGGGATGGGCGTGAGGATCAGGTGGAGCCGATCCAGCCATGGCGCGCCGCCCAGGCCAGGACCAGTCGCGGCCAGGCGGCGGCTGGCCGGCCTTGGATCAGGCGGACCCCGAAGCCATGGCCGCCCTCCTGGAACAGATGTGCCTCGGCCGGGATTCCGGCCGCGCGCAGGGTCGCCAGCAGCAGCAGGCTGTTTTCGACCGGGACCGCCCCGTCGTCGATCGCATGCAGCAGGAAGGTCGGCGGCCGGCCGGTCCAGTCCATCCGCTCCAGCGAATAACGGTCGATCGCCTGCGGCGTGGGCGCCGGCCCCAGCAATTCGTGCCGCGATCCGGCATGGACATGGGGATCCGCCATGGTCGCCACCGGGTACATCAGAACGCTCAGGTCGGGGCGGTGGGAGGCGGCATCGGCTTCGTCAACGGCGGCGTAGGTCGCATCGGATCGCGCCGTCAGCATCCCCGCCAGATGGCCGCCCGCCGACGCACCGAGCACGGCGACGCGCATGGGGTCCAGCCCGTCGGCCGTCGCCCGCGACCGGATCAGCCGCAGCGCGCGTTGGGCGTCCTGCAGCGGCGTATCGGGTCCCGCGGCCCAGCCATCGCCGGGCAGGCGGTAGCGCAGCACGAAACAGGTGATCCCCGCCGCAGTGAACACCCGGGCGCAGTCCATCCCCTCCTTGTCGACCACCGCCCATTTGTATCCGCCGCCGGGTATCAGCAGCAGGGAGGCGCCATTCGGTCGATCAGGCCTCAGCACGGTCAGGATCGGGTCGGTGGTGTAGCGGGCGAAGCGGTCATGGAAGGCGGGGTCGGTCGATCGCTCGACGACCTGCGGCGTGACCGTGACACCCTCCCCGCCGGGCGCCGGGCCGGGCCACAGCCGGATCGTCTCGGCCGGGTCGGGCGGCGCGATCTGAGACACCGGTGTCATGGCGATAGCAGGGCGGGTCGTCACGGCCAGGGCGGCGAGGCCCAGGGCGGTTCGGCGATTGAGGGTCATGGGGCTCTCCTGAGGCCGAGGCTAGGCCATGGAAGCGGATTTCGACAAGCCGCTTCCCGGCCGACGGGCCGTCGCCGGCTGAACGGCCTCAGGCCAGTTCGACCGCCACGGCCACGGCCTCGCCGCCGCCGATGCACAGGCTGGCCACGCCCCTGGTCCCGCCGCGCGCCTGGAGCGCGGCCAGCAGGGTGGTCAGGATGCGCGCGCCCGAGGCGCCGATAGGGTGGCCGAGGGCGGTGGCGCCGCCGTTGACGTTCAGCTTCGCCCGATCGATGCCCATGTCGCGCATGGCGATCATGGCCACCACGGCGAAGGCCTCGTTGATCTCCCACAGGTCGACGTCCTCGACCGACCAGCCGGCCTTCTTCAGCGCCTTCTGCATGGCGGGGACCGGGGCGGTGGTGAACAGACCCGGCTCATGGGCATGGGCCGCGTGGCTGACGATGCGGGCGATGACCGGCAGGCCCAGCGCACGCGCCACGCTCTCGCGCGTCATCACCAGGGCCGCGGCGCCGTCCGAGATCGAGCTGGCGTTGGCGGCGGTGATGGTGCCGTCCTTCGAGAAGGCGGGCTTCAGGTGCGGTATCTTTTCCGGCATGGCGCGGCCGGGCTGTTCGTCCTCGCTGACGGTCTCGACGCCCTTGCGCGAGGTGACCTCGACCGGCGTGATCTCGGCCTTGAAGGCGCCCGAGGCGATGGCCTCGCGGGCCCGGTTCAGGCTCTCGATGGCGTATTCATCCTGCGCCTCGCGGGTGAACTGATAGGTGCGGGCCGAGTCCTCGGCGAACGCCCCCATCAGCTTGCCGGGCGTATAGGCGTCCTCCAGCCCGTCCATGTACATGCTGTCGACGATGATATCGTGGCCGATGCGGGCCCCGCCGCGGTGCTTGGTCATCAGATAGGGAGCGCCGGACATCGACTCCATGCCGCCCGCCACGATGACATCGGCGCTGCCGGCGGCCAACGAGTCCGAGGCCATCATCACCGCCTGCAGGCCCGAGCCGCACATCTTGTTGACCGTCGTCGCCTCCACATGCTGGCCGAGCCCGGCGCCGATCGCCGCCTGGCGCGCCGGCGCTTGACCGAGGCCGGCCGGCAGGACGCAGCCCATGTAGATCTGCTCGATCTTCGCCGGAGGCACGCCCGCCCGCTCGACCGCGGCCCTGACCGCCGTCGCGCCCAGCTCGGTCGCCTTGACGCCGGACAGGGCGCCCTGGAAGCCGCCCATCGGCGTGCGGGCGAAGGAGACGATGACGACGGGATCGGACATGAAGCGGAATCCAGGGGAACAGGGACGGCGGCTAGATCGGCGCAAACCGGCCAAAGCGCAAGATCACGCGGCCGCGTCCCAGGCGGCGGTGACGGTCAGACGGAACACCCGGCGCCAGGCCTCGAGCTCGCGCCGGGTCCGTTCCGGATCCGGGCGGCGCCCCCGGTCGGCGCGCAGGGAACGGCCTGCCGTCCGCAGCAGCGGCAAGGCCTCGTCGGGCTTCCGGTCGGCGGCGAGGGCGGCGCCCAGATTGGCCTGGCTTCCTATGCGCGCCAGGTGGTCCGGCGGCAGGGCGACGTCGGCGATCCGCGCCGCCTCGCGCAGGGCTGCGATAGCGGCCGCGCGATCGCCGGCCTCGCCCTCGGCGACGCCGAGCAGGAACAGGGGCTGCAGCCGCGCCGGATGATCCGGTCCCAGCGCCCTGGCCTGCAGCCGCAATGCCTCGACCAGCAGAGGCCGGGCCTCGACCGCCGCGCCGGTGGCCAGCAGGGAGTCCGCCAGTCCGATCATGGCGCCGAGCGTCTCCGGATGCCCGGTCCCCAGGGCCGTCCGCGTCAGGTCGAAGGCCGCGCGGTCGAGGGGCAGGGCCTCCTCGTTCCGGTCCAGCGACTTGAGGATGTCGGCCAGATTGGCCAGGGCGGCGGCCCGCTCGACCGGGTCCGCGTCGGGCCCGAAGGTGTCCAGCGCCCGGCGCTGCATCATCGCCGCGGCCTCGAACCGGCCCTGCGCCGCCAGGGCATCGGCCAGCAGGCTCAGCGTCTGGGCTGTCAGCGGATGACTGCCGCCCAGCCCGGCCTCGCGCAACGCCAGCGCCTCGCGCAGCGCCGTCTCCGCCTCGTCCGGCCGATCCATCATCAGCCGGTTGGCGCCCAGATTGTTCAGGGTCGTGGCCAGATCCAGCGGATCGCCGCCGCGCCGCCGCGCCGCCAGCACCCGTTCGTACAGGAGATCCGCCTCCTCGAACCGCCCCAGCGCCTTCAGCGCCACGGCCCGGTTGCTCATCGAGACCAAGGTTGCGCCGGCCTCGCCCTCGATCGCGGTCCGGATCGCCACCGCCCGCTCCAGAACCGCCAACGCCTCGGCGTAGCGGCCCTGTTCATGCAGGTTCAGGCCCAGATTATTGAGCGCCAGGCCGATCATCGGGTGGCCGGGCTCATTGACCCGCTCCAGCCGCGACAGGGACAGGCGATAGGCGGCCTCGGCCTCCTGCGTCCGGCCGGCCTCGTGCAGGGCATCGGCCCAGAGAATGGTCAGGGTTCCGGCGTCCGGCGAGGTCGCGCCCCACAGGCGTTCGGCGTCCTCGGCCGCGCGGCGGAGCAGGGGTTCGGCCTCGTTGGCCCGCCCGGACCGCATCAGTTGCTGGCCCTGGTTGACGGCCTGCTGGATGGCGGCGGGATTCTGGACGGAGGGATTCCGGGCGCCGGGTTTCTGAGCGGTGGCGGCCGCGGGCCAGCCGGCCAGCAGCAAGCCCAGCACGGCCGTGATGATCAGCCCTCGTCCCATGGATGCACAATCGCTCCAACGGGCGTTTGCGGGAAGGCGCCGTTACCTGACGGCTAGGCCGGCGTCATCGGCCCGCGGCGGTAGCCTTCGCCGGCCCAGCTGCGCGAGGCGGCGGCGAGGCCGAACTCGGGCAAGCGGTCGCGGTGGGCGTGGAGCGGCGTGCGCATCAGGGTGCGGGCCAGCTTGTTCAGCGGACCGAGCGGCGTCTCCGCCTCCATCCGTTCCAGCCAGGCGGCCAGCTTCCGCCAGCGGGAGGCGTCGACATCGACCTGCACTGCGCCGGCGTTGGCGAAGGCGGGCGCCAGGCTCAGGTCGGCCATGGTCAGTCCGCCGAACAGGAAGCCCCTCTCCGGCATCTGACCTTCCAGATAGTCGAGGATCTGGGGCAGTTCGACGTCGCGGGCCTTCTCCACGATCTCCGGGTCGGCCTCGGTTCCGAAAAAGCGGGGCTTGAGCGCGATCTGGAAGAACAGCCGCCAGCCGAGCACGTCAAACAGACGGGTGTCGGCGAATTCCTCCAGCCAGCGGGCCTTGGCCCGCTCGGCGGGATCGGCGGGCCACAACGACGGCCCGGGCCGGGTCTCTTCGATGTACTGGACGATGACGCTGGAGTCGCACAGGGTCAGGTCGCCCTCGATCCAGACCGGCACGCGCCGCAGCGGGCTCAGTCGTTCGAAATCGTCATTGCCCATCATCGGCGAAATCGGGTCGAGCTCGACCTCGACGCCCTTCATTGCGCAGACGGCCAGCACCTTGCGCACATAGGGCGAGACGGGACTGCCGATGACGGTGACGGGCGCGGCCATGGATCAGGCGGCCTCTTCGTCGGTCCGTTCCCGGGGCATCATCTCGCCGACCGTCGGACGGTTTTCGGCCATGGTCAGCAGGATGTCGCGCGGCTTGACGATCTCGTTGCAGTGGCCGCAGGCGATGCGGGGGGCGAGGTCATGGCCGCAGGTCCTGTGGATCATGGCGATGCCCGAGTCGGCCTCGCCATAGACGTGTTTGGCGCCCCAGCCGTGCAGGGTCACCAGCACTCCGTACAGGTCCTTGCCCTTGGCGGTCAGGACGTATTCGTTGCGGGGCGGCCGTTCGGAATACAGCCGAGGCTCCAGCACGCCGTGCTGGACCAGGCTCTTGAGGCGGGCCGCCAGAACATTCCGGGCCACGCCCAGACGCTCCTGCCACTGCTCGAAACGGCTGACGCCGTTGAAGGCGTCGCGGATCACCAGCAGCGTCCACGGATCGCCAATCACCTCGAGCGTGGCGGCGATCGAACAGCTCTGTCGAGAATAGTCTGCGGTGCGTCCCATACGGACGAAAGTGACCTCGCGTCAGTCTTTTGGCAAGAGGGTTGCCAATCCGAACGGACTGGGTCAGTCTTGTTTGGCTACGGACACGCGGCGAGCCCGCTTGCGGCGTTTCCGGATCCCTCGACTCGGGCGGAGGTCTTCGGTCTTCCGCCCGTCTTTCGCTCACGATATGGCGGACGCATGACCCAGCAGACGCTCGCCGAGGCCCTCGCCCTGACCGACGACGGAGCCGGAGGCCTGACCGCCCGCCTGACCGGCGGCTTCTCGAATGCGCCCCAGTCGGCCCCCCAGGAGCGCGGCGCGCCCTTCGGCGGCCTGATGGCGGCGCTGGCGGCCGGAGCGATGCGACAGGGGCTGGGCGTCCAGACGCCGCTGCAGTCGCTGACCATCCAGTATCTGGCGGCGGCCCGGTTCGAGGATGTGGTCTTCACCCCGGAGATGAACCGGGGCGGCCGCAACGTCGCCTATGCCGCCGTCACGGGCGGTCAGGCCGGCCGCCCCGCGATCCAGGCGTTGGGAACATTCGGACGCGACGTCGATGGCCCGGTGATCACGCCGTTGAGCATCCGTCCGACGCCGGTGGACGAGCTGGAGGCCACGCCGATGGACCCCCGGTTCGGTCCCTGGTTCACCCGCCACATCGAGCACCGCTTCGTCGCCGGACCGAAATTGTTTGGCGCGAACGCCGGACAGACGCCGGAACTGGGCTGCTGGATGCGGACGGCGGACGGCGCGCCGCTGGACGAGGCGCGGCTGCTGTTTCTGCTGGATGGCCTGTACCCGACGTATTTCACGGCCTTGCCGGCCCCGCCGATCATTTCCGCCAGCGTCGATCTGAGGGCCGACCTGCTGACGGCGATCACGCCGGAGACCTCGCCGGACGGCTGGGCCCATTTCCTCTTCACCAGCCGCGACGTCGGCGGCGGCTGGGCGGTCGAGGACGGGGTGGCGCACGCACCGGACGGGCGGCCCCTGGCCCTGGTCCGGCAGCGCAGGAAGCTGATGCCGACGCGGACGCCGGGCGAGGCCTGAACCCGCCGGCGTCCGCGTGCGACCTCAATGCCGGACGTATTCGTCCAGGAACTTCAGATACGCTTCCTGGGCCGTGATGCGGTTGTCGCGGCGCTGGAAGCCGTGACCCTCGTCGGGGAACAGGACGTATTCCACGGGCACGTCATTGGCCCGCACGGCGGCGACCAGTTCGTCACTCTCGACCTGCAGCACGCGCGGATCGTTGGCGCCCTGCACCACCAGCATGGGTCGCCGGATGTTGGCGGCGTGGAACAGCGGCGAGATGCGGCGGTGGCGTTCGGCGTCGACAGCCGGATCGCCCATCTCGTCGAACAGGGCCTCGCGCTGGGCCCCCCACCAGGCGGGGATGGACTCAAGCGTCCGCACCCAGTTGGTCACGCCGAAGATGTTGACGCCCGCCTCGAAGGCCTCGGGGTGGAAGGCCAGGGCCGCGGCGGTCATGTAGCCGCCATAGGACCCGCCCATCACCGCGACCTGGTCGTCGGCGACCCAGTCCTGCGCCCTCAACCAGTTCCCGGCGTCGACGATGTCCTGCAGATCGGCCTCGCCGTGGGCGCGGTCGTCCATGTGGAAGAAGGTCTTGCCGTAGCCGGAGGAGCCGCGGTTGTTGGCCGCTAGCACCGCGTAGCCGTGGTTCACCAGATGCTGGATCATCGGCGAATAGCCACGGGTGCTCTGGCCGCCCGGGCCCCCGTGGACGAAGACGATGGCCGGGACGGGATGGGCCGCCGAGGCGCCGCGCGGCCGGTACAGCACGCCCGGTATCATCGTTCCGTCCGAGGCTGTGTAGCGCACGACGCTGGACTCGACCAGGTCCGCCTCGCTGATGACCGGATTCAGCGCGGTCAGCAGCCGTCGTGTTTCTCCGGTTGCGAGGTCCGCCGTATAGACGTCATTGGGCGAAGTGTCGGATGAGATCGTGAAGGCGATCAGGGTTTCGTCTGCGTTGAAGCGCACCTGGCCGATGTCGCCGCCCGGCAGACCGGTCAGGCGGGCGGGTTGGCCCGTGGCGGTGTCGAGCAGGGTCAGCTCGGTTGAGGCGTCGGCGTTCAGGGCCGAGACGCGATAGCGGCCCGATGGCGAATAGCTGACGAACTGGACGTCCCAGTCGGCCTGGATCAGGGGCGCCTTCTCGCCGGTCGTCAGGTCATGGGTCCAAGCCTGGTTGAACTCGCCGTGCTGGTCGGTGCCGTAGACCAGTTGTCGGCTGTCGGGTGTGAAGGCGTAGGTCCCGTAGGAGACGGCGCCCTCATGAGCGGTGATCAGGCGCGGTTCCTTGTCGCCCTGGAGATCGACCAGATAGACATCGCTGTCGGCGCTGGTGTTCGGCTTGTCGATGGCCAGCCAGCGGCCGTCGGGCGAGATGTCGGCGATGAACATGCCCGGGTTCTGGAACACCAGCCGGCTCTCGTAGGTGGCGGGATCGTAGGCATAGAGATCGAAGACTTCCGGATCGCGGAGGTTGGACGTGACGAAGAACGTGTCCCGCGCGGCGTTCCAGCCCAGCAGGTCGGCCTTGACGTTCTCCCCGGGCGTCACGTCGCGGATCGTTCCGTCAAGTTCGCGGACATAGACATGGGTCAGTTCGCTGCCGCCGCCCCCGCTGTCGGCGGCCAGCAGGACCCGGCCGTCAGTGGGGAAATAGCTGAGGCCGCGGGTCGCGACGGTGGTCGAAGCGCTGAGCTGGACGGGCGCGCCGCCGGAGACGGGCAGGGCCCAGGCGTTGAAAACGCCGGTCTCGTCGCTGCTGATCAGGATCGACTGGCCGTCGGCCGAGAAGCCCAGGCCGGCGGGACTCGACATGCCGTAGCTGCGGGTCTGGAAGAATTCGGCGGCGGTATAGGTCTTCGGCGCTTCGGGGGATTGCCTGGCATGGGCGGCGGGCTCGGCGCGGACCGTCGTTGCCGCCAGCGGCGCAGCCATGATGAGCGCCAAAACGGACGCACTGCAGACGGTGGTGAATTTCATCGGAAGCCCCTGTTGATCGATGGTGGTGATCACCTGAGGGGGCAGGACATCATTTCAGATGCGACCTGTCGCCGATTTAATCCCCGGGCCGTGCCTGCGTCAGCCCAGCGGATCGCCACGCAGGGCGATCAGGGGGATCACGATATCCTCTTCATCGTCCAGGTGCCGGGCCAACTGCGGCGCTGCGAGATCGAGCACATCGGCCAGTCCATGAACATGATCCCCGGCATCCGCGGCCCCGGCGACGACCACCTCGTGCAGGGTGCGGCCCGTCTCCACCATGGCCTGGATATGGGCGTGGATGGCGTCGTGGTCGCGGTCCAGCAAATCTATGCCCGCGGCGATGCGCGGCTCCAGCTGCCGCAGGGCGGGAAAATAGTGTCCCGCTCTCGATCCGGTGGTGGCCGTCGAGATGCTGCAGGAACTGCTGGAGGGCCGGTATCAGGACGCGATGCAGCGCGCGTGCGTCGATCGTTCCGGCGCGCCATCTGTCAATCATCGCGCCCATCTCCACCTGCTGCGCACGAAAGCCCCCATGCATGTGAAGCCAGCGCCGCGCGGTGGGATGCAGCCCGTCCATGCTCCATCGCTGACGGGGGAAGGACCGGCACAGGTACAGGAATTCCGCAGGCAGGCCGGGGCGCAAGGAGAGCGCCAGCGCATCGTCGGATTCGTCAGACAACGGCGGCGGTCGTCTTGATGAAGCCGCCGCCGAGCAGGCGGTCGGGATCCGCGGGGTCGTAGAGGGCGCAGGCCTGACCCGGGGCCACGCCCTCCTCGCCCGTCGCAAAGGTCACGGCGACAGCACCGTCGATCAGCGAAAGTCGGGCCGGAGAGGGCGGGCGTGTCGAGCGGACGCGCGCCAGAACGGGGGCGCCGGCTTCGGCCGCCGCCTCGATCGAGGGCTCGTCCCCCAGCCAGTTGGTCTCGTCCAGCGTCAGGGAGGCGGTCAGCAGGGCCTCGCGCGGGCCGACGATGACGTGACGTTTGACCGGGTCCAGCCGGGTCACGAACAGAGGCTCGCCGACGGCGACGTTCAGGCCGCGGCGCTGGCCGATGGTGTAATCGGTTATGCCCGAATGGCCGCCCAGAACGCGACCGTCCATGTGGACGATCTCGCCAGCCTCGCGGCCCTGCGGACGCAGCTTGTCGATCAGGGTGCGATAGTCGCCGTTGGGCACGAAACAGATGTCCTGGCTGTCCGGCTTGGCGGCGATGCGCAGGCCCAGTTGAGCGGCGACGCCGCGCACCTGCGGCTTCTCCAGATCGGCCAGCGGGAAGCGCAGATAGTCCAGTTGCTGCGCCGTGGTGGCGAACAGGAAGTAGGACTGGTCGCGCGAATGGTCGATCGCCTTGCGCATCTGGGCGCGGTCGTTGACCACAGAGCGCCGGACATAGTGGCCGGTCGCCATGGCTTCCGCACCGAGGTCGCGGGCGACGTCCAGCAGGTCGCGGAATTTGACCGTCTGGTTGCAGCGGATGCAGGGCACGGGCGTCTGGCCGGCCAGGTAGCTGTCGGCGAACTGGTCGATGACGGCGTCCCGGAAACGGCTTTCGTAGTCGAGGACATAGTGGGGGATGCCCAGCGTCTCGGCCGCCAGCCGGGCGTCGTGAATGTCCTGACCGGCGCAGCAGGCGCCCTTCTTCTTCAGCGCCGCGCCGTGGTCGTAGAGCTGGAGCGTGACGCCCACGACGTCATAGCCCGCCTTGTGCAGCAGGGCCGCGACGACGGTGGAGTCCACCCCGCCCGACATGGCCGCCACGACGCGCGACCCGACCGGCAGGCCGACCGCCGCGCGCGCGGACTCGATCGCCCGGTCCATGTCGGCCTTGCCGGTCATGGGGGCGATATTCGGCACGGGGCAAAGGGGCTCGGCGAGCGTCATGGCGGGCTATCTAGTGCGAAAGCGGCGCTAATTCGAGGCCGGAACGACAACGGCCGCCCTCGTTTCCGGGAGCGGCCGTCAGGCCGGGGAGATGTTGTGTTTACGGGCGGCCGTAGTGCTGGATGCGCGTCGTGCGCAGGCCCTGCATGCCCCATTTGTCGATCGCCTTTTGCCAAGCGAGGAATTCCTCGGCCGTCAGCCGGTAGCGCGCAAGCGCATCATCCAGGCTGATCAGTCCGCCGCGAACCGCGGCCACGACCTCCGCCTTGCGACGGATCACCCACCGGTCCGTATTGGCCGGGGGAAGGTCGTGCAGCGTCAGGGGAGTGCCCGTCGGCCCGACCACGTACTGTTCGCCTCGATTGTTAAGGCGTCGCTCTTGCAACATGGGCTTATGCCTCATTGACCACCACCACTATGAGTGAACCGTAGCGGTCGGCGGCTAAGGGCCGTTTAAGCGTCGTGGTGAAGGAAAGGCTAAAATGCCCTCCGTCCACGGTCTCAATATTCAACGAAGGATTCATTGAGGTTTACGCCTTGTTACTCAAGTATCAGCGTTTGATGCTGATGAGCTCGGCCAGCATTTCGTCCGCAGTGGTGATGATCTTGGAGGAAGCCGAATAGGCGCGCTGGGTGGTGATCAGGCCCGTGAACTCCGCCGACAGGTCGACGGTCGAGGCCTCAAGTTGGGAGGAACCGATCAAACCCGCCCCGCCGGTGCCGGCGGCCTTGAGATTGTAGGTGCCGGATCCCTGGCTGACCCGATAGGCGTTGCCGGAGGTCTGGGTCAGGCTGTCCGGGCTTGGGAAGGTGGCGAGGGCGATCTGGGCGATCTGCCGGGTCACGCCATTGTCGAAGATGGCGGTAACGAAGCCGCTGTCGTCGATCTTGACCTCGGAGAGGTTGCCGAAGGCAGTGCCGTTGGTCAGCACGGCCTGGACCACCGAGGCGCTGTCGTACTGGGTCAGGCCGCCGGTGGCCGCCGTGAGGTCGAAGGTCAGGGACTGGTCGTCGATGCCCAGATCCGGGGCCCAGTTGAACGCCCCGGCCGCGGGGGCGCCGCCGTCCGACGCGCCGAAATTCAGGGCCGCGGTCGTCGGATCCGGGAACAGGGCCTGGGCCCCGAGGGCCGTCATGGCGTCCACGTCGAGCCGCCCGTCCTGGGTGAAGGCCACGAGACCGGTCTTGAGCTGGCCGTTGGCCAAGCCGGCACCGGTGACGACGTCGGAAGCGGGGATGGCGCGGATCTCGGCGTACCACTGGTTCGGCACGGTGCTCTTGAGGAAGGAAATCGCCACGGTGCGCTGGCCGCCCTTGGAGTCCGACACCGGAATGGTCAGTTCGAAGTCCGGTTTGACGCCTGCGCCGGTTTCCGCGTCCCACATGGCCATGGAGTTGGTCGCGGGATCGTAGGCGTTGGCTCCGACCGGAACCGCGGCGGCGTCGGTCGCCTCGGCTGAAACCAGCTGGCTGGACTTGATGTTGGCGTTCAGCTGGATGCGGGTGGTGGCCTCAGCGGTGCCGCCGACCGAGCCGACGTTGATGGTGCGCAGGCGGTTCAGGTCGGACGGATCGGTGGCGATGTTGCCTTCCGCATCGACCGGCCAGCCCTGCAGGTAAAGGCCGGCGGTGTTCTTCAGATAGCCGAGGTTGTCGACGCTGAAGGCGCCGGCGCGGGTGAACAGGCGGCTGTCGGTGACCTGCAGGTTCTCGGGTTGTTCGGTCACGACGAAGAAGCCCTGACCCGCAATGCCCAGATCGGTGTTCGAGGTCGTGCGCTGCAACTGGCCGTTCTGGCTGGTGAAGTGGCGCGCGGTGGCGAGGACGCCGCCGGCGGAATAGCCGGCGCCCTGCGACTGACTGTTGATCACGGTCTGGAACTCGCCGGCGGTGCGTTTGTAGCCGATGGTGTTCACATTCGCGATGTTCTGCGAGATGGCCGCCAGGGCGGCCGAGTTGGCGGTCAGGCCGGAAACGCCGGCCAGAAGGGCGCTGTTGATGCTCATGGCGCGAAGCTCCTTACGAGAACAGGTTCATGGGGTTGAGGGAATCCAGCAGGGTCTGGTCGTCGTCTTTGGCGGCCGTGCTCGCCTCTTCCAGCGCGATCACGGTGGAGAGAGGCAGAATGGAGTTGCCGACGGTCAGGTAGGGCTCGCCGTCGTACATCTCGACGCCAGTAATGCGGCCGCGCGTCAGGACCTGGCTGTCGATCGCGCCGCCGGCGGCGTCCCTGGCCACGATCTTCAGCGTGTAGACCTGACCCTCCTGGCCATCGTTGCCGGAGCTGGCGTCGCCGTCCCAGGTGAAATCATGGACGCCCGTGGTCTTGTCGGGCGCGTCGCCGGACCAGACCACATTGCCAGAGCCGTCCAGGACCTGCAGCGTCGTCGAAGCGGCGTTCGACGCCAGTTCGTAGCTCCAGGTCGCCTCGCCGTCGGTGAATTTCGTGGCCGACCAGGCGGCGGTGGCGTCCCTGCCGATATAGGTGGCAGCTCCAGCCAGGCCGCCGCCGCCCTGGGCCTCCAGGAGACCCTTCAACAGGTCGTTGGTCAGCAGCTGCTGCTCCACGCCGGCCATCTGGGTCAGTTGGGCGGTGAACTGGTTCGAATCGACTGGCGACAGGGGATCCTGGTTCTTCAACTGCGAGGTCAGCAGGGCCAGGAAGGTCTCGAAGTTCGAGGCCAGCATGGTCGAGCCGGCGCCGATCCGGTTGGTCGCATTCGCGGCTGTGTTGGTGATGGAGTCGACCATCGGTTTCAGACCTTCATGTCCACGCCCGAGGGCGAGAGGGAGAGCGTCAGCCAGCGTGGAGGCTGGGCGACGTCGATTTCGGCGTTGAGGCGCGAGGCGGCGGCGAAGGCCCGCGACTGACCGCTGCGATGGTCGTGACCCCGGTCGAAGGCGCTGGAGCCGCTGTCGCGTTCGGCGAATTCGAAGGCGTCGTCGGCGAGATGGAAGCCGGCGTCCTCCAGCTGGCGACGGAGTTCGTCGGCCCGCCCCCTCAGGTCGGTGGCGGCCGCCGGATTGTCGAAGGCGAGGCGGGCGTTCAGCCGACCTTCCGTGTCGATGTCCAGGCGGATGTCCACGCGTCCAAGGTCGTCGGGCGTCAACGCCATTTCAAACCGCGTCGACCGGCCTTCGAGTTTGCGCAGGATCTGGGCGGCGATCTGGGCCGTGGCGTCGATCGTGGCCCGCGACAGCTGGGACAGGCCTGTGTCGCGCGGGGCGGCCGGCGTCTGCGCTTCGGCGGCGACGCTCTCGCCGGCGGGCGCCAGATCGGCGGGCGGAGCCCCGCTCTCGACGTCGGGCGCGGCGTCCGCGATCGAGGCGGCTGCCGAGTCCGGAGGCCTGGCCGTCTGATCGGGACCGGAGCGCGAGGCGGGCGTCGCCGCGGCGGGCGTCGTGGGGTCCGTCGCGCGTGCGACGGCTCCGGATGTCTCCGCAGGACCGTCCGTCGGCCGGGAGGTCCGTTCGGCGAGCGGGCGCAACGGCGGGGCGGTTGTCGGCGGCGCGGAGGTGGAGACGGGAGCCGCGCCGACCTTGGCCTCGGCTCCCGTCCCGGCCTGCGGCGACGGCCCGCTCGCCGGCGGCTGCAAGGGAGATTTGGCGTCCGCGGCCGGGAGCGGGGCCTCGGGCGCGACGGCCGTCCGCGACGAGGCTCCGTCCAAGGGCAGAGGCAGGGCTGCGGCCGCCGGCGCCGCGCCGGAATCGGCGACGACCCCGGTGGCGGCGCGAGACTGGGCGTCAGCCGCCGAGGGCCCGTCGGGAACGATCGCCGGTCCGGTGGGAGGGCGCGTGTCTGCCGCGCCATCGCACACGGCTCCGCTGCCGGGATTCGCGGCTGCGGGATGGGCCGACGGGAGCGGCGGGATGATGAGAGTCGCCGGAAAGCCCCCGGCGTCCCGTGCGTCGAGGTCGGCTCCGTCTCCGGTGGACCCGGCGGCCTCAGCCGGTGGATGGGAGCCCTCGTCTGTCAGAGTCGCCAGGGCGCTCTCGAATCCGGTCGCGGCTTCATCAGCCGGTGCTTGCGGAGATATGGAGTCCGTGCCTGTCAGGCCCGCCAGGATGCCCTGGAATCCGGACGCGGCCTCGCCCGACGACCCTTGCGGGGCGCGGGGGCCGACTGGCGCGATGACGGACAACAGGGTGAGGGCGGACATGGTCCCGGAAAGGCGGTTCGCCGAGGGGGCGAGGGTGACGGGGGCGCCTGCTGCGCCGGACATTCCGACGGTCCGGCGCAAGTCGCGGGCCAGACAGGCCGCGCGGCCTAAGCTACGGAATACCCGGTCGAAATCCGATAGAGAGGAGCGCCGCCCCGGGCGATGCTCAGTCGAAACTTGCCGTGTGGCGACGATTCTTGCCCGGCGCCGCATCGGCCCGACGGACCCGGTCTATCCCGTTGGCGCGCGTGGCCCGCCGTTTGCGCGCCCAGTCGATCATGACCCAGGTACGAAACGCGATCGTGCGTATTTTCAGTAACTTGCCAAAAGCGCCAGCGAGCGAAGCCGGGCAAAAAACGCGCGTCGGCTGGCAGGCCTTGCCGGGCGCCGCGTTGATGGAGGGCCCGCAATGTCGCTGAGCGCCATCATGAACACGGCCAGCTCCGGCCTGGCCACGGCGCAGACCCAGTTGCGCGTCGTCTCGGACAACGTTTCCAACGTCAATACGCCCGGCTACGTCCGCAAGATCGCCGAGCAGCGGACCATGACCAGCCAGGGCGTGGGTTCGGGCGTGGAAGTGGCCCGTATCCGCCTGGCCACCGACCGGTTCCTGCAGGCCGCCAGTCTGAACGCGGGGGCCGAGGCCGCGCGCCAGGGCGTGCGGCACGAACTCTACGACCGCATCCAGTCGCTGTTCGGGGATCCGGGCGGCGAAACGGGCTTTTTCTCGCAGGTCGACGGCGTCTTCTCGGCCTTCGCCGCCAGCGGCGAGGATCCGACCTCCTCGCCGCGGCGTCAGGACGCTCTGTTTCGGACCCAGGCGCTGTTCGACGAGGCCGGGCGCATCGCCAGGCAGATTCAGGCCGTGCGCGAGGACGCGGACAGCCGCATCCAGAGCGCGGTCGAGCGAACCAACAGCCTGCTGGAGCAGATCGAGGGCCTGAACCTCGAGATCGCCCGCGCCACCGCCGTGGACGGCGATGCGTCGGGCGCGGAGACGGCCCAGTCGGCCCTGATCGGTCAACTCGCGGAATTGATGGACGTCCGCGTCTCGGTTCGGCCGGTCGGGGGCGTGTCGATCCGCACCGGCGCGGGCACATTGCTGGCTGGCGAGGGCGCGGCCACGCTCAGCTACAACCGCGCCGGCACGATCACCGGCGAAACCGCCTTCAACGAAATATGGGTCACCGAGCCCGGGGGGCAGAAGCGTTCGCTGCTGGACAGCGTCGTCTCGGGCGAGATCAAGGGGCTGGTCGAACTGCGCGATGTCGAGGCGCCCGCCGCGGCCGAGCGGCTGGCCGAACTGGTCGCCCATGTCGCGGACGAGCTGAACCGCGCGCACAACGCCAATTCGGCGGTGCCGGCGCCGGCCAGCCTGACGGGCCGCAACGTCGGCCAGACCTTCGAGAGCGCCATCGCGGGCTTCTCGGGCCAGACCACGATCGCGATCACCAACGCCGCCGGGATCGTCCAGACCCGGGTGGATGTCGTCTTCTCGGGCGCGACCATGACGGTGAATGGCGTGGCGGCGACTCCGGCGAGCTTCCTGGGCGTGCTCAACACGCAACTCGGAGGGGCGGCGACGGCCAGTTTCGTCGATGGCCATCTGACCCTCGCGGCGAGCGGCTCGAACGGCGTCGCCATCGCCGACGACGCGGCCAGCCCGTCGGACAAGGCAGGCCGAGGCTTCTCGCACTATTTCGGCCTGAACGACCTGGTCTCGACCGATCGTCCCACCTTCTATGACAACGGCCTGACGGCGGCCTCGCCGCACGGGTTCACGGCCGGCGAAACCCTGACCTTCCGCTTCACCGGTGAAAACGGCTCACGCCTGCGCGATCTGCAGGTCGCCGTGCCGGCCGGCGGGTCCGTGGGCGACCTGATGGCGGCGCTGAATGACTCCGCCACCGGGATCGGGCGGTTCGGGGCCTTCTCGCTGGCCGCCGACGGGTCGCTCGCCTTCACGGGCTACGGCAATCCCGCCCCGACCCTGAGCGTACTGGAAGACCGGACGACCCAAGTCCCGTCCGGCGTTTCGGTGACCGAACTGTTCGGCATCGGCGGCGGCGTACGTTCATCCCGGGCCGACGGCTTCTCCCTGCGCGCCGACATCCGGCAGAGTCCGTCCCGGTTGGCCCTGGCCCAGTTGAACCTGTCGGCGGCGACCGGAACCCAGGCGCTCAGCACCGGCGACGGCCGCGGCGCCCTGTTGCTGGCTGACGCGGGCGAGCGTTCAGCGAATTTCCAGGCCGCGGGCGATTCCTCGGGCGGCTCGATCTCGGTGTCTCGGTACGCATCCGAGTTGGCCGGAGAAATCGGCGGCAAGGCGGCCGCCGCGAGGAACCAGAAAGAGACCGCGGACGCCCTCTATACCGAGGCGAGCGCGCGCCAGACCGCCCACGAGGGGGTCAATCTGGACGAGGAGCTGGTGCTGATGACCACCTATCAGCAGGCATTCAACGCTTCGGCCCGGCTGATCCAGGCGGCCAAGGACATGTACGATACGCTGATGGGGATGGTCTGATGACCCGCGTCGCCACCTTCGGGAACTACCAGTCGGCCCTGCTTGACCTGATGCGGGCCCAGACCCGGGCCGCCGACGCCCAGGAGCGGGTCTCGACCCAGAAAAACGCGACCGACCTGACCGGCTTCGGCCGCCAGTCGGAGACCCTGACAGCCTTGAAAGGCTCACAGAGCCGGATACAGGGTTTCATTGACACGGCTGACGCGGTGTCCGCCCGCCTGACCACGCAGGATCTGGCCATGAACCAGATCAACGACGGCATTTCGGGCGTTCGCGAGGCTCTCGCCGGCGCGATATCGACAGACTCCGGCGGCTCGCTGATGCTGGAGCTGGAGGGTCAGTTCCAGTCGATCCGCGGCGGCCTGAACATGCGCCACCACGGCGGCTATCTGTTCGCCGGCGCCTCGACCTCCACGGCGCCGCTCGACGCCGCCAACCTGTCGGAGGTGCTGGCGGCGCCCGACGTGGCTTCGCTGTTCAGCAACGACACTCTGAAGACGGCCAGCCGCGTCGCCGAAGGTACGACGCTGGAGACGGGGTTCCTCGCGGACGAACTGGGCACGGACGTCCTGGCCATCCTGCGCGAGATACAAGCCTATCACACCACGCCCGGATCCGGACCGTTGACCGGCAGGCTGACCGAGGATCAGAAGACCTTTCTCGCCGCGCGGCTGAGCGAACTCGAACAGGCCGGAACCGCAGTGGTCGACAAGATCGCCAAGACGGGCTCGCTGGCCAAACAGGTCGAGAGCGTGACCGCGGGGCACGAGGCCCAGAAGAGCGCGCTGGACGAACTGGTCGCGGGACGGACCGACGCCGATATGGCCGCGGCCATTACTGACCTGCAGCTGTCGCAGGTCGCCATCCAGGCTTCGGCGCAGGTGATCAGCCAATTGCGACAGGTCTCCCTGCTCAACTATCTGAGCTGACGTCGCCCCTCCGAAGCGCACATCCGTCCGCCCTGGTCTGAAAGCCCCCCGGAACCGTGGCTGAACGATTACGGTCGCGTCGCGTTGTCATCCCCGGCGCGAGCTTTGCCGTATGACGGCCATAGGCAAGGCGAACGGCGCAATCTAGGTAGGGGCATGGCCGCAGCGGATTTCCAGATCGACGACGGCGGGTCGGCCCTGACCCTGCGTCTGACCGGCGACTGGACCGCGACCGAACTGGGTCGCATCTCCCGCCGGCTCGACGAGGCGCTGCACGAACGTTGCGTCGATGCGGTCGACCTGACGGATCTTGGCCGGTTCGACACCGCCGGGGCCCTTGCCATCGTTCAGGCCTCCAACTGCGTTCTGCCGCAATCCGCCTGGGTCCAGCGTCCCGAGGCCGGGCGCACCTACGCCATGGTCGAGAAGCTGGAGCGCGAAAGCGCCGGCCCGCCGCAGAGATCGCCGGTCTGGGTGCGCAGTTTCGCCAAGGTCGGGCGCGGCATTCACGACATCATGGACGAGGCGACCCTATCGATGGCCTTCCTCGGCCGCCTGATCGTCGCCGTCGGGGCGGCCTTGCGGCATCCGGGCGGAATTCGATGGGCGGCCTGGTTCAGCCAGGGCGAGCGATCGGGGCTGGACGCCATACCGATCATCGCCACCACGAACTTCTTCATCGGGGCGGTCATCGCCTTCCTGGGAGCGAATCTGCTGACCCAGTTCGGCGCCGGCGTGTTCACGGTTCAACTGGTGGCGGTGTCGGTGCTGCGCGAGTTCGCCGTGGTCATCACCTCGGTTCTGCTGGCGGGCCGGTCCTCCTCGTCTTTTGCGGCCGAGATCGGCTCCATGCGGATGAACCAGGAGGTCGACGCCATGCAGGTAATGGGGGTCAACCCCTTCCAGGCGCTGGTGATTCCGCGCCTCGCCGCCATGCTCACCATGCTGCCCTTGCTGACCTTCATCGGGATGATCGCCGGTCTGTTCGGGGGCCTTATCGTCACCTGGGGCGAACTGGGCTACGGACCGGCCTTCTTCATCCAGCGCATGACTGAGGACCCCAAGATGAGCACCCACCTGGGGGTCGGCCTGCTCAAGGCGCCGGTCTTCGCCGTGGTCATCGCGGCGATCGGCTGCCGCCAGGGCATGGCCGTGGCGGGCGACGTCGAGAGCCTGGGACGCCGGGTCACGGCCGCCGTGGTCCAGGCCATCTTCGCCATCATCTTCCTGGACGCCGTGTTCGCGATGATCTTCCTGGAACTGAACTGGTGACCGCCCCGACCGCGAGCCCGGCGACCGCGCCCGAGCATCTGATCGAGGTGCGCGGTCTGCTGAGCCAGTTCGGAGAGCGGGTCATCCACGAGAACCTCGATCTGGTCCTCGATCGCGGCGAGGTGCTGGGCGTCGTCGGCGGCTCCGGTTCCGGCAAGACGGTGTTGCTCAACTCGATCATCGGCCTCAAGGAGCCCGAGGGCGGTTCGGTCAGCATCCTCGGCTACGACCGCGCGACCATGACCGAGGAACAGGAAGCCGATGTCGAACGGCGAACCGGAATCCTGTTCCAGCAGGGCGCCCTGTTCTCCGCGCTCAGCGTCATCGAGAATGTCGCATCGCCGCTGGTCGAGCACACCCGGCTGCCGAGGGATGTGATCCGGGAGCTGGCCGAGATGAAGATCGCCATGGTCGGATTGAAGCCGGACTCGCATCATCTGAAGCCGGCCGAACTGTCCGGCGGCATGCGCAAGCGCGTCGGCCTGGCCCGCGCCCTGGCGCTGGATCCGGAACTGCTGTTCCTCGACGAACCGACCGCCGGCCTCGACCCGATCGGGGCGGCGGCCTTCGACGACCTGATCCGGCGGCTGTCAGACGATCTGGGCCTGACCGTCTTCATGATCACCCACGACCTCGACAGCCTTTACGCCATCACCGACAAGGTGGCGGTGGTCGCCGACAAACGCATCGTGGCCAAGGCGACGGTTCAGGAACTCGAGCGTTCCGATCATCCCTGGATCAAGGAATACTTCCTGGGGCCGCGCGGTCGCGCCGCCGACAGAGCCGCCTGAGGAGAGCGGAGCAGATGGAACGAGACGCCCATTACGCCGCCGTCGGCATCGCCACCATCGCCCTGATGGCGGCGCTGGCCGTGTTCGCCATCTGGCTGGCGCGGCTGCAGTTCAACAGCGACTACGACGTCTATGACATCGTCTTCTATGGCCCGGTGCGGGGCTTGTCGGAGGGCGGCGAGGTGCATTTCAACGGCATCCGGGTCGGCGAGGTCACTGACCTGAACCTTGACCCGGAAAAGGGCGACCAGGTCATCGCCCGCATCCGGGTGGACGGCACCACGCCGGTGCGCGTGACCTCGCGGGCCCAGCTGGAGCCGCAGGGCATCACGGGCCTGAACTACATCCAGATCACGGCCGGCAATCCGCAGAGCGCCATCCTCAAGACCCAGTACCCGGCCAACGTCGTACCGGTCATCCAGAGCCAGCCGTCGCCCATCGCCGAGCTGCTCAGCGGATCGGGGACGGTGCTGGCCCAGACCGTCGATGCCCTGAACCGGATCAACCGGGTGCTGTCAGACGACAACGTCCGGTCCTTCTCGACCAGCCTGAAGAACATCGAGAGCCTGTCCACCGAACTGGAAGCGCGCAAGGGCATGCTCGAACAGCTGGAGCAGGCGCTGACCCGGGCCAATTCCGCTGTCGCCGAATACGAGGCGCTGGCGATCAGCACCCGCGGCATCGTCGAGGGCGACGGGCGCGCGGCGGTGGCCAACATCAATGCGGCGGCCGAAGAGGCGCGGGCGGCCGTGGCCTCGATCAACCGCACCGCGACCGGCGCCGAGGGGCCGATCAACGAGTTCGTCACCCACGGTCTGCCGCAACTGCAACAGTCGATCCAGGGTCTGGATGACGCGACCCGGTCGCTGGAGGGGCTGATCGACGAGGTCCGCTCCAGTCCCCGCGACTTCATCGGCCGTCCGCCGACCAAGGAAATGGAGGTCCAGCCGTGATCCGCCTTCCCCTGATCCGCCTCGCCGTCGCGGCGACGGGCGCCCTGGCCGTGTCGGCCTGCGCCCTGCTGTCGACGCCCGACCCGGTGCAGACCTATCGCTTCGGATCGGCGCCGGTCGCCGGGATCGAGGCCATGGCCTCTCCAGTCCAGGTCAGCCTGCGGCGGGTTGAATTTCCCGAGGCGGTCGAGGGCGACAAGCTGCTGGGCGTCACCGGGACCGAGACCGCCTACATCAAGGGCGCGCGCTGGGTTTCGCCGGCGGCCGACCTTTACATGGAGAGCCTCGAGAACGCCTTCGCCGCCCAGGCGACGCGGGTGCGCCTGATCGGGCCGCGCGAGCTGACCCGGGGCGAGCGGACCCTGGACGTCGACGTCCGGTCGTTCGAGGCCCGCTACGAGGCGCCGGGCGCGGCGCCGACCATCGTGGTGACGGCCCGGGCCCGCCTGCTGGCCATGCCGGACCGGACGGTGGCGGCCGAGCGGCTGTTCACCGTCGAACAGCCGGCGGGGGCCAACCGGGTGTCGGCCATCGTCGAGGCGTTCAACACGGCGACACGCGACCTGAACACCCAGATCGTCGGCTGGACGGACGCCAACGCGGGCTGAGCTAGAGCGCCCGCCGCAGCGCCGCCATCCGGCCCTCGATGTCGGCGCGGCGGGCGAGGGCGGCGGTCAGTTCGGCGCGGGCGCCGTCGATCCGCGTCATGAGGTCGTCGCGGACGCGGGCCATGCGCTCGCGGTCGGGCCGGACCTTTTTCGGCCGCTTGCCGGCCAGGCCGAGCGCGTCCTTCCAGTCGTCGCGCCAGGCGGCCACGCCATCGGCGCAGGCCTTGAGCGCCCCGACCGCCCGGGCGTCGGCGTTCTGGGCCCCCCGGATCAGCGGCAGGGTCCGCAGGGCGGCGGCGCGGCAGGCGTCCAGCGCGGCCTTGCGGCCTTCCAGCGGGTGCGGCGCGGCGTCCTCGGCCGCTGACCCGGTCAGACGGCGGGCCGCGACGACGAGATGGGCGTCGAGGTCGACGACGGCGTCGCGGATTTCGGTCCAGAGTCCGTCGAGCGCCCCCGAGCGGCGGCCGGCCCCGTCGATGCGCCCGGACAGGTCCGCGGCGGTTTCGGCCAGTCCCGCGGCCGCGCGGCTCCAGGCCTCGCGAAAGCGTTTCAGGCGGGCGTTTCGGCCGTCGAACAGGCCCGCCAGCCCGCGGCGCGGCTCCAAGGCGGACGGATCCAGCCCGTCCAGCACCGACCGGGCGTGGGTCAGCTGGGCCGAGGCCTCGGTCAGGTCGCCGGTGCGGGTGGCGGCGAGGGCGCGTTCGATCCGTTCGATGGCGGCGGCGCGGGCGGGCTCGGCGAAGGCGTGGACCTGGGCCTCGTCGAAGGCGGCGTCGATCCCGGCGATCCGCGCGGCGTCCGGCTCGGGCGCATTGCCCTGCCAACGATAGGACCCGTCCGCCATCGCCCCACTCCCCACCACGCGCCGCGACACGGCGCGGCAGACCTGAGCGCGGGTCTGCGCCCGCTGCGGGTCAACTATGCCTACGAGTTCAGGTCGGGGGCAACGGTGTAGGTCGCCTCGGTCTTGCTCGCGACCTCGTCGAGGGTCACGCCGTCGGCCAGTTCGATCAGCTCCAGGCCCGAGCCGTCCGGCTTGACGTCGAAGACGCACAGGTCGGTGATGATGCGGCTGACCACGCCCGTGCCGGTCAGGGGAAGGGTGCAGGATTTCAGCACTTTGGACTGACCGTGCTTGTTGGCGTGGTCCATGACCACGACCACGCGCTTGACGCCGGCGACGAGGTCCATGGCGCCGCCCATGCCCTTCACCAGCTTGCCCGGGATCATCCAGTTGGCGATGTCGCCGTTCTGAGCCACTTCCATGGCGCCGAGGATGGACAGGTTGATGTGGCCGCCGCGGATCATGGCGAAGCTGTCAGCCGAGCTGAAATAGCTGCTCTCGGGGATTTCCGTGATCGTCTGTTTGCCGGCGTTGATCAGGTCGGCGTCGACCTCGTCCTCATAGGGGAAGGGGCCCATGCCGAGCATGCCGTTCTCGGACTGGAGGGTGACCTCCATGCCGTGCGGAATGTAGTTGGCGACCAGGGTCGGGATGCCGATGCCCAGGTTGACGTAGAAGCCGTCCTGAAGCTCGCGGGCGGCGCGGGCGGCGAGCTGTTCGCGGGTGCGGGGCATGGTCAGCCTTCCTGTGCGGCCGGAGCCGGTTGGGCCGGCGCGGCGGCGGGCGTCTGCGAGGGGCCGCGATCACGGATCGCATCCTCGATGTCGTCGTTGAGCGAGCAGGTGTTGAGCATGATGATGAACAGGAAGATCACGATCCACGTGAGCTTGCTTTCGATCTTCTTCAGCAGATCATGACGATCCGTCGGGGGGGCAGGGGTGTCTGACATCAGGCCGTCTCCCTCTGGCGGACGGTCCGCTGTTCGATGCGCTTTTCGGACCGGGTCAGGACGATGCGGTCGACGTAGACGCCGGGGGTGTGGATGCAATCGGGGTCGAGCGAGCCGGTCGGGACGATGTGTTCGACCTCGACGACGGTGACCTTCCCGGCCGTGGCCATCATCGGGTTGAAGTTGCGGGCGGTCTTGCGGAACTGGAGATTGCCGCGGCCGTCGGCCTTCCACGCCTTGACGATCGACAGGTCGGCGACGAGGCCGGTCTCCATGATGTAGCGCTCGCCGTCGAAGGTGCGCTCCTCCTTGCCCTCGGCGACGAGGGTGCCGACGCCGGTCTTGACGAAGAAGGCCGGGATGCCCGCGCCCCCGGCGCGGATGCGCTCGGCCAGGGTGCCCTGGGGGTTGAACTCCAGCTGGAGCTCGCCGGCCAGATACTGGCGCTCGAACTCCTTGTTCTCGCCGACGTAGGACGAGATCATCTTTGCGATCTGGCGGGTCTCCAGCAGCTGGCCGAGGCCGAAGCCGTCGACGCCGGCGTTGTTGGAGATGACCGTCAGCCCCTTCGTCCCGCTGTCGCGCAGGGCGGCGATCAGGTGCTCGGGAATGCCGCACAGGCCGAAGCCGCCGGACATGACGGTCATGCCGTCGAAAGTCAGGCCCTCAAGCGCGGATTTCGCGTCGGGGAAGATCTTCCGCATCGCTTCCTCATATTTTCACCGCCTGATGAATATCGGCGGCCTTGTTCGGTCTCTACGGCGACGGGGCGGGCGGGGCAAGTCCGGCAAGACAAGCGTCGGCGCCGCCCGCGTTGACGGTCGGTGATGGGAGGCGTGGGCGGAGCGTCCGGGCTTCCGCCCGGAGACCGTGGGGTAGAGATGCGTTTCGGCAGAAGACAGACGCTCCGCGTGGACGGTTTTCGACTGCGCACGGGCCGTGGGACTCGCTCTTATCGAGCGGCCCTTCTGCGCGCCGCGGGCGGGGATGGCGACGACCATCTCCCGGACCGGACGGGTACTCCTCCCCGCCCCTGAGTCGTCCGGCCTTGCATCCGGCTCGACTTCCGCTCCCGATCCGAAGACCGGTGCGGCCCGCTCCATCCACTCCCGCCGCCGCTTCGGTTCGCCGGCCGAGCGAGCCTCCCTTGCGACGGGACGGGCACAGTCTCGCACGGACCCCACATGCGGCGCGCAAATGACGCTGCATTTCCGGAAAGGCATGGAAAAACAATGGGAGGATCGCGAAAATTGCTATGTCTGGAGATTTTTACCCAGCATTCCAAACCGTGTGGGAAGGGCGGGCTGGCGTCGACCCTTCCTCGCTCAGGGCCCGGACAGCCGACTGCTCCCCGTTAACCTTTTTCTTCCCGTGACGCGGGCGCGAGGTGGCCAGTGGCCGGCGATAGGGTAAAAGGCTGACCGAGTGGAGTTCAGTCGGGGGACGAGTTGCGCGCTGGCATCAACGCTTTGACGGCGATCTTCGTGGTCGGCGTGCTGGCCGGGCTGGCGCTGACGCCGGACGGCCGGGCGTGGCTGCGCAATCCGACCGTCATGCTGGGCGACCGGGCCGCGGCCTCCGCCCCGCCCGCGCCGACGTCCGCACCTGCCGTCGCCGCGCCCCCCGCCGTTCCGGCCGTCGCGCCGACGACGCCGCTGTCCGCGCGGCTGGTGCAGGGGCCGCTGCGGATCGGGGTGTTCGGAGACTCGATGGCCGACGGCCTGTACGCGGGCCTGTACCGCGACCTGCAGGATCAGCCGAACGTCACGGTGAGCAAATTCTCGCAGGTTTCGACCGGGCTGAGCCGCTACGACTATGTGAACATCCAGGCCAAGACCAGGGCCCAGCTGGACGAACGGCCGGTGGACGTCGCGGTCATGCTGTTCGGCACCAACGACGCCCAGGGCATCGACACCGGCGGCGTCGTGCACATGTTCGGGACGGACGGCTGGAAGGCCGCCTATGGCCAGCGGATCGACGATCTGGTCGCCCTGTTGCGCAGCCGCGACGTGGCAGTCTACTGGGTCGGCCTTCCACGCATGAAGCGGGACAGTTTCGACGGCCGGATGATGCTGATCAACGGGGTGGTCGAGGCGCGGATGCGGGCTCTCGGGGTGCCCTATATCGAGACCGTCGGCCTGACTTCGAACGCCGAGGGCGGCTACGAGGCCTATCTGCCGAACGGGGCGGGACGCCGCGTGCTGATGCGGGCCAACGACGGCATCCACATGTCGATGGCGGGCTATCTGCGCATGAGCGCCCCGGTCGCGGCGCGGCTGAAACGCGACGCGGGACTGGATCGGCCGGCGGCGGCCGCGGCCCCGACCGCTACGTCCGCCCCCTGAGAATGCGCCGGTTCGGGGCGGTCCTGCTGGGGGGACTGTGGGGGCTGGCCGCGTCCGCGACAGCCCAGGAGATCGCCTACGCGCCCACGCCGCCGCCTCCGCCCGGTTCGTCGACATGTCCCGGCGGCATCTGCCAGCCCGAGGCGCTGTCGGGCCTGTTCGAGGCGCTGGCCGCGGCCGGGGCGGGCGGGCGTGAACACCCCGTGCATGTCCTCCAGATCGGCGACAGCCACACGGCGGGAGACGGCCTGACCGGCAAGCTCAGGGCCGACCTGCAGGCGCGGTTCGGATCGGGGGGACGCGGCGCGCTGCCGGCCGGCCCGCCCTATCCGGGCTATGCGCCGTTCCATGTCGAACTGGCGGCGGAAGGCTGGTCGACGGAGGTGGCGCCGCTTCACGCGTTGCGGCGACGGAACGCCGGATTCGGGCTGGCGTCCGTTCGTGGGCGCGCCGGCCCGGGCCAATTGGAGTTCCGCCTCGAGCCAGGCTCGGAGGTGCGGCAGGTCGGGGTGTGCGGCTGGCCCCGGGGCGGCGGAGACGGCGTGATCATCGATCCCGGCAACGACGAGCCGTGGCCGATCAACCTGAACCCGACCTCGGACGACGGCTCGGCCTGCATCACCTTTCCGCTGGCCCGGCCGGCCTCGAGCATTCGCATCAGCGGGGTCGGGAGCGGCGCGACGATCGCGTCGGTCTGGCTGGAGGGCGACCCTTCCGGCGTGGTCGTGTCGGGTCTGGGCCTCACCGGCGCGACCCTCCGGGACCTGGCGAGCCGCTCGGACGATCTGGTCAGCGGCGAACTGGCCATCTGGAAGACAACGCTGCTGGTGCTGGCGTTCGGCACCAATGAAGGGTTCGACCCGGACCTGGACCCGGTCGCCTACGAACGGCTGTTGCGGGACCAGATCGAACGGATGCGCCGGCTGGGCCCGTTCGACATGTCGCTGATGATCCTCGGCGCGCCGGACGCCTTGCGAAACGGCGCCGTCGACGGGTGCAGCGTCGACGGGCAGCGGGCGCCGCCGCCGTCCCTGGCCCTGGTCCGCGACGTGCAACGAAGGGTCGCCGCCGACATGGGTGTGGCGTTCTGGGACTGGCATGGGCGGATGGGGGGCGACTGTTCCGCGGACCGGCTGGCGTCGATGGCCGATCCCCTGATGCGTCCGGACCGGGTGCATTTCACCGGCGCCGGGGCCGGCTGGATCGGCGGCGTGCTGAGCGCCGACCTGCTGGCCGCCTACGATGCGTGGAAGGCGGACGCCGGTCCCGCGACGGGAGGCGTCGACTAGATGCTGTTCCCCACGCTGGCGTTCGGGATCTTCTTTCTGATCGTCTATTTCACCGCCTGGTCGCTGGATCGTGAGAACGGACGGCGCAAGCTGTTCCTGCTGCTGGCCAGCTGGTTCTTCTACGCCCAGTGGGACTGGCGGTTCGTCGGTCTGCTGATCGGCTCGGCGATCCTGAACTGGGGCGTGGCGGCGCTGATCGCGCGGGATCGCGAGCGCCGGGGCGAGGCCAAGGGCGGCGGCTGGCTGGTCGGACTGGGCGTCGCGGCCAATCTGCTGATCCTCGGCTTCTTCAAATACTACGGCTTCTTCGTCGAGGAGGCGGGCGAGCTGCTGGCGCGGTTCGGCTGGGAGCGGGACCTGCCGCTGCTGCAGATCGTGCTGCCAGTGGGGATTTCCTTCTTCACCTTCCAGGGCATCAGCTACGTCGTCGACGTGCAGCGCGGGAAGACGCCGCCGGCGAAGTCGCTACTGGACGTCATGCTGCTGATGAGCTTCTTCCCGCATCTGGTGGCGGGGCCGATCGTGCGGGCCTCGGACCTGTTGCCGCAGTTCGACCGGACGCCGCGGCTGACGCGGGAGATGGCGACCCACGGCCTGCTGCTGATCGTCTGGGGCCTGTTCAAGAAGACGGTGATCGCCTCGGAGCTGTCGGCCAATCTGGTCGACCCGGTGTTCTTCGATCCGACGGCGTTCGGGGCGGTCGACATCGCGGCGGCGGTCTATGGCTATGCGGTCCAGATCTACTGCGACTTCTCGGCCTATTCGGACATGGCGATCGGGATCGCGGCCCTGCTGGGCTATTCCTTCCCGCGCAATTTCGACCAGCCGTACCGGGCCGCGTCGATGCAGAGCTTCTGGCGGCGCTGGCACATCAGCCTGTCGAGCTGGTTGAGGGACTATCTGTATGTGCCGCTGGGCGGGGGGCGGAAGGGGCTGTTCGCCAGCTGCATCAACGTCTTCATCACCATGGTGCTGGGCGGGCTGTGGCACGGGGCGGCGCTGACCTTCCTGGCGTGGGGCGCGCTGCATGGCGGGGTGCAGGTGATCGAACGATTGTTCCGGGCGGGGTTCGGGGACCGAAAGGTCATTCCGACGGTGGTCGGGGTGCTGGTGACCTTCCACATCGTCTGCCTGGGCTGGATCCTGTTCCGGGCCGAGAATTTCGACCTGGCGATGCAGATGCTGCAGGGGCTGGGGCGGATGGGACGGGCGGTCATGCTGACGCCGCTGCTGCTGACCCTGATCGTCGGCGGCCTGGCCATGCACTGGCTGCCGCCGCGCGCCATAGAGGGCGTGGCCGAGCGGCTGAAGGCGGCGCCGTCGATCACCCTTGGCCTGCTGATCGGGGCGGCCTTCCTGCTGATCGAGGCGGTCCGCCCCGAGGGCGTGGCCCCCTTCATCTATTTCCAGTTCTGAGGCGTTGGACCCGCGATGACCGACGAGCGCGATCCTCCCGACATTCCGCTGGAGCCGTTTCCGGTTCACCGGCCGGAGTCGCCGTTTCCGCCGCTGTACGAGAGCCTGCCGCCGCCGCCGGCCGATCCGCCCAGCGACTGGATCCGGAACGCCGACGCCCACGACCTGCCGACGCGCGAGAACCGGCTGGCGGCGCTGGGGCGGTTCGCCTTTCCGCCGGCGCCGCCGCTCGACGACGAGGGGGTGGCGGCGCGGGACCGGCGCTGGAGCAGCCGGGCGATCCTGGTGATCGCCGCCTTCCTGCTGGTGTTCAACGCCGTCTCGCCTCTGAACTGGTCGCGGCAGCAGGCGCCGGGCTGGGTGCAGGGCACCGTGCAACAGCTGTCCGAGGTGTGGGTCGCGCAGCTGGCGGTGTTCGGCGTGGACATGCCGCGCCAGGGCGTCCGCGAGGCCTGGACGGCGGCGCGCGACGCGCGATTCATCGGGCAGGAGCCTGTGACGGGAGCGGGCTCGACAGCGACCGGGGTTTCGTGAAACGTGCGCCGGCGCCGGAGGCAGTGACGACGGCGGGTTGAGAAGCGGGGGCTTCGTGAGAATCGACAGACGCAGGGCGCTGGCCGGCGCCGCCATGCTGGGCCTGTGGGCCGGCCCGGCCCTCGGCCAGACGTCGCGGCGGGTGCGGCGCGGGGCGTCCAGCCTGTCGGCGACCAGCGACGACGTCGTCGCCTTCGGCGAGGGGATGGCGCTGATGAAGCGACGCCGCGACGCCCGCTCGTGGTCGCGCCAGAACACGATCCACGCCCGCAACGGCCAGCACAACAACGGACTGTTTCTGCCCTGGCACCGGCTGCAGCTGGCCCATCTGGAGCGGATCATCTCCGGGCTGACCGGACACCAGACCTTCGCCATGCCCTACTGGGACGCGCAGGAGCACCAGATCCTGCCCGACTGGGTGACGGACCCGCGCGCGCGTCTGTACGAGCGCCAGCGGGCGCGGGGGGTCGACACCCTGGACTTCAACGCCGCCCGCTGGGCCCGGTCGCCCTATATGGCGCGGCTGACCTCGGACGGGTTCGAGACCTTCGCCGGCCGGCTGCCGACGGGGGCGGGCATGGTCGAGGGCTACGGCCACAACTACATCCACGAGCTGGTCGGCGGGCTGATGAAGCGGCTGTCGACGGCGGCGACCGATCCGATCTTCTGGATGCACCACGCCAATGTGGACCGTGTCTGGGCGACCTGGCACGCGACGCAGGCGCGCGGCGTCTATCCGGCGGACTGGACGGGGCGGACCCTGAACGGCTTCGTTGGGGCGCAGGGCGAGGACACCGGCGACTGGAGGGTCGGCGACATCCTCGAGACCCGGTCGCTGGGCTATGGCTACGACCGCCTGTATCCCTTCCCGGTGTTCAGCGTTCCCGAGGCCGGACCGCCCGGAGCCACCCGCCGCGAGCCCCTGGGCGGGGTCGTCTACAAGGTGCAGGGCGAGTGCGCGCCCGGGCGGGACCGCATGACCCTGATCCTGCCGGCCGAGGCGGTGGCGCGGATGCGGGCGGCGGATGACACGCTGATGATCGCCGGGGCGGGATCGGCCTCCTATGGCGCGAGCGAGGCGCTGCTGGACCGGTCGATCGAGATTCGCATGGCCTGCGCCGGGCGGACGATCTCGCTGGGGTCGTCGCCGACCTTCCTGCATCTCAGGGAAGGGGAACATGACGGTCACGCCGGCGACTATGTGCTGCCGTTCCGGTTCGGCGAGGAGGTGCTCAACCTGCTGGGCGACGGCGACGAGGCCGTCACCATCACCGCGGAGGCCGAGGATCTGGTCCCGGAACTGAACCGCCCGCCGGCGCAGGGCGTGGCGCTGGACCTGTCGCTGACCCTGACCGAAAGCCGCTGGGCATGAGACTTTTCAGGATCGCTCTGGCGGCCCTGCTGCTGGGAACGGCCGTCCTGCCCATGGCCGGCTGCGAGACGGTGCAGGACCCGGAGCCGGCGTACGTTCCGCCCCCACCGCCGCCACCGCCGCCCCCGCCGCCCCCGCCACCGCCGCCGCCGCCGGTCATGGCGCCGCCGCCGGCCGAGGCCGACGTCTGGCCGGACGGGCGCGTGCCGATGTGCTTCCAGGCGCCCGCCGGGGCCGACGCCTGGGCGCGAGAGAAGGTCATGGACGCCGCCGCGGCCTGGGAGGCCGTGGCGCGGGTGGAGTTCGACATCGTCGCCGACTGCGCCGGGTCGCCGGCGACCGGGCCGGACCGACGGATTCCGATCCGCGTCGACCACGATCCGGACCTGTTCGCCTCGGCCAGCCATCTGGGCGTCAACCTGGTGCGTGGCGGGACGATTTCGCTGAACGCCGACTATCTGAGGACCAACCGCATCTGCGGCCGCAACGGAACGGTCGGTCGCGAGGGCTGCTTCTACGCTGACGCCCTGCACGAGCTGGGTCACGCCCTGGGCTTTTCCCATGACCACGTCAGCCCCCGCGCGCCGGATTGCGTGGCGCGGATGCGCACCCCCGAGGCCGAGGTCGCCGACGAGACCTATTACGACCCCGCCTCGATCATGAACTACTGCAACGCCGACCGATGGCTGGGGCGACTGAGCCCGGCTGATCTCTGCTCGATCCGCGCCGCCTACGGCGCCCCCGACGGCACGCGGCCCACGCGAGCCGCCTGTTATGCGATGACGGGCGCACCCGTCGCCCGGCGCGGCGGCGCGGGACGGCCCTGAACCGCGTTTCCCCGCGAAGTCAGGAATCGAAAGGGGTGGCCGGACGGGCCCCATGATCCTCTTCGCGCGGAACCGGAGGGGACATCCATGAAAGCGATATTTCGCGCCGCCGCGGCGGCGACCATCATCGGCCTGGGCGCGAGCCTCGGCGGCTGCGCCTCGCTGATCACCGGCGGCGAACTGATCCGGCCGGGCGAGCCGACGGGGACGATCCGCGTCAGCAACCAGAGCTCCGGCGCGGTCAATGTCGTGCTGATTTCCGACTGCAACGCCTCGACCTACGGCCTGAACCGGCTGCCGTCGGGGTATGCGATCCCGCGCGGCGGCAGCTATGATTTCACCGTCTCGGCCGGCTGCTGGGACGTGGCGGCGGGCATCGTCGGCTATGGCGACACGCGCCGGCGGATGCAGATCGCGCCCGGCGGCGGGGTCGACTGGACCGTCACGGGCTGATCGAGGCCCGTTGAACCTTTGCCGCAGCGCAACATTCCAGTTGCGCAAGCGGCGCCTGTCGGGCCACGCTGCGATCAGTTTGCAGCGGGAGCGGCATGGCCTTCGACGAAATGTCAGGTGACGGCGGCGGAGTCCGCGACAGCTATCGCGGCCTCGCCCGGTGGCTGGCGGACGCCCCCGAGGGTCTGCTGCAGGCGCGTTCGCGTCAGGCGGAGCTGTTCTTCCGCCGCATGGGCATCACCTTCGCCGTGTATGGGGACGCGGAATCCAGCGAGCGGCTGATCCCGTTCGACGTGGTGCCGCGCATCATCGGGGCGGCCGAATGGTCGGGCCTCGAGGCCGGCCTGGTGCAGCGGGTCAAGGCGATCAACCTGTTCCTCGCCGACGTCTACGGACCGCAGGAGTGCCTGAAGGCGGGGGTGATCCCGGCCGAGCTGGTGCTGACCAATCCCCACTATGTGCCCGAGATGCAGGGCCGCCGGCCGCCGCGCGGGGTGTGGGTGCAGATCGCCGGCGTCGATCTGGTGCGAACGGGCGAGGACGGCTTCTACGTGCTGGAGGACAATTGCCGCACGCCCAGCGGGGTCTCCTACATGCTGGAGAACCGCGAGATGATGATGCGGTTGTTCCCCGACCTGTTCGCCGACTATCCGGTGCGGCCGGTCGAGACCTATACGGACATGCTGCTGGCGTCGCTCAGGGCCTGCGCACCCGAGGCGGCGGGGGCCGATCCGACCATCGTGGTGCTGACGCCGGGGCCGTTCAACTCGGCCTATTACGAACACTCCTTCCTGGCGGACAAGCTGGGTGTTGAGCTGGTCGAGGGGCGGGATCTGTTCGTCGACGATGGCAAGGTCTTCATGCGCACGACCCAGGGCCGCCAGCAGGTCGACGTCGTCTATCGCCGCATCGACGACGACTTCCTGGATCCCCTGACCTTCCGGCCGGACTCCACCCTCGGCGTGCCCGGGCTGATGACGGCCTACCAGGAGGGGACGGTGACCCTGGCCAACGCCGTCGGCACCGGCGTGGCCGACGACAAGGCGGTCTATACCTACATGCCGGAGATCATCCGCTTCTTCACCGGCGAAGAGGCGATCCTGAAGAACGTCCCGACCTGGCGCTGCCGCGAGCCGGAGGCGCTGAAGGAGGTGCTTTCGAAACTGGACCAGCTGGTGGTCAAGGAGGTCGGGGGCTCGGGCGGCTACGGCATGCTGGTCGGCCCGGCGGCGACCAAGGCCGAACTCGAGGCGTTCCGGAAGAAGCTGATCAACGATCCCGACGACTTCATCGCCCAGCCGACCCTGGCGCTGTCGACCGCGCCGACGCTGGACAAGGGAGAGCTGTGCGGCCGCCACGTCGACCTGCGGCCGTTCGTGCTGTCGAGCCCCGACGGGATCAGGGTCGCACCGGGCGGGCTGACCCGGGTGGCGCTGAAGCCCGGCTCGCTGGTGGTCAACTCCAGCCAGGGCGGCGGGACCAAGGACACCTGGGTGCTGGATGTTTGAGGCTGTGCGCAGATATGTCCTTCTCCTCTCGGGGGAGAAGGTGGGCGGCGGAGCCGTCCGGATGAGGGGGCTGTGCCGGTTTGCACACTCTCCCAAAATCCAGATCGAAGCGGGCGGCCCCCTCATCCGTCTCGCTGCGCGAGCCACCTTCTCCCCCGAGGGGAGAAGGGAGTGGGTGCTTTCATGCTGAGCCGCACCGCAGACAGTCTGTACTGGACCGGCCGCTATATCGAGCGGGCGGACTTTCTCGCGCGCATCCTCGAGGCGACGCTGCGGCTGGCGGCCATTCCGACGCGAGGCGACGGCGACGCCGAGACGGTCTGGGCCAGCGCCCTGGCTTCGGCCGGAGCGCCCAGGGCGCTGGGACGGTCGCCGACCGAGAAGTCGGTGCGCGAATTCCTGGCCTTCGCCCCGAACAACGCCTCGTCGATCACGGCCTGCATCACCCGCGCCCGGACGAATGCGCGCTCAGTCCGGACGGCCCTGACGGTCGAGCTGTGGGAGGCGATCAACGGCGCCTGGAACGGGCTGGAGGAACAGGGCCAGCCGACCCGGCGCGACGAGTTCGCCCGCTTCCTGGAATGGGTGAAGACCGTCACCCTGTCGGTGGAGGGCGCGACCAGCCGGACCATGCTGCGCAACGACGGCTACTATTTCCTGAGGCTGGGCGCGGCCATCGAGCGGGCCGACAACACCGCCCGGCTGCTGGACGTGAAATATCATCTGCTGCTGCCCGAGGGGGAGCGGGTCGGGGGCCAGCTGGACTATTTCCAGTGGACCACACTGTTGCGCGAGGTCTCGGCCCTGACGGCCTATCGCTGGGTCTATCGCGACTCGGTCAAACCATGGCTGGTGGCCGATCTGCTGGTGCTGAACCGCCAGATGCCACGCTCGCTGGCCAGCTGCCAGGCGTCGATCGTGCGCTATCTGGAGCGGCTGGCCAACGACTACGGCCGACGCGGCCCGGCCCAGAGGCTGGCGGCGGACCGGATGCGGGCGTTCGACAATTCGCGCATGGACGACATCTTCCAGTCGGGTCTGCATGAGTACATCCAGGCCTTCCTCGGCGAGAACGGCCGGCTGGGACAGGCCATTCATGACCAGTATCTGAGCTGACGCGTGCGCATCCGTATCGATCACGCGACCACCTACGCCTACGACCGGGCGGCGCGATTCATCATCCAGACCCTGCGTCTGACGCCGCGCTCCAGCGAGGCGCAGCAGGTGCGCAACTGGCGGGTCGAAACCGACGTCGACGCCCGGCTGCGGCGAACCGAGGACGCCTTCGGCAACATCGTCCACACCCTCTATACCGAACAGCCGACGCAGAGCCTGACCGTTCGGGTGTCGGGCGAGGTGGTCACCGCCGAGACCGCCGGCGTCGTGCCGGCCGGACAGGAGACGCTGTCGCCGCTGGTGTTTTTGCGGGATACGGCGCTGACCCGGCGGGACAAGCTGATCGCGGTGTTCGCCTCGGAATTTTCGGCCCATCCGCCGCTGGAGGCCCTGCACCGGCTGATGGCCGCGATCCACGGGTCGGTGGCCTTCGAGGTCGGGGTGACCACGCCGACCCATACGGCGGCCGAGATCCTGGCGCTCGGGCGGGGGGTCTGTCAGGACCATGCCCACGTCTTCATCGCCTGCGCCCGCCACATGGGCATGCCCGCGCGCTACGTGTCGGGTCACCTGCTGCGCCGCGACGGCCTTGACGACCAGGAGGCGGCCCACGCCTGGGCCGAGGCCTGGATCGAGGGTCTGGGCTGGGTCGGGTTCGACGCCGCCAACGGCATCTGCGCCACCGACCGCTATGTGCGGGTGGCCACGGGTCTGGACTATCTGGGCGCGGCGCCGGTGCGCGGGGCCAGCTATGGCGGCGGCGGCGAACGGCTGGCGGTGCGGCTGAGCGTGCGTGATGCGGACATGCAACAGGGCCAGCAACAGGCGTGACATTCGCCGCGTTGCGGGCGCCGCCGCGCGGAGAATCTGTTACCGTTCGCGGATGACTGCCGTTCGGGGATGGCGCACCGCATGACCTATTGCGTGGGCATGCTGGTCGAGGAAGGGTTGGCGATGATCGCCGACACCCGCACGAATGCGGGCGTCGACAGCATTTCGACCTATCGCAAGCTGCACGTCGTCGACCGTCCGGGCGAGCGGGTGCTGGGCGTCTGCACCGCCGGCAATCTGTCGGTGACCCAGACCGCCCTGGCCATGGCCCGCGAGGGCGTCCATCTGCACGTCGGCGAGGAGCCCGAGACGCTGGAAACGGCGCCGACCCTGTTCCGCTGCGCCCAGTTGCTGGGCCACGCCCTGAGGGAGACGCGGCTGTCGATCGCCCCGGCCATGGAGGCCGACAGCCTCAGTACGTCGGCGTCGATGTTGCTGGGCGGCCAGATCGCCGGCGGCCAGATGGGACTGTACCTGATCTACAGCCAGGGCAATTTCATCGAATGCGGGCGCGACACCCCCTATCTGCAGATCGGCGAGCTGAAATACGGCAAGCCGATCCTCGAGAGCGGCCTGGCGTATGACACGCCGCTGGCCGAGGCCGTGAAGCTGGGGCTGATCTCCTTCTCGACGACCATGCGCAGCAATGTGGGGGTGGGGGCGCCGTTCGACCTTTTGACCCTGCGGCGGGACTTCCTCAGCGGAGACCAGCGGCGGATCGAGCAGGACGATCCCTATTTCACCGATCTTCACGACCAGTGGACGCGGGCCCAGGCCACCGCCCGGCGCTCGATGCCCGCCCCCCCCTGGATGATGGGCGGACCGAGACTGGCGGCCAGCCGCAGCTGATCCCGGCTTTCGCCGGGACGCGCGAGTTGTGTGATGGAGCGCGCGCGATAGGGTGGGGCATGATCCGGTCGAACCTGCACCGCCGCTCCGCCCTCGCCCTGATCGGCGGCTCCGCTCTCGCCGGGATGACCGGCCTGCCCGCATGGGCGCGGTCCGAAGACTGGGCCGCGCTCGGCGCGGATGTGAAGGCCGAATTCAAATGGGCCTGGGACCACTATGTCGCCCGGGCCTGGGGCAGGGACGAGATCAATCCGGTTTCTGGGACCTCGCAGTCCTTCTTCATCGACGGCCATGATCTCGGCCTGTCGCTGGTCGAGGCGCTCGACACCCTGTGGATCATGGAGCTGGACGACGAGTTCCAGGCCGGGGTCGACTGGGTGAAGGCCAGTCTGGATTTCGACATCGACGGCTTCGCCCAGGTGTTCGAGACCAATATCCGGCTGGTCGGCGGTCTGCTGTCGGCGCATCTGGCCAGCGGCGACGCGACGCTGCTGACGAAGGCCGACGACCTGGGCAACCGGCTGCTCAAGGCGTTCGAGGCCTCGCCGCACGGCCTGCCGTACCGCTATGTGAACCTGAAGACCGGGGCGGTGCGCGACCCCGAAACCAATCTGGCGGAGATCGGCACCTATGCCGCCGAGTTCGGCGTGCTGGGCGAACTGACCGGCGACGAGCGCTACTATGCGGCGGCCAAGCGGGCGATGAAGCACGCGCTCGACATACGGTCGGACAAGGGGCTGATGGCGGCCAACATCCATGCGGAGACCGGGCGGTTCACCAGCCGAAACGCCTCGATCGACGTCTATGCCGACAGCTTTTACGAATACCTCTGGGATGCCTGGGAGCTGTTCGGCGACGCCGAGATGAAGCTCTGGGCCGAGGAATGCATCGGCGCGATGATCGCCCATCAGGGCCGGCGCTACGACGGGCGGCTGTGGTTCCCGATGGTGGACTATGAGACCGCCGAGGTGACGGGCACGTCGCAGACGGTGCTGGGCGGCTATCTGGCCGGGCTGCTGGGGCAGGTGGGACGCAAGGCCGAGGGCGACGACTTCCTGGCCAGCTATACGGAGATGCAGGCGACGTTCGGGATCATTCCGGAGTCGATCGATGTGACGACGCGCCAGCCGCGGACGAAGCGCACCGGCCTGCGGCCGGAGTTCGCCGACGCCTGCCTGAACCTGTGGCTGGGCGACCGGGATGAGCGCTACCGCGCGCTGACGGCGGCGCACTACCGGGCGATGAAGGAGAGCTCGAAGGCGGCGTACGGCTATACGTCGCTGGCCGACATCACGACCCGGCCGATGACCCGGGGCGACAACTGTCCGGGCTACTGGTGGTCCGAGCAGATGAAATACTACTACCTGATGTTCGCCGAGCCGAAGCGGGTGGACCTGGGCCGGCTGGTGCTGAGCACGGAGGCGAACGTGCTGCAGGGGTTTGTGCGGTGAACCTCAGTTGGCGGGATAGGCCGTCATCGAATACGGCCGCGCCTCCGCGCTGACCCCCCAGGTCAGGTTCGGCTCCGCGCCCATGACGAAGCGCAGTTCGCCGCCGGCCGTGATCTCCTCATGCCCGATCCAGGTCCGCGCCAGCGGCTGGCCGTTCAGGGTGACCGACTGGATCCAGGGGTGGTCGTCGGCGAGCCCCTCGGCAGCGATGACGAAGCGCTTGCCGCCCGGCAGGTTCAGGACCGTGCGGTCGGTGAACGGGCGGCCGATGACGTACTGGTTCGAGCCGGGGGTGACCGGATAGAAGCCCATGGCCGTGAACACCAGCCAGGCCGACATCTGGCCGACGTCGTCGTTGCCGGCGAGGCCGTCGGGGCGGGCGTGGTACTGGCTGGTCACGATCTGCGTCAGCCGCGCCTGGGTGCGCCACGGGGCGCCGGCGTGGACATAGGCGTAAGCCGAGTGGTGGCTGGGCTCGTTGCCGTGGATGTACTGGCCGATCAGGCCGGCGATGTCCTCAGCGTGGGAATAGTCCAGGCCCGTGTTGTCGTAGTCGAACATGGCGTCGAGTTTGGCCACCGCCGCCGCGTCGCCGCCCATGGCCGCGATCAGGCCCGCCATGTCCTGCGGGACGAACCACGAATACTGCCAGGCGTTGCCCTCGGTGTAGTCGCTTCCGTAGTTGATGGCGGTGGGATCGAAGGGGGTGCGGTAGCTACCGTCGGCCAGACGGGCGCGGACGAAGCCGGTCTGGACGTCGAAGGTGTTGCGCCAATTGCCGGCGCGGTGGTCGAACCGGGCGGCGACGTCGGCCCGGCCCAGTCGCTCGGCCATGCGGGCGATGGTCCAGTCGTCATAGGCGTATTCGACGGTCTTGGACGCCGCCTCGGGCTCGCGGTCGATGGGGACGTAGCCGAGGTCCATATAGTCGCCGAGGCCGCCCCAGGGCCGGTAGGTCGCGCTGGCGGTCATGGCGTTCAGGGCCGCCGCGCCGTCGATGCCGGGGACGCCCTTGAGGTAGGCGTCGGCGATGACCGGGACGGCGTGATAGCCGATCATGGTCCAGGTCTCCTGACCCTGGAACGACCAGACCGGCAGGATGCCGTAGGGGCTGACCTGCTGCGCGGCGATCAGCGAGTTGACGATGTCGGTGTTGCGTTCGGCCGGGGCGACCAGGGTCAGCAGCGGATGCTCGGCGCGGAAGGTGTCCCACAGCGAGAACGTCGAGTGGACCGTGAAGTCCGACTGGTGCACGGCATTGTCCGGCCCCCGCCAGCGGCCGTCGGCGTCGCCGTGAACGGAGGGCGCGATCAGGGCGTGATAGAGGGCGGTGTAGAGGGTGGTGCGCATCTCGGGCGCGGCCTCGATCTGGACCACGTCGAGCGCCTCTTCCCATGCGCGGCGGGTGGCGGCGCGGGTTCCGTCGAAGTCGAAATCGCCGCCCTCTGAGTCCAGATTGCGGATGGCCCCGGCCTCGTCGACCGACGAAACGGCGACCTTGACCAGCAGCGGCCCGGCGATCTCGCCGAAGTCGAAGGCGGCCTGGAGCGCCCGCCCCTGGACCTGGTCGCGGTCGGCCGGCGCGCGGCCGGGCTGGCGGAAGCCGTTGTAGGGGATGGCCTCGTCCCGGTCCTGCAACTGATGGCCGACCATGGGGCGCGAGAAGCGCATGGCGAAATAGAGCTGGCGGCCGGGAGCCCAGCCGCGCGTCTCGCGGAAACCGGTGACCGTGCCGTCGGGGTGCAGGCGGATGCGCGACCACAGCACCTTGCCGGGGTAGTCGTAGATGGAGTTGCGGAAGTCGAGCAGGACGCGGGCCGGGGCGCCGCGCGGGAAGCTGTAGCGGTGCAGGCCGACGCGGACGCCGGCGGTCAGTTCGGCGCGCACGGCCGAGTCGGTCAGGCTAACCGCGTAATAGCCGGGCTCGGCGGTCTCGGAGGCCTTGTTGTAGCGCGAGCGGTAGCCCGATCCGGGCTGGTCGGCCGCGCCCGGATCCCATTTCAGCTCGCCCGAGATCGGGGTAATGAGCACGTCGCCCAGGTCGGAATGGCCGGTGCCCGAGAAATGGGTGTGCGAGAACCCGAGGATGGTCGGGTCGTCGTAGCGGTAGCCCGAGGCCCAGTCGTAGGACTGGCGGAAGGGCCGGTAGTCGGTGTCGGGGCTGAGCTGCACCATGCCGAAGGGTGCGACGGCGCCGGGGAAGGTGTGGCCCTTGCCCGCCGTGCCGATGAAGGGATCGACGGCCTCGAAGGGGGTCGGGGGAGGGGGCGGCGCCTCCTGGGCGGTGGCGCAGCCCGCCAGCGCCATGGCCAGAACTGCCGCCACCATCGTCCCCTGGCCGATCCGCCGCATGAAAAAGCCCCTCCGCGAAGAAGCGGGGAGCCTATTCAGGATGGGAGAGGGAGGGAAGCGAAGACAGCGGGGTTCGACGGTTCTTCCGACAGGGCTGTTCCGCTGTCGCCGATGGTGGTCCGCACGCCGCGCGGCCGACCACCACCCGCGAACTCGGGATGTTCGTCAGAACGTCCGGCCGATGCCGATCGACACGACCCACGGATCAAGGTCGACGTCGCTCTTGAGCGTGCCGCCGTTGATCTGCGCGTCGGTGTTGAACCACACCTTCTTGACGTCGACGTTCAGGCTCCACGGTCCGTGCAGGCCGATGTCCGCGCCGACCTGGGCGGCGTAGCCGAGGCCGTCGTCGAGATCGACGGTGAAGCCGTTCTTGTCGTCCCCGCCGTAGAACAGCATGGCGTTGACGCCGGCGCCGACATAGGGGCTGAACGAGCCGCCGGTCAGCGGGCGGTACTGGACCGTGACCACGGGCGGCAGGACCCAGGTCTCGTGCACCGCAACGTCGGTTGCGCCGCCCTGGGCGCGGATCTCGTGCCGGGTCGTGCCCAGGATGGCCTCGACCGCCCAGTGGTCGGTGAGGAAGTAGGTGAAGCCCAGCGTCGGCATGATGTCGTCGTCGACGTCGACGGCGAGGCCGGTCGCCGCGCCCGCGGCGGTGACGATGGCGTCGTCGGTGGTCGGCGCGACGTCGGTGACGCGGCCGGTGACCAGCCAGTCGCCGGCGCGCGGCGCTTGCCAGGCCTGCTCCTGGGCCTGGGCCGTTCCCGCCAGCGCGAGGACGCCCAGGGCGGCGAGGGAGGCGATCTTGAGAGTCATGGTTCTTTCCCCGACGCTCCCCGACCGCGAATTCGGCGCTGAAGCGTCGGACGTCGTTTGTGGCTTCGCCGGTTCGCCGGCTTTGATCCGAAGCAAAACCGGCGACGCTGCGACATCATGTCAGTGTCGGTGTCAGTGGGGGCGGCGGTCGAGACGGCGCCCACGGCCATTCCGCTCAGCCGTGCAAGTCCGCGATCCTGACCTGAAGGAACGGCTCACGCCGCCAGGGGCATGCGCGCCACGTTGCAGCGGGTCCACAGCTTGTCCATGGCGGCGACGAGGTCGTCCATCATGGCGTCGTCGTGGTTGGGCGACGGGGTGAAGCGCAGCCGCTCGGTGCCCTTGGGCACGGTGGGATAGTTGATCGG
>NZ_JAUYNX010000006.1 GCF_030704825.1 Brevundimonas sp. | reverse complement strand
CCCGCCCGAGATCGACTGGACCGACGACAGCGTCAGCGAGGCCATGCGGCGCTTCTATCTGGACTCCAAACGGGTCTCGAACGCCCTGGCCAAGGCGGAACTGGGCTGGCGTCCGAAATATCCGACCTGGCGCGAGGGGCTGGCGACGATGCTGGAGACGCCGCCGCCGTTGCGATTGGTGGGCTGATCACGCCGTCATCCTCGGGTCGAGCCCGAGGATGACGGGAGTGAACCATGGATATCACCGAAGGCTCGAAAGCCCCCGCGTTCGACATGGCCACGGCCGGCGACGGCCGCGTCTCCCTCGACGACTTCAAGGGCCGCACGGTCGTGCTCTACTTCTACCCCAAGGCCGACACCCCGGGCTGTACTGTCGAGGGCCAGGACTTCTCGGCCCTGATCGCGGATTTCGACAAGGCTGGCGCGTCCGTCATCGGCGTCTCCCGCGACCCGGTTAAAAAGCTCGACCGCTTCAAGGCCAAATACGACCTCAAGGTCGTGCTGGCCTCCGACGAGCCCGGTGATGTCACCGACGCCTGGGGCGTCTGGGTCCTGAAGAAGCTCTACGGCCGCGAGTACATGGGCGTCGAACGCGCCACCTTCCTGATCGACGGGGCCGGCGTGGTGCGGCGGGTCTGGCGCAAGGTGGCGGTCAAGGGTCACGCCGCGGAAGTTTTGGCGGCCGTCCAGTCGCTCTGAACACGGATCGATTGCCGCCCGCGGAGATGTAACGGCCGTTACATAGATTCGCGAACCGGCCCGCCAGATTCGCTGACTCGCCTGCCAAGCGAATTCGGGAGGCGAATACCGATGTTATTCGCGCGAAGACAGGGCAAGATGGTTAACAAGTCGTGAACAGCCTTGTACCCAACCTGTGCACTGGCGCATAAGCCTCCGTCGTACGTGGGGGCGTTGCGTGATGACCGAACAAGAGCCGACCGTCAGGCGGTCTCTGCTGGGAAAGTGGTTTCCGACCCGATACCTGTATCTGCGCGACGGCGATGACGTCCGCGCCTGGGCCCTGACGCCCGGCAAACAGGCGCTCGGGGCCGTGGCCGCGGTGCTGCTGGGCGGCTGGACCGTGATGGCGTCCGGCAGCCTGGTCTTCGACATGGTGGCCCAGAGCCAGACCGACCGGACCGTCGCCCGCGCCCGCGCCGCCTCCGAACGCATGAACGCCGATCTGCAGGCCCGGCTGGACAGCGCCGTCGTGCGCATGACCGCCACGACCGGCTCGCTGGACGAAATGGCCCGGATGGTCGAACGGCGCCACGCGGCCCTGACCCAGGTCATGGGCATGTTCCGCGGCGTCGACGGCGCCGAACAGGCGCTGCGCCCGGCCCCGGCCCTGAACCCCGGCCGCGCCTCGCCCGTGCAGCGCATGGTCGCGGTCCGCATGGACCAGGAGCGGCTGATCGCCCGGGCCGAGACCGAGGCCCACACCCGCGCCGAACGGCTGCGCCTGGCCTTCCGCCTGGCCGGGCTGAATCCGGCCGCCTATGCGCCGCACGACGCCGCCCTGGGCGGCCCCTTGGTCGAGGCTCGCGATCCGCGGGCCCTGGCCGCCGTGCTGGACGTGGACGAGGCCTTCGCCGTGCGTATCCGCCACGCCGCCGACAACCTGTCCGACATGCGGTCGCTGGCCAACGCCGCCGAGGGCATGCCCTTCCGCCGCCCGACCCAGGCCCGCACCACCTCGGGCTTCGGGGTCCGGTTCGATCCCTTCAACGGCCGCCCGGCCCTGCATCAGGGCCAGGACTTCGCCGCCCCTCTGAATACGCCGATCTACGCCCCGGCTCCCGGAATCGTGTCTTTCGTCGGTGTGCGTTCAGGGTATGGCAACACCGTTGAGATAGATCATGGACGCGGTTTCAAGACGCGCTACGCACACCTGAACGCCACGGCGGTCTCGCCCGGCCAGCGCATCACGCTGGGCCAGCGCGTCGGCGCCATGGGAACCACAGGACGCTCCACTGGCGTGCATCTGCATTACGAAGTGTGGATGGACGGCCGCCCCCAGAACCCCGCCCGCTTCATGAGAGCCGGAGACCAACTTGTTCAACAAGACTAAATCCCCCGCCCCGTCGCCCCAGTCGCGCGCCGACAACGGCTCGTCCATCCCGCCCCTGCCCGACCTGCCGACGCCGGGCCAGCCCTCCACCGGCGCTGCGCCGCGTTCGGCCGGCCCGTCCCCGGTCAGCCAGCGCGGCCTGTCCACCCTGTCCTCGGACCTGCAGTTCGACGGCAATATTACGGGCGGCGGCGACCTGCAGATCGACGGCTCGATCAAGGGCGACGTCCGGGTCGGCCGCCTGATCGTCGGCGAGACCGGCGCGGTCGAGGGCAATGTCTCGGCCGACTATGTCGAGGTGCGCGGCCGCATCGTCGGCGCCATCTCGGGCAAGCAGGTCAAGCTGATCGCCACGGCCTACGTGGACGGCGACATCACCGCCGAACAGATGTCCATCGACATCGGCGCCTATTTCCAGGGCCGGGTCCTGCAGGGCCGCCGCGAGGCGCCTGCCCCGACCGCGCCGGCGCGGTCCGCACCGGCGGCCGAGCCCGCGCCCCAGATCATCGACATGAAGCCGCCGGCCTGATCCGCGGACCCGAAAGACAAAAGGCCCCGGAGCGATCCGGGGCCTTTTTCTATTCGACCGTGCTGCCGCGCGTCTCGCCGACCCGGGCCGCCAGGGCCGCGCCCATGAAGGCGTCCAGGTCGCCGTCCAGCACGCCCTGGGTGTCCGAGGTCTCGACGTTGGTGCGCAGGTCCTTGACCATCTGATAGGGCTGCAGGACGTAGGACCGGATCTGGTGGCCCCAGCCGATGTCGGTCTTGGCGTCGGCCACGGCCTGGGCCGCCGCCTCGCGCCGCTGCAGCTCGAGTTCGTACAGCCGGGCGCGCAGCATCTTCCACGCCTGTTCGCGGTTCTGGTGCTGCGAGCGGCCGGCCTGGCAGGCCACCACCGTATTGGTCGGAATGTGCGTCAGGCGCACCGCCGAGTCGGTCTTGTTGATGTGCTGGCCGCCCGAGCCTGAGGCGCGATAGGTGTCGGTGCGCACGTCGGACGGATTGATGTCGATCTCGATGGCGTCGTCCACGACGGGCGACACCCCGATCGAGGCGAACGAGGTGTGCCGCTTGGCCGCCGCGTCATACGGGCTGATGCGCACCAGCCGGTGCACGCCCGATTCCGACTTCAGCCAGCCATAGGCGTTTGGTCCGGTGATCAGGATGGTGGCCGACTTGATGCCCGCCTGGTCGCCCGATTCCTCGGCCTCCAGCTCGACCTCATAACCATGCGCCTTCGCCCAGCGTGAATACATCCGCAGCAGCATCCCGGCCCAGTCGCAGGACTCCGTGCCCCCGGCGCCGGAGTTCACTTCCAGATAGGCGTCATTGCCGTCGGCCTCGCCGGACAGCAGCGCCTCCAGCTCGGCGCGGCCGGCCCGGTCCTTGATCGCCTTCAGGGAGGCGCGCGCCTCCTCCAGCGTCGCCTCGTCGCCTTCCTCGTCGGCCATGTCGGCCAGCATGACGCCCTCTTCCAGACCGGTCTCCATCTCGCGGACGGTGTCGATCTGGGCGGCCAGCCGCGAGCGGTCGCGCGACACGGCCTGTGCCGCCTCGGGGTCGTTCCACAGCGTCGGGTCCTCGACCCGGGCGTTCAGCTCATCGAGTTTTCGAAGCGCGACATCCCAGTCAAAGACGCCTCCTGAGCAGAGCGATGCTCTGCTCGATGTCGGCCTTCATGGCCTCGACATCCGGTCTCATCGCATTCTCCGGCGATACGAAAGTGAGGCGCGGACATAGAGCGCGCCGGGGAAAAGGGGAAGGGCGAGAGAGGATGGGCGAGGGATTTCGCCCCCTCGCCCTTGCCTCAGTACAGCCCGCTCAGATCCTCCGCCGGCTCCTTCTTCGGCGGCGGCGGGGTCGCGGGCGGCGCGGGGGCGGTCGAGGGCGGCTGGCCCGTCGCCTCCTCCTGTTCCCGGCGGACGACCTCATTGTAGTTCTGCGGGCCGGTCGGGATCTCGGGGGCCGGGGCCCGTTCCTCCTCGCGACGGCGTTCGGTGCCGGGGCGGAAGGCTTCCTCGATGCCGTTGACGGTGCGGAACACCGCGTTCCGCGGCCGCACGAACGGCCGCGCCGGACGCTCGCGCAGCGCCGCCTGCATGAATTCGGTGAACACCGGCACCGGCCCCGTGGCCCCGGTCTCGCCGGATCCCAGCGGACGGTTGTCGTCGAAGCCGATGAACACCCCGACCACGATGTCGGTGGTGAAGCCCACGAACCAGGCCGAGCGGTATTCGTTGGTTGTGCCGGTCTTGCCGCCGACCCAGCGCCCCAGGCCCCGGGCGCTGGCCCCGGTGCCGCGCTGGACCACGCCCTCCAGCATGGAACTGATCTGATAGGCGGTGATCGGATCGATGACCTGGGTTCCGCGCGGTTCCAGCCGCGGCGACTCCTGGCCGCTGAAGGCCCGGCCGCAGTCACGGCAGCGGCGCTCGTCGGCGCGGAAGATGGTCTCGCCGTCGCGGTCCTGGACCAGTTCGATCAGATAGGGGTCGACCCGCCGGCCGCCATTCACGAAGGCGGCGTAGGCCGCGGTCAGGCGGTAGGGGGTGGTTTCGCCCGCCCCCAGCGACACCGACAGGTTCGGCTGCAGGTTGTCGGCGACGCCCATCCGTTTCGACAGGTCCACGACATTGCGCATGCCGACGGCCTGGGCCAGGCGCACGGTCATGACGTTGCGCGACAGCTCCAGCCCCCGGCGCAGCGACTGCGGCCCGTAGTATTCGCGACTGTAGTTCTCCGGGCTCCAGCGGCCGCCGTTGGCGCCGCCGGCGAAGCTGATCGGCGCGTCCAGCACGATCGAGGCCGGGGTGTAGTCGCCCTCCAGCGCCGTGGCGTAGACGAAGGGTTTGAAGGCCGAGCCCGGCTGCCGCTCGGCCTGGGTGGCGCGGTTGAAGCTGGACAGGGCGTAGGAATAGCCGCCGACCATGGCCAGCACCCGTCCCGACTGCGGCTCGATGGCCACCAGGGCGCCGTTGACGTTGGGCACCTGCTTCAGCGCGAACTGCCCGCCGCGCGGCTCGACGAAGATCAGGTCGCCGCGCCGCAACTGCCGGTTGGCGTTGGCCCAGGCGGCGTCCTCGGCCAGCAGGGTTCCGGTCGCGCCGTCGGCGGCGCTGACGACCCGCACATTGTTGCCGGCGACGCTCTGCACCGCGGCCGCGCGCCAGGCGCGGCGCTCGGGCGGACGAACCCCGCGCAGGGCGGTCTCCTGCCAGCCCTCGGCGAAATCGGTGGTGCCCCACGGTCCGCGCCAGCCGTGGCGGCGGTCGTAGTTCTCCAGTCCGTGCATCAGGGCGTTGCGCGCCGCCGACTGCAGCGACGGGTCGAGGGTGGTGCGCATATAGTAGCCGCCGCGATTGACCTCCTCGCGGCCGAAGCGGGCGATGGCCTGGCGGCGGGCCTCCTCGACGAAGAAGTCGGCGTCGGCGTACTGGGCCCGGCGCGGGGCGTCCTGGGCGACCAGGGGCCGGGCGCGCGCGGCGACCAGCTGCGTGTCGGTCAGCCAGCCGCTCTGGTTCATCTCGCCCAGCACCCAGTTGCGGCGTCCCAGCGCGGCTTCGGGGTGGCGTTTGGGGTGATAGTTGTTGGGCCCCTTGGGCAGGGCCGCCAGAAAGGCCGCCTCGTCCGGCGTCAGCTGGCTCAGCGACTTGCCGAAATAGTTGTAGGCCGCCGCGGCCACGCCATAGGAGCGATAGCCGAGGAAGATCTCGTTCAGATACAGTTCCAGGATCTGCGGCTTGGTCAGGGTCGCTTCCAGCCGGTTGGCGAGGATCGCCTCCTTGACCTTGCGGTTGACGCTGCTCTCGTTGGTCAGCAGCACGTTCTTGGCCACCTGCTGGGTGATGGTCGAACCGCCCTCCAGCCGTCGCCCGGTGGCGGCGTTGAAGATGTTCTTGAACATGGCCCGGCCCAGGCCGCCCACGTCGATGCCGCCGTGGTTGAAGAAGTTCCGGTCCTCGGCCGCCAGGAAGGCCTGGACCACCGGCAGCGGAATCTGCTCATAGGGCACATAGATGCGCCGCTCGTCCGAGAACTCGCCGATCAGGGTGCCGTCGCCGGCATAGACCCGCGTCGCCGTCGCCGGCCGGTAGTCGGCCAGTTCCGAGGCGTCGGGCAGGTCGTGGAACAGCCAGGCCGCATAGACGGCCACGATCAGGCCCGCGAGGGCGATCGCCCCCAGCAGGGCCACGCCCGCCATCACGAACCAGCGTTCGGCAATCTTCACCTGATACTCCGAAAGGCGGCCCCGGACGACCGGTTTAGCCCGCGTCGGGAGCCTCCGCCAGAGCCCCGATGACGCCCCCTGCGCGACGGTCCAGTTCCTGTCGCGCCGCGGCCACGACATCGGCGTCCATATCCCCCTGCCCGGCCATCCAGCGCAGATAGTCGTCGGGCGGCTCGGACCACGGCCGGCCGCGATGCTTGCGAACGGAATCCGCTCCAGCCGGCGCGTCTCCCGGGTCCAGGCCAGCATCTGCTCGACCGTGGCGACCTTCAGCATGTCGATCAGCAGATGCGCCGTCACCCAGGCGTCCGGCCCCGCCCGGTGGGCCGGATCGGCCAGGGCCGGGTCCAGCTTCAGCCCGCGCCAGTAGCGCAGCACCTGGTTGGAATGTCCCGGCGCCTCGGGCCAGACCTGCTTGGCCGAGCGCACGGTGCAGATCCACGGCAGGCCGCCGTGCGCCGTATCGGCGATGAACCCCCGCTCGAACCGCGCCGAATGGGCCACCATCACATCGGCCGGCTGGGCGCCGAACATTTCGCGCAGGGCGTATTCGTCGCAGTGCGGATCGTCCTCGCAAAAGTGGTCGGGCGTCAGGTGATGCACCGCCATGGCGTGGAACGAGATCTCGCCCCGCGGCCGGAACAGCTTCGTCACGGGCGGCGACGCCTTCCAGCCGCCCTGCCCGTCGGGCGTCACATCGACGATCCCGACCTCGATGATCTCGGAGGTCCGGTCCCCGCCGCTGGTTTCAAGATCGACGACTCTCAGGCGCATGGGGGTGGAGATAGGCGGTCGCGGGCGGGAGCGCGAGCGTCTGCCTTCCGGCCCCGCCCCTGCTCCCGCTCCCGCTCCCGCTCCCGGTCAGAAGCGGAACGCCACCTCGGCGCGATAGGACCGGTTCTCCACGTCGCTGCGGCCCAGGGTGGTCTCCGCGGCGACGGTGACCCGCCAGGTGTCGCGGATCGCGTCCAGGCCGAGGCCGACCTCGGCCCAGTCGGAGTCGTCGCTGGCCAGGGCGAAGAGCGCGTCCGGGCCGACGCCGCCGACGAAATTGGCGCCGAAGGCCGCGGGCTGGTCCTCGAAGGCGTGGACATAGGCGGCGTTGGCCCACGGCCGGAAGGTCGGCGATGTTCCGCTCACCGAAACGCCGATCCGGCCTTCGATCGAGGTGCTGTCGTCGCGCTCGTACCGCAGCGCCGGCCCGCCGCCCGTCTCGACCGTCGTGCCGTAGCTTATCCGGCTGGCGCGCAGCGACACGCCGGGGGTGATCGAGACGTTCTGGCGGAGCATCCGGTAGCCGGCGCCGATCTCGCCCCCCACGACCCCCGCTTCGTCCTCGGTGCGCAGGGTGAAGACGCTGGGTCCGACCGCCGCCATGCGCAGGGTCTCGACGTCGAAACGGCCGAAGCTGATCTGCCCGTCCAGGACCAGGCCGCCGTCGCCCCGGTACTGGCCGTACACGGCGGCCTGCCAGAGCTGGCCGTCGGCGGACTGGGGCAGGACGGCGGTCTCGCCGGAAAGGTCGGTGGCGGACAGGGCGAAGCCGACGATTCTTCGGGGGTCGATCGCGGTTTCTGCGCCGGTGGCGATGAAGTAGCCGTCGAATTCGTCCTCGCCGCCGCCGACGGCGGTGCTCATCGGCGCGCCGCGGCCGTCCAGATAGCCGGCCGCGATGAAGGCCCGCATGTTGTCGGGCAGGGCCCCGGGGACGACCACGGACTCCCCGGCTTCGCCGAGCGGCGAGATCAGGCCTCCGTCCAGGGAATCCCGACCGGCGAGCGCGTAGTCGACGGGCCGCCCGATCACCTCCAGCGAGCCGTCGAGGTCGCCGGCCGTGACGGAGGACAGGCGCCCGCGATAGAAGCGCGCCATGCTGTTGACGGCGGCCGTCCCCAGGGCGGTCTTGAGCGTTTCCGCCCGCGGGGGCAGGGCCTCGAGGTTCGCCTGGATCGATGCGGCGTCGCCGAGGTCGAGCGGACCGAATACGTCCGCGAACTGGTCGTACTGGACCCGGTTCTGGTCCAGAAGCCGGGCGTAGGCGGCCTGGATCGGCGAGTCGGTCGCCACGTCGGCATAGAGGCCCGCCGCGATCTGCACCCGCACCGAGGTCGCGCCATAGGTGAGTTCCGGCCTCAGGATCGCGCTGATCGGCGTCGTCGTGAAAGCGCCGGAGACGCCGCCCTGGGCAGTCAGGAAGGTATAGGTGTCGCCATAGGCCGGCGAGGTTCCGGACACGAAGTTGAAGGCGACGAGACCGCCGACGTTGGCGTGACCGCTGACCGCCAGCCGGTCGGAGCTCCCGTTGGCGCCGAGATTGATCAACAGGGCGCTTCCCGAGGCCAGGATGACGTCGCCGTTGAAGCTGAGGGTCCCGATCGTGGTGGGCGTTCCCGGCGCGATGACCCCCGCCATGTTGGTGAAGTAGGGCGTGGTGATCCTGCCGAACCCGCTCAGCCCGCCGGCCATCATGAAGAAGTCGCCCCGGGTCCCCAGGTCGCCGTCCACGTTGAGCGTGCCGATCAGATGGGTGATGTCGATATTGCTGTACAGCGATCCCGTGCTGGTGATGTTCAGCCCGGCGCCCGCGCCCCATATCGTCAGGCGATCGATGATCGCCGCCGTGCCGAGCGTGGTCGTGCCGTTGGCCGACAGGGTCACGTCGAAATAGCGGGGCGGGATGGCGGCCAGCCGGTCTCCGTCGGTGTTGACGGGAGTGAAGTTGGTCGCGCCCGGCAGGCCGTTCAGCAGCGTCGCGGCCGGAAGGGCGGCCACGCCGACGCCGGCGGCGGGGCTGGTTCCCGAATCGAGGGCTACCCGGACGGCGGCCCCGTCGTCGAAGCCGGCGTTCGCCTCGCCCCCGGTCCCGCCGGCCAGGCTGTCGACCGCGGCGACGGCGGCGCTGTTCGTCGCGTCGGTGCCGATCGGCCTGATCACCGTCGTGGTCACGCCGGTGGCGACGTCCAGACAGTCGCTGAAGCCGCCGTTGAGCGGTCCTTCGAAGCACGCCTGGCCGAAGGCCCCGTCCGTGCCGTTCGGGCCTTCTCCCGGAGCGACCGGGACGCCGTTCACCAGCTGGCCGCCCGGACCGATGATCTGGTAGTTGGGATCGAGGTTGGTGACCCAGTGCGAGGCGTCGTTCCAGTCGCCGTCGCCCGCGAGGGCCGAGACGTAGTGGTAGGGATTGTTGGCCGCGATCCAGTCCCAGTACAGGTACAGCGGCTGGTAGAAGGCCGCGGTGCCGTAGCCGTTGGGCGGCGCGCCGTTGAAGAACCGGGTGTAGCCGCCCGACAGCACGCCGATCACGACCGGTCGGTCGAATTCCTCGTCCAGAATCAGCGGCCCGCCCGAATCCCCGGAGGCGGTGATGCCCTCGTTGGGGAGAGGATTGTCGCGCCAGGCGTTGAAATCGCGGACATCGGCCTGGGCCGTGCCGCGACGGGGATCGTCGAAGTCGATCCAGTACAGGTTCTGCGGCAGACCCGAGGAGCCGCCGAACAGGAAGCTCTCGAAATCGTCGATCGAGGCCAGGGCTCCCAGCATGTTTTCGGCGAGGCGCCGGCGGTAGTCGATCCCGCCGGTCGAGCCGGTCGTGCCCGTGCCGTTGTTGCCGTAGCCGGCCAGGGCGACGTGATAGCCGGTTCCGTTGGCGGTGATCGGCGTGGCGGGAAGCGCCGAGAACAGCATCGCCCAGCTGGGAATGTCGCTCGCCGCCGTGTCGAGCGAGGCCATGGCGACGTCGCCGTACAGGAAGCTGGCGGCGTCGGGTTCCAGCGAGGCCGGGTGATAGGCCACGTGATTGCTGTTGTACATGTAGCGCGAGGTGTTGGTCAGATGCCCGTTCAGCCACTGACCGAAGGCGCTGGCCCCGGCGGCGTTGTTGTTGCTCGAAAAGCCGAATCCGATCGGGACGCCGCCCGACGCGGCGCCATAGGCGCCGGCCGCGCGATCGTTCACGCAGTGCGCTGCGAAGATCACCGTGCGTGGATTGATCAACGTCGCGGTGCACAGGCCGATGAAACCGTTCTGCTGATCGACGATCATCTGCCCGACGCCGGTGACGTTCTCCGGATCCCGTGCCGTGGTGGGGGTTCCCGGATTGGCGATGACGATCTGGGGCGCCCGGACCACGCCGTCCCGGGGCATCGCTCCGCCCGGCGAGACGCCGTCGCTCCCCGTCGTCTGCGCCAGCGCCGCCCCCGCGGCGGCGGTCAGGCAGACCCCGCCGACGGTTCCCAGAAGCACGCGCCGCCACGTGCGCGCCGCGGTGAAACGGTTCATTTGAACAACCATGTCGACATTCCCCCCAAGGATAATCGACGCGGAGTTGCCCACAATTCCCCCTGGAAGAGCAAGGGTCCTCGAACATCTTTTGCGTGTCCGTCGGCTTCGCCGCGGCCGCTGGCCTCGTGAGCGGCGGACCGGCGCGCGCTGATCCGGCCGCAAGCCGCCTCCGGCTACGGCTGGATGCCGGCTCCGACGACCGCCGGGTGTCCCGATTGATGCTGCAATTTCATTTCCAGACATAGCAATTTTCGCGATCCGCCCGTTGTTTTTCCGTGCCTTTCCGGAAATGCAGCGTCATTTCGTAGCCGCATGTCGGACCCGTGCGAGACTCTGCCCCGTTCCGTCGCGGGGGAGGCGCAGAGGCCTTGCGCGATCTGGCGGCGGGATGTGGAGAAGCGGGGGCCCGGTTCCGGCCTGCCAATTGAAGGCAGGCGTTCGCCCGGGGTTCGATGGATGTCGGACGTCAGGGGCGAGGGGGATACTCGTCCGGTCCGGGGACCGTGTCGCAAGCA
>NZ_JAUYNX010000040.1 GCF_030704825.1 Brevundimonas sp. | reverse complement strand
GCCGCGCCGACCCCGACCCCCGCGCCGACGCCGGCTCCGGTCGAGGCCGCACCGACACCGGCCCCGGCCCCCGCTGCACCGGCCCGGCCCGCGCCGCCGGCCCGCCCCGTGGTCAATTTCGGCCAACGGGTGCCCAAGGCCCCCAGTCCGTCGCGCGCGCCCGCCGGCCCCGCCTTCGGCGGCCGTTCGGCCCGCGAGGAAGCCATGGGCGGCGGCGAGCGCGCCTATTCCGACCGGCCCCAGCCGGCCCGCCCGGCGGGCGGGCGTCCGGCCGAACCGGTCCGCTATTCGGCCCTGACCCCGCGTCCCGCGCCCGGAGCCGCCCGTCCGGGCGCTCCGCGCCCCGGTCCCGGCGGCCGCCCGGCCCCGAACCAGCCCCCGGCCCAGGCCGAGGTGGCCCGGCCCAGCCGCGCCCCCGGCGGCGGTTTCGCCCGTCCGGCCAAGCCTGAGGACGATCGCGACAAACGCTTCTCCGACGCGGGCAAGGCCGTCAGCCGCACCCGAGGCGAGCCCAAGCGCCGCGAGGGCCGCCTGACCATCCAGTCGGTCGCCGGCGACGGCGACACGGCCGAGCGGATGCGCTCGCTGGCCTCGGTCCGCCGCGCCCGCGAACGCGAGAAGGAAAAGCGCAAGGGCGGATCCACCGACGCGCCGAACCGGCCGCGCGAGGTCGTCATTCCCGACGTCATCACCGTGCAGGAACTGTCCAACCGGATGGCCGTGCGCGGCGTCGACATCGTCAAATTCCTGATGCGTCAGGGCCTGATGATGAAGATCACCGACGTCATCGACACCGACACCGCCGAACTGGTGGCCGACGAATTCGGCATGACCGTCCGCCGCGTGTCGGAATCCGACATCGAGACGGGCTTCCTGTCCGACGCGATCGACGACGAGGCGACCACGCCCCGCGCGCCGGTCGTGGCCATCATGGGCCACGTCGACCACGGCAAGACCTCGCTGCTCGACGCCCTGCGGACCACCGACGTGGCCGCGGGCGAGGCCGGCGGCATCACCCAGCACATCGGCGCCTATCAGGTCCGCCTGCCCAACGAAGACCGCGTCACCTTCCTCGACACGCCCGGCCACGCCGCCTTCTCGGCGATGCGCGCGCGGGGCGCCAATGTGACCGACATCGTGGTTCTGGTCGTGGCCGCCGACGACGGCGTCATGCCCCAGACCATCGAGGCCATCCAGCACGCCAAGGCGGCGGGCGCCCCGATCATCGTGGCGGTCAACAAGATCGACAAGCCGGACGCCAATCCGCTCAAGGTCGTCAACGAGCTGCTGCAGTACGAAGTCATCGCCGAGAGCCTGGGCGGCGACACCCAGATCATCGAGGTCTCGGCCAAGAACCGCACCAACCTCGACGGTCTGATCGACGCCATCCTGGTCCAGGCCGAGATGATGGATCTGAAGGCCGATCCGGAACGCTCCTCGGAAGGCGTGGTCATCGAGGCCAAGCTGGACAAGGGCCGCGGCCCGGTCGCCACCGTCCTGGTCAAGCGCGGCACCCTGCGCCGCGGCGACATCGTCGTGGCCGGTTCGGCCTGGGGCAAGGTTCGCGCCCTGCTCAACGAGCGCAACGAACAGCTGACCGAGGCCGGCCCGTCGGTGCCGGTCGAGATCCTCGGCCTCGACGAGGCCCCGAGCCCCGGCGAACCGCTGGCGGTGGTGGAATCGGAAGCCCGCGCCCGCGAGCTGACCGAATACCGCGCCCGCATCAAGCGCGAGAAGGCCACGGGCGGCATCAACCAGGTCAGCCTCGTCGACATGATGTCCAAGCTGCAATCCAAGAAGGTCTCGGAACTGCCGGTGGTCATCAAGGCCGACGTGCAGGGTTCGGCGGAAGCCATCGTCGGCTCGCTGGACAAGATGGGCAACGAGGAGGTCCGCGCCCGCACCGTCATGTCAGGCGCCGGCGGCATCACCGAGAGCGACGTCCAGCTGGCCAAGTCGGCCGGCGCGCCGATCCTCGGCTTCAACGTCCGCGCCTCGAAACAGGCCCGCGACCTGGCCGAGCGCGAGGGCGTGGAGATCCGCTACTATTCGATCATCTACGACCTGCTGGACGACATGAAGGGCGTGCTGTCGGGCATGTTGGCCCCCCTGCAGCGTGAAACCTTCCTCGGCAACGCCCAGGTCCTCCAGGTCTTCGACATCTCCAAGACCGGCAAGATCGCCGGCTGCCGGGTGTCCGAGGGCGTGGTCCGCAAGGGCGCCAAGGTTCGCATCATCCGCGACGACATCGTCGTGCTGGAACTGGGCACGCTCACCACGCTCAAGCGCTTCAAGGACGAGGTCAACGAGGTTCCGTCGGGCCAGGAGTGCGGCATGCATTTCCAGGGCTTCCAGGACATCAAGGCCGGCGACTACATCGAGTGCTTCACGGTCGAAGAGATCCAGCGCACGCTGGACTAGGATCGAGATGGGGAATGACGGCGCGACCCGCCGTCATTCCGCCCCATCCGTTGGGGATCACTTCGCCATGCGCTGTTTCCTGATCGCCGTCCTGACCCTGTCCGCCATCGCCGGCCCGGCGGCGGCGGAGACCCGCTATCTCGCCTACAACGCCTCGGATCGGGTCACCCAGGCGCTCACCCGCGGCATTACGCTGGAAGCTGATCGCGGCCTGTTCGGGGCCATCAGCGTACGGCGCATCATCTCCACCTCGAACCGCGGATCGGCCGACATCCGGCGCGGCGGACCCGACGCCGTGCGGCGCGCCCTGCCGAGCGGTTCGACGGAAACCGCGGTCTATTCCATCACTCCCGAGGGCGGCGGCCGGGCGCTGGGCCGGGCCCTGTGCCCCGGATCGGACGAGGCCTGGATGGTGCTGGGCCGGGTGCGGCTGGCGCGGCCGTTGACGGTGCGCGCCGTTGGGCGCTGGCCGGACGGGACCTACCGCCACTGCGTCCAGCTGTCCTACGACTGGCGCGGCGAATGGGCGGTTCCCCCCTCCAGCGGCGTCGCCGACGATCCGAACGCGCCTGTGGCGCGATAGCCGTTCACCTCCTCGCAAGGCCTCGCTAAGGTTGCGGTGATGTCCGCCGCCGCCCTTCCCCGACAGACCGGATTGAAACGCCTCGCCGGCGCGCTGACGTTTCTCTGCCTGGTGCTGTTCCTGCTGGCCATCGAGAACCGCCAGGCCATCGAGGCGTGGCGCGGCCTGCGGGACGAGGCTCTCCCCGCGGCGGGCCGGGTGGCCGACTGGGCGGGCAGGCTTCCGTCCGGCGCCGCTGACGGGTTGTCGGGTCTGAAGGCGGCCGTCGCCGCGGATCCGGAGATCCTCGCCGCCGGCCCGGCCGACGCCTTGCTGGCGGGCGAGTTCGCGCCCGGCGATGAGGCGACCCGCGCCGCTGTCGGCGCCGTCGCCTTCATCGGCGCGGACTTGAAGTTCGACGCCGGCGAGACCCTCCGCACCCGGCCGCTTCGTATCGCGGCCGGTAGGGAGGCCTTTGCGGCGGGCCAGACCTTCGCCGACCGGCTGGACGCGCCGGCCGACGCGCAGATCGAGCTGCGACAGATCGTGCCCGCGGTGCAGGACCCGCCGGTCCCGGCTTCGGCGTCTTGCGGCGGCGGAACGCCCGGGGTGGTCGCCCTGCTGCACCGTCGGGATCGCGTGGACATGATGGTGTTCCGTGCCCGGACGATCGTCGGGCCCGATGCCCCGCTCTCCGCCTTGTGCGGCGTCTGGAGTTTTCGTCGGCGATGAAACGCCGCCGTGAATCCTGGGGTTTGAAGCGCTTTCTGGCGGTCGGCGGTCTGGCGGTCGTCGCCGCCGTCTGGACCTGGACGGCGCCGGGCGACCCGGCGCTATGGCCCGCGGGCGCCGACGCCGCCGGCGTCGAGGTCCACCTGCTGGACAACGGCTTTCACACCGATCTGGCGGTTCCCCGCCGGTTCCTGGAGGCCCGGCCCGGCCCGCTGGCGGAAGCGGTGCGCAGCCTGGCGCCCGGCGACTGGATCCTGATCGGCTGGGGCGACGCCAAATTCTACGTCGACCAGAGCCCGATGGAGAACCGTCTGCCGGACGGTCTGCGCGCCTTCTTCAGGCCGGGCAACGCCTCGGTGATCATGCTGGATCCGGCCCAACGCGACCCCCGCGCGGCCTTCGCCCCCGGGGCCCGCCGAACGCTACGTCTTTCGGGGGCGGGTTTTGAGGCGATGGCCGACCATATCCAGAATTCGATGGAACTGACCGACGGTCGCCCCCGCATCGCGGCGGCGCGCGCGGACGACGATGCGCGCTTCTTCGCCAGCCGGGAGCATTTCTCGATCGGGCATTTGTGCAACCATTGGAGCGCGGGCGTGCTGAACGCGGCGGGACTGCCGGTGCGCCCGGTCCGGTCGGTCACCTCGGCGGAGGTCATGGCCGCCATCGACCGCGCTCAATTGGACACCGGGCCGTCGCGGGACTAGACCCCGCGCTCTTTCACTTTTGCCGCGTTCGAAAGGCTCCGCCTTTCCGATCCGACGCGGCATCGCTTTTTCAAGCCGGGTCCGATCCCCGGCGGGCGACGAGGACAGAGCCATGAGCAACCGCAAACCCCGCAAACCCGCCGCCAAGGCCGGCACGGTCAGCCAGCGCCAGCTGCGCGCCTCCGAAATGATCCGCCACGCCCTGGTCGAGGTCATGCGCGAGAACGAGATCCGCGACCCGGCCCTGGCCGGGGTCTCGGTCACCGTCACCGAGGTGCGGCTGTCGCCCGACCTGAAGCACGCCACCTGTTTCGTCGAACCGCTGGGCGCCGGCGTCGAGACCGCGCCCGTCGCCGGCCACATCGACGAGATTGTCAAGGCGCTGAACGTCCACGCGAAATTCCTGCGCGGCGCGCTGGGACGGCATATCGACATGCGCTTCACCCCCGACCTGCGCTTCCGCCACGACGAAAGTTTCGCCGCCGCCGAACGGCTCAACCGCCTGCTCGACGACCCGCGTGTCCGCGCCGACGTCTATGTCTCGCCGTTCGAGGATGATGACAAAGAGGACGGTCAGGCCTGATGGGCCGCCGCAAGAAGGGCGAAATCGTCAACGGCTGGGTCTGTCTCGACAAGCCGTTCGGCATGGGCTCGACCGAGGCGGTCTCGAAGGTCCGCCGCCTGTTTGACGCGCAAAAGGCCGGTCACGCAGGAACGCTCGACCCCTTGGCCTCCGGCATCCTGCCGATCGCCCTCGGTGAGGCGACCAAGACGGTCTCCTTCATGATGGAGGCCCAGAAGGTCTATCGCTTCACCATCAACTGGGGAATTTCGACCGACAGCCTCGACCGCGAGGGCGAGATCGTCGGCCGTTCAGACGTCCGGCCTGATGTGGAGGCCGTGCGCGCCGCGCTGCCGGCCTTCGTCGGCGAGATCGATCAGGTCCCGCCCCAGTTCAGCGCCATCAAGATCGACGGCCAGCGCGCCTATGACCTGGCCCGCGAGGGCGCCGATTTCGAACTGGCCAGCCGCCGGGTGACGATCCACGAAGCCGCGGTCACCGACGTACCGGACGCCGACCACGTCGAACTGACCATCCGCACCGGCAAGGGCGTCTATGTCCGGTCGCTGGCCCGCGATCTGGCGGTCATGCTGGGCGCCGAGGGGCATGTTTCGGCCCTGCGCCGTGAGCGGGTCGGGCCGTTCTCGACGGAAAATGCGGTGTCGCTGGATTTCCTGACCGATCTGGTGCATAGGGACGCCGCCTCGGAAGGCTTGCTTCCCGTCGCGACCGCCCTGGACGACATCCCGGAGCTGGCCGTGACGGATCAGGACGCCTTCTCGCTTCGTCAGGGACGACCGATCGTTCTGCTCCCCCGACAGGTCGAAACGCTCAAAAGCCGCCTTCGGGACGGCTCCAGAACCGTTTCAGCCTTTCAGGGTCAGACCCTCGTCGCTCTCGGTCAGTTGCGGGCCGGTCGCTTTGAACCCGACCGCGTTTTCAATCTCCCCTAGCGCCCCTCAAGCAGGGAACCGGTAGGGGCTCCAACATGGAGTCACCCGATGTCGATTACGCCCGAGCGTAAGAACGAAGTCATCGCCGAGAACGCCCGCTCCGCGGGCGACACCGGCTCGGCCGAGGTCCAGGTCGCGATCCTTTCGGAACGCATCGCCAACCTCACCGACCACTTCAAGACCCACAAGAAGGACAACCACTCGCGCCGCGGCCTGCTCAAGATGGTCTCGCAGCGTCGTCGCCTTCTTGACCACCTCAGCAAGGTCGATCGCGAGCGCTACGCCGCCCTGATCGCCAAGCTGAACCTGCGCCGCTAGGCGCGGAGCGCGGAAGAATTTCGAGGCGCGGGCCATGTCCGCGCCTCTTTCCGCATCCAGAGACCAGCCGCGCGCCGCGGTTTATGACGGCGCATGACGCGAGGGCCATACCGGTCCTCTTCTTCCCGGGCGTTTCGCGATGGCGCGGACGCCCATGGACCGAAGGACTGAACGCCCGACGCTCCACCCACTGATGGGACCCCGCGCGGAATCCGCCCGCGGGATACGAAAGACGAAACATGTTCGATATCAAACGCAAGACGATCGACTGGGCCGGCCGCCCGCTGACGCTGGAAACGGGCCGCATCGCCCGTCAGGCCGACGGCGCCGTCCTGGCCACCTACGGCGAGACCGTCGTCCTCGCCACCGTCGTCTACGGCCGCGCGCCCAAGCCGGGCCTGGATTTCTTCCCGCTGACCGTCAACTACCAGGAAAAGACCTTCGCCGCCGGCAAGATCCCGGGCGGCTATTTCAAGCGTGAAGGCCGTCCGACCGAGAAGGAGACGCTGGTCTCCCGCCTGATCGACCGCCCGATCCGCCCGCTGTTCGTCAAGGGCTTCAAGAACGAGACCCAGGTCGTCATCACCGTGCTGCAGCACGACATGGAGAACGACCCGGACGTGGTCGGCATGGTCGCCGCCTCGGCCGCCCTGACCATCTCGGGCGTGCCCTTCATGGGCCCGATCGGCGCCACGCGCGTCGGTTATATCGACGGCGAATACGTGCTGAACCCGACCCTGGACCAGCTGACCACCAGCGATCTGGACCTGGTCGTCGCCGGCACCCAGGACGCCCTGATGATGGTCGAATCCGAAGCCAGGGAGCTGTCGGAAGAGATCATGCTGAACGCCCTGATGTTCGCGCACCGCGGCATGCAGCCAGTGATCGACGCCATCATCGAAATGGCCGAGCACGCCGCCAAGGAGCCCTTCGACTTCCAGCCCGACGACGTGTCGGACATCGTCACCTCGATCCAGTCGCTGGTCGGCGAGGACATCAAGGCCGCCTACACCCACGCCGGCAAATACGAGCGCCGCAACGGCGTCGACGTGGCCAAGAAGGCCGCCGCCGCCAAACTCGTGAAGACCGACGAGAACCCGGACGGCGTCGACGCCGCCAAGTTCGGCGTCGCCTTCAAGGAGTGCGAGGCCCACGTCCTGCGCCGCGACATCATCGACAACGGCCACCGCGTCGACGGCCGCGCCCTCGACAAGGTCCGCGACATCGTCTCGGAAGTCGGCGTCTTCCCGCGCACCCACGGCTCGGCCCTGTTCACCCGTGGTGAAACGCAAGCGATCGTCGTCGCCACGCTCGGCACCGGCGAGGACGAGCAGTACGTCGACGCCCTGAGCGGGACCTACAAGGAGAAGTTCCTCCTCCACTACAACTTCCCTCCCTATTCGGTCGGCGAGACCGGTCGGATGGGCGGCGCGGGTCGTCGGGAAATCGGTCACGGCAAGCTGGCGTGGCGGGCGATCCGTCCCATGCTGCCGAGCTCGGAAGAATTCCCCTACACCATCCGTCTGGTGTCGGAGATCACCGAGTCCAACGGCTCGTCCTCGATGGCCACGGTCTGCGGATCGTCGCTGGCGCTGATGGACGCGGGCGTGCCGCTGAAGCGTCCCGTCTCGGGCATCGCCATGGGCCTGATCCTCGAGCCCTCGGGCGAGTTCGCCATCCTGTCCGACATCCTGGGCGATGAAGATCACCTGGGCGACATGGACTTCAAGGTGGCCGGCACGCGCGAAGGCATCACCAGCCTTCAGATGGACATCAAGGTCGCGGGCATCACCGAAGAGATCATGCGCAAGGCGATCGCCCAGGCTTCGGCCGGCCGCCTGCACATTCTCGACGAGATGGACAAGGCCATCGACGGCGCCCGCTCGGAACTGGGCGAGTACGCGCCCAAGATCGAGTCGATCAAGGTTCCGACCGACAAGATCCGCGACATCATCGGCACCGGCGGCAAGATCATCCGCGAGATCGTCGAAAAGACCGGCGCCAAGATCAACATCGAGGACGACGGCACGGTGAAGATCGCCGCTTCGGACCAGGAGAAGATCGACGCGGCCAAGAACTGGATCTCGTCGATCGTGTCCGAGCCCGAGCCCGGCATGATCTATTCGGGCAAGGTCGTGAAGGTGGTCGACTTCGGCGCCTTCGTGAACTTCTTCGGCGCCAAGGACGGCCTCGTCCACGTCTCCCAGATCGCCCTCGAACGCGTCGCCAACCCGGCCGACGTCCTGACCGAAGGCCAGGAGGTCAAGGTCAAGTTCCTCGGCATGGACGACCGCGGCAAGACCAAGCTGTCGATGAAGGTCGTCGACCAGACCACCGGCGAGGACATCACCGACAAGATCAACGCCGAACGCGCCGAACGCGGCGAGCCCCCGCTGTCCGACGACACCGGCGGCCGTCCCAAGCGTGAAGGCGGCGGCGACCGCGACCGCGGCCGCAGCCGTCGCTAGGACGCGACATCACGTCTGAAATGAAGAAGGCCCCGGTGGAAACACCGGGGCCTTTTTCATGCTGTCCGGAGCGACCGGCGTCCGCAGGTCAAGGCTCGACATGAGAGGGACAGCTCGGCACGGCGTCGTCCGAGCGGGCCAGACTCCCGATCACGACCTGGATGACCGGCTCGGGCCAGTGCTCGAAATTCACCATGCCCGGCGGCACGGTGCAGACCGACGTCGCGTCGGGTTCCCGCGCATGGCCGCCGACGTAGCGGACGATGAATCCCGCATACTGCAGCCCTTGATCCTGTCCGTTCTCCACCTTGAGCAGCGATCCGACGTCCTGGCGCATATGCAGGCCGAACCGCAGGGTCCCGGCCTCAGCCCCGTTCGGATGGTCGCGGGATCCCTCGGCCGGCGGCAGGACATCGCGAACCTCGATCCGGTCGACGCGCACAAGGTCGTAGGTCCCGTCGGCGTTCCGGCGCAGGGTCGCCCGCTCGCCCGCGGCGACGTTCAGGGTTCCCTGAACGTAGCTGGACCGTCGCCCCTCAAACTGCTGCGGCGTCGCGGGATGGGGGACCTGGGCGCTGTAGGCGAACAGTCCGTCGATCAGGATGTTCAACAGCATGGCTGGCTCCGGCTGTAATTCCCCTCGGGATCATCAGCGGTGGCGTCGGGCGGCCGCGTCCAGGCGTCGATCGCCCGCCTCGACATCAGAGACGGCCCCGGGGACGTCCTGGGCCAGGTCCTGGCAGCGGCGCTTCAGCCGCGGGAACATGTGCCGAAGACGCCGACGCGCCTCCTGCGGCGTCACGCCGGCGAGATCCATGACTATGCCGATTTCGGCGCGCTCAAGATCGCGACCCCGATCATAGGCGCGGCTGCGCCGGTCGGCGGTCCAGCCTGCGGCCGTCGATCGCCGCTCGAAGTCATCGGCCAGGCTATGACCTGCGCCGATGTTCACTGTGTAATAGGGTTCGCAGACGGCGAAGAGGGTCGAGAGCCGCCCCAGTCGTTCACCTTCCTCGACCAAGGGGTCGGCCGGGGCCTCGGCCGGCGCGGCCTGAAGCGATAGTGCTAGAAGCACGGCGAACAGCATGCCGCCACCCTCCGCCAATGCGATGACGCAATCAAGTCCCGGTTGCAACGCCCGGGTCTCGCTCGTCGGCCTTGCCCGGGGGGCCCGCCCCTACCTTGGCGCCCGCTTCGCCAAAATCCGCTGCAACGTCCGCCGGTGCATACCCAGCCGCCGCGCCGTCTCCGAGACATTGTGGTCGCACAGTTCATAGACGCGCTGGATATGCTCCCAGCGGACCCGGTCGGCGCTCATCGGATTGTCGGGCGGCTCGGGGGCCTCGCCGGTGGCCAGCAGGGCCTTGACCACGTCGTCGGCGTCGGCCGGCTTCTGCAGATAGTCGACCGCCCCGGCCTTGACCGCCGCCACGGCCGTGGCGATGGCGCCGTAGCCGGTCAGCATGACGATGCGGGCGTCCTCGCGCCGGTCGCGGATGGCCTCGACCACCTTCAGCCCGTTGCCGTCCTCCAGCCGCATGTCCAGCACGGCGAAGGCGGGGATCGAAGTCTTCAGCGCCTCGAACGCTTCGGCCAGCGAGGCCGCCAGGGTGACCACGAAGCCGCGGCTCTCCAGCGCGCGGCCCAGCCGGGTGCGCAGGGCGTTGTCGTCGTCGAGCAGCAGCAGGGTCTTGTCCGCGAGGGCGGCGATCCGGTCTTCGGCGTCGGACATCGGCGGTCTCCTTGGAAGGGGGGAAGTCGGTAACGGCGGGCCTGCGGTCAAGGTTCAGTCGGAGGGTGCGACATCACGACGAGACCTCCAGCGCGGGCCGGGACCAGCGCACGGCCACGCGGGCGCCCCTGGCTTGCCCCTTCGCAGGCGACGGTCCGCCGTCCCCGGGACCCACGAAGACCTTGCCGCCGGTCCGCTCCAGCAGGGTGCGGGCGATGAAGAAGCCCAGCCCCATGCCGCCCTGGCTGGGGGCGATGGTTTCGGGCTGGGGGTCGGGTTTCGCATTCTTCTTCGTCTTGCGCCCGGGCGCGGCGGCGGTGACCGACGCCGCGATCTGGGCCGCCAGCGCCCGGCGAGCCTTGCCCTGGGGCCGACTGGTCACATAGGGCTCGCCCAGGCGCGGCAGGATGTCGGCGGGAAAGCCGGGACCGTCGTCCACGACCTCGATCTCGATGAAGCCGGCGTCGACAAGAGCGCGGACGCGAACCTTGCCATTGGCGAAGTCGGCGGCGTTCTCGACCAGGGTCGACAGGCCGTGGACGACCTCGGGCAGACGCCTCACGCGCGGGGCCTTCTCACCCGAGGCGGTGCGCACCGAGACCTCGAAGTCGAGGTCGAAGCCGCGATGCGGCTCCACCACCTCCTCCAGCAGCGCCTTCAGTCCGACCTCGGCGAAGGCGGGCTGGCCCTCTTCGGGCTGCTGCGACAGGCGTTTCAGGATGTCGCGGCAACGCTCGGCCTGCTGCAGGATCAGGGCCGCATCCTCTGCGGCGGGGCCGTCCCTGGGCGAGGCGCGCAGCAGTTCACGGGCCACCACCTGGATGGTCGCCAGCGGGGTGCCCAGCTCGTGCGCCGCCGCCGCCGCCAGCCCGCCCAGGGCCGCCAGCCGCTGCTCGCGCTGCAGCACGTCCTGGGTCGTGGCCAGGGCCAGTTCCAGCTTCTCGGCGTCGGCCGCCACCCGCCAGGCGTAGGCCGAGGTGAAGATCACCCCGGTCACCAGGGCCAGTCCGACGCCGAAGCGGTAGAGCGGGGGCAGATTCAGCTCGGTTCCCGCCTGCCACGGCAGGGGCAGGGAGACGAAGAACAGGCTGACCGTCGCCGCCAGCACCAGCAGGCCCATCAGCGCGGCCTGACGGCCGGGCAGCGAGGCCGCCGCCACCGTCACCGGCGCCACCAGAAGCAAACAGAAGGGATTCTGCAGCCCGCCGGTCAGGCCCAGCAGAATCGACAGCTGCAGGATGTCGAACCCGAGGTGAGCCGCCGTCATCCGCCCGTCGGGCAGCGAGCCGTCGCTGCGTTTCAGCCGGGCGGTGGCGTTCAGGTTCATCGCCACGCTGGCGGCGATGGCGGCCAGACATCCCCAGAGCGGCAGGTCGAAGTGGAAATAGAGGACGGCGACCGCGATGGTCGCGCTCTGCCCCACGATGGCCATCCAGCGCAGGATGACCAGGGTGCGCAGGCTCAGGCCCCGGCCGCGGCGCGGCAGGTTGCGCCAGCCGGGGAAGCGGTCCGGGCCATCCGGCGCGAACTGCGACGACAGGGGGTCTTGGGACAGGCTCACGCCTCTTCTATAGACCGGACGCGCGCGGGCGCGCGCGTTTTCGAGGACCGTCCATGCCGCGTCGCTCCATCCTGATGTTCGCCGGCGCCTGCATTGCTGTCGCGATCACCCTGGCGGTCACGACATTCGTCGTCATCGAGCGTTCGGCGTCTTCCCCGAGTATATATGCCGAAAGCGGCTCCGGCGCCTCGACCGGACACCCCTCCGTCGGCGGCCCGTTCCAGCTGGTGAACCATGATGGCCGGGCGGTCGACCAGACGCTGCTGAACGGCAAATGGTCGCTGGTGTTTTTCGGCTTTACGTACTGCCCCGACTACTGTCCGACCACGCTGGGCATGCTGGACGCGACCAAGCGGGCGCTCGGAGCCCGGGCCGACGACGTCCAGGTCATCTTCATCACCGTCGACCCGGAGCGCGACACCCCCCGGGCGCTGAAGGACTATCTGTCGTCGGACGGTTTTCCCGACGGCGTCATCGGCCTGACCGGGACGCCGCAACAGGTGAAGGCCGCGGCCGACGCCTATCGCGCCGTCTATCAAAGGGTCGGCGAGGGCGAGGGCTACACGATGAACCATTCCCTGACCATCTACCTGATGGGTCCGGACGGGAAGTTTCGCGCACCGCTGGCTCACGACCTCGGACCGGAGCGCTCGGCGCGGCTGATCGCCCAGGCCATGGAGCGCGGCTGAGACCGCCTCGGCGATCGCACCTTCGGGGCCCCGTTCGGCCGCCGGTTTCGCTCGCAATTCAACCCCGAAACCCTATATGTTGCGGGCTCCTGCGCGGATCAGATTCGCGCTCTGGAACCCGCGTTTTCCGGGCGCCCGAGACAGCGCCTTTTCCGGCCCGAAACGGGCGATGATCCGACCTTTTGAATGACCGACCAGACCGAGACCGCGCGCCACGAAGACACCGCCGAAGAGGCCGCCTACGGCGCCGATTCCATCAAGGTCCTCAAGGGCCTGGACGCAGTGCGCAAACGCCCCGGAATGTACATCGGCGACACCGACGACGGCTCGGGCCTGCACCACATGGTCTATGAGGTGGTCGATAACGCCATCGACGAGGCCCTCGCCGGCCACGCCGACCTCGTCCAGGTCATCCTCAACGCCGACGGCTCCGTCACCGTGACCGACAACGGCCGCGGCATCCCCACCGACATCCACGAAGGCGAAGGCGTCTCGGCGGCCGAGGTCATCATGACCCAGCTGCACGCCGGCGGTAAATTCGACCAGAATTCCTACAAGGTCTCGGGCGGCCTGCACGGCGTCGGCGTCTCGGTCGTCAATGCGCTTTCGGACTGGCTGAAGCTGGTCATCTACCGCAACGGCAAACGCCACGAGATGAAGTTCGCGCGCGGCGACACGGTCGAATCCCTGCGCGTCACCGGCGACGCGCCGATGCGCGACAACGGCAAGGTGCTGTCGGGCACGGAGGTCACCTTCTACCCCTCGGTCACCACCTTCGCCCACATCGACTTCGACCTGAAGACGCTGGAGCACCGGCTGCGCGAACTGGCCTTCCTCAACTCGGGCGTGGTCATCAAGCTGCAGGACCACCGCGGGGCCGAGCCGTTCGAGGAAATCCTGCACTACGAGGGCGGGGTCGAGGCCTTCGTGCGCCACCTGGACAAGTCCAAGACGCCGATCCTCAAGGACGTCATCGTCATCCGCGGCAAGAAGGAAGGGATCGAGATCGATCTCGCCCTGTGGTGGAACGACAGCTACCACGAGACCATGCTGTGCTTCACCAACAACATCCCCCAGCGGGATGGAGGCACCCACCTGTCGGCCTTCCGCGCCTCGCTGACGCGGGTCATGGGCGGCTATATCGACACCGCCGGCGCGGCCAAGCGGGAGAAAGTCTCGGTCTCGGGCGAGGACGCCCGCGAAGGCCTGACCTGCGTCCTGTCGGTCAAGGTGCCGGATCCGAAATTCAGCTCGCAAACCAAGGACAAGCTGGTCTCGTCGGAGGTGCGCCCGGCCGTCGAGGGCCTGTGCTCCGAAGGCCTGTCGACCTGGTTCGAGGAACATCCGGTCGAGGCCAAGGCCGTCGTCGCCAAGATCATCGAGGCCGCCGCCGCCCGTGAGGCGGCGCGCAAGGCCCGCGACCTGACCCGGCGCAAGACCTCGATGGACATGGCTTGCCTGCCGGGCAAGCTGGCCGACTGTCAGGAACGCGATCCGGCCAAGTCCGAACTGTTCATCGTCGAGGGCGATTCCGCCGGCGGCTCGGCCAAACAGGCGCGCAACCGCGAGAACCAGGCCGTCCTGCCCCTGCGCGGCAAGATCCTGAACGTCGAGCGGGCGCGCTTCGACCGGATGTTGTCGTCGGACCTGATCGGCACCCTGATCCTGGCCCTGGGCACCGGCATCGGCCGCGACGACCTCAACGCCGACAAGCTGCGCTATCACAAGATCATCCTGATGGCGGACGCCGACGTCGACGGCGCCCACATCCGCACCCTGCTGCTGACCTTCTTCTATCGGCAGATGCCCGAGCTGATCACGCGCGGCCACGTCTATATCGCCCAGCCGCCCCTCTATAAGGTCTCCAAGGGCAAGCAGTCTCGCTACCTGAAAGACCAGGCCGAGATGGACGCCTATCTGATCGAGGAGGGCTCGTCCGAGGCCGAGCTGGACCTGTCCACCGGCGAGCGTCGCCTGGGTCTCGATTTGCAGGCTCTGGTGCGCGAGGCCAAGGCCTTCAAGGGCGGCGTCGATCGCCTCAGCCAGCGCGCCCCCGCCTTCGCCATTGAACAGGCGGCCCTGGCCGGCCTGTTCGCCGAAAACGCCGACATGACCCAGGCCTCGGCCGCCGCCGCCGTGCGCCTGAACCTGTACGCCGAAGAGGGCGACGGCTACTGGACCGGCGCGCCGGGCGAACAGGGCGCGGTCGTCTTCACCCGCACCCGGCGCGCGGTTCAGGAAACCATCGTGCTGGAAGAAACCCTGCTGCGTTCGCTGGACGCGCGTCGTCTGGCCGAGCGCGCCGCCGCCTTCGACGGCGTCTTCTCCGCTCCGGCCACCTATCGCCGCAAGGACAAGTCCACCACCATCCGGGGGCCGCTGGACCTGCTGAACGCGGTGCTGGACGCCGGCAAGAAGGGCCTGGCCATCCAGCGCTACAAGGGTCTGGGCGAGATGAACCCGGAACAGCTGTGGGAGACCACGCTGGACTCCAACGCCCGCACCCTGCTGCAGGTCTCGGTCGAACACGAGGAAGACGCCAACGACCTGTTCGCCAAACTGATGGGCGACGTGGTCGAACCCCGCCGC
>NZ_JAUYNX010000039.1 GCF_030704825.1 Brevundimonas sp. | reverse complement strand
CGCCCGACCGCCGACGGCGTGCGCGAGCCGCTCAACCGTCGCGCCACCATCGGCATCAACTTCCGCTAAACCCGGAAGGCCGAAGGCCAGCAACACAGAGCCGCCGGTCCCCGAAAGGGGGCCGGCGGTTTTGCTTTGCGGCTTGTCCTGAAACCACGGGGGAGCGACTGTCGTATATCGGATCAGCGCGGATCCTTCGCGCCGCCGGAGAACGTTCGCCATGTCGCGCCGCGCCGTCGCCAGCCTCGTCGTCCTCGTCCTCGCCGCCTGTTCGCCGGGAGAGCCCGCGGCCGGCGCCCCGCCCGCCTCCCAGGCCGGGGACAGCGGCCGGCGCGAGGTCGCCGTCTTCGCCGGCGGCTGCTTCTGGTCGGTGGAGGCCAATTTCGAACGCATGCCGGGCGTGATCTCGGCCGTTTCGGGCTTCGCCGGCGGCCGCGTTTCGGCGCCGACCTATAACCAGGTCGTTCGGGGCGGCACGGGTCATCTGGAGGCGGTCCAGGTCACCTTCGACCCCGCCCGGGTCAGCTATCGCCAGCTCGTCGACCGCTTCTGGCTGACCATCGACCCCACCGATCCCGACGGCCAGTTCTGCGACCAGGGACCATCCTATGCGACCGCCGTCTTCGCCAGCCCTGCGCAGAAGCCGGCCGCGGAGGCCTCGCGCCGCGCCGCGGCGGCCCGGCTCGGCGACGCCCGGTTCGTCACGCCGGTGCGCGACGCCGCCCGGTTCTGGCCGGCGGAGGCCTACCACCAGGATTTCGCCCGCCTGAATCCCGTCCGCTACGGAGGCTACAGCCGCTTCTGCGGCCGGGCCGCCCGCCTCCGGGCCGTCTGGGGCGAGGCCGCGGCCGGGAACTGATCCGGACCCGGAAAATGCGCCGATCACGAAAGCGGGCCCGTTCCCGTTGAATCATCCACAGGTTCGGGCGGGGGCGGGGTGTGTCTCTCACGCCACCAGCGCCGGGTGTCATATCACTGTCGCACGAATGTCGTCCCACTTTACGACGGTGCGCCTAAGGGGGGCGAGATTTCCACCGGCTGCCGCCGGTTGCCGAGCGCAACGCGCTCTTCTTCATCGGGGATAGATGACAATGACGAACCGCAAACGCGTGTTCTGGGCGACGACCGCCCTCTTCAGCGGCCTTCTGGTCGCGGGCGCCGCTTCGGCCCAATCGACCGGCACGGAAGCCGCCGAACTGGGTGAAGTCGTGGTCACCGGCCAGGCCGGACCGCGCGACATCGACGGCCTGCCGGTGGCCGAGACCGTCGCCAAGACCCGCAACACCATCAATCAGGAGTTCATCTCCACCCAGGCCGCCGGCCAGACCATCCTGCAGACCCTGAACCTGACGCCGGGCCTCAGCTTCACCAACGCCGACCCCTACGGCTCGTCGGGCGGCAACATCCGTCTGCGGGGCTTCGACGGCAACCGCGTGTCGCTGACCTTCGACGGCATCCCGCTGAACGACACCGGCAACTACGCCACCTACACCAACCAGCAGCTGGACCCGGAACTGATCGAGCGCGCCTCGGTCAACACCGGCACTACGGACGTCGACAGCCCCACGGCCTCGGCCACCGGCGGCACCATCAACTACGTCACCCGCCGTCCGGCCTCCGAGTTCGGCGGCTGGTACCAAGCCTCTTTCGGCGACTTCGATTATCGCCGCTACATGTTCCTGGTCGACACCGGCGAGTTCGGGCCCTGGGGCACCTCGGCCTGGTTCGCCGCCTCCTTCCAGGAGTATGACAAGTTCAAGGGCCTCGGCGACCTCGCCAAGCAGCAGTACAACGCTCGCATCTATCAGCCGCTCGGCGACAACGGCGACTTCGTCGCCCTGTCGGCCCACTATAACGAGAACCGCAACAACAACTACACCGGCCCGAACCTGCGCACGGCTACCGGCTTCTGCGACGTGGCCCAGACCATCGTCTGCGAGGACCAGGTCGAAACCGACCCGCGCGGCTGGGAAGTCGATTTCGATACCACCTATATCGCGCCCACATTCCGCAATGGCCTGCCCGACAACGACGCCAACGGCACCGGCTTCTACGGCCTGCGCGTCAACCCGTCGAACACCGGCAACATCCGCGGCAACTCGCGCTTCACCCTGATGAACGGCCTGGTTCTGACGGTGGACCCCTCGTTCCAGTACGTGCTGGCCAACGGCGGCACCCAGCAGACCGTCCTGTCCGAGACCGACGCCCTGCTGCGCGGCTCCTTCGCCTCCGGCGGCGTGGATCTGAACGGCGATGGCGACACCATGGACCGCGTCCGGGTGATGAACCCGTCCAATACCAACACCCATCGCTACGGCCTCAACACCTCGCTGATCTGGGACCTGGACGACGACCACCGCCTGCGCGCCGCCTATGCGCTCGACTGGGGCCGTCACCGTCAGAACGGCCACTACGGCTTCGTCGATTTCACCAATCCGTCCAACCCGCGCTTCGTCGACTGGTTCGGCGGCCGCAACGATGGAACCAATCGCGTTATCAACCGGGACGGCTACGCCCTGCAGTCGCGCGACCGCAAGTCGATCGCCTCGCTGAACCAGTTTTCGCTGGAATACCGCGGCCAGTTCATGGACGACGCCCTGACCCTGAACATCGGCGTCCGCGCGCCCTTCTTCGAGCGTGAGCTGAACCAGTACTGCTACTCCCGCACGGCCTCCTCGACGGTCCGCTGCACCACCGAGACCCCGCTGACGACCTTCACCGGCGGCGGCGCGATCCCGTTCGGCGACGTTCGCTTCGCCTCGCAGGGCAACACCGTCTTCATCGCGCCCTACTCGCGCACGGTGAAGTACGACGACATTCTGCCGAACCTCGGCGCGACCTACCGCTTCGGCGAGGGCCACTCAGTGTACGGCAGCTATGCGAAGAGTCTCTCGGCGCCGCGCACGGACAGCCTCTACATCGTGCGCCGCCTGGCCGACGGTTCGGTCGGCAACCCGACCGTCGTGCCGGAAGAGACCCAGACCTTCGACATCGGCTACCGCTACACTTCCTCGACCCTGGTGGCCTCGGTCGCCGGTTTCCGCACCAACTACGACAACCGGATCGTCAACACCTACGACGAAGACCTGGACACCTTCGTTGACCGTAACGTCGGCTCGGTCGAGCTGCAGGGTATCGAAGCCTCGGTGGGCTGGTCGCCGGTGGAGGCCCTGAGCCTCTACGCCTCGGCCTCCTTCCTCGACAGCGAGCTGCAGGACGACTATGTCCTGAACAGCGGCGGCGCCGTCGCCGCCACCGCCGGCAAGGAACTGGTCGAGACGCCGGACATGATGTTCTCGGCCCGCGCCAGCTATGAGTTCAACGACATATTCTCGGCCGGCGTCCAGGCCAAGTACACCGGCGAGCGCTGGATCACCGACGTCAACGACCTGCGCGACGACGCCTTCACGGTCGTGGACTTCGACGCCCGGATCGACTTCGCTCCGATGGGCTACGACGGCGCCTTCCTGCAGTTCAACGTGACCAACGTGTTCGATGAGGAATACTACGGCAACCTCGGCACCCGTACCTCGGCCACGCCGGGCCAACCGGGCTACAGCCGGCCGTTCGCCAACATCGGCGCCCCGCGCACCTGGATGGCCACCCTGCGCATGGCCTACTAGGGTCCACGCAGCGAAAGACTGACGGGGGCGGTCCGGAGACGGGCCGCCCCTTTCGTTTGTCCGGGGCCCCGGGCGGGTCGCGGCCCGTTGTCCGTTGAAGTCTGGCCGCCTCGTGTCTATCTGGCGCGGCTACCCGCTCCGAGGAATGTCCCGACCCATGATCCCCCCCATCCCCGCCGAATGGTCGCCGCACCGCGCCATGTGGGTCGGCTGGCCCAGCCACGGCGAGCTGTGGGAGGAGAATCTCGAACCGGCCCGGTCCGAGGTCGAGGCCCTGGTGCGCGCACTCGCCGGTCCGGGCCGCGAGACCGTGAAGCTGATGGTCGGAAAGCCGGAGGCGCTGGACGACGCCCGCGCCCGGTTCGCCCCGGTCGACAAGGTCGAGGTCGTCGACGGCCGGTTCGGCGACATCTGGCTGAGGGATACGGGCCCGATCTTCGGCGCGGGCTCGGCGACGGCCGCCGCCTTCCGCTTCAACGGCTGGGGCGGCAAGTACGAGCTCGAACACGACGACACGGTCGCGGATCAGATCGGCGCGGCCGCCGGCGTGGCGCTGGACCGCCACGACTTCATCCTCGAGGGCGGGGCGCTGGACCACGACGGGCAGGGGACGATCGTCACTACCCGTCAGTGTTTGCTCAACCCAAACCGCAATCCCGACTGGACCGAGGAGGCGGCCGAGGCCGCGCTGAGGGCGTCGCTGGGCGCCCGCAAGGTGCTGTGGCTGGGCGACGGCCTGCTGAACGACCACACCGACGGCCATGTCGACAACCTGGCCCGTTTCGTCGCGCCGGGCGTGGTGGCCTGCCCGGTCGCCTGGGGCCGGGGCGATCCGAACGACGACGTCTATGACGCCGTGGCCTGGTCGCTGTCGGAGATGACGGACGCCGGGGGACGGCCGCTCAAGGTGCTCCGCCTGCCGTCGCCCGGCTTCATCGGCGACGGGGACGAGAAGCCGATCCCGGCCAGCCACATGAATTTCCTCATCGCCAACGGAGCCGTCATCGTGCCGGGCTACGGCAACGAGCGCGCGACCGATCTGGTCTGTCAGGGGCTGATGACCGTCTTCCCCGATCGCGAGATCATCGCGCTTTCGTCCATCGCCATCCTGTCGGGCGGCGGATCCTTTCACTGCATCTCCCAGCAGGAACCGGCGTGAGCACGGTCACCCTGTTCCGACCTGTCGGCGAGGCGGAATTTGACCTCATCGTCGGCGCTGGCTGGAGCGTCTTTCCGCCTCGCCTGCCGGAACAGCCGATCTTCTATCCGGTGATGAATTTCGATTACGCCGAACAGATCGCCCGAGACTGGAACTCGAAGCACGAACCCTCCGGCGTCGGCCATGTGGTCGCCTTCGACCTGCCCGCGGAGGCGATCGAACGCTGGCCGGTGCAGGTCGCCGGCGGGCGTGTGCATGAAGAGCTCTGGGTTCCCGCCGACGAGCTGCAGGCATTCAACCAGATGATCGTCGGTCCGATACGGCGTATCTCAAGCTATCGCGGCGGCGCTCGCGTGGAGGAAGCCTGATGACCCGCAAGATGACGGTCGCCGCCCTGCAGACGTCCTACGGCGAGGACCTGCAGGCCAACATCGACAAGACCATCGCCCTCGTTCGCGAGGCGGCCGGCAGGGGCGCCCAGGTGATCCTGCCTTCGGAACTCTTCCAAGGCCCGTATTTCTGCGTCTCGCAGGAGGAGCGTTGGTTCGTCGGCGCCCATCCATGGCGCGAGCATCCCTGCGTCACCGCCCTGCAGCCGGTCGCCGCCGAACTGGGCGTCGCCATCCCCGTCTCGATCTTCGAGCGCGAGGGGCCGCACTATTTCAACTCCATGGTCATGCTGGACGCCGACGGCGCGGCCTTGGGCGTCTATCGCAAGAGCCACATCCCCGACGGCCCCGGCTATCAGGAGAAATACTATTTCCGGCCCGGCGACACAGGCTTCAAGGTCTGGAACACCCGTCACGGCCGCATCGGCGTCGGCATCTGCTGGGACCAGTGGTACCCCGAGACGGCTCGCGCCATGATGCTGCAGGGGGCCGAGGTGCTGTTTTACCCGACCGCCATCGGATCGGAGCCGCACGACAAGGAGCTGGACACGGCCGACCCGTGGCGCCGCGCCATGCAGGGCCATGCCGTGTCAAACGTCGTGCCGGTCGTGGGGGCCAACCGCATCGGCCATGAACAGGTCAACGAGGCCGGGCAGGTCTTCTACGGCTCGTCCTTCATCGCCGACCACCGCGGCGACCTGGTCGAAAGCTTCGGGCGCGTGGAGGAGGGGGCGCTGGTCCATACCTTCGACCTCGACTACATCGACCGCCACCGCGCCGCCTGGGGCTTCTTCCGCGACCGGCGGACCGACCTGTACGGCTCGCTGGTCAGCCCGCGCCCGGCCTAGTAACCGGTCCGCCGCAAGGCCCGCCGTTCCGCCGCGCAGCCGGGGTTGGTCAGACCTTCGGCCCGGGCGGCGGCGACCTCGGCTCGCGCGGCCTCCAGATCGGCCGCGAATTCGGGCGTGCCGGCGGCGCGTTCATAGACGGCGCGGCCGATCCGGAAGCCGTCGGCGACGTCGGCATGCCAGTTCACCCGACACAGGGCGCGGCTGAAGCCGATATCCAGACCGCGCCGCCTGGCCGCCTCCGCCCGATCCGGCGCCAGGGTCGCGAACATCTCCCCATAGGCCGCCCCCGCGACCGCGCCGCCGGCGGGCCACGAGGGGCTGTCGCGCACCGCTTCGTCCATTCGGACGCAGGGTTGCAGGTCCGGCCGCTCCGCCACGGGGCGGCGACGGGGCTCGCGCCTGGCCAGGGCGTTGGCGACGCCGGCCGAGTCGACCAGCAAACGGTTCATCAGCCGGGTCAGGGCCGGGCGCGGCTTGTCCGCGAGCCGCGTTCCGAGGATGCAGTCGAAATGCTGGGCGGCCTCGGGCGGCCGGAGTTCGGCGTGGGCGATGGCCAGCCACCAGCGGTCCGCGCCCGGCTCGACGGAATCGAACACCGCCTGCTCCGCCCCGGCATGGACGGGGTAGGGGGCGATATCCGCGCCGACCGAGGCGACGGCGTCCGCGTCGAGATAGCCCTCGATCGGGGAAGGGGGAACGATCCGGGCAGCCGTGGCGCAGCCGCCCAGAACGAGGCAGGCGGCCAGGACGGCGGCCGGTTTCACCGGCCGGCGGTCCAGTCCAGCTGCACGCTGGTCGGGCCGTCCTCGACGGGCGTGGCGACGACGCGCAGCAGTTTGCCGCTGCCGTCTTCCGCCGCGGCGCCATAGGCCCGGGCCCCGCCCGTGTTCATGGCCATGACCGAGGCCAGGCCGGCCGCTTCGGCGCGCTGGCGATAGAAGTCGATGACGGCGTCGGGGCTGGCGTCGGTGGTGAAGCTGAGGATGCCGCCGGGTCCGTCCGGCCCGCGCGCGACGGTCGCGGGCCCGCTGGGAGCGCCGCCGGGATAGACCACGGCGAAGGCGGGCGCCCCGGGAGCCGCCGGGACTGTCGGGGCGATGGAGTCGGCCGGGCCTTCGACCGCCGTCGGCGCCGCGGCGTCCGCGGCGGCGCCGGCTTCGGCGCCGTCTTCCGCGGGGGCCTGACTGCAACCGGCCATGGCCAGGGCCGCTATCAGTGCGGCGGCCGCGAGCGTACGCTTCATCCCGTATCGTCCTTGAAAAGACTGTCGTTGAACGACGTCACCGTGGCGCAAGCCTGCGGCGGCGGCAAGGCGGGTTCACGCCTTCGCGGGGGCGCGGATGACGCAGCCGTCACCCGGTCGCGGCGTCGACCTGATCGGGCTTGCCCTCGGCGGGATCGCCGGCCGGTCCGTCCCGGTCGGCTCCTGTGTTCTTGATCGGGTCGGGATCGGCGTTCGAGGGCGATTGGGGATCGGCGGAGGCCATGCCTTCGGTGGCCAGGCTCTCATTGATGGTGTCTTGATCGGGATCGACGTCCGATCCCGTGGCCGCTCCGCCCTGGAGCGAGCCCGCCCGGGTGTCCGAGCCCATGCCGCTGCCCGAAAGGGCCTCGGTCAGGGCGTCCGGCGTGCGGCCCAGGTCGGGCTTCTCGCCCATGTCCTCGGCCTCGCGGGCGTCCTCGGTCTGATGGGGATTGGTCATGGCGAAGCTCCTTCGCCTGACAAAGCGAACCGCGCCCGCCCGGGTTCCGCATACGAAAAGAGCCGGGATCGTGATCCCGGCTCCCCGCTTCATTCGCCTTGCGGCCTACTTGCCGAACAGCTTGTTCCAGCGGCGCTTGTCGCGGTTCTTCCAGGTCCCGCGGTGATAGGCGTCCGAGCCGATCAGCGGAACGACTGTCGTGGCCTCGGCGAAGACCATCTGCTCGTGCGTGGTCTGCACCTTGCCCCAGGACGCCGCCTCCTTGAGCGTCGAGGACGAACAGGCGCCGTCCCGCACGTCGGCCACCGTGATCTGGACCGCATAGCGGTGCATCTCGGCCTCGACGCCGAGGATCTCGGCGCAGACCACCGTGTCCTGGGCGAAATTCTTCGGCACGCCGCCGCCGACCAGGAACAGGCCGGTGACGCCCGCCGCGATCTTGATGTCGGTCAGTTCGCGGAAGTCCGCCACCGCGTCGATCATCAGATAGGGCTGGCCCGCCGCGATCCGCTCCTTCTGGTGCTTGACCAGGCCGAAACCGGCCGAGGAGTCGACGAAGGCCGGGCAGAAGATCGGCACGCCCTCTTCATAGGCGGTCTGGATCAGCGAGCCGGGCTTCTTTGCATTGCCCTCGCTCAGCCACTTGCCCATCTCCCAGATGAATTCGCGCGAGGAATAGCCGCGCGGCTCCAGCCGGTTGCAGATTTCCAGGATGGTGTGGTCGCAGGCCTGGAGCTCTTCCTCGTCGATATAGGTGTCGTAGATCCGGTCGATGTAGTTGTCGCGCAGGACGTTGTCGTCCACCTCGCCGGCGGCCTGGTAGTGTTTGAAGCCCAGGGCCTCGAAGAAATCCATGTCGACGATGGAGGCGCCGGTGGCGACCACGGCGTCGATCATGCCGAACTTCACCATGTCGCGGTACACATGCATGCAGCCGCCGGCCGAAGTCGAGCCAGCCAGGATCAGCCACGGCGAGCAGTCCTTGTCCTCCAGCGCCATGTTGAAGATGTCGGCGGCCCGGGCCGTGTCGCGGCTCGAGAACGACATCTTGCGCATGCTGTCGATGATCGGACGGGCGTCGAAGGACGTGATGTCCACATGCTCGACGGTGGTCTGGAGCAGCTGGGCCTTCTGGTTCGACTGAACAGGAGCGTTCATTGCAAGGGTTTCCCTTTGATTTGAGCGCCCGTCGTCAAAAGAAACAGCGGCCCGGACGGAGCGACGGGCCGCTGCTGGATACAACGCGTGAGCGACGGTTTAGCGCCGACGCTGCTTCCGCTGGCCGGCCTTGCCCTTGGGACGGGACAGGCGAACCACCTTGCGCGCGGCCTCTTCCGCCGTGGTGCGCACGGTCGGGATGGAGCGCGGCGCCAGGCCGTAGAGCGAGGCCATCGGGGCGTCCTCGACGCCGGCGACGTCGTGTTCGCCATAGCCGTTGAAGCCGGTCGACATGGCCACGCCATAGGCGCCGAGCATGCCGATCTCGATGAAGTCGCCTTCCTGCACATCGGCCGGCAGCCAGAACGGGCCCGGCATATGGTCGATGGAGTCGCAGGTCGGGCCGTAGAAGCGGAACGGCTTGAGGTCGGCCGAGGCCGCGCCGTCCCGGACCAGCTTGGTCGGGAAGGGCCAGCGCGAGTGGGTCGCGTCGAACAGCGAGCCGTAGGAGCCGTCGTTCAGATACAGGGCGTCGCCTTTGCGCAGGTCGACGCGGCACAGCACCGAGGACGACTCGGCGACCAGCGCCCGGCCGGGTTCGCACCACAGCTCGGTCGTTTCCGACACCGGCATCTCGTTGAAGCCGCGGTGGATGGCGTCGGCGTATTCCTGCATGTCCGGCGGAACCATGCCCGGATAGACCGAGGGGAAACCGCCGCCGACATCGACAATGTCCACGAACACGCCCGCGCGGGTGATGGCGCGGCCGACCTGGGCCATGGCGGCCTCATAGGCGGACGGGCGCATGCACTGCGAACCGACGTGGAAGCAAACGCCCATCAGGCCATCGACCACCGCCTGACGCGTGGCCAGCAACAGGGATGGGGCGTGGTCCGGCGAGACGCCGAACTTGCCCGACAGCGAATAGGCCGCGCCGTCCGCCGACACCGTCATGCGGACCAGCAGGTTCAGGTCCCTCGCGCCGCCGGTGGCGTCGAGGATCTTGGCCAGCTCGTCATGGCTGTCCAGCGAGAAGGTGCGGACGCCGTGCTCGAAATAGGCTTTGGTGATCGCGCCCCGGCTCTTGACCGGGTGCATGAAGGCCAGGCGCGCGTCGGCGCTGACCGAACGGACCAGTTCGATCTCGGCCAGCGAGGCGACGTCGAAGCCGGTGACGCCCGCCTCGATCAGGGTCTCGATGACCCAGCGCGACGGATTGGCCTTCACCGCATAGAAGACGTCGGCGTTCAGATTATCCCGGAACCAGCGCGCCGCTACGGAAACCGAACGCGGTCGCACGAGGGCGACGGGACGTTCAGGGGACCGCTCGCGGACCAGGTCCAGGGGAAATGGATACGTGCGCAATTCACGTAAACCCCTGTAATTGTTAAACCCAGACCGGCGTTAGCAGCGCAACGTTAGACCTACGGGGTCCGCCGGAAGCCGCGATGTAGGGTCGCGTGACTGTCATGTAAAGCGGTTTTTTCCGGGCGGGCCCTGGGTTTGGCCGGGATTGGTCCGGGTGCGGATCGACCCCCGCCGCCCGCGAACGGCCGTTCGTGACTCAGCCGTAACTTGCCGACTGAAAGACCGCTGATACCGTCCCTCGCCAATCCCGGGGGACCGTACCATGCGCCGCACCGCTTTCGCCGCCGTCATCGCCCTCATGATGGTCGCGGGCGCTCCGCCGGTCATGGCCCAGGTCCCCGCTTCGCAACTGGCCCGCAGCGTCGACATCCCCTTCGAGGCGTTCACCCTCGACAACGGCCTGCGCGTCGTCGTCCACACTGATCGCAAGGCGCCCGTCGTCGCCGTGGCCGCCTGGTACAATGTCGGCGCCAAGGACGAACCCGAGGGCCAGACCGGCTATGCCCACCTGTTCGAGCACATCGGCCTGTTCAATCCGACCGAGAACCTGCCCGGCGGCCTGATGGAGCCGTTGCGGGCCATCGGCGCCACCGACTGGAACGGCACCACCTGGTTCGACCGCACCAACTTCTTCCAGACCGTGCCGACATCGGCGCTCGAACAGGCGCTCTACATGGAGAGCGACCGGATGGGGCACCTGCTGGGAGCGCTCAACCAGGAGCGGCTCGATAACCAGCGCGGCGTGGTCCAGAACGAAAAGCGCCAGGGCGACAACCAGCCCTTCGGCCTGGTCTATTACGCCCAGCTGGAAGCGCTCTTCCCGCCCGGCCATCCCTATCGCCATTCGACCATCGGCTCGATGGCCGACCTCGACGCCGCCAGCCTCGAAGACCTGCGCCAGTGGCACCGCGACAATTACGGCCCCAACAACGCCGTGCTGGTGCTGGCCGGCGACATCGACGCCGCCGGAGCGCGGGCCCTTGTCCAACGCTATTTCGGACACATCCCGCGCGGTGCGCGGAACGAGCCGGCCCAGGCCGACATCCCGACGCTGGACGCCCGCATCGACCGGACGCTGCACGACCGTGTGCCCAACACCCGCCTGTATCGCACCTGGGTCGTGCCCGGCCTGCTGGACGACGCCTCGGCCGATCTCGATGTCGCCGCCAGCGTCCTCGGCGGTCTGGCCAGCTCGCGGCTGGACAACGCCCTTGTCCGCGGCGACGAGACGGCGACCGCGGTCACGACCGGCTACCAGGCCTTCCATCGCCTCGGCATGTTCACGACCACGGTCGACGTGAAGCCCGGCGGCGACGTGGAGGCTGTCTCGGCCCGGCTGGACCAGCTGATCGCCGATTTCATCGCCTCGGGTCCGACCGAGGACGAGGTCGCGCGCGTCGTCACCTCGCGCATGTCCCAGCGAATCCAGGCGCTGGAACCCGTCGGCGGCTTCGGCGGCAAGGCCGTCGTTCTCGCGGAGGGCGAGCTCTATGCCGAAGACCCCGGCTTCTACCGCCGCCAGCTGGCCAGTCTCGGCGCGGTGACGCCCGCTTCGGTCAAGGCGGTCATGGACCGCTGGCTGACCCGGCCGGTGCTGGCCGTGCGCGTCGATCCGGGCGAGCGCGAGGCCTATGCCGAGGCGGCCGACGCCCGTCCCGCGCCCGCTCAGGCCGAGCCGCTGGCCTTCACGTCGCGCGAGCCCATGCCGGCCGTCGGCGAGATGAAGCCGCTCGATTTCCCGGACACCGAGCGCGCCCGACTGTCGAACGGAGTCGAGGTCGTCTACGCCCGCTCGACCACCGTCCCGACCACCCGCGTGGCGGTCGAGTTCGACGCCGGCGTCGCCGCCGACCCCGCCGGCGCCCTCGGAACCCAGACCTTGATGCTGGCCGCCCTGACCGAGGCGACGACCACCCGCGACGTCGACGCCCTGAACGAGGAGCAGGAGCGACTGGGCGCCACGGTCGCCGCCTTCGCCGGAGTGGACCGTACGACCGTCAGCCTGACCGCGGTCAGCGCCAATCTCGAGCCGTCCCTGGATCTGCTGGCCGACGTCATCCGCAATCCGGCCTTCAGGCCCGAGGACGTCGACCGTCTGCGCGCCCAGCAACTGGCCGGCATCGCCCAGGAGAAGGCCTCGCCCAACGGCATGGGCGCCCGCGCCCTCCCGGGCGTCCTGTACGGCCCGGACCACCCGTATGGCCGTGCCTGGTCCGGGCTGGGCGACACCGCGGCCGTCGAGGGCCTGGACCGCGACGACCTGGCCGCCTTCCACGCCCGCTGGATCCGTCCGGATAACGCCCGCGTCTTTGTCGTCTCGGACCGGCCCCTGTCGGAACTCACGCCGCTGCTCGAGGCCAGGTTCGGCGCCTGGGCCGCGCCGTCGGTCGCCCGCGGCGTGAAGACCTTCGATGCGGCGATCTCCGCGGCCCGGCCCCGCATCGTCCTGATCGACCGGCCGCAGTCGCCGCAGTCGCTGATCCTCGGGGGCCTGGTGCTTCCGGTCACCGGCCGGGACGACCTCGTCGCCTTCCAGGCGGCCAATGAGGTGATCGGCAACGGCTTCCTGTCCCGCATCAACCAGGACATCCGCGAGACGCGAGGCTGGTCCTACGGCCTGAACGGCCGCACCACCCTGATGGAGCACGGCGCGCCCTACATCATCTCGGCCCCGGTGCAGTCGAACCGGACCGGGGAATCCATCGCCGTCCTGATCGACCAGTACCGCGCCTTCCTGTCCGACCGCGGCGTCACCGCCGCCGAGCGGGAGCGCACCGTCAACGGCAACGTCCGCCAGCTGCCGGGCAGTTTCGAGACCTCGGCGGCGGTGCTGAACGCGCTTCGATCCAACGCCCTGTACGGTCGTCCGGACAACTACTGGGAGACGCTCGCGCCGCGCTACGAGGCCATGACGGCCGAGGCGATGGACGCCGAGGCGCGCCGCGTCATCGACAGCTCGCAGCTGGTCTGGGTCGTGGTCGGCGACGCCGCCACGGTGCGTCCGCAACTGGAGGCCCTGGGCCTGCCGGTGGAGGTCCGCGCGGCGCAGTAGGGCGGTGAGGGGCGGGACCCGCCGTCACGCTGGACGAAATCGCCGCGGACGTGTCATTAAGACTTGCCTCGCGGGCCTGATCAGGCGATGCGGCGCGCCCCTGCAACCGCCTCCAGCGTGTCCATGACCTCAGCCGCCGCCGCCGTCGCGTCCGTGAAGGACGTGTCCAAGACTTTCGGCGCCCGAAAGGCCCTGAACGGCGTGTCCGTCGAGGTCGGGGCCGGAGAAATGGTCGCCCTCATAGGCCCTTCGGGCTCGGGCAAGTCCACGCTGCTGCGCTCGATCACCGGCCTGCAGACCATCGATTCCGGCAAGGGAACGATCAGCGTCTTCGGCGAGGTCGTGCAGAAGAACGGCCGCACCACCGGCGCCACCCGGGCGGCGCGCCAGAAGCTGGGCATGATCTTCCAGCAGTTCAACCTGGTCGGCCGGCTGTCGCTGTTTTCCAACGTCATGCTGGGCGCGCTGGGCCGCCTGCCGGAATGGCAGGGCTTTTTCGGCCTCTGGCCGGCGTCGGACAAGCGCAAGGCCATGGAGGCGCTGCATCGCGTCGGTGTGTCCGACTACGCCGCCCAACGCGCCAACACCCTGTCCGGCGGCCAGCAGCAGCGCGGCGCCATAGCCCGCGCCCTGGTCCAGGGCGCCAAGGCCATCCTCGCCGACGAACCGGTCGCCTCGCTGGATCCGGTCTCGGCCCGCAAGGTCATGGAGCTGCTGGTCGAACTGAACCGGCGCGACGGGCTTGGGGTCATCGTCACCCTGCACCAGGTCGACTACGCCATCCGCTACTGCGACCGGGTCGTCGCCCTGAAGGCCGGCCAGATCGCCTACGACGGGCCCGCGACCGGTCTGGACACCAAACAGCTGATCGACATCTACGGTCCCGAGTTCGAGGACGCGTTCTGGGAAACCAAGGCATGACCCTCCCCCGCTTGACCCGTCGGCTGGCCCTTGCGGCCGTTCTCGCCCTCGGCGTCGCCTCGTGCGGCGCGGGCGATGACACCAAAACCGGCGCGCCGTCCGAAATCACCTTCTCCATCCTGTCGGCCGAGGGCCAGGCCTCGGCCGGGCCCTTGTGGGAGCCCCTGCTGGACGACATGTCCAGGGCCATCGGCGTGCCGGTGAAGCCGTATTTCGGCTCGAACTACACCGTCCTGGTCGAGGCGATGCGCGGCAACCAGACCCAGGTCGCCTGGTTTTCGGCCAAGCCCGCCATCGAAGCCATCGACCGCGCCGACGCCGAAGTCATCGCCCGCACGGTGAACAAGGAAGGAATGGACAGCTACCGTTCCACCCTGATCGTACGGAACGGCTCCGGCATCACGCTGGATCAGGTTCTGGCCTGCGGCAAGCGGTTCGATTTCGGCATCGGCGACGCCCAGTCGACGTCTGGCACGCTGGCCCCGATGGCCTTCCTGTTCAACCCGCGCGGCATCGTGCCGGCTTCCTGCTTCAAGACGGTGCGGTCAGCAAATCATCAGGCGAACGCCTTCGCCGTGGCGACCGGCGTGGTCGATGTGGCCACCTCGAACACTGTCAACACCGTCTTCCTGACCAGGCAGAATCCGCAGATCGCGGCCCAGATTCAGGAAATCTGGCAGTCGCCGCCCATCCCGGAGAGCGGCATCGTGGTGCGGGAGGATCTGGATCCCGCGCTCAAGGAAAAGATTCGCAGCTTCTTCCTGACCTACGGCCAGGGCGAAGGCGCGGAGGCCGAACGTCAGCGGCAGGTTCTGGCCGGCCTGGAGTATTCGCGATTCAGCGCCGCCGATGACGGCTACCTGAACCCGATCCGGGAGATGGTCGCGGACCAGCAACTGGGCGAGGCGCGCGCCAAGGGCGACACCGCCGCTGTCGCCGCCGCCGAACGCGAACTGCAACGGCTGCGCAGCCTGCGCGAGGTCCAGCCTTGACCGACGCCGTCGCCCGACCGGCCGCCACGGCCATCCCGAACCCGCCGGCGAAGTCGATGGGCGCCTGGGCGCTCGACCTGCTGATCTGGGGCGGCGTCGGCGCCCTGCTGATCTACAGCTTCAATCCGGTGGAGCTGGGCAATGTCTCGCGCCTGTTCAGCAATTCGGAGAATACGCAGAATTTCGCCCGCGAACTTCTGAGGCCTGATTTCACCGATTGGCGGGTCTTCGTCGCCAAGATGTGGGAGACGGTCCAGATCGCGCTCTGGGGCACCTTCCTGGCGGTGTTCGCCGCCATTCCGATGGGTCTGGCCGCGGCCCGCAACATTGCTCCGGTCTGGGTCGTCACCCCGGTCCGCTGGGTGATGAACCTGCTGCGCTCGATTCCCGATCTGGTCATCGGTCTGCTGTTCGTGGTCGCCGTCGGCCTGGGCCCGCTGCCCGGCGTGCTGGCCATCGCCCTCAACACCGCTGGCGTTCTGGCCAAACTCTTCTCGGAGGCGGTGGAGTCGATCGACAAGGGCCCGGTCGAGGGCGTGCGCGCCACCGGCGCCTCCAAGCTGCACGAAATCGTCTGGGGCGTGATCCCGCAGGTCGCGCCGCTGTGGACGTCCTTCGCCCTCTACCGCTTCGAGTCCAACAGCCGCTCGGCTACCGTCCTGGGCCTGATCGGCGCGGGCGGCATCGGCCAGGTGCTGTTCGACCGCATGAACGCCTTCGATTTCCGCGACGTTTCGGCCATCGTCATCGTGGTGGTCGTCGCCGTGACGCTGATCGACATGCTGTCCCAGGCCATGCGCAAGCGGCTGCTGTAGTCGCCTCGGCCCCGGCCAACGAAAAGCCCGCCTCCGCGATTGCGGGGGCGGGCTCTTTTGTTCAGCCGACCGGTCAGGCCCGACGCAGGTCCGGCGGGGTGGCCTCTTCCGTCAGGATGCGGATCGCCTCGTCCAGCGACACCACCTCCTGCGCCTGCGAGCCCAGGCGGCGGATGGCGACCGTGCCCTGTTCGGCCTCGTTCTTGCCGACCACGGCGATGACCGGGACCTTGCCGACCGAGTGCTCGCGCACCTTGTAGCCGACCTTCTCGTTGCGCAGGTCCAGCTCGGCCCGCAGACCGGCGGCCCTGAGCTTCTCGACCACCGCCCGGGCGTAGTCGTCGGCCTCCGAGACGATGGTCGCCACCACCACCTGTGTCGGCGCCAGCCACAAGGGGAAGGCCCCGGCGTAGTTCTCGATCATGATGCCGATGAACCGCTCGAACGACCCGAGGATGGCCCGGTGCAGCATGACCGGCCGATGCTTCTGGCCGTCCTCGCCGATATATTCCGCGTTCAGACGTTCCGGCAGGACGTAGTCGAGCTGCAGCGTGCCGCAGGTCCAGGTCCGGCCGATGGCGTCCTTGACGATGAAGTCCAGCTTGGGCGCGTAGAAGGCCCCGTCCCCCTCGGCGATGACCGGGTCGACCCCGGCCAGGCGCGCGGCCTCGCCCAGCATGGCTTCGGCCTTGTCCCAGAACTCGTCCGTGCCGGCGCGCACCTCGGGCCGGGTGGCCAGGGCGATCTCATGCGTGTTCATGCCCAGGTCGGCATGAACCAGGCGGGTCAGTTCGATGAACCGGCGCGTCTCCTCGACGATCTGGTCCTCGCGACAGAAGATGTGGGCGTCGTCCTGGGTGAAGCCGCGCACCCGCATCAGGCCGTGCAGGGCGCCCGACGGCTCATAGCGGTGGCAGGCCCCGAACTCGGCCATGCGCAGCGGCAGTTCGCGGTACGACCGCTGGCCCTGGTCGAAGATCTGCACGTGACCGGGGCAGTTCATCGGCTTGAGGCTGAGGGTCTCGCCCTCGACCGTCTCGCACACGAACATGTTGGGGCGGTATTTCTCCCAGTGGCCCGACTTCTCCCAGAAGGTCCGGTCCAGCACCTGGGGCGTCTTGACCTCGACATAGCCGGCGGCGTCCAGACGGCGGCGCATATAGGCCTCCAGCACGCGCCACAGCACCCAGCCCTTGGGATGCCAGAAGACCATGCCCCGGCCTTCCTCCTGCATGTGGAACAGGCCCATGGCCTTGCCGATGCGGCGGTGGTCCCGCTTCTCCGCCTCCTCGACGCGCAGCAGATAGGCGTCGAGGTCGGCCTGGCTGGCCCAGGCCGTGGCGTAGATGCGCTGCAGCTGCGGATTGCGGTGGTCGCCGCGCCAGTAGGCGCCCGCCAGCTTGGTCAGTTTGAAGGCCTTGCCGACGAATTTCGTCGTCGGGAAATGCGGCCCGCGGCACAGGTCGATCCAGTCGCCCGTCCGGTAGGTGGTGATCGTCTCCGTGCCCGGAAGGTCGCGGATCAGTTCGGCCTTGAACGTCTCGCCCTTGCCCTCGAACAGCTTGATCGCCGCGTCGCGGTCCCAGACCTCGCGAACCAGCTTCTCGTCGCGGTCGACGATCTCGGCCATCCGCTTCTCGATCTTCGAGAAGTCGTCGGTGGAGAAGGGCTCGTCGCGGGCGAAGTCGTAATAGAAGCCGTCCTCGATGGCCGGACCGATCGTCACCTGGGTGCCGGGAAACAGCTCCTGCACCGCCTGGGCGAGGATGTGGGCCGCGTCGTGTCGGATGGTTTCCAGCGCTTCGGGATCGTCACGCATGATCAGCTTGAAGTCGCCCGAGCCGCCGAGCGGGCGGTCGAGATCGCGCTGCTCGCCGTTCAGGGCGACCAAGGCCGCGCGCCTGGCCAGCGACGGCGAGATGGAGGCGGCGACGTCGCGGCCCGTGGCGTCGTCGGGATACTGGCGCGAGGCGCCGTCAGGGAATTTGAGATCGATCATCGGTCTGTCTTTACAGGCGGAACCGGGTCGTAGCCCGATTGGCCGAATGGGTGACATTTGCAGAGGCGTCTGACGGTCAGCCATCCCCCCTTGATCGGTCCATGCTGGATCAGCGCGTCCCGGCCGTAGTCCGAACAGGTCGGCAGGAACCGGCATTGCTGCCCGATCAGGGGCGACAGCGTCAGCTTGTAGCCGCGATGGGCCAGCCGCACGCCGCGTTCGTAGAGAGTTTCGCCGGAAGCCATGTCGCCGCGCTTATCCCCCGCGAAGGCGGCGGGGGCAACGGGCCTTCAGGCCGCGCCGGCGAGGCTAGTTCGCGTGTCGGGCCCCTTGCGGGCCAGCGCCTGGCGCATCGCGTCCAGCGTCGCCTCGATGGCGACCATGGTCGAGGCGTGGCGGGCCGGATAGCCGGCCACCTGTTCCAGGGCGCGCAGGCCCTCGAACCGGCCCCTCGGGCCCTCGCCGCCGGCCTTGAGCATGGCCGACATGGCGTCGCGAGCGGCGGAAATCTCCTCGAGCGTCGCCCCGATGACGCTCTCGCCCAGCACCCCGGCCGCCGCCTGTCCGAGCGCGCAGGCCTTGACGTCCTGGGCGAAGGCCGCGACCCGGTCCTCCGCGTCCAGCGCCACATCGACGACCGCCCTGGAGCCGCACAGCCTGGCGACCCGCTCGCCGGTCCCCTGGGGCGCGGCCAGCCGCCCGCTGTGCGGCAGATTGGCCGCCAGCTTGAGAATGCGCGCGCTGTAGAGCTCGTCGATCATGGCCGGAATATAGGCGATCAGCCGCCTTGGAGCGAGCCCCAAGTGCGGGCCTGGTCAACGCCGGCCCCGCCGGCGCGCTCGCGCAGCCAGACCAGGTTGCGGTCGGCCGCTTCGGGCGGCAGATCCCGGCGCAGCATCTGTTCCGCCTCGTCCAGCTTGCCGGTCAGCCCCAGTACCATGGCCAGGTTCAGCCTCACCTTGAGCGAGGCGCCCGGCTGGGCGACGGCGCGGCGGAGCAGCGGCTCGGCGGTCGCGGTGTCGCCCCGGGCCATGGCCGAGATCGCCATATTGGTCAGCACGTCGGGATTGTCGGGAGAGATCGCCAGAGCCTGGGCCCAGGCCGCCGTGGCGTCGGCGGGTCGGCGCACCTGCTCATAGGCCGCGCCGAGCAGGGACCAGGCGCGCCAATCCCCGGGCCGGGCGTCGCGGGCCGCCTCCAGCGCGGCTATGCCGTAGAAGGCCTGGCCGCGCGCGATATGGGCGCGGCCGGTCTCCAGCATGGCCTCGACGTTCGTCGGCTGGACCAGCAGCACCTTGCCGGCCATCTCGGCGGCCTGGTCGAAGCGGCCGAGCTCGCGCAGCGCCTGCGCCGCCTTGACCCCGGCCACGGGATCCATCGGATTGATCTCGGCCTGGTCGGTCCAGAATATCTGGCGGCTCAGGGCGTCGGCGCGGTCATAGGCGGCGCGGACCTCGGGCGCGGCCGACTGACGCGCCGCCGGAGCCTGGGCGGGCGGGCCCGTGAGGGGGTCGGCCAAGGCAGGGACGGCGACGGCGCCCAGCAGCAGGGCGATGGTTGCGATACGGGCGGGCGTGCGCGACATGGAAGCGCTCCGGAAGGGTTCGGGCGCAAGACTCGGCCCTTCACGTCAATCCTTGGTTAAGATCGGTCCCGCCGGACCGGAAAGGCCGCCGCCCATGTCCGTTCTGCATCCCGACCTGCTGACCGCCGAAGCCGGGGGCGCGGTTCCGGTTCGTTTCGTCGGGCCGGACGGCGCCCTGGACGGCGCGGTCCGTGTCTGGGCCGAAGCCAACGGTTTCAAGGGCAAGCCGGGCCAGGTTCTGCCCGTGCCGGACGGGCAGGGGGGATTCTCCGCCGTGCTGGTCGGGGCGGGCGAGACCTTCGACCCCCTGTCCGCCCGGGCCCTGTCCGCCCGGTTGCCGCCCGGCCTCTATCGTCTGGAGGCCGAGCCGGACGACGCTCGCCAGGCGGCCCTGGCCTTCATGCTCGGGACCTATGTCTTCGACCGCTACAAGGCGCGACCCGAGCGGGACCGGGTGAGGCTGGTCGCGCCGGAGGGGCTGGATCGCGAGAGCGTCCTGCGCATCGCCTCGGCCTGCGCCCTGGCCCGCGAGATGATCGACACGCCGGCCGCCGACATGGGGCCGTTGCAGATCGAGACTATCGCCCGCGAGATCGCCGAGGCGTCTGGCGCCTCGATCGCCGTGACCGCCGGGGACGGGCTGCTGGAGGACAACTACCCCGCCGTCCACGCGGTTGGCCGGGCCGCCGCCCCCCACCGCGCGCCCCGGGTCGTCGAGATCGGCTGGAACCTGGACCGCGCCGAACTGCCGCTCGTCGCCCTGGTCGGCAAGGGGGTGGTGTTCGATTCCGGCGGTCTCGATATCAAGGCCGCCGCCGGCATGCGCAACATGAAGAAGGACATGGGCGGCGCCGCCCACGCCCTCGCCCTCGGCCGGCTGGTGATGCAGGCGGGGCTGCCGGTGCGACTGGTGGTGCTGGTCGCCGCGGTCGAGAACGCCATCTCCGGCGACGCCTTCCGGCCCGGCGACATCCTGTCCAGCCGCAAGGGTCTAACCATCGAGATCGGCAATACCGACGCGGAAGGGCGTCTGATCCTGGCCGACGTCCTGACCCGGGCCGGCGAGCACGCGCCTGACCTGACCCTGGATTTCGCCACCCTGACCGGCGCGGCCCGGGTCGCCCTCGGCCCCGAACTGCCGCCGCTCTACACCGACGACGAAGCTCTCGCGGCGGATCTGCTGGCGGCCGCGCGCGACGTGGGCGACCCGCTGTGGCGCATGCCGCTATGGCCGGGCTATCGCGCCGCCCTCGACACCGAGATCGCGGATCTGAGGAACGACTCCGCCGGCTGGGCCCAGGCCGGCTCGGTCACCGCCGCCCTGTTCCTGCAGAAATTCGCGCCGACCACAGGAGCCTGGGCCCATATGGACATCTTCGCTTGGAACCCTCGTGCCCGGCCGGGATGTCCCGAGGGCGGCGAAGCCCAGGCCCTGAGGGCCTGTTTCGAGATGCTCTCCCGCCGATATGGCCACGAGAAAGCCTCCGTTCGTTAACGGCCCTTTTGGCTTCTTGCGTGAGTATGCCGGCTCAACCGGACGGACCTTCGTTTGACGCCAGCCGCCGCCATTCTTGATCCCCGCACCACCCTCGCCCGGCCCGATCTGGCCGAGCAGGCGCTGGAAGGGATCGTGCGCGCGGCGGCCTTCCGTCCGGTCCAGCCGATGCACTGCGCGGTGCCGGTCATCGATCTTCATGCCGGACCGGCCGCGGGCGACCATCCTGTCGACCAGCTGATTTTCGGCGAGGCCTTCGACGTCCTCGAGGCCCGTTCCGACCGGGTCTGGGGGCGCGCCCGCCGCGACGGCGTGGTCGGGTGGGTCCTGCGGTCGGCGCTGGCGGCCGGCGCGCCGCTGGCGACGCACCGGATCGAGTCCACCGGGGACGCCCTGCCGCTGAACGCCCTGGTGATTGATCGGGGCGGCGCGACCGGTCTGGCGCCGATCGGCAGTTTCGCGGCCGAGCCGGTCGAGGTCGCCGAGCGGCTGATCGGCGTGCCGCACCGCCTCGGGGCCCGCTCTTCCCTCGCCACCGACTGCGCCGGCCTGATCCAGCAGGCGCTCTATGCCTGCGGCCGCGCCGCGCCGCGATACGCGGACCAGCAGGCCGAACTCGGCGAGCCGGTGCAGGCCGGAGATGCGGGCCGCGGTGATCTGGTGATCTGGCTCAAGGCCGACGAAGCGCCGTGGCGGGGCCATTCCGGCTTCCTGCTCGACGCGGGCCGCGTTCTGCACGCTACCGGCCATCATGGAGCGGTGGTCGTCGAGGCCCGTGCCGAGGCCGAGGCCCGCTATCGCGCCGGGGGCTTCGCGGCTCCGGTGTTCCGACGCCTCTGAGCGCGAACGAAAAAGGGCGGCCCGAAGACCGCCCTTTCCCGTCAGATCGACAGAGTCGCAGGATTCAGTGGTTCGGCGGCGCCGGGCTGGTGGCGGCCGGCGGCGCGGCGGGCGTGGCCGCCGTGGTCGGTTGGCCCGCGGCCCCCGCGGTCGGGGCGGCGCCGGTCGGACCGCCGGCGTCGGCGGCGGCGGTTTCGGCGCCGGCGACCGGAGCCGCGCCTTCGACCGGTGCGGCCGGTGCAGCGCCGGGCTGACGGGCCGGATCAGGAGCCGGAATGGCCATGTCGGTCGAGCCCTGCGAGCGCAGCCAGGCGATCAGGTCCACGCGGGTGGCGGTATCGCGGATGCCGGCGAAGGACATCTTGGTGCCCGGGACATGGCGGCCGGGGGCGGTGAGGAACTGGTCCAGCTCGTCCAGCGTCCAGGTCGGGTTCGCGCCGGCGTGAGCCGTCATGGCGTCCGAATAGGCGAAGCCGGCATGGCTGGCGGTCGGACGACCGGCGATCCCGAACAGGTTCGGTCCGATGCCGTTGGGGCCGCCGGCGTCGATGGTGTGGCAGGATTTGCAGCGGGCGAAGGCGGCCTCGCCGGCGGCGAGGTCGGCGGTCGGCAGGACAGTGCCCCAGTCGGGCGCCAGGGCGACCTCGGCGGCCGGGCCCGCGGCCTCCTCCGGCGCGTCGACGAAATAGCCCATCTTTTCAGGGGTTTCGGTGTGATAGATGAAGGCCGTGCCCTCGCGCACCACCAGGATGACGAAGACGGTCGCCAAACCGGCGCCGATTATCTTGTTCCACTTCAGATCGCCGCTCATGCGCGTCGTCTCATCCCGTATCTGGGCCCCTCGGCAGGCGCGTCGGGGCGAATTCTTGCGTGGGCGTCTCTTACACGCTAGCGCGGCCTTCGCAACCGGCTCAGGACGGTCTGAGCGTCGCAGGCGTGAACCTGCCTGGGATTTGAACGTGAACCCGCTGATCCTGATCCCGGCCCGGATGGCCGCCACCCGCCTGCCGGACAAGCCGTTGGCCGACATCGGCGGGGTTCCGATGATCGTGCGGGCCTGGCGGCAGGCCGTGCTTTCCGGCCTGCCCGTGGCGGTGGCCGCGGGCGATGCGGAGATCGTCGCCGCCATTGAGTCGGCCGGCGGCGTCGCCGTCCTGACCGATCCGGACCTGCCCTCGGGGTCCGACCGCATTCGCGCCGCGCTCGACGCCCTCGACCCCGATGGCCGCCACGACGCGGTCATCAACCTGCAGGGCGACATGCCCTTCGCCGATCCCGGCCTGGCCCGCGCCTGCGCCGACCTGCTGGCGGCCGAGCCGGCCTGCGACATCGCCACCCTGGTCGCGCCCGAGGCCGACGCCTCCGACCGGTCGAACCCGGATGTGGTCAAGGCGGTGCTGGCCCTGGCGGAGGGCGGCCGCCACGGCCGCGCCCTCTATTTCACCCGCTCGACCCTGTACGGCGACGCTCCCGTCTGGCGGCACATCGGCCTCTACGGCTACCGCCGCGCCGCGCTTGAGCGGTTTTGCGCCGCCCCGCCGTCGCCGCTGGAGCGGCGCGAGAAGCTGGAGCAGCTCCGCGCGCTGGAGATGGGCCTGCAAATCTGGGCCGCCGTCATCGATGAAGCGCCCCTGTCGGTCGACAATCCCGACGATCTCGCGGCGGCGCGGGCCCTGGCCTAGGCGTCGAACCCGTCCACCCACGCCTGCAGCAGCGTCCGGGCGATGGCGATCCGCGGGGGAGCCTTGATCGTGGGGTGGGTCCCGTCCAGACAGGCCCGCGCCTCGTCGCGCGTCAGCCAGGCCACCGCCTCAAGCTCCGTCTGATCCGGCCGGGCGTCGTCCGAATCGACCTCGGCGATCAAACCGATCATCAGCTGCGACGGGAATGGCCATGGCTGGCTGGAGTGATAGCGCACCGCCGTCACCGTCAGCCCGGCCTCCTCGGCGATCTCGCGGGCGCAGGCCGCCTCGATGGTCTCGCCGGGCTCCAGGAACCCGGCCAGGGCCGACATCCGCCCCTCGGGCCAGGCCGCCTGTCGGCCCAGCAGGCATTTCGGTTCCGGGCCGCCCGTGAACACCGGCAACATGATGGTCACCGGATCGACGCGGGGAAAATGCTCGACCCCGCAGGCCGGGCAGACCCGCTTCCAGCCGCCGCACGCATTGTCGCTCTCGACCCCGCAGGCGGCGCAGAAGCCGTGCCGCCGTCGCCAGTCGAACAGCGACTTGGCCGTCCCCGCCATGGCCGCGTCGGGGCCCGGCAGCATCGCCGCCGCCTCGCGCATCCCGTGAAAGGCGCCGAGGCCCGCCAGCGGCCCCGCCGCCGGATCGACCGACCCCTCGATCTCGACCGCGAAACACGGCGCGCCCTTCCACAGGCCGAGGAACAGCTCCCGGTCAGGCGCCACGACCCGCGCATGGGTCAGGGACAGCCACGCCAGCCGCGGCTCCGCGCCGCCCTCGACCAGCGGCCGGCCTTCCCACAGCACCATGGCCACGGCCTCGGGGTTGTCCGCCTGCTCGGCCAGCCATTCCGGGTCGTTGCGGAGATCGCCGGCCCGGTCGAGCGGATCGCCGGCGAAGGTGTTCAGCGTGGAGAGGGGCATGAAGGCTGTCTAGCAAGCCCACGCTTGCATCCGCGAGCCGGAATCGTCATATCCCCTCTCGGAGATCGCGGGCGAAGGCTTCGCCAACCTGGTCAGGGCCGGAAGGCAGCAGCCACAACGAATTCCCCTTCGGGTCGCGGTCTCCACTTCCACCTCATTTTGGGTGCTAACGCTCGCGACGCGGTCGCTCGCTGCTTGAGTGCGCGGGTTTTCCCCATCTCGGCGACCGATTGCCTTAGCGTCCTGCGTTACTCGCGGTAATACGGACCCATGAGCGACGTCGATCCGAGTCCCGATGGCCCTCCGTGGGAGGAAGACGCCCCCGACGCCGACGTCGTCGAGCGCGATCCCGACACCGACGACATGTTCGGCTCCCCCGAACCCGCGGGCATGCGCGAAGCCGAGGCCGCCCCGACGCCCGTCCCGACGCCCCCGCCGGCTGAATCCGCGCCTTCGCCGACCCCGAAAGCCGGATCCCCCGCAGCCCCCGACGCCGGCCCCGCCGCTCACGCCGACGACGGCGAGGCCTACACCGTCCTCGCCCGCAAATACCGGCCGCATGCCTTCGAGGACCTGATCGGCCAGGAGGCCATGGTCCGCACCCTGACCAACGCCTTCGCCACCGGCCGCATCGCCCACGCCTTCATGCTCACCGGCGTGCGCGGGGTCGGCAAGACCACCACCGCCCGCCTCCTGGCCCGCGCGCTGAACAACGAGACCGACGTCATCGACCGTCCGTCCCTGGCCCTGACCGACCAGGGCCGGCACGACGCCGCCATCATGGCCGGCCAGCACATGGACGTGGTCGAGATGGACGCGGCGTCCCACACCGGCATCGACGGCATCCGCGACATCATCGAGAGCGTCCGCTACGCCCCCGTCGAGGCGCGCTACAAGGTCTATGTCCTCGACGAAGTCCACATGCTGTCGAACCAGGCCTTCAACGCCCTGCTGAAGACGCTGGAAGAGCCGCCGCCCCACGCCAAATTCATCTTCGCCACCACCGAGATCCGCAAGGTGCCGGTGACCATCCTCAGCCGCTGCCAGCGTTTCGACCTGCGCCGCGTCGAGCCGGAAATCCTCGTCGAACACCTCGCCCGCATCGCCGACCGCGAGGGGATGAAGATCGAGCAGGACGCCCTCGCCCTGATCGCCCGCGCCGCCGAGGGCTCGGTGCGCGACGGCCTCTCCCTGCTGGATCAGGCCCTCGTCCAGGGCGACAAGGGCGAGACGGTGAAGACAGAGGTCGTTCGCGACATGCTCGGCCTGGCCGACCGCAGCCAGACCATCGCCCTGTTCGAATCGATCATGGCCGGGCGCACGCCCGAGGCGCTGGAGCTGTTCCGCACCCTCTACGGCTACGGCGCCGATCCGGTGCAGGTGACCAACGACCTGCTGGAGCATTGCCACGCCGCCTCGGTGGCCAGGATGCTGGGGCCGCAGGCGACCCGCCTGCCCAACGACCAGGCCCAGAAGCTGGCGGCGCTCGGTGCGGTGATCTCGGCCGGGACGCTCGCTCGCGTCTGGCAGATGCTGCTGCGCGCCCTCGACGAAGTCCGCCGCGCGCCCAATCCCGCCGACGCGGTGGAAATGGCCATCGTCCGTTTGGCCTACGCCGCCGACCTGCCCGGGCCGGAAGAAGCGCTGAAGGCCCTGCGCGACGGCGAGCCCATGCCCGGCGGCGCGGCGCCGCGCGGACCCTCGGGCGGCGGCGGTGGCGGCGGCGGCGGGGCCTCGGCCCATCTGGCCGCCCGCCCGGTCGCCGCCCCGGCCCTGCCCGATCCGCAATCCTTCGAACAGGTCGTCGCCCTGATCGGCGAGAAGCGCGAGGTCGGCCTGCAGATGGACGTCCAGCGCTACGTCCGCCCCGTGGCCTTCAAGCCCGGCGCCATCACCTATGAAAGCCTCGACGGCGCCCCGATGGACCTGGCCCGCAAGCTGGCCTCCCGGCTCAAGGACTGGACCGGCCGCACCTGGCTGATCGCCGCCAACGGCCAGGGCGGCGGCGAGACCATGATCGAGATCGATCGCCGCAAACGCTCCGAGGAACGGGCCGGCATCGAGGCCGACCCCTTCGTCATGGCGGTGATGGAGGCCTTTCCCGGCGCGCGCATCGGCGAGATCAAGACCCTCGCCCCCGCCGTCGAACTGCCGGTCATTCCCGACGAACCGGCTGACGCCGACGACTGACGAAACCTGTCAGGGCGGTCGCGCCGGATGGCGCGGCGTTGCTTTGCGGATCATTGTCCCCGCGAAACCGGAGGCGGATGATGAAGTTCAGGATCGCGGGGGTGCTGGCGGCCCTGACCCTGTCGTTCTCCGGCGCGGCGGCGGCGCAGGATCAGACGCCCGAACAGGAACTGGCGGCCACCACCGCCCTGCTGATGCAGAAGCTGAACCTTCTCGGCGAGGCCGTGGGAATCGAGGAGCCCATGCTTCCGGCGGACATCCTGACGTCCGCGCTCGCCGCGGCCCTGCCCATGCTGCCCGCCGGAGACGCGCGCGACTGGAACTCCAGTTTCTCCTTCGACTTCAAGACCGACGTCACGACCGGAACGCTGGAGGCCGACGAGGAAGGCCGCACGGTCCTGACGGACGCCCGGTCCTGTGCGGCCGATGAGGCGGCGGCGGAGGTGGTGCATTTCACCCGCTTCACCCGGGGCGAGGTGCGCGGTCATCGCTGCATCATCGCCGCCGACAGCAACGGCGTTCGGGTGCTGCAGTCGCAGACCTTCGCGCAGGGTCCGGACCGGCGGCTGACGGCCTACTACGGCGTCGCCACCGTCGTGGAAGGCGATCCGGCGGAGACACGCCGCCTGATGGACGAACACCTCGACCAGAACGTGGCTCTGGCGGGGACGCTCGCCGACTATGCGCTGGAGATGTTCCTCAGCAGACAGGCCGGGGAAACGAGGAATGAAAAGGCCTTCGCGGTGCGCGTCGAACGCCTGACCGAGCGCCTCGCCGAGATCGCTGCGGTGTTCGAAGCCGCGCCCTGATCGACCCCGGCCCTTCGCTTCGCACCCGGGCTGGATCTAGTCCTGCGGCGCGTCTTCCGGTTTTTCCCCGCGCGCGGCGGCGCGCTTTTCGGCCTTGGCGGCGGCCTTTTCGGCGGCCTTCTTGGCGTCGGCGCGATCGCGTTCCTGACGCTCGAAGCTGTAGTTGGGCTTACGGGCCATGGGCGGGCTCTTTCTCTTTTTGTGGCGCTATCGCGCTTCGCGCTGCTTGAGCGCAGGAGGCGCGCCTTGCGGCGCTGCGTGGGTGACAAGGTGGGGCAAGCGGGAGGCCGGGGCAACCGTCGGCGTTCAATCGACGGCGACGATCTCCACCGTCCGGCCCGCGACGACGGCTTCGTCGCCGACGCGCTTTCCGATCAGGGCGACGGCGAGGGGCGAGACATGGCTGACCGAACCGGCGGCGGGATCGGCCTCGTCCTCGCCGGTGATGCGCCAGGTCTGGGCCCGGCCGTCCTCGCGTTCGATCGTCACCGAGCCGCCGAAGCGGACGCGGCCGTCGGCTTCCGTCTCGACCAGCTGGGCGGTGGCGCGGCGGGCGGACCAGTAGCGCAGGTCGCGGGTGGCGCGGGCCATGGCGGTGCGGTCGGCCTCGATCGAGCCGTGGGCCTGGGCGGCGCTGTAGGCGGCGCGGGCCGAGGCCAGGGCGGCCTCGATCGCGGCCAGGCCCGAGGGCGTGACCAGATTCGGGTGGGGCGATATCGGACGGTCGGGAAGATCGGCGGCCGTGGCCTCCAGATCCTCCTCGCGGGTGAAGGCGACGCTCATGGGGGATGAGCGTATGGCGGCTCGCGGCGTTCCGGTCCATCAGGGAGCGATGACCATACGCAAGACAGTCCATGTGATCGGGGCCGGGCCCGCCGGGCTGATGGCGGCCGAGCGGCTGGCGCAGGCCGGGGTGAAGGTGGTGGTGCACGAGGCCATGCCCTCGGTGGCGCGCAAATTCCTGATGGCCGGGCGGGGCGGGCTGAACCTGACGCATTCGGAGGGGATGGAGGGGTTCGTCGGGCGCTATGGCGCGGCGAGCGGGACGGTGGCGGCCTGGCTGGAGCGGTTCTCGCCGACGCATCTGATCGGCTGGGCCGAGGGGCTGGGGCAGGCGACGTTCACGGGCTCGTCGGGGCGGGTGTTTCCGCGGGCGATGAAGGCCTCGCCGCTATTGCGGGCGTGGCTGGGGCGGCTGAACGGTCTGGGCGTCGAGGTGCGGACGCGGTCGAAGTGGGTCGGGCGCCGGGAAGGGGCTTGGGTGTTCGAGACGCCGGCCGGCGAGGTTGTGGAGCGGCCCGGTGCGGTGGTGCTGGCCATGGGCGGGGCCAGCTGGCCGCGGCTGGGGTCGGACGGGGCGTGGACCGGGATGCTCGGGGGGGTGGAGACGGCGCCATTCCGGCCCTCGAACGTCGGCTTCGACGTGGCGTGGTCGGAGGTGTTCGCCGAGCGGTTCGCCGGTCAACCCTTGAAACCCGTGGCCATGACCTTCGGGGACCAGACCGTGCGCGGCGAGGCCATGCTGACGCGCTACGGGCTTGAGGGCGGGGCAGTCTACGCCCTGTCGGCCAGCATGCGGGATGCGATCGAGCGGGACGGGTCGGCGGTGCTGACTGTGGACCTGCGGCCCGACCTGTCGGTCGAGGCGCTGGCGGGGCGGCTGGCCAGGCCGCGCGGCAAGGACAGCGTCACCAACTGGCTGAGGAAGGCGGGCGGGTTGTCGGCGCCGGCGGTGGGACTGCTGCGCGAGATACCGGGCGAGCTGCCGGCGGGGGCCGACAAGCTGGCGAAGCGGATCAAGGCGGTGCGGCTGACGCTGACCGGGGTGCAGGGGCTGGCGCGGGCGATCTCGTCGGCGGGCGGGGTGAGGCTGGACCAGCTGGACGAGGGGCTGATGCTCAAGGCCATGCCGGGCGTGTTCGCGGCCGGAGAGATGCTGGACTGGGAGGCGCCGACGGGCGGCTATCTGCTGCAGGCGTCGATGGCGTCCGGCGTGGTTGCGGCCGAGGGGGTGGTGCAGTGGCTCAAGGGCTGATGCTCCCCTCTTCGCCGTCATCCTCGGGCTTGACCCGAGGATCGGACGTGGGCGTGGGGGTGCCAAGACGTGGGGTTCCGGCGGCGGGCCGTCTTCTCCGGACCAGCGAAGGAACGTCCGGCCCTCGGGTCAAGCCCGAGGGTGACGGCTGTGTTGGGTAAAGGGCGAGGGTGACGGTCGCCGGTGGAAGGGGCTAGAACCTCGGGATGACCCAGCATCGCATCCTCCTCGCCGCCGTCGCCGTCCTTTTGTCCGCCACGCCCGCGCTGGCCCAGCACGCCGAAGGGGCGCGGCTCAACGAACATGTGCGGGTGCTGGCCTCGGACGAATTCGAGGGCCGGGGGGTGGCGACGCCGGGGGAGCAGAAGACGGTCGACTATGTCGTGGCCCAGTTCCAGGCGCTGGGGCTCGAGCCGGGCGGGCCGGACGGACAGTGGGTCCAGGCGGCGCAGTTGGGGCGGACGCGGCAGGACGGGCCGGCGACGATCACGGTCAACGCCGGAGGCCGGACGCGGGCGCTGGAGCGCGGGCCGGAGATTCTGGTGTCCAGCGACCGGCCCGTGAACCGCATCACGGTGACCGACGCGCCGGTGGTCTTCGCCGGATACGGCGTCGACGCGCCCGAGCGGAACTGGGACGACTTCAAGGGCATGGACCTGAAGGGCAAGGTGCTGCTGGTCATCGTCAACGACCCGGACTTCGGCGCGCCCGAGGGGCATCCGGTCGCCGGCAGGTTCGACGGCAACGCCATGACCTTCTACGGCCGCTGGACCTACAAATTCCAGGAGGCAGCGCGGCAGGGGGCGGCGGCGGTGCTGGTGATTCACGACACGGCGGGCGCCGGCTATGGCTGGAGCGTGCTGGAGGGATCGTCGACGGCGCCGAAATTCGACATCGTCCGCGCCGATCCGGACGCCGAGCGGGTTCCGGCCCAGGGCTGGATCCAGGGGCCGGTCGCCGAGCAGCTGTTCCGCGACGCGGGCCTGGACTACGCCGCCCTGCGCGAGGCGGCGCGGACGCCGGAGTTCAGTCCGGTGACGCTGGACGGGGTGACGATGTCGATCGACTTCGGCCAGACCGCCGACCGGATCGAAAGCCGCAACATCCTGGCGCGGATCCCGGGCGCCGGGCATCCGGAAGAGACGGTGCTGTACGGCGCCCACTGGGACGCCTTCGGCCGCGCGACGCCGGTGGGGGACGACGACATCTACAACGGGGCCGTCGACAATGCGACGGGCGTGGCCGGGCTGATCGAGCTGGCGCGGCTGTTCAAGGCGGGCGCGGCGCCCGACCGGTCGGTGGTGTTCGCGGCCTGGACGGCCGAGGAGGCCGGGCTGCTGGGGGCCGAATACTACGCCGCCAATCCGGTCTGGCCGCTGGAGACGACGGTGGCCAACATCAACATGGACAGCTTCCTGCCGGGGACCGAGGTCTCGCCGCAGATCGTGGTCATGGGGGCCGGCAAGAGCCAGACCGACGCCTGGCTGGAGCGGCGGGCGACGGAGCAGGGGCGGATGTTGATCCCCGATCCGGCGCCCCAGGCGGGCGGATTCTACCGCTCGGATCATTTCCCGCTGGCGAAGATGGGCGTGCCGGCCCTGTTCGGGGCGGCCGGATTCACCGGGCACAACGCGGCCAGCCGGGACTATGTGGCGAACCGCTATCACAAGCCGTCGGACGAATGGACGCCGGAGTGGGTGATGGACGCCGCGGCCGTGGATGTGGACCTGCTTTACGCCGTCGGCCGCGATCTGGCTGACAGCGGGGACTGGCCGGAATGGAATGCCGGCGCGGAGTTCGAGGCGGCAAGGCAGGCGTCGGCGGCGCGGCGGCAGTAGCGGCCCGTTAGCGCCCCAACGCGAAGTCGGCGTGCACCTGCACCTCATAGGTGCTGGCGCCCGCATGGACCGGCGGAGGCGCTGCGACCGATTGGGCCACGGCCCCGCGCGCGTCGCCGACATACCAGGGGACGGGCGGCTGGCCTGACCCGTCGCGGATGGCGATGACCCGTTCGACCTTGAGTCCGGCGGCCGTGGCGTAGACCTCGGCGCGGGCGCGGGCGGCCTTGTAGGCGGCGGCGTAGGCGGCGTTCTTCGCCCGCTCCGGATCCGAGGCGTGCAGGTCGGGGCCGGAGACGACGTTGCCGCCCGCCTCGGTGGCGGCGGAGATGGCGGGCCCCGCCTGACGCACGTCCCGGATGCGGACCTCGACCATGTTCTCGGCGCGATAGCCGCCGCGGCCGGGGCCGTAGTCGACGCGGCCGAGGGTGACGGAGCGGGTCTGGATGTCGTCAGGCTTGACGCCAAGGCGCGCGAGGGCGGCCGAGACGCGCGCCATCGCGGCGTTGTTGCCGGCGCTGGCGGCGGAGGCGGAGGGGGCGTTGGTCGAGACGCCGACGGTCAGCCGGGCCTCGTCGGGCCGGGCCTCGGCGCGCCCGGTGGCGGCGACCTGAAGCAGCACTTCGTCGGGGCGCACGCCGCGGGGGTCCGGGGGCTGGGTGCAACCCGCCAGCAACAACAGCAACAGTCCGATCCGCTTCATGACCCGTCTCGCAAGGAAGCCCCATGGGAGGAGAGGCTGTGAAAGTGGCGGGCCCATGGCGTCGCGCGGGCAGGTGACGGAGGCGGTTAGGGCCGGTAGGACAACGCCATGACCCCCCTCCCCGACATCCACGGCCTCTGCCCGCCGCGCTTCGCCGCCGTGAAGGACGCTTTCGCCGCCAACTTCACCGACGCGCCCGAGGGGCTGAACGAACAGGCGGCGCGATTCAGCGTCTGCGTCGGGGGCGAGACGGTGGTGGATCTGTGGGGCGGATGGGCGGATGCGGCGAAGACCGTTCCCTATGAGGCGCGCACGCTGACGCCGGTGTTCTCGACCGGCAAGGCGGTGATGTCGCTGCTGATCGCGACCTGCGTCGAGCGGGGTCTGCTGGACTACGAGCGGCCGGTCGCGTCGTACTGGCCGGCGTTCGGGCAGGCGGGCAAGGCGGCGATCACCGTCGGCCAGCTGATGAGCCACCAGGCCGGTCTGCCGGGCTTTTCGGAGACGGTGGATCCGGTAATCTGGTTCGACCGCGAGGCGGTGCTGGACCGGCTGACGGCCCAGGCGCCGATGTGGCCGCCGGGGACGGCGTCCGGCTATCATCCGATCACCATCGGCTTCCTGGCGGGCGAGCTGTTCCGGCTGGTCGACGGGCGCAGCATGGGCGCGGCCCTGCGCGAGGACTTCGCCGCCCCGTTCGGCCTGGATCTCTGGATCGGCCTGCCCGAGGCCGAGCACGGCCGGGTGGCGGCGTTGCGCAAGCCGGCCTCGGCGCCCGATCTCGGGACCATCGACGCGATCAAGACCTCGGCCTTCCTCGACAAGGGGTCGGCGCCGGGCGGGCGCGGCTCGGCCGAGTGGCGGACGATGGAGATGCCCTCGGCCAATCTGCACGGGACGGCGCTGGATCTGGCGCGGGTCATGGGGACGCTGGCCAACGGCGGGATGCTGGACGGCCAGACGATCCTGTCGGCCGGGGTTCTGGCCCAGATGCTGCGTGAGCGCATTCACGGCCGCGACAAGGTGGTGCCGTTCGATGTCAGCTGGGCGGCGGGGCTGATGCGCAACGAGGGACTGCACATCTTCGGCCCCAATCCGACGGCGGTCGGCCACTGCGGCTGGGGCGGGAGCTGCGCCTTCGCCGATCCGGACGCGGGACTGTCGGGGGCCTATGTGATGACGCGGCAGTCGCCGTATCTGGTCGGCGATCCGCGGGCGCAACGGCTGATCGGGGCGCTCTACGAGTCCTTGTAGGCCTGCCGCGCCTTGCGCTGCCTGAGGGCGGTCTGACTCCGCTTCGGCGCCGTCAGACCGCCGATGATCCCCGCCAGAACCGCCAGCGCCGCGCAGGTCAGGATGACGACGCGGAAGGCTGCGTGGAAGGCGTCGGCTGCGGCGGCTTCGAGATCCGCCCCGGCCATGACCTGGCCCAGGAGTTCGCGCGCATCGGGGACGCCGGCGCGGGCCACGAAGACGGCGGACAGGAGAACTCCCAGCAGGGCCACGGCCAGCAGGCCGGCGACGCGCGCCACGGCGTTGTTGACGCCCGAGGCTATGCCGGTGTGGCCGGGGGGGACCGCGCCCATGACCGCGGCCGTCAGCGGGCCGACGGCCAGGGTCATGCCGACGGCCATCATCGTCATCCCGGCCAGCGGTCCGTCGACATAGCCGGCGCCGGGGCCGGGCAGGGCCAGCAGGGCGAGGCCGACGCCGGCGAGGACCGGACCGACGCTGAGCGACAGCCGCGCCCCGAACCGGTCGGCGAGCCGGCCCGCGAAACCGGAGAACAGGCCCATGACCACGGCGAACGGCAGCATGGCGGCGCCGGCCATGGTGGCGCTGAATCCCTGAACCCGGATCAGGTCGTAGGGCAGGAAGAACATCGCCCCGCTGAGCGCGAAATAGAGCAGCAGGGTCAGCAGGTTGATGCCGCTGAACACGGGCGACCGGAACAGGCCCAGGGGCATCATCGGGTGTTTTTCCCGTGCTTCGGCCCAAAGGAAGGCGGCCAGCAGGACGCCGCCGCCGGCCAGACCGGCCAGGATCCCCGGATCGCGCCAGCCGAGGTCCGGGGCGGCGGTCAGGCTCCAGGTCAGGGCGCCCAGGCCGGTCATGGCCAGCACGGCGCCGGGCCAGTCGAGACCGCGGGCGGTCTCGTCGCGGCTCTCGGGCACGGCCCTGAGCGTGACGACGATGGTCAGGATCGCCAGCGGGACATTGATCCAGAAGATGAAGCGCCAGTCGGCCTGATCGGCCAGCCAGCCGCCGACCAGCGGCCCGACCATGCCGAAGATGGCCCCCGCCCCGGCCCAGGTTCCGAAGGCCTTGCCGCGCTCGTCCGGCGGGAAGGTCGCGCCGATGACGGCCAGGGCGCCGGGAGTCAGCAGGGCGGCGCCGATCCCCTGCACGGCGCGTCCGGCGATCAGCAGCTCCACATTCGGGGCCAGACCGCAGGCGATGGAAGCCAGGGTGAAGACGGCGACGCCGATCAGAAACACACGCCGCCGCCCGAACCGGTCGCCGGCCGCCCCGCCGATCAGGACGAGGGCGCCGAGGGTCAGCAGATAGGCGTTGGACACCCACTGGACGGCGGCGGGACCGGCGCCGAGGTCGTTCTGGATCGCCGGCAGGGCCACGCCCAGGGCCGAACCGTCGATGAAAGTCAGGCTGGAGCCGAGAACCGTGGCGGCCAGAACCCAGCGCTTGCGGGCGGCGGAGAGCGACTGGCCCGGCGGACCGGCGGAGCGGACCTGCCCGGCGTCGCACGGGCCGTGTTGGGCGGCGGACATGCGCCGACGCTAGGCCGGTTCAGCCGCCCGCTTCAAGGCCTCGCGCGCCGCCCGATGGCGGAACCAGGCCGCCGTCGCGAAGACGCCGGCGCCGCCCCAGATGAAGGCGAAGCTGATCACGCGCAGGGGCGTCAGGGCCTCGCCGGCCCAGACGCCGACGGCGAACTGGAGCGTCGGGGCGAGGAACTGGATGAAGCCGATGGTCGACAGGGGCAGGCGCCGGGCCGACCAGGCGAACAGGGCCAGGGGCAGGACGGTGGCGGGCCCGTTGGCGATGGCCCACACCGTGTTGACGGGGCTGTCGAAGGCGACGCCGGCCCCGGTGTGCTGCAGCCACAATACCCAGCCGAGGCCGAACGGGACCAGCAGCAGGCATTCGACCAGCAGGCCGGCCTGGGCGTCGATGGGGACGCGCTTTCGGATCACGCCATAGCTGGCGAAGCTGAAGGCGAGGATCAGGGATATCCATGGCGGGCGACCGAGGGCCAGGGCCTGGAACAGTACGCCGACGGCGGCCAGGCCGATGGCGATCCAGCCCCAACGGTCGATCCTCTCGCGAAACAGCCACAGGCCCACGACCATGTTGAGCAGGGGGTTGATGTAGTAGCCGAGGCTGGCTTCGAGCGTCGCCTCATGGGTGGTGGCCCAGACATAGACGCCCCAGTTGACCGCGATCAGCAGGGTCGAGGCCGTCAGCCAGCCGAGGGTCCGGGGGTTCGTCAGGGCCGAGCGGACCTGACCGCCCTGGCCCGCCAGCAGGACCAGCAGGCCCGCGAACGCCACGGCCCAGAGGGCCCGGTGGGCGAGGATCTCCAGCGCGTCGAAGCCGACGTCGTGCTGGCCCATGAACAGCAGGGGCATGAAGCCCCACATGACGTAGCAGCCGAAGGCCGACAGCAGGGCGGCGCGGGGGGCGGACGCGGCGGTCATACTTTTTCGTCCGTCATCCTCGGGCTTGACCCGAGGATCAGAGGTGGGGCTGGCGAGGTGTCAGGGACGGCCCCGCGAACGAGGACCGCCTCCCGGACCGAACGGCGGCTCGTCCGGCCCTCGGGTCAAGCCCGAGGGTGACGGTTGTGAGTGTCAGACGGTGATCGAGCGATATCCCGAGGCCGGCCTGATCATGCCCGTCTCGTCCAGCAGCTGGGCGATCTGGACGGCGTTCAGGGCCGCGCCCTTGCGCAGGTTGTCGGAGACGACCCACAGCGACAGGCCGTTCTCGACGGTGGGGTCCTTGCGGATGCGGCTGACGTAGACGGCGTGTTCGCCGGCGGCGTCGACGGGGGTGATGTAGCCGTCGTGCTCCTGCTTATCGATGACCATGACGCCGGGGGCGTCGCGCAGGATGGCGCGGGCCTCGTCGGGCGAGATGGGACGGTCGAACTCGAGGGTCACGGATTCCGAATGGCCGACGAAGACCGGCACGCGCACGCAGGTGACCGTCAGCCTGATGTCGGGATCGAGGATCTTGTGCGTCTCCTTCCACATCTTGGCTTCCTCGTCGGTGTAGCCGTCGTCGAGGAAGGACCCGATGAAGGGGATGACGTTGAAGGCGATCTGCTTGGGGAACAGCTTGGGCCGCGCGTCGCCGAGGCCATAGATGGCCTTGGTCTGGTTCCACAGCTCGTCCATGCCCGCCTTGCCGGCGCCCGAGACCGATTGATAGGTCGAGACCACGGCGCGCTTGATCTTCGCCGCGTCATGCAGGGGCTTGAGGGCCACGACCAGCTGGGCGGTCGAGCAGTTGGGGTTGGCGATGATGTTCTTCTTCGTCGCCAGCTTGATGGCGTCCGGGTTCACCTCGGGCACGATCAGCGGCACGTCCGGGTCCATGCGGAAGGCGGACGAATTGTCGATGACGATGGGGCCGGCCTTGCCGATCTTCTCGGACCAGGCGCGCGAGGCGTCGCCGCCCGCGCTCATCAGCACCAGGTCGACGGTCGAGAAATCGAACAGTTCGATGTCCTCGCATTTGATCGTCTTGTCGCCCCACGACACCTCGACGCCCTTGGACTTGCGCGAGGCGACGGCGTGCATGGTCTCGACGGGGAAGTTGAGCTCCTCGAGGATGTTCAGCATTTCCCGGCCGACGTTGCCGGTGGCGCCTACGACGGCGACGCGATAGCCCATTCTGGTGTGTCCTTCGGACGCGCCAACGCTCGCCGCGCGGCGGCTCGCTGCTTGAGCGCAGATTGTGATGGTTTGCCTATGTGGGCTTTCGCGGGCGCGAAGCAATCGCTTTTCAGCGGTCGCGGGCGCCGCTAAGCCCGAGAACGATGCCCTCACGCATACGCACCGCTTATGACCGTCGTTTGGCCGACGGTCGGCTGACGCCCGATCCGTCGCAGATTCCGGTGGTCGAAGCCCTGTCGCGACTGGAGAAGGATCTGCGCAGGAAGGCCCCGCTGGGCGGGCTTTTCGGCCAGGCGGAAGTCCGGGGCGTCTATCTGTGGGGGCCGCCGGGGCGCGGAAAGTCCATCCTGATGGACCTGTTTTTCGCCTGCGCGCCCGAACCGCGGAAGACCCGGGCCCATTTCCACGCTTTCATGGCCCGCGTCCACGGCCTGATCCGGCAGTGGCGCACGGGCGACGTCGACATGCGCAAGCGGGTGTTCGGACAATGGAAGGGCGACGACCCCATCAAGCCCGTGGCCGAGTTGATCGCGTCCGAGGCGCGGCTGCTGTGCTTCGACGAGCTGCAGGTCACCGACATCGCCGACGCCCTGATCCTGGGCCGGTTGTTCGAGGCCCTGTTCGAACAGAATGTGGTGCTGGCGGTGACCTCGAACCGGGCCCCGGACCAGTTGTATCTGAACGGGATCAACCGCGAATTGTTCGTCCCTTTCATAGACCTGATCGAACGGAAATGCGTGGTCGTCAGCGTCTCGGGCGCGCGCGACTGGCGGCTGGACCGGCTGATGGGCGACCGGGTCTGGTTCACGCCGGCCGATGCCGACGCGCGGGCGGCGTTCGAAGCCCTGTGGTCCGACCTCAAGGGCGATCAGGCCGAATGTCCGGCGCATCTGAAGGTGACGGGCCGCGACGTGGTGATCGAACGCACCGACGGCGGCCTGGCGCGGGCGACCTTCGGCCAGCTGTGCGGCACGGCGCTGGGGCCGCAGGACTATCTGGCCATCGCCGGGCGGTTCCACACCCTGTTCATCGAGGACGTGCCGGTGCTGGGCCCGGCCAACCACCACGAGGCGCGGCGGTTCGTGACCCTGACCGACGCCCTCTATGAAGCCGGCACGCGTCTGGTGGCCCTGGCCGAAGCGGCGCCCGAGGCCCTGTATCCCAGGGGCGTGGGAGCGTTCGAATTCGAGCGGACGGTGTCGCGACTCAATGAAATGGCCGGGGCGGACTGGCTGGCGCGCGAGCGAACGGTATAGGATCGTCGCCACAATTCCGCTTGACCCGCTCGACTAACGTCGCCCGTCCCGGAGATTTCCCATGCGCCGCCTGTCCGTCCTGCTCGCCGTCCTGACCCTCGGGGCCGCGGCTCCCGGTGTCGCTCTCGCCCAGACCCCGCCGCCGGCCGCGGTCTCGACCAACGGCGTCTCGGTCCAGGAGGCGCGCACCTGGCTGACCGGCCTGGGCGGTTCTGTCGGCGAACCGACGGTGCGGGAGGGCCTGACCAGCCTGCACGTCGCGGACCAACCCCTGCCGTGGAACCTGACCTTCTACGCCTGCGGCCCGACCCTGTGCGACGACGTCCAGTACAGCGCCATCTTCTCCGGCCCGATCACCGTCGACCAGATCAACGCCTGGAACCGCGACAACCGCTATCTGAAGGCCTTCTTCGTCCCTGCGGCGGCGGCCGGCGGCGAGGCGAACGCCGTGGTCCAGTACGATGTCGTGCTCACCAGCGCCGGGCCCGAGCAGCTGCGCGAGCCCACGGTGATCTGGCTGCAGATGCTGCGGACGTTCGCGCAGGGCCTGGTCACGGCGGCGCCGGCGGCGGCTCCCCCGGCCAACTGACACGAAAAAGGCCCCGGATTGCTCCGGGGCCGGATCGTCTTCCCTGTCGGTTGCGTCGACGGGGGAGAGGGATTTTGCCTAGGCCAGACTGCCGTCGATGTCCTTGCAGGCCTGGATCAGGCCGTTCACCGACTCGACCGATTTGGCGAACATGGCCCTTTCGTCGTCGTTGGTGGTGAACTCGACCACCTTCTCGACGCCGCCGGCGCCGATCAGGGCGGGCACGCCGACATAGAGATCCTTGAGACCGTATTCGCCCGACAGCCAGACGGCGCAGGGCAGGACGCGCTTCTGGTCCAGCAGATACGACTTCGCCATGGCGATGGCCGATTCCGCCGGGGCGTAGAAGGCCGAGCCGGTCTTCAGCAGGGCCACGATCTCGCCGCCGCCCTTGCGGGTGCGGTCGACGATGGCGTCCAGCTCGGCCTGGCTCAGGAAGCCGGCCTTGACCGCGTCGGGCAGGGGCAGGCCGCCGATGGTCGAGTGGCGCACCATGGGCACCATGTCGTCGCCGTGGCCGCCGAGGGTCCAGGCGTGGATGTCCTGCACCGAGACGCCGGTCTTTTCAGCCAGGAAATACGCGAAGCGGGCCGAGTCGAGCACGCCGGCCATGCCGACGACCTTGTTCTTCGGGAGTCCCGAGAATTTCTGCAGGGCCCAGACCATGGCGTCCAGCGGGTTGGTGATGCAGATGACGAAGGCGTTGGGGGCGTGCTGTTTGATGCCCTCGCCGACGGCCTTCATGACCTTGAGGTTGATGCCGATCAGGTCGTCGCGGCTCATGCCCGGCTTGCGCGGCACGCCGGCGGTGACGATGCAGACGTCGGCGCCCGCGATGTCGGCGTAGTCGTTGGCGCCCTTCAGCGAGACGTCCGTGCCGATGACGGCGGTGGCCTCGGCGATGTCCAGCGCCTTGCCCTGGGGCGTGCCCTCGGCGATGTCGAACAGGATGACGTCGCCCAGCGCCTCGCGCGCCGCCACATGGGCCAGGGTGCCGCCGATCATGCCGGCGCCGATAAGGGCGATCTTCGCGCGAGCCATGTGAGTCTCCGTTGGCCTACCGCGCTTCGCGCTACTTGAGGCCGGGCTGCTAGGGTGGGGAGGAAAGGGTTGGCGGCGGTCTAGACCCGCGCGCTTTCGCCTGCAACCGTGACGCCGCGTCACCGGAGCGACCATGGCCCGCCCGCCCGAAACCCGTCCCGAATTCGTCGCCGCCGAAGCCGTGCCGTCAGACCTGATCACCGTCGTCGATGAGCGCACCGTGCGCGCCGAGGTCGAGGCGTGGCGCGCGAGGGTGCTGAAGCATCCGGGACTGTGGGACAGGGCGACGCGCGGGACCCAGGACCGGATCAACCGCATCATCCCCGAGAAGGTCCATGCCATCGTCACCGCGGGCGTCGAGGCGATGACGAAGGGGATTCTGTTCGGCTCGGACCTGGTCCCGGCGCGGCCCATGGCCGACGGCTCTCTGGCGGCGCGCGAGCTGCGGGCGCGGGCCATGATCCGGACGTATCGCAACACGGCGGGCGTCGAGGGCGGGGTCGCCGGGGCCGGCGGCTTCGTGCTGGCGGCCGCCGACTTTCCGGCCCTGATGGCGATCAAGGTGCGGATGCTGGCCGATGTGGTCGGCGCCTATGGCTGGGGCGGCGACACGGTGCGCGAGCGGCTGTTCGTGCTGCACGTCTTCCACCTCGCTTTCGCCAGCGCCCGGCGGCGGCCCGCGGCGCTGGCGGCGCTGGAGGCGTGGATCGCCGGCGTGGACCAGCCCGGGACGATCACGGACTACGACTGGCGGCGGTTCCAGATCGAGTATCGCGACTACATCGATCTCGCCAAACTGGCCCAGCTGATCCCCGTCGTCGGCGCGCCCATCGGGGCGGTGGTCAACTGGCGGCTGGTCGACCGGCTGGGCGAAACGGCGATGATGGCGTGCCGGATGCGGTGGCTGGCGAACGGTTGACGTTCCTGCTTTGTTCGTGTTCAGGTGAGGCGTCTGAGGAAGGGTTTCGACATGATCGGCTATGTGACGCTGGGCACCAATGATCTTGAGCGGGGGGCGAAATTCTATGACGCCATCGCCGCGGAGTTGGGGACGGGACGAATGATGGAGTGGCCGGGGGCGATCGCCTGGGGCGCGCCAGGCGGGTCGCCGGGCATCGGCCTGACCAGGCCGTTCGACGGTCAGGCGGCCAGCGTCGGCAACGGGGTGATGGTGGCGCTGGAGGCGTCGTCGCGCGAGCAGATCCATCGGCTGTACGACATCGCCCTGGCCCATGGCGGGACCTGCGAGGGGCCGCCCGGACCACGCGGAGAGACTTTCTACGCCGCCTATTTCCGCGATCCCGACGGCAACAAGCTGAACGCCTTCATGATGGAGCAGGGGGCGGTAGTGTAGGCGCGCCGGGCCCGCGACACGATTTTCTTGTGCGCTTCGGCGGGCGTCCGGCGGTTGTCCGGCTGAATCTGGCGGTGCAGGCTGCCGGCTTCGACAGCTGACGAAGTCCGCATGAAAGACCGGAGCGCCGAAGACCCCAGTCCCCTCGACCGCCTGACCGCGGGCGAACGCGAGGTGCTGATCCTGCTCGCCCGGGGGCATACCGCCAAGACCATCGCCACCAGCCTCGGGCTGTCGGTCGCGGCCGTGAACGAGCGTCTGCGCGGCGCGCGGCGCAGGACGGGCGCGGGGTCCAGCCGCGAGCTGGCGCGGCGTCTGGCCCAGGAAAATCGTGACGAGTTTTCAGGGCTGGCCCCGGGGGACGAGCCGGCCTTTCGTTCGGGGGAGCCGGCGCCGAAGGGGCGCTGGAACAGCCGGAGAAACGTCATGATCGCCAGCGCCGCCCTCGCCGCCGCCGTCGCCCTTGCCTTGGGGCCCCAGCTCGCTGACCGATCCCAGGAGGCCGCGCCCGACCGGTCGGGACCGGACGCCGAAGTCCTCGCCCGGCTGTCGTCCAGTCCCAGCCCCTCGCAGCTTCGCGAGCGGCTCCGCGCCGAGCGCCGCGATGAGCCCTGGGCCGTGCGTAGCGAGTCGGGCATTCGCGAGCGGTATGGACGCCTGCCGGTGGCGGCCCGTTCGCTGGAGGCCCTGTCGGTCAACTGCGGCGCGACCCTGTGCGAGGTCGTGGGCCGGACCCGCGCGGACGTGACCAGCGACGACGTCAGCGCCGTGCTAATCGCCATCCAGTCCGGCGAACTGAGCGCCTCGATCGAACAGCTGGGATTGAGGACCATCAGTTCGGCCTTCACCTCAGACCCGAACAATGCGGGCGGCATCGCCTTCGTCGCCTATCTTGATCGAACAGGAGGCGCCTGATCCGCCCTGGCTCTCATAGATTATTCTGTTCCTGTTAACAGGATTTATCGATTTTCCTTGAGCGCCCGCGGGGTCCAGTCTGGGTCCAATCGCGCTCGACGCAGGAGGAAACCATGGACGGAAACGCCGGCGGACCCACCCCCCTCAATGATCCGAAGAAGGAGCCTGCGGCCCTGCGGTCCCTGCTCGGGCGGACCAATCGCGACTGGTGGCCGAACCAGATCGCCGTCGACATCCTGCACCAGCACGGCCGGACCGGCGATCCGATGGGCGACGGCTTCAACTATGCGAAGGCCTTCAAGGCGCTGGACTATGCGGCGGTCAAGCGCGACCTGACCGCCCTGATGACCGACAGCCAGCCGTGGTGGCCGGCGGACTACGGCCACTACGGCCCCTTCTTCATCCGCATGGCCTGGCACAGCGCCGGCACCTATCGCACCGGCGACGGGCGCGGCGGCGCGGGCGCGGGGCAACAGCGGTTCGCCCCGCTGAACAGCTGGCCGGACAACGGCAACCTCGACAAGGCCCGGCGGCTGCTGTGGCCGATCAAGCAGAAATACGGCGCCAGCCTGTCGTGGGCCGATCTGATGATCCTGGCCGGCAATGTCGCCATCGAGAGCATGGGCGGGCCCGTGTTCGGTTTCGGCGGCGGCCGCGCCGACGTCTGGGAGCCCGAGAAGGACGTCTACTGGGGCACCGAGGAGAAATGGGTCGGCGAGGAGGGCAATGAGACCCGCATCCAGCCGGACAAGGAAATGGCGCTGGAGTCGCCGCTGGCGGCGATCCAGATGGGGCTGATCTATGTGAACCCCGAGGGGCCCGGCGGCGTGCCCGACGCCCTGCAGTCGGCCCGCGACATTCGCGAGACCTTCGCCCGCATGGGGATGAACGACGAGGAGACGGCGGCGCTGACGGCGGGCGGCCACACCTTCGGCAAGGCCCACGGCGCGGGCGACGCGAAGAAGGTCGGGGTGAGCCCCGAGGGGGCCGACATCGCCCAGCAGGGCCTGGGCTGGATATCCGGCCACGAGAGCGGCATGGGCGACCACACCATCACCTCGGGCATCGAGGGGGCCTGGACGCCCACGCCGATCACCTGGGACATGGACTATTTCAACATGCTGCTGGACCACGACTATGAGCTGGTCCGCAGCCCCGCCGGGGCCAAGCAGTGGCAGCCGGTCGGCAATCCGCCGGAGACCCTGGCCCCGGCCGCCCATACGCCGGGCAAGAAGGTCCCGACGATGATGACAACCGCCGACATGGCGTTCAAATTCGACCCGGAATACCGCAAGATCATGGAGCGGTTCCGCGCCGATCCGGCCCATTTCGCCGACGCCTTCGCCCGCGCCTGGTTCAAGCTGTGCCACCGGGACATGGGCCCCAGGGTCCGCTACCTCGGACCGGAAGTGCCGGCGGAGGACCTGATCTGGCAGGATCCCATTCCGAAGCACACGGGGCCGTTGATCGGCGACGCCGACGTCCGGGCGCTGAAGGAGCGGATCGCGGCCTCGGGCCTGTCGATCGCGGAGTTGGTCACGACCGCCTGGGCCGCCGCCGCCACTTACCGCGGCTCGGACCACCGTGGCGGGGCCAACGGCGGCCGCCTGCGGCTCGAGCCGCAGCGCAGCTGGGACGTCAACGAGCCGGGCAAGCTGTCGAAGGTTCTGCAGACCTATGAACGGATCAGGGCGGACTCGGGCCTGAACGTCTCGATCGCCGACCTGATCGTCCTGGGCGGCGGCGTCGGGATCGAACAGGCGGCGAAGGCCGGCGGTCATCCGATCGAGGTCCCGTTCACCCCGGGCCGCACCGACGCCAGCCAGGACCAGACCGACGTCGAGGGCTTCGCGGTGCTGGAGCCGAGGGCCGACGGCTTCCGCAACTATCTGCAGGTGCGGTTCAACGTGCCGACCGAGGAACTGCTGGTCGACCGGGCCCAGCTGCTGGGTCTGACCGCGCCCGAGATGACGGTGCTGGTCGGCGGCCTGCGCGTGCTGGGGGCCAATCACGGCGGCTCGAGGCACGGCGTCTTCACCGATCGTCCGGGGCAGCTGACCAACGACTTCTTCGTCAACCTGCTGGACATGCGGACGGGGTGGAAACAGATCGACGACAGCGGCGACGAGACCTTCGTGGGCTCGGACCGCGTCAGCGGCGAGGAACGGTGGACGGCGACGCGCACCGACCTGGTGTTCGGCTCCAACTCGCAGCTGCGGGCGCTGTCGGAGGTCTATGCCTCGGCCGATGCGGGGCAGAAGTTCGTGAAGGACTTCGTGGCGGCCTGGACGAAAGTGATGAACGCCGACCGGTTCGACATAACCCTGAACGAGGAGTTCGGCGCGGCGGCGGCATAACAGCGCCGCATAGGGCAGGTCGATAACCATGGCGCCCGGCATAGCGACCGCCTATGTCGGTCGCATGCTCCCGACCCTGCGACAGCTCCAGTACCTCAAGCTCCTGGCCGAACACGCCTCGTTCAGCCGCGCGGCCGAGGCCGCCCACGTCAGCCAGCCGGCCCTGTCGGCCGGGGTGCAGGAGCTGGAGAAGATCCTCGGCGCGCCGGTGGTCGAGCGCACGCGCGGCAACGTCCAGCTCACTGCCGTCGGAGCAGAAGCGGTCAAGCGGGCCGAGGACGTGCTGACCCGCACCGAGGATCTGGTCGAGGCGGCCAGGAACGCGGGCAAGCCCCTGTCGGGCCGGTTCCGGCTGGGCGTCATCCCCACGGTGGCCCCCTTTTTGCTGCCCGCCAAATTGCCGGGGATCAAACTGGCATGGCCGGCCTTGCGGCTGTTCATCCGCGAGGACCTGACGCCACGCCTGATCGCGGGCCTGAAGGCGGGTCAGCTGGACGCGGCCGTGATCGCCCTGCCTTACAGTTCGCACGGCGTGGATCACGCCCGGATCGGCGACGACGAAATCCTGGCCGCCGCCCCGGTCGGCCACGCCCTGGCCGGAACCGGCCCGATCCCGGCCGGCTCGCTGAGGGCCGAGGATCTCATCCTGCTGGAGGACGGCCACTGCCTGCGCGACCAGGCGCTGGCCGCCTTCGACATCGATCCGCCCAAGGGCGACGACGTCTTCGCGGCGACCAGCCTGCACACCCTGGTGCAGATGGTGTCGGCGGGCCTGGGGGTCAGCTTCCTGCCCGAGATGGCGGTGCGGGCCGGACTGGCCGACATGCCCGGCGTGGTGGTCCGCCCCATCGCCGCCAGGGCGCCGCGCCGCGAGATCGTCGTCGCCTGGCGCACCGGCTCCAGCCGGGCGGCCGAGGCGAAACTGCTGGCGGAAGCGCTGACTCTGGATTGAGCCCCGGCTTCATTACGACTCCGTAAGGTGCGCCGGGTTTTCGCCCTGATAGGGTTCGCGGGCCCGCGCGCGTCGGGCGTCCGGAGCCGTGTCCCATGAAGTCCCGCCTGTTCGCCGCCGTCTCGATTTCCGCCCTGATGCTGGGAACCGTCGCCTGGGCCATGACACCCGACGCGGCCCAGACCGGGATGGCGGTCGCCGCCGACGCAGCCGGTCGCGGCGTGGCCGCCCAGGACAGTCCCGCGCCCATAGTCGTGCCGCCTCTGGGCTTTCAGGAGCGGATCCTGCCGAATGGCCTGAGGGTCTACACCGCCCGCGATACGGCCACGTCCAATGTCACGGTGCAGGTCTGGTACAAGGTCGGGGCCAAGGACGATCCGGAAGGCCGCTCGGGCTTCGCCCACATGTTCGAACACCTGATGTTCAAGGCGACGCGCAACCTGCCGCAGGAGACCTTCGACCGGCTGACCGAGGACGTCGGCGGCTCGAACAACGCCTCCACCGGCCTGGACGTGACCAACTACTACGAGACTGTGCCGGCCCAGCACCTGGAGCGGATGCTGTTCGCCGAGGCCGAACGGATGGGGTCGCTGGTGGTCGACGAGGGTTCGTTCGAGAGCGAGCGCGACGTCGTAAAGGAGGAGTTCCGCCAGCGCGTTCTGTCGACGCCCTACGGCCGCTTCCAGCGCCTGCATTCCCAGGCCTTCATCTATCAGGACAGCCCGTACCGCCGTCCGGGCATCGGCTCGATCGCCGATCTGGACGCCGCCACCATCGACGACGTGCTGCGCTTCCACGAGACCTTCTACCGGCCGGACAACGCCTATCTGATCGTGGCCGGCAATTTCGACCAGGCCCGGCTGGACGCCTGGATCGACCAGTATTTCGGCGCCATCGAGAACCCCGACCGGGCCCTGCCCGTGAACAACGTGCCCGAGAGCTTCGGCGCGGCGCGCGACGCGACCTTCTACGGCCCCAACGTGCCCCTGCCGATGGTGCAGATCACCTGGCCCACCGTGCCCTACAACCATCCCGACCGCGCGGCCCTGGACGTGCTGGACGGCATCCTGTCGACCGGCGAAAGCAGCCGTCTCTACCAGGCGCTGGTCTATCGCCAGCAGATCGCGACCGCGGCCAGCTCCTCGAACAGCCAGCAGCAGCAGGTCGGGGTGCTGAACACCACGGCCATCATGAGCGCCGGCCACACGCCGGACGAGGGCCTCGCCGCCCTTCGCGCCGAGATCGCCCGCATCCGCGACGAGCCGGTGACCGAGGCCGAGCTGGCCGAGGCCAGGACCGAACTGGTGGCGCAGGCCCTGCGCGGGCTGGAGACCATCGACGGCCGCGCCTTCCAACTGGGCTACACCCTCATCATGACCGGCGACCCGACCGTGGCCGACCGCGACGTGGCCGACATCCAGGCGGTGACCGTCGCCGACGTTCAGCGGGTGGCGCGTCAGTATCTGCGCGACGACCGGGCCATTTCGATGCGCTATCTGCAGGCCGACGACGAACATCCGGCGTCGACCGTCCAGGAGGCGTTCACCGCCCCGGTCACCCTGGCCGCCCTCGCGCCCGCCGGCGAGCCGGTGACCCTGCTGCCCGAAGACCAGCGCACGCCCCTGCCGCAGCCCGGCGAGGCGGTCGATGCGGCCACGCCGCAGGTGGCCGAGCGCCGCCTGTCCAACGGCATGCGGGTGTTGGTCGCGCAAAAGCCCGGCCTGCCCCTGATTTCGGCCCGGCTGAGCTTCGACGCCGGCACGTCCGACGATCCGGCCGGCAAGGCCGGCGTCGCCAACTTCACCGCCTCCCTGCTGACCCAGGGCACAGAAAGCCGCTCGGCCCCCGAGATCGCCACCGAGATCGAGCGGCTGGGCGCCAACATCGGCGCGGGCGCGGGCCCGGACTTCACCAATGTCTTCGCCTCCTCGCCGTCGAACGTCTTCCCGCAGACCATGGCCCTGATGGCCGATGTGGTGCGCAACCCGGCCTATGCCGCCGAGGAGCTGGACCGCGAGAAGACCCAGACCCTGAACGGCCTGCGGGTGCAGCTGTCGCAGCCCGGACCGGTGGCCGGCCTGGCCGCGGCCCGGGCCGTCTTTGGCGAGGCCCCCTACGCCCTGCCCGGTTCGGGCACGCCGGGCAGCATCCCCGGCCTGGCCCGCGAGGACCTGACCGCCTTCCACGAGGGCCGCTACCGGCCGAGCGAGGCGACCCTGGTCTTCTCGGGCGACATCACGCCCGAGGCCGCCTGGGCCCTCGCCGAACAGGCGTTCGGCGACTGGAGCGACCCGGCCGGCGCCGTGGCCGCCAACGACGACCCGGCCGGCCCGCCGGTCGCGCCGCGCGTCATCGTGGTCGACCAGCCCGGCGCCGGGCAGGCGGCGGTGATCGCGGCCATGCGCGGCATATCGCGCACCGATGAGGACTATTTCCCCATGCTGGTCGGCAACGCCGTCATGGGCGGCGGCTTCTCGGCCCGCCTCAACCAGGAAATCCGCATCAAGCGCGGCCTCTCCTACGGGGCCAGTTCGGGCCTGGGCGTGCGCGAGGACGAGGGCATTCTCTCGGCCTCGGCCCAGACCCGCAACGACGCCGTGCCGGAGGTGGCCGACCTGATCCTGGCCGAGATCGCCCGCCTGTCGACCACCGACGCCACAGAGGCCGAACTGGCCCCGCGCCGGGCGACCCTGATCGGTTCGTTCGGGCGCCAGCTGGAGACCGTCGACGGCCTCGGCGGCCTGGTCGCCAACCTGGCCCTCTACGGCCTGCCGCTGTCGAACCTGGCCACCTACGACGACGACGTGAACGCCGTCACCCCGGCCCAGATCCGGGCCGCCGCGGCCGAACACCTGCCGGCGGCCAACGCCAGCCTGGTGATCGTCGGCGACGCCTCGGTCTTCCTTGAGGCCCTGCGGGCGAAATATCCGGACCTCGAGGTCGTGCCGCTGTCGAGCCTGAACATCGACAGCGTCTCGTTGCACTAGACCCTCAGGCCGACAGGCACACCACCTGGGCGATCCGCAGTTCGCGGCGCAGGTCGTCGGCGACGAGGCCGTAGTTGTCGACGGTGATGATCCGGCCGGTCAGGGGCTCGTCGGCCTTCTGCACGCCGCGGACCGCCGGCCCGAAGGTGTCGGGCGAGGTGGTGTAGATCCGTCCCCGGCGCGGGCTCTCGGCGATGGTGACGCCGATGGCGCGGCCCTGGCGATCCAGCACCGGGGCGCCCGACAGACCGGCCAGGGTGCCGCCCAGGCCGTCGGTCCGGCCGACCTCGGCCCAGGCCAGGACCGGCTCGTCGCGCTGGCCGCGGCCCCGCACCTTCAGCGTCTCGCGTCCCAGCAGGCGCGAGGTGACCTCGCCCGCGCGGGCCTGGGGATAGCCGGGATGGAAGGCGCGCTGCCCGGCGCGCAGACCCCGCGCGGCCATGACCGGAACCGCGTCGGAGCCGCCCTGGGTCAGCAGGACGGCGATGTCGGCGCGGGGCGCCAGCCGCACGTCGGCGGCGACGGCGCGGCCGCCGCCGACGAGAATGGCCGGGCGCCGGCAGCCTTCGACCACGTGGCGGGCCGTGACCCAGCGGCCCTCGCGCGAGATCGAGAAGGCCGTGCCCGAGGCGGGCTGGAAGGGGATGTCGGGGGCGTTGACGGTGACGGCCGGGTCGAAAGGGGTGACCGGACCCAGAAGCGCGCCCTCGACCTCGTCGGGCGCGGGCGGCGCGGGCGGCGCGTCGGCGTTCTCGCGGCGGTTCAGCGACCAGAGCACGAGGGCGCCGACCACCAGCGAATAGACGAGCCAGTCCGGCGCTCGGGGGAAACCCATGGCGTCAGCCGGTCAGGGCGGCGGCGAGGATCAATGCGGTCGACAGCTTGGCCCCGACCAGCAGGACGGCCGCCGCGATCTCGCCGTCGCGGATTCGCTGGGGCAGGCCGGTCAGCAGCATGTCGACCAGCCGGAAGGCCAGGAGCTGCAGCACCACCGTGGCCACGCCCCACAGGACGATGTCCTTGATCGAGGTCGAGACGCTGAGGCTGACCGCCAGCGGGATGGCGAGGCCGACCAGCACGCCGGAGAAGGCGACCGCGGCGGCGGCGTTGCCCTCCCGGATCAGGGCGATCTCCTTCCACGGCGTGAACAGGGCGTAGATGACCGCGCCGGCGGTCATCAGCGCCAGCGTCACGCCCAGATGCGCCAGGGTGGTCGGAAAGCCGGTCGCGAAGGCCTGGACCTCGGCGCTGTCGAGCACGGTGGAGAGGGCCGAGGAGTCCATGTTGATCCGGAGGTTCAGAGGTCCGTGACGATTGCCCGGTTTTCGCCCCAATCCGCAAGTCCGGCGGCGCCACACCCGATCACGAATCTTGTCCCGGTGTAACCGGAGGTTAGGCCGCCTCGATCACGCCTTCGACGGGGGCCTGTCCGGCCTTGCGCAGGGCCGAGGCCCGCACCTTCTCGCTCTCGGACTTCAGCTGGCCGCAGGCGGCGAGGATGTCGCGGCCGCGCGGGGTGCGGATCGGCGAGGCGTAGCCGGCCTTGTTGAGGATGGCGGCGAACCGCTCGATCGTCTTCCAGTCCGAGCATTCGTAGTCGGTGCCCGGCCACGGATTGAACGGGATCAGGTTCACCTTGGCGGGAATGCCCTCGATCAGCTTCAGCAGGGCGCGCGCTTCCTCGGGGCTGTCGTTGACGCCCTTCAGCATCACATATTCGAACGTCACCCGGCGGGCGTTGGAGAGGCCCGGATAGGCGCGGATGCCGGCCATCAACTGGGCCAGGTCGTATTTCTTGTTCAGCGGCACCAGCACGTCGCGCAGGGCGTCGTTGGTGGCGTGCAGGCTGATCGCCAGCATGGCCTGGGTGCGGGTTCCCAGCGCGTCCAGCTGCGGCGTGACGCCCGAGGTCGATACGGTGATCCGGCGCCGCGACAGGGCGATGCCCTCATTGTCGGAGATGATGTCGATGGCGTCGGCGACGTGGTCCAGATTGTAGAGCGGCTCGCCCATGCCCATGAAGACGATGTTCGACAGGCGGCGGTCTTCCCTGGGCGACGGCCATTCCTCGAGGTCGTCGCGGGCGACCTGGACCTGGGCCACGATCTCGGCGGCGGTCAGGTTGCGTACCAGCTTCTGGGTGCCGGTGTGGCAGAAGGTGCAGTTCAGGGTGCAGCCGACCTGGCTGGACACGCACAGGGCGCCGGCGCGGCCGACGTCGGGGATGTAGACGGTCTCGATCTCGATGCCGGGCGCGGTGCGGATCAGCCATTTGCGGGTGCCGTCCCTCGACACCTGGCGCTCGACGATCTCGGGGCGGGCGAGGGTGAAGGCCGCGGCCAGTTTCGCCTGCGTATCCTTCGCGATGTTGCTCATCGCCGCGAAGTCGGTGACGCCGTAGTGGTGGATCCAGCCCCAGACCTGACTGGCCCGCATCTTCGCCTTCTCGGGCGGGCAGATGTCGGCCTCGATCAACGCCTGACGCAGGCCCCCGCGCGTCAGCCCCGAGAGGTTGATGGGCGCCGCGGGCTTGGCGGCGGACGTGCGCGAAAGGTCGAGCGTGAGGCTCAAGGGGGCAATCCAGCAAGAGAGGGAGGTGGGGCTTATACCACAGATCGGGAAGGATTTAAGGCGGGGGCAGGAAGTGGCGAGTGGCCAGGGGCCAGTGGCGAGTGGTCATTGCGCGCTTCCCCGTCCGCGTTTCCCGACCGCCAATCACCAGCCACAGGCCACTGGCCACTAATCATCCGGCTCGTCCTCGATCACGTCGATCCGGTCGTCGTCCAGCCCGAAATGGTGGCCGATTTCGTGGATCAGGACGTGGGCGATGATCTCCGACAGGCCGACGTCGCCGCGCTCGCACCATTCGTCGAGGATCGGGCGGCGGTAGAGGAAGATGCGCGACGCCTCGGCGGCCGGTCCCATCTGGTCGCGCAGGCCGATGTCGACGCCGTGGTAGAGGCCGGTCAGTTCGAACGGGTCCTCCATCTCCATCAGCGCAAGGGTCTCATCGTCAGCGAAGTCGTCGACGCGGATGACCACCTCGCCGGCCAGCGAGCGGAACGGTTCGGGCAGGGCGTCGAAGGCCTCGCGCGCCAGCCGGGCGAAATCGTCGAGCGAGGGCGCGGTCTGATCGGTCCAGTCGGTCATCGGGCCCATATCGGGCGTTCGACGCCCGCTCGCAAATCCGGCGACGCGGGTTATGGTTACCGAATCAGATTCTGGTCGGGCCTGACGCGCATTGCGCGGCTTGAGGCCCGGGGGCGCGGGGCTCCGAAGCAGGGATGGGAATGGCCGAGGCCGACATCGCCTATGTCGCGACCGCGGGCGCCGCGGGACTGGCCCTGGCCCTCAGCGCCTGGGCGGCCCGGCTGCGCCGCCGGCTGGCGGCCCGCAATCGCAGGGCCGAGGCCGAACTGGCCGCCGCCCGGGTCGACCTCGCCGACCGCGACGGGGCGCTGGCGGCCTTCGAGGACATTCGTCTGGCGCTCACCCCCGACGGTCAGACCCGCCGCCTGGGCTCGGCCCAGGCCTGGGACGCCGTCACCCGCGACCTCGGCGAGGGGGACGCGCCGGAGTCGGACCCGGCCCTGGTCGTGCTGGACGCCGTGCGCGCCGCCGCGGGCCCGCGGCTGAACGCCCTGATCGACCAGGGCGAGGCCTTCGACGCCGTGCTCGAGGGCTCCGGCGGCGCCTGGGCGGTCGAGGGCCGCTCGGCGGCCGGCGCGGCCTGGCTGAGGCTGGCCCGGCTGGGGCTGGTCGGCACGGCGACCGAAAGCGGCCTGGGCCTGCTGGCCGATTCCTATCCGGCCCCGACCTGGATCGCCGACGCCGCCGGCCGGCTGGCCTGGGCCAACAAGGCGTGGCTGGCCGAGATGAAGGTCGACAGCGTCGACGAGGCGCGCGAGCGGGGGTTGAGTTTCGACCGCGGGGCCGACGCCGTGGTGGCCGAGGCGGGGCGGCTGAAACAGCGGCAGGAAGGCTTTCGCTGGACCACCGGGGGCGGCCGTCGCCGGGCCTGGCGGATCGTGGCCGAGCCGGCGCCCGGCGGGGCCGGGGCCGTGCTGGCCTTCGCCCTCGACATGACCGAGGCGGAAGAGACCCGCGACACCCTGCGCCGCCACGTCGAGGCCCATGACGAAACGCTGAACCACCTCGCCGACGCCGTCGCCATCTTCGGGCCCTCGAAGCGGCTGGCCTTTCACAACACCGCCTTCCAGACCCTGTTCAACATCGACCCCGCCTGGCTGGACGAGCGTCCGACCCACGCCGAACTGCTGGACCGGCTGCGCCAGCGCCGCCTGTTGCCCGAGGTCATCGACTACGCCGGCTGGAAGGCCAATGAGCTGGACTTCTACGGCGCCTCGACCGCCGCGCCCGACGACAGCTGGTCCCTGCCGGACGGGCGCACGCTCAGGGTCGTGCGCCAGCCGCACCCGCTGGGCGGGGTGCTGCTGCTGTTCTCGGACATCACCGACGAACTGAAGCTGCGCAGCCGGTTCAACGCCCAGATCCAGGTCCAGACGGCCACCCTCGACAAGCTGAACGACGCCGTGGCCGTGTTCGGGTCCGACGGCCGCATCCGGCTGCACAACGAGGCCTTCGACGCCTTCTGGGGCGTCAGCGGCGAGGCGCTGGACGCCGCGGGCGACTTCGACACGGTCGCCGCCCTGTGCCAGTCGACCATGCCCGACCCCGCCCTGTGGCTGGGCCTCAAGGCCCGGGTCGCGGATCCCGATCCCGAAAGCCGGGTGCCGATCGCCGGCGAGGGCAGGACCGTCGATGGCCGCATCGCCTCCTGGCTGACCCGGCCGTTGCCGGACGGCGCGACCCTGGTGGCCTTCTCCGACGTCACCGCCCGGCGCGGACTCGAGCAGGCCCTGGCCGCCAAGGCCCAGGCGCTGGAGGAATCGACGGCCCTGAAGCGCGAGTTCGTCGGCAGCGTCTCCTACGAACTGCGCACGCCGCTGACGACCATCGTCGGCTATTCCGAACTGCTGGAGACCCAGGCCGACCTGCCCGAACGCAGCCGCCAGCACGCCGGCGCGATCCGCATCGCCGCCAGCCAGCTGGCCAGTTCGATCGACGACGTGCTGGACATGGCCCAGATCGACGCCGGCGAGATGGAGCTGCAGCTGGGCGACGTGCGGGTCTGCGACCTGCTGGACGACGCCGCCGGCAAGGTACGGGAACGCATCGAGGGCCGGGGCGCGACCCTGACGGTGAAATGCCCGGAGGCCCTGCGCCCGATCCGCGCCGACGCCCAGCGGGTGGGCCAGGCCCTGGAGCATCTGCTGGACAACGCCGCCCGGGCGGTCTCGGAAGGCGGAGCCGTGACCCTGATCGCCGAGGTCACCACCTCCGAGGTCCGCATCCGGGTCGAGGACACCGGGCGCGGCATCCCCTATCACCTGCAGGCCCACGTCTTCGACCGGTTCGTCCGGCGCGAGCGGGGCGGTCCGGGCGTGGGCCTGGCCCTGGTCAAGGCCCTGGTCGAACTGCACGGCGGCTGGGCCGAGGTGGAGAGCGAACCCGGCAAGGGGGCGGCCTTCATCCTGCACCTGCCGCTCGAGGCCGCGGGCGTGGCCGCGGCGCCCGAACTGCGCCTGGGCTGACGATCTAGAGGATCGACGCCGCCTCCTCGAAGCCCAGGCGCGGCGAGCGGGGGAACAGGTTCTCGTCCGTGCCATAGCCCAGGTTGACGATGAAATTGGGCTCCACGGCCGTGCCGGCGAAGAATTCGGCCCTCACGCCGTCCGCGTCGAAGCCCGACATCGGGCCGACGTCCAGGCCCAGGGCCCGCGCCGCCAGCAGGAAGTAGCCGCCCTGCAGCGAAGCGTTGCGGAAGGCGGCCTGGCGCCGTTGGGCCTCGTCGGCGAACCAGTCCTTCACGCCCGGGACATGGGGGAACAGCACCGGCAGATGCTCGTGGAAATCGATGTCCTGGCCGATGATGACATTGACCGGGGCCTGCAGCGTCTTGGCCCGGTTGCCCTCCGCCATCAGGGGCGCCAGCCGGGCCTTGGCCTCGGCCGAGGTGATGAAAAGGAAGCGGGCCGGCGTGGCGTTGAAGGCGGTCGGGCCGAATTTGGTCAGGTCGTACAGCCGGCGCAGCAGATCGCTGGACACCGGGCGGTCGGTCCAGCCGTTGCGCGTGCGGGCGCCGGTGAACAGCTGGTCCAGCGCGTCGTCGGACAGGGGCGCGTCGCGGGTCGCAAGAGCGTCGTAGGCCATGGGGTCTCCCTCGGACTGGAATTAGCAACAGCAATGAGTGCTAATTGGGGATGAAGGATTGCAGGGCCAGAGGATATAAGAACACAAACTGTTACAGATACAGTCGCCGGGGGCGGTTCGCGCCCTTGGCGCCGAGGGACGGAACCGCCTATCTAGGGCGCATGAAAGATCTCAACGCCCTCATGCAGCAGGCCCAGGCGATGCAGCAGAAGCTGCAGGACGCCCAGGCGAAAATGGCCGAGACCACCGCGTCCGGAACCTCGGGCGGCGGCCTCGTCGCCATCGCGCTCAAGGGCGCCGGCGAGATCACCGCCGTGACCATCGACGACAGCCTGCTGGTCCCGGGCGAGGGCGAGATTCTGGCCGACCTGATCGTCGCCGCCCACGCCGACGCCAAGCGCAAGCTGGACGAGGCCAACAGCGCCCTGATGCGCGAGGCCGCCGGGCCGATGGCCGGGATGAACATCCCCGGCATGCCCAAGCTGTTCTGATGAGGCTGCCGATGCGCGGACCCGCCATGGCCGCCGCCCTGCTGTTCGCGCCGACGGCCGCCCTCGCCCAGGTCCCGCCGGATCTCGCCCGCGAGGCGCGCGAGTACGAACGCGCCCAGATCGAGGGCGATCGCGCCGCGCTGGAGCGGCTGATCGCCGACGACTATGTTCTGGTCGGCGGCGACGGCTCGCGCACGGACAAGGGCGCCCATATCGCCGAATTCACCGCGCCGGAAATGGACCTGCAGCCGGTCGTCGTGCGCGACCCGGTCGAACACGTCTGGACCGACGGCGCGGCCCTGGGCGGCACGGTCGACGTGGTGGGGACCTACGGGGGAACGCCCTTCCGCCAGACCCTGCGCTATATCGACATCTGGGCTCTGCGCGACGGCGAATGGCGGGTCGTCTACGGCCAGGCCACGCGCGTCCCGGCCGCCGACTGACATGGCCGCCTCCGCCGGACCCGAGATCGAGCGGTTGATCGCCCTCCTGGCCAGGCTGCCGGGTCTGGGACCCCGCTCGGCCCGGCGCGCGGCCCTGGCCCTGCTCAAGAAGCGCGAACAGTTGCTGGTGCCTCTGGCCGCCTCGCTGGCCGAGACGGCGGCGAAGGTCACGTCGTGCAGCGTCTGCGGCGCGCCTGACACCCGCGATCCCTGTTCGATCTGCTCCGACGGCGCCCGCGACAACGCCCTGATCTGCGTGGTCGAGGAGGCCGGGGCCCTGTGGGCCATGGAGCGCTCGGGGGCCTTCCGCGGCAAATACCATGTCCTTGGCGGGCTGCTGTCGGCGCTGGATGGCGTCGGCCCCGACGCCCTCAGGGTGGCCGAACTGGTCGGCCGGGTCCGTGGCGGCGAGGCGAAGGAGGTCGTCCTGGCCCTGCCCGCCACCGTCGACGGCCAGACCACGGCCCACTATCTCGCCGAACGGCTGGCCGGGAGCGGCGTCGAGATCACCTCCCTGGCCCGCGGCGTGCCGGTCGGCGGCGAACTCGACTGGCTGGACGACGGCACCATCATCCAGGCGATGCGCCAGCGCAGGCCGGCCTGAGATCCGCCTCACCACGACCGTCATCCTCGGGTCTAGCCCGAGGATGACGGGAGGGAAAAATGCCTGCGTCCGATTCTGACGCAGGGTCGGTGTAGGCTGCGGCGCGGAGGATCATTCGGGCCGTCGTAAAGCAGTCGGGGACGCAAATGGACGCTTCGGACGCATTGGACGCTTGGGACTGCTTTCCCGGTTTTCACCCGGATGCAAATGGCCTCTTCGGACGCATTGGACGCATGGGACTCCATTTTCTGGTTTTCACCCGGGTGAAAATCGACATTGGACGCCATGGCGACGCCCGGCGACTCCCGCTAAGGAACGGAGCATGAACGCTTCGCTCGTCGCCTTTCTCGCCGCCTCGGTCGTCGCCGTCATCGCCCTCGCTTGGGCCCTGATGGAGCGCCGCCGCGCCGCCGCGGCCGAAACCCGGGCCTGGGAGCTGCGCGAGCGCCATGCCGAAACCGAGGCCCGGATGCGCCTGTTCGAGGACCAGGCGGCGACCTCCACCGAACTGCTCCGCGCCCAGGCCGCCCAGACCGCCAACACGGCGGCCAACGCCGTCGCCGAGGAGCTGTTGAAACGCACCGACGAGACCTTCCGCACCCGCGAATTAATGGCCCAGCAGCGCATGGAGGCCCAGCTCAAGCCCGTGGCCGACACGCTGAAACTGTTCCAGGAGCATGTCGCGGCGCTGGAGAAGACGCGCAACGAGGAGACCGGCGGGCTGAAGGAGCAGCTGGCCCTGCTGATGACCGCCTCCACCGCGACCCGCGACGAGGCGCGGCGCCTGACCGAGGCGCTGAAGGGCAACACCGGGCGGCGCGGCCGCTGGGGCGAACAGACCTGCCGCAATGTGCTCGAGGCCGCCGGCATGGCGGGCCGGTTCGACTTCACCGAACAGACCTCGACCGCCGACGATCAGGGCCGCCAGCAACGCCCCGACTTCGTCGTCCGCATGCCGGGCGGCGGCATGTTCGTGATCGACGCCAAGGTGCCGTTGGCCTTCCCCGACGCCGCCGACGGCGATGAGGAAGCCCAGGGCCGCGCCGCCTCCCTGCGCACCGCCGCCAGCATGAAGACCCACGTCCGCCAGCTGTCGTCCAAGGCCTATCAGGACCAGTTCAAACCCAGCCCGGACGTCGTCGTCATGTTCGTGCCGGGCGAGTCCTTCCTGTCCGCCGCTCTCGATCATGAGCCGGACCTGATCACCCAGGCCATGGAGGCCCGCGTCCTTATCGCCACCCCGACCACCCTGTTCGCCCTGTGCAAGGCCGTCGCCTACGGCTGGCGCGCGGAAGAGCAGGCGAAGAACGCCGAGGAGGTCGCGAAACTGGGCAAGGAGCTCTACAAACGGCTCTCGGTCATGGGCGGCCACGCCGCCGCCGTGGGCCGGGCGCTGGATACGGCGGTGGGCAAGTACAACCAGTTCGTCGGCTCGCTCGAAAGCCAGGTCATGGTTTCGGCGCGCCGTTTCGAGGATCTCCAGGTCGATCACGAGGGCAAGGACCTGCCCGGACTGCCCCCGGTGGAGACGGCGCCGCGCTCCCTTTCCCGTCCTGAACTGGCCGCGCCCGCCGCCGACGTCGCCGCCGAATAGCGCGACAGGGGGTACCGACATTTAGACAAGGTTGCTTGACAGTCCGCCGGGACCATGTAAAACACCCTTGTCATCACGACGGGAAGCTCCCCATGAACCTGCCGGCCCGCCCCAAACGACCGTTCGGTCTCGGAACCTTCGTCCTCATGGTGCTGGGCGTGACGGTCGTCGGCGCCCTCGCCGGCGCTGGCGGCTCCATGCTCGGCGACCAGCCCGGGCCGCTGGGGCTGGCTCTGACCGTGGCCCTCATGGCTCTCGCCATGGCGGCGGCCCTGGCCGCCTGCGTCTGGTGGTGGCGCGGCATCGACGAGGCGGCGCGCGAGGCTCACAAATGGGCCTGGTGGTGGGGCGGCTCCGGCGGCATGGCCGTCGGCGCGATCCTGCTGCTCACCCTCACCCTGCGCGACGACGGCTCGACCCCGCAGGCGGCGGGCGCCAGCGCCGCGGAACTCGTCGCGGGCGGCATGTACGCCATCCTGTTGTTCCAGATCGCGGGGTATGGCATCGCCTGGGCCGCCTGGTGGCTGAAGCACCGCTAGGAGCGACGGGATGAACAACCGCCTCAAGGTGCTGCGCGCCGAACGCAACTGGAGCCAGGCCGACCTGGCCCAGGCGCTGGGCGTCTCCCGCCAGACCGTCAATGCGCTCGAGACCGGCCGCTACGACCCCTCCCTGCCGCTCGCCTTCCGGATCGCCCATGTGTTCGGGCAGTCGATCGAATCCATCTTTTCCGAGTAAGGATCCCGACGTGACCTCCTCCCGACTGCTCAGGACGCTCGCCGCCGCCGGCCGTTCCGCCCTCGCCGCGGCGCTCGGCCTGACCCTCGCCGCCGCCATGGCCCTGCAGCCCGTCGAGGCCTTCGCCCAGGCGGCCGAAGCCGTTCCGGCCCCCGGCCCCGCCGGGCGTGTCGTCCCCCCGGCCCAGGGCCAGGGTCCGGCCCTGTGGGTGGTTCGCGACGCCGATTCGACCCTCTATCTGTTCGGCACGGTCCATGTGCTGCGCCCGACCACCGCCTGGGGCTCCGCCCGGGTCGACGCCGCCTTCGACAGCGCCGACCAGATCTGGTTCGAGATATCCAACCCCGACGACCAGACGGCGATCATCCCCCTGATCCAGCAGCACGGCCTGTCGCCCGACCGGCCCCTGTCCAGCCTGTTGACCGAGGCCGAGATGGCCGACCTGAACGCCGCGGCGACGGCCGCGGGCCTGCCCGCGGCCCGGCTGAACCTGTTCCGCCCGTGGTTCGCCGCCCTGACCCTGTCGGTCGCGCCCCTGGTCAAGGCCGGCTACGATCCCCAGTCCGGCGTCGAGCAAATCCTCAAGGCCCGCGCCGGGGACAGGCCGGTGCATGGCCTGGAGACCATCGACAAACAGATCGGCATCCTGGCCGGCATGCCCGAGGCCGAGCAACTGGCCTTCCTGCGCGCCATGCTGGAAGCCTGGGAGGACGCCACCGTCGAACTGGACCGGATGGTCGACGCCTGGGCCGCCGGCGACGTGGCCACTCTGGAGGAAATCTCGGTCGACGAAATGCGCGAGGAATCCCAGGCCCTCTATCAGGCCCTGCTGGTCCAGCGGAACACCGACTGGGCCGGTCAGATCCAGACCCTGCTGGAAGGTTCGGGGACGGTCTTCATCGCCGTCGGCGCGGCCCACCTGGCCGGGGAAGACAGCGTCCAGGAAATCCTCGAGGCCCGGGGGGTGACCGTCACCCGCGAATAGGGCGGCGGCTTGGAGCGGGCGGCGGGAATCGAACCCGCACGAAAAGCTTGGGAAGCTTTCAGGCTACCACTACATCACGCCCGCGGAGCCGGACGAACCCTTAGGGCCAACGGCGGGACGCATCAAGGCGCGACCCGCCGCCGGGCTCAGTCGGCGCGGTAGACGACCACGCCGTCGACGATGGTCAGGGTGGCGTGGCCCTTGGGAATGTCGGCGGCCGGCGCCGTCATCAGGTCGACCGAGAAGGCGGTGAAGTCAGCCCGCTTGCCGACCTCGATGGTGCCCAGCTCGGCCTCCCGGAAGCTGGCGTAGGCGGGCCAGAGGGTGAACATCTTCAGGGCCGTCGCGCGGTCCACCGCCTCGCCGGGGCGCCAGTCGGGGCCCTGGAAGCCTTCCAGATCGGCGCGGGCGACGGCCGCGTAGAATTCGATCAGGGGCGCGCCCCGCTCGACCGGGGCGTCGGAGCCGCCGACCACGATGACGCCGAGATCGACCAGGCTATGCCAGGCGTAGGCCCCGTCCAGCCGTGCGTCGCCCAGGCGGGCCGGGGCGAAATGCAGGTCGCCGATGGCGTGGCTGGGCTGCATCGAGGCGATGATCGGCAGGTCCCGGAACCAGTGATAGTCGGCGGGTCGCAGGATCTGGGCGTGCTCGATCCGCCAGCGCACGTCCGCGCCGTTCGGCCGGTCCCCGGGCCCAACCCCGGCCAAGGCCTGCTGGTACCACTCCGCCACCGAGGCGTTGCCGCGATCGCCGATGGCGTGGGTGGCGACCTGGATGCCGCCGCGCAAGGCCGCCTGGTACAGGGGCACGATCTCCTGTTCCGTGATCTGCATCAGGCCGGTGGTGTCGGGCCGGTCGGCATAGGGCTCGAACAGGGCGGCGCCGCGCGAGCCGAGCGCCCCGTCGGCATAGTATTTGATCGCCCGGGTGATGATCCGGCCGTCCGCGACGCTGCGCGGGCCCCCGGCGATCAGTTCGGCCGCGCCGTCGGGCGTGACGCTGTTGTAGATGCGCAGGGGCGCCTCGCCCGCCTCGGCCATGGCCTCCAGCAGCGGAACGTCCTTCCATGGGGCGCTCATGAAATGCACCCCGGTCCAGCCGTAGGCGGCCTCGACGCGGAAGCCGGCGCGGTAGGCGTCGCGCAGGGCCTCGGGATTGGCCTGGGGCATGAGGCCCGCCACAAGCTGTTCAGCGGCGTCGACCAGCAGGCCGGTCGGCTGGCCGTCGGGGCCCCTGAGGATTTCCCCGCCGGAAGGCGCGACGGTCGAGGCGTCGATCCCCGCCGCGGCGAGGGCGGCGGTCGAGGCGACCACCGCGTGGCCGTCGGCCCGGCCCAGCAGCACGATCCGGCCCGGGGCGGCTGCGTCGAGGTCGGCGGCGGTCAGAAAGCGCGCCTCGGGCCAGCGCGTCTCGATCCAGCCGCGACCGACGACGGGACCCTGGGGATGCGTCCGCGCCCAGGCTGAAAGCCGGGCCATCGCATCGGCGACCGAGACGGAGCCCTCGAGGTTCAGCGTCAACTCGCGCCAGCCGATGCCGTCAAGGTGGGCGTGTCCGTCGGTGAAGCCGGGGAACATCGTCGCGCCCTCGAGATCGAGGGTCTCGGCGTAATCGACGTCCGGCACGCCCGAGGCCGGGCCCACATAGGCGATCCGCCCGTCCTGGACCAGGACCACCTCGGCCGTCGGCTGTTCGGCCACCCCGGTGTAGATCGTCCCGCCGCGGATCAGCAGTTCCTGGGCCTGGGCGCTCCATGCGGCGGATCCGAGCAGGACGGCGAGAAGAAGGGTGCGGCGCATCTGACGGTTCCTGAGTCTGGCGGAGAACGGACTCGCCTTAGCACGGGACCTCCGTCAAGCTCCGGTCAGGAGGAGGATCATGATCGTCGCCGCCCTGTTTCTGACCGTCGCGCTCGCCGCGGAGCCCGAGCCGCCGCCCCGGACCGAACTCTGCCTCGCCCATATGGACGCGATGATCGCGGAGGCCCAGCGCGAGACGGGGATGGTGGCGGGACCGAGCTGGTTCATCCGCAGCTGGTGGGCGGCGCGGCTTCCGGAGGTGGGGATGCCGGCGACCTGGTCCGAGGAACAACGCCGAGCCCTCGGGGTCTCAATGCCGGAGCGCAAGGCCGCCGACCCGGACGGGTACCGGGCCGAGCTGCAGGCCTGCGTCGCCGAGGCGATCGACGGCGGCGCGCTGCCCTGAGGAGCCACGATGAAACTGTTCACCATCGGCTATGAGGGAGAGCCCCAGGCGGCTGTGATCGATCGGCTGAAGGCGGCTGGCGTTCAGGTTTTGGCCGATGTTCGGGCGGTGGCCGCGTCGCGGCGGGCGGGCCTTTCCAGGACCGTGCTGGGCTCGAGCCTGGCCGAGGCCGGGATCGAATACGTCCACCTGCGCGACCTGGGGACGCCCAAGGCGGGACGCGACGCGGCGCGGAAGGGCCGGGTCGGCGAAATGCGGGAGATCTTCGCCGTCCATATGGAAGAACCGCCCTCGCAACTGGCCTTCGAACGGCTGCGCGAGATGGCGAAGGACCGCCCGACCGCCCTGCTGTGCTTCGAGGCCGACCACGCCGGTTGTCACCGCGCGGCCCTGGCCGAACGGCTGCACGCCGAGGATGGGTTCGAAGTGGTGAACCTCTAGCCTGCGAACCCCCACAGGCCGGCGGCCGTGATCAGGGCGAACAGCCACGAGGAGGGGAACCGCCAGGGTTGGATCCCGCCTTTCATCGCCACCCAGGCGCTGAGCGGCGACAGGATGGCGGCGAGAACGGTCAGGAGCACCGCGACCTCGACCGCCTCGGGCCGGACTGCGGCCCAGGCATAGCCCGCCGGCATGAGAAGCAGCTGGGCCGTGACCATGTGCCAGGTCATGTAGTTCAGCCAGCGGCTGGCCTTGTCGAAGTTCTGTGTCGACAGGAGGGGGCGGGCCGCGAACCGCCCGCCCACGAAGGTGTGGACCGCGAAGGTGATCAGGGCGAGCGCCGCGGCTGTCGCGAAGCCCGGATTGATCGCCCCGATCTCCATCGCTATTACGCCGCCGCCTTCTGCTTCCCGGCGAAGTTTCCATAGAAGGTCTCGCCCTTCCCGGCCATGTCGCGCAGCAGCTGCGGGACCTTGAAGCGGTCGCCGTAGCGGGCGGCGTAGTCGTCCGCCTGGGCCACGAAGGCCTTGAGGCCGGCCTGGTCGATCATCGTGATCGGGCCGCCGGTCCAGGGCGCGAAGCCCCAGGCCAGTATGGCGCCGACATCGGCCTCGCGCGGGTCGTCGATGACGCCCTCTTCCCAGCAGCGCGCGACCTCGACGGCCTGACGGTAGAGCAGGCGGCGCTTCTGGTCCTCGACCAGTTCGGGGGTGGAATCGTCGATCTTCACCGGCGCCAGTTCGGCCAGGCCCGCCCAGAGCTTCTTGGGCTTCTGGTCGTAGTCATAGAAGCCCATGCCGTTCTTGCGGCCGTAGCGGCCCAGCTCCTCGACCATCTTCTGGACGATCTGCGAGCCGGGCAGGGGCTGGTACTTGTCGCCGAGGTCGGCGGCGGTCTGTTTGGCGATCTTGACCGACAGGTCCAAAGCCACGTCGTCATGCATCTCCAGCGGGCCGCGCGGCATGCCGGTCATGCGGCCGATGTTGTCGATCAGGGCGGGAGCGTAGCCCTCTTCCAGCATGGCCATGCCCTCGGCGACGTAGGTGCCGAAGCAGCGCGAGGTGTAGAAGCCGCGGCCGTCGTTGACGACGATCGGGGTCTTCTTGATCTTCATGACGTAGTCGAGCGACTTCGCGATCGCGGCCTCGCCCGTCTTCTCGCCGAGGATGATCTCGACCAGCATCATCTTGTCGACGGGCGAGAAGAAGTGGATGCCGATGAAGTCCTCGGGCCGGACGCTGGCCTCGGCCAGGCCGGTGATCGGCAGGGTCGAGGTGTTGGAGCCGAACACGGCGCCCGGGGCCAGCTGGGCCTCGGCGCGTTTGGTGACGTCGGCCTTGATCTCGCGGTTCTCGAACACCGCCTCGATGACCAGGTCCGAGCCCTTGATCAGGTCGTAGTCGGTGGTGGCGACGACCGAGGCCAGCAGGGCGTCATACTTGTCCTGGGTGATCTGGCCGCGCGACAGGCGCTTCTTCAGCAGGTCGGCGACGTGGGCCTTGCCCTTGTCGGCGTCTTCCTGGGTGCGGTCGATCAGGATGGTCTCGATGCCAGCCAGCGCCTGCACATAGGCGATACCCGCGCCCATCATGCCGGCGCCGATGACGGTGACTTTCTTGGGATCGGACTTGGGCACGCCCGCGGGGCGGACGGCGCCCTTGTCGAGCTCCTGCTTGCTGAGGAACAGCGAGCGGATCATGGCCTGGGCCTGCGGCGTCATCAGGGTCTTGATGAAGTAGCGGGTCTCGATGCGCAGGGCGGCGTCCATCGGCACCTGGATGCCCTCATAGACGGCCTTCATCAGGTTCAGGACGGCCGGATAGTTGCCGTAGGACTGCTTGCGCAGCATGGCGTTGCCGACGAGGAAATTCTGGATGCCGGCCGGGTGGTAGGGGCCGCCGCCGGGCTGTTTGAAGCCCTTGTCGTCCCACGGCTGGACAGCCTTGCCGCCGCCCTTGATCCAGGCCTTCGCGGCCTCGACCTCGCCGCCCTTGGCCACGACTTCATGCACAACGCCGGCGCCCTTGGCGTCGTTCGGGCGCCAGGACGAGCCGGCGCTCATCGCCGTCATCGCCGCCTGCACCCCGATCAGGCGCGTCAGCCGCTGGGTGCCGCCGCCGCCGGGGAAGAGGCCGACCTTGATCTCGGGCAGGCCGAGCTGGATCTTCGAGTCATCGGCGACCACGCGATAGTGGCAGGCCAGCGTCAGCTCGAGACCGCCGCCCAGGGCCAGGCCGTTGATCGCGGCGGCCACCGGCTTGCCGCAGGTCTCCAGCGCACGCAGGGCGCCGTTGAGCTTCCAGCCGGCGTCATAGGCGTCCTGCAACGAACCGCCGGCCAGCATGCCGCCGGCCATGTCGCCGAGGTCGGCGCCGGCGCAGAAGCCGCTCGCCTTGCCCGAGGTCAGAACCGCGCCCTTGATGGCGTCGTCGGTCTTCACCCGCTCGACCCACTCCGGGATCTCTTTCATCACGCCCGAGGTCAGGGTGTTCATCGATCGTCCGGGGACGTCGAAGGTGATCAGGGCGATGCCGTCGGCGTCGACGTCGATCTTGAAGTTTTCCATCGGGCTTCCTCGGGTTTTCAGTTCAGACGCAGCGACATCTCGGATGTCGCCTGCCAGTTCAGGGTTTCGTACATCGGCCGCGCCTGGGCGGTCGGGTGGAGGATCAGGTAGTCGACGCCCCGCGTCCGCGCTTCTTCCTCGACCCGCCGCATCAGCTGGCGGGCCAGCCCCCGGCCGCGATGGTCCGGCTCGACGAACAGGTTCAGCACATAGCCGCGGCGGTCGCAGTGGGGGTGTTCGGGGTGGGGCGGCCAGTCGATGAACATCAGGCCCACGCTCGCCGCCGGCCAGCCGTTCGCCTCGACGATCCAGCCCGTGTATTCGCCGCTGCGCAGCCGCGAGGCGGCCCAGATCCGAAAGGCCGGATCCATCCGGTCCAGCACCGCCGCGTCACGACCGGCGGCGGCGAACATCCGACGCCGGTGGTCGCAGACCGTGTCGAGGTCCGCGAAGGTGACGGGACGCAGCGTCATGGCCCTTAGACGCGCTCGATGACGGTGGCGGTGCCCATGCCGCCGCCGATGCACAGGGTGATCAGGGCGGTCGATTTGTTCGAGCGCTCCAGCTCGTCCAGGGCGATACCGGTGATCATGGCGCCGGTGGCGCCCAGCGGGTGGCCCATGGAGATGCCGCCGCCGTTCACGTTCATCTTCGAATGGTCGATGTCGAGCGCCTGCATGTAGCGCAGCACCACGGCGGCGAAGGCCTCGTTCAGCTCCCAGACGTCGATGTCGGCGGTGGTCATGCCGAGCTTGGCCAGCAGCTTCTTCGTCACGAACTCGGGGCCGGTCAGCATGATCGAGGGCTCGGAGCCGATCGAGGCGGCCCCGACGATGCGGGCGCGGGGCTTGAGGCCGAGGGCCTGGCCGGCCTCAAGCGTGCCGATCAGGACGCCGGCGGAGCCGTCGACGATGCCCGAGCTGTTGCCCGGGGTGTGGACGTGGTTAACCCGCTCGACCTCGGGGTAGCGCTGGTTGATGACGCTGTCGAAGGCCATTTCGCCCATCATGGCGAAGGACGGGTTCAGGGCCCCCAGGGTCTGCATGTCGGTATTGGGGCGGATGGTCTCGTCGCGGTCCAGCTGGACCAGGCCGAGCTGGTTCTTCACCGGGATGACCGATTTCGAGAAACGGCCGTCGGCCCAGGCGGCGGCGGCGCGCCTGTGGCTTTCCATCGAGTAGGCGTCGACGTCGTCGCGGCTGAAACCGTATTTGGTAGCGATCATGTCGGCCGAGACGCCCTGGGGCACGAAATAGGTCGGGAAGGCCGAGGACGGGTCGACCGGCCAGGCGCCGCCGTCGGAGCCCATCGGCACCCGGCTCATGGCCTCGATGCCGCCGCCGACGGCGAAGTCGGCCTCGCCGGACTTCACCTTGGCCGCGGCCATGTTCACGGCCTCGAGGCCCGAGGCGCAGAAGCGGTTGACCTGGACGCCGGCGGTGGTCTGGGCCCAGCCCGCCGACAGAACCGCGGTGCGGGCGATGTCGGCGCCGAGTTCGCCCACCGGGGTGACGCAGCCGAGGATGACGTCGTCGACCTTCGAGGTGTCCAGGTCGTTGCGGTCGCGCAGGGCCTCCAGCACCTGGGTCGCCAGGCTGAGGCCTGTGATCTCGTGCAGGGACCCATCCTTCTTGCCCTTGCCGCGCGGCGTGCGGACCGCGTCGTAGATATAGGCTTCGGCCATGGGAGTGCGTCTCCAATAAGGACGGATTCAAGCGTGTTGGTCAGAAACCCTACGTTTACGTCAACGTCAAGTTTTTTCGCCAACCCCGCCGAAGTGTCCGAGGGAGCGAAAAATTCGTGGGACACTTTCGGACACTTCGGAAATTCCGGCCCGCTGGTTCCAGTCTGCTGACGCTAGCATGCCCCGGCGTCGAAAACGGTCGCATCATCCCGGGGCGTGGCAAACCGCCTCGATATTGAAGCCGTCGGGATCGAGGACGAAGGCCGCGTAGTAGGTCGGGCCGTAATTTTCCCGCACGCCGGGCGCGCCGTTGTCTCGACCGCCGGCCGTCAGCGCGGCCTCGTGGAAGGCGTCGACCTCGGCGCGGGTTCGGGCGCGGAAGGCCACGTGGTTGGCCTCGCCGGGCCGGTCCTTGTCGGCGATGACGAATTCCGGGCCTTCGATCCCGAACATCACCACCGTCCAGGCGCCGTCCCGTTCTTCCGCGACGAGTCGGTAGCCGAGCGGCGCGAGCGCGGCCGAGTAGAACGCGCGGGACCGGCCGATGTCGCTGACGTCGAGGCCGATGTGGTCGATCATGGTCGCAGCTCCTTCCGGTTCGGTTCATGAACGCAGGACCGGTGAAAACGCGCCGTTATGTCGGGCGCCGGACGCCCGGAAGGGCTGAATCCCGAGAACGACTCTCAGCTAGCTGGGCCGTGGGAACGCCCGCCTTCTCCGCGTCTTAAGCGGCCATCACACCCGCTATCAGGAGGACGAGACCATGGCCCAGACCTATGAAGAGATGGACGCGATCGCGATGCTGAAGGCCGATCACCGCAAGGTGGAGGAGATCTTCGCGGCGTTCGAGAAGGCGACCAGCCGGTCGAAAAAGCAGGAGCTGGCCGAACAGGCCTGCCTCGAGCTGAAGGTCCATACGGTGATCGAGGAGGAGATATTCTATCCGGCCTGCAAGGGCCGGATCGAGGAGGACCTGCTCAAGGAAGCCTATGTCGAGCACGACGGCGCCAAACAGCTGATCAACGAGATCGAGGCGGGCGGAGCCGGGGACGACTTCTACGACGCCAAGGTCAAGGTGCTGTCCGAGATGATCGAGCACCATGTCGAGGAAGAGGAGAAGCGTTCGGAGGGCATGTTCAGCCAGGCCCGCGCCGCCGGTCTCGACATGGACGCCCTTGCCGATCGCATGCGGAGCCGCAAGGCCACGGCGATGGAGGAATTCCAGGCCGGCAAGCCCGCCGAGCCGCTGACCTTGCGCCAGGAGAACGGCGGCGAGGAGCCGTCGCTGGACGCGGTCGCGGGCGCGCCAGCGACTTGACGGAACGGGGCGGGGGGGCGAGCGCTTTCCGCGGACTGGTTCCGGAGATGCCATGCGACGCCTCGCCCCCCTCGCCGTCCTGATCGCCCTGGTGGCCACGCCGGGCTGCGCTGACCCGCTCGCGGGCCCGCGGCCCGTGTTGGCGACCGATCCCCCGCGCGACGCCGTTCCGTCGGACCGGGTCGAGGCGCGGTTGCTGGCGGCTCACAACGCCGAGCGGGCCCGGGTCGGAACCCCGCCGCTGGTCTGGGACGACAATCTGGAGGCGGAAGCGCGCGTCTGGGCCCGCGAACTGGTCATGACCGGCCGGTGGGGACACGATCCCGCGATGCACGGACATGGCGAGAACCTGTGGACCGGCTGGGGCGGCCGCGTCTGGACCCCTGAGGAAATGGTCGCCGAATGGACGGCCGAGAAGCGGCACTACCGCCACGGCGTGTTCCCGAACGTCAGCCGCACCGGGAACTGGACCGACATCGGCCACTACAGCCAGATGATCTGGTCGGGCACGACCCATGTCGGCTGCGCCATCGAATCCCGCGGCGACCGGTCGGTCCTGGCCTGCCGCTATTCGCCGCCGGGGAATATCGACGGGCGACGGGCGTACTGAGTGGGGGTGTGGGGTGTGGGGTGTGGGGCGTAACGCCACGGTTCTCGCGGGCCCGGTCCGGTCCCGTTCAATAGCCCACACCCCACGCCGAGGCTCAGCTGACGTAGCCGGCCTGCATCAGTTCGGCGATGTGGACGACGGCCAGCGGCCGCTCGTCCTCGACCACCAGCAGGGTGGCGATCCTGTTCTGGGTCATCAGATCGATGGCGTCGCTCATTCTCGCGTCGGGGCCGATCACCTTGGGACGGGGGCTCATTACGTCCGCGGCCGTCAGTCCGCTCAGGTCGCGCGAGAACGCGCGGCGCACGTCGCCGTCGGTGACGATCCCCGCCAGGGTCCCGTCGCCGTTCAGCACTGCGGCGGCGCCCTTGCGCCCCTCGGTGATGGCCGAAACCACCTCCGCGAAGGTCGCGGTCAGGGGGACGGCGGCGGGCGCCGGCGGGCGGTCGCCCATCCAGTCGCGCACGCTCTGGAGGCTCATGCCCAGCTTGCCGCCGGGGTGATGCAGGCCGAAGGCCTCGGCGGTGAAGCCGCGCCGGTCCATCAGCACCATGGCCAGGGCGTCGCCGAGGGCCAGGGTCATCAGGGTCGAGGTCGTCGGGGCCAGACCGTTGGGGCAGGCCTCGGCCACCTGCGGCATGGTCAGGCAGACGGCGGACGCGCGGCCGAGAAAGCTGCCGGGCCGCTGGGTCAGGCCGATCACCGGAATGCCCTCGCGCTGGCAGAAGATCAGCGGGTCGCGCAACTCGCGGCTCTCGCCCGAGTTGGAGATGGCCAGCAGGGTGACGTCCTTGCGCAGCATGCCCAGGTCGCCATGGCTCATCTCGGCGGGGTGGACGAAGAAGGCGTTGGTCCCGGTCGAGGCCAGGGTGGCGGCGATCTTGCCGCCGATATGGCCCGACTTGCCCATGCCGGTAACGACCACATAGCCGGGCCGCGACAGGATGATTTCGCACGCCCGGCCGAGGCTGTCGTCGAGCCCCGTCTCGAGCGCCTTAAGCGCCGCGATATTGAGGCGGATCACTTCGCGGGCCCGCGCCGTCATCGCGGCGGGATCGGCGGACAGGACGGGGTTCGCAGTATCGCTCATTCCGGCGATGTGGCGCATCGGGGGAAGAATCACAATCGCCCGCCGCCCGGCCGCGGAATGCTGCAATGCGAGAAAATGCGCCCGCCGGGTCAACCTTTGCCGGAGCACCGCGTTAGTAGGCCATGCGGACGTCTCACCTGATCACCGACGGCGCGGCCGCGCCGGTCGAGGCCGTTTCGCGTCCGCTGCCGCCGCCGCCCGCCCGCCTGGCGCGACCGGCCCTGTTCCTGGACATGGACGGCGTGCTGGCTCCGCTGGCCGAGACCCCCGACGCCGTCGTGCCGCATCCGGAGCGAACGGCGGCGCTCCGGGCCGTGGCGGACCGACTGAACGGACGGGTCGCCATCATCAGTGGCCGGACCATCGCCGAGATCGACCGCATCGCCGAGGCCAGCGCCGCTTCGGCCTCCGGGGTGCACGGGCTGGAGCGACGCGGCGCCGATGGGTCGCTTCACCGCGCCGAGGCCGCGCCGGCCGTGCGGGACGCCGTCGACGCCTTCGAACGCTTCGCCCGCACCCGGCCCGGCGTCATCGTCGAGGACAAGGCCGTGTCCGCGGGCCTGCATTATCGCGGCGCGCCGGCGGAGGCGGCCGCGGCCGTGGCGCTGGCCCAGAGGCTGGCCGGCGAGACCGGCCTGGCCCTGCAGGCGGGCAACCTGGTCGTGGAGCTGAAGACGCCCGGAACCAGCAAGGGCACGGCGCTGACCGCCTTCATGCAGGAGCCGCCGTTCGCGGGATCCGTTCCGGTCATGCTGGGCGACGATCTGACGGACGAGGACGGCTTCCGCGCCGCCGCCGCCCTGGGCGGGTTCGGCGTCCTGGTCGGGCCGCCGCGCGAGACCGGCGCCCGCTTTGGATTGCCCGACGTGGCGGCCGTTCTGGCCTGGCTGAACGCCGTCGAGGAGGGCGCATGACCCCCAACCTGGACCTCGCGCCCATCGGCAACTGTTCGATCAGCGCGCTGATCGACCGCGACGGCCGCTATGTCTGGGCCTGCGCGCCGCGCGTGGACGGCGATCCGGTGTTCTCGGCCCTCATGGACGGGTTCGATCCGGATCACGGCTTCTGGGATATCGAGCTGGAGGGGCGGAAAAAGGTCGAGCAGGCCTACGTCCGCAACACCCCCGTGCTGCGCACGGTCCTGACGGCCGAGGATGGGGCCTCGGTGGAGGTCATCGATTTCGCGCCCCGGCATCCGAAACACAGCCGCACCTACCGGCCGCTGGCCTTCGGCCGGATCGTGCGTCCGCTCAGCGGGTCGCCGCGCATCCGGGTGCGCCTTCGCCCGTCCGCCGACTGGGGCGCCCGCCGGGCGGAGTGCACCAGCGGCTCGAACCACATCCGCTATCTGTGCACGGACGTCACCTTCCGGCTGACGACCGACTGTCCCGTGTCCCACATCCTGAACGAGCGGGTCTTCCGGCTCGAGGGGCCCCACGCCTTCTTCCTCGGCCCGGACGAGGGCTACGACCAGGACGTGGGGCCCGGGGTTTCGGCGGCCCTGGACCGCACCATCGCCTATTGGCAGGACTGGGTCCGCACCCTCTACCTCCCGCTGGACTGGCAGGAGGCGGTGATCCGCGCCGCCATCACCCTGAAACTCTGCGCCTATGAGGAAACCGGGGCGATCGTCGCCGCCATGACCACCTCGGTGCCCGAATTTCCCGAAAGCGGGCGCAACTGGGACTACCGCTACTGCTGGATCCGCGACGCCTACTATGTGGTGCGGGCGCTGAACCGGCTGGGCGCGGTCGACCTGCTGGAGAACTACCTCGGCTATCTGCGCAATCTGGTCGACGCATCGGGCGGGGGGCATGTCCAGCCGGTGTATGGCGTCGGTCTGGAAGAAGACATCGACGAACGGATCACCGAGGCGGTCGAGGGCTATCGCGGCATGAAGCCGGTGCGCATCGGCAATCAGGCGCGCGAGCATCTGCAGCACGACGTGTACGGACAGATCGTCCTGCCGCTGGTCCAGGCCTTCTACGACCAGCGGCTGCTGCGGCCGGGCACGATCGAGGATTTCCACGCCCTGGAAAAGGTCGGCGACCGCGCCTTCGCCATGCACGACCAGGTCGACGCGGGCCTGTGGGAGTTCCGCACCATCGCGCGGGTCCACACCTATTCCTCGGTCATGTGCTGGGCGGCCTGCGATCGGTTGGCCAAGGCGGCGGATCACATGGGGCTGGTCGCGCGGGCGGAGGTGTGGCGCGAGCGGGCCGGGATCATCCGGGTACGGATCGAGAAGGAGGCCTTTCTCGAGGACGAAGGCCGGTTCGCCGCCAGTTTCGGCAACCGGGAACTGGACGCCTCCCTGCTGCAGATGACCGACCTGGGCTTCCTCGACCCCCGGGACCCCCGACAGGTCGCCACCTTCGACGCCATCGAACGCGACCTGAAGAAGGGTCCCTATCTGTTCCGCTATGTCGAGCCGGACGATTTCGGCGAGCCGGAGACGGCGTTTAACTTCTGCACCTTCTGGTTCATCGAGGCCCTGCACCAGAACGGCCGCGACGAGGAGGCGCGCGCGATCTTCGAGGAGATGCTGAGCCGCCGCACCCATGCGGGCCTGCTGTCCGAGGACCTGTCGCTGGGCGACAAGGAGCTATGGGGCAACTATCCGCAGACCTATTCCCTCGTCGGCATCATCAACTGCGCCGTGATGCTGAGCCGGTCGTGGACCGACGCGAGATGACGGGTCCGCTCACGAAATCGCGTTGCGACCTGAAGGCGAGCGAGGCCGTTAACCGTCCATGAGCCGCCTGATCGTCGTCTCCAACCGCGTGTCCGCGCCGAAGGACCCCGCCGCCGGGTCCGCGGGGGGGCTCGCCATGGCGCTGTCGGCGGCGCTGAGGAAATACGACGGCCTGTGGTTCGGCTGGTCCGGCGAGACGGTCGAACATTTCACCGGCGCGCTGAAGATGGAGGACCGGTCCGGCGTCACCGTCGCCCTGGTCGACCTCGAGCATCAGGACGTCGACGAATATTACAACGGCTACGCCAACAAGACCCTTTGGCCGCTGTTCCACCACCGGGTCGACCTGACCGCCTACGAGCGGTCATACGGCGAAGGCTATGAGCGCACCAACGCCCGGTTCGCCGAGGTCCTGGCGCCGCTGATCCAGCCCGACGATATCATCTGGATCCACGACTATCACATGATCCCCCTGGCCCGGGACCTGCGGCGGCTGGGGATCGGCAACCGCATCGGCTTCTTCCTGCATACGCCCTGGCCGGTCCGGCAGTTGCTGGTGACCCTGCCCCATCATCGGCGGCTGGTGGAGGCGATGTTCGACTACGACCTGATCGGGTTCCAGACCAGGGAGTGGCTGGACCTGTTCCGCGACTACGTGGCTTCGGAGCCCAGCGTGAACGGGCGGCTGCTGCCCAACGACGCGCTTGAGGCGTTCGGCAAGACCGTCCAGGCCGGCGTCTTCCCGATCGGCATCGACGTCGACGGCTTCATCGCCGCGCGAAACTCGGCCCTCGGCCAGCGATCCTACGACCGGATGGCCGCCTCCGCCGCCTTCCGGTCCCTCATCGTGGGCGTCGACCGCCTCGACTATTCCAAGGGGCTGGAGGAGCGGTTGCTGGGCTACGAACAGTTTCTCGAAACCAACCCCGACATGCGATCGGAGGTCTTGCTGCTTCAGGTGACGCCGATCTCGCGCGACGAGGTCGACACCTACCAGGACATTCGCGGGCGGCTGGACGCCCTGGCCGGCCGCATCAACGGGGCCTATGCCGAGATGGACTGGCAGCCGATCCGGTACCTGAACCGGACCTATCGCCGGGACCAGCTGGCCGGCATCTACCGTGCGGCGCGGGTCGGCCTGGTGACGCCGCTGAGGGACGGCATGAACCTGGTGGCCAAGGAATATGTCGCGGCCCAGAATCCGGACGATCCCGGGGTGCTGGTCCTTTCACGGTTCGCCGGCGCCGCCGAACAGATGGGCGAGGCCTTGCTGGTCAATCCGTTCAGCCGCGAGGAACTGTCCGACGCCATCAAGCGCGCCCTGACCATGCCCCTGGCCGAACGTCGGAGGAAATGGGAGGCGTTGATGCAGGTGGTGCGCGACACCGACGTGGGCGTCTGGCGCGACGAATTTGTGGCCACCCTGCGCGCCATCCAGCGTCCGGCGGGCGGGAAGGGCGACGCCGCCCCCGCCCACGCGGCCTGATCGCTCAGGCCACCCGCGCCAGCGGCGGCGTGCCGTCCTTCGCGGCCGCCAGGACGTTGCCCGGGCGGTCCATGATCCGCGCGAGGTAGGCGTCCAGCGCCGCGCTGGCCGGCGAGAATTCCCGGCCCCAGGCCAAGGCGCTGCCGACCATGACATCGACCGCCGTGAACCGCTGGCCCATCAGAAAGGGCCCGCGCGCCAAGGCCCCGAAAAGGCGGGCGATGACCGCGTCGTAGCGGGTCTGGGCCTTCACATCGCCCTCCATCGCGCCGCTGATCCTGCTCCAGTAGGCCGGCTCCATTTCGCCCGCGGTCCAGGCCAGCCAGGTCAGATAGGCTCCGCGCTCGGGTGAGCCGACCGGCGTGCCGAGACCCGCTTCCGGAAACAGATCGGTCAGATACTGCGCGATGGCGGCCGACTCGGTGACCAGCACATCGCCGTGCAACAAGGCGGGAACCTTGCCGTCCGGATGCGGATTGAGCGGATCGCGCGCGCCCGTCCCGTCCATGCGGGGAATGTCGCAATAGCGAATCTCGTAGTCGGCCCCGATCTCCTCCAGCAGCCAGACCAGGCGCGAGGACCGGGACCAGGGCGCGTGAAACAGCGTCAGCATCGGATGTCTCCTTCATGAGGCGCTACCGCTCGCGACATGGTCGCTCGCTGCTTGAGCGCGGGGAACGGGCGGCCCCTCGCCGCCGGCCAGGGTTGACTACCGCCATCCTGCTGCCAGCATGCTGTCAGCAGCCGTCATCCATGGTGCTCGAATGAGACGCGCCGACCGCCTGTTCCAGATCATCCAGGTGCTGCGCCGGTCCTCGAAGCCGGTCACGGCCGAGGCCATCGCGGCCGAGCTGGAGACGTCGAAACGATCCATCTACCGCGACATCGCCACCCTGATGAGCCAGCGCGTGCCGATCCGGGGCGAGGCGGGCCTGGGCTATGTCCTGGAGGGCGGCTTCGACATGCCGCCGCTGATGCTGACCTCGGACGAGGTCGAGGCCGCGGTGCTGGGAGCCCAGTGGGTGGCGGGACGCGGCGATCCGGCGCTGGCCCGCGCCGCCCGCGACCTGATCGCCAAGATCGCGGCGACGGTCCCCGAACGGCTGCGGCCCGTGCTGCTGGAGCCCGCCGTGGCCAGCGCTCCGGTGTGGAGGCATGAGGTCGAGACCCTGGACATGGCCCGCGTCCGCGCCGCGATCCACGCCGGTCGAAAGTTGCGGCTGCATTACGCCGACGAACAGGGGCAGGAGACCCTGAGGATCATATGGCCGTGCCTGGTCGGCTATCGCGAAACCAAGCGCCTTCTGGTCGGATGGTGCGAGACGCGCGAGGACTTCCGCACCTTCCGCACCGACCGGGTGGTGGAGGTCGATTTCCTCGAGGACCATTATCCGGGTCGCCCCGCCGTTCTGCGCGCGCGGTGGTACGCCCTGATGGAGGCCCGGCGCGCCGAATGGGAGGCGCAATGCGCCGAGGCCGGCGGGCCGGTTTCGACCGGGGCGGCCGCGCCGCGCCCCGGGGACGGGCGAGGCTGACCCGTCACCAGATCTCGAACAGGCCCGCCGCTCCGCTGAAACCGCGCAGCGGTTTCAGCCATCCTTGGTGACGGGAGCCGCTGACCAACTCAGAAAATCTCGAACAGGCCGGCGGCGCCCATGCCGCCGCCGATGCACATGGTGACGACGCCGTATTTCGCGCCGCGCCGCTTGCCCTCGATCAGGACGTGGCCGGTCATCCGCGCGCCCGACATGCCATAGGGATGACCGATCGAAATCGCGCCGCCCGAGACGTTGAGGCGGTCGTCCGGAATGCCCAGCCGGTCGCGGCAGTAGAGGACCTGCACGGCAAAGGCCTCGTTCAGCTCCCAGATGCCGATATCGTCGACGGTCAGGCCGTGGCGCTCCAGCAGCCGCGGCACGGCGAAGACCGGGCCGATGCCCATTTCGTCGGGCTCGCAACCGGCCACCGCCATGCCGCGGTATGCGCCCAGCGGCTGAAGGCCCCGGCGTTCCGCCTCCTTCGCGTCCATGATGACGCTGGCCGAGGCGCCGTCGGACAGCTGCGAGGCGTTTCCGGCGGTGATGAACCGGCCTTCGGAGATTTCCTCGCCGCCGCCGAACACCGGCTTGAGCGAGGACAGGCCTTCCAGCGTTGTGTCGGCGCGGTTGCCCTCGTCCTTCGACAGGGTCACCTCCTTCGACGAGGTCTGGCCCGTTGCCTTGTCCATGACCAGCATGGTGGTAGTCATGGGCACGATCTCGGCGTCCAGATGGCCGGCGGCCTGGGCCGCGGCGGTGCGCTGCTGGGATTGCAGGGCGTAGGCGTCCTGGGCTTCGCGGCCGATCCCGTAGCGGGCGGCGACCACCTCGGCGGTCTCGAGCATCGACATATAGACGTGGGGCTGGAGCTTCAGCAGAGTCTCGTCCTTGAGCCGGTGCAGGTTCATGTTCTGGTTCTGCACAAGGGTGATGCTCTCCAGGCCGCCGCCGACGGCGATCACCTGGCCGTCATGCACGACCTGTTTCGCCGCCGTGGCGATGGCCATCAGGCCCGAGGCGCATTGCCGGTCCAGGCTCATGCCCGCCGTGGTCACGGGCAGGCCGGCGGCGAGAGCGATCTGGCGGGCGACATTGGTGCCGGTCGAGCCCTGCTGCAGGGCCGCGCCCATGACCACATCCTCGATCTCGGCCGGGTCGACGCCCGAGCGGGCGACGGCGTGGCGCACCGCATGGGCGCCCAGCTGTTGCGCCTGGGTGTCGTTGAAGGCGCCGCGATAGGCGCGGCCGATGGGCGTGCGTGCGGTGGAGACGATGACGGCTTCGCGGGACATCTTCGATGATCCTTTGTTGGGCGCTGGCGCTCGCGGCTTGAGCGCGGATGCAATTTCGACCCTAGGCGCTTGCCGCTGGGTCAAGGCAAGGGGTCCGCCCCAGGCTCATGCGGCGCGAAGGGCGAGAGCCAGTCAGGAAGAGGCTTCCTGCGCCTTGGTCAGTTCGATCATGCCCTGGGCCGCGCCCATTTCGGGGACGATCTCGCCCGTGCGGTCCGAGATTTCGGCGAAGCGGGCGGCGACCTGCTCCGGCGCATCGTCGCCCACGGCGCGGATGCCCTGGGTCAGGGTCACATAGGCGCGCTCGAAGCCGCCGGCCCCGGCCGTCAGGATGCAGCGGCTGGGGGCGTCCTCGCTGACGAGACACAGCAGACCCGGCGAAACCGTGTCGGGACCCAGCAGGTCCAGCGGCAGGCGCGCGCCCAGATCCTCGGTCATCCGGGTGTGGGCGGTCGGGGCCAGGCAGTTGACCCGGATATCGTTCTTCGCCCCCTCGATCGACAGGGTCTGCATCAATCCCACCAGCGCCATCTTCGCCGCACCATAGTTGGACTGGCCGAAATTGCCGTACAGGCCCGACGACGAGGTGGTCATGACGATGCGGCCGTAATTCCGTTCGCGCATGATGTCCCACACCGCCTTGGTGCAGTGAACGGCGCCCATCAGATGGACGTCCATGACGAAGCGGAAATCGTCGAGCTCCATCTTGGCGAAGGTCTTGTCGCGCAGGACGCCGGCGTTGTTGACCAGGATGTCCACACGACCCCATTGCGCCATCGCGGCCTGAACCATCGCCTCGACCGCGGCGGCATCGGTGACCGAGGCGGCGTTGGCGATCGCCTCTCCGCCTATGGCCCGGATCTCGGAGACGACCGATTCGGCCGCCGTCGCGGATCCGCCCGAGCCGTCGCGGGCGCCGCCGAGGTCGTTGACGACCACCTTTGCGCCCCGTTTGGCGAGGGCGAGGGCGTGTTCGCGCCCCAGACCGCCGCCGGCCCCCGTCACGATCGCTACCCGGCCGTCGAATCTCATCGCCATCTCGTCTGCTCCTGCTGCCGTCTCCGCTCTTAGCAGCCCTGTCGATCCGGGAAAAACCGGCCAATGTGTTGAAATGGCGCCACAGTCGCCGCATTCATAACCAAAATGAGGAACCGGGACCGTACATTGTCGTTCGGCCTTGTGAGCGCCCCGTATAAACGGGGACTTCGGGCAACCATGAGTATGAGGGATATGATGAAGGTGAAACTTCTCGCCGGCGTCGCGATGGCCGGGCTGTTTACAGCCGGAGTCGCCAACGCCGAGCCGAACGGCTGGTACGGTGCGCTGGACGCCGGTTGGCATTCCGCCGACGTCGAGACGAGCCGTGGTACGTTGCGAACGATCGAGGTGGAGGACGACTGGGCCGGCTTTGCCCGTCTGGGT
>NZ_JAUYNX010000038.1 GCF_030704825.1 Brevundimonas sp. | reverse complement strand
CGCCCGCGCCGGTGCGTCCGCCCCCGCCCCGCCTGCGCCTGCGCCCGGCCCCGCCGTCGCCGACGGTGGAGCCCGTGGCGATCGCCCCCGCGCCGGTCGAGACTCCGCTGCCGACCCTGGGCGACGCCCAGCTGGCCGGGGCGCTGCGGGCCGGGACCGGAGCCGGCGGCGGCGCGGGCGGGACGGGCGCGGGGGCCGGCGGCGGCGGGTCGGGTCCGGGCGGGGCCTGCGACATGGTGCGGCGGCTGCAGGAGGCGCTGCGCGCCGATCCCGACATCCGCGCCGCCGTGGCCGGGGCGCGCGTGGCCCCGGGCTCCGGCGGCCGCGCCGTGCTGGTGTGGAACGGCGACTGGGTGCAGAGCCCCGGCCAGGCCGGGCGGGGCCTGGCCGGGGTGCGGCAGGCCATCGCGCTGGAGATCGCCTTCGCCCCGCGCGAATGCCGCGACCAGACGGTGCGCGGCTACGCCGTCATCGCCCTCGCCGACGGCCCGGGCGCCCCGCGCCTGGCGCTGGGGACCGGGTCGTGGCGCTGGCGCGACCTGCTGGGCGCCGGCTGAGGGGTCAGGCCCCGCGCCGCTCGAACAGGCCGGCCAGGGCCTGCAGCCGCGCTGCGTGGGCCAGGGCCGCCGGGGTCGAGGCCGCCGGAGTCGCCGGAGTCGCGGCGGTCGCCGCCGCCGCCAGCTTGCCGGCCAGGGCCGCCGAGCCGGCCGGGTCCGCCTCGCCCGCGCGCCAGCCCTCGATCGCCGCACCGACCTCGGCGTTCAGGGCCGCGTCGGCCCCGGGCGCACGGGCCAGCTGGTCGAGATAGGCCTGGGCCACGTCCGGGCTGTCGGCCCAGTCGACCCGGACCTGGGTCTGGGGATTGATGACATCGACCGCCACGGCCTCGGCCGCGGCGATCTCGGCCGCCGACAGATGCTCGTTGGGGACCAGGCGCAGCACGTCGAGGCCGCGGGCGATCTCGCTGGAATAGACCCGGCCGTTGAGCCAGTAGGCCGACCAGGAGCCGGCCACGAACAGCTTGCCGTCCTGGATCGGGCCGCGGTCGAAATACGCCACCTCGACCGGCTTCGTCGGATCGGTGAAGTCCATGACCGAGACCCCGCCCTGGTACCAGGCCTGGACCATCAGGTCGCGGCCGGGGACCGGGATGATCATGCCGTTGTGGGCGACGCAGTTCTCGTCGGCGCCCTGGGCGCTGGGCAGCTTGTGGAAGGCGCGGCCGCGCAGGGTGCGGTTCTGGATGGTGGCGACCATGTCGGCGCCCCAGGTCGACGGGTCCTCGGCCCGGCAGCGCGCGCCGATGCCGCCGCCCCATTCGTCGGTGAAGACCACCTTGTCGCCGGCGTTGTTGAAGGTGGCCGAGTGCCAGTAGGCCATGTCGGGGTCGAAGATGTCCGACACCCGCGCCGGCTTCTCGGGGTCCGAGATGTCGAGCAGGATGCCGTTGCCGCTGCAGGCGCCGGCGGCCAGGCCGATCTGCGGATAGACGGTGATGTCGTGGCACTGGTTGGTCTGGGCGGTGTTCTGGCTGGCGATGCCGGCGCGGCCGCCGCGCCACAGGCCGGCGACCCGGCCGGTCTCGCTGTCGGCGAAGATGCGCGGGCGGCTGACGATGGCGGCGTCCTGCGGCGCGTCGAGCGGCACCCTGATCACGTCGATCGAGAACAGGGCCGTCTCCGGATTGTCGGCCGGCTGGCCGTCGGTGCAGATGGCCAGCTCGCCGGTCTTGCGCACGTCCGCGGTGCCCGAGTTGTAGATGTACAGGACGTTGGGGTCGCTCGGGTGCGGCACCTGGGTATGGGTGTGCGAGCCGCGGCAGGTCTGGACGGCGGCGATCTGGCGCGGCGCGTTCAGGTCGCTAATGTCGAAGATGCGGATGCCGCGAAAGCGTTCGGCGTTGACCTCGCCCTGGGCCCCGCCCGTGCCGCAGTCCAGCCGGCCGCGGTTCTCCTCGACCGACATGAACAGCAGGTTGCCATGCACCGAGACGTCACCCTGGCCGCCGGGGCAGACCACCGACATGACCCGTTCGGGCGCGCCGCCTCCGGACACGTCATAGGCGTTGAAACCGTTGAAATTGCCCACGAACAGCCGGCCGTTCGACATCGCCATGTCGGTGTTGGCCATGGCCAGGGCGCTGAAGGCGGGATTGGCCCGCGCCCGCGCCATCAGGGCCTCGCCCTCGGCCTGGCTGGTCGGCGGCGAGAAGATGGCCTCGGGGTCGAAGAAGCCGGGGGCCGGCTCGACCGAATGCTCCAGCGCGAGACCCGAGGCCGCCTGGCCCGCGTCGCGGAGGCCGGCCGACAGGGCGCTGCGCGCGTCCTCCACGATGGTCTGGGCGACCGGCGCCTGGGCCTGGGCGGCGGAGGCGGCGATCAGCACGCCGAGGGCGGCGACGGTGGAGAGCAGGGTGCTGCGAACGTTCATGGCCGCTCCTTGGGGCAGGGTTCAGGGTTCGGGGTTCAGAAGTCGGAGAGAAGGGATTGCATGCGCAGGATCTCCGCCGACTGGTCGGCGACGACCGCGTTGGCGAAGTCGGACAGCAGGGTGTCCTGGGCCGCGTCCGGCCGCGTCATCAGGGTCTCGACCATGTCGATCGCGCCCTGGTGATGCCGGATCATCCCCTCGAGGAACAAGCGGTCGAAGGCCGGGCCGCGCGCGGCGGCCAGGGCCTGCATCCGCGCCGGCGACAGCATGCCGGGCATGAGCGGCGTGTCGGAGGCGGCCCCGGCGTGGCCGGCGTGCGCCATGCCGGGCATGTCCAGCGGCTGGCCGCGCCCGGCCAGCCAGCCGCGCATCAGATCCATCTCGGCCTCCTGGCTCATGGCGATGCGCCGGCCCAGCCGCTTCACCGCCGGATCGGCGCCCTGCGCCTCCAGCAGGGCCACCATCTCCACCGCCTGGCCGTGGTGGACGATCATATGCTGCATGAAGGCGACGTCGTCGGCGGTGAAGGTCGACCGGCTGAGCGCCACCGCCTCGGCGGCGGTGATCGTCCGCGATCCCGCCCCGGGCGCGCCCGGCTGGAAGATCGGCGGCGACGGCGCGCCCGCCTGGGTCGCCATCCATCCGGCCAGCATTAATCCGGCGAGGCTGTGCACGGTCCGGCGCTCCGCCTAGCCCGCCGTGCCGACGGTGCGGAATTTGCCGTCGTCCTGGCGCTGGCCGATGACCCAGACCAGGGTCTGGCCGCCGGCGTAGCCGACGCTCCAGCGCTCGACCGGACCGTCCGGCGTGTCCTCGGCCCCGACGAAGGTCATGGCCTCGATGGCGCCGAGGCCGGCCAGGGCGGGCGCCATGCCGGCGATCTGGCCCTGGCAGGCGGAGAACAGGCCGGGCGCCATCAGCGCCTCGAGACAGGTCCCCTCGGCGGCGGCGACGAGGATCTCGCCCAGCGGCGCGCGGAAGGCGCCGTCCGCGGGAGCGGCGTCCTGGGCCAGGGCCGGGAAGGCCAGCAGGCTCGCGGCCGCCGCGGCGGCGGCCGACATCATGCGGATGGACATGGCTTCATTCCCCGGCCGATTTCGCCGGGACCATGACGCAGGCGGGGCGGGCCGACAACGGGGCGCCGCATGACAAAGCGTTCATGGTCGGGGGGCGACATGGCTGCCCGCGCGGGCGGCCCGCGGCACGCGCGGACCCGTGCCGGATAACTAGAACGGAGCCAGTTCGCGCGCCCCGGCGATCATGAGGTCGACGCTCGCGCCGGGACCCAGCCGGTCCGCGGCGACATCCGGCTGCCCTCCGCCGACCCAGATCCGGGCGCGACCCGGATTGATCCGTCGCCGTCCGGCGAGATCGACCGTGCTCAGCGCCCGGGCGGGAATGTCGAAGCCTATGATCCGGCGCTCCCCCGCCTCCAGGAACACGCGCTGGAATCCGGCCAGACTGCGCGACGGCGCGTCCTCTTCTCCAGCCCGGGACACATAGAGCTGAACGACTTCCTCCCCGGCCCGGTCGCCCAGGTTGGCGACCTCGACCTCGACGCGCGCCGCTTCGCCCGCTTCGATGCGGCTCTGCGCGAGGCGGGCGCCGTCGTAGCCGAAGCGGGTGTAGCTGAGCCCGTAGCCGAACGGATAGAGCGGCTCACCCGCGAAGTAGCGATAGGTGCGGCCGCGCATCGAATAGTCCGTGAAGGGGGGCAGGTCGTCCGCGCTGCGATAGAAGGTCACCGGCAGGCGGCCGGACGGACTGAAGTCGCCGGCGATCAGCTCCGCCACCGCGCGTCCGCCGTCGCCGCCCGGATACCAGGCCTCGACGATGGCCGGCAGATTGGCCGCCGCCCAGTTCACGCTCATGGCCGATCCGTTCATCAGGACGAGGATCACCGGCTTGCCCGTGGCATGCAGGCGTTCGAGCAGATCCTGCTGGGGCGCAGGCAGGTCCAGACTCGTGCGATCGCCGCCCGAGAATCCCGGCGCCTGGACCGACATCTCCTCGCCCTCGAACCGGGCGGTCAGACCGCCGGCGAAGACCACCAGATCCGCCTGGCGAGCCGCCTCCAGCGCGGGTCCGACCCCGGCTCCGGGGCGGCTCCAGCGGAGCCGGTGCGTCGCCCGGGCCCCTTTCTGAACCGCCTCGATGCGGATGGCGTGGACGCGGTTCGCGGACAGGACGACGGGACTGTCCGAGTTCGTCCAGTCCGCGTCCCGGACGTCGGCGACCAGCTGATCGTCGATGTAGACGCGATAGCCCGCGTCGCCGGTGTAGCGGAACCGGTACTCGCCGGACTCCGGCGGCCTGACGAAGCCGGTCCAGCGGATGGAGGCGTTGCGTTCCTCGCGGTCGGGCCAGCCCCAGCGGACCATCGCATTGACGTCGTCCCGCGAGGTGGACGGCCCCTGCAGATCCGGCGTCGGAAAGTCCTCGGCCCGAAGACCCGTTTCGGTGCAGGCGCGATCCCGGCAGAAGGCCGCGTCCGGTATGTCCTCCAGCGGCGGCGCCACCCAGCCCGCGCCCTCGACCCAGGTCACCTCCGCCTCGGGGAAGCGCGCGCGCAGACCGCTCACGATCGTCGACGGCGCCGATGGCGTCCCGTTGTAGTTGCCCACCAGGGCCTCGAGGCTGTCGGCGTTCGGCCCGATCACCGCGATGCGGCGCGGCGCGGCGGCGAGCGGCAACAGGCCGTCGTTCTTGAGCAGAACCAGTGATTTCCTGGCCGTCTCCAGGGCGAGGGCGCGGTGGGCCGGCAGGTCATAGTCTCCCGGCCCGATGCCGGCGTGGGGACCGCTCACGGCCAGATCCATCACGCCCAGCCGGTACCGCGCCGTGAAAAGCCGCACCAGCGCCCGGTCCAGTTCGGCTTCCTGCAGCAGGCCCTGCTCCACCGCGCGCACCGTGGTCTGCGGGTCGCCGGTCGCGTTGAACCGGAAGTCGCAGATCAGGTCCGTGCCGGATCGCACGGCGAGGGCCACCGCCTCCTCGGGCGTCCGCACGGTCGCGTGGGCGGCCGGGAGGTGGATATCCGCGACCGCGCCGCAGTCCGAGACCACATGGCCGTCGAAGCCCCAGTCCGTCCGCAGCCGCTGCTGCAGATAGTCGGGACTGGCGCAGGCCGGCAGGCCGTCGATGGCGTTGTAGGCGCACATCAGGGCCTGGGCGCGCGCCTCGGTCACAGCCGCGTGGAAGGCGGGAAGATAGGTGTCGACGACGTCGCGCGGAGCCGGATGGATGTCGTCGCTGTGGCGCGAGGCTTCCGGACCGCTGTGCACGGCGTAGTGTTTGACCGCCGCGATGGTCTTTGGGTGATCCGGATCGTCGCCCTGGAGGCCGCGGATATAGGCGACGCCGAACCGGCCGGTGAGGAACGGATCCTCGCCCCAGGTTTCCTGGCCTCGGCCCCATCGCGGATCGCGGAAGATGTTGATGTTGGGCGACCAGACGGTCAGGCCGCGATACTGGGCCGACCCGCCGTCTCCGGCCCGGGTGTCCAGGTATTTGGCGCGGAACTCCGTGGCCACCGTGTCGGCCACGCGCTGGATGAGGTCGACGTCCCAGGTGGCCGCCATGCCGATCGCCTGCGGAAAGACGGTGGCGACATCGGCGCGGGCGACGCCGTGCAGGCCCTCGTTCCACCAGTTGTAGGCCGGGACCTGCAGTCGCGGAATGGCCGGCGCGTTGTGCTGAATCTGGGCCGCCTTCTCCGCCAGCGTCATCCGGCCGACAAGATCGGCCGCCCGCGTTTCCGCGTCCGGTTCGCTGCCCCGGGAAGCCGGCGCCTCGGACGCCCCGGCGACGGCCGGAGTCATGCAGACGGCGGCGAGGGCGAGGACGCATGACAGCGTCAGCAAGGAGAATCCGAACTTGCCGCGGGACATCCAGGCTCCTGCCACTTCTGTTCCTGAGCGCTTATTCGTATGATGATATGCCTTTTGGCGCAACATGGTCGGCCGGTCCGGGGCGGCAGGATCAGCGCGGCCGGGCAGGCCTCGTCGGGAGTCCCGATGAGTCAGAAGCGGCCGTGCGCCCGCGCCTCAGTCCTCATCCATCTTCAGCGCCGCGATGAAGGCCTCCTGCGGGATCTCCACCTTGCCGAACTGGCGCATCCGCTTCTTGCCGGCCTTCTGCTTCTCGAGCAGCTTCTTCTTGCGGGTGGCGTCGCCGCCGTAGCATTTGCTGGTCACGTCCTTGCGCAGCGCCCGCACCGTCTCCCGCGCGATGATCTTGCCGCCGATGGCGGCCTGGATCGGGATGACGAACAGGTGGGGCGGGATCAGCTCCTTCATCTTCTCGACCATGCTGCGGCCGCGCATCTCGGCCCGGCCGCGGTGGACCAGCATGCTGAGGGCGTCGACCGGCTCGGCGTTGACGAGGATGTTCATCTTGACCAGGTCGCCGGGCTTGTAGCCCGACAGCTCATAGTCGAACGAGGCGTAGCCCTTGGAGATGGATTTCAGGCGGTCGTAGAAGTCGAACACGACCTCGTTCAGCGGCAGTTCGTAGACCACCAGGGCGCGGGAGCCGACGTAGCTGAGTTCGACCTGCGAGCCGCGGCGGTCCTGACACAGCTTGATGACGCCGCCGAGGTATTCGTCGGGGGTCAGGATGGTGGCCTTGATCCACGGCTCCTGGATTTCCAGGATCTGCATCACGTCGGGCAGGTCGGCCGGATTGTGCAACTCCATGGTCGAGCCGTCGCGCAGGCCGATCTTGTAGACCACCGAGGGGGCGGTCGCGATCAGGTCGAGGTTGAACTCGCGGCTGAGCCGCTCCTGGATGATCTCCAGATGCAGCAGGCCGAGGAAACCGCAGCGGAAGCCGAAGCCGAGGGCGGCGCTGGATTCCATCTCGTAGGTGAAGCTGGCGTCGTTCAGGCGCAGGCGGCCGATGGCGGCGCGCAGGTCCTCAAAATCGGCGGCGTCGACCGGGAACAGGCCGCAGAAGACCACCGACTGGACCTCCTTGAAGCCCTTGAGCGGCTCGGCGGTGGGCTTCTTTTCGTCGGTGATGGTGTCGCCGACGGCGGCGTGGGCGACCTCCTTGATCTGGGCGGTGATGAAGCCGACCTCGCCGGGGCCCAGCTGGTCGACCGGGGTGCTCCTGGGCAGGAAGACGCCGACGCGGTCGATCAGATGGGTCGAGCCGTTCTGCATCATCTTGACCCGCTGGCCGGTCTTCAGCACGCCGTCGAAGACGCGGACCAGGACGACGACGCCGAGGTAGGGGTCGTACCAGGCGTCGACCAGCAGGGCCTTGAGCGGGGCCTTGGGATCGCCCTTCGGGGCCGGCAGGCGGGTGACGATGGCCTCCAGCACGTCCTCGATGCCGAGGCCGGACTTGGCGCTGCACAGGACGGCGTCGGAGGCGTCCAGGCCGATCACGTCCTCGATCTGCTGGCGCACCCGCTCGGGCTCGGCCGCGGGCAGGTCGATCTTGTTGAGGACCGGGACGATCTCGTGGTTGTTGTCGATGGCCTGGTAGACGTTGGCCAGGGTCTGGGCCTCGACGCCCTGAGACGCGTCGACCACCAGCAGGGAGCCCTCGCACGCCGCCAGCGAGCGGCTGACCTCATAGGCGAAATCGACGTGGCCCGGGGTGTCCATCAGGTTCAGGACATAGTCGAGCCCGTCGCGCGCCTTGTAGTTCAGACGCACCGTCTGCGCCTTGATGGTGATGCCCCGCTCCTTTTCGATATCCATCGAATCCAGAACCTGGGCGCTCATCTCCCGCGCCGTCAGCCCGCCGGTGAATTGAATCAGGCGGTCGGACAGGGTCGATTTGCCGTGGTCGATGTGGGCGACAACGGAGAAATTCCGGATGCGTTCGATGGGAGGGGTCGTCATGGCCGCGCCGGTAGCACGGCGGGGCGCGATCGCCAACGCGAACCCCGGGGCCGGGGCGGTTCGCCACCGCGTCCGGCACGGATTACTTCGCCGTAAGGCTGTGGTTTGGCGTTTGAGAAGCGGCGGCTAACCCGCTATTCAACAGCCGATGACAGGGGCGCCCGGACGGGCGACCCGAAGGTTTGACGCGCGGCTCCCCACCGCGGCGTCCATGGGGATCAAACGTGGCGAACATCCTGCGGAACAGCCGGGCCGGCGCGGCCATCATGGTTCTGACCCTGGCGCTGGCGGCCTGCGGCGGCGACGAGGCGGCCAAGAAGGCCGAGACCAAGGCCGGGGCCGGCGGCGCTTCCAGCCAGACCGTTTCGACGGCGGTCGCGACCTTGCAGAACCTGCCGCGCACGGTCACGGCCTCGGGCACGGTTTCGGCGTGGGAAGAGGTGCCGGTCGGCGCCGAGACCGGCGGCCTGACCGCCACCGGCGTCTATGTCGACGAAGGAACCTGGGTGCGTCAGGGCCAGCCGCTGGTGCAGCTGAACGACGCCCTGCTGCGCGCCCAGCTGCGCCAGCAGCAGGCGGCGGTGCAGACCGCCGAGGCCAACGCCGCCCGCGACCAGGCCGCCCTGGGCCGGGCCCAGGAACTGAAGGAGCGCGGCTTCCTCAGCCAGGCCTCGCTGGACACCGCCCTGGCCAACCAGCGCGCGTCGAGCGCCAATGTCGCGGCGGCGCAGGCGGCGCTGTCCGAAACCCGCACGCGCCTGTCGCAGGCGACGATCAAGGCGCCCGTCTCGGGTCTGGTGATCAGCCGCAGCGTCACGCGCGGCCAGATCGTCGGTGCGGGAACCGAACTGTTCCGCATCGTCCGCGACGGCCGGCTGGAACTGGACGCCCAGGTGCCGGAGACGGAACTGGCCCTGGTCCGCGCGGGCCAGGGCGCCGTCGTCTCGTCCGACCAGATCGGGGAGACCACCGGCCGCGTCCGCATCGTCACCTCCGAGGTCAACGCCGAGAACCGTCTGGGCGTCGCCCGCATCGCCCTGACCGGCGGCGGCTTCCGCCCCGGCATGTTCGCCCGCGCCCGCATCCAGGTCGGCGACCAGCCGGCGGTGACGGTGCCGACCGCCTCGGTCCTGTACCGCGAGAACCGCGCCGGGGTGTTCGTGCTGGGGACCGACAGCCGGGCCCGCTTCCAGCCCGTTACGGTCCTGTCGCGCACCCGGGATTCGACCGCCGTGGGGGGACTGGCCGCGGGATCGCGCGTCGTGGTCGCCGGCGCCGGCTTCCTCGGCGACGGCGACCGGGTGACCGTGGCGCCCGCCGCCCGGCCCGCTCCCGTCAGCGCCGCCGCGCCGGCGAAGAAGTAAGGCCCGGACGATGAAAAACATCTCGTCCTGGTCGATCAAGAATCCGATCCCGATCATCCTGATGTTCGTGCTGCTGACGCTGGCGGGCGTCAACGGCTTCATGGGGATGCGGATCAACAACAACCCCGACATCGATTTCCCGCTGATCCACGTCTATGCGGGCCGGCCCGGCGCGGCCCCCAGCGAGATGGAGGTCCAGGTCACCCGGCTGATCGAGGACTCCCTCGCCGGTCTGCCGGGGGTGCGGCACATCAACTCCCAGGTCACCGACGGCTCGTCGTCGACGACCATCGAGTTCGAGCTGGGCACCGACACCGAACGCGCCACCAACGACGTCCGCAACGCCATGAGCGGCCTGCGCGCCGACCTGCCGCAAGACATGCAGGAACCCAGCGTCCAGCGCATCGACATCACCGGCGACGCCCTGATCACCTGGGTGGTCCGGTCGTCGACGATGACGCCGGAAGAGATCAGCTGGTTCATCGACAACGAGGTCAGCCGCTCGCTGCTGGCGATCAGCGGCGTCGGCGAGGTCAATCGTTCGGGCGGGGTGGACCGCGAGATCCGCGTCGAGCTGGATCCCGACCGCCTCGCCTCGTTCGGCCTGACCGCGGCCTCGGTCAGCCAGGCGCTGACCTCGGTCAACAACGACCTGCCGGGCGGCCGGGTGACCATCTCGGGCTCCGAGCGGTCGATCCGGACCCTGGGCGCCGCCGGCTCGATCGAGCAGTTGCGCGAGACCCTGATCCCTCTCTCCGGGGGGCGGTCCGCCCGTCTGGGCGACCTGGGCACGGTCGAGGACCACTGGAGCGAACCGCGCCGTCTGGCCCGCTACAACGGCCAGGAGGCCGTGACCTTCAACTTCCTGCGCTCGCGCAGCGCCAGCGAGGTCAAGGTTTCCGAAAAGGTCCGCGAACGGGTCGCGGAGATCGACGAGGCCCATCCTGAACTGACCATCGAAAAGGTCACGTCCAGCGTCGAGTATATCGAGGAGAGCTACCTCGCCTCGATCGAGGCCCTGCTGCTGGGCGCCGGCCTGGCGGTCATCGTGGTGTTCATCTTCCTGAGGGACTGGCGCGCCACCTTCATCACCGCCATGGCCATGCCCCTGTCGCTGATCCCGGCCTTCGCCATCCTGGGGCCGCTGGACCAGTCGCTGAACGTGGTCACCCTGCTGGCCCTGTCGCTGACGGTGGGCATCCTGGTCGACGACGCCATCGTGGAGATCGAGAACATCGTCCGGCACATGCGGGACGGGAAGTCGCCCTATCACGCCTCGATGGAGGCGGCCGACGAGATCGGCCTGGCCGTCGTGGCCACCACGGCGACCATCCTGGCCGTGTTCGCGCCGGTCGGCTTCATGCCCGGCATCATCGGCCAGTTCTTCAAGGCCTTCGCCCTGGCCGCCTGCGTCTCGGTGGCCTTCTCCCTGGTCGTGGCGCGGACGCTGACGCCGCTGATGGCCGCCTATCTGCTGAAGCACACCAGGCACGAGGACGCCGACCCGTTCTGGATGGGCACCTATCTGAAGTCCCTGCGCTGGTCGCTGGCCAACCGCTGGAAGGTGTTCGGCCTGGGCACGGTGCTGTTCGTCGGCTGCGGCTTCCTGGCCACCAAGGTGCCGTTCGAGTTCTCGCCCTCGGGCGACCAGTCGCGCGCCGCCTTCTCGATCGAACTGCCGCCGGGCGCGACCCTGCGCCAGACCGACGCCATCGTGCAGCGGGTCACCCGCGACCTGCAGCAACGGCCCGAGGTCACGTCCGTCTACGCCGCCATCGGCGGTCAGGAAGTCAGCCAGGCCAATGTCTACGCCGACATGGTCGACAAGGGCGAACGGGCGCTGAGCCAGCAGGAATTCGCGCGCCAGATGGTGGATGGCTGGAAGTCCATTCCGGGCGCCCGCATCGGCGCGGGGACCGGGAACCAGGGCGGCGGGCCGTCTGACGGGACGACCTACACCTTCGCCATTCTGGGCGACAATCCGGCGGCCCTCGAGGCCGCGGCCCGCAAGATCGAGGCCGAGATGCGCACCGTTCCGGGGCTGGCCAATGTGGTCAACACCGCCTCGATCGCGCGGCCTGAAATCCTGGTCACGCCGCGTCCGGACGAGGCGGCCCTGATGGGCGTATCGACCGGCGACATCTCCCAGACCATCCGCGTCGCGACCATCGGCGACATCGCCCAGAACCTGCCGAAATACAATCTGGGCGACCGCCAGGTGCCGATCCGGCTGCAGCTTTCCGAAGCGGCCCGCGAGGATCTGTCGGTGCTGGAGAACCTGCGGGTGCCGACCAACAGCGGCGGCGCCGTGCCGCTGAGCGCCGTGGCCGATATCCAGTTCGGGTCCGGTCCGTCCCAAGTGCTGCGTCAGGACCGCTCGCGCATCGCCTCGATCACCGCCGAGCTGGACGGAATCCGGTCGGGCGAGGCCGAGACCGCCGTCAAACAGCTGCCGACCGTCAAGAATCTGCCGGCCGGAGTGCGACAGGTGCCGGCCGGAGACGCCGAGTTCATCGCCGAGATGATCCAGGGCTTCGCGATCGCCTTCCTGACCGGCATCCTGCTTATGTATGCGGTGCTGGTGCTGCTGTTCCGCAGCTTCGCCTATCCGATCACCATCATGGCGTCCCTGCCCCTGGCCATCGGCGGCGCCTTCGTGGCCCTGATGATCGGCGGCTCCAGCTTCTCGATCTCGTCCCTGATCGGGGTGCTGATGCTGATGGGGATCGCGGCCAAGAACTCCATCCTGCTGGTCGACTACATCGTCATGGCCGAGAAGGACGGGATGAAGCGTCTCGACGCCATCATGGACGCCGCCCACAAGCGGGCCCGGCCCATCCTGATGACCACCTTCGCCATGGGCGCGGGCATGATGCCCGTGGCCGTCGGCTGGGGCGCGGACGTCGAGTTCCGGCAGCCGATGGCCATTGCGGTGGTCGGGGGCCTGATCTCCTCGACCTTCCTGTCGCTGCTGTTCATCCCGCCGATCTTCACCATCATCGACGACATCGCCGGCTTCTTCGCCCGGCGCATGAGCAAGATGTTCGCCAGCCAGCGGCATGCGCCGACGCGGCCGGAAGCGACGCCGGCCGAGTAGGCCGGCGTCGGAGGGGGCCGGGAAGCGGAAGGGGATCATCGGCCGTTTCCGACCCGTTCCGGACATTGGCCCCTGTGGCGTTCGGACGGGGAAATCCTTAGCCTTCGAACCTGGCTCAGGAGTGGCGACGATGACTACCCAAACGCACTGGGAAAACGTCTATCAGACCAAGGCGGTGGACGACGTAAGCTGGTATCGGCCCCACCTGGAGGTTTCGCTGCGGCTCATTGCAGACGCTGCGCCCAGCGCCGGCGACGCGATAATTGACGTGGGCGGCGGGGAAGCGACGCTCGTCGATGATCTCGTCGCGCGCGGCTGCAGCGACGTCACGGTGCTCGACATTTCCGCAGCGGCGATTGACGTGGCGAAAAGCCGGCTGGGCCCCTCCGGCGCCGCCGTGCACTGGATCACCGGCGACATTACGACCGTCGAGCTGGAAGCGGCTCGCTACGATGTCTGGCACGACCGGGCCGTCTTCCATTTCCTGACAAGCGCAGATGACAGAGCCGAGTATGTTCGGCAGGTCGCCCGCGCGGTCAGGCCCGGCGGTCATGTGATTGTTGCGACGTTCGGGCCGGAGGGTCCGCAGACGTGCAGCGGACTGGATGTCGTCCGCTACGATGCCGAACACCTTCACGGCGAGTTTGGGCCGAAGTTCCGTCTCCTGGACAGCGTCACGGAGTTGCACGAGACGCCGTGGGGCACGCCTCAACAATTCATGTATTGCTTCTGTCGGGTGGAGTGAATCGGCGCCCTTCTCAGCGCGACGCTTCGGCGAACCGTTGCAGATAGAGGGGCCAGCCGTGTTCACCCTGGACGCCAGCGGCGAGATCTGGCCAGCCTTCGCCGTGCCGTTCGAGATGACGGTGTTCCAGTTCCACTCTTGTCCGTCGCTCGCCCTCGGCGATGAAACGGACCTCCACTTCGCTCGAGCGCGCCTGATCTGTCTCGATCTGCCAGCGCGGGCTGATGTCCCACGAGAAGACGAGGCGGTTGGGCGGGTCGTAGGTCAGAACCCGGCCCCACCGACATTCGCTGCCGTCAACGCCCCGGTCGTAGATGCGCCCGCCGACCTTCGGCTCGAAAACCGACTGCGCTATATCGACAGCCAGCATGTTGTGCTCGCGGGGCTTGATGTGATCGAAGCGCTCGGTGAAGACCCGGAAGGCGCGTTCGAGCGGAACGTCGAGCGTGATCCCGGTGCGGACGGACGTGTCGGCGGTATCTGAACTCATAGCTATTGATCCTCTGCCTCGGCCTGCTGTTTGAGATTTATGAGGGTCTGCCCCCAGAACCGGTCGAGTTGCGCGCGCAACGCGGCGAGACCCGCAGGGTTGGCGCGGTACAGCCGTCTTGCGCCGACCGCCTGGTCGACGACGAGGCCCGCCTCCTTCAGCAGCTTGAGGTGCTGGGATACCGCTGGCCGACTGACCGGGAGGCGATCCGCCAATTCCTGCACGTGGCGCGGATGCGCCGCGACCAGTTCAAGGATTGTTCGCCGCGTGGGGTCGGCAAGTGCGCTCCATCCGTCCATGAACGGTCGTATATCACTTACCGTAAGTGAATCCTAACGGATAATTTCGAGAACAGGCCCGGCCAAAACAAAACCGGCCGGGGTTTCCCCCGGCCGGCCAGATTTCCGTCTCGCGACGGGGGTCTAGTATTTGATGCGCAGCGTCGCGCCGTAGGTGCGCGGCTGGCCGAGGAAGGCGTCGTAGGTCTGGGTGTCCAGGGCCGGGTTGTAATAGGTGCCGTTCGGCTGGACCGTGCTCTGGAAGGCGCCGCCTTGCAGCGGGGCGTTGTAGGCTACCTGGATGTATTCCTCGTCGGTCAGGTTCTGGGCCCAGACCTCGAAGGTCCAGCGCTCGTCCTGGGAGCCGATCACGATGCGGCCGTTCACGGTCGTGAAGGCTTCCTGCAGCTTGTAGGGCAGCAGGTCGGAACCGGTGTTGTAGTCGTCCATATACTTGGCCGCGAGGCTGAAGCCGGCGCGCAGGCCCGCCCCGATGTCCCGGTCGAAGTTGATCGAGCCGGTGGCCGACCACTCCGGCGCGAACGAGGCGCGGGCGCCCGGCAGCAGCGACAGCTGGGGGAAGTTGCCCGGGCTGGACAGGTCAGCCGCGGTGAAATTCCCGTACTTGGCGTCGGTCCAGGTGACGCCGCCCTGGAAGCTCAGGCCCTCGAGCGGGGTGAACCACAGGAAATCGGCGTCGACGCCGCGCGAGGTCAGCTCGGGGATCGACTCCACCACGAAGGCGGTGCCGAGGAAGGTGTTGAGCTGGAAATTCTCGAACGTCTGATCGAAGTAGGTGGCGTTCAGCAGAAGGCTGCGGTCCAGCAGCGTCATCTTGACGCCGGCCTCGTAGCTGTCGACCACTTCCGACGGGAAGAACAGCGAGGCGTTGGGCGTGATGCCCGTCTGCACGCGGTCCAGGTTGTAGCCGAAGCTCTTGTAGCCGCGGGCGTACGAGACATAGGTCATGATCGACGGATTGAGACGGAAGGCCGCCTTGATCGTGCCGCTCAGTTCGCCGTCGTCGTGATCCTCGGAGATGCGGCGGTTGTTGTAGGCGAAGTTCGACCAGGGAAGGCAGAAGTTGCCCAGGATGGTCGGGGTGGCGGCGCCCAGAACGGCGCCGATGGCGGCGGCGTTGCCCAGGGCCGCGGCGCAGGTTCCGCCGTTGCCGTTGGTGTTGGTCTGCAGGCCGTGCAGGCTCTTCTGATCCTGGGTGTAACGCAGGCCCAGGGTGATGTCGAAGGCGTCCGTGACGTGCCAGGTGTTGTTGGTGAACACGGCCATCGAGGTCGAGCCCTGGGCGTAGGTGTCCTCGAAGCCTTGGCCGACGGTGAAGCCGGGACCGCCGCCGCTGACGGCGCCGCCGGTGCCCAGGCAGGCGCCGAAGCCGGGCGCGGTTTGCGCCGCGCGCGTGTAGCAGCCGATGGTGTTGGGGCTGATCGGCAGGGCCGGGTTGGCGGCGTTCAGGCGGGCGCTGAGCAGCAGGGACAGGAAGGGCGTGTAGTCGGCGCCGAAATACCAGCTGTCGGTGCGACCGATGTCTTCCTTGGTGGCGAACACGCCGAACAGCCAGTCGACCGCGTCGTTGGAACCGGCGAGGCGGAGTTCCTGGGTCACGTTCTCGACCGTGAAACCGTAGTCGCCGTCCTGGAGCCGGTAGGCGATGTCGGCGCCGGTGTAGTCGATGTCCTGGCCGAGTTCGGAGCTCCAGTTACGCCACGATGTGACCGAGGTCAGGGTGGCGTTCATCGACTCGAGATCGATGTTGGCCTCGGCCGACAGGCCCATGTCCTCGACGCTCTGTCCGGTCTCGCGGTTGGCGAAGCCGGTGCGCGAGAAGGGCAGCAGGCCGAAGCCGGCGGCCGGCGGGCGCTGGCCGGTGCCGTTCGACAGCAGATCGACGAACGGATAGGTCGGGCCGGTGCGGATCTGGGTGCCGACGCAGCAGTATTCGTCGCGGGTGCTGTAGTCGGCGATCAGCTTGATCGAGGCGTTGTCGTTCGGCAGGATCAGCAGCTGGCCGCGAACGGTGGAGAAGGCGACGTTGTTGTCGTCGGTTTCCTGACGCGGGCCGTCCCCGGTGTCGATGTTCATGAAGCCGTCGCGCTCGCGCGTGCCGGCGTACAGGCGGTAGGCCACCTGGTCGTTGATCGGGCCGGTTATGGAGCCGGAAACGCCCCAGGCGCCATAGTTGCCCATGGTGACTTCACCGTTGAAGCCGGGGGTGAACGACGGCGCCTCGGTGATGATGTTGATGACGCCGGCCGAGGTGTTCTTGCCGAACAGGGTGCCCTGCGGGCCCTTCAGGACCTCGATGCGCTGCAGTTCGCCCAGGTCGCCGAAGCCGACCGAGTTGCGCGAGCGATAGACGCCGTCGATGACCACGCCGACCGAGCTTTCCAGGCCGGGGTTGTCGCCGACCGTGCCGACGCCGCGGATGCGGGCGGTGGTCGAGGCTTCCGACGAGGTCGAGGTGACCGTCATGCCGGGGGTCAGGATCTGCAGGTCCTTGATGTCGCGGACGCCGGCGTCCTGCAGCACTTCCTGCGACAGGCTGGTGACCACGATCGGCACGTCCTGCAGGTTCTGTTCGCGCTTCTGGGCGGTGACGATGATGTCGTCGATGGTGGCCGGACCCTCCTGGTCCTGGGCCTGCGCCGAGGACACCCCGGCGAGGCCGAAGGCGCAGGCGCCGACGACGGCCGCCGAGACGGTGGTGCGAAGAAGGTTGGTAAGGCGCATGGTGGCTCCCCGACATGGGCCGGGACCCCGTGCTGGACGGCGACCCCGGCGTTTCCTGATCCCTGGCCCGCGCTCTTCTTGATGGAACGCGGTAAGTCCAGCCTTCGGGGTAATCCAAGCCGGACTCAGCGACAAGGAGCGGCGCGCGCCGGGGTCGCATTTCCGTCTTGGCGGAAGGCCGACTGTGACGCAAAAGCGACAGAAATCGGTGACGCTAGGTCAATATTCGCCTAGTCCGCGTCAGTATCCGCGCCTTGCTGAGCCAAAATCTTGCGCCGCCGACCGGCCGCCGCAAGAACGGCCGCACCCGCGATGGCGGAGAGGAAGGACCCGCCCAGGACCCCCAACTTGACCTCGACCTGTTCGGGCGAGTCGATGGCCCCGGGAAACGCGAGCACGCCGATGAACAAGCTCATGGTGAACCCGACGCCGCAAAGCAGGCTGACGCCGTAAAGCTCCAGCCAGGTCGAACCGGTGGGGCGTCGCCCCAGTTTCAGCGCCGAGGCCAGCCAGGCGGCGCCGAAGACGCCGATCTGCTTGCCGACGAACAGGCCGAGGGCGACGCCCAGCACAAGCGGCGCGAAGGCCTGTTCCAGCGACAGACCCGCGAAGGAGACGCCGGCCTTGGCGAAGGCGAACAGCGGCAGGACCAGATAGGCGACATAAGGGTGGAGATCGTGCATCGCCTCCTTCAGCGGGCTCTGACTGTCGTCGGTCCGGTCGGCGACCGGGACGATCATGGCGAAGGCCACCGCGGTCAGGGAGGTGGACAGGCCCGAAAGGACGGTCAGGTACCAGACCAGGCCGAAGCCCAGCACCCAGAAGGGCGCGGCGACCCGGCGGCGGGCGGCGAACAGGGTCCCGACCAGCAACAGGCCCGCGATCCAGGCCAGGGGCACCCAGGCCACGCCGCTGGAGAACAGGGCGGCGATCAGGGCGATGGCGCCGAGATCGTCGACGATGGCGAGGGTCAGCAGGAAGACCCGCAGGGAGGACGGCAGCTTGCGCGCGGCGACCGCGAAGACCGCGAGGGCGAAGGCGATGTCGGTGGCCAGCGGGATCGGCCATCCGCCGTGGGGCCCGGCCAGGAGCCCGGAGACGGCCAGGTAGACCAGGGCCGGGGCGATCATGCCGCCGGCCGCCGCCAGCACGGGCGTGGCCAGCTTGCGCGGATCGCTGAGCTCTCCGCGCAGGATCTCGTATTTGATCTCCAGCCCGACCACGAGGAAGAAGACGGCCATCAGGCCTTCCTTGATCCATTCGGAGATCGTCAGCTCCAGCATCAGCGGGCCGATCTGCAGCACATGCTCGCTCTTGAGCCAGCCGAAATAGGCCCCGGACAGGGGCGAGTTGGCGACGATCAGCGCGGTCAGGGCCGCCAGTCCCAGAACCACGCCGGAGGCGGCCTCGGTCTTGAGGAAATCGAGGGTGATCCTGCGCGCCACGGCGGCCTCCGGCTCGGGAAGGGACTGTCGCGGCGTCAGGTTATCGACGGACGCCGGACCGGATTCGCGCCGTCTCGCGACGGGCGCCAGCCTGGCCGGGAGCCCCGGCCTGATCTCTGCGCCGCAACATACGCAAGGCCGCCCGTGTTTCAACCGCATTGCGCGGTTGCGCCGGGCCGGCGGAGGCCGCATTTGCGGCCGATGCCGCCATCGTCCGCCTATCGCCCCGAGCCCCGCTTCCTCGATCTGGGGGAAGCCTGGGGCGACGCCGTGCGGGCGGCCGACTTTCCCGCGACGATCCTGCGCGTCCGCAACGACCGGGCGGCCGCGAGCGTCGGTCTGGACACCCTGACCGACGCCGAATGGACTGCTCATTTCGGCCGGTTCGAGCCCCTGCCCGGCCAGCCCGGGCCGGTCGCCATGCGCTATCACGGGCATCAGTTCCGTACCTACAATCCCGACCTCGGCGATGGACGCGGCTTCCTCGCCGCCCAGATGCGGGACGACCGGGGGCGGCTGCTCGACCTGGGCACCAAGGGATCGGGCCAGACTCCCTGGTCGCGCGGCGCCGACGGGCGGCTGACGCTGAAGGGCGGGGTGCGCGAGGTGCTGGCGGCGGCCATGCTGGAGGCGCTGGGCGTTCCGACCAGCCGGGCCCTGTCGCTGATCGAGACCGGCGAGGCGCTGGAGCGCGGGGACGAGCCGTCGCCGACGCGGTCGGCGGTGCTGGTGCGGCTGTCGCACAGCCATGTGCGGTTCGGGACCTTCCAGCGGGCGGCGTATCTGGGCCGCGCCGACATGGTCGAGGCGCTGGTCGAACACGCGCGGTCGCTTTACCACCCGGACGTGGCGGCCGGAGACACGCCCGGCTTCCTGCGCGCGGTGGTCGAGGCCTCGGCCCGGTTGACCGCGCGGTGGATCTCGGCCGGTTTCGTCCACGGGGTGCTGAACACCGACAATCTGAACGTCACCGGCGAAAGCTTCGACTATGGCCCGTGGCGGTTCCTGCCGCACTACGAGCCAGGCTTCACCGCCGCCTATTTCGACCAGACCGGCCTCTACGCCTTCGCGCGTCAGCCCGAGGCGGTGTTCTGGGCCCTGACCCAGCTGGGCGGCGCCCTGAAGCTGGTCGCGGCGGCGGAGCCGCTGACCGATGCGCTGAACGGGTTCGGCCCGGCCTATATCCGCGAACTGCGCGCCGCCTTTCTGGCCCGGCTGGGCGTATCAAGCCTCGGCGAGGCGGCCGACCAGAGACTGCTGGATGCGACCCTGGCGCTGCTGCGCGAGGGCGGGGAGGCGCTGCGCTGGGAGCCGCTGTTCTTCGACTGGTTCGGCGGCTTCGCCTCGTCGGCCCGGGCGCTGCAGGGGCCGCGCGGCAAGCTGTACCAGGGCGAGGCGTTCGACGTCTTCCGCTTCGCCCTGTTCGAACATGCGCCGGACCGTCCCGAACGACTGGAGGCCCCGACGTTCGCCGCGGCGGAACCGGAGGAGATGCTGATCGACGAGGTGGAGTCGATCTGGGCCGCGATCGATGCCGACGACGACTGGACGCCGCTGTACGCCAAACTGGCCCGCCTGGAGACCGCGCGTCAGGTCTGGTCACTTAACCCGGCCTAAATCCGGTTCAGATTACAGGGAATTATAGATACGGCCACGCTTCGGCCCCGTAGCTCTCGCAGAAGGCGGTCACGGATGGTTACGCTCACGCTTCGCGCCCTTGCGGAATGGCTCGTGCGATCCGACATCGCCACTGTTGCCAATCAAAAGAGCGCCCTCCCCGGCGTAAGAAACATGACTTCTCAAGCTCTCTCCCCGGCCCGCTCGCGCCTGAACGCCAGCTACCGCAACCTGACCCTGTGGACGCTCCAGGGATGGCTGGCGATGTTCTTCATCGCCGCCGGCTACGCCAAGCTGAGCGAGCCGATGACGAACCTCGTCGACCTGATGCGCTGGCCCGCCCTGGTCGGCGAGAACATGGTCCGCGGCCTCGGCGTCGCCGAAATCATCCTCGCCGTGCTGGTTCTGGCGCCGCTGGTGTCGTGGAAGCACGGTCAGCCCTTGCTGGTCACGGCCGCCAGCGGCCTGCTGGCGCTGGAGGCCTTCATGCTGGTTCTTCACGCGGCCGGCATGGACGTGGGCCCGGCGCTGACCAATCTGGTCCTGATCGCCATGACCGTTCCGGTGCTGTGGATGCGGGCCCGCGAGGTTCGCTGACGCCCTGACCCCGAGGGTGCGATGACGGCCGCCGGTTCGCCCCGCGCGGCCGTCTTCAATTCCGGAGCCAACTGAAGGCTTCCCTTTACGTGCACGTCAAGTTATGACGTCGGCATGGCGACCGCCGACGATCATCGCACCTATTCGATCCGCCAGCTCTGCCGCGAGTTCGGAGCGACGGCCCGCGCCTTGCGCTTCTACGAGGACAAGGGCCTGCTGACCCCCGCCCGAAAAGGGCAGACGCGGGTTTATGACGCCCGCGACAGGGCCCGGCTGAAGCTGATCCTGCGCGGCCGGCGCATCGGCTTCTCCCTGCAGGAGATCCAGGAGATGCTGGATCTGTACGACCACGACAATCACAACGCCCATCAGATGGCCGTGGCGCTGCGCCGCCACCGCGCTCAGATCGCCGCGCTGAAACAGCAGCGCGAGGACCTCGACGCCGCCATCGAGACGGCGGAGGAGGCCTGCGCCGTGATGGAGCGCAAGCTGGGCGAGCACCGCCCCGACCTGCTGCCCGGGGCCGAGGAATACGCGAACCTGCTGAAGTCGCGCCTGAACCCCGACCACAACGTCCAGCCCTTCAAAGCGAGAGCGTAACTCCATGGCCTACAAGGCGCCTGTCCGCGACCTGACGTTCGTCCTGAACGAGGTTCTCGACATCGACCGTTACGCCAACCAGCCCGGGTTCGCCGACGTGTCGTCGGACCTCGTCGCCCAGATCCTCGAGGAAGGCGCCAAATTCGCCGAGGAGGTCATCGCCCCGCTGAACCGCGTCGGCGATCAGGAAGGCTGCAAATGGGATAACGGCAAGGTCACCGGCCCGACGGGCTGGAAGGAAGCCTACAAGGCCATGGTCGAGGCCGGCTGGCCCGCCCTGTCGGCCCTGCCCGAGCACGGCGGCCAGGGCATGCCCTCGGTGGTGGCCATGGCCTTCGGCCAGATGACCGCCGCCGCCAGCGCCGCCTTCTCCATGTATCCGGGCCTGACGGCGGGCGCCTACTGGGGTCTGAACGCCAACGGGTCGGACGCGCAGAAGGCCATGTATCTGCCGAAGATGGCCACCGGCGAATGGGGCGGGACCATGAACCTGACCGAGCCGCAGTGCGGCACGGACCTGGGCCTGATCCGCACCAAGGCCGTGCCCAACGGCGACGGCAGCTACAACATCACCGGCCAGAAGATCTGGATCAGCTCGGGCGAGCACGACTTCACCGACAACATCATCCATCTGGTGCTGGCCCGGATCGAGGGCGCACCGGCGGGGATCAAGGGCATCAGCCTGTTCGTCGTGCCCAAGGTGTTCGTCAACGAGGACGGGTCGCTGGGCGAGCGCAACGAGGGCGCGGCCTGCGCCGGCCTCGAGCACAAGATGGGCATCCACGGCAACGCCACCTGCGTCATGGCCTATGAGAACGCCAGGGGCTGGCTCGTGGGGACCGAGAACAAGGGCATGGCCGCCATGTTCGTGATGATGAACGAGGCGCGCCTCGGCACCGGCCTGCAGGGCCTGTCGATCGGCACCGCCGCCTATCAGGCCGCGGTCGAGTTCGCCCATGAGCGCCTGCAGGGCCGGTCGCTGACGGGACCGAAGAACCCCGACGGTCCGGCCGATTCCATCATGGTCCACCCCGACGTGCGGCGGATGCTGCTGGAGGCCAAGGCCTTCGTCGAGGGCGGCCAGGCCTTCACCCTGTGGACCGCGCTGCAGGCCGACCTGCAGCATTCGAACGATGAGGCCGAGGCGCAGAAGGCCCGCGACTACATGGGTCTGATCACCCCGGTGCTGAAAGCCTATCTGACCGACAAGGGCTTCCATGTCGCCTCGCTGGCCATGCAGGTCCACGGCGGCAGCGGCTACACCGAACATTTCCCGGCGTCGCAGTATCTGCGCGATGCGCGGATCACCATGATCTACGAGGGCGCCAACGGCATCCAGGCGCTGGATCTGGTGGGGCGCAAACTGCCCGCCAACGGCGGCCGGGCGATCATGAGCTGGTTCGCCGACATCGACGCCTTCGTGACCGAGAACGGCGCCGAGGGCCCGATCAAACCCTTCGTCGACGGCCTGGCCGACGCCAAGAAGAAGCTGCAGGAAGGCACCATGTGGCTGATGCAGAACGGGATGCAGAACCCGGACAATGCGGGGGCGGCGAGCACCGACTATCTGCACATCTTCGGCCTGACCGCGCTGGCCTATATGTGGGCGCAGATGGCGAAGGCGGCGCAGGCGAAGGTGGACGCGGGGTCGACCGATCCGTTCTACGCCAACAAGCTGATGACCGGCCGGTATTTCGTCGAGCGGATCCTGCCGGATACCGGCGCGCATCTGGCCAAGCTGAAGACCGGCGCCGAAGTGCTGATGCAGATGCCGGCGGAGGCGTTCTGAGCGTGAACGTCCTCAACGTCCCCGAGCCCGAGTTCATGCAGGAAGAGGAGATCGTCCTCTTCTCCGACAGCGTCGGCAAATGGATCGACGAGCACGCCTCGCCGGAGGCGGTGCAGTCGTGGCTGGCCAATTCCAGCGTGCCCCGCGAGCTGTGGACCGCGTCTGGCGAGGCGGGCCTGCTGGGGCTGTCGATGCCTGAGGAAGACGGCGGCATGGGCGGGGACTACCGGCACGAGGTGGTGCTGATGCGCCAGCTGGGCTGGAAGGGCGCGGATCACTTCGGCATCTCGCTGCACAATGCGATCGTGATGCCCTACATCTGGCACTACGGCACCGCCGAGCAGAAGGCGCGCTGGCTGCCGCGGCTGCAGTCGGGCGAACTGGTCGGCGCCATCGCCATGACCGAGCCGGGCGCCGGGTCGGACCTGCAGGGCGTCAAGACCACCGCCATCAAACAGGGCAATGGCTATGTGGTGAACGGGTCCAAGACCTTCATCACCAACGGCCAGTTGGCCAATTTCATCATCGTCGTGGCCAAGACCGATCCGTCCGAGGGCGCCAAGGGCACGTCGCTGATCGTGGTCGAGACGGATGGGGCCGAGGGCTTCGAGCGCGGCCGGAACCTGCACAAGATCGGCATGGAGGGGAACGACACCTCGGAGCTGTTCTTCAACGATGTGAAGGTCCCGGGCGAGAACATCATCGGCGGCGGCGAGGGCCAGGGTTTCATCCAGCTGATGCAGCAGCTGCCGCAGGAGCGGCTGAACATCGCCGTCCAGGGCGTGGCCGCGGCCGAGCGCGGGCTGCGGGAGACGCTGGCCTACGTCAAGGAGCGCAAGGCGTTCGGGAAACGGGTGATCGACTTCCAGAACACCCAGTTCAAGCTGGCCGAGGTGAAGACGAAACTGACGGTCGCGAAGGTGTTCGTCGACCACTGCCTGGGCCTGCATCTGCAGGGCAAGCTCGACGCCGCCACGGCCTCGATGGCCAAATACTGGGTCACCGACATCCAGGGCGAGGTCATCGACGAGATGCTGCAGCTGCACGGCGGCTACGGCTATATGAATGAATATCCCATCGCCCAGCTGTACAAGGACGCGCGGGTGCAGCGGATCTACGGCGGGACGAACGAGATCATGAAGCTGCTGATCGCCCGGACCCTGTAGCGGGGACGTCCTCTTCGGGCTCGGCGCAGATGGCGGCGGCGTCGAGCCGGGCCACCGGCCACAGCTGGCCCCCCGCGTCCTGGACCAGAACCTCGACGTCGTGATCGGAGGCGACGGCCTCGCGCGCCAGCGCCATGGCGGCGAGGGCGGCGCTCTCACAGGTCGCATAGCGGCCGATGCGGCGACGCTCGCAGACGACGCGCCAGCAACCGTCCGCCCTGATGATCGCATAGACGAGCCGGGCCATGGCTACCTCCGGCCCTTAAAATTCCAGCGATATGTTAACGCGGATATACGGCCGAGCTTCCTGACGGTGTATTTTGTCGACAATTCTCGCTCAGGTAGCCAGGGCGAGGGCGGGCGGCAGACAGGAGCCCGAGTCCTGGACTATGAGACGCCGATGATCCGCCTCCACGTCCCCCAGCCCCTCTCCCCCAACGCCGCCGTCGCCCCGACGCTGGACCAGTCGCGCTATCTGACCCAGGTCATGCGGCTGAAGATCGGGGATGGGCTGCTGGTGTTCAACGGTCGCGACGGGGAGTGGCGCTGCGTCATCGCCGAGGTGCTCAAGAAGGGCGTGGTGCTGCGCGCCGGGGAACAGGTGCGGCCGCAGTCGACCGGCCCCGATGTCGAACTGCTGATCAGCGTGGTGAAGAAGAGCGCCCTGGAGTTCGCGGTCGAGAAGGCCGTCGAACTGGGCGTGCGGCGCATCCGGCTGGTCGTCACCCACCGGACCCAGACCCAGCACGTGCGCATGGACCGGCTGGACGCCATCGCCATTGAGGCCGCCGAACAAACCGGGCGGGTCGATGTGCCGGTGGTCGACGAGCCGGTGAAACTGGGAGAACTGCTGGATGGCTGGGAGGCCGGGCGGCGGTTGATGTTCTGCGACGAGACCGGCGGCGACCCGACGGGTCCGGCGCTGCAGGCGGCGGGCGAAGACCCGTGGGCCGTCCTGATCGGCCCCGAGGGCGGCTTCTCGCCCGAGGAACGCGGGCGGCTGCGGGCCCTGCCCTTCACCACCGCCGTGTCGCTGGGGCCGCGCATCCTGCGCGCGGACACCGCCGCCATCGCCGCCCTGACGCTGTGGCAGGCGGCGGTCGGGGACTGGGATCGGTAAGCAAGAACCGCCCTCCCCCTTGAGCGTTGCGGTTCGGCCGCCCATCTAGCCGCGACAAGAGGGGTTACAGATCCGCATGGCCGACGCCGAACCGCTTTCCCGGGAAGACCTGATCGGCGCCATGTCGAAAGGGGCCAAGCCGAAGGACCAATGGCGCATCGGCGCCGAGCATGAGAAATTCGGCTTCGACCGCACGACCCTGCGCCGCCCGGCCTATGAGGGCGAGGGCGGCATCCTGGCCATGTTGACGGGGCTGCAGCGGTTCGGCTGGAGGCCGGTGGAGGAGGCGGGCCACGTCATCGCCCTGGAGCGCGAGAACGACGAGGGCCTGACCGCCTCGATCTCGCTGGAGCCGGGCGGCCAGTTCGAGCTGTCGGGCGCGCCGCTCAAGGACGTGCACGACATCTGCGACGAAACCGGCCGCCACCTGATGGAGGTCAAGCAGGTCGCCGACCAGCTGAACCTGGGCTTCATCGGCGCCGGCTTCGATCCGATGTGGCGGCGCGAGGACGTGCCGGTCATGCCCAAGGGCCGCTACAGGATCATGCGGGCCTATATGCCGAAGAAGGGGACGCTGGGTCTCGACATGATGCTGCGCACCTGCACCATCCAGTCGAACCTGGACTTCGCGGACGAGGCCGACATGGTCGCCAAATTCCGCACCTCCCTGGCGCTGCAGCCGATCGCGACGGCCCTGTTCGCCTGTTCCCCCTTCATCGAGGGCAAGCCCAGCGGCTTCCTGTCGTCGCGCGCCAATGTCTGGACCGACACCGATCCGGACCGGACGGGCATGCTCGACTTCGTCTTCCAGGACGGCTTCGGCTACGAGCGCTACGCCGACTACGCCCTGGACGTGCCGATGTATTTCGCCAAGCGCGGCGAGACCTATGTCGATCTGTCAGGGCAGTCGTTCCGCCGGTTCATGACCGAAGGCCTCGACGCCCTGCCCGGCGAACGGGCGACGAAGAAGGACTGGAACGACCATCTGACCACGCTCTTCCCCGAGGTCCGGCTGAAGTCCTATCTGGAGATGCGCGGCGCCGACGGCGGGCCGTGGAGCCGGATCTGCGCGCTGCAGGCCCTGTGGGCGGGCGTGCTGTACGACGGGGCGGCGCTGGCGGCGGCCTGGGACCTGGTCAAGGACTGGGACATCGCCGACCATGAACGCCTGCGCCGCGATGTGACCCGGCTGGGGCTGAAGGCCGAGGTCGCCGGACGGTCGGTGCGGGACGTGGCCGTGGACATGGTCCACATCGCTCGCGAAGGGCTCCGCAACCGCGCCCGTTTCAGCGGCGGCATGGTCGACGAGCGCGGCTATCTGTCGGAGCTGGAAGACATCGCCGACAGCGGCGTCACCCCGGCCGACCGGCTGCTGGAGCTCTACCACGGCGAGTGGGGCGGCGATGTCCGCCGGATGTACCGGGACTTCGCCTACTAGGCCGGCAATGCGACCTTAACCACGCGGCCCCAAAGGTCTGCCCCGAAAGTTCGGGGATCCCAGTACCATGAGTTGCACCGCGCAGATCGAACCGGATGAGGAGGATCTCGCGGCGGCCTTTCTCGCGGGCCCGACGATGGGCGCGGGCGCCGACCTGTCGACCTTCTTCGACGTGTCCCTGGACCTGCTGGTCATTCGCGAGCTCGATGGCCGGGTGGCGAGGGTCAGTCCCTCCTGGCATACCGCGCTGGGCTATACGCCCGAGGAAATGCGCGGCGTGCTCCTGCTGACGCTGGTCCACCCCGACGACATGCCCGGGACCCTGGGCAGCGTGCAGGAGGTGGAGAACCGGCGTCCCGGCGACCCGGTTCTCGGCCATATCAACCGCTATCGCCACAAGGACGGCGGCTACCGGACCCTGGAGTGGCGGGCCCGGCGCTTCGGCGATCACATCTACGCCGTCGCCCGCGACGTCACCGACCGCGTCGCCGCCGAGCAGGCGCTGATCGACGCCAAGGCCGCGGCCGAGGCGGCCAACACGGCCAAGTCCGAATTCCTCGCCAATATGAGCCATGAGATCCGGACCCCGCTGAACGGGGTCATCGGCATCGTCGACGCGCTTTCACGCACGCCGCTCTCGCCCGAGCAGGCCGAAATGGTCGGCCTGATCCGCGGGTCGGGCGTGACCCTGGAACGGCTCGTCTCCGACATCCTCGACGTCTCCAAGATCGAGGCCGGCCAGCTGGACCTGGAATCCCGCGCCTTCGATCTGGAGGAGGCCCTGGAGCCGCTCGCGGTCATGGGCGCGCGGGCCGAGGACAAGGGCCTGGCCTTCCACGTCGAGCGAGCCCCCGAGGCCCGCGGCCTGTTCATCGGCGACAGCACCCGCATCCGTCAGGTGCTGGGCAACCTGTTGTCCAATGCGATCAAATTCACCGCCGACGGCTCGGTCACCGTCCGCATCGAGACCTGGCCCGACGATCCGGACGCGCCGACAGCGGCGCACCAGCTCGCGATCACGGTCGAGGACACCGGCGTCGGCTTCAACGCCGGCCACGCCGCCCGTCTGTTCGAGCGCTTCAACCACGCCGACGGCCCCATCACCCGCCGGTTCGGCCGCCCCGCCCTGGGCCTGTCCATCTGCCGGTCGCTGGTGGTGATGATGGGCGGCTCGATCGAGGCCCGGTCGACGCCCGGCGCCGGCAGCCGTTTCCGCTTCGTCCTGCCGCTGGATCGCGCGGGCAGCCTGGCCGAGTACGACGCCCGCGAGCCGGCCGCCGCCGGAGCGGCGGCCCTGCCCGTCACGGGCCGGCCGATCCGGGTCCTGCTGGCGGAGGATCACCCGACCAACCAGCGGGTGGTCCAGCTTATCCTCGGCGGTCAGGGCGCCGAGGTGGTCACCGCCGACGACGGCGCCCAGGCGGTCGCCGCCTTCGAGGCCGACGTCTTCGACGTGGTCCTGATGGACATGCAGATGCCGGTCATGGACGGCCTGACCGCCACCCGGGCGATCCGGGCCTTCGAGGCGTCCACGCCCCACCGGCCGCGCACGCCCATCGTCATGCTGAGCGCCAACGCCATGGCCGAACACCGGGCCGATTCGTTCGCGGCGGGCGCGGACAGTCATGTGGCCAAGCCCATCACCGCCGCCAGCCTGCTGGGCGGAATCCAGGCCGTGCTGGGGGACTGAAGCCCCAGCCGTTCACGCCGTCGCGCCGGGACGCTCGAACGGTCCCAGCGCCTCCCGGACCAGTTCGGTGTCCATGTATTCGGTCAGCCCGACGAGCTGGCCATCGCGGAACCGCATGACCCAGCAGTAGGTATTGTCGTAGCGTTTACCGTCCACCGTCTCGGCGTCGCCGGTGCACTGCACCGCCGCCCAGTCGCCTTCGACGACAAGGCGTTGCGCCGTGTTCCGGTAGGATTTGAACCGCGCCATCAGCGGGCGCAGCAGCTCGCCGCGCACCGCCGCCTTGCCACGATAGACACCGGACCAGTCGGTGGAACCGATCATGGTCCAGGTGAAGTCCTCCGCCATGGCCTCGACGAAAGGCCGGCCGTCGCCTTTCGCCAGACCATCGAAGATCGCGGCCAGGAGGGCGCGGTTGTCGGCGCTCACCGGACCGCCGCCGTATTGCACTGCGTCAGCTGCGCCTCGCTCAGGGCCGCGCCGTCGCGCTCATAGCGGGCGACCGCGCCGAAGCGGGCGACGAAGCGGCGGCATTCGCGCAGGGGCGGCTGGGAAGCGCCGGGGCCGCGGGCCACGCAGGCGCCGTCAGGGCCGCAGGTCCAGTTGCGGCCATCGAAGACGGTGGTCCGGGCCTCCCCGGGCGCGACCAGGGTGGCGCGGGCGTCGAGAACGGGGGCGGGTTGGGCGGCGGCCATGGTCGCCGCGATAAGGGTCATGAGAAGCATCGGAGCCTCCTTGGGGCTGTTCATTGCGTCCGGTTCGTGCGAAAGTGACCGACCGTGCACATATGAGTGACCGCTCGGTCACTTCTAGTCAACAGAAAAGTGGCCGTTCGGACACTTTTGTTATGGAGATGTTTTGCATGCCGCCCAAAGGCGCCGCCACCCACGCCCGGCTGATCGACGAGGCGATGACGCAGGTCACCGTGCGCGGGCTCGCCGCCGTCAGCCTGCAGGACGTGGCCGGGGCCGCCGGGGTGTCGAAGAGCGCGGTGCTGAAGCATTTCCAGTCGAAGGAGGCGCTGCAGGCCGAGGTGGTCGACACCATGATCGAACGCTTCACCGAGGCGGTGTGGCGGCCGGCCGAGCCTCTGCCCGCCGGCCGTGAACGGCTGGACCGCATCTTCAAGGGCGAGCTGGACTGGATCGATGGCGAGGATCGCCCCGGGGGATGCCCGCTGAAGGCCGCGGCCATGGAGCTGGACGACCAGCCCGGCCCCCTGCGCGACACGCTGAAGGACAGCCAGCTGCGCTGGGCGCGGGTGCTGAAGCGCGAATTCCGGACCATCAATCCGAATGCCGATGACGCCACGCTCGAGGTGCTGGTGTTCCAGTTCAAGGGCATCGTGCTGGCCTACGGCCACTCGCGTCGCCTGCTGGACGACGAGACGGCGCGCGGGCAGGCGATGGCGGCCTATCGGGCGCTTGTGAGTCCGCCCGCCTGATCCTAGGTCCGTCATGGACAGGGAGGACGACATGACAGGCAAAATCCGCGTCGGCATCGGCGGCTGGACCTACGAACCATGGCGCGGCGTCTTCTATCCCGAGAAATGGAGCCAGAAGCGCGAGCTGGAATACGCCAGCCGGCACACGACCTCGATCGAGATCAACGGCACCTACTATTCGGGCTTCAAGCCCGAGACCTGGATGAAGTGGCGCGACGAGACGCCCGACGACTTCGTCTTCGCGGTCAAGGCCAGCCGCTTCTGCACCAACCGGAAAGTCCTGTCCGAAGGCAACGACAGCCTCGACCGCTTCCTCGATCAGGGCCTGACGGCGCTGGGCGACAAGCTGGGGCCGATCAACTGGCAGTTCATGGCCACCAAGAAGTTCGACCCCGTCGATTTCGAGGGCTTTCTGAAACTGTTGCCGAAGGAGAAGGACGGGGTGCGCCTGCGCCATGCGCTCGAGGTGCGCAGCGGCACCTTCGACAACGAGCAGTTCTTCGACCTGGCCCGGAAGTACGGCGCGGCCATCATCTACGGCCATGACGACGAGGCGCCGCAGTGGCCACGGATCGATCAGGATACGGCCGACTTCAAATACGCCCGGCTGATGTCGAGCCGCGAGGACGAGCCCACGGGCATGACCTCGAAGGAGCTGGATGGCATCGTCAAACAGACGCGCGACTGGGCGAAGAAGGGCGACGTGTTCGCCTATTTCATCGCCGGGGCGAAGGTGCGCAATCCGGCGGCGGCGCAGGCGCTGATCGCGAAACTGGGCTGAGGCGTCAGGCTTTCGGCTGGTTCTCGAACCATTCGACGATGCCGGCCATGTCGCGCTCGAAGCCGCCGGGGATGTAGATGTTCAGCACCCCGGCGCGCTTGTCGGTGCGGTTGGCGAAATCGTGGGTCACGCCCGCCGCCGCGCGCACGAAACTGCCCACGCCGGCGTCGATCCAGTCGTCGCCGACGAGGACGCTCATGGTCCCCTCGATAACGTAGAAGATGTCGTCGTGGTCGGCGTGGCTGTGGGGGCCGGGTCCCGAACTGTGCGGCTCCAGAAACCACTCCGAGATGGAGTAGGCGGCGTCCGTCTCGCCCTCGTCAGCCTTGAAGACGGCGCTCATGGCGCCCATCGCATAGGCGCGACCCTCGCCGGGACCCAGGACGATCGGTCGGTGACGGGCGTCGGACATCACGGCCTCCATGGACAGGCGGACCTTGCCGTCGCCTTATGGCCGGCGCAACACCGACGGTGAAAGGAAACGGGCATGACGAAGGCTTCAATCCTCCATGGCGCCTGCCACTGCGGGGCCCAGCGGTTCTCCGCGCCGGCGCCGGAGACGGTGACGCGGTGCAACTGCTCGATCTGTTCGAAGCGCGGGGCGCTGGCGGCCTATTATGCGCCGGACCAGGTCGAGCTCAGCCTGACGCCCGACCTCCTCGCCGACTATCAATGGGGCGACCGGATGATGACCTTTCACCATTGCGCGGCGTGCGGGTGCGCCGTCTTCGACGAGGCCCCCGCCTGGACCACGGATGAAGGCGAGGACCGGCCCGCGCGCATCATTCTGAACGCCCGCCTGTTCGATGATTTCGATCTGGCCGCCGTCCCCGTGCGGCATGTCGACGGACGCAACGGCTGGTGACCTTGCGGATTCGACCCCGCGTAGGCACCTGCCTCTGAAGCCAAGATCGAGGATCCTCCATGCCCATCGCCACCCGCGCCTTCGCCGCCACCTCCAGCACCGCGCCGCTGTCGCCCTTCAGCTTCGACCGGCGCGACCCGGGCGCGGACGACGTGGCCATCGAGATCAAATTCGCAGGGGTCTGCCATTCCGACCTGCATATCGTGAAGAACGACCTGGGCAATACGACCTATCCGATCGTACCGGGTCACGAGATCGCCGGCGTAGTGACGGCGGTGGGCGAGAACGTCGCCCGCTTCAAGATCGGCGACCGGGTCGGCGTCGGCTGCATGGTCGACAGCTGCCGCCGGTGCAAACCGTGTCTGGAAGGCGAGGAGCAGTACTGCGTCCCCGGCATGACCCAGACCTACGGCTCGCCCGATCCCAAGGGCGCGGCCGTGGGCCAGAAGATCACCCAGGGCGGCTATTCCACCGCCATCGTGGTCGACCAGAACTATGTGGTGACCATCCCCGACAGCATCCCGCTGGACGCCGCCGCACCCCTGCTGTGCGCCGGCATCACCACCTATTCGCCCCTGCGCCACTGGAAGGTCGGGCCGGGATCGAAGGTGGCGGTGATCGGACTGGGCGGTCTCGGCCACATGGCGGTCAAACAGGCCGCCGCCATGGGGGCGGAGGTTACCGTCCTGTCGACCTCGGACCGCAAGAAGGCCGACGCCGAGCGGATGGGGGCCAAACATTTCCTCATCAACTCGGACAAGGCGGCGATGAAGGCGGCGGGCGAGAGCTTCGACCTGATCATCAACACCGTCTCGGCCACGCACGAGATCGCCAGCCACGTCGGCCTGCTGGCCAAGGACGGGACCATGGTCATGCTGGGCCTGACCACCGAGGGCCTGCCGGTCTACGCCATGGGCCTGTTGTGGCGCCGTCGCGCCGTCGCCGGCTCGCTCATCGGCGGCATCCGCGAGACCCAGGAGATGCTGGACTTCTGCGCCGAGCACGGTCTGGCCTGCGACATCGAGCTGATCGCCCCGGACCAGATCAACGAAGCCTACGCCCGGCTGGAGAAGTCGGACGTGCGCTACCGCTTCGTTCTGGACATGGCCCGCATATGATCCCGTCGCCGGAGAGCTTCCCGCGCAACCTCTCAGCGTCTAAACCGTAACCATATGAGGCCGCGCGGCAGACGCGGTCCGAAGGGACAAGGAAACGCACATGGCTCGAGTGGCTCTGGTTACGGGCGGCACCCGCGGCATCGGCAAGGCGATCGTCCAGCGGCTCAAGGAGGACGGCATGGCCGTCGCCGCCGGCTATTCCGGCAATGTCGAGGCCGCCGAGGCCACGGCGAAGGAACTGGGCGTGGCCATCGTCAAGGGCAATGTCGGCTCGTTCGACGACTGCGCCCGGGCCGTGAAGGAGATCGAGGACCAGCTGGGTCCGATCGACATCCTCGTCAACAACGCCGGCATCACCCGCGACGGCTTCTTCCACAAGATGAGCGCCGACCAGTGGTCCGACGTGATCCGGGTCAACATGGACAGCGTGTTCAACATGACGCGCCAGGTGATCAACGGCATGCGCGACCGGGGCTTCGGCCGCATCGTCAACATCAGCTCGATCAACGGCCAGAAGGGCCAGATCGGCCAGACCAACTATTCGGCCGCCAAGGCCGGCATGATCGGCTTCACCAAGGCCCTGGCGCTGGAGAACGCCCGCAAGGGCGTGACCGTGAACTGCATCGCACCGGGCTATATCGACACGGAAATGGTCGGGGCCATGGACGAGAAGGTGCTGGCCGGAATCATCGCCCAGATCCCCGTCGGAAGGCTCGGAAAAGGCGAGGAAATCGCCGACATGGTGTCGTGGCTGGCCGGCGAACGTGCCGGATATGTCACAGGCTGCACCCTGTCGCTGAACGGCGGTCAGTATCTGGTCGGCTGATCGCCGTCCGCCCAAAATCCGCCGCGCGGGGATTCCACGACTTCGCCATGGAGTTGACGGCAAGGGTCAGAACGGCGCGAACGCCGCTTCCGGCCGCGATGGCGATCGCCCTCGCGGCGGCGGCGCTGTCCCTGCTCGCGATGCCCGCCGAAGCCCAGGCCCAGAACCGCGGCAACGCCCAGGCCGAACAGAGCCAGGCCCTGCGCGAGCGCGGCGTTCCGACCCGCGCCCTGCCGCCGACCGGGCGCTATGTCGCCGATTCCGGAGACGCCTTCACCCTGGATCGTTCCGGCCAGCGTCCCCTGCTGCGCTTCGACCGCCGCGACGAGACCTGGGTCCTGCGTCCGACCGCCGCCCCGCGTGGCGACGTCATCTATCGCAACGACGCCGGCGACCAGTTGCTGAGGGTCACCCCCGGCGGCGGCATGACCGTCTACACCGCCCGCGCGCCGGGCGGCTCGCCCGCGTCCCTCGCGGGCCCGGGACAGAGCCTGACCCCGCCGACCCTGGGGCCGTTCCTGCTTTTCCAGCTGATGGAGCGCCGCAGCGCCATGATCAGCCAGGCCCTCGGCCGGCTGGTCGAGATCAATCTGAGCGGCGAGCGGTCCGAGGCGCTCTGCGTCGAGGCGCTGATCGTGACCACCGACGCGGTGATCCGGATCGCGCGGTCGCCGACGGCGCGCCAGCACCTGGGCCAGCTCAGGAGCATCACCATCATCGAGGGTCAGCGCACATCGGTGACCTTTGCGCGCGGCCAGCTGACCGTTGTGGTGAATCCGGACGAGGGCATGGCGGGTCGACCGTCGTCGGCCCGGGTCATCCGCACCATCCTGCCGCAGGACTAGCGCCTAGCCGGTGAAGCCGTCCTTGGCCGCCCGCACAGCCGCGAAGGCGTCGGCGTCGCCGGCGCACAGGAAGGGATTGAACGCCTTTTCCGCGCCGATGGTGGTCGGAACGGTCGGCTGGCCGCGTTCGCGCGTCGCGAAGATATCGGCCGCCCGGGCCGCCAGTTCGGGCCGGTCGTCGAGGCTCAGGGCGAAGCGGGCGTTGGCCGCGGTGTATTCATGCGCGCACCAGACCACGGTCTCGTCGGGCCAGGCCGCGAGGGTCCGAAGACTGTTCCACATCTGCGCCGGCGTGCCTTCGAACAGCCGCCCGCAGCCGAGGACGAACAGCACGTCGCCGACGAAGGCCTGGGCGTCCGCCGGCGAGCGATAGACGATATGCCCGAGGGTATGGCCGGGGGCGTCCGTGACCTCCAGCGCCGTTTCCCCCAGCATGACGGTGTCGCCGCCGGCGACGACGCGGTCGATCGGCGCGGCGCGGCGCACCTCCTCGGGCCCGATGATCTCGCAGCCCGTTTCGGCCTTCAGCCGCGCATTGCCCTGGGTGTGGTCCGGGTGCCAGTGGGTGTTCAGGATCAGGTCCAGCCGCCCCCAGCCGCTCCGTTCCAGCTCGGCCAGAATGGCGGCGGCGTCGGGCGTGTCCACGGTGGCGACGACGCCTGAAGCGCGGTCCCGGACCAGGAAGCCGTAGTTGTCGTGGAGGCAGGGAAACAGGCGAACATCCAGGGTCATGCGCGCATTCTAGCAGCGGGCCCGGACCGGGCCTATGGTGGGGACATGCGGCGCAGCATCGAGGAACTCCGGACCTTCTACGGCGAGCCCGCCGGGGCGCTGGCGCGTCGGCTGCTGGCGCGTCGGCTGGAGGACGCCTGGGGCGAGGCGACGAACAGCGATGTTCTCGGCGTCGGCTACGCCACGCCCTGGCTGGACGCCTTCGTCGGCGCGCGTCGGGTGGTGGCGGCCATGCCCGGCGGTCAGGGCGTCGAACCCTGGCCCTCCGCCGGCAAGAATCGAAGCCTGCTGGTCGACGACCGCCGCCTGCCTTTCGCCGCCGGCGCCTTCGACCGGATCCTGCTGGTCCACGCGCTGGAGGAGGCGGACGACGCCCAGGGGCTGATGATAGAGGCGGTCCGGGCCCTGTCGCCGGCGGGCCGGATCATCCTGGTGGCCGCGGCGCGGGGCGGCCTGTGGTCGCGGGTCGAGGCTACGCCTTTCGGTCATGGACGCCCCTTCACCCGACGCCAGCTGGAGCGGCTGGTGCGCGGCGCGGGACTGGAGCCGACGGCCTGGTCCCAGACCCTGTACGTACCGCCGTGGGGACCGCTGTTGCCGTTGGCCGACGGCTTCGAACAGATCGGCAAGCGGGTGCTGCCGGGGGCGGCCGGCGTCATTCTGCTGGAAGCCACGCGGCAGGCCTATGCCCACATCCGCCCCGGAACCGCCGTCGCCACGGCGCCGGTGCTGACGCCGGCGCTCCAGCCGCAACCGGCGACGCGCGACGGGCGCGCGGATCCGGTCGCCCGGCATCTGGCAGGAAACGGCGAACGCCCTTAAAGCCCTGCCCATGCAGCGACTGATCCTGATGCGCCACGCCGAGGCGGAACGGGCGGCCGGCTCCGGCCGCGACCGCGACCGCGTCCTGTCCGCGCGCGGGCGGACGGACGCCGCCGCCATGGGCCGGGCCCTCGCCGCGCGGGGAATGCATCCCGATCTGGCGCTGGTGTCGCCCGCCGCCCGCACGCGCCAGACCTGGGAACTGCTGCACGACGCCTTCGGCGACGTCCAGGTGCGCGAGGACGAGCCGCTGTACAATGGCGGGGCCGACACGCTGCGCCGGTTCGTCGAGGCGGCCGAGGACGAGGCCGGCTGCCTGATGGTCGTGGCGCACAATCCGGGAATCCACCTGCTGGCCGTCGAATATCTGGTCGAGAGCGCCGCCTCGCCATCGGTGCTCGACCGCATGAGCGGAGGATTCCCTCCCGGCGCGGCGGCGATCTTCACCGTCGACGCGGCCGGCCGCTGCGCCTTCGAGGGCTTCGTCCAGCCCCGCGACCTTGGCGGCGAATGAGCGACGTCGCCTACAAACTGGTCGATCGCGACGAGTGGAGCGCCGCGCGCGCCGTCGGCGCCTACGCAGGTTCGGCCGTCGATCTGGCCGACGGCTACATCCATATGTCGACGGCGGGGCAGCTGGCGGAGACGGCTCGCAAACACTATGCGGGACGATCCGGCCTCCTGCTGGTCGAGGTGGCGCTGCGGCCGCTGGGCCAGGCGCTGAAGTGGGAGACGTCGCGCGGCGGGACCCTGTTTCCCCACCTCCACGCCGCCCTGCCGATGACCGCGGTGACGGCCGAACGCGGCCTGTCGGTCGACGCCGCCGGCGTCATGCGTTTCGACGATGGAGGCGCGGGATGGCCTTGACCGATCTCGGCGCGGCCCTGTTGCGCAGACTGGATCCGGAAACCGCCCACGGCCTGGCCCTCCTCGCCCTGCGAACCCTGCCCCTGCCCGCCGCGCGCCCGGACGACCCCATCCTGCGGACGACCGTCGCCGGTCTCGACCTGCCCAATCCGGTCGGCCTGGCCGCCGGCCTGGACAAGAATGGCGAGGCCCTGCACGGCCTGGCCAGGCTGGGATTCGGCTTCATCGAATGCGGCTCGGTCACGCCCCGGCAGCAGCCGGGCAATCCGAGGCCCCGGCTGTTTCGCCTGACCGAGGACAGGGCGATCATCAACCGGATGGGTTTCAACAACGCCGGGCTCGAGGCGTTCGCCGCCCGGCTGGCCGATCGACCGCGAAACGCCGTCGTCGGGGCCAACCTCGGCGCCAACAGGGACACGGAGGACAAGGCAGCCGACTATGTCGCGGGGCTGATCCGTCTGAAGGGCCTGGCCGACTATGTGACCGTCAACGTGTCCTCGCCCAATACGCCGGGCCTTCGCGCCCTGCAGGGGCGGGCCGCGCTGGACGATCTGCTGGGCCGGCTGGCCGAGGCGCGGGGGACGGATCCGACCCCGGTCTTCCTCAAGATCGCCCCGGACCTGACCGCCGCCGAGATCGCCCTGATCGTCGAGGCCAGCCTGGACCACGGCATCGACGCCCTGATCGTGTCAAACACCACCCTGGATCGGCCCGAAAGCCTGCGCGCGCCCGATCGCGGCGAGGCGGGCGGCCTGTCAGGCGCGCCTTTGAAGGGGCGGGCCATGGCCGCCCTGCGCGCCGCCGCCGAGGCCTCCGGCGGCCGTCTGCCGCTGATCGCGGCCGGCGGCGTCGACAGCGGCGCCGAGGCCTACGACCGCATTCGCGCCGGGGCCTCCGCCGTCCAGCTGTATTCCGCCCTCGTCTACGAGGGGCCCGGCCTGATCGGCCGCATCAAGCGCGACCTGGCCGAGCGCCTGCGCATCGACGGCTTTTCCACAGTCGCCGAGGCGGTTTCGACCGCCCGTTGACGGAGCGTTAGGGCAAGCAGGACATGATGGCGGGACGGGCGAAATCGTCTGTTCCCGGGGAGCCGTATGGCGTTCGTCACAGCCGACATGCCCGCCGCCGCGTCCGCCGCCGATCCCGGCGACTGGGCCGTCGCGATCCGCCAGCGGCGCAAGGCCCTGCTGCAGCGGCTCGGCATGGCCGCGGCCAGCGCCCTGATCTTCAGTCCCTTGCTGGGCTGGTCGTTCAGCACCGCCTGGGTCATCGGCTATTTCTTCATCCAGCTTCTGGACATGTGGATTTTCGGCCCGATCAACAGCGGCAAGGCCCATCGCCTGAAGGGCGTGCGGCAGGTCCTGGGCTGGATCGTGCTGACCGTCAACGCCGCCTATTTCGGCAGCCTGTCGATCCCCATGTGGCTGATCGGCGGACCGATGGGCGGCATCTGCGCCTCCATGCTGCTGTCAGCAGGCGCGATCTATGCGGTGATCAATGCGCCGCGTTCGACCTCGGTCATGCTGATGACCGCGTCGGTGCAATTCCTCTATCTGGCGGCGACGCCGGTGTTCATGGCCGTCTATGGCGCCTCGCCCGGCTTCGTCACCGCGGCGGCCATCGCCGTCGGCGTCTTCATCACCTACTGCCTTTCGACCTGGCAGCGCATGAACGAGGCGCGGCTGGCGGAAAGCGCCGCCCGGGTCGAGGCCGAGGAAAAGCGGGCCCAGGCCGAGCGCATCATGGAGGGCCGCAGCGCCTTCCTCGCCGCCATCGGCCATGACCTGCGCACGCCGATCAGCGCCATTCTGACCGGCGCGGCCGGGCTGGAGCGCGGCGCGACCGACGCCGCGGGGCGATCGCAGGCCCAGCTGATCACCGACGCCGGCTTCATGATGAAGGCCTTGCTGGACGACCTGCTCGACCATGCCAAGCTGGACGCCGGCCACATGACCGTGGACGAGGTCGACTTCAATCTGCGCGAACTGCTGAACCAGACCGCCCGGCTGTGGCGCGGTCCGGTCCGCGCCAAGGGGCTGAAGTTCAGGATCGAGGGGGCCGCGTCCATACCGACCGGCGTGCGCGGCGATCCGATGCGCGTCCGCCAGGTGCTGAACAACCTGATCTCCAACGCCATGAAGTTCACCGAGACCGGGTCGATCACCCTGCGTCTCAACGCCTGGAGCGAGGATCCCGGCGGCCACGCGGTGCTGATCGAGGTGGCCGACACCGGTCCCGGCATGACCGCCGCCCAGGTCGCGCGTCTGTTCACCCCCTTCGACCAGACCATAGCGGGCGTCAGCGCCCAGCACGGCGGCACTGGCCTGGGCCTGGCCATCAGCCGTCAGCTGGTCGAGCTGATGGGCGGCCAGCTGACCGCCCGCAGCCGCCCCGGCGCCGGCGCCCAGTTCACGCTGGCGCTTCGTCTCAAGGCGGGCGAGGCCGTGACGGCCGCGCCCACCGTACTCGACCAGGAAAGCCGGGACGCCATCGCCCGCGCCCTGTCCGACCGCCCTTCCAGCCCCGCGAGCCCCTCCCCCGCGGCGCAGTCGCTGGTCGCGGCCGCGCCGCCAGTCGCGCCCGAGCCGGTCGTCGCCGGGTCCGCCGGGCCCGAGCCGGCGGCGGATGCGGACATGGACGATGACGAGGGTCGGCCCATGCGGGTGCTGGTCGTCGACGATCACGACATCAACCGCCGCGCCATCCAGCTGATCCTGCAGCCCCTTGGCTGCGACATCGCCACCGCCGCCGACGGCATGGCGGCGCTGAAGATTTGCGAGAACACCGCCTTCGATCTGATCTTCATGGACGTGCGGATGCCCGAACTGGACGGCCGCGAAACCACGCGCCGCATCCGCGCGGGAGACGGGCCGAACGCCGGCGTGCCGATCATCGCCGTCACCGCCGACACAGCGCCGGAAGACATCGCCGCCTGCACCTCGGCAGGCATGACCTATTTCGTGCCCAAGCCGATCACGCCGCCGATGCTGCTGGGCGCCATCACCCATGTGATGACCATGGCTCAGTCGGACGAGGCGGGGGCCGAGACCGTCGCCGCCTGACCCCGGACCCCGGCGACCAGACGGTCGGCGAAACCGGCCGCCTTCATATCGCACTCCCAGACCGTGACGACGCGCCAGCCGTCGGCTTCCAGCGCCCGCCGGCTGGTTTCGTCGCGTGCGCGGTTGCGCGCGATCTTGGCGCGCCAGTAGGCGGCGTTGGCCTTGGGCTCACGGGAGCCGCGCGGGCAGTCGTGCCCGTGCCAGAAGCAGCCATGCACGAAGACCGCGACGCGCCGCCCCTGCATGACCAGATCGGGCCGCCCGGGCAGGCCGCGCCCGCCCAGCCGGTAGCCGATCCCCGCCGCGCGCAGGATGCGGCGCACGGCGAGTTCAGGCGTGGTGTCGCGGCCCTTCACGGCGCGCATGACCGCGCTGCGCTGTTCGGGGGTGAAGACGTCGGTGCTCACCAATCAAACCCCGCGCTCAAGCAGCGAGCGACCGCGTCGCGAGCGATAGCGCCCCTTAAAGCTGCGCCAGCAGATGCTCGGCAGAGGACACCTTGAACTCGCCCGGCTGTTCGATGTTCAACTGTTCGACCACGCCGTCCTTGACCAGCATCGAATAGCGCTGCGAGCGCTCGCCCATGCCGAAGCCCTTGGCGTCCATGGACAGACCCAGCTGGCGGGTGAAGTCGCCGTTGCCGTCGCCCAGCATGACGATGTCGTCCTTGCCGATGCCCTGGCTGTCGGCCCAGGCGCCCATGACGAAGGCGTCGTTGACCGAGACGCAGGCCACCGTGTCGACGCCCTTGCCGGTCAGATCCTCGCGCAGGTCCTTGAAGCCCGGCAGATGCTTCGCCGAACAGGTCGGGGTGAAGGCGCCGGGCACGGCGAACAGGGCCACGGTCTTGCCGGCGAAGATCTCGTCGGTGGTGACCGGCCTGGGGCCGTCGTCGGTGGCGCGGGTCAGGTTGGCCGAGGGGATGCGGTCGCCGATCTGGACGGTCATGGCAGGCTCCGGGAAGGTGTGAGGACGCAACGTCCCCGACCAGATAGGGGTTGCGGACCGCGCCGCCAACCGCGCTTCGCCCCATGACCCGCCTTGCGTCCGCCCGCCCGCGTCCCGATGATAGGAAGATGGACGATTTCCAATCCCTGGCCGGCCGGCTTCTGGTGGCCATGCCCGGCATCAGCGACCCGCGGTTCGAGCACGCCGTCATCCTGATCTGCGCCCACCGCCCCGATCACGCCATGGGACTGAGGCTGGACCGGCCCGCGCCGGGCGTGGACCTGAAGAAGGTTCTGGCGAAACTGGAAACCGCCGCCCCCGACGCGGCCGCGGGTCGCGCCGTCCTGGTCGGCGGGCCGGTCGAGCGCGAACGCGGCTTCGTGCTGCACACCGACGACTGGCTGATCGACGACGCCTCCGTGCCGTTCGGCGACGGCCTGGCCATGACCGGCACGCGCGAGGCGCTGCTGGCCATGATCGACCCGCTGGCGGGCCCGCGCCGGTCGGTGCTCCTGCTCGGCTACGCCGGCTGGGACGGCGGCCAGCTGGAGGATGAGCTGGGCGAGAACGTCTGGCTCACCGCCGACGCCGATCCCGAGCTGATCTTCGATCCCGACTACGACGGCAAATGGGGCCGGGCCCTGGCCGGGCTGGGCGTCGATCCGGCGCAGCTGTCGGGGCAGAGCGGGCGGGCGTAGAGGGGTACCGCAGCCGCCCCTTAGCGGACGCTTTGGTTTGGGCTAAAGCGAGGTGGGCCCGCAGGGCAGGCGCTTATGACGAAAATCGCAACCTATCGGCCACGTCTGATAGTCACATGGGCCGTTTTGAACATCGTTGGCCTGGTGGCCTGTTTTTGCGTGGTTTGGTACCTGTTCGGGCCGCTTTTTTCCCGAGGGCGCGCGCCCACATTCGACGGCGATACGAGGCTGATTGCTCTGGACATTGGGGTGACTGCAGTCCTCACAATCACTGGACTACTCGTCGCATACAGTGCGGTTCGCGTCCTCGGGTTTACAGCTGGCGCTGCTCTGATCTCATGCCCACGGGGCGTGTTTTACCGACGGACATTCTATCCGACTGACTTTGGACCCGTGGTCCGTTTCGAGTTGGGTCGAGGAGGCAAACTACACCTGGTCTCTGACACTGGTCGGACAGCGTTGATGCTAATAGGTGTCCAAGAGGACGCACGGACCGTGACGGACCGGCTTCAGGCAATGATGTTAGCTTCCCGCCCATAGCGGACGTCAGGTCTCAAAGCCCCCCCTACGCCGACCGCGCCTTGATCGGGGCCGTGCCGTCCGCCAGCGACTCGTTCAGATAGACCTCGGCCTCCTGGGCCGGCAGGGCCTGGGCGTAGCCGAAGCCCTGGCCGTAGTGGCACTGGGCGTCGAGCAGCAGCTTGGCCAGGCCGGCGTTCTCGACGCCTTCGGCGACGACCTCGAGGGCCAAGTCCCGGCCCAGGTTGACCACCGACTTGACGATCTTGGCCGAGCCCTCGTCCTTGTCCATGGTCAGAACGAAATAGCGGTCGATCTTCAGCGTATCGAACGGCAGCTTGGCCAGCCAGGTCAGGGACGAGAAGCCGGTGCCGAAATCGTCCAGCGCCAGCGAGGCTCCCGCCTCGCGCAGGCGGGTCAGGGTCTCGGCCGCGCGCGTGGTGTCGCGCATGATGTCGCCCTCGGTGACCTCCAGCTTCAGCGCCCCCTTGGGCAGGCCGGCGTCGGCGATGATCCGGGTCACGTCCTCGACCAGATTGGCCCGTTCGATCTCGCCCACCGACAGGTTGACGCTGCAGAACAGCTTGCCCGCCGACGGGTGCCGCGCCAGCCATTCGGCCAGCTGGCGCGCCGACTGGGTCATCATCAGCAGGCCCAGGTCGTTCATCAGGCCCATTTCGTCGGCCAGGCCGAGGAATTCGTCGGGCGGCACCAGGCCTCGCTTGGGATGGCGCCAGCGGGCCAGGGCCTCGAACCCGGCCACGGCGCCGGTCAGCAGGTTGACGATGGGCTGGTAGAAGGGCTCGATCTCGCCGCGCACGAAGGCGTTGCGCAGGTCGGCCTCCAGGGCCAGCCGGGACAGGCTGTCGCTCTCCAGCGCCCGGCCATAGGCCGCCACCCCGCCACGCCCCGCGGTCTTGGCCTGTTCGACGGCCAGCTCGACCCGGCGCAGCAGTTCGGCCGGATCGGGCGCGTCGGGTCCGCCCTCGGCCTGGGCCGAGCCGATCGAGACGGTGGGGTAGATGTCGAAGCCGGCGACCCGCAGCGGCTGTTCCAGCGCCTCGCGCACCCGCTCGGCGACCATGCCGGACCCGCGCGGCGCCAGCACCGCGAACTCGTCCTCGCCGATGCGGGCGGCGTTGGCGTCGTGGGAGAAGGCGGCGTTCAGGCGCGACCCCAGCGCCGACAGCACCAGATCGGTCCGCTCGTGGCCGAGGGCCTCGTTCAGCCGGCGAAGGCGATCGACGTCGGCCACCACCAACTCATAGTCGCCGGGCTGGGTCAGTGTCTCGCCCGCCCGGGTCAGGAAGGTGCGGCGGTCCAGCAGGCCGGTCAGGTGATCCCGGTGCGAGGCCGCGAACTTGGTTTCCAGAGCCACCACGCCGGCGGCGCGCAGCCCGTCTTCCAGCCAGACGCCGCGCCAGATGCAGGTTTCGGCGTCGCGCATGCGCAGGCGGATGGCGACCTCGGTCCCCTCCTCCTGCGGCTTGAGAATCTTTTCCGCCAGCGACCGGTCCTGCGGAACCGCCACGGCCGTGAAGGCCGCGCCGGAGCACTCGGGCGCCAGCGGGCCGAGGCCGAGCGCCCGCGTCGCGCCGGTGAACCGCATCTGGTCATCCGACGGGGTCCAGATCCACAGGGCGGTGTCGGCGGCGGCCAGCGCCTCGATGGCGGTCGTCGCGTCCCAGGCCAGACTTCTGGAGCGAGTGTTCAAACGCCTGAAAGGTCCCCAAAGGACGACCGGAATCAGCCGCCGCGCCCGGCTCCGTCATTCACGACGCCGAACAGCAGATGATCTGCCCATGCGCCGTTAATTTTGAGATAAGCATGCGCCTGTCCCTCCAGCGCGAACCCCGCTTTTTCCAGCACGCGCCGGGAGGCCAGGTTGTCCGGCACGCAGGCCGCCTCGACCCTGTGCAGGTTCAGGTCGTCGAAGGCGTAGCTGACCATGGCCCGGACCGCCTCCGTGCCGTGCCCCCGTCCGGCGAAGGGCCGGCCGATCCAGTAGCCCAGGGTGCCGGTTTCCGCCACGCCGCGCCGGATATTGGACAGGGTGATGGCCCCGACGAGCGACTGGTCCGAATCGGCGAAGATGAAGAAAGGCCAAGCGTTGCCCGCCTCCATCTCGCGACCGTAGATGGCCAGCCGGCGCCTGAACGCCGCGCGGGTCAGGTCGTCCTCGGGCCACAGCGGCTCCCAGGGCTGGAGATAGGCGTGGGATTCCTGTCGCAGGGCGGCCCAGGCTTCGTGGTCGGAGGCGCGGGGCGGGCGCAGGATCAGCCCCCGACCCTTTACGACAGGCCCCGTCGCCTCGTTGATCCAGTCCAGCAGGGCCATGGGGGCGAGGATAGCGGCCCGGGGGTCAGCCGAAAAGGGCGTCGCGAAAGGCCGCGCCCGCCGGAGCCGCGGTCTTGGGTCCCAGCACCGCCGTCGCCGCCCGGCCGGGCGCGAGGGCGGCGGCCGCGGCCGCGCGCACATCCTCGCCCGTCACCGCCAGGGTCCGCTCGGCCATGGTCTGCGACGGGATCGGCGCGCCGAAGAGCAGCGTCTGGGCGGCGACCCGCCCCGCCCGCGCCGCCGGGCTTTCGTCCGACATCCACAGGCCGGCGTTCATCACCGCCCTGGCCCGCGACAGCTCGGCCGCCGTCGGGCCGGTCCTGGCCAACGCCTTGAGCTCGGCCGCGCATACCTGCGCCAGTTCCACCGCCCGGTCGGCCGAGGCGCCGGCGTAGATGCCGAGCACGCCGGCGTCCTCATAGGGCTCGTGATAGGCATCGATGGCGTAGGCCAGTCCGCGCTCCTCGCGCGCGCTCTGGAACAACCGGGAAGCCATGCCGCCGCCGAGGATCTCGGTCATCAACCGCGCCGCCGCATAGGCCGGGTCGGCCGACGAGGGCGCCGGCAGCTGGAAGACGATATTGGCCTGTTCGATGCGCCGCGACAGGGCGGCGGCGCCGCCGGTGAAGCGGGGCGCTTCGGGTTCGGCGGCCGGGGTCGCCGTCTGGTCGCCGAACCAGCGCTCCGCCAGGGCCAGAAGCTCGGCTTCCTCCACCGCTCCCGAGACCGCGACCACCATTCGCTCGGGCGAATACAGCCGGGCCCGCCAGTCGGCGATCGAGGCCCGGGTGATCGGCTCCAGGCTGGCGACCGAGCCCAGGATCGGCCGTCCCAGGGGCTGGCCCTCGAAGGCCCGGGTCTGGGCCATTTCGAACACGTGATCGTCCGGCGTGTCGAAGGCCTCGGCGATCTCCTGGGCCACCACGTCCTTCTCGCGCTCGATCTCCTCGGGATCGAGCGTGGGCCGGAACACCAGGTCCGACACCACCTGCATGGCCAGCGGCAGGGAGCCGTGCAGCGCCCGCACCTCGAAACTGGTCCGCTCATAGCCGGTGGCGGCGTTCAGGGACCCGCCCTCGGCCTCGATTCGCTCGACGATCTCGCGCGCGTCCATGTCGCCCGCGCCCTTGAACACCAGATGCTCGAGGCAGTGGGACCAGCCCGAGGTGGCCTCGGTCTCCCATTTCGCCCCGCCGCGCACGGCGACGGTCAGGGCCAGGGTGCGCAGGCCGGGCATGGGATCACAGACGACGCGGACGCCGTTGGACAGGGTGTGCAGGGTGGCGGTCAGGAGTCTTCTTCTTTCCCTGTCGCCTCGCTCGCGGAGCGAGGCTGTTTGAGGGGCTTTCGACGAAGCAGGACGATGTAGAAACCGGCGAGCGCCAGCGCCAGTCCGAACCAGGTCAGGGCGTAGCCGAGATGGTTGTTCGAGAAGGCGGCGGGCGGGGCGGACGGCTGCAGCGCCCGCCACTCCGGATTGGACGAGGTCAGGGCGAACAGGGTGTTGGGGTCGGGATCGGCCACACCGAGCGCCTGCGCCATGCCGACGTTGTCGCGGGCGAAGAAGCGTCCGTGGTCCGCGGGCAGGGCCATCGGTCCCGGCGGCGGCGCCTCGCGCAACTCGGCGATCACGCGGAACGGCTCGGTCGAGGCCGCGACCGGCGGGCGGGCGGAGACGCCGTCGGCGACGAAGCCCCGGTCGATCAGGAATTCGGCCGGAAAGTCGGTCGGGCGGCAGGCCGAGACGAGGCGAACGCCAGACTGGCCTTCATGGATGGTCTGGAGCTCGACCCAGGGCGCGGTGGCCAGTCCCGGGCAGTCGACCAGGACCTTGCGGAAGGCCGGCTCGTGCAGGGCCAGGACGTCGGCCAGGGGTGCGGGCGGCAGGGCGGCCGCCGCCCCGGCCTGGTCGATCAGGCCGTTCTTCCACTGCATGCGCTGGACCTGCCAGACCCCCAGGCCGCACAGCAGGGCGAAGGCCAGGGCGCAGACGACCGTCAGGCCCCACGGGAACCGGGCGCGCGTCGCCTCAATCGTCATGGCGCGCCTGCCCCGCCCTGTTGCGCATCTGCAGGGCGATCATCACGCCCTTGCCCGGCCGCATCAGCCCGACCGACAGCGCCGCGACCAGCGGCAGGGCGACGACCAGCATGGCCCAGATCGGCGGATTGTACGCGACCTGCACGAACAGGGCGCCGAAGACCACGATCCCGCCAGCGATCTGCATGATGAAGATGGCGGCGCCGTCGCCGGTGTTCAGCCGGGTGAAGTCGAAACCGCAGACGGCGCAGCGCTCGACCACCTTGAGGAAGCCCGCGAACAGCGGCCCCTTGCCGCAACGGGGACAGCGACAAAGCAGACCGGCGCGGATCGCATCGATCCGCGCCGGTTGAAGTTCAAGCCCGGTGGGGCCCTCCGTCACCCGAAGGTGACGTAGACGAAGGCGAACAGGAACAGCCAGACCACGTCCACGAAATGCCAGTACCAGGCCGCGGCCTCGAAGCCGAAATGCTTCTGCGGCGTCATCTGGCCGGCCAGCAGGCGCAGCAGGCAGACGGTCAGGAAGATGGTGCCGATCAGGACGTGGAAGCCGTGGAAGCCCGTCGCCATGAAGAAGATCGAGCCGTACAGGCCGGAGCTGGCCGCCTCTTCGTTGAAGAACAGGTTCTCGTGGATGATGTGGTTGTACTCATAGGCCTGCACCGCAGTGAACAGCACGCCCAGAAGCACGGTGATCAGCAGGCCGGTCTTCGCCGCCTTGCGGTCGCCGACCTGCAGCGCGTGGTGGGCCCAGGTGACCGTGGTGCCCGACAGCAGCAGGATGACGGTGTTCAGCAGCGGCAGCTGCCAGGCGTCCAGCGTCTCGACGCCCTTGGGCGGCCAGGTCGACCAGGCGGCGGCGGTCTCGGCCCAGTTGCCCACTTCCGGAATGTGGGCGCGGGCTTCATTGAAGACCGCCATCTCGAAGAACATCCAGAAGAAGGCGGCGAAGAACATCACCTCCGAGGCGATGAACAGCATCATGCCGTAGCGCAGGCCGATCGAGACGACCGGGGTGTGGTCGCCGCCGCGGCTTTCCTTGATCACGTCGGCCCACCAGCCGAACATGGACACCAGCACGCCGGCGAGACCCGCGAAGAACAGGGCCGCCTGGCCGTCCGACAGAAGGGCGGCCGCGATCGGGCCGGCGTCGGGTCCGACGATCCCCTTCATCCACACCACGGCGCCGACCATCATCGTGGTGACGGCGATCGAGGCGATCAGCGGCCACGGACTGGGGTTCACCAGGTGGTAGTCGTGATGGGGAGTGGCGTGGGCGTCGGCCATCGGGGTCTCTTGCAACAGTCGAGAGTCGTAGGGGCAGGCTATAGCGTCGGCTATCCCGCCGCGCCAGTGGTCTGGGCGGCGTTTGAGGCCTGATCGAAGCCCCGGCTCGGATAGAAGGTGTAACTGAGGGTGATCTCTTCCACGCCGCGGCTCTCGCGATCGGTCGCCATCTCGGGGGCGACGAAATACTGCACCGGGAATTTCATCGTCTGGCCGGGCTGGATGGTCTGCCCCTCGAAGCAGAAACACTGCAGCTTCTGGAAATACGGTCCGGCCCGTTCCGGCACGACATTGTAGGCCGCCGTGGCGTGGATCGGCTGGTCCGAGGTGTTGGTCACGTCGAAGAAGGCCATGCCGGTCTCGCCGATGCGGACCCGCTGGCTGATCTGTTCGGCGCGGAAGATCATCGGCAGGCCGCGCACATTGGTGTCGAAGCGGATCAGCACCGTCTGGTCCAGCTGCCTGTCCGGCGCCTTGTCGGCGCGTTTCACCGTCCCGTCGAAGCCCGTGACCTGGCAGAACAGGCGGTAGAGCGGCACGGCCGCGAAGGCGGCCCCGGTCATGCCCATCACGACAAGCGTGCAGACGATGGCGGCGACGGCGTTGGCGGTGGGCCTTTTCACCGGGCGTATTCGACCGGCTGGCCGGTCGCGATGGCGTCCTTGCGGGCGTCGATGTTGCGCTTGAGGTTCAGCACGGTGACGGCGAACACCAGCACGATGAAGGCCACCAGGGCGCCGGCGATGGCGAGGTTGCGCTTGTTGCGGGCGGACAGTTCTTCGGGGGTCAGACGGCGCATGATCTTTACAGTCCGGGAAGGGCGGTCAGGCTCTCGACCAGCAAGGCGGCGAACAGCGCCATAAGATACAGGATCGAGAAGGCGAACAGGTTGCGCGCCGGTTTGGCCTCGGCGCGGACATCATACAATGCGGCCTCTCGTCCCACGGCCTCGGCCTTGTCCGGCTGGTCGCCGGCGCGGCTGCGCCACAGGCGGACGGCGAGAAGCAGAAAGCCGAGGCCCCCGGCGATCGACACCGCCAGATAGAGGATTCCGCCGAAACCCAGCAGGCCCGGGGCGATCGCGACCGGCACGAAGACGAGGCTGTAGATCAGGATTTGCAGCCGCGTGCTTTTCGCTCCCCGCGCCACCGGCATCATCGGAATGCCGGCCCGGGCGTAGTCGCCGGCCGAATACAGGGCCAGGGCCCAGCTGTGCGGCGGGGTCCACAGGAAGATGATGGCGAACAGCAGCCAGGCCTGCCACGGCGCCGTCCCCGTCGCCGCGGCCCAGCCGATCACCGGAGGAAAGGCTCCCGCCGCGCCGCCGATGACGATGTTCTGGGGCGTCCGCCGCTTCAGCAACAGGGTGTAGAAGACCGCATAGTAGAGGATGGTCATCAGCAGCAGGCCGCCGGCCAGCCAGTTGGTCGTCATGCCCAGCAGCATGACGGCGAACACCGACAGGATGACGCCGAAGGCCATCGCATCATTCCTGTTCACGCGCCCCGCCGCCACGGGTCGTCCGCGCGTGCGCCGCATCAGGGCGTCGGTCTCGCCTTCCAGCGCCATGTTCAGGGCCCCCGCCGCCCCGGCGCCGACGGCGATGCACAGGATGGCGATGGCGGCCGAAATCCAGTCGATGTCGCCGCCGGCGGCCACCAGACCGGTCACGGCGGTGAAGACCACCAGCGACATGACGCGCGGCTTCAGCAGCTGGAAGAAGTCTTCCGGCTGGGCCGTCGAGACGGCAGGAGAGGGATGGGCGGCGGGTTCAGTCATCGGTCTCTTCCGCGCCCGGATGGCGCGTCGCGCAGTCGCGCGGTCTGAAAACTTCGAAGGCCGCCCTTTCGATCTGAAAGAGCGGCCCCCGATTGGTCTGGTCCGAAGCGGACCGGTCTAGTGCTCGTCGTTCTTGACCACCGGCAGTTCGTTGAACTGGTGGTGCGGCGGCGGCGAGGACAGGGTCCATTCCAGGGTGGTGGCGCCCTCGCCCCAGGGATTGGCCACGCCCGGCCGGCGACGGATCGCCGATTCGGCCAGCATGATCAGGAACACCACGACGCCGGCGATGGTGATCACATAGCCGAAGGACGAAACCTGGTTCCACAGGGTGTAGCCGTCGGCATAGTCGACGATCCGGCGCGGCATCCCCTGCAGGCCCAGGAAATGCTGCGGGAAGAACACCAGGTTCACCCCGACGAACATCAGCCAGAAATGGATGCAGCCCAGGGCCTCGTTGTATTTCACCCCGAACATCTTTTCGTACCAGTAGTAGAAGCCTCCGAAGATGGCGAAGACGGCGCCCAGCGACAGCACGTAGTGGAAGTGGGCCACGACGTAATAGGTGTCGTGCAGGCTGTAATCGATGCCGGCGTTGGACAGCACCACGCCGGTCACGCCGCCGATGGTGAACAGGAAGATGAAGCCGATCGCCCACAGCATGGGCGTCTTGAAGCTGATCGAACCGCCCCACATGGTCGCGATCCAGCTGAAGATCTTCACGCCCGTGGGCACGGCGATGATCATGGTCGCGGCGATGAAATAGGCGCGCAGGTTCACGCCCATGCCCACCGTGTACATGTGGTGCGCCCAGACGATGAAGCCGACGAAGCCGATGGCGACCATGGCGTAGGCCATGGCGAGGTAGCCGAAGATGGGCTTCTTCGAGAAGGTCGAGACGATGTGGCTGATGATGCCGAAGCCCGGCAGGATCAGGATGTAGACCTCGGGGTGGCCGAAGAACCAGAACAGGTGCTGGAACATCACCGGGTCGCCGCCGCCGGCCGGGTCGAAGAAGCTGGTGCCGAAGTTGCGGTCGGCCAGCAGCATGGTGATGGCGCCGGCCAGGACGGGCAGCGACAGCAGCAGCAGGAAGGCGGTGATCAGCACCGACCAGGCGAACAGCGGCATCCGGTGCAGGGTCATCCCCGGGGCGCGCATGTTGAAGATGGTGGTGATGAAGTTGATCGCGCCCAGGATCGAGCTGGCGCCCGCCACGTGCAGCGAGAAGATGGCCAGGTCCATGGCCGGCCCCGGATGGCCCTTGGTCGACAGCGGAGGATAAATGGTCCAGCCGCCGCCGAAGCCGAGGCCGCCGCCGGGCTCGCCCGGAACGAACATAGACAGGATCAGCAGCACCCAGGCCGCCACCAGCAGCCAGAACGAGACGTTGTTCATGCGCGGGAAGGCCATGTCCGGCGCGCCGATCATGATCGGCACGAACCAGTTGCCGAAGCCGCCGATCATCGCCGGCATGACCATGAAGAAGATCATGATCAGGGCGTGGCCGGTGACCACGACGTTGTAGCCGTGGTTGGAGGCCTCCACGAGTCCGGTCGTGGCCAGCCACGAGCCCTGCGTGAAGACCTGGATGCCCGGTTCAGCCAGTTCCCAGCGGATCAGGCCCGACAGGGCGCCGCCGACCAGGCCCGCCATGATGGCGAACAGCAGGTACAGGGTGCCGATGTCCTTGTGGTTGGTCGACAGGAACCAGCGGGTGAAGAAGCCCGGCTTGTGGTCGTGATCGTCATGACCGTCGTGGTCATAAGCGAGGTTTTCGGCTGCGGTGGCCATATCTGTGGGGCTCTCGCGGTTCGTTACTGGGCGGCCGGGGCGACGGCGGGAGCCGTGGCGGGCGCGACGGGTTGGGCAGGGGCGGCGGGGTCGACCGTCGGGACGGAGGTCGGGGCGGCGACGGCGCCGTCGGCCGCGGTCGGGGCGCCGGTGGTGCCGGCGGCGACCTGGGCGGTCGTGCCGCCGGGCGCCTGTTCCGGCGTGCGGGGGGTCATGGAGCCGCCCTTGGAGGCGACCCAGGTTTCGAACTCGGCCTGGGTGACCACATTGATCTGGATCGGCATGAAGGCGTGGTCGACGCCGCACAGTTCGGAGCACTGGCCATAGAAGGTGCCGACGCGGTCGGCGCGAAACCAGGTCTCGTTGACCCGCCCCGGAATAGCGTCGGTCTTCAGGCCGAAGGCCGGCAGGGCGAAGGCGTGGATGACGTCGGTCGCGGTGACCAGCACCCGTACGGTCTTGCCGACCGGCACCACGATCGGCTCGTCGGCGGCGAGACGGTACAGGCTGTGCGGCATGCCGCGCGAGGCGACATCTTCTTCCGGCAGCATGTTGGAGACGTACTCCGCGATGCCCTGGTCCGGATATTCATAGCTCCAGTTCCACTGGTTGCCGGTGGCCTTCACCGTCAGGTCGGGCGTCGGCATGTCGTGATAGGCGAACAGCAGGCGGAACGAGAACAGGGAGATGCCGACCAGGATCAGCACCGGCAGGACCGTCCAGATCACCTCCACCAGGGTGTTGTGGCTCCACCTGGCCGGAACCGGATTGGCCTTTTTGTTGTAGCGGATCACGATCCAGATCAGCAGCCCCAGCACCAGCAGGGTGATGAAGGTGATCACCGGCATCAGGATGACGTCGTGGAAGAAGGTCGCCTCGACCTTCAGCGGCGAGGCCGAGGGCTGCAGCCCCATTTCGCCGTCGGTGGGCTGGCCGACCAGCGGCGCAGCCCACGACGGCGTGGCGGAGAATACGGCCAGGCAAAGGGCGGTGAAACCACCGCCGACGATCGCCCGGGCCCGCGTGCCCATCCCCATGCGAGATATCCTCATAAAATCGTTTCGTCGCAGACGCTTGCGAGTGAATCGCAAACAGGCGCCGGGATCCGGCGATCCGCAGCGGTACTTCGCGCGGTCCATATCGCCCCCTCCCGCCCTTGCCAAGCGATTGCCGCCGGATTGAACGCCGCAGACCCATCGCCGCCCGGATTAATTCTGCGTCATGTTATGACAGCTACCTTGCACGGACAGATACCTTGCGATACGTCTTCGTCATCACAAGGAGGGCCTGCAGTGCCTGAAACCATAGAGATACAGCTGAAGAAGGGGGTGTTGACGCTGTGCGTCCTGGCCCTGCTGAACCGGCACGACAGCTACGCCTACGAGATCGCCTCCACCCTTTCGGTCGCGATCGACATGGGCGAGGGCACCATCTATCCGCTGATGCGGCGGATGCAGGCCGACGGACAGGTCGAGACCTATCTGGTCGAATCGCCCTCGGGGCCGTCGCGCAAATACTATCGCCTGACCGACGCCGGCCGCCGGGCGCTCGACGTCCAGACGACCGAGTGGCGCGCCTTCGCCCGCGCGGTCGAATCCGTTCTCGCCGCTCCGGCCGAAACGCCCGGAACCGCCGACAAGCCTGCCGACAAGGGAGCTGACCAATGACCCGCGACGAATTCATGGGCCGGTTGCGGCGCGGACTCGTGGGCCTGCCCACGATGACCGCCGCCGAGATCGCCTCGGACTACGAACTGCATTTCGAGGACGGCGTCGCCGCCGGCCGGACCGAGGCGGAGGTCGCCGCGGCGCTGGGCGATCCCGACCGGCTCGCCCGCGAGCTTCGCGCCGAGGCCGGCGCCCGGCGCTGGACGCAGGAACAGAATCCCTCGGCGGCGGCCGGCGCCGTCTTCGGCCTGATCGGCCTGGGCGCCATCGACATCCTGATCCTGTTGCCGATCGTCCTGCCGGTATTCGGTGCGGTTCTGTCCGTGCTGATCTGCGGCGTCTTCATCTTCATCGCCGGCGGCTTCGTGCTGGTGGCGGGCCCGTTCCTCGGCGCCCCGGGCGGCGTTCTGGCGGCCCTGTTGATGGGCGTCGGCCTGATGGGTCTGGGCCTGTTCATGGGCGGGCTGATGGCCGTCCTGACCAAGTGGCTGATCGACGCCACCGTCTGGTACGCCCGCCTCCACTACCGCGTGCTCAAGCCCGCGCTCGACAACCAGCCCCAGGCCTGAGGGAGGACCTGACATGATCCGCAATCTACTGGTCATCACCGGCGTCGGCTTCGGCCTGGCCCTGGTCGGCATCGGCGGCTCCGTCGCCCTGGTCAAGAACGACGTACAACGCCACGACTGGACCTGGGTGGTCACCGACAGCGACGTCGGCGAGGACCATTTCCGCCTCGAACGCGGCGAGGCCGCTCCCGACATCACCCGCAATCTGGCCTGGACCGGCGGCGAGCGCCTGTCGGTCGACCTCCCCGGCCGGGTCACCTACGTGCAGGGAGAGACCCCCGGCGTCCGGGTCACCGGGCCGAAGAACGTGGTCGAACGCGTCCGCTTGCAGGACGGCCGCCTGACGCTCGAGGGCGATGACGGCGCCGAGCGCGGCTATATTCGCTGGAGCGGCTCGGGCATTCGCGCGTGGAGCGAGACCGACTCCCTGCGCGTTGTGGTCACGGCTCCGGCGGTGAACACCTTCGATGTCGGCGACGACGGCCGCCTTTCGATCCGCGGCTACGACCAGCGGACGATGAACCTGACCCTGAACGGCGAGGGCGATGTCGACGCCCGCGGCGAAACCGTCACCCTCGACCTCAAGATCTACGGCGACGGCGATGCCGACCTGCACAGGCTGCAGGTCGTCGACGCCACCATCCAGTCTTCCGGCGACGGGGAGACCCGGGTCGGACCGACCGGCCGGGTCAATGTCGACGTCTCCGGCGACGGCGACGTCAACCTGACCCGGCGCCCGGCCCAGCTGGAACAGGCGACCAGCGGCTGGGGCGAGGTCGAACAGGACTGAAGTCCCCCGACTTCGCACGATGACGGTGACGCGGGGACGGTCAGCCCCTACTTAGGCTCCATGACCGTTCCCGTTTCTCCGCCCGCCATCCTCGACAGCGCCGACCTCGGCGCCGACGAGGCCCTCTCCATCCTGCAAGGCGCGCTGGCGGGGGCCGACGACGGCGAACTGTTCCTCGAACGCTCCGAGCTCGAATCGCTGGTCTTCGACGACGGGCGCCTCAAGTCCGCCGCCTACGACGCCTCCGGGGGCTTCGGCCTGCGGGTGGTCGCCGGCGAGACCGCCGGCTACGCCCACGCCAACGAGATCAGCGGCTCCGCCCTGCGCCGCGCCGCCGACAGCGCCGCCCTGGCCAGGTCGGGCCACGCCGGGATGACGGCCGAGGCTCCGAGGGCCACCAACCAGAAGCTCTACGATGCGGTCGATCCTCTCGCCTCGCCCCCCTTCTCCGACAAGATCGCCCTGCTGTCCGAAATCGACGCCTGGGCCCGGGCCCGCGATCCGCGGGTGGTCCAGGTGTCCGTCTCCCTCGTCGGCGAGCGCCGCCACATCGAGATACTGCGCGGCGACGGTCGTCGCGTCGACGACATCCGCCCGCTGGTCCGGCTGAACGTTTCGGTCACGGTCGAGAAGGACGGCCGGCGCGAGAGCGCCTCGTCCGGCGCGGGCGGCCGGGCCGGGTTCGAGACATGGATCGCCCCCGACCGCTGGCAATGGCAGGTCGACGAGGCCCTGCGTCAGGCCCTGGTCAATCTGGATGCCGTCGACTGCCCGGCCGGCGAGATGGACGTGGTGCTCGGCGCGGGCTGGCCCGGCGTGCTGCTGCACGAGGCCATCGGCCACGGCTTCGAGGGCGATTTCCACCGCAAGGGCAGTTCGGTCTTCACCGGCATGATGGGCAAACGCGTCGCCGCCCCGGGCGTCACCGTTGTCGACGACGGCTCCATCGCGGGCCGCCGCGGCTCGCTGTCGGTGGACGACGAGGGCACGCCGACCTCGCGCACCGTGCTGATCGAGGACGGCATCATGGTCGGGCTGATGCACGACCGGCTGTCAGCGCGCCAGCTGGGCGCCCGCGCCACCGGCAATGGGCGGCGCCAGTCCTTCGCCCACATGCCGATGCCGCGCATGACCAACACCTTCATGGAGGGCGGCAAGGACTCGCAGGCCGATATGATCGCGAGCACGAAACGGGGCCTGTACGCGGCCAATTTCGGCGGCGGCCAGGTCGACATCACCAACGGCAAATTCGTCTTCCAGTGCACCGAGGCCTATCTGATCGAGGACGGCAAGATCACCGCCCCGGTCCGCGGCGCCACCCTCATCGGCGACGGGGCCACGGCCCTGCAGCAGGTGCGGATGATCGGCGACGACTTCGCCTTCGACCCCGGCGTCGGCGTCTGCGGCAAGGGCGGCCAGGGCGTCCCCGTCGGCATCGGCCAGCCCAGTCTCAAGATCGCGGGCCTGACGGTGGGCGGCACGGCGGTCTGACGCTACGTCCGGGATTGACGCAGGGGCCTGACAGCCGGGCGGCAGGACACGAACCGCCCGGGCCGACGAAGTATCCAGGGTAGACGAGTTAGGCGCCCCTTTCGGAGTCTGCCGCGTCAACACCGGCCTCGTCGGTCTCCGGGGCCTCCGCCTTCCAGTCCGGCCCCACCACGTCGAACCCCCGCGCCTCAAGCCCGTCCAGCACGCCGCCTTCCTGGGCCAGCAGCCGGATCGGGGCCACGCCCATGGTCACCCCGGGCGAGATCAGCGAGGTTTCGATCGCCGCCGCCCACTGCTGCCTCAGCTGCGGCTCGATCCCGGGGTCGCCCCAGGGCCAGCACTGGGCCAGCGCCTTGTCGATGGGCGATGCGATGACCTCGGGAACCCGCAGGGCCCACCAGTCCTCGGCCCGCTCGCGCGCCGCCTCGGGCCCTTGCTCGGCGGCGGCGATGGCCGTTTCGACGCAGGGCCGATGGACCGACTGCGGCGCCGAGATCAGGCTTTCGACGATCTCGTCGCCGCGCACGGTGCCCACGGGGCGGAACGGGACCCGGGCCCGCCGCGCCGCCCGCCGGATCACATCGGTGGCGTCGTCGCCGCCCCGCTGGCCGGTATAGCCGGCCTTGTCCCGCATCAGGTCGAAGCTGAGGAACAGCAGGCTCTTGCGTCGCCAGTCCTGATTGCGCTCGCCGGCCATCACCGCCTCAAGCCGGGCCTGGTATTCCGTCGTGAGATAATCGGCGCTGGTCATGCCCTGCGGCAACTGGCTGATGGTCCGGGCGCGCCAGATGATGCGGAACAGGTCGGTCACCGAGGCGCGGCCCTCCTGCGGCAACAGGATCTGGTCCGCACGCTCCGCCGCCGCTTCCAGGTCGTCCGGCCGCCACGACAGGTCGCGCGGAATGCCCGTGATGGCGCCGACCAGGATCAGGGTGCTGTCGCCCCGGGTCACCGTCCACATCGGCGCGCCAGACCGGCGGGCCAGGACGACCACCTCGTCCAGTTCGGCCGCCCCGGGCTCGGCCGTCTGGGCCCGGGCGGGCGCCGGCGACAGCCAGGCGCCGCCCAGAATGGCGAGGACAGAAAGAACGGCGGGAAACGATCTCACGACTATACCTTCTTCATGGGAACAGATCCAAGCAACCGCCAGTCCATTTCAGAACACATTGATGACAGGCACGTAATCTGTACGAGATTTAATCCACCTGTCCGTCTTGTAACTGGAGAGCACCGCGACGCGAAGCCACACCTTCGTCACACGACGAGGGGACCCCTGCAATGACCAAGACCATACTGCTGGCGACGACGGCCATCCTGATGACCAGCGGCGCGGCCTTCGCCCAGACCCCTCCGCCCGCGCCCGAGCCGCAGGCCGACGCCGCCCAGCAAGGCGTGCTGGTCTTCACGCCCGATTTCTTCGCCGACCATCGCCCCAACTCGGCCCTCGACATGGTCAACCGGATTCCGGGCTTCACCGTCGTCGACGGCGACGGCAGCCGCGGTTTCGAGGGATCGGTCGGCAACATCCTGGTCAATGGATCGCGCCCGGCCTCCAAGAACGACACCGGCTCGGCCGTGCTGGGGCGCACCCTCGCCGCCCAGGTCGAGCGGATCGAGCTGATCCGCGGCGGCGCGCCCGGCATCGACATGCAGGGCTTCGCGATCGTCGTGAACGTGATCACCCGGGCCGAGTCCAGCCGGCAGTCGATCCTCACCCTGAACAGCTACCTTTTCGACGGCGGGCGGGACGTCCATGGCGCCTCCTGGCAGTTCACGGCCAAGGAGGGCGAGCGGACCTGGGGCGTGACCCTGAGCGACGGCATTTCCACCAGCGACGCCAACGGCACGGGACCCGTGATCCGCCGCGACGCCAATGGCGCCGTCATTCGCCAGGAGGACTTCTTCAACGACCAGTACGGCGGTGGGACCTCGATCCGGGGCAACTTCGCCACGCCCCTGTTCGGCGGCAAGATCGACCTGACGGCGCGCTACGGCGTCAACGACTACTACAGCATCAACCTGCAGACGGCGCCCGCGGTGCGGCGCGAGAACCTGTTCGAGGAAGACGGCTCTGGCGGCGAGTTCGGGGCGGTCTACACCCGCCCGCTGAGCCCCCGCCTCAATCTCGAGACCCGGTTCATTCACCAGTTCAACGATTTCGAAAACGCCTCGACATCGCGCACCCGTGTCGGCGCCGTCGACAGTCCGGAACAGCTTTTCGTCGCCGAGGGCGACGCGTCCGAAACCATCTTCCGCAGCCTGCTGCGTTTCGAACGCTCGCCCGCCCTGACCTTCGAGGGCGGCGGCGAGGTCGCCTACAACATGCTGGAGATCGAGCAGGCCTTCACCGTCGGCGGCGTCGCGGTGCCCCTCCCCTCGGCCTCGGTCAAGGTCGAGGAGACGCGCGGCGAGGCCTTCGGCAAGGCGACGTGGCGCGTTCGCCCGACCCTGACCCTGGAAGGCGGCCTGCGCCTCGAGGCCTCGACCATCACCCAGTCGGGGGACGCCGACCAGGAGAAGAGCTTCTTCTTCGCCAAGCCCCGGCTTCAGGCGACCTGGACGCCGATGCCGAACAACCAGTTCCGCTTCAGGTTCGAGCGTGAACTGGGCCAGCTGGACTTCGGCGACTTCGCCGCCTCCTCCGATCTGGACGAGGAGAATGTGCTGGGCGGCAACGCCGATCTGGAACCCGAACAACGCTGGATCACCGAAGTCACCTATGAGCGGCGCTTCTGGACCGACGGCATCGTCAGCATCGGCCTGCGTCACGACGAGATCGTCGACGCCATCGACGTGATCCCGCTGGACGGCGGCCTGTCGGCGGTCGGCAACATCGGCGACGGCACCCTGGATCAGCTGGTGGTCAATGTGCTGGTGCCGACGGACAGGTTCGGCTTCACCGGCGGACGTCTGGGCTTCCGCAACACCTGGAACCACACAGAGGTGACCGATCCGACCACGGGCGAAACGCGCGCCATCTCGGGGCTACGGCCGTCGCAACCGGTCTTCACCATCGCCCAGAACATTCCCTCCTGGAAACTGGAGTGGGGCGGCGCCTGGATCGCGACCCTGCACCAGTTCAACTACGATCCCGACCAGACCTCGGGCTTCCGCGGCGCCGACTATTTCGAGCTCTGGGCCGAGTACAAGCCGAGCCCCACCCTCGCCCTGCGGGCCCAGATCAACGTCTGGGATGATTTCGAGGTGCAGCGCACGGTCTTCGCCGATCGCACGGCGGCCCGGCCCGTGGCCTTCTACGAGAACCGCTACATCAACCCCCGGACCTTCATCTCCCTGCGGCTTCGCAAGACGTTCTGATTCCAGGGCCGGCGGGGCGGCCATCGAGCCGCCCCAAGCCTGTCGGCGAATTAATCCACCTGTCCCGCTTTTAACTGGAGGCCCGGCAGGCGCGCGCGCACCTTTGCCTTAACCGGGAGAGGGTTCATGAGAAAAGCAGTCTGGCTGGCCGGAGCGGCCGCGTGCGCCCTCTCGGGGCCGGCGTTGGCCCAGACCTCGCCCTCGCAGGCGGCCGCCCAGACCGCCGCCAGCGCGCCGGTCCCGACGGGCCCGGCCGGGAGCGCCCCTTCGGTCGACACCGCCCAGCAGGGCGTGCTGGTGTTCGAGCCGGCCTTCTTCGCCGACGCCCGGCCCGACACCGCCCTGGACATGATCGCCCGCCTGCCCGGCTTCAGCCTGGACACCGGCGACACCGACGCCCGAGGCCTGGCCGGCACGGCCGGAAACGTCCTGGTCGACGGCGCACGGCCCTCGACCAAGAGCGACGGTCTTGATGACATCCTGCGCCGCATCTCGGCCGCCGGCGTGTCCCGCATCGAACTGATCCGCGGCGGAGCGCCGGGTATCGACATGCAGGGGCGATCGGTCGTCGCCAATGTCGTCCTGATCCGCACGGTCACGGTCGAGCGGGTGATCGAGGCCAACGCCTATTTCTATCCCGATGGCTATATCGGCCCCGTGGTCTCGGCCCGATGGTCCCGGCGCGAGGGCGACAATCAGATCGAGGGGTCGCTGAACGCCTTCAGCGACCGCACGGACGGGACGGGCGAGGGCTTTCGCCGCCGCTACAACGCCGCCGGCGATCTGATCCAGGACGCCGACCTGGTGCTGTGGGACCGCATCCGTACGGTGCGGGCCACCGGGGCCGTCCAGCGCCGCGTCGCCGGCGGCCTGCTGCGCATCAACGGCCTGCTGGGCTGGTTCGGCCAGGAGAATTCCCAGGACCTGCTGATCCGTTCCGGCGCCGGATCCGACAGCTTCAACGACGAGGAATCGGACGAGGTCGACAGCGAGCTGGGCGTCAGCTGGACCCGCGACCTGGGACCTCGCACGGCGCTCGAGCTCACCGGCCTGCAGCGGTTCTCCACCGAGGACTATACCGGCGTCTCGGAAAGCAGCGGCGACGGCTCGATCTTCATGTCCGACGCATCGGCGGGCGAATCGATCGCCCGCGCCATCGTGCGCTTCCGGCCCAACGACCGCTGGGCGTTCGAGACCGGCGGCGAGGCGGCCTACAACTTCCTCGACAGCGCCACCGCCTATGAGGAGAACGGCGTGCCGATCCCGCTGCCGTCGTCCTCGGTCAGGGTCGAGGAACTGCGCGGCGAAGCCTTCGGCCAGGTCACGTGGCGGCCCGGCCCGACCCTGACCGTCGAGGGCGGGCTGCGGGTGGAGGTGTCCGAGATCAGCCAGTCCGGCGACAGCGACCTGACCAAGGCCTTCGTCTATCCCAAGCCCCGCATCCAGGCGACCTGGACGCCCTGGACCGGCCACCAGTTCCGCGTCCGCGCCGAGCGCGAGGTGGGACAGCTGGACTTCGACGACTTCGTCGCCTCGGCCGACATCGACATTGGCCAGGTCGAGGGCGGCAACCCCGATCTCGAACCTGAAAAGACTACCCTGCTGGAAGCCGTCTATGAGCGCCGCTTCTGGGGAGAGGGCGTGCTGAGCCTCACCCTGCAGCACGGCGAGGTCGAGGACGTGGTCGACCTCATCCCCCTGGCCGGCGGTTTCGACGCGGTCGGCAACATCGGCGACGGCTCGTTCGATCTGTTCGAAACACGCCTGACCCTGCCGATGGACAAGCTGGGCATCCCCAACGCGCGCCTCCAGGCCCGCGCCAGCTGGGTCCATACCGAGGTGACCGATCCTCTGACCGGCGAGACCCGCCGCTTCGAGGGCAATCAGGCCTTCGGCTGCGGCGTCGCTTTCAATCACGACCTGCAAGGCGGGCGCTGGTCGTACGGTTTCGACCACGGCTGCAACGTCGACAAGGGCCGCGCCTTCAGGGTGCGCGAGGTTCGCGCCTTCCACGCCGAACCGGGCGTCAGCGCCTATGGCCAGTGGAAGCCGCGCCGCGACCTGACGGTTCGTGTCGATCTGGGCAACGCCACCGACCGCGCCACCGGCTACGACCGCCACATCCACACGGGCCCGCGCGACACCGCCCCCCTGGCCTTCCGCGAGGTCCGGCGCACCAAGATGAGCCCCTGGCTGTTCGTCCAGATAAGAAAGACCTTCTGAAGAAGGCGATCCCCCACCCCCGAAACTCGAGGCGCGCCTGCCCGACGCGTCAAAAAGGGCGGAGCCGCGAGGCCCCGCCCTTCCTGTTCCTGGTCGATTGCCGGGCCCTACTGAACGCCGCGCATCATCCACTTCAGCACGGGCGAGATGACCAGCAGGATAAGGCCGATGCCCACGCCGTACAGGCCGATGGTCTGGAACACGCCTGCGTAGGTCTCCAGCGCCAGTTGTGGATTGGTCACCACGCCGCCGACCGTCTCGGTGGCCGTCGATTTGGCGACTATGCCCGCGATGATATGCGCCAGCGCCGAGGCCATGAACCAGGCCCCCATCATCATGCCGACCATCCTGGCCACCGACAGTTTGGTGATCATCGACAGGCCGACCGGCGAAAGGCAGAGCTCGCCGATGGAGTGCAGGAAGTAGGCAAGGAACAGCCAGAGCAGCGGCACCTTGAAGTCCACGGTGACGAAGGCCTTCGAAGCCCACACCAGCAGCAGGAAGCCGGCGCCGACCAGGATGAGGCCGAAGGCGAACTTCAGGGGCACGCTGGGGTTCAGGCCGCGTTTGGCCAGCAGAACCCACAGCGCCGCCATGACGGGACCGAAGACCACGATCATGCCGGGGTTGAAGGTCTGGGTCTGGGCCGCGTTGAACCAGCCCGGCATCTGGGTGGACTGGTCAGCGAACAGGGTCAGCGAGGAGCCGGCCTGCTCGAACAGGGTCCAGAACAGAACCGAGAACATGGTCAGAATGATCGCCGCCAGCATCTTCCAGCGGTCGTCGCCCCTCAGGAAGGTGAGGGAATACAGCAGCAGGCCGGCGAACACCGTCGGCACGAGATACAGCAGCGACGCCTCGACCGCGTCGTGCTGCTGCACGACCAGCCAGGTCGGGATGACGAACAGGATGCCGAGGATGTAGATCCAGGCTTCCCGCGGGATGCCCAGGGTCTTCTTGTCCAGCTTGGCGCTGGCGGGCGGATCGGCGCGTCCGCCAAGCCACTTCTGGCCCAGCCAGAAGGTGATCAGACCGGCCAGCATGCCGATGCCGGCCAGGCCGAAGCCGTAGCGCCACCCGTATTCGATGCCCAGCCAGCCGCACAGGGCGGTAGCAAGGATCGAGCCCAGATTGATGCCGACATAGAAGATGGTGAAGCCCGAGTCGCGGCGCGGATCGTTCTGCTCGTAGAGCGAGCCCACCACCGTCGAAATGTTGGGTTTCAGGAAGCCCACGCCGACGATGATCAGTGCCAGGGCGAAGAACAGAACATACTGCCCCTGGACATCAACGGCCTTGCGAATCTCGTAGTCGTCGGGACCGATCAGGGCCGGCAGGGCGCCGGGAGCTGTCACGGCGTCGGGACGCGCGGCGTCCGCCACCGTTTCCGGCGCGGTCGCGATGGCGGTGGCAGGGCCGTCCGCCGGCACGGCGGCCGCTTCCGGGTCCGTGACGGTCGCCGCCGCCGGCACGGTGGCGGGCGTCGCCGCCGCGGCCTGGGCCTGGGCCGACTCCGCCGCCGTGGGAATGCCGGAGACGCGAATGCCCTCCGGTCCGACGTCGATCGGCACCTTCTCGTCGCCCACCATGGCGAACAGTTGGCGGTCGGCGTCACGGCCCTCGACCTCGATCCGGTATTCCTGACCGCCGTACTGGATGTACTCGCGTCCGCCCGAACCCTCGAAGGCCATGGTGAAGTGACCGGCGACCAGCAGCAGGGCGCCGATGGTCACGGCCTTGCGAGACCCCAGGAAGCGGTCGGCGATCGCGCCGCCCAGCACCGGCATCAGATAGACCAGCGCCGCATAGGCGGCGTAAATGCCCTGGGCTTCAGCCGAGCCAAACAGGAAATGCTGGGTCAGGTACAGAACCAGCAGGGCGCGCATCCCGTAGAAGGAAAACCGCTCCCACATCTCGGTGAAGAACAGGATCACCAGCCCGCGCGGATGTCCCAGAAAGGTCTTTTGGGGCGTCGTTGTCATCGAGCCTCCCTCGTCCGTCGTACTCAACGGCCCACTCCCATATTGCTGCGCCCCACCTGACGCGCGAAGGCGCATAAGCAGCACGCGGAGCAAGACCGGACAAGAGTTAAGGGTAAATTGGCTGTGAGGTGGCGCGTCGTCCGGCGGCGCGGCAGAATGACGGGAATCAGTTTGGCGGGGCCCCATGAGCACGACGCGGCGATCGGCGCTGATCGGACTGGGAGGCGGCGCCGTGGCGCTCGCGGGCTGCGCCCGCGGGTCAGCCGGTTCCGCCCCCAACGTGGTGGCGGCGGGCCAGCCGGCTGCCCTGCTGATCTGGGCGGTCGCCCGGGACCGGCTGGCGGGCTGGCCGCGCCGACCGTCGGCGAGCGCGCTGGCGGCCCTGCCGGCGCTGGCCGCCAGGCTGCCGGAACTGGGCGCGCCGGGCGGCGGCGGGCGCGCTCCCGACCTTGACGCGATCGCGGCCCTGAAACCGCGCCTGATGATCGACTACGGCGACACGGACAATGAGGATCGCGCCCTGGGCGACCGGATGCGGAACCGGCTCGAGGTCGACTGGCGATTGATCGACGGCGCCCTCACGCTCATCCCCGAGGCGATCCGCGAGGCCGGGGGCCTGCTCGAGGCCGACCTGACCGCGAGGCCCCTCGCCGACGAGGCGGCCGGGCTGCTGGAGCGGTGGCGGCGCGCGCCCGCCGGACCGACCTTCTATTACGCCCGCGGCGCCGACGGGCTGGAGACGGGTTTCCGCGGCGCCCTGGCCACCGAGGTGCTGGAAGGCGCGGGCTGGACCAACGTCGCCGAGGGTTCGCGCGACATCGGTCGCGTGAGCCCCGAACAGGTCGCCGCCTGGGATCCCGAGGCCTTGGTAACCCTGGATCCCGCCTTCGTCGCGACCGCGCGCCACAACCCGATCTGGCGCCGGCGACGCAATGGCCAGCGACGCCGCCTGCTGCTGTTGCCCGACAGCCCGTTCGGCTGGATCGACCGGCCGCCCTCGGTCAACCGGCTGCTGGGCTGCGCCTGGCTGGGCGATCCGGGCGATTCCCGGATGGCTCTCGCCAGCCTCACCCGACGTCTGTACGGCATGGCGCCCGTCGAGGTCGCCCTGCCGCGATGGATTCTCTGAAGGCGTCCCTTCCCCGTCCTCCCGTCCAGGCTTCGTCACGCCCCATCCTCGCCCCGTTCGGGTCGAGACTACCGGCTGTCCCCGCCGCGGTCGGCCCTTGAGTTGAGCTCGCGCTTGGCCGACGCTGCCGCCCCGTTTTCGGAAGACCGACCATGTTCGTTTCCCGCCTGATCCCCGCCGTCATCTCCCTCGCCCTGCTGGCCGCGCCAGCCGCAGCCCAGGACGCGCCGCACTGGTCCTTCGCCATCCACGGCGGCGCCGGGGTGATCGAGCGCGACAGTCTGACGCCCGAACAGGACGCCGCCTACCGCGCCGCCCTGCATCGCGCGCTGGAGGCGGGATCGGCGGTATTGGCTGGTGGCGGCTCGTCGCTCGATGCGGTCCAGGCCGCCATCGAACTGATGGAGGACGACCCGCTGTTCAACGCCGGGCGCGGGGCGGTTTTCACCGCCGCCGGGCGCAACGAGCTGGACGCCGCCGTCATGAACGGCTCGGACCTGACCGCCGGCGCCGTGGCCGGCCTGACCACCACCCGCCACCCCATCGCCGCCGCCCGGGCGGTGATGGAGCGGTCGCCGCACGTCATGCTGATCGGCGAAGGCGCCGACACATTCGCCGCCTCGGTCGGGCTGGAGCAGGTCGACCCGGCTTTCTTCTTCACCGAGCGTCGCTGGCGGGGGCTGGAGACGGCGTTGCGGGCGCAGAACCTGCCGATCCCTTCGCGGCCCGCCGGCGCGCCCGGGCCGCAGGCGGAGAATGCGCTGCCCGCCCCGCCGTTGAACGAGCGCAAATTCGGCACCGTCGGCGCGGTGGCGCTGGACAGCGAGGGCCGGCTCGCGGCGGGCACCTCGACCGGCGGCATGACCGCCAAACGCTGGGGTCGGGTCGGGGACGTCCCGGTGATCGGGGCGGGGACTTACGCGTCCAACGCCGACGGCTGCGCGGTGTCGGCGACGGGCGATGGGGAATTCTATATTCGCGCCAGCGTCGCCCGCGACATCTGCGCCCGCATCGCCGGCGGATCGACGACCCAGGGCGCGGCGCAGGCCGAGGTTGACGACGCCCTGGCGCTGGGCGGCTCGGGCGGGGTCATCGTCATGAACACGGGAGGGCGTCCGAGCTTCGCCATGACCAGTTCCGGCATGTATCGCGGCGCGGTGTCGAGCGACGCCCCGGCCGGCGTCGCCATCTACGGCGACGAGGACCTGCGGCCGTGACCCGGGGCGCCGTCCTCGACCTGGCCGACAAATTCGCGGCCTTCTCCGACCACTGGCGGCCGCGCGTCGCGGCGCAGCTGAACGGGCAGGACGTGCGGCTGGTCAAGGTTCAGGGTGTCTTCCCCTGGCACAGCCACGCCGACGCCGAGGAGATGTTCCTGGTCTGGAAGGGCCGGTTCCGGGTCGAGTTCCGCGACCGGGTCGAGACACTCGGCCCCGGCCAGTTGATCGTCGTGCCGCGGGGCGTCGAGCACCGCACCGGCGCCGACGAGGAAGCCGAGGTGCTGATCTTCGAGCCGTCCGACGTGATCAATACGGGCGACGCCCATGTCTCGGTCTTCACAGCTCCGCGGGGACAGACGATCTGATGGCCAAGCCCGACATTCCCGGCGTGATCGCCCCGCCGCCGCTGATCTATCTCGGTTTCCTGCTGGCCGGCTGGGGCTTGGCCGAGCTCGGGGCGCGACCCGGGATCGTCGAGGCCGGCTTCGGCTGGCTGGCGGTTGAGTTCGGCCTTGACCTGTCGGTCCGGCGCGCCGTCGCCCTGGGCCTGATCGTCGGCGGCCTGCTGCTGGACGGCATGGCGGCGGGCCTGTTCCGCCGCCGGGGAACGGCGGTCGAGCCGTGGAAGCCTTCGACCGTCCTGATCAACGACGGCCCGTATCGCCTCAGCCGCAATCCGATCTACGTCGGCTTCGCGGTCACCTATGCGGGTCTGGCCATCGCCATGAACAGCTTGACCGCCCTGCTCCTGCTGATCCCCTGCCTGTTCGTGGTCGACCGGTTCGTCATCCAGCGCGAGGAACGCTACCTCGCCGCCAAATTCGGTCCGGCCTATGACGTCTATCGCCGGGAGGTCCGCCGATGGCTGTAGGCGACGACGAACTGTCGGCCATGGCGATCGAGGAGCTGGATCAGGCCTGCAGCCTGATCTGGCCCGAGCTGATCAAGATCACGCCCTGGGGCGACAGCTTCATTGGCATCGCCCCCTCGGGCCGCGAGGTCGAGGTCGAGCGCCGCTACCTCTGGGCCCACGAACCCGAGGGCGCCGTGGCCGTCGAGGTCGAGGTGCGAGACGCCGGCGCCCGTACAGGGGCCGAGGCCCGGGCGCTGATCACGCCGCCGCGCTGATCGCTCGCCTCCGACGGGAAACCGCCGCGCCGTTAACCTTTCCCGTTGCCAAGCGGAGCCGTCGGGGCAAGATGCGCGCCGGACGACCGTCGCGGTCCGGCAAGAGGGGGAGCAGCATGTCCTACGGCGCCGACTTCGCCAACGCCGACCCGGCCAACGCCCCGCTGGACGCGCCGCTGTTCATCGGCGCCGATCCCTTCATCTGGGGAGCCATCCTGCTGGGGCTGGCCGCCGCCCTGCTGCTGGGCTGGTATCTGGGGGCCCGTTCCAGCACGCACCGCGACGATGCCGCGCACGCGATCTGGACGGCCGTCAGCGACGCCGCCCGATTGGCCATGACCGCGGACGACAACGCCCTGAAGGGCCGCGCCGAACATCTGCTCAAGGTCGTCGACAGCCGCCTGGGCAAGACGCTCGGCCTGGCCAGGGGCCTGTCGGGGCGGATCGGCAAGCTCAGGGACGCCGTCGACGGCAAGGGTCCGGCCGAGGCGCACGGCCACGGACATGGCAACGGCCATGGCGGGGGCCATGGAGCCGGGCACGGCGCCCACGCTCCCGCCCACGACGCCCATGCCACCCACGATGTCCTGGCGACCCCCGCGGTCACCATCGTCAACGTCCATTCCGCCGCCCCGGCCCATGCGCCCGCCGAGCATCACCCGCCGACCCATGACGCCCGGCACGAGAAGCGCGACCTGACCCAGCGCGAGCAGACCGACGCCCTGCGTCTGGCCGTCGCGGCCTTCAACCAGCACTGGCGCGATGAGGCCCACCGGGTCGCGGAACTGCGGGCCGCCCACGCCGAACTGTCCAACCCGGGGTCGGGCCGTGCGCCCGCCGGGCGCATCAGCGGAACCCGCGCCAAACACTGAAAACCCGGTTTCGCCCCCCGGCGAAACCGCCTAAGCCTTGAGCCATGAAACTCGCTTCGCTCAAGCACGGCCGTGACGGTCGCCTCGTCCTCGTCTCCAGCGACCTCGCCTGGTTCACCGACGCCTTCCTGATCGCCCCGACGCTGCAGGCGGCGCTTGACGACTGGGACCGGCTGGAACCCGACCTGCGCGCCCTGGCCGAAAGCCTCGAACACGGCGGCGTGCCGCGCGGCCGCTTCCACGAGCGCGAGGCCGCCTCGCCCCTGCCCCGCGCCTACCAGTGGGCCGACGGCTCGGCCTATGTGAACCACGTCGCCCTCGTGCGGCAGGCGCGGGGCGCCGAAATGCCCGACAGTTTCTGGACCGACCCCCTGATGTACCAGGGCGGGTCCGACGGCTTCCTGGCCCCGCGCGATCCGATCCCGCTGGCCGACGAAAGCTGGGGCTGCGACCTCGAGGCCGAGGTGGTGGTGGTCACGGGCGACGTGCCCCAGGGCGTGACCCGCGAAGAGGCGCTGGGCCATATCCGCCTCGTCGGTCTCGTCAACGACGTGTCCCTGCGCAATCTGATCCCGGCCGAATTGGCCAAGGGCTTCGGCTTCGTCCAGTCCAAGCCCGCCTCGGCCCTGTCGCCGGTCTTCGTCACCCCGCGCGCGCTGGGCGACCGCTGGGCCGACGGCAAGCTGAAGGGCGAATTGAACGTCCAGCTGAACGGCGCCGATTTCGGCAAGGCCGACGCGGGCATCGACATGACCTTCGATTTCGGAACCCTGATCGCTCACCTGGCGAAGACCCGCGCCCTGTGCGCCGGGACCATCATCGGCTCGGGCACCGTCTCCAACCGCGACGCCGGCGGCGGACCGGGCAAGCCGGTCAGCGAGGGCGGACTCGGCTATTCCTGCATCGCCGAGGTGCGCACGGTCGAGACCCTGCTACGCGGCAAACCCGAGACGCCCTTCCTCAGGGCCGGCGACACCGTCCGCATTGAGATGCTGGATGACCACCACCACTCCATCTTCGGGGCCATCGAGCAAACGGTGGAGGCGGTCTAGGCGCCCGCCAGTCGCAACGCGACCTCCAGCGCCTCCTCAACTGACATCTGCGCCATGGTCGGCGGCGGCCCTTCCGCGACGACCTCGTCGCGGCCGCGCGGCTCGGTCCACACCTGCAGGGGTTTGTCATCCGGCAGGGCTACCAGATCGGCGCTGATCGCCCGCCGGAAGGCTTCCGGGTCGGCCAGGGCGATAAAGCGATGAGCCTCGGTGCTCGCCGCGTGCGGGTTCGCCGTCTCCTGCGCCATCACGGCCGCCGGTCCCTGGCAGGACAGCAGGACGGCCGAAACAACCGCCAGCATCACACGCTTCATCTCGACCTCCGGGTTTCGGGAAGCAGAGGCGGCGAACCGCCTCTTCGGATGCGCGGGACGGATTAAGCTTTCGACAGCTGCACGGCCCGTTCCGGGCCACGTCCTTTGGCGGATTGACCCGGGCGGACGGCCCACGCTACCAAGCCCGCCTGCCGAGAAGACCGGGCGGCCTGTGCGGGCGTGGTGGAATTGGTAGACGCGCCGGACTCAAAATCCGGTTCCGAAAGGAGTGCCGGTTCGACCCCGGCCGCCCGCACCATACAATCCCGGCCGCGTCAGTCCGCGGGCGGCAGATATTCCGCCGGAATGGGCGCCGCGGGTGTCTCGGCCTGCCAGTAGACGCTGAGAATCCACCAGCGCGATCCGTCGTCGAACAGCTGGATGCTGTTTATGCCGCGCGCGAAGGGCCGCGGGTCCGACAGACGGTGCAGGCTTTCATAGCTGGACCAGACGTGGGCGATGCGGCCGAACCGTTCCGCGCGGCGGGCGATCTCGCGTTCATGAAAACCCTCGGCCAGCAACAGGGGTTCGCTGCGGGTGATGTATTCGTCGGGCGTGACCGAGCGGACGACACCCTGACCCTCGCGATTCACGCCCGAGGGCGCCAGGCGCGCGGTCGGGTGGAACAGGGACCGGAAGCGAGCCCAGTCACGGGGGACTCCGGCGTCGCCCGAGATGACGCCATAGAGGGCCGCGACGATGGCCTCGGGCGTGGCGACGTCGGCCGGGGCGGCGGTGGAGGGAACTGTCGGGGCCGGCGCCTGGGCGGCGGCCGGAGCGGCGCAACCGAGGACCAGCGCGGCCGCGAGTATCGAAAGACGCATCGAAAATCCTCCCCTGATCAAGGGAAGTATGCCGGGGCGCCAGGCGGGGCGCCAGCGCCGGCTTATCGAAGGTCGACCACTTCCCCGTCTTCCTTGACGAAGCGGTCGGGCCGACGATCCAGCAGATCGAAGACCTTTTCGGACGGCCGGCACATCGCGGCGCCACGCGGCGTGCGGACGAGGGGGCGGTTGACCAGGACCGGATGCGCCAGCATCGCGGCCAGGATCGCGTCGTCCGGCGTCGAGGCGTCCAGCAGCCCCGGATCGATCCCGGCCGCCTCCTTCCCGCGCAGCGCCTCGCGCGGCGTCAGCCCGGCCTCGGCGAACAGGTCGCGCAGCTGGTCCGCCGTCCAGCCGGCCTGCAGATAGTCGACCACCTCGGGCCGGTAGCCGGCGGCCTCGACCATGGCCAGGACGTTGCGCGAGGTGCCGCAGGCGGGGTTGTGAAAGACGGTGACGGGGAAGGCGTCGGACATGTCAGCGCTCCTGTTCGGCGTTGCGGCGGACGGCGGGCCCGGCCTCGTACCAGCCCTTCGACCGGTTGACGATCCAGACCACCGACAGCATCACGGGAACCTCGATCAGCACGCCGACCACGGTCGCCAGCGCTGCGCCGGAGTTCAGCCCGAACAGGCTGATCGCCGCGGCCACGGCCAGTTCGAAGAAGTTGGACGCCCCGATCAGGGCCGACGGTCCGGCGACGCAATGCGCCTCGCCCGCGGCCCGGTTGAGCCCATAGGCGAGGGCCGAGTTGAAATAGACCTGGATCAGGATCGGGACGGCGAGGATGCCGATGACCAGCGGCTGGGCCAGGATTTGCTCGCCCTGGAAACCGAACAGCAGGACGAGAGTCGCCAGCAGGGCGGTGATCGAAGCCGGGCCGAGCCGGTTCAGGAGCCGCTCAAGTCCCGCCTCGCCGCGCCGCGCCAACACCATCCGGCGCACGATCTGGGCCGCAATGACGGGCAGGATGATGTAGAGGCCGACCGAGATCAGAAGCGTCGCCCACGGCACGGTGATCGCCGCCAGCCCCAGCAGCAGGCCGACGATCGGGGCGAAGGCGACGATCATGACGGCGTCGTTCAGCGCCACCTGGCTGAGGGTGAAATTCGGCTCTCCGCCGGTCAGGCGGCTCCAGACGAAGACCATGGCCGTGCACGGCGCCGCCGCCAGGATGATCAGGCCGGCGACGTAACCGTCGATCTGGTCGGCCGGCAGCCATGGCCGGAACAGAACCGCGACGAACAGCCACGCCAGCAGCGCCATCGAGAACGGCTTGACCGCCCAGTTGACGAACAGGGTCACGCCGATGCCGCGCCAGTGGCGCCCGACCTGTCCCAGGGCGGTGAAATCGACCCTCAACAGCATGGGGGTGATCATCAGCCAGATCAGGCCGGCGACCGGCAGATTGACGCGCGCCACCTCGATCCGGGCGATCTGTGCGAAGGCGTCCGGCGCCAGCCAGCCGAGCCCGATCCCGACGACGATGCACAGGAAGACCCAGAGGCTGAGCCAGCGTTCAAATACAGACATGGGTCAGACCTTCGCGGGCGCACAGGCCGCGCGCCGGGCCGCCGCGGCGACCGGGGCGCAGACCTCCGCCGCGCCGCCGCAGCAGTCCGCGGCCAGCCAGGCCATCAGTTCGCCCATCCGGTCGAACCGCGCCGAATAGATGATGGACCGGCCGTCGCGACGCGACTGCGCCAGACCGGCCTGAGCCAGCAGGGCGAGATTGGCCGACAGGGTGTTGGGCGGGGTGCCGAGGCTTCGCGCAATCTCTCCGGCCGCCACGCCCGTCGGCCCGGCCGACACCAGCAGGCGAAAGATTTTCAGACGTCCCTCATGGGCGAGGGCGGACAGGCTTTCGACCGCGGTTGTCATTTCCATATTTCCAGAATATCAGAAATGAATGCTCGATCAACCCACGCCCGACACCCGCTTCCTCGACGCTCCTGATTCATCGCGGCTGGAGCCCGGGCGCCGGTCGGACCATCCGCCACGAATCCTGCTGCTGTACGGCTCGTTGCGGGAACGGTCGTACAGCCGGTTCGCGACCGAAGAGGCCGCCCGCATTCTGGAGCGGCTCGGCTGCGAGATCCGCATCTTCGACCCGCGCGGCCTGCCTCTGCCCGACTCGACCGACGCCGATCACCCGAAGGTGCGGGAGCTCCGCGCACTGTCGCTGTGGTCCGAGGGTCAGGTCTGGTGCAGCCCGGAACGCCACGGCGCAGTGACCGGCGTGATGAAGAGCCAGATCGACTGGCTGCCGCTCAACAGCGGCGGCGTCCGACCGACCCAGGGGCGCACCCTGGCCGTCATGCAGGTATCCGGCGGGTCCCAGTCCTTCAACGCCGTCAACGGCCTGCGCCTGCTCGGACGGTGGATGCGGATGATCACCATCCCCAACCAGTCCTCGATCGCCAGGGCCTGGCGGGAGTTCGACGAGGCGGGCCGCATGAAACCCTCGGCCTATTACGATCGCGTCGTCGACGTCATGGAGGAGTTGGTGAAATTCACCCTGCTGACCCGTGACCGCTCAGACTATCTGGTCGACCGCTACAGCGAGCGGCGCGCCGCCGGCTGAAGCCCTGATTTCGTGCTTCATCCCGGTGATTTCGCGCGGCCCCTGTTGCGCCGGGCGCCTGCGATCCGCATCTGCCCCCGATGACCGCCCCGACCCTTGCGCCTGCCGCCGCCGTGAAGGGGCCCGGGTTTGCCGAATTCGTCGCCCTGATCGCCATGATGATGGCGTTGAACGCATTGGCCATCGACTCGATGCTGCCCGCCCTGCCCGCCATCGGCGAGGCGCTGGACGTAGCGTCCGAGAATAGCCGCCAGTGGGTCGTCACGGCCTATCTGCTGGGTTTTGGCGTGACCCAGATCATCTACGGACCGCTGGCCGACCGGTTCGGACGCAAGCCGATCCTGATGCTCGGCCTCGGCCTCTATGTCGTGTTCAGCGTGCTGGCCGCCTTCTCGCCGACGTTCGAGTTGCTGATCGCCGCCCGGGTCGGAACCGGCGTCGGCGCCGCCGCCCTGCGGGTGCTGGCCGTTTCGATCGTGCGCGACCGCTATGCGGGCCGGACCATGGCCCGGGTCATGTCGCTGAGCTTCCTCGTCTTCCTCGGCGTGCCGATCCTGGCCCCGTCGCTGGGCCAGGCCATTCTGACCGTCGCGCCCTGGCCCTGGGTGTTCGGCGTCCTGGCGCTGGGCGGAGCCGCCTTCGCGATCTGGGCCGCCATCCGCCTGCCCGAGACCCTGCACCCCGGGGACCGGATGCCGATCCAGGTCGGCCGCATCGCCTCGGCCTTCCGCCAGGCGCTGACCAACCGCCAGTCGATCGGCTACACCCTGGCCATCACCGCCATCTCGGGCGCCCTGTTCGGCTTCATCAATTCCAGCCAGCAGATATTCTTCGACGTCTTCCATGAGCCGCGGCTGTTCACGATCGTCTTCGGACTGATCGCCGGCGGCATCGCCGTAGCCTCGCTGCTGAATGCGCGGCTGGTCGAACGGCTGGGCTCGCGGCTGATCTCGCACACTGCGCTGCTGGGGTTCATCGTCATGTCGGCGGTCCATGCCGCGGTGGCGCTGACCGGCCACGAGACGATCTGGACCTTCGCCGTCCTGCAGGCCCTGACCATGTTCTGCTTCGGCTTCATCGCCGGCAATTTCGGCGCCATGGCCATGGAGCCGATGGGCCACATCGCCGGCACGGCATCTTCGGCACAGGGGTTCATCTCCACCACCTTCGGAGCGTCGCTGGGCTTCCTGATCGGCCAGCAGTTCAACGGCTCGGCCGCGCCCATGACCGTGGGCTTCGTGGCGCTGGGGCTCACCGCCCTTGTCTTCGTCCTGATCGCCGAGCGCGGACGGCTGTTCAAGGCGCGAAATCCTGCCCCGTTTCTGGCTGCCTCTTGATCTTTTCGGCCCGCCGGGGCGTTGTCCCGGCAGGAAACGAACCCGTCCCGACCGTCCGAGCAGGAACGGCGGGCCTTCTGGTCAAGGACATCCGATGATCCGCACGCTTGGACTGGTCTCCGCCCTCGCCCTCGCGACGGCTCTGGGAGGATGCGCCTCCATGCCCGGCTTCGGCCCAGTGTCCGGCTCCGACATGCCGCCTCTCCCGGCCTCGGCCGCCGCGCCCGCCGAGTATGCGCGGGACGCCCACACCTACGCCCGGCCCGAAATCGCCCATGTTCGCCACGTCGCCCTCGACCTGACCGCCGACTTCCGGGCCCACACCCTGTCCGGCACAGCGTCGCTCGACATCCAGGGCCTCCCCGGCGCGACCGAGGTGGTGCTGGACGTCAAGAATCTGGACATCCGCAACGTCACCGACGCCGCCGGAGCGCCGCTGCAGTACGAGACCGGGGCCAACGACGCCATCAAGGGCCAACCCCTCACGGTGCGCTTCCCGGCCCTGGCCGCGGGCGAAACGCGCCGCGTCGTCGTCGCCTATTCGACCCGCCCGGACGCGGCCGCCCTGCAGTGGCTGACCCCGAGCCAGACGGCCGGCGGCGAGAAGCCCTATCTGTTCAGCCAGGGGCAGGCGATCCTGACCCGCACCTGGGTCCCGACCCAGGACAGCCCCGGCATCCGCCAGACCTATGACGCCCGCATCGTCGCCCCCGCCGACCTGCGCGTCGTCATGAGCGCCCAGCAGCTGACGCCCGACGGCGAGGCCGCCGGTCCCGGCATGAAGGCCTGGCGCTTCCGCATGACCAATCCGGTTCCGCCTTATCTGATCGCCATCGGCGTCGGCGACCTGGCCTTCGCCGCCATTGATGAACGCACCGGCGTCTTCACAGAGCCCTCGCGGCTGGCCGCCGCCCGCGCGGAACTGGCCCCCACGGCGGACATGGTCGACGCCGCCGAGCGGCTGTACGGCCCCTATCGCTGGGGCCGGTACGATCTGCTGGTCCTGCCGCCCTCCTTTCCGTTCGGCGGGATGGAGAATCCGCGGCTGACCTTCGCCACCCCGACCATCATCGCCGGCGACCAGTCGCTGGTCTCGCTGGTCGCGCATGAACTGGCGCATAGCTGGTCGGGCAACCTCGTCACCAACGCCACCTGGAACGATATGTGGCTGAACGAGGGGTTCACTGTCTATTTCGAGAACCGCATCATGGAGGCCCTGTATGGCAGGGACCGCGCCCTGATGCTGGCCTCGCTCGGCTGGGGCGACCTGCAGGACGAGATGGCCGGCCTGCCGCCCGCCGACACCCGCCTGCACCTGGACCTCGAGGGCCGCGATCCCGACGAAGGCCTGACCGACGTCGCCTATGAGAAGGGCGCCGCCTTCCTGTTCACCATCGAACGCATCGTCGGGCGCGAGCGGTTCGACGGCTGGCTCAAGGGCTATTTCGAGCGCAACGCCTTCCGCCCCATGACCACCGACCTGTTCCTGCGGGACATCCGAAGCCATCTGGTCGCCGGCGACGCCGGACTGGAACGCGAGCTGATGATGGACGCCTGGATCTATCAGCCTGGCATGCCGTCGAACTGGCGCCCGCCGGTGTCCAACGCCTTCGGTCCGGTTGACGCCGCCGCCCGCGCCTTCTTCGCCGACAGGGGTCCGGCTTCGGCCGTTCCGTGGGCGGGCTGGTCGACGCAGGAACGGCAGCGCTTCCTCGCCTGGCGTCCCGACGGCGCGCGAGACGGCGCGGACTGGCTGACCGCCGCCCAGCTGGCCGATCTGGAATCGACCCTGAACCTGCGCGAGGAGGGCAACGCCGAGGTGCTGTATTCCTGGCTGCAGATCGCGGTCCAGCACCGCTACCAGCCGGCCGTGCCGACGCTGGAGCATTTCCTGACCACCCAGGGACGCCGCAAATTCGTCCTGCCGCTGTTCACCAGCCTGTGGGCCGAGGGCGACTGGGGCCGTCCGATCGCTACCCGCATCTACGGCCGGGCCCGCCCTGGCTATCATCCGGTGACCACCGGTTCGGTCGACGCGGTGGTGGGCCGGCCGTAAGCCATGCCTCTGGATCGCCGCCGCCTGATCGCCGCGGCCGCCGCCCTTCCGTTGACAAGCGGGGCAGGCGTGAGGTCGGATGTGGACGCCCTGGCGGCGCTGGCTGATCCGTCGCGGCGGGACACGGTCATGGGCTTCGGCGTCGTCGCGCGGGACGGCGCCGGCCGGACGGTGCTCGAACGGATCCATGGCGAGGGCCGGCTGACCGTGGGCGGCGCGCTCCAGGCCCGCCCCTTCACCCTCGACGCGCCGATGCGCATCGCCTCCGTCACCAAGATGGTCGTGATGACCGCGCTGATGACCCTGGTCGAGCAGGGTCGCCTGTCGCTCGACGACGACGCCGGCGATCTGGCCGGCTTCCCCCTTCGGCATCCGGCCCATCCCGGCGTGCGCATCACGCCGGCCATGCTGGCGAGCCACACCTCCAGCCTGAGGAATGGGCCCAGCTATCCCGTGCCGCTGGGCCGTCCTCTGTCCGAGGCCTTCGCCGCCGGCGGGCGGCATTTCGACGGCGGCGACTGGTTCGCGCCGCCGTCCGAGCCGCCGGGCTTCTTCGCCTATGCCGACGTCAATTTCGCCGTCCTCGGCCAGATCGCCGAGTGCGTTTCCGGCGAACGTCTGGACCGGTTCGTGAAGCGCACGGTGCTGAACCCGCTCGGGCTGGAAGCCGGACTGAACTGGAGTGGGGTCGGCGACGCCGTCCGGGCGCGGGCCTCGGCCGCCTGCCGGATGGTCGACGGCGCATGGGCGCCGCAGGTGGACGGCGAGGTCGCGCCCGCGCCCGCCATACGGATCTCCAACGCGCCGGAATCCCCAGCCCTGACGGCTGACGACTATGTCATCGGCCAGAATGGCTTCGTCTTCTCGCCCCAGGGCGGATTGCGGGCGTCCGTGCGCGATCTCGACCGGCTGGCCCGGTCGTACGCGGGCCACGGCGGCGTCCTCTCCATCGCCTCGCGAGCGACGCTGGACCGGATGTGCGCGCCCATCTGGACCTACGATCCCGCCCGGCCCAATGGCCATACCGACCGGGGTCTGCTGCAGGGTTGGGGCCTGTCGGTGCATGTTCCGACGGGCCGCGAGGGCGATGCCTTCTTCGGTGCGGACAGCGCCGCCTGGCGCGGGCATTTCGGCGAAGCCTACGGCCTGCAGTCCGGCCTGTTCTGGAACCGCCGCGACGGCCGCACCCTGGCCTATATGATCTCCGGCACCCCCCGCCCGGCCGAGGGCCTGTCCGGCGCCCGCCTGGCCGCCTCGCCATGGGAGGAGGTCATCCTCGACGCCGCCCTGGCCGCATGGGCCGCCGCCGGATGACGCGCCCGTGAGCGCGGCGCGCCTTCCCTTTGGCCCTTCGCCCCCCTAGGTTCCGGCCACAAGAACGGCCCCGCAAACGGCTACGATCGACACGCTCAGGAGACGCCCCATGCACGACGCGCCCCAATCCGACGCGGCGACCCGCCTCGACAAGGAAAACCCCCTCGGCGTCGACGGCTTCGAATTCGTGGAGTTCACCGGCCCCGATCCGGCCTCCATGGTCGCGCGCCTCGAGATGATGGGTTTCACCCAAACGCATGTGAACCCGGCCAATGACGTGGTGCGGTTGAAACAGGGCGACATCACCCTGCTGGTCAACCGCTCGCCCAAGGGGCAGGCGGGAGAGTTCGCGCGTGAGCACGGCCCGTCCGCCAACGGCATGGCCTTCCGCGTCGCCGATGCGAAGGCGGCCTTCGAAGGCGCGGTGTCGCGCGGCGGTCGCCCTGCCGAAGGCCACGACGGCGGCGCGCTGGGCGGCGGCTATCGCTATGTGCTTCAGGGTATCGGCGGCTCGCTGCTGTATCTGGTCGACCAGTATGGCGACGCCGGTTCGCTGTACGACGGCTGGGACGAGATCGAGGGCTGGGAGGAGGCCGAGCGCAAGAACTCCGTCGGCCTGTTCATGCTGGACCACCTGACCCACAACGTGCGGCGCGGCCAGATGCGCACCTGGTCCGGCTTCTACGGCGACGTCTTCGCCTTCGAGGAGCAGAAATATTTCGATATCAAGGGCAAGGCGACCGGCCTGTTCTCCCAGGCCATGATCGCGCCCGACCGCGCCATCCGCATTCCGCTGAACGAGAGCCAGGACGACAGTTCGCAGATCGAGGAATTCCTGCGCCGTTACAACGGCGAGGGCATCCAGCATATCGCCCTGGCCACCGACGATATCTTCGAGACGGTGGAAGAGCTTAAGCGCCGCGGCATCCCCTTCCAGGACACCATCGAGACCTATTTCGAACTGATCGACAAACGCCTGCCGGGGCACGGCGAGGACGTCGAACGCATGCGCAAGAACCGCATCCTGATCGACGGCTCGGACGAGGAAGGCCTGTTGTTGCAGATCTTCACCCAGGACACCTTCGGCCCGATCTTCTTCGAGATCATCCAGCGCAAGGGCAACCAGGCGTTCGGCGAGGGCAATTTCCAGGCCCTGTTCGACTCCATCGAGCTGGACCAGATCCGGCGCGGCGTCATCAAGGTGGATGCCTAAGCCCCCGGCGTGGCTGCCCTGGCTCGGCCCGCTGCTCGCGGCGGGAGTCGGGGCGGCGGTGGGCGAATATGGACTGGGCGGCGGCTTCTGGACAGTGCTGATCGCGGCCCTGGTCGGGGGGTTCGCGCCGATCATGGGCTATCGCCTCTGGAAGTGGCGGCATCAGCGCGGGGGATAGGCGCCAGACTCGCCCGGAAGTCCGTCAGGGGTGGATGGACGATATCCGCCCTCCAGGTTGCGGGTTTCGAGTCAGTCCGCAACGGGCGGGAAACCGTCGCAGGTCAGCCGAGCATGCCGGCAGCGAGCGCTGCGCCAATCACAAGCATCAGAGCCGCGACACTGTATCGGATCGCCCCAATCGTGAGCTTGTCGAGATTGCGCGTGGCGACAAAGGCTCCACCGAAAGCGGAGAGCGCGCCCACCAGCACCAACAGGCCCTCATGCCCGGCGAAATCCAGCCCAGCTGCCGAGAACGAGGCGGCGTAGGTTGCGAGGCGGGACAGATCGACCAGAACGGCAATCATCACGCCGGTGGCGATGAACCGTTCTGGCCGAAGACCAGATCGCAGAAGGAACATCGAGCGGAACGCTCCCTGCTGCCCCGTGAGTCCGCCGAAAAAGCCCGTGATCAAGCCTCCTGCCGGGACAAGTCGGGGCGGGGCTTTGAGCCTTTGAAACCACTGTTGAAGCTCCAGCAAGGCGAAGATGATCATCAGCAGACCGATGGTCAGACCCGCTCCGGTCGGTCCGAACTCCTGGCCGAACGCGTCCCACTCGAACAAGCGAGACGTATCCCCGAGTAGCGACAGGACCCATGCCCCGAACACTGCTGCGGGGACCGCTGGAATGCCGAACGCCAGAACCGTCCGCCAATCCACTTGGGTCCAGAGCAGGGCGCCCTTGAAGAGATTGTTCAGGAGGTGGACGATGGCCGTCGCCGCGACTGCGATCGGCGCATCAAGAAATAGCGCAAACGCGGGAAGCAGAAGCGTGCCGAGCCCGAACCCCGAATAAAGAGTGAGCGCGGAGGCCAGCGCCGCCACTAGCGCAATAAGGGCAATGTCCATTCCCGGCTTCATACGCGATCGGGCGATGTGTGTCCGCCATGGGGTTGAAAGCGACCTTCCGAAATCGCTCACCTAGTGAAAGTCCCGCGATCCCGGCAGAACCCGCACGTCGCGCGGATGCCGGCCCCGCGCCGGTTCATGGCCCGACCCCGGCGTCGAGTCTGGCGTCAGATGACCCAGCATCGGGGTCCAGTCCTCCAGATGGTCGACGACCAGATGGGTCACGCCCTCGGCCGTCTGCACCTTTCCCCGCGCCAGCACCATGCGCGCGCCCATGGCCGCGGGCCGGAGGCGCTCGAACACGTCGGGCCACAGCACCAGATTGGCCACGCCGATCTCGTCCTCGATCGTCATGAAGCAGACCCCCTTGGCCGTGCCCGGACGCTGCCGCACCAGCACCACGCCGGCGACCGTGACCCGGCGCCCGCTCGCCTGCTTCGCATAGTCGGCCGTCGTCAGGGCGCCGGCCTTGTCCAGCCGGTCGCGCAGGAAGGCGAGCGGATGCCCCTTCAGCGACAGCCGGATCGTCTGATAGTCGCCGACCACCTCTTCTGACGGCGCCAGCGTCGGCAGGGCGTCCGGCGGACGGCCGTCCGTCTCGTTCAGCCCCATCGCCTCGAACAGGGGCGCCGAGGCTGCCGACGGCGCCCCGCGCGCGGCCCATAGCCCCTGCCGGCGGGTCAGGTCCAGCGAGCCGAAGGCGTCCGCTTCGGCCAGCCGGTCCAGTGCCTGGGTCGGCAGCCGGGCCCTGACCCGCAGGTCCTCGATGTCGGCGAACGGCCGCTCGCCCCGCACCTGCTCGATCCGCTCGGCCCACTCCTTGCGGAAGCCGTCGATGGCCCGCAGCCCCAGCCTCAGCGCACGGCGCGTTTCGCCCGCGCGCGGCTCCAGCGATGCGTCCCAGCCGCTTTTGTTCACGTCCGGATGACGCGCCTCCACCCCGTGCTCACGCGCGTCCCGAACCAGTTGGGCCGGCGCATAGAAGCCCATCGGCTGGCTGTTCAGCAGGGCGGCGGTGAATACCTCGGGATAGCGATGCTTCATCCAGGACGAGATGTAGACCAGAAGCGCGAACGAGCAGGCGTGGCTTTCAGGGAAGCCGTATTCCCCGAACCCCTTGATCTGATCGAAGCAGCTGCGGGCGAAGTCGGGATCGTAGCCGCGCGCGATCATCCGGCCGACGAACTTCTCCTCGTGCTCGTGGATGGTGCCCATGTGCCGGAAGGTGGCCATGGCCCGCCTCAGGCTGTTGGCCTCCGCGGGCGTGTATTTCGCCGCCTCCATGGCGATCCGCATCGCCTGCTCCTGGAACAGGGGCACGCCCAGGGTCTTGTGCAACACCCGTCTCAGCTCGTCCTTGTCGCCGTGATCCGGGTGCGGGTGGGGGAAGTCGATCACATGGGGCCGGCCCAGCCTTTCAGCCTCCCGCCGCTCCGCCCGCCGCTTCAGATAGGGATGCACCATCCCGCCCTGGATCGGCCCAGGCCGGACGATCGCCACCTCGACCACCAGGTCGTAGAAGGTGCGCGGCTGGAGCCGCGGCAGCATCGCCATCTGAGCCCGGCTCTCGACCTGGAAGACCCCCAGGGAGTCCCCCTTGCACAGCATGTCGTAGACCTCCGGATCGCCCTGCGGGACCGTATGCAGTTCGAACCGGCGCCCATAGTTTTCCGCGATCATGTCGAAGCCGCGCTTCAGCGCCGTCAGCATCCCCAGGGCCAGGACGTCGACCTTCATCAGCTTCAGGAAGTCGATGTCGTCCTTGTCCCACTCGATGAAGGTCCGGTCGGCCATGGCGGCGTTGCCGACGGGAACGATCTCGATCAGCGGCGTCTGGCTCAACACATAGCCGCCCACGTGCTGGCTCAGGTGGCGCGGGAATTTGATCAGCTGCGCCGTCAGCTCCAGCGCCAGCCGCATGCGCGCGTCGTCGCGGCTCAGGCCGGCGCCATCGACGTGCTCGTCCTTCACCCCGTCGCCCCACGAGCCCCAGACCGTGTCCGCCATCCGCGCAGTGACGTCCTCGGTCAGGCCCAGCGCCTTGCCCACGTCGCGGATCGCGGACCGGGGCCGGTAATGGATGATGGTCGCCACGACGGCCGCCCGGTCGCGGCCATAGCGGCGATAGACGTACTGCATCACCTGTTCGCGCCGCTCGTGCTCGAAGTCGACGTCGATGTCGGGCGGCTCGTCGCGATCGGCCGACATGAAGCGCTCGATCAGCACGTCCTGCTCGGCGGGGTTCACATTGGTGACGCCCAGGCAGTAGCAAACCACCGAGTTCGCGGCCGAACCCCGCCCCTGACACAGGATCGGATCCTCCTGCGACCGCGCCCAGGCGACGATGTCGTGCACCGTTAGGAAATAGTTCGCATATTTCAGAAACTTGATGAGTTTCAGCTCCTTGACGATCGTGTCCCGGACCTTCCGCGGAACCCCGTCGGGCCAGCGGCCGCGGGCGCCCTGGAACGTCAGACGGATCAATCGGCGCTGCGCTGTCCAGCCTGCTGGCACCGGTTCGTCCGGGTACTGATACTCGAGCTCCCGCAAAGAGAAGGCGCAGGCCCGCGCCACCGTCATCGTCCGCGCCAGCGCCGCCTCATGACCGCGGAACAGCCGCGCCATCTGGGTGGGCGGCTTCAGATGGCGTTCGGCGTTGGCCTGCAGGCGCCGGCCCGCCTTGTCGATGGTCGTACCCTCGCGGATGCAGGTCAGGACGTCCTGCAGCATTCGCCGGTCGGGATGGTGATACAGCACGGCGTTGGTCGCGATCATCGGCGCCCCGGTGCGTTGCGCCATCGCCGCCAGCCGGTTCAGCCGCTTGCGGTCGTCGCCCCGCCACAGGGGCGCCGCCGCCAGATACAGATCGTCGGGCCACGCCTCGCGCCACGCCGCCAGCCGCGCCTCGAACATTGCGTCGGGCTTTTCCGGCGCGGGGGTCAGGGCGATCATCCCCTCGCCCAGCCCGACCGCCTGTTCGAAGGTCAGTCGCGTCTCGGCCTTTTCGATCCGCTCGCCCCCCGGATCGGCCCCGACCTGCGGCACTGCCTCGCTCTTGCCCAGCGACAGCAGCCGGCACAGCCGGCCATAAGCGGCGCGGTCGCGCGGAAAGACGATCAATTCCGTCCCGTCAGTGAAACCCAGCCGCGACCCCACGACCAGCGGAATGTCGACCGCCTCCGCCCCCATCAACGCCCGCACCATCCCGGCCATGGTGTTGCGGTCGGCCAGGCCGACGGCGGCCAGCCCCAGGGCCTTCGCCTGCGTCATGATCTCGCCGGGATGAGACGCGCCCTCCAGAAAGCTGAAGTTCGTCATCGCCCCCAGTTCGGCGTACAGGCCGTCCCAGCCGGTCATGGCAGCACCCCGTGCATCCACCACGAGGGCGCCCGTTCCTCGATCGCCCCCGAATACTCCCGGCCGTACAGACCTTCGCGAAACAGCCAGTAGCGCCCCCCCGCATCATCCTCGACGCGGTAATAATCGCGGGTGCGCACCTGCCGATCATCGGGCCGGGGCCGCCACCATTCGGGCGACAGGCGTTCGGGGCCGTCGGATCGGGTCACGCGCCGCGACAGCCGCCGCCAGGTGAAGCGCACCGGCGCGCCGTCGGGCAGTTCGGCCAGAGCCTCCACCGGTTCGGGCGGGTCCAGCAGCAGGATGGGGCGGCGCGCGGCGCCGTCCGTCGCCGACGGCCGCCGCCCCAGCGCCGGCCGCCAACGCTCGGCGCGTTCGGGCAGCCAGCTGTCGACCGACTCAGGCGTCAGCACCCGCTCCTCGCCCAACCGCGCGGTCAGGCGGTCGATCAGGGCGGCCAGACTCTCGGCCTGTTTGGCCTCGGCCTCGTTTTCCAGCGTTCCCTGCCGCGCGGTCATGGGCTCGACCGCATCGGCGCTCAACATCATGGCGTCGAGGCCGAAGCCCAGCTCCAGCCGTCCCAAGCCCGCCTCGCGGAACAGCCGCAGCCAGATTCCCGCGTCGCGCCCGGGCCGACCCATCCGCACCGACAGGCTGGTGGCCCGGCCGTCCGAACGGAACCCCGTCAGCGTCAGCGCCTTCGCCCCCTGCCCGTCGCGCACCAGCGGGGCGGACAGGTCGGCGGCCAATTCCGTCAACCGCGCCTCCACCCCCTCGATGTCGCCGACCGGCTCCATCCAGGCCTGCCATGCCCGGTATTTCGGCGGCGGTCGCACCGGAGTCAGGGCCTCTCCAGCGAACCCCAGCGCCTGATCCAGACGCTGAACCAGACCGACGCCGTCCCCGTCCCGGAACCGCCGCGCCAAGCCCGCGCGCGGCATGGGATAGAGGTCGCCGATCCGCTTCAGCCCGAAGCGGCGCGCCTGCGTCAGGGTGCGGTCGTCGATGCGCAGGGCCTCGACCGGCAGGGACGCCAGAAGGCCACGCACCGTATCCTCGTCGGCGATGCAACCGCCGCCTTCCGCCTCGCCCCAGCGGGCCAGGGCCCAGGCTGCGCCCGGCGTGGTCGCCATGGCGATGCGGGCCCGGGTCCCGGCCTCGGCCAGCCGGTCGCGGATCTGCGTCAGCAGGGCCGCTTCGCCGCCGAACAGATGGGTCGCGCCCGTCACGTCGAGGAACAGGCCCTCCAGCCCCTCCCCCGTCGGATCGATGCTGACCGACGGCGACCAGCGCTCGGCCCAGACCGCCAGGGCCGCCAAGGCCCGGGCGTCCGCCTCGGGATCGGCGGGCCTGCAGATCAGGTGCGGGATCATGGCCAGGGCGTCGGCCTGGGTCTGGCCGCGCCGCAGGCCCGCCGTCCGCGCCGCCGGATTCAGCGCATGAATGATCGCCGCGCCCCGGCTGTTCTTCCGAATCAGGGCGAACGGGTTCTTCGGATCAAGGGCGGGGTCAGGCGGCGAGGCCGGACGGCGCGCCCGCATGGCCGATCGCCACCAGACCGCTATGGGCCAGTCGATCAGCCAGACGGAGACGATGCGTCTCATCATCCTGCTCCAGCACCCACGCCCCCGGCCGTTCCCCCCGCCCGCGCACCAGTTCGGCCGTCAGCCGCGCTGCTCCCGGCGCCTTGGCGTCATCGGGATCGACGGCGCTGGCGAGGGTCGAGATCCGCCAGCGCCGCCGCGCCGCGCTGAGCCCGTCCAGTCCGCGCGGCAGCACCAGCCCGACCGAGCCGCCCTGTTTGGCGGCGAAATCCAGCCGGCGTGTCTGCGTCAGGGTCGCCGCATCCACCGCGCCCAAGGCCAGGGACACCGCTCCCGATCGCAGCGCCTGCTCCAGCGTCCATAACGCCTCGGCCGCCGTCGTCACGGGCGCCAGGATCAGGGATATCCCCGGCATGCCGGGCCCATAGGGCCGCCCATGCTCGCCGAGCCAGGATCGCGTCGCCGTCATCAGCACTGGCCGCCCATCCCCCGCGCCCCGCCGCGACAGGGCGAACAGCATCGTCGCGGCCACATCGCGAGGCATGGCGGCGCAGGCCTCCTCCAGAGGCGCAGGGACCTCAGGGAAAGGATCCGACGATGGGACAGGGAACGGGCGCATGAGTGATCTGAAAAGTGGATGTTCATTATTTGTTCCGCCTCGGACCAGAGTCAAATTCCAAAACGGCCGCATCTTTCTCGCGAGACGAATTCGACCCTGAAATTGTGTTCCATGGCCTGGCCCATGCACGGGCGACGCCGGGAACGGACTCCGCTCTCGAAACGGAACATCCGGCCATGGCTCTCAGAGAGATCGTCGAAACTGACTACCCGGGCGTGCAGGCCTTGCATCGCAGCGTAGGTTGGCCGCCCCGGTCGCTCGCCGGCTGGCGATGGCTGCACGCCAATCCGGCGCGGCAGGAGACAGAAGCGCCTGCCGGCTGGGTCGCCGACGGCCCCGACGGCGCGCTGGTCGGACACGTCGGCAACCTCATCCAGCGTTTCCACCTTGGCGACCAGGTGTTGCACGGCGCCACCGGTTTCTCGATCATTGTCCTGCCGTCCGCGCGCGGAACCGGCCGGGAGATGCTGCGAACCTTCAACGCCCAGCAGGACCTGTTCGCGCTGTGGACCTTCAACGCCAACCCCCTGTCGAGCCCCCTCTACGCCCGCCACGGTATGGCCCCCTGGCCCGAAACCACCCACGCCCTGAAGCTGGGCTGGCCCCTCGCCCTCGCGCCTCTGGTTCTGGGCCGGGCCCTGAAGACGCTCCACAACCTGGCCCCCGGACCCGTCTCGGGACTGGGCGAGCAGCTTATGAACGACCGGTTGGGCCGCGCGGCGCGGTTGTCGCTTCCGCCCGGCGTCGTTCCCCTGACCGACTTCGGCGACCGGTCGTCCTACGCCGACTTCTGGCAGGCGCTCAAGGCCGAGGATCGGCTCCTGTCCGACCGTAGCCCGGAGATCCTGCGCTGGCGGCTTCAGGACCCCGATCTGACCCAGCCGCCCCTGTTGCTGGGCCTCGAGCGAGACGGCGTCCTGACCGGTTACGCCCTGGCCATGATGGCCAAGGGCAACACCCTCGAGCCGCCCGTTCTGGAGATCGTCGACCTGGAGGCCCTGGCCGACCAGCCCGACGCCATTCCCACCCTGATGGCCGCCCTGAAGGACGCCGCGCGCCAGATGGGCGCCGCCAAGCTTCGCCTGCAGACGGTCGCGCCCCGGATGCTGTCGCGTCTGGGGCGGTTCGCCAGGACCGCGCGCCCGGAAGGCGGCTGGGGGCACTGTCATGTCCGCTTCGCGCCTGGCGCGCCTTCGCCCGACCTGTGGGCTCCCACACCCTGGGACGGCGACTACGTCTTCTGCCTCAGGCCGGCGCCGATCCCGACGCCGGTCCGCGCCGGACGGACGGCTCCGGCGACCTCGATCGGTTCGAAAGCCTAGCGCTGCGGGGGAGGGCGACCCTACGACCGGGCCTTCAGCGCGTCGCGAATCTCGGCCAGCAGGGCCTCGGTCGGCGTCGGCGCAGGGGTCGCGGCCTCCGGCCCGGCCGCCTGTTCGCGGCGCAGCTTGTTGATCGCCTTGACCAGCAGGAATACCACCAGAGCGACGATGGCGAACTGGATCAGGGTGTTGATGAAGGCGCCATACTGGATCGCCACCTCCTCGACCGCTTCGGTAGAAAGGTCCTCGGGAGCCAGCACCCATTTCAGATTCGAGAAATCCACCCGACCCAGCAACAGGCCGATCGGCGGCATCACCACCTGCTCGACCAGGCTGGTGACGATCTTGCCGAACGATGCGCCTATGATGACGCCCACGGCGAGGTCGATGACATTGCCCCGGGCGATGAACTCCCTGAATTCGGTCACCAGGCCCATCGGCGATCTCCGGTCAGGCGCCGTTGTTCAGTCGTTCGCGCAATTCCTTGCCGCTCTTGAAGAAGGGCACGGCCTTGGCGGGGACGTTGACGGTTTCTCCGGTCCGGGGATTACGTCCGGCGCGCGCCGGACGGGCCCGCACCGAAAAGGCGCCGAAGCCCCGAAGCTCCACCCGTCCGCCATCGCCCAGCGACTCCACCATCCGACCCAGCACGATGTTGACCACCCGTTCGACCTCGGTGTGGGTCAGGTGGGTGTTCTCGGCGGCGAGTTTCTCGATCAACTCTGACTTAATCATCTGGCCAGGCCCCCGCCCTGTTCCGCCCTTCCCCAGGGCCTATACGGGTGCATCCGGACGCAGGATGCAAGCCCACCCTAGCCTTCGCCCGCCGGGGGAAAAAGGCCTCGCGGCCGATTCCGGGCGGAAATGTCGGTTAATGGGAGCGATACCGCAATTTGGGACATCGGCGGGCCACGAAAAAGGCGGCCGGATCGCTCCGGCCGCCTGATCCTTACGCCGCGACGAAGGAGACTATTCCTTCGTGCCGGCCTTCTCGCGCAGGGCGGCGCCGAGAATGTCGCCCAGCGAGGCGCCCGAGTCCGAAGAGCCGAACTGTTCGATGGCCGAAGCCTCGTCCTTCATCTCCAGGGCCTTGATCGACACCGAGACGCGGCGCGAGGCCTTGTCGATGCCGGTCACCATGGCGTCGACGCGGTCGCCGACGGTATATCGCTCGGTGCGCTGCTCGGCGCGGTCGCGCGACAGGTCCGACTTGCGGATGAAGGCGGTCGCCGGAGCGTCCTCTTCACCGAATTTGACCTCGATGCCGCCGGTCTCCACCGCCGTCACCGTGACCGTGATCTGCTGACCCTTCTTGAAGGTGTCGCCTTCCATCGGATCGCCGCCCAGCTGCTTGATGCCCAGCGAGACGCGTTCCTTCTCGACGTCGACGTCCAGGACCTTGGCCTTGACCGTCTCGCCCTTGCGGTAGCGCTGGATGGCTTCCTCGCCCGAGACGTTCCAGTCGAGGTCCGACAAGTGGACCATGCCGTCGATGTCGTTGTCCAAGCCGATGAACAGGCCGAACTCGGTGGCGTTCTTGACCTCGCCCTCGACGGTCGAACCGATCGGGTTGGCGGCCACGAAGGCGTCCCACGGATTGTCCTGGGCCTGCTTGAGGCCCAGCGAGATGCGGCGCTTGGAGGCGTCGACATCCAGCACGACCACGTCGACTTCCTGCGAGGTCGAGACGATCTTGCCCGGGTGGACGTTCTTCTTGGTCCAGGACATTTCCGAGACGTGGACCAGGCCTTCAACGCCGGCTTCCAGCTCAACAAACGCGCCGTAGTCGGTGATGTTGGTGATGCGGCCGGTCATCTTGGCGCCGACCGGGTATTTGGCTTCGACGCCGTCCCACGGATCGGTCTGCAGCTGCTTCATGCCGAGGCTGATGCGCTGGGTGTCCGGGTTGATCTTGACGATCTGGACCTTGACGGTGTCGCCGACGGCGAGGACCTGCGAGGGGTGCGAGACACGCTTCCACGACATGTCGGTGACGTGCAGCAGGCCGTCGATGCCGCCCAGGTCCACGAACGCGCCGTAGTCGGTGATGTTCTTGACCACGCCTTCGCGGACTTCGCCTTCCAGCAGCTGGCCGACCAGTTCGGTGCGCTGTTCGGCGCGGGCTTCTTCCAGGATGGCGCGACGCGAGACGACGATGTTGCCGCGCGGACGGTCCATTTTCAGGATGGCGAAGGGCTGTTCCTTGCCCATGAGCGGGCCGACGTCGCGCACCGGGCGGATGTCGACCTGCGAGCCGGGCAGGAAGGCCGAGGCGCCGCCGAGGTCGACGGTGAAGCCGCCCTTGACGCGGCCGACGATGGCGCCGTTGACCGGCTGGCCTTCGGCGAACACGACTTCCAGACGGGTCCAGGCTTCTTCGCGGCGAGCCTTGTCGCGGCTGATGACGGCTTCGCCCAGGGCGTTCTCGACGCGCTCGAGGTAGACTTCGACGTTGTCGCCGAGCTTCGGAATGACGGCGCCTTCGCCGATGCCGAACTCGCGGGCCGGGATGCGGCCTTCGGTCTTCAGACCGACGTCGATGATCAGGATGTCCTTTTCGATGCCGACGACGCGGCCGTGGACGACCTGGCCTTCGCCGAGGTCGCGGCCCTGAAGGGTTTCGTCGAGCAGCGCGGCGAAGTCGTCGCGCGAGGGGGAGAAGCTTTGGGTGTCAGTCATGCGGTGGTTGGGTTTCTAACGGTTATGGCGCGCGACCGAAGGGCCCCGCGCGAGGTGAGTGAAACGTGGGATCAGGTCGTCGGGACGCGAGGCCGGTGAAGGTCAGGACGCCCGCGGAAGCCGAGGATGGGAGCGTTGGATTTGTCCGGTCAGGCCTGAAGGCCGTGTCGGACGCGCGCCGCCTCGACGATACGGCGGGCCGCATCGAAGGCGGTCTCTATATCCATATCGGTCGTGTCCAGCAAGACGGCGTCTTGCGCCTGCACCATGGGGGCCGCCCCCCGGCCCGCGTCGCGCTCGTCGCGGCGCATGATGTCGGCCAGCATGTCCTGATAGGCGATGACGTCGCCCCGGCCGGTCAGCTGCTTCCAGCGGCGCAGGGCCCGGACCTCGGCGGTGGCGGTGACGTACAGCTTGGCCCGGGCTTCAGGGGCGATGACCGTGCCGATGTCGCGCCCGTCGAGCACCGCCCCGCCGGGGCGGGCGGCGAAGGCCCTCTGGAAGGCCAGCAGGGCCGCGCGCACCCCCGGATAGCCGGCGACCCTGCTGGCGGCTTCGCCGGCTTCCCGGTCAGTCAGTCGTTCGGTATCGATCAGGTGGCTGGCGTCCAGGGCCCGCGCCACCGCCTCGGCGGCGGCCTCGTCGTCGAGCGATCCCCCCGCGTCCAGCACGCCCAGTCCCACGGCGCGGTACAGCAGGCCGGTGTCCAGGTGCGGCAGGCCGTATTCGCGCGCCAGACGGGCGGCGATAGTGCCCTTGCCCGAGGCCGCTGGTCCGTCGACGGCGATGATCAGGGGCGCGGTCATGCGGACGATGCGATATCGGCCCCGAGGCCGCGCATCAACTCGACAAAGCCCGGAAAGCTGGTCGCGATCATCCCTGGCTCGTCCACCGTCACGGCTTCGTCGGCCGCAAGCCCCAGCACCAGATGGCTCATGGCGATCCGGTGGTCGCCGTGCGTAGTCACGGTCGCACCGCCCCTGACCGGCCCGCCGGTGACGATGAAGCCCTCCGGCTCTTCCTCGACCCCCACGCCGCAGGCCTGCAGCCCCGCCGCCATCAGGGCGATGCGGTCGCTCTCCTTGACCCTCATCTCTCCGATACCCCGCATCACCGTCGCTCCCCCGGCGAAGGCCGCGGTGGCGGCCAGGACGGGGTATTCGTCGATCATCGAGGCGGCGCGGGCAGGCGGCACGACCACGCCCCTGAGCGCCGAATGCCGGGCGGTGACGTCGCCGACCTCCTCGCCTCCGGCCATGCGCCGGTTCGAGACGGTCAGGTCGGCGCCCATCTCGCGCCAGGTCTCGAAAAGTCCGGTGCGCAGCGGATTGAGCATGACGCCTTCCGCCGTCACTTCGGAGCCGGGCACGATCAGCCCCGCGGCCAGCGGGAAGGCCGCCGACGAGGGGTCGCCGGCCACGGCCACGGCGGTTCCGGTCAGACGCTGCCCACCCTTCAGGCTGACCCGCCAGCCGGCCTCCATCGGCAAGACGCCGACCTCGACGCCAAAGGCCCGCAGCATGCGTTCGGTGTGGTCGCGACTGGGCTCCGGCTCGGTCACGGTGGTGACGCCGTCGGCATTCAGCCCGGCCAGCAGGATGGCCGACTTGATCTGGGCCGAAGCGACAGTCTGGACATAGTCGATGGCGGCGAGGACGCCGCCCCTGATCTCGACGGGCAGGCGGTCCGGTTCACTCTTCCAGTCAAGCCGCGCGCCCATCGACGCCAGCGGACCGGTGATCCGCTTCATCGGCCTTTTCCGCAGGCTGGCGTCTCCGTCGAACGTCGCCGTGATCGGGTAGCCCGCCGCGGCGCCCATCAACAGCCGCACGCCGGTTCCGGCGTTGCCGCAATCAATGACGCCGGCCGGCTGCTCGAACCCGCCTCGCCCCGTGACCCGCCATCGCCCGCCGCCCAGCCTTTCGACCGTCGCCCCGAAGGCCTCGACGGCCCGGGCCGTGGCCAGGATGTCGTCGCCCTCCAGCAGGCCCTCGACGTCCGTGACGCCGGTCGCCATGGCCCCAAGGATCAGGGCGCGATGGGACATGCTCTTGTCGCCCGGCGCGCGCGCCACGCCGCCCAGCGGCGGGCTGCGTCGGGCGGTCAGATGGCGGGGGATCGGCACCCGGCGGTCTCCGGACAGGTCAAGCGGGGCGCGGGCGCGCGGAGATGGCTTTTGACAGCGGGCTCCGGGGGTGGCAAGGGAGCCGCCCCATTTCCCCACTCCCGCCAAAGGTCTTCAACCGTGGCCAAACCCGAACTGGGCCAGAAGCAGGTCTGCCCGAACTGCCAGGCCAAATTCTACGACCTGGGCCGTCGCCCCGCCCATTGCCCCAAATGCGCGACCGAATTCGATCCGGAGGAGGCGCTGAAGCTGCGCAACCGCCGCGGCCGCCCGGCGGGCTATCCCGCCGACGACGCCGACGAGGATCAGGTGAAGGACAAGAAGGTCGACGGCGACGAGGACGAGGAAGAAGAAGCGGTCGCGACGCCCGAGATCGATCAGGAAGGCCACGAGCCCATCCTGACGCCGGACGACGACGACGACGCCCCCGTCGACCCGACCGAGGAGCCCGGCATGGGCGAGGCGACCGAGGACGACGACGTTCTGGCCGACGACGACGACGATTCCGTGCCCTTCATCGAGGACGAGGACGACGACGCCTTCGAGGACGAGATCATCACGCCCAAGGAAGACGAGTAAGGTTTTTCGACCCTCCGCCGGGCTGTTTTTCAGCGGTCCGGCGGAGACGAAAATAAATGGCCGGGCCGGGCTTGATCGTGATCAGGCCCTGACATAGGTTCCGCCGCCTCGCCGCAGGGCCTCCCGGCCCCCACGCGATCCGACCGAAAGGTTCGGGGCTTTAGCTCAGCTGGTAGAGCGCTTGCATGGCATGCAAGAGGTCAGCGGTTCGACTCCGCTAAGCTCCACCATCGAAGGCCCCGCGGGAGACCGCGGGGCCTTCGCCCTTTCCGGCTCCCGTTGATCTCCGCGCCATCCCACCCCATCTGGAGATCGGCCGACGCCTCGCCGATTCCGGGGGGCGCAGACGGCGAATGGCCTGCTTCGGGGGCATGAGACGATGACGACGCGCACCATCCTGTTCGACAGCCCCTTCCTGCTGGGCTTCGACCACACCCGGGCCCTGATCGACCGGGCCGCCCGGGCTGCGGCGGACAGCTATCCCCCCTACAACGTCGAGCAGCGCGGCGAGCATTCGGTGCGCATCACCCTGGCCGTGGCCGGTTTCGGTCCGGACGATCTGGCCATCACCCTCGAAGGGCGGCAGCTGACCATCGCCGGCAAGCGGGAACCGTCCGGCAAGGCCGACCAGGCCTTTCTGCACCGCGGCATCGCCGGGCGGGGCTTCGTCCGCAGTTTCGTCCTCGCCGACGGGCTGGAGGTCGACGAGGCGAAGCTGGAACACGGCCTGCTGCACGTCGACATGAGCCGGCCGGAGGACCTGCCCACGGTGCGGCGCATCCCCATTGTGACGGGCTGAAATCCCGTCGCTTTCCGGTCGCCGCTGTCGGGACCGGACCCATAGCCCGTTCCGGGCGTTAGTTCAGTACAAGGAGGCGGTCGCCATGACGCCGACGATCATGACCAAGGAAGATTTCAGGGGGCTGGGCGCGCCGGACCTGGTCTATGTGCGCGCGATCCGCGCCTCGGACGTCCTCGATGACGTGCCTGTCGCGGCCGGACTGGGCCTGTCGGTCGATCCCAAGGCCGTGCTTTACGCCGTGCACGGAGCGGATGGCGAGCGTCTGGCTGTCATGATGGACCGCGAAACCGCGTTCGCGGCCGCCGTGGCCCACGAACTGGAGCCGGTTTCGGTTCATTGATCGAAGGGCGCTGCCGCCCCGCGCGCGCCGTTAGCGCGCCAAAATCAGGCCGCCGTCGCGGGGGCGCTGTCGCGGACGAACAGGGCGCGGATCGCGTCCGTGGTGCGGGCCTGGCGCAGTTGTTCGCGCATCCCGGGCGAGCGCAGGGCCCGCGAAACGGCGGCCAGGGCGCGCAGATGGTCGGCGCCGTCGCGGGGCGGGGCGAACAGGGCGAACAGCAGGTCCACGGGCCGGTCGTCGACCGCTCCGTAGGCCACCGGAGTTTCCAGTCGAACGAAGACGGCGGTCACCCGTTCGACGCCCTCGAGGCGCGCATGCGGAACCGCGACGCCGGCGCCCAGACCGGTCGAGCCCAGCGCCTCGCGCTCCAGCAGGGCCTCCATCACGCGGGTTTCAGGCAGGCCCAGAACCTGTGCGGCGGCCTCGGCCACCGTATGCAGGGCCTGGCGCTTCGATGACGCGCCGCCGCGCAGGACGACGCCGCCGTCCGCCAGCAATTCACCGATGTCCATCAAGCATCCCCGACTACCCATCCGACCCGAACGGGCGGGGGCCCCATAGACCACCCGCCTCCATTGGGGAAGACTATACGCCGCGACCGTTTACCGAACCGTGTCCATTGATCGACTTCACCGTGCGCTCTGGATCGATCCAGCCGACGTTGCCGTCGGGCCGGCGATACACCACCGACAGGCCGCCGTGGGCGGCGTTCCTGAACAGGACGACCGGGTAGCCGGTCATGTCCAGTTCGAGCACGGCCCGACCGACGGTGAGCGTCCGGATCTCATGCTCGGTCTCGGCGATGACCATGCCGACCGGAGGCGCTTCCCCGGGGACCCCGGCGTCGCCGAAGGCCTCGTCGTCAACGCTGTCGGGATTGCGCAGCACCATGCTTGAGGCCACTTCGCGGGCGGCGTTCTCCGTCCGCTCCGGCGACAGGCCCCGGGGGCCCGCGTGGTGATTCTTCAGCCGGCGCTTGTAGCGCCGCACCCGCTTCTCAAGCTTGTCGAGCGAGTCCGAAAAGGCCCCGTGGGCGTCGCCGCCCAGACCGCTGGTGACGATGGCTTCTCCGGACGCCAGACGCACCCAGCAGTCCACCTTGAAGCCGTGGCCGTCCTTGGACACCACGACCTCGGCTTCCTGGGCGCCGCGTTCGAAATATTTGCCGATCCCGTCCTGGAGTTCCTGGGAGATGCGGGAGCCTAAGGCGTCGCCAACATCCACGTGCTTGCCGCTGACCTGGATTTGCATGTCGATAGAACGCGACCGAACGGGAATGGTGTCAACGCCGATCACCGAAATGTGGTGACGCTGGAGGCGGAAAGGAAAATCGACGACCGGAGCGGTGGGGAATTCGACGACTTCAGGGACGAGGAATTCGACGACGGATTTCGACGACTGATCGAGGAATTCGACGACGGGCGAGCGATACAGGAGAGACAGGGGGAACGATCAGCCCGTCCGCAGCATCCGCTTGCGTTCGACCGAAGAGGGGATGCGCAGGGCCTCGCGGTATTTCGCCACAGTGCGGCGGGCGATGTCGATCCCGGTCTCCTTGAGAATCTCCACGATCCGGTCGTCGCTGAGCACGTCGCCGTCCCGGCCCTCGCCGTCGATCATGGCCTTGATCCGGTGACGCACGGCCTCGGCCGAATGGGTCGCGCCGCCGTCGGACGACTGGATCGCTGCCGTGAAGAAGAATTTCAGCTCGAACACCCCGCGCGGGGTCGAGACGTATTTGTTCGAGGTCACCCGGCTGACGGTCGATTCGTGCATACCGATAGCGTCGGCGACGGTCTTCAGGTTCAGCGGCCGCAGGAACTCCACCCCGAAGGCAAGAAAGGCGTCCTGCTGGCGCACGATCTCGGACGACACCTTCAGGATCGTCCTGGCCCGCTGGTCCAGCGACTTGACCAGCCAGCTGGCCTGGGCGGCGCATTCGGCGACGAAGGTCTTCTCCACGTCCGAGCGCGACCCCGCCGCGACCACCCCGTGATATCGCTTGTCCATGATCAGGCGCGGCAGGGTGTCGGAATTCAGCTCGACCTTCCAGCCGCCCGCCGGATCGGCGCGCACGTGGACGTCGGGGATGACCGTCTGGGCCGGCTCGCCGCCGAAGCCCGCGCCGGGGCGCGGCGTCAGCGCCTTCAGCTCGGCGATCATCTCGGCCATGTCCTCGGCGTCGACGCCGCAGGCCTTGCGCAGGGCCGACAGGTCGCGTTTGGCCAGCAGGTCGAGATTGTCCAGCAGACAGGCCATGGCGGGATCGAAGCGGTTGCGCTCGATCAGCTGGAGCTTCAGGCATTCGGGCACCGAGCGCGCCATGACGCCGGTGGGCTCGAACCCGTGGCAAACCGCCAGCACCGCCTCGACCCGCTCGAGGGGGATGCCCAGCCGGTCGGCGATCTCGGCCAGTTCCCCGCGCAGATAGCCGCCCTCGTCCACCCCGTCGATCAGGGTCAGGGCGATGGCGTGGTCGGAGGGGGAGAAGGCCGCCTGCGAGGCCTGGGCCTGCAGATGCTCCCACAGGGTGGCCTCGCGGCTGTCCGGCTGTTCGCGGCCCTCGCCGTCGGGCAGGCCGCCGCCCGAGCCGGCGCGCGACCAGTCGTTGAGCCCGATCTGGGCCTCGCCGGTCCCGACATCCTCCATCCGGTCCGAGGTGCGCTCGCCCGGGCTGGCGTCGCCGTAGACATCGTCGGAGCGGGCGTCGAGCGTCCGGTCCGCGTCCTGCACCCGGCCCTCGTCGAAGGTCATTTCGGCCGCGTCATGGCTTTCCGCGGCGGCCGGGGCCTCGATCTCGCCGCCGGGGTCGGCGTCCTCGCGCTGCAGCAGCGGATTGCGCTCCAGCTCGGCCTCGACGAAGGCGTCCAGCTCGAGGTTCGACAGTTGCAGCAGCTTGATGGCCTGCTGCAGCTGGGGCGTGATGACCAGCCCCTGGCCCTGCCTGATCTCCAGCCTCTGTCCGAGCACCCCGGTGTTCCCCTGCCAAGTCGATCGCCAAGCCGCGTGGCCCGAAACTTGCTGGGGCGACCTTGTCGCCGAACCGGTTAACGGCGTTCTAAACCGCTGGACCTCGCGCCCGGCCTTTGCTCCCCTGCGCCATCGATGTCCCGTCGCCAGCGAGAGTCCCCGATGCGCCTGTTGCTCGCCGCCGTTCTGCTGTTCGTCTCGCCCGCCGCCGCCCAGGCCCAGTCGTCCCCGGCCGAACAGACCATGATGCAGACGGTCGAGCGCGAGCATGACCGCCATATCGCCCTGCTGGAGCGGCTGGTGAGTCAGAACAGCGGCACCTTGAACCTGGCCGGGGTGCGGATCGTCGGCGACATGGTCCGGGCCGAGCTGGAGCCGCTGGGCTTTGAGGTCGACTGGGTCGACATGGCGGAGACTGGCCGCGCCGGTCATCTGGTCGCGACCCATGCGGGCCGGGGCCGCAACGTCCTGCTGATCGGCCATCTGGACACGGTGTTCGAGGCGGACAGCCCGTTCCAGACCTTCCAGCGGGACGGCGACCGCGCCGTCGGGCCCGGCGTCGGCGACGACAAGGGCGGGGTGGTGGTGATCATCGCCGCCCTGCGCGCCATGCAGGCCGCCGGGACGCTGGCCGAGGCCAATATCACCGTGATCCTGACCGGCGACGAGGAGCGGATCGGATCGCCGGCCGCGCTGGCCCGACGCGATCTGATCGCCGCCGGACAGGCGGCCGCCTTCGCCCTGGAGTTCGAGAACCTCGCCGTCGACGACGGGGCCGAATTCGGCACGGTGGCGCGGCGCAGCTCGACCAACTGGACCCTGACCACGACGGGCCGCACCGGCCATTCCAGCGGCGTGTTCAACGATGCCCTGGGCTATGGCGCCATCTACGAGCTGGCCCGCATTCTCGACGGCTTCCGCCGCGAGCTGCCCGAGCCGAACCTGACCTACAACGTCGGGGTCGTCGCCGGGGGGACGCCCGCCGCCATCGACGCCGAGGGCTTCAGCGTCACCGCCTCGGGCAAGACGAACATCGTGGCCTCGACCGCCATCGCCCGCGGCGACCTGCGCACCCTGACCCGCGAACAGGACGAGCGCGTCCGTAACGGCATGCAGGCCATCGTCGCCGATCATCTGCCCCGCACGGAGGCCGAACTCGTCTTCGCCGAGGGCGGCTATCCGCCCATGGCGCCGACCGAGGGCAACCGCGCCCTGCTGGCGCAACTGAACGCCGTCAACCGCGACCTCGGCCTGCCTGAAATGGCCGAATACGATCCCGCGCGCCGTGGGGCGGCCGACAGCGGCTTCGTGGCGGCGGATGTGGACACCCTGGGCGGTCTGGGCATCTCGGGCGGCGGGGCCCACGCCGAGGGCGAATGGGTCGATCTGGACAGTCTGGTGCGCCAGTCGCAGCGCGCAGCGGTGCTGATCAGCCGGTTGAGCCTGGGCGGGGAGTAGAGCTTGTCATCCCGGAAGCGCCGCAGGCGCTATCCGGGACGGTAATGCGAGAACAGTCACGAGGCCCGGTCGGCCGTGGCCGAACCGGGCCTAGGCTTCCCTCGCCCGCAGGTCCCCGTACAGATCGCCCCAGCGGGGATTGGTTTCCTCGACCAGGGCGAACTTCCATTCCCTGCGCCAGCGCTTGATCCGCTTTTCCCGCAGAATCGCCTGATCGATGTATTGGTGGGTCTCGTACCAGACGAGCCGATCGATCCCTCGCTCGGACGTATAGCCGGGGATCAGGCCCTGCTTGTGCTCCGCAACACGTCGGATCAGGTCGTTGGTGACGCCGACGTACAGCCAGCCGCACGGCCCGCTTGCGAGTAGATAGACATAGAAGCGGTTCGGCATCGCCCTGTCTCCCGGTTCGACCCTGACGGGCCGACCGGGAGGCGTCAAGGTTGCATAGACCGTCCCGGATCGCCGCTTCGCGGCGTCCGGGATGACAAGGGAACACAATCTCACGGCTGTTCGGGCGTTACCCGTACATGTCGCCCAGATAGACCCGGCGCACTTCGGGGTCGCGGATGACGTCCTCGGCCTCGCCCTCGAACAGCACCGCCCCGCCGGAGATGATCGAGGCGTGGTCGATGATCTCCAGCGTCTCGCGCACATTATGGTCGGTGATCAGCACGCCGATGCCCTGGCCCGCCAGGTAGCGGATGACCTGGCGGATGTCGGCGATGGCCAGGGGGTCGATGCCGGCGAAGGGCTCGTCCAGCAGCATGAAGCTCGGCTTGCCGGCCAGGGCGCGGGCGATCTCACAGCGCCGCCGCTCGCCGCCCGACAGACCCGAGGCGGGGGCGTGGCGCAGGTGGTCGATGCGCAGTTCCTCCAGCAGGCGGCTGGTCTCCTCGGCGATGGCGGCGCGGCCGGAGTGGTGCAGTTCGACCACCGCCATGACGTTGTGCTCGACCGTCATGCCGCGGAAGATCGAGGCTTCCTGCGCCAGATAGCCCAGCCCCATGCGGGCGCGCTGGTACATCGGCTGGGCCGTGATGTCCTCGCCGTCCAGCCAGATCGTGCCGCTGTCGGGCGGGATCAGGCCGGTGATCATGTAGAAGCAGGTGGTCTTGCCTGCCCCGTTCGGCCCCAGCAGACCCGCGACCTGGCCGCGCTGGACGCTGAGCGAGACGTCGCGCACCACCTGCCGCTGGCCGAACGAGCGGGCGATGTTCTCGACCCGCAGGCCGGTCGGGCGCGTGGGTCCGCCGGCCGGGGCTGCCGGCGCCTCGTTCACATTGAGAGCTGAGAGTTCCTTGCGCGCCAAAGGTCAGACCGAGCCGGGGCTCAGTTCCCGCTGCGTTCGGGATAAAAGACGCCCTGCACGCGGCCGCCGGCCCCCGTCGCGCCCTCGAGGCGCGCGGACTCCGTCCGGACATTGTAGGTCAGGCGACCGCCCGTCATGACGTTCTGGCCCTGGGTCAGGATCACGTCGCCGGTTACGACGATCATGTCGTCCGCCGTGGTGTAGACCGCCCGGTCGCCCCGGATGGTCTGCTCCGGGGTGACGAAATAGACGTCGCCCGACGCCTCCAGCCGGCTGTCGGCGGACTGGTTGAGACCGGAAATCCGGTCGGCGCGCAGGCGATTGCCGCCCTGCGTCAACTCCGCCTTGCCGCTCAGGGTCAGGGTGTCGCCGACATATTCGACCGTGTCGGCGCCCCACATGATCGGCTGATCCGCATCGACGCTCTGCGCGCCGCCGATCGTCGGCAGCGCGGCCAGCGCCAGGGCGATCGCCGCCGTCGTCAGGGTTCTGGTCATGCTCATCCGTCCGACCTCGCCGGGTTGATGGTCCCGCGCACCTTGTTTTCGCCCGAGCCCCTGAACACGACCCGTTCGCCCTGTTCATAGATCACATAAGACGAAGCGCTGACGGTTCCAAGCGGCCCCGAGCCCTGGACGCCCTTCGAGCCCGTCACGATGCCGGTCGCGGTGTCGACGACCGCTTCCGGGGTGACCAGCACGAAGCCCGTGCCTCCGTCCGAAATCCTGACATTGGGCCCGATGGTCACCGTTTTGGCAGTCTGGTCGTAGACGCCGCCGTCAGCGGTCAGGGTGGTGACCTTGCGGCCGCCCAGGTTGAGCCTCAGCGCCGGACCGACCAGCCGGAACCGGCCCGTGTCCGGATCGCGGATGGCGCTCCTGGCCCCGATCACGAAGCTGCGGCCCTCGGCGTCCTGGCCGTGGAACATGGCGGCGTCCAGGCGAATCTCGCCGCTGGTCCCGGCCTTGCGCTCGACGTCCGACATCACGCTGCGCAGCACGATCCAGCTCAGCGTGCCGCCCGCCAGCACGATGATCGCCACCGGCAACACCCGCCGCAGCAGATGGACCCGCCGCGACCGCGCGCGGAAGGCCCGGGCCGTCTCGGCGACCCGGGCCTCGTCCTCTCGCGCATGAATGTCGGCTGGATCGGTCATCAGGTGTGCGCGAAGATGTCCATCTCGTCCCAGCCGGCCAGGTCCAGGGCCACGCGGCCGGGCAGGAAGTCGAAGCAGCGGCGGGCCAGCTCCATCCGCCCCTCGCGCACCAGCATCTGATCCAGTCGGGCCTTGACCGCGTGCAGATACAGGACGTCTGCGGCGGCATATTCCAATTGGGCCGGGCTCAGTTCGGCGGCGCCCCAGTCCGAACTCTGCTGCGCCTTGGACAGGTCCACCCCGGCCAGTTCGCGCACCACGTCCTTGAGGCCGTGCCGGTCGGTGTAGGTGCGGGCCAGTTTCGAGGCGATCTTGGTGCAATAGACCGGCCGCGTCTCGACCCCGAGGTGCAGCTGGAACATGCCGATATCGAACCGGCCGAAGTGGAACAGCTTCAGCACCGCCGGATCGGTCAGCAGCCGCTTCAGATTGGGGCAGTCGTAGGCCGGGCGGTTCAGCCGCACCACATGGGCGTCGCCGTCGCCGGCCGACAGCTGGACCACGCACAGCGGATCGCGGCGGAAGCGAAGACCCATGGTCTCGGAATCGATCGCCACCTCGGGGCCCAGGTCGAGGCCGTTCGGCAGGTCGCCTTCATGCAGGTGGACGGTCATGTCGAGACTCTCATGGTGGAGACCATAAACGAACGGCGCCGTATCGCTAGGATACGGCGCCGCCGAAAAGATGGTGCCCAGGAGAGGACTCGAACCTCCACGACATTTCTATCACTGGCACCTGAAGCCAGCGCGTCTACCAATTCCGCCACCTGGGCCCAGACGTTTCGCGCTTGCGTGCGTTTCCGTCCGGAAGGCGCGGACCCTTAAGGCAGGGCCCGGGGCCGGTCAACAGGGATTTGCCGCGTTTGCGTTGCGACGACCGCGGCCATCGTCTAATCCCCGGCCCGACGCGGGTTCGCAGTTCTTGCGCCGTCGCCTTTCGGAGCCTGTCATGAGCGAAGTCGCCCCCGGCCTTGTCACCGTCTTCGGCGGCTCCGGCTTCGTCGGCGGCCACGTGGTCCAGGCGCTGGCCCGGCGCGGCTGGCGCGTGCGGGTCGCCTGCCGCCGCCCGGATCGCGCCTGGAAGCTCCAGACCTCGGGCCATGTCGGCCAGATCCAGGCGGTCCGCTGCGACGCGAGCCGGCCGGACGACGTCGCAGCGGCCCTGAAGGGGGCGGACGCGGCGATCAACCTGGTCGGCATCCTTTATGAATCGGGCCGCCGCACCTTCCACGCCATGCATGTCGGGGTCTCGCGCACCATCGCCGAGGCCTGCGCCGCCGCGGGCGTCGACCGCCTGGTCCAGATTTCGGCCCTCGGAGCCAGCCCGGAGAGCCGGTCCGACTACGCCCTGTCCAAGGCCGCGGCCGAAATGGCGGTGCGCGAGGTCAAGCCGGACGCCGTGGTGATCCGGCCCTCCATCGTCTTCGGAGCCGGCGACGGCTTCCTGAACCGCTTCGCGGCCATGGCCTCGATGAGCCCGGTGCTGCCCCTGATCGGCGGCGGTCAGACGAAATTCCAGCCGGTCTATGTCGCCGACGTGGCGGAGGCCGTGGCCCGCGCCGCGACCCTGCGGGAGGCCGCGGCCCGCACCTTCGAGCTGGGCGGGCCGGCGGTCATGACCTTCGAGGAGGTGCTCAAGCTGATCCGGCGCGAGACCTACCGCCGCTTCGGCCTGATTCCGCTGCCCTTCTTCGCGGCGCGGGCCATCGGCTCCCTGGCCCAGCTGACCGCCTTCGTCGGCATCCCGCCCATACTGACCCGCGACCAGGTGGTGCTGCTGGAAAGCGACAATATCGTCGCCGCCGGCGCGGAAGGTCTGGCCGAACTCGGCATCGAGCCCACCGGCATCGAGGCCATCGCCCCGTCCTACCTGTGGCGCTACCGCCGCGGCGGACAGTTCGCGGAAGCGCCCGCCGCCTAGATCAGGCCAGACCGGCCCAGACGAGGCCGAGACCGATCACCCCGACCACGATTCGCCACCAGGCGAAGGGGGCGAAGCCATGCCGGCCGACGAAGTCGACCATGGCCTTGACCACGATCCAGCCGCTGACGAACGAAACCACGAAGCCGACGGCGATGATGCCGCCGAAATCCCAGTCTATCGCCGCGCCGCTCTGGACGATGTCCCAGCCCGAGGCCGCGACCATGGTCGGAATGGCCAGGAAGAACGAGAACTCGGCCGCCGCCCGCTTGTCGAGGCCGAGGCTCAGTCCGCCGGCGATGGTGGCTCCGGACCGGGACACGCCGGGTATCACCGACAGGCACTGGAACAGGCCCACGCCCAGCGACCGCTTCCACGACAGGGTCATGGCGTCGTCGGCCGTCGGCTTCGGCGCGAACCGCTCCAGCGCCAGCAGGCCGAACCCGCCGAGGATCAGGGACACGCAGATGACGGTCACGGCGGTGTCGCCCTCGACGTTGAACAGCACGGCCTTGATGAAGTCGTAGAGAAACACCCCCACGATCACCGAGGGCAGGAAGGCGATCAGGATGCTGATGGCGAAATGCCGCGCCTTCGGATCGGTCGGCAGGCTGACCAGCACCTTCCACAGCCGCGCGAAATACAGGGCCACCACCGCCAGGATTGCGCCCAGCTGGATCAGGACGACGAAGGAGCTCCAGCGCGGATCGGTCAGGCCCAGCAGCTTCTGGGTCAGCAACAGATGGCCCGTGGAGGAAACCGGAATGAACTCGGTCAGGCCTTCGACGAGGCCGAGAATGATCGCCGCAATCCAGTCCGCCACGCAGGCCCCCAGGCAAGAGGGCCGTCAGTGCGCGCCCGGTTCGGGTCCCACATAGCGCAACCGCGCCCGGATAGGCGAGCCGTTCGTCGCCTGATCCAGCGCATGGCCCAGCAGACCGGCCAGTCGACCCAGCAGCAGCAGATCGCCGGCGGCGTCGCGCGGCAGCTCCAGTCGCCGGGCGATGACCGCCAGCGCCAGGTTGAAATTCGCCTTCCGGCCCGTCGCCGCCTCGCCCTCGCCCACCGCCCGGGCCAGGTCGGCGGGCAGGTCGGTCGCGCCCAGCAAGGCCGCCGCGCGGGGATCGCCGGCCGGATAGTCGTCCGAGCCGAAGCCGGCCAGGCCGCCGGCCTCATGCGCCCGCCGCGCCGCTTCGGTGGCCTGGCGGCGCACGGCGACGACCCAGTCCGAAGCCCGGGTCAGCTCGGCCATCGTGCCGGAACCCGCCGTCGTCGTCAGACCGGCGAAGGCCGCCGCCGCCGGCGAGGCCCCGCCGTCCGTCGCGGCGCGGGTCGCCAACACGGCCGAGTTCATCTCGTTGTCCGCCGACAGCACGAGGGCGCGTCGGATCAGGTGGGCGTCGCGCTCGGGCGTTTTCCATGACCGCGCCAGCCGCTGGTGCAGGAACAGACGGGGGCCCGACCCGGCGGCGGCGTCGACCGCCTCGTCCAGCACCCGGGCGCATTCGACGCGCAGGCCCTCGATCGTGCGTCGCCTGGGATCGGCGTCCTCCTCGGCGCGCCGGGCCAGCGCCGCGAACAGCCTCGCCCGGAGGGAGCCGCCGGCGACGGCGCCGACGCGCGGCCGCACCTCGGCGAAAGGATTGACCGTCCGGGCGTCCCATAACCGGCGAGCGACATCCTCCAGCGTCGAAGTTTCCGCCAGCTGGGCCGCGTCCATGCCGCGATAGAACAGCCGGCCGCCGGTGATCACGGTCAGGGCGGAACAGACATCCGCCTCGCCGCGGGCGGCCCCGCGCGGCGCGCGGCGCGCGGCGGGAGTCTCATCGTCGTCGGCGGCCTCACCGGTCAGGCGGGCGATGTCGCGGGCGGCGTACAGACTGCGCCGCGAGTCCTCGGGGTCGGGCCGGGCGGCGATCCGGCCGCGGCTGACGTAGGCGTACAGGGTCTGGGTCTTCACCCCCAGACGGGCCAGCGCCTCGCCCCGCCCGATCCAGCGGTCCGCCTGCGGTTCTGGGTCTCCGGTCTGCAAGGCGCGGCCTCCGGGCGAGCCCCTAGGCTCCTGATCCTATCGGGCGCGCAGCATGGGGCGCTTTCGTGACGATCGCCCTAACGACCGGCCTTGGCAGGGGGCCGGCTTTCCGCGACAAGGCGGCGATGACCTCCCCCGCCCCATCCGCCGCCCTGGACGACGCCCATTCCGCGACCCGCGCCGTGACCCGGCTGTCGGTCGGGGTGGCGGTGGTCCTGATCGCGCTGAAGGCCTTCGCCCTGGGCGCCTCCGGCTCGGTGTCGATCCTGGCCTCGCTGGCGGATTCGGCGCTCGATCTCGTCGCCTCGCTGGCGACGTTCTTCGCCGTGCGCTGGGCGGCGGCCGCTCCCGACGAGGACCATCGCTACGGCCACGGCAAGGGCGAGGCCCTGGCCAGCCTGGTGCAGGCCGGCCTGGTTTTCGCCTCGGCCCTGTTCATCGGCTGGGAAGCGTTCCAGCGCATGTTCGACCCCCGGCCGGTGACCTCCGGCTACTGGAGCGTCCTGGTCGTTCTGATCTCCATCGCCCTGACCGGGTGGCTGGTCTGGATGCAGGGCCGCGCCATCCGCAAGAGCGGCTCGATGGCCGTCGAGGCCGACCGGGCTCACTACGCCGCCGATCTGGCGGCCAATGGCGTGGTCCTGATCGGCGTCATCTCGGGCGCCTTCCTGGCCGCCCCCGGCCTGGACGCGGCCGCGGGCCTGATCGTCGCCGTCTGGCTATTCTGGGGCGCGATCGCCATGCTGAAGACCGCCGCCGACCATCTGGTCGACAAGGCCCTTCCCGACGCCGATCGCGTGGCCATCACCACCGCCGTCCTCGCCGATCCGCGCATCTCGGGCGTGCACCAGTTGCGCACCCGCATGGCCGGATCGGTGATGATGATCCAGATGCACGTCGACCTCGACCCGACCCTGACCCTGGACGCCGCCCACGCCATCGTCGTCGAGGCCGAAAACCGGCTGCTGGCCATCTTCCCGCGCGCCGACATCCTGATCCATCCCGACCCCCGCGGCCACGCCGAACCCCACGGCGGGGCATTCGCGGAGACGTCCGCCAGCCTCGACTAGCGCGGAGACCGACAGGTCCTCGGGAACACAGCTAACGCGGACTTAACGCCCTCGTGTGCAAGACAGCCCCATGTCGGCCTGCGTCCTGTATCATTTCGCCTTCGACCCGGGCTCGCGCGCCGTTCGCCTGGCGCTGGGCGAGGCCCGGATCGACTTCACCGAGACCCTTGTCCGCCCATGGGAGGACGGCTGCCCGGTCGCGACGCTGAATCCTTCCGGCATGCCGCCCGTGTTCCAGATCGCCGACGCCGGCGGCCGCGCCCTGACCCTGTGCGAGCCCTCCGCCATCCTCGGCTGGCTGGAGGAACGGACGGCCGAGCCGTTGCTGATGCCCCGGGACGACGCCGAACGCGCCGAGGTGCGCCGCCTGATCGCCTGGTTCGACCGCCGGTTCACCGACGAGGTCAACGCCGTCCTGCTGCACGAGCGGATGGAAAAGCCCCTGCTGCGCCTCGGCCCGCCCGAGGCCCGCGCCCTGCGCGCCGGTCGCGACGCGCTGAAATCCCATCTGGCCATGATGGAGGGCCTGCTGGCCCGCCGCGACGCCCTGGCCGGCCGGCGCATCAGCCAGGCCGACATCGTCGCCGCCGCCCATCTGTCGGTGCTCGATTATTTCGGCGAGGTGTCGTGGGCGGCGTATCCGGCGGTCAAGACCTGGTACATGAAGCTGAAGTCCCGCCCCTGTTTCCGGCCCCTGCTGGCCGACCGCTTCCCGGGCGTGCACGCCTCCGCCTGGTACGACGATCTCGACTTCTAGGGCCCGGCGGGTCAAACGGGGCCATGCCGGCCGATCCCCGCATCGCCATCCGTGACGGCGCCGCCGCTCTGGGCTTCGGCGTCTGCCGCTTCGCCTCGGCGTCCGAGCCATGGAGCGCCGGCGAACGTCTGGCGCATTTCGTCGAGGCCGGACGGCACGGCGACATGGGCTGGATGGAGACCACGCTGGCGCGCCGCGCCCACCCCACCGCCATGTGGGACGGGGCCCGCACCGCCGTCGTCCTGGGCCTCAACTACGGCCCCGACCGCGACCCCCTGCCCGAAATGACCGACCGGTCGGCGGGCTATATCTCCGTCTACGCCCGCGGCGACGACTATCACGAGGTCATCAAGGGCCGGCTGAAGACCCTGGCCGGCCAGATCGCCGCCCGCACCGGCGAGGACGTCAAGGTCTTCGTCGACACCGCCCCGCTGATGGAGAAGCCGCTGGCCCAGCGCGCCGGCCTCGGCTGGCAGGGCAAGCACACCAATCTGCTCAGCCGCACCCACGGCAACTGGCTGTTCCTCGGCGTCATCCTGAGCGCCGCCGACTTCGAGCCCGACCCGCCCGAGGGAGAGCACTGCGGCACCTGCACGGCCTGCCTCGACGCCTGCCCGACCCGGGCCTTCCCGGCCCCGTTCCAGCTGGATGCGCGCCGATGCCTTTCCTACCTGACCATCGAATTCGCCGGGCCCTGGCCTGTCGAGTTCCGTACGGCGACCGGCAGCCGCATCTACGGTTGCGACGATTGTCTGGCGGTCTGTCCGTGGAACAAATTCGCCGCCGCCTCGCACGAGGCCCGGGTTCAGGCCCGGGAGAGTCTCGTATCGCCCCGGCTGGCCGACCTGGCCGCCCTGGACGACGCGGGCTTCCGGGCGCTGTTCTCGAAGAGCCCGGTCAAACGCATCGGCCGCGACCGGTTCGTGCGGAACGTCCTGTACGCCATCGGCAACAGCGGCGACGCGACCCTGATCCCGGCGACGGAACGGTTGCTGGACGATCCGGCCCCGGTCGTGCGCGGCGCGGCCGTGTGGGCGCTGTCGCGGCTGATGGGAGCGGGGGCGTTCGCGGCGCTGTCAGATCTGCGCCGCACGGGTGAGGCGGACGAGGCCGTCAGGCTGGAGTGGGCCGCCTAGCCCTGGACGACGGCCCCGCCGCGCTCACCACCGGGCGCCCGCGCGATGTCCAGCAGCTTGATCCGGAACACCATCACCGCATTGGGGGGAATGCCCGGCCGCCCCTGTTCGCCATAGCCCTGCGCCGGCGGCACATAGACCACCCATTCGTCGCCGACCCGCATCTGTTGCAGCGCCTCGGTCCAGCCCGGGACCACATCGCCGACCACGAACACCGCCGGCTGGCCGGCCTGGAAGGAGCTGTCGAACACCGTCCCGTCGGTCAGGGTGCCCTCGTAATCGACCCGGACCAGATCGTTGCGGTCGGGGCGTTCGCCGCCGGGCGGCCCGGAGCGCACCACCTTGTACTGGACGCCGGAGGGCAGCGTCCGCACGCCCTCGGCCCGGGCGTTCGAGGTCATGAAGAACTCCGCCGCCCGCAGGTTCTGCGCCGCCATCTCGTCGGGCGCGGGCGATTCGCGGTCGCAGGCCGCCAGCGGCCCGGCCAGGGCCGCGATCATGGCCAGCGCCGTCGCGCCCCTAGCCCATCCGTAATTCATATCCCGCCTCTTCCAGTCCATGTCTGATCTCTTCCGCGTGGGCCGCGCCCCGGGTCTCGACCATGATGTCGAACTCCGCGCCCTTGGCCGGCACGTCCAGCGCCAGCCGGTTGTGCACCACGTCGATGATGTTTCCGCCCAGCCCGCCGATCACCGCGCTCATCTTGGACAGCATGCCGGGACGATCGTCGCCGAGGATGCGATAGACGATCATCTTCTTCTCGCGCACCAGCTCGCGATTCAGCACCACGGCCAACATCCGGGCGTCGATATTGCCGCCGGTCAGCTCGATCCCGACCTTCATTCCGCGGAACTTGTCCGGATACGCCAGCAGCGCCGCCAGTCCGCCGGCCCCGGCGCCTTCGGCCACGGTCTTTTCCAGCGTCGCCAGAAAGGCCACGCCCTTCTCGAAATCGGCCTCGCCGACGACCAGGACCTCCTCGATCAGCGGGTCGGCGATCGCGAAGGGGATGTCGCCCACGGCCTTGATGGCGATGCCCTCGGCGATGGTCTGGCCACCGCATTTCGGCGTCTCGCCCCGGCGTCTGGCGGTGAAGGAGGGATACATGGCCGCCTCGACCCCGAAGACGCGGAGGTGGGGCTTCATCGCCCTGGCGGCGATCGCGCAACCGGCGATCAGCCCCGCGCCCCCGATGGGGATGATCAGGGCCTCGAGATCCGGGGCGTCCTCCAGAAACTCCACGGCGCAGACGCCCTGGCCGGCGATGATGCCCTCGTCGTCGAAGGCGGAGACGAACACCATGCCCTCCGCGTCCCGCAGGCGGTGCGCCTCTTCTGTCGAGCCTGTGAAGTCCAGGCCCTTGATCACCACGGTCGCGCCGTGGGCCCGGGTGCCGTCCGCCTTCACGAAGGGGGTCCCCTCGGGCATGACGATGGTCACCGGCACCCCCAGCCGGGCGCCGTGCCAGGCCAGGGCCTGGGCGTGATTGCCGGCGCTGGCCGCCACCACGCCGCGCTTGCGCTCATCGGGCGTCAGCTGCAGTAGCCGGTTCAGGGCCCCCCGCTCCTTGAAGCTGCCGGTGAAATGCAGATTGTCGAACTTGACCCAGACCTCGGCGCCGGTCAGCTGCGACAGCCGCCGCGAGTGACGCACGGGGGTCCGGTCGACCTGGCCGGCGATGCGGCCGCGCGCCGCCAGAATGTCGTCAAACGTGACTGTCATGAGCCTTCCCTATAGCCGGTCTCGCGCCAGCTTCACGCGCTTTTGGCCCACGCCCCGACGCGCCGCAACCTTGACCTTATGGCGGCGTTCAGCGTCTGATCAGGACGTTCGACCCGCGCCCTTCACGGAGAGAGCCCATGCCCGCCGCCAAGTCCGCCCTGCCCATGGTCGCCCTTCTGGCCGCCATCGCCGCCCTGGCGGGTTGCGAGACCGTGCCGATGGGCGGTTTCGGTCCCGGGCCCGCGCCCGGCCCCGCCCCGTTCCGCGCCGATGATTTCGCCTGGTCCGCCCGGGAGGGCCGGGCCTCGATCGACGGCCGCATCGACTATCGCCGCGACGGCCAGAGGTATGAGTGCGGCTCGGTCGGCCTGACGCCCGACACGCCCTACACGCGCGCCCGCTTCCGGGTTCTCTATGGTTCGACCGATCGCGCCGCCATTCCGGAGGCCGTCGTCCGGGCCCGGACCGTGGCGGACCCCAACGCCGACTATCGCTCCTATGTCCGCTCCTCGACCTGCCAGGACGGGCGTTTCACCTTCACCGGCCTGCCTGACGGCAACTGGTTCATCATCGCCCCGGTCAGCGCCGGTGGCGACCGCGTCGTGCTTATGCGGGCCGTCGCTACCCGCGGAGGCCGCGTCTCCGTCACCCTGTAGAGTCCGCCCGCCAGTGTCTGTTCGTCTCGGGGCCGCGTATCGGGCCGCTTCGGAGTGTTAACCATGCGCCGCATCGCCTTCCTTCTCGCCACCGGCCTGACCCTCGCGGCCGCCCCCGCAGCCGCCCAGTCGTGGGGCGGGACCTACGACCCTGGCTATCGCGACGACGGCTATCGCTCCCATGACGGCGGCTACGGCCGCGGCTCGTACGGCGACGGCTATGGCTACAGCTCCCGTCGCTCGAACGCCGTTCCGTCGAATTTCGACTGGCGCAGCCAGCTGGACCGCCCGGGCGACTATCGCTGCGACCAGTTCTGGGACGCCAACCGGACCGATTGCGGCGCCGGCTGGCGGGATCAGCGCCATCGCGCCAGTCCGCAGGCGCGGCGCGACTATCGTGAACTGGCTGGCTACAGCGGTTACGGCTACGGCGGCCACGGCCATAGGGGCTATGGCTATGGCTATGGCTATGGCTATGGCTATGGCTATTCGCCGCGGCGCGGCTATGGCTCGGCCTACGACTATGGCCATGCCCGGGGATCGACGACATATCACGGCGCCTACGGGCGGCCGGACCATGTCTATCCGGGGAGCGGCGCCAGCTATGGCGGATACGGCGGAGAGTATGGCGGCGGCTACGGCGGACGCGCCGACTGGTGCCGGGCCAACTACCGGTCCTACGACCCGCGCACCGGCTATTACCGGGCGTACAGCGGTCGGCTGATCTATTGCGGCTGAGGCGCCCGACCGATCCAGCGGCCATAACTTCGTTCATCCGATCACGGATCGGTGGATAACCGTCGTTCGCCATTGTTTGGCCTTGTCTGACCCGCTTCGGTGGCCACGACCCGCAAGGGGCGGTGGATCAGGGAGCGCGTTCATGTCCCAGCACAATATTTCCGGTTCAGAAGTCTTCGGACCCAAGCCCGGCGTCATGGTCCGGTCGGTCAAGACCAGCGGTCTGCGTCGTCAGCGCGCCGCCCGCACCTGGGCGGCCTTCGTCGCCGGCGCTATCGTCGCCGTGGCCGGCGGCGCCATCGCCATGGCGGCCATCTTCGGACCGACGCTGTTCGGGTAATTCCTGATTCCGCTCATCCCGGCGTTCGCCGGGATGAGCGGACAGAAGATAGCCATCAAGCCAGCCACACCATGCGGCGCGTCTCGGCGTCGGACCCGCGCGCGCGGCTGAAGCCCCTGCGCACCTCGCCAGTGTAGAGAAAGCCCGCCTTCTCCAGCACCCGACCCGACGCCGGATTGTCGATGAAATGCCCCGCCATCAGGGCGCGGCGCTTCCACGCCCGGCTGGCCCAGGCCATGGCCCCTTGCAGGGCCTCGGTCGCAAAGCCCCGGCCCCAGAACGGGCGGGCGATCCAGTAGCCGACCTCGGGCGCCGGATCGGCGTCCTCGAACAGGCCGATAACCCCGACCGGACCGTGATCCTCGTGCTCGATCAGGAAGGTCCGCGCCCGCGCCGGGTCTTGCACCGCCACGCCGAGCACGAAGGCTTCGGCGTCCGCCAGGCGAAAGGGATGCGGCATGCGCAGGGTCATCCGGGCGATGGCCGGATCGTTGGCCAGGGCGGCCAGCCGGAGGATGTCCTGGGCGCCAGGCGAGCGCAGGGCCAGACGCCGGGTCTCCACGACGGGAGAGGGTTCGATCACGCACATGAGACAGCCTCGGTCTTCGCGCCGCCTCCTTGGAGGGCTCGGACGGCTTCGAGGCGGGGAACGAAAACGGGGAGCCTGGTGATCCAGACTCCCCGCGGAAACTTGTCCCTTGGTCCGGATCGCGGCTCTTGAGCCTTCGCGATCCGGTGGTGTTCCGTTCGCGCTTACTCGGCGGCCATGGCCTGTTCAGTGGCCGGAAGAATCGACACGTAGCATCGGCCGTTGGCCTTCTTGGTGAATTTCACGGCGCCGTGGGCGGTGGCGAACAGGGTGTGGTCGCGGCCCAGGCCGACGTTGTCGCCCGGGTGGAAGGTGGTGCCGCGCTGGCGCACGAGGATGTTGCCGGCCAGAACGTTCTCGCCGCCGAACTTCTTCACGCCGAGGCGCTTGGAGTGAGAGTCGCGACCGTTACGCGACGAACCACCGGATTTCTTGTGAGCCATAGGTCTGCTCCCGTTCTCGTACTGATATTACGCTTCGTCGCCGGCCTTGTCCGCCTTCTTGGCGGGGGCCTTTTTGGCGGGAGCAGCTTTGGTTTCGGTCTTGGCGGCGGCCTTTTTGGCGGCGGGCTTTTCGGCGGGCGCGGCGTCGATGACCTTGGGCGACTTGGCCGGCTTGGCCTTGACCTCGGTCTCGTCGACGCGCGGGGCCAGGCCGCGGGCGCGCAGGTTCATTTCGGCCTTGGTCATCAGCGAGGTTTCGCCGTCCCACTTGGCCTTCTCGCCGGCGCCGTCGATGCCGGTGATGCGCAGGACCGATTCCATCTGGCGATGGCCGTTGGTGCGGCGATAGCCCTGACGGCGGGTCTTCTTGAAGATCTTGATCTTCTCGCCCTTGCGGGTCTCGACCAGGGTCGCGGCGACCGCGGCGCCCGCGATCAGCGGAGCGCCCAGGGTCACGCCCTTGTCGCCGCCCAGCATCAGCACGTCGCCGAACGAAACGTTCGAGCCGGCCTCGCCGTCGAGCTTCTCGACCACAATGACGTCGCCCGGTTGAACCCGGTACTGCTTGCCGCCGGTCTTGATCACCGCGTACATGTTGAAGCCTCAGCGAAACGCAAAAAGAATAAGCCCGACGGGGGACCCCCTCGGGCGAAGAGCGGCGACATAGACGCAGAGGGGTGTCCGAGTCAACGCGGACGGGCGAAAAAACGGGGCCCGACCGATCGCGCCGCCGAAATGAAACGCGGCCCTCGACTGTTATAAGATAACACACTAAGAGAGGCCGGGATGACGCCGGCCGACCTCCAGCAACCCGTCCTGCTGTCCCTGCTGGGGGCGGGCTTCGCCACGGCCTTCCTGCACGCCGCCCTGCCCACCCACTGGCTGCCCTTCGTTCTGGTCGGCCGCGGCCAACGCTGGAGCCTGCCCCAGGTCCTTGGCGTGGTGGCCGCGTCGGGCCTGGCCCATATCGCCGCCACCGCCGCGGTCGGCGGCCTGATCGTCGCCGCCGGACTGGCCATGGACCAGTGGATATCCGGACTGCTGCCAAGCCTGTCCGCCGGACTGCTGTTCCTGTTCGGCGCCTTTTATCTGGGCCGGGCCCTGCTCCGCCCGGCGATTATGGCGGGCGGCCCGTCTCTGGCCCTGTCCGAACCCACGGTCTCGCACGCCGCCGCCTTCTGGGGCTTGGTGGCGATGATGGCCGTGTCGCCGGGCGAGGTGCTGTTGCCCATCTATCTGTCGCAGGCGACGGAGGGCCTGCTCGTCCTGGCCGCCCTGACCCTGGCCTTCGCCGCCGGCACCGTGCTGGGCATGACGCTGTTCACCGTGCTGGCCCGCGCCGGCTGGTCGGTGCTCCGGCTGGAGCGCTGGGCCCGGTACGAGGGCCTGGTGCTGGGCCTGGCCCTGATCCTGATCGGCCTTCTCGTCGTCCTGCGTCAGCACTAAGGATAGCCGCATGGCGCACGCCCACGGCTCCGACGATCACCACAACGACCACGGCCATGGGCACGGCCATGGCCCGGGCGGCCATCATCACGGCCCGGTCGATACGGGGGACTGGCGCTATGCGGTCGGTTTGCTGATCAATCTCGCCTTCGTCGGGATCGAGTTCGGGGCCGGGATCTTCAGCGGCTCGACCGCCCTGATGGCCGACGCCGGCCACAACCTGTCTGACGTCCTGGGCCTGGCCATGGCCGGCGGCGCGGCCTGGCTGGCGCGGCGAGCCAGCGGTTCGCAGAACACCTATGGCTACGGCAAGGCGACCGTGCTGGCGGCGCTCGCCAACGCCCTGCTGCTGATCTTCGCCTGCGGCGCCATCGCTTTCGAGGCCGTCCGCCGCCTGGCCGAGCCGGCCCCGGTCATGTCGGGCCTGATCATGGGAGTGGCGGCGATCGGCTTCGTCATCAACCTCGGCACGGCCCTGCTGTTCATGCGCGACCAGCACAGCGACCTGAACGCCCGGGGGGCCTATCTGCACATGATGGCCGACGCCGGCGTGTCCATAGGCGTGGTGATCGCCGGCGCGGCGATCATGGTCTCAGGCTGGTCGGTAATCGACCCCCTGGTCAGCCTCGCCATCGTCGCCGTCATCCTGATCGGCACCTGGGGGCTGCTGAAGGACTCGGTCAATCTGGCGCTCGACGCCGCCCCCCGCGGCGTCGACGTCGAGGCGATCCGCGCCGCCTTCCTGACCCTGCCCGGCGTCAGCGCCGTGCACGACCTGCATGTCTGGGGCCTGTCCACCACCGAGACGGCCCTGACCGCCCATCTCTGCCACGGCCGCGCCGACGCCGAAGCCCTGCTGGCCGAGGCGCAAGCCATGGCCCGCGGCCGCTTCGCTATCGGCCACACCACCCTTCAGCTGGAAGCCGAACCGTTGGCCGACTGCCCGACCTGCTGACCCCTTCCCATCCGGCGCCGCAGCCGCCATCTAGCCGCCCATGACCGACACCGCTTCCGCGAAGATTCCCGTCACCGTGCTCACCGGCTACCTCGGCGCCGGCAAGACCACCCTGCTGAACCGCATCCTCACCGGAGACCACGGCAAGCGCTACGCCGTCATCGTCAACGAGTTCGGCGAGATCGGCATCGACAACGACCTGGTCGTCGGCGCCGACGAGGACGTGTTCGAGATGAACAACGGCTGCGTCTGCTGCACCGTGCGCGGCGACCTGATCCGCGTGGTGGCTGGCCTGATGAAGCGCCAGCGCCCGGGCAAGCCGGCCTTCGACGCCATCATCGTCGAAACCACCGGCCTGGCCGACCCGGGCCCCGTGGCCCAGACCTTCTTCGTCGACGAGGACGTCAAGGCCAAGACGCAGCTGGACAGCGTCACCGCCCTGGTCGACGCCAAACACGTCATGGCCCGGCTGGATGACTCGAAGGAGGCGCGCGAACAGGTCGCCTTCGCCGACCGCATCATCCTCAACAAGGTCGACCTAGTCACCGAGGCCGAACTGGTCGCGGTCGAGTCGCGGCTGCGCCGCCTCAACCCGCTGGCCCCCATCACCCGCGCCACCCGCGCCGACGTGCCGCTGGACCAGGTCCTCGGCCTCGGCGGCTTCGACCTCGGACGAATCCTCGACATCAATCCGGAATTCGCCAACCCGGCGCACGGCGAGGCCGGCCACGTGCACGACGAACACTGCGGCCATGACCACCACGACCATGACCACGGCCACGAGGGTCACGATCATGCGCACGGCGCCCGCGGTCACGCCCACGAGGACGACATCAAGGGCATCTCCCTGTCGCTGGAACGGCCGATGGACGGGACGAAATTCACCGCCTGGCTCGACCGGCTGCTGGGCGAGCAGGGCCAGAACATCCTGCGCGCCAAGGGCATCATCGACGTCCACGGCGAGGACCGCCGCCTGGTCTTCCAGGCCGTGCACATGATCCTGGAAGGCGACCTGCAGAAGCCCTGGGGCGCCAACGAACACCGCTGGTCCCGCGCTGTCTTCATCGGCCGCGACCTCAACGAGGCGGCGTTGAAGGCCGGGTTCGAGGCCTGCGCAGCGTGAGGACCACCTTCGACGCCCAGATCACCGCCGCCCTGTTCGACCGCCAGGGCGCGATCTTCGCCCTCGGCGACGGCTCGGTCCGCTTCGAGGGCGGCGAGTTCAGCGCCGCCCATGACGGCGCTGTCCTGTGCGCCGTGGTCCACCCCTCGGGCGACGGGGTCGTCACCGGCGGCGACGACGGCCGGGTGATCTGGCACCGCCGCGGGGAGGCCGGCGTGCTGGCCACCGCCAGGGGCCAGTGGATCGACGCCGTCGACGCCTCGGCCGAGAGCGGCCTGATCGCCTTTTCCGCGGGCAAGACCCTGTCCGTGATCGATGCGAAGGACGCCGGCTTCCGCCGCGACTTCCAGCATGAGCGGACCGTTTCCGGCGTGGCCTTCGAGCCGAAGGGGCGGCGCGTCGCGACCTCGACCTACGGCGGGGCGGCCCTGTGGTTCGCCCGCATCGCGGACCAAAAGCCGACCTTCCTGAAATGGGCCGGCTCGCACACCGCCGTGACCTTCTCGCCCGACGGCGCCTTCGTGGTCACCGCCATGCAGGACGCCCAGCTGCACGGCTGGCGGCTGAAGGATCAGAAAAACCTGCGTATGGGCGGCTATCCGTCCAAGGTCCGGTCGATGAGCTTCCTCGCCAACGGCCAGATGATGGCCACCTCGGGCGCCCAGGGGGTGGTTCTGTGGCCCTTCGTCGGTTCGAACGGCCCGATGGGCCGCGAGGCGATCGAGATCGGCTTCGACGAGGGCAGCGTCGTCGCCCTGGTCGCGTCGCGGCCCCGGCACGGCCTGCTCGCGGCCGGGCTCAGCGACGGCCGTGTCTGGGTCGCGGAGCCCGCCGGCCAGGGACTCAACTTCCTCAAGGCCGACAGGGGCGCGCCGGTCGTCGCCTTGGCCATGAGCGCGGACGCCGCCCGGGTCGCCTGGGCCGACGAGGACGGCCATGCGGGGGTGGACGGCGTCTGAGCGCTTGCGCACCGACCCTCGCGCGTGCTGCCCTCCGTCCATGTCGGGGCCGACCACAATCGCGAAGAAGGGCCGGCCCCTGCTGACGGCCATGTTGCTGCTGCTCCTGCTGGGGTCGAGCGGCGTCCTGCTGCACCGCTTCATCCCGCCGCCGACCACCTTCCTGATGGCCAGCAGGGCCGTCGGCGGGTCGGGGCTCGACTACCGCTGGCGCTCCCTGGACGACATTTCGCCGCGCCTGGTCCAGGCCGTGATCGCCTCGGAGGATTCGACCTTCTGCGCCCACCGCGGCTTCGACATGAAGGCCATCGAGCGGGCGCTGAAGGCCAACGCCCGGTCCGAAAAGCGGGGCTCGGGCCGGATCCGCGGCGGCTCGACCATCAGCCAGCAGACCGCCAAGAACATGTTCCTCTGGCCCGGCCGCGACTGGATCCGCAAGGGTCTGGAGGCCGGCTACACGGTCGCCATAGAGACGGTCTGGGGCAAGCGCCGGATCATGGAGATCTATCTGAACGTCGCCGAATGGGCGCCGGGGGTCTATGGCGCCGAGGCCGCCTCGCGCCACTGGTTCGGCAAGGGCGCCGGGGATATCAGCGCTCGCGAGGCCGCGCGCCTGGCGGCCATCCTGCCCAGCCCGCGCCGCTATGACGCCGCCCGCCCCGGCCCCTATGTCCGCCGCCGCGCCTCACGCATCCAGGCGGCGATGGGGACGGTCCGCAACGACGGCCTGGCGGCTTGCGTCCTCGACTGAACGGGGCGGCTTGACCTGACGGGCCGCGTCGCTTCACCTGCGCGCCGAGTGACGCGGGAAGCAGCCTGCGCGAGGAGGACAGTCCCATGAAACGCACCCTGATGTCGGCCGCCGCCGTTTGCGCGCTCATGACCACGGCCGCCTGCGCCGCCTATGGGGCTCATGAGCCCCATGTCCGGAACGACGGGCCGCCCGCCGCCCCCGCGACGGAAGCCGCCGCCCCCGCGACCGTCCAGGCCGCCGCCGCCTTCGTCGCCGACGCCGAGGCCCGCCTCGCCGCCCTCAGCGAGGAGGCCGCCCGCATCCAGTGGACCCGGGCCACCAACATCACCTTCGACACCATGTGGCTGGAGAGCCGGATCAACGCCGAATACACCGAGTTGCAGGTCGAGCTGGCCAACGGCGCTGCGCGATACAACCAGGTCGAGGTCCCGGCCGACGTGCGCCGCAAGCTGAACCTGCTGCGCCTCGGCATCGTCCTTCCAGCTCCCAACCGCCCGGGCGCGGCCGGCGAGCTGGCCGAGATCACCACCCGACTCGACTCCACCTATTCGGTCGGCAAATTCGACTTCAAGGGCCGCCAGATCACCCTCGACGAAGCCGAGGTCCTGCTGGCCGAAAGCCGCGACCCGGCCGAGACCCGGGCCCTGTACGAGGGCTGGCGCACCATCTCGCCGGTCATGGCGGCCGACTACGCCCGCATGGTCGAGATCGCCAACGAGGGCAGTCGGGAACTGGGCTTCGCCGACACCGGGGCCATGTGGCGCGCCGGCTACGACATGGAGCCCGACGCCTTCGCCGCCGAGACCGACCGGCTGTGGGCGCAGGTCAAACCCTTCTACGAGAACCTGCACTGCTATGTCCGCGGTCGCCTCAACGCCCGCTACGGCGACGCGGTCCAGCCCGACAGCGGCCCGATCCGAGCCGACCTGCTGGGCAATATGTGGTCGCAGCAATGGGGCAACATCTATGACGTGGTCGCCCCGGCCGAGGGCGGCGCCTCCAGCTACGATCTGACGGAACGGCTGGTCGCCTCCGGCTACGACGCCCGCAAGATGGTCGAGACCGGCGAGGGCTTCTATGTCTCCATGGGCCTGCCCGAACTGCCGGAAACCTTCTGGGAGCGGTCGATGATCACCCGGCCGGCCGACCGCGAGGTGGTCTGCCACGCCTCGGCCTGGGACCTCGACAACCTCGAGGACATCCGCATCAAGATGTGCACCCAGGTGAACGGCGACGACTTCTATACCGTCCATCACGAGCTGGGGCATAACTACTACCAGCGCGCCTACAAGGATCAGCCCTTCCTGTTCAGGAACGGGGCGAACGACGGCTTCCACGAGGCCATCGGCGACTTCGTCGGCCTGTCGGCCCTGACCCCCACCTATCTGAACCAGATCGGCCTGCTGCAGACCGTGCCCGGCGAGGAGGAGGACATTCCCTTCCTGCTCAAGATGGCTCTGGACAAGATCGCCTTCCTGCCCTTCGGTCTGATGGTCGACCGCTGGCGCTGGGGCGTCTTCAACGGCGAGACCGACCCGGCCGAATACAATGACGCCTGGACCGCCAACATGCTGCGCTACCAGGGCCTGGTCCCGCCCGGACCGCGTCCGGACAACGCCTTCGACCCGGGCGCCAAATACCATATCCCCGGCAACACGCCCTACACCCGCTACTTCCTGGCCCACATCTACCAGTTCCAGTTCCACCGCGCGGCCTGCCAGCAGGCGGGCTGGACCGGGCCGCTGCACCGGTGCTCCGTATACGGGAACGAGGCGGTCGGGGCGCGCTTCAACGCCATGATGGAGATGGGCCAGTCCCGTCCCTGGCCCGAGGCCATGCAGGCCTTCACCGGCCAGCGCGAGAACGACGCCTCGGCCGTGGCCGACTATTTCGCCCCGCTGAACGTCTGGCTGACGGCGCAGAACCGCGGCAAGAACTGCGGTTGGGAGACCTGAACCCGGTCCGCCAGCCGCCCGTTAACCTTTGGCGTTGGCCCTTCTCTTAACCGGGCCCCGCCATTCTCCGCCGGATGAGCGGGGGCGATTGCGCCCGCGACCGACGGGCGGACGCGGCAATGGGGCTGAAATCCTGGATCGACGGCATGGGCCGGGGCCTGCGGGCGTTCACGCGCCGCATGGCCGACGATGCGCGCGGCAACGTCGCCATGCTGTTCGGTCTTTGCGTTCCGGTGCTCGTCCTGATGACCGTCGGGGGCGTCGACATCCACCGCGCCTCGACCGTGCGGGTCAACCTGCAGGACGCGCTGGACGCCGCGGCCCTGTCGGCGGCCCGTTCGCCCTATACCGCGAACGCCGACCTGCAGCGGGTCGGACTCGCGTCGCTGCGCGCCAACCTGCAGGCCTACCCCAACATCATCCTGCGCGAGGCGGACACGACGTTCGTGCTGAACGCCGACGACGTGGTGATCGCGAATTCCAAGGTCGACGTGAAGACCCTGGTCGCCAACCTCTTCCTGCCGCCCTACGGAAAGTTCATGGACGACTATCTGCCGGTCGGGGCTCATTCCGAGGTGGACCGGTCGTCCCGGAACATCGAGGTGGCGCTGGTGCTCGACACCACCGGCTCGATGGCCGGCCAGAAGATCATCGACCTGCGCGCCGCCGCCAAGGACCTGGTCGACATCGTCGTCCAGGATATCCAGACGCCCTGGTATTCCAGGGTCGCCATCGTGCCGTATTCGATGGCGGTCAATGTCGACAGCTACGCCAACGCCGCTCGCGGATCGATCGTGGGTTCGGTCAACATCACCGGCGCGGTCATCAACCTAGCCGGAACCCCGAAAACCATAACGGCGGCGACCCAGGCCCGGCCGGTGGTCGTCACCTCCAACGCCCACGGCTTCTCCAACAACGACGTGGTCTGGATCAGCGGCGTGGGCGGCATGACCGCGCTGAACAACAAGCCCTATCTCGTCAAGAACAAGACCGACAACACCTTCCAGCTCTACAGGTTGAACGGATATGCGGTGGACGGGCGATACTACAATGCCTTCAGCGGAACAAGCGGCCGGGTCCAGCGGTGCCAGAACAACGATTGTTCCATCACCATTACCGCGAACAACCACGGACTCGTCAACAACAACTACGTCTATATCACCGACATCGGCGGCATGACGCAGATCAACAACGAAACCTATCTGGTCGGCAACGCCACGACCAACACCTTCACCATCGACATGAACGAGACGACACTGACCCCCTACACCTCGGGCGGCAGGTCCTGGTGCGCCCAGCAGGGCTGCACCTACTACGCCTTCGAGAACGTTTACGACGATCTCACCACACATCGGATCAGCACCTGCGTGACCGAGCGTACGGGCGACGACGCCTATACGGACACGGCGCCGTCCACCGCCAGAGTGGGCCGGAACTATCCCTCGACCTCCAATCCCTGCCTCTCGAACACGCTGAGGCCCCTGTCCAGCGACCGGTCCTCGGTCAAGGCCGACATCGACCGGTTGAGCGCTTCCGGTTCGACCGGGGGCCATATCGGCGTGGCCTGGGGCTGGTATGCCGTCTCACCCAACTTCAGCGGCCTTTTCGGCTCATCCGCGGGCGGCGCCTACAACACCGCCGAGACCCTGAAAGCGGTCGTGATCATGACCGACGGCGAATACAACAGCGGCTATTGCAACGGCGTGATCAGCGCCGATTCGACCAACGGATCCGGAGCCGCATCCCTGCATATCAACTGCAATGCCCCCAACGGCCATCCGTTCGATCAGACCCTGGCCCTGTGCACGGCCATGAAGAACGCCGGCGTGATCGTCTACACCGTGGGCTTCCAGGTGGTGGACGACGACCGCGCCCGCGCCCTCGTCAACAACTGCGCGACCAACTCGGGCAACGTCTATATGGCGGACTCGGGAACGGACCTGCGCGAGGCCTTCTCGGCCATCGGCCGCGACATCACCCAGTTGCGAATATCCCGATAAATTACAGCGTTCGCCGGCGATCATCCGGCGTTAACAATGCTCCCCGATGCTCAGTCCGGAAAGCCGGACCTTCGTACCGGACGAAATGGCTACCATGGCACCCCGTATTGACTCGCCCATCCTGTACGGCCTGAAGTTTCTCCGGCGCCTGTGGGCCGACGCCCGCGGCAACGCCGCCATGCTGTTCGGTCTCAGCCTGCCAGTGCTGATCCTTATCTCGGTCGGCGGCGTCGATATTCACCGCGCCTCAACCGTCCGGGTCAATCTGCAGGACGCGCTGGACGCCGCGGCGCTCGCCGCCGCCCGCTCGTCCTATACCGAAGACGCCGACCTCCAGCGCGTGGGACTGGCGGCGCTGCGCGCCAACATGCAGGCCTATCCCGATGTCATCCTGCGCGAAGCCGATACAAGTTTCGTCCTGAACGACGAGAATGTGGTCGTCGCCAGTTCGAAGGTCGATGTGAAGGCCCTGGTCGCCAACATCTTCCTGCCGCCCTACGGCCAGTTCATGGACGACTATCTGCCGGTCGGAGCCCACTCCGAGGTCGACCGGTCGTCCAAAAACATCGAGGTCGGCCTGGTGCTCGACATCACCGGCTCCATGGCGGGTCGGCGCATCATCGATCTCAAGGCGGCGGCGACCCAGCTGGTCGACATCGTGGTCCAGGACGTCCAGACGCCCTACTACACCCGGATGGCGATCGTGCCCTATTCGATGGGGGTCAATGTCGGCTCCTGGGCCAACGCCGCCCGCGGAACCCCCATCGGCGCGCGGAACATCGCGCACATGGCCTGGGCGGCGTCGACCGCAAGGAACATCAGCGCCATCACCCGCGCCAATCCGGGGGTCGTCACCACCTCGACCGCCCATGGCTTCGTGACCAACGACTATGTTTGGATCCGCAACGTCTCCGGCATGGGACAGGTCAACAACCGCGCCTATCGGGTCCAGAGAATCAGCAGCACGAGATTCTCATTGCGGTCGTGGGACGGCTCATCCTGGGTGGCGGTGAACACGAGCAGTTATGGCAACTATCTCGGCTCCGGCGAGGCGCGAAAATGCCTGCTGTCGGATTGCGCGGTCCAGGTGACCGCCCCCGGCCACGGCCTTGAGACCGGCGACGGCGTGTACATCACCGGGGCCAATGGCATGACGCAGGTCAACAATCGGCCCTATATCGTCGCCAAACAGACGAACAATACCTATTCGATCGGCGTCAACGGCGCGGAATGGGGCGCCCATACCTCGGGCGGATCCAGCTGGTGCGGCCAGGACGGCTGCCAATGGCGCGTATTCTACAATCCATCGGGCACGCTTCGCGCCCTTGAAACCAGCACCTGTGTCAGCGAACGCGCAGGTTCCCAAGCCTACACAGACGCCGGGCCTTCGGCCTCAACCTGGGTGGGGCGCAACTACCCATCGACCTCGGGCAATCCCTGCCCGTCGGCTGTCATCCTGCCCCTCAGCAGCAGCAAGCCGACCCTCAAATCCCTGATCAGCGGCCTTTCCGTCACGGGATCCACGGCGGGCCATATCGGCATGGCGTGGGGCTGGTATTCCGTATCGCCCAACTTCAATTCACTGTGGCCGAGCAGTCCCGCCGGCGCCTATGCGCCCGAGGACACGCTCAAGGCGGTGATCATCATGACCGACGGCGAGTTCAACACGCCATACAACACCGGCGTGATCGCCCAGAACGCAGGCGTGGGTTCCGGCGGAACCGTCGACAAAATCAACCAGAACTCGACCAATGGCGATCCGTTCGCGCAGGGCGAGGCGCTGTGCGACGCCATGAAGGCGGCGGGGGTGATCGTCTATACGGTCGGCTTCCAGATCGCGGCGGGTGGCGACGCCGCGGACCTGCTGGCCGACTGCGCCAGCAGCCCGGAGCACGCCTATCTGCCGTCCAGCGGGTCCGATCTCTCCCAAGCTTTCGCCGCCATCGGTCGCGACATCTCACGGCTGAGAATCTCGAAATAGAATCGACACCTTGCCCTTCAGGGGGCGGCCCGCACCCGTCAGATCAGGCGGATTTCCTTCAGCCGCTCGGTCAGGAAGTCCTCGGCCATGATCGCCTTGCCCGCATAGCGGTCGGGGTTCTCCGGACTGATCATGGTCGGCAGGGTCTCGATCACGAAATCCGGGTTGAAATGCAGGAAGAAAGGCGTCGAATAGCGGGCGAAGCCCCGCCGCTCGGGCGCCGGATTGACGACCCGGTGGGTCGTCGACGGTAGGACGTGATTGGTCAGCCGCTGCAGCATGTCGCCGATGTTGACCACCAGCGCGCCCGGCGGCGGCGCTATGTCCAGCCATTCGCCGTCGGCGTCCTTCAACTGCAGCCCGGCCTCCTCCGCTCCCAGCAGCAGGGTGATGACGTTGATATCCTCGTGCGCGCCTGCGCGCACGCCCGGCGCGTCCGCCGGCACAGGCGGATAATGCAGCATGCGCAGGATGCTGTTGCCCATCTCGACCTTGTCCTCGAAGAAGTCGTCGCCGAGTTTCAGGTAGCGGGCGATGGCGCGCAGGATCCTGGCGCCCAGGGCGTCCATGGCCTCGAACATGCCGTAGAGATGGGTTCGGAAGCCCTCGATCTCGGTCGGCCAGACATTGTCGCGCATGTATTTGCGATAGGGATGACCCGGGGGCAGTTCTCGCCCGACGTGCCAGAACTCCTTCAGATCGACCGTGGCCGCGCCCTTGGCCGCCTCGACGCCGAACGGAGTCAGGCCGCGCGCGCCGCCCGTGCCCGGCTGGTGATATTTGCGCTTGGTCTCTTCCGGCAGGGCGAAGAAGGCCTTGGTGTCCGCGACCGCGGCCCCGATGATCGCCTCGTCCAGTCCATGGTCGGCGACGACGGCGAACCCGTAGCGCCTGAACGAGGTCCCGAGACGGTCGGCGAACGCCTGGAAATCGACGTCGTAAAGCGTCATCGACACCGGCTCTATGGCGCGGCCGCAACCGGTGGAGGCGGCGGTGGTCAGGGTGGCGGTCACGGTCGGAACCTTTGTGGGCGGACAGCCGAGTTCCATACTCCCTGGACCATGGCCTTGGCAAAGCGATTGGCGCCGGGATGAAACCGCCGTCCCGGGGCGTTCACCTGCGGTACAGGCTGGAACCTTGACCATATGGCGACGTTTCAGCGCCGACACGTCTGATTGAAAGGACCCTCCCCCATGCGCAGCAAGCTTCTTCTCACCGGCGCCAGCGTCGCCATTCTTCTCGGCGGCGTCGCCTGCACCACGACCGACCCGTACAGCTCGGCCCCGCGCCGCAACAATACAGGCACGGGCGCGATCGCCGGCGCCCTCGGCGGCGCCCTGCTGGGCTATCTGACCAACACCTCGAACTCCGAGGAGGGTCGCAAGAACGCCCTGATCGGCGCCGGAATCGGGGCCCTCGGCGGCGCGGCCGTCGGCGCGTATATGGACCGCCAGCAGCGCGAGTTGGAGGCGGAACTGTCGGGCTCGGGCGTCGGCGTGGCCCGCCAGGGCGACAACCTGGTCCTGCGCATGCCGTCGGACGTCACCTTCGCTTCCAACCAAGCCTCCATCAACCCCCGCTTCAACGCGACGCTGGACGATGTCGCCGGGGTTCTGAACCGCTATGACCAGTCCATCGTCGACATCGTCGGCCATGCGGATTCCGACGGCACGGACGAGTACAATCTCAATCTCTCGCGCCAGCGCGCCTCGTCGGTGGCCCAGTATCTGGTCAGCCGCAATGTGCTGGCCGACCGGCTGTACGTCGATGGCCGCGGCGAGAGCGCTCCGATCGCGTCGAACGCCACGGCCGAGGGCAAGGCGCAGAACCGCCGGGTCGAGATCCTGATCCGCCCGTTCCGCGGCTAGGCGCAGGCAGCGGGCGGCCGCGCCGCCAACGTACGAGGAAGGAGGGCGAAGCCGCACGGCTCCGCCCTTTTTCGTGATCGGACACCGTTCCGTGACTTGCGGCGCGCCGCGTCAGATGCTGGATACGAACCGCGTTCGTCGCGGGGGAATCGCTTGCGTCCAGACCATCAGGAATTCGCCGACGGGGTGAAACTGGCCGCCATCGCCGCGATCTCGGCGGTCCTGACGGCGACCGTTGTCATCGGCGCCGGACGGACGCTGCCGCCCCGGGGCGGGGCGGCCGTCGCCGCCGAACCGCCGGCTCTGACCCGTGTCTCTCTTCGCTAGACCTCCAGGCATCCGTCGAGGCTGACTTTTCGTCAGGTCGCCCGGTCGAGGCGCCGCCAGCCCTGTAGACGTCTCCGGCGTCCGCTATCACCGACTGTCGAATCCGCGGCGTGATGCGGTCCATGTCCGGCGAAGGCGTGTCACGGATCCGTCGGCCCCCGCCATGAAGGTCGGCGCCGCAGACCCATGGGTCCAATCGGAGCGATGCGGGGACCCACCTTCTCTGGAAGAGGGAGGCGGAGATGATGGCCGGCGCCTGTTCGGCCCGCAAAGCAAAACCGCCGGCCCCCTTTCGGGGACCGGCGGCTCTGTGTTGCTGGCCTTCGGCCTTCCGGGTTTAGCGGAAGTTGATGCCGATGGTGGCGCGACGGTTGAGCGGCTCGCGCACGCCGTCGGCGGTCGGGCG
>NZ_JAUYNX010000026.1 GCF_030704825.1 Brevundimonas sp. | reverse complement strand
CGGTGACGCCCTCCACCTGGGCCTGGCCGCCCAGCTTGCCGTCGGTGCCGACCTCCTTGGCCACCCGCGTCACCTCCGAGGCGAAGGCGTTCAGCTGGTCCACCATGACGTTGATGGTGTCCTTCAGCTCCAGCACCTCGCCGCGCACCTGCACGGTGATCTTCTTGGATAGGTCGCCCTTGGCCACGGCGGTGGTCACCTCGGCGATGTTGCGGACCTGGCCGGTCAGGTTGTCGGCCATCAGGTTGACGTTGTCGGTCAGGTCCTTCCAGGTGCCGCCGACGCCTTCCACCCGCGCCTGGCCGCCCAGCTTGCCTTCCGTGCCCACCTCGCGCGCCACCCGGGTCACTTCCGAGGCGAAGGCGTTCAGCTGGTCCACCATGGTGTTGATCGTGGACTTCAGCTCGAGGATCTCGCCCTTCACGTCGACGGTGATCTTCTTCGACAGGTCGCCCTTGGCGACCGCGGTGGTCACCTCGGCGATGTTGCGGACCTGGCCCGTCAGGTTCGCCGCCATGAAGTTCACATTGTCGGTCAGGTCCTTCCAGGTGCCGGCCACGCCTTTCACGTTCGCCTGCCCGCCCAGCTTGCCCTCGGAACCCACTTCGCGGGCCATCCGGGTGACTTCCGAGGCGAAGGAATTGAGCTGGTCCACCATGGTGTTGATGGTGTCCTTCAGCTCCAGCACCTCGCCCTTCACGTCCACCGTGATCTTGCGGCTCAGGTCGCCGTTGGCGACGGCCGTCGTCACCTCGGCGATGTTGCGGACCTGACCCGTCAGGTTGGCGGCCATGAAGTTCACATTGTCGGTCAGGTCCTTCCAGGTGCCGGCCACCCCCTTCACGTTCGCCTGGCCCCCCAGCTTGCCCTCGGTGCCGACCTCGCGCGCCACCCGGGTCACTTCCGAGGCGAACGAGCCCAACTGGCCCACCATGGTGTTCACCACCCGGCCGATGCGCAGGAATTCGCCGCGCAGGGGCTGCTCCTCGTTCTCGAGGTCCATGGTCTGCGACAGGTCGCCCTTGGCCACGGCCCCGATCACCCGGGCCATTTCCGCGGTCGGATGGACCATGTCGGCGATCAGGGTGTTGACCGCGTCGACGCTCGCCGCCCAGGAGCCCGTCGCGGCCGGGACCCGGGCGCGGTGGTTGATCTTGCCCTGCCTGCCGACCAGTTCGCCCAGACGGCTGAACTCGCGGCTCATCCGGTCGTTCAGCTCGACGACGTCGTTGAAGACCTCGGCCAGTTCGCCATCCATGCCCGTCAGGCCGCCGGGCAGCCGGACGGAGAAATCTCCTCGTCGGAAGGCGCGCAGGGCGGTCAGGAGCTGACGATTGTCGAGGATGGGTTCGGCAACCACGGCGGCGATCGACATTGTTGGGCCTTCGGAACAGAAGCTATTTCCATCCGGAGGTCGAACACGATGGTCGGCTGGACCGGAACAGCGCCGCGCGCGGACCCCACCCCCAGCCGATCACGCCATCCTGCTGCTTCCCCCGAACCAACTGCTGACAACCGCGAACTTCACGGGAGGTTCCGCGTCCGACCGGAAATTCTCCCGCATTGCCAATCGCGCGCCAGGCGGTAGGTTCCCTCCCCATGTCGCCAGGGCCGAAACCGGACCACGAGCGGTGAATTCGCCGCCCGCCTCCTCGCTGGATCCCGAAATTGTCGCCTTCATCGAGGGCGCCATTCCGTCAGTGTGGGCGCTCGAAACCCTCCTGCTTCTGCGCCGGAGCCCCGCCGCGTCGTGGACGCCCGAGACGCTGGTCTACGAGTTGCGGGCCAGCGCGCCCCTGGTCAACGACTGCCTGCAGCGTCTGCAACAGGCCGGGCTGGCGATGGAGGCGGACGGGTCGTTCCGCTATGCGCCCGCCTCGCCCCGGTTGGGAGCTCTTTGCGAGGGGCTGGAAGCCGCCTACCGTGAGCGTCCGGTCGCCGTGGTGAACGCCATCGCCTCGATGCGGCCGGATCCGCTGAAGGGCTTCGCGGATTCGTTTCGTCTGGGGGGGTGGAAGCCGTGACGGAGTGGGCGCCGGGAATCGTCTATGGCTTGTGTCTGCTGACCAGCGCCGTCTGCGCCGGCCTTCTGACCCGGTCGTGGCTGAGATCCCGCCAGGCGCTCCTGCTGTGGAGCGCCGCCTGCTTCTGGCTCCTGGCGATCAACAATCTTCTGGTGGTGCTGGACATGGTGATCCTGCCCGGAATCGACCTCTCGCCCGCGCGTCAGGCGACCGCCCTGCTGGCGGTCGGCGTGCTGATCTACGGCTTCGTCTGGGAGGTGGACCAGTGAGCGTCGCCCTTGCCGCCAGCGGCGCCATCATCATGGGCTATGCGGTCGCCGCCCTGTTTTTCCTCAAATTCTGGCGGCGCACCGGGGATGGCCTGTTCCTCGCCTTCGCCGCCGCCTTTCTGCTGATGGCGGCGACCCCGCTGCTGACCATCGTCATGAAGGTGCCGCGCGAGGAACAGAGTCCCTTCTATCTGCTCCGGCTGCTGGCCTTCCTCATCATCATCGTCGCCGTCGTCGCGAAGAGCGCGGCACGGTCACGCGCGTCCGGGATCGACGTCAAATAGGGTCGCGGCCGGGGTCCGGCTCTAGGCGGCCTCGGCGTCGGCCGTCGGCGCGGCCGTGGCCAGCGCATGGGAGATCGCCGCGAACAGGGTCGCCGCGGTCACGGGCTTGGACAGATGGCCGTCGGCGCCGGCCCTGCGGCCCGCTTCGACATGTTCGGCCATGGCGTTGGCGGTCAGCATCAGCACCGGCGTCCGGGGCCAGCCGCGCTGGGCCTCGAAGGCGCGGATCCGGGCGGTCGCGGTGAGGCCGTCCATCACGGGCATCTGCATGTCCATGAGCACCAGATCGAAGCCGCCGTTCTGGTAGGCCTCGACGGCTTCGCGCCCGTCCGCGGCGCACACCAGCTCCGCTCCGCTGCCGGAGAGCAGGATCTCGATGACCTTGCGGTTGGCCGGGTGATCGTCGGCGAGGAGAATTCGCAGCGCGGCCGCCTCCAGGTCGGCGTCGGGAAGGGTCGCGGCGTCTCCGCTCGCGACATCCGCCGGCGGCAGGGGAATCTCGAACCAGAACCGGGAGCCGACGCCGGGCTGGCTGTCGCAGTCCAGCGACCCGCCCATCAGTTCGGCCAGTTCGCGCGAGATCGCCAGGCCCAGGCCCGTGCCGCCGAATCGCCGCGTGATCGATCCGTCGGCCTGATGGAAGCGCCCGAAGATGCGCGCCTTCTGATCGGGCTCGAAACCGACCCCGGTATCCACGACGGTGAAGCGCACGCGATCGTCCGCAAGGCTCTCCACGCGCAGGCTGACGGAGCCGGTCGCGGTGAATTTCAACGCATTGCTGATCAGGTTGGTCAGAACCTGCCGGACGCGCACGCCGTCGCCATAGACCCGCGTCTCGATCCCGTCTTCCATCCCGACCTCGAGGGCGACGCCCTTCGCCGCGGCCTTCGATTCCCACAGGGCCGCCGTCTCCCGGACCAGATCGCCGAGATGGAACGGCGCCGGTTCGATGGTGATCTGGCCGGACTCGATCTTGGCGCTGTCGAGGATGTCGGACAGCAGGCGCTCGAGGGTTCCGCTGGACGACCGGACGATGTCGACCATCTCCCGCTCCCGCGGGCCCAGATCGCTTCTCGCCAGGGCGTCGGCCATGGCGACCACGCCGTTGAGAGGCGTCCTGATCTCGTGACTCATATTGGCCAGGAAGTCGCTCTTGGACCGGCTGGCCTCCTCCGCGGCCCGGCGCGCGAGCCGCAGATGCCCGGCGGACCGCCATTGCCAGACCAGGAGGCCGGCGGCGGTCAGAATGAAGACGACCGCGATCCCGACCATCCAGCGTTGCCAGCCGATGACGTCCTTCTGCAGCTGGGTGTTGGCCCGGGCGGTGTCGAGCTGACGACGACGCTGGGCCAGTTGCTCCTGCATCTCCCTCGTGACCTGGCCGATCCCCGCGCTGAACCGGCGCGCGGTCTGCACCTCGCGCGCCTTGTGATAGGCGTCCAGTTGCTGGAAGGCCTCCCGCGTCCGGCCTTCGGTGAACAGCAGGGCGGCCTCGACCTTGGGGACCTCCGAGAACCCGTCTTCCCGAAACAGGCCCGCGGCCTCGCGGCGCCGGATCTCGGCCAGATCCCGCCGGGCCAGCCGGACCTGACCCGTCCGGGCATAGGCGAGCGCGCGCGTCGGCAGCAGTTGCGGCGCGAGAAAGGAGGCCGCGCCCAGATCGGCCCCATAGGGCGAAAGGCAGTCCAGGACGGCGCGCGAATCGCCGCGGCCCTCGGCGACCATGGCGCAGAGATTGGCGTCGTAGACCAGCAGGCTTTCGAGATTGGCGCGTCGGGACAGCCGATGGTGCGCGGCGTAGAGCCGGTCCGCCAGGTCCTGGTCGCCGACCTGCACCGACAGGCGGGTCAGATTGTACAGGGCGTCGAAATCCGGCCGGGGATAGGCGGGGTTCGAATAGTCGATCTCGAACCGGCGGAACGCCGTCGTGGCGCCCTCGATGTCGTTCAGCTTCATGAGGCCCATGCCGGTGACCTCCCACAGTCCGGCCCGCGCGGTGTCGGCATAGGGCGCGTTCTCGGGAATGACGGCGTCGGCCTCGGTCAACAGCCTGAGGCCGTCGCCGATGTGATCCTGATCCATCAGCGCAAGGGCGCTGAGCCGCATGGCGTGGACCTTGACGAACCAGTCGGTGGCGGTGCGGGCGATGCGGTGCATTTCCGCCGCGGCGCCCGAGTCGCCGCTGTCGTACCGGATGGCCAGGGCGTTCAGCCGGGCGATCCCCTGATAGCGCGCATCGTCCTGGACCCGCGCGGCCTCGGCGAGGCGGTCGTTCCAGGCCGCCGCCCGCTCGAAATCGCCCTGGTTCAGACTGATCCAGGCGACATGGTAGAGCCGGTTCAGCCCTTCGCGCGTCGGCCGGGCCAGCGCCGCCTCGCCGAAGGCTTCCAGTTCGGGAAAGCTCGTGACCGCGGCCCGTTGCTCGACGCGCTCCGCCAGCTCGATCCGGCTCTCGCGCGACTGCGTCGCGGCGCGCGCGCCGCCCGGAACGGCGAGCGCCGCGAGAAGCAGGGCGACGAGAACAAACTTGACTGGGTGCATGTCGATTCCAGGGATGAGGACCGATTATCACCCGGCGACCCTTTCCCAAGCTTTAGCGAGCCCCGGACTTTCACCCGCGCGAGCGTCCGGTCGGTGGACTTCCACGCGTCGCCGCGTCAGCGTCCCGGCATGGCCGAATCGTCCGTCCGCACGTCCGCATCGCCCGGCTTCTACGAATTCTTCGCCGGCGGCGGCATGGTGCGCGCCGGTCTGGGCGGTGGCTGGCGCTGCCTGTTCGCCAACGACTTCGATCCGAAAAAGGCCGACGCCTACCGCGCCAACTGGGGCGACGAGGCCCTGCGCGTCGGCGACATCGCCGGCCTGGCCGCCGACGATCTTCCCGGCGCGGCGGATCTGATGTGGGGATCGTTTCCCTGTCAGGACCTGTCGCTGGCGGGCGCGGGCGCGGGCCTCGGCGGGACGCGATCGGGGACGTTCCACGACTTCTGGCGGCTGGCGCGGGCCCTGGCCGGGGACGGCCGGGCGGCGCGGATCGTGGCCGTCGAGAACGTCTGCGGCGCGCTGACCTCGAGCGGCGGTCGCGATTTCGAGATCATCTGCCGGACCTATGCCGAGGCCGGCTATCGTTGCGGCCCGCTGGTGATCAACGCCGACGGTTTCCTGCCGCAGTCGCGGCCCCGGCTGTTCGTGATCGGGGTGCGCGAGGACGTCGCCATCCCCTCGGCCCTGACGCGGCCCGCGGCGGCCGGCCCGTTTCATCCCGCCACGCTGCGCCGGGCGGCCGACCGCCTGCCGACGAACCTGCGGACGCGCATGATCTGGTGGCGCCTGCCCGAGCCCGAACCCCGGCCCGCCACGCTGGAGGCGCTGATCGAGCCGGATCCATCCGGCGGACGCTGGCACTCCGCCGCCCAGACCGCGCGGCTTTTGACGCTGATGTCGCCGGCGAACCTGGCCAAGGTCGAGCTTGCGCGCCAGGAGGGCGGGCGGCGCGTCGGGACCCTGTACCGGCGCACCCGCAGCGACGCCTCGGGCGGCAAGGCGCAGCGGGCCGAAGCGCGGTTCGACATCGCCGGTTGCCTGCGGACTCCCGGCGGCGGGTCCAGTCGCCAGACCGTCCTGGTGGTCGAGGCCGGCGTGGTCCGGTCCCGTCTGATGTCGGCCCGGGAGACGGCCCGGCTGATGGGCCTTCCGGACGGCTACCGCCTGCCCGATTCCTACAGCGCCGCCTGCCATCTGACCGGAGACGGCGTCGCCGTGCCTGTCGTGCGGCATCTGGCGCGATGGCTGTTCGAACCCTTGCTCGGAGAACCGGCCCGGTTCCGGGCGGCGGCCTGAAGAGCCCGCCCGGCTCCGCGCTCGACCCGCTATCGGCGGCGTCGCCGACGCTTGGCTATTCCACCACCTCCACGCCCCACGGTCCAAGGCGCAGCGTCCGGTCGACAGACTGGCCGGAGAGCACGCCGCGGCCGGGCGCGCCGAGCGGAACCTCCTTCGGCTCGCCCGTCGTGTTGACGTAGAGAGTGCGCCCCTCGACGACCCGCGCGTACACGCGGTCCAGCGGCGGGGCGGGGTGCTGTCCCTCGGCCGGGCCACCTCGGCCGGCGAGGTGTGGCTGGATGGCGCCAAGGTCGCCGACGCCCGGCCCGGCGCCGAGGTCTCCGCCCCGCTTCCCCCCGGCGAGGGAGAGCGATCGCTGGTGATCCGGCTGCAGGCGACCCGCGGCCGGCCGACCGGTCTTCTCGACGTCGTGACCCTGCGCCCCGCCGATCCGCCGCCCCGGTCCTGAAGGCGGACATTTTCCGGGGTCCCGGAGAAGTCAGGCGCGCGTCGGCGCACCCGACCGCCGGGCGGCCGTTTCCGGCCGGCGCCGGAACCGCATCACCGCTTAACTTTTGAAAGAAATGGTGGACGCGACAGGGATTGAACCTGTGACCCCTTCGATGTCAACGAAGTGCTCTCCCGCTGAGCTACGCGTCCGCCGTAACGGTTCCGGACAGGTCCGGAACGGGAAGGCGCGGTCTATAACCCGGCCGGTTTGCAGTCTGCAAGGGCGAAACGGAACAGCCCGCGCTCAGGCAGCGAGCGACCGCGTCGCGAGCGATAGCGCCCTGAAGAAAGCTCCGCGCTCAGGCAGCGGGCGACCGCGTGCCGAGCGACCGCGCCCTGCTTTAAGCGGCGACCATTCGCTCCACTTCGCCGACGAGGTCGCGGAGGTGCACCGGCTTGGACAGCACCTTGGCCTGCGGACTGGCCTGGGCGGCCGACAGGGCCACGGCGGCGAAGCCGGTGATGAACATGATGCGGATGCCGGGCTGGCGGGCGGCGGCGACGCGCGCCACCTCGATGCCGTCGGCGCCGGGCATGACGATGTCGGTCAGCAGCAGGTCCCAGGGACCCTGGTCGAGGGCGTCGATGGCGTCGTCGCCGTTCTCGCAGTCGACCACCGAATGGCCCGCCCGTTCCAGCGCCCGCGTCAGGAAGCCCCGCAGCGAGTGATCGTCCTCGGCCAGAAGAATGCGCGCCATATGTGAAAGTCCGCCCCGGTCGTCTTCTTTCCGCGACGCTACGCCGCGACTGGTAAACCCGCCATGAAAATCAGGGGCCCGCCGCGGCCCCTCCCTGTGGATGGCCGGGCGAAACAGGCTATGGCTGACAGCATGGATCAGGGGCGGGACGGGAGCGATGGGAGCGGCGGCGACGCCTTCGTCGTCCTGCGCCCGGCCGTCCCGGGCCGCTTCGTCTTCGCCTCGCCCCATTCGGGCGTGATCTATCCGCCGGACATGGGCGCCGATCCGACCCTGCCGGAGGCCAGCCTGCGCAGCGCCGAAGACGCCCTGGTCGACCGGCTGATCGCACCCGGCGTGGATCACGGGGCGACCGTGGTCCTCGGCCGTCTGGGCCGGGCCTGGGTCGATCTGAACCGCGATCCCGCCGATCTCGATCCGGTCCTGATCGAGGGCGCGGGCGAAGGTCCCGGCTCGGCGCGGACGGCGGCGGGCTATGGCGTCATTCCCCGCATGACCGGCGACGGGCGGGCCCTGTACGACCGCCGCCTGACGCTGGACGAGGCCCGGGCCCGCATCGCGGGGACCCACGCGCCCTATCATGCGGCCCTGGCCGACCGGATGCGCGCGGCCCGCGAGCGTCACGGCGAGGCGATGCTGATCGACTGGCACTCCATGCCCGCGCGCGCCGCGCAAGGGTCCGGCGGCGCCCGCGGGCCGGACGTCGTGCTGGGCGACCGCCACGGGTCGTCGTGTTCGGCCGGGCTGACGCGGCGTCTGCGGCGGGCGTTCGAGGCGCTGGGCTGGCGCGTGGCCCTGAACCAGCCCTATGCGGGCGGCTGGACCACCCAGACCTGGGGCCGGCCGGCCGAGGGCTTCCACGCCGTCCAGGTCGAGTTGAACCGGGCGCTCTATTTCGACGAGGCCGCCCGCGCGCCCGGTCCCGGCTGGCCGCGGACGGAAAGCGGCGTCGCCCGCGTCATTTCGGCCCTGCTGTCCGTCGATCCGGACCGGACATAAAAAAAGCCGCGCCCGAGGGCGCGGCATGAAGTCTATAGGGAGGAAACGCCCAGGAAGGGCAAGACGCCCGGAGGCGTCGAAAATCAAGCTAGTGTGCGGTGCACAAATCGTCAAGACGGTATTTCGCACCTGCGATCACGCCGTGTAACGGCAGGTTCGAGCTACACCATCGGCCCGTAAGCGGTTTCATCGGAAAAAATTATCCCTGCGACAGCGCATCTGCGAACGAGCGTGGCCTTGCCGGCGTCAAGGCTCCAGCAGCCGTCGCGCGCTGCGGATCGCGCGGGCCGCCGGCGACCCCGCCTGGCGCCAGACCAGCAGGCAGAAGGCCGCCCCCACGCCCAGGGCCAGCCACAGGGGCCCGAACAGCCAGGCTGCGGCCGCCAGGGCGAAATAATAGCCGCGCACGCCCTGGCTGAAGGCGCTCAGGGCCGGATTCAGCAGGTTGGCCGCCGCATCGCCGAGAGCGACGCGGTCCGCCTCGGTGTGCACCTCGGGCGCCGCCCCGATCAGGGCCAGGGCGTAGTTCAGCTGCCGGATCGACCAGATGAAATCCAGCAGGCCGCGCGCCAGGCAGACCAGCATCAGGGCCAGCTTGGCCTCCAGCAGCTTCATCGGCATGTCCCCCGCCCCGACCGCGGCGAAACCCCGCATCGCCTGCTCGCCGCCGAACAGCACGCTGGCCACGGCCGCGATCAGCAGCAGATTGGTCGAGGCGAAGAAGCCGCCGGAGTTGATGGTGTGGCCCAGCAACTGACTGTCGACCAGCCGGATCTCGCGGTGGGTCATGGCCGTCATCCACACCCGCCGGATGACCAGCATGTCGTCGTTCAGCGTGCCGCTGCGTCGCGCCAGCAGGCCGAGCAGCGGGCCATAGCCGAGCCAGCACAGAATGAAGAGGCCCAGCGCCAGCCAGTCGAACAGGGTCATCGGATGCTCCTCGTCACGGCTTCATGGTGACGCGCGGAGCTCCCGCGCTCAAGCAGCGAGACGCCCAGCGCCGAGCGATAGCGCGCAAACCAGCGCTCAAGCAGCGAGACGCCGCGCGTCGAGCGATAGCGCGCAAGACAAGCTTCCCCGCTCAAGCAGCGAGACGCCGCGCGTCGAGCGACGGCCCGCAAACAACCCTCTCCGCCTTGCTTCGGGCGCCGTGCGCGCCTATCACGCCCGCCACCTTCGTATCGCACTGCACCATAAACGAGCGCGCCATGAACATCGACGCCATCCCCGTCGGCCCGAATCCGCCCTGGGACGTCAATGTCATCATCGAGATTCCGCAGGGCGGCCTGCCGGTGAAGTACGAGATGGACAAGGCTTCCGGCGCCCTGTTCGTCGACCGCTTCCTGCACACCGCCATGTACTATCCGGGCAATTACGGCTTCATCCCGCACACCCTGTCGGACGACGGCGATCCCTGCGACGTGATCGTGCTGAACCCGACCCCGGTGGTGCCGGGCTGCATCATCCGCTCGCGCCCCATCGGCGTGCTGAAGATGGAAGACGAGGCCGGCGGCGACGAGAAAATCCTCGCCGTGCCGGTCGACAAGCTGAACCCCTACTACACCGACATCGCCAGCTACCGGCAGCTGCCGACCATCATGGTCGAGCAGATCGAGCACTTCTTCACCCGCTACAAGGACCTGGAGAAGAACAAGTCGGTCACCGTCAAGGGCTGGGGCGACGCCGGCGAGGCCGCCGAACTGATCGCCATCGGCATGCGCGCGCATCAGGACAAGCTGAAAGCCGCCGCCGGCAAGGCCGCCAACGCGGCCTGAATCCCGCCTTCCCTCTCCGCTTGAGGGTCGAGGAGGGACGCCGCCCCAATCGTCCTTCTCCCCTTGAGGGAGAAGGTGCCCCCGGAGGGGGCGGATGAGGGGGCTGCCTCCGCGAGCGGAATGGCGAGAGCAGACGCGGTCCACGGACAGACGGGTGTTTCACCCCTCATCCGTCTCGCTTCGCGAGCCACCTTCTCCCTCAAGGGGAGAAGGAATTCGTGCTGCGACAATTTCATTTCCAGACACAGCAATTTTCGCAACCC
>NZ_JAUYNX010000025.1 GCF_030704825.1 Brevundimonas sp. | reverse complement strand
GGGCGGATGCCGACGATCTCGACTTCCTCGCCGACCTTGACGATGCCGCGCTCGACCCGGCCCGTGACCACGGTGCCGCGGCCCGAGATCGAGAACACGTCTTCCACCGGCATCAGGAACGGCAGGTCCAGCGGACGCGCCGGCTGCGGGATGTAGTCGTCCACGGTCTGCATCAGCTTGATCACCGACTGCTCGCCGATCTCCGGGTTCACCCCGTCGGTCGCGGCCTTGGCCGAACCCGCCGTGATCGGAATGTCGTCGCCCGGGAACTGGTACGAGCTCAGCAGCTCGCGCACTTCCATCTCCACCAGCTCCAGCAGCTCGGCGTCATCCACCAGGTCCACCTTGTTCAGATAGACCACCAGGGCCGGCACGCCGACCTGACGGGCCAGCAGGATGTGCTCGCGCGTCTGCGGCATCGGGCCGTCGGCGGCCGAAACCACCAGGATGGCGCCGTCCATCTGCGCCGCGCCCGTGATCATGTTCTTCACATAGTCGGCGTGGCCGGGGCAGTCGACGTGGGCGTAGTGACGGTTGGCCGTCTCATATTCCACGTGCGCCGTGTTGATCGTGATGCCGCGCGCCTTCTCTTCCGGCGCCGCGTCGATGTCGGCGTAGTTCATCGCCTTGCCGCCGCTGGCCTTGGCCAGAACCATCGTGATCGCCGCCGTCAGCGTCGTCTTGCCGTGGTCAACGTGACCAATCGTGCCGATGTTGCAGTGCGGCTTGTTACGTTCGAACTTTTCCTTGGCCATTCTCTTCTCTCCGTCCCCTGAACAGGGGGCTTGTTCCTAAAATTTCAGGGGGTTGGTTTAGGCGGAATACTTCTTGATCACTTCGTCGGCGACGTGTTGCGGCACCGGCTCGTAGTGGTCGTACTGCATGGTGAAGGCGGCGCGGCCCTGCGACATGCCGCGCAGCGTGTTCACATAGCCGAACATGTTGGCCAGCGGCACGAAGGCGTTCACGACGGTGGCGTTGCCGCGCATGTCCTGACCCTGGATCATGCCGCGACGGCCGTTCAGGTCGCCGATGACCGAGCCGAGATAGTCCTCGGGGGTCACGACCTCGACCGCCATGATCGGCTCGAGCAGCTTGGGCGCGCCCTTGTCCTTCAGTTCGCGGAAGGCGGCGCGGGCCGCGATTTCGAACGCCAGCACGCTGGAGTCGACGTCGTGGAACTTGCCGTCCGTCAGCGTCGCCTTGAAGTCGATCAGCGGGAAGCCGGCCAGCAGGCCGCCGTCCTTGATGGACTCGAGGCCCTTCTGGACGCCCGGGATGTATTCCTTCGGAATCGCGCCGCCCACGATGGCGCTCTCGAACACGAAGCCCGAACCCGGCTCGCCCGGCTCGAAGGTGATCATGACGCGGGCGAACTGGCCCGTACCGCCGGTCTGCTTCTTGTGCGTGTAGTCGATGTCGACCTTGCGGCCGAGCGATTCACGGTAGGCCACCTGCGGCTGGCCGATCGTCGCGTCGACCTTGTAGGTGCGGCGCAGGATGTCGATCTTGATGTCCAGGTGCAGTTCGCCCATCCCCTTGAGGATGGTCTGGCCCGACTCGTGGTCGGTCGAGACGGTGAAGGAGGGATCCTCCGAGGCCAGCTTGGCCAGGGCGACGCCCAGCTTCTCCTGGTCGGCCTTGGTCTTGGGCTCGACCGAGATCTCGATCACCGGCGCCGGGAATTCCATCTTCTCGAGAATGACGGGCGACTTCAGGGGATCGCACAGGGTGTCGCCCGTGCGGGTGTCCTTCAGCCCGGCCAGGGCGACGATGTCGCCGGCGTAGGCTTCCTTGATGTCCTGGCGGTCGTTGGAGTGCATCAGCAGCATGCGGCCGACGCGTTCCTTGCGGTCGCGGCTCGAGTTCAGCAGGCCCATGCCGGTTTCCATCTTGCCGGAATAGATGCGGCAGAAGGTCAGCGAACCGACGAACGGGTCGTCCATGATCTTGAACGCGAGAACCGACAGGGGTTCGTCGTCCGAGGCGCGGCGCACGACCGGCTCTTCCGTCTTGAAGTCGATGCCCGGGGTCGGCGGGATGTCCAGCGGCGACGGCAGATAGTCGACGACCGCGTCCAGCAGCGTCTGCACGCCCTTGTTCTTGAAGGCCGAGCCGCACAGGATCGGATAGAAGGCGCCGGTCAGCACGGCCTTGCGGATGCACTTCTTCAGCACTTCCAGCGAGGGCTCGGCGCCGTCCAGATAGGCTTCCATCGCCTCGTCATCGAGCTCGACGGCGTTGTCGATCAGGTACTGGCGGGCGGCGACGGCCTTGTCCATCAGGTCGTCCGGGATCGGGCCGACGGTGAAGTTGGCGCCCAGGGCGTCGTTGTCCCAGACCACCGAATTCATCGCGACGATGTCGACCAGGCCCGAAAGGGTGTTTTCCGAACCGATCGGGAACTGGATCGGCACGGCCTTGGCGCCCAGTCGGTCGCGGATCGACTGCACCGAGGCGTCGAAGTCGGCGCCGATCTTGTCCATCTTGTTGACGAACACGATCCGCGGCACGCGGTATTTGTCGGCCTGGCGCCAGACGGTTTCGGTCTGCGGCTCGACGCCGGCGTTGCCGTCCAGCACCGTCACGGCGCCGTCGAGCACGCGCAGCGAACGTTCGACCTCGATGGTGAAGTCCACGTGGCCGGGAGTGTCGATGATGTTGAGGCGCTTCTCTTTCCAGAAAGCGGTCGTCGCGGCGGACGTGATGGTGATGCCGCGTTCCTGCTCCTGGTCCATCCAGTCCATGGTCGCGGCGCCGTCGTGGACTTCGCCGATCTTGTGGTTCTTGCCGGTGTAATACAGGATCCGCTCGGTCGTCGTCGTCTTGCCCGCATCGATGTGGGCCATGATGCCGAAGTTGCGGTAGTCCTCGATCTTGTTGAGACGGGCCATGGGAAGCGTGCCTTGAAGTGAGTTCAGGACGCATTTCGCGCCCTCGGGGAGATGTCGGTCTGTGCGGATAAGCGGGCGCGGGCGATTTAGCTCAAACCGCCCGCGCCGGATAGTCTCTAGATAGGCGCCGAACGGGGCGCCTTGAAGGCGTTTACCAGCGGTAGTGGCTGAAGGCGCGGTTGGCCTCGGCCATCTTGTGGGTGTCTTCGCGCTTCTTGACCGCGGTGCCGCGGTTGTTCGAGGCGTCCAGCAGTTCGGCGGCCAGCTTTTCCGTCATGGTGTTCTCGCCGCGCTTGCGGGCGGCGTTGACCAGCCAGCGGATGGCCAGGGCGCGACGGCGATCGGGGCGAACCTCGACCGGCACCTGGTAGGTGGCGCCGCCGACGCGACGCGACCGGACTTCAACGGCCGGGGCCACGTTGTCCAGGGCGGCGTGGAACGTAGCGACGGGCTCCTGTTCCTTCTTCTTGTCGGCCAGGATCTCGAACGCGCCGTAGACGATGTTCTCGGCGACGGCCTTTTTGCCCTCGTACATGACGTAGTTCATGAACTTGGTGACGATCAGATGCTTGTATTTGGGATCCGGCAGAACTTCGCGCTTCTGTGCGCGGTGACGACGTGACATGGGCCTGGCCTTCTAAAGCGGTCTCTGGGGTCCCGGCGAGCCGGGAAAATTCGGGTGGCGGGTCGCTTACTTCGGACGCTTGGCGCCGTAGTGCGAACGGCGCTGCTTGCGGTCCTTGACGCCTTGCGTGTCGAGCACGCCGCGCAGGATGTGGTAGCGAACGCCGGGAAGGTCCTTGACGCGGCCGCCGCGGATCAGGACCACCGAGTGCTCCTGCAGATTGTGGCCCTCGCCGGGGATGTAGCACACGGCCTCGATGCCGGTGGTCAGGCGGACCTTGGCGACCTTACGCAGGGCCGAGTTGGGCTTCTTCGGGGTCGTCGTATAGACGCGGGTGCAGACGCCGCGGCGCTGGGGGCAGCCCTTCAGGGCCGGCACCTTGTTGCGCACCGGCTTGGGTTGGCGCGGCTTGCGGATCAGCTGGTTGATAGTCGGCATGGAGTCTCGGTTCTCTTCAATCGATGGGGGCGTGTGCCTTTCGGCCGGAGCGCCCCGGTGAGCCTTCTTTTCGGACGACGCTGACGCGCCGCCCCGGGTTTGATCTCGAGCCGGAGACACGACCGCCAAACGAAAAAACCGGAACGCGCGCTTCGGGCGTTCCGGCGGGCGCAGCCCGTCCGCTCAATTGTCACGATCCCGGAACCCGGCGAACCGGGAACCTCGAAAGTGGGGGGCTTCTACGCGCGAGGGGGCGCAGGGTCAAGGGCGGCGCGGGCGGATCGTCGGACACCGCGGCTTCTCCACCCGAAGCCGCAATACCGCCACGCTCGCCCCATCCTGTGCGCGCATGACGGGCGGATGGCGATTTCGGGGGCCGGCGTGGGTATGGCCCGCGCGCGCGGAGCGGTGGCGCAAGCCGGCGATCGTGGCCGCATCCGTGTTCGGCCACGTCGCCCTGTTCGCATACCTCGGCCTGCGCTCCATGGGCTTGACCTTGCCCGACCATGCGGACGACTGGGACCCCGTCATCCATATCCAGATGGAGCCGCGCCCGCTGCTGCCCGGCGAGGTCGCGCGGGTCCGGCCGGCCCCCGCCCCGCCGCAGACGATCGAGGCCCCCGCCCTGCCCGGCTCTCCCGCGGCCGACCGCGACCGGCCCTTCCGCGACCCGACCGAGGACGAGGATCGCCCCGCCCCGCCGGCCCCCCGCGTCGGCGCCCCGGCGCCCGGCGCCCCGCCGCCCCCGGCGGGGGTCGAAGGCTGGGCCGTCCGGCCCGAGACCCTGGGCGACCGGGTCGGACGCGGCCTGCGCACCCGCGGCTCCGGCTGCGCCACGCCGGCCCTGCTCAGCGCCGCCGAACGCGCGGTCTGCGACGACCGCTTCGGCCAGCGCGCCGCCGCCGCCGCGCCCATCGACGAGATGAGCGGCAGCCCCTTCGCCGCGGAAGGTGCCCGGCGGCTGGCGCAGTACGAAGCCCGCCGCCGTCCGCTGGCCGGCGGCAGCGGCAACGTCGGCCCCCAGGACGGCCCCGGCTCCAATTTCGGCATGGGCGTCGCGGGCGCGCACCTCGACCCGTCGTTTCGGCCGGATTCGACGCAGAATATCCGCACCGACCGCCGGGACGGTCCGCGCTAGCCGTCAGCTCGCCGCCCGGGCGGCGAAGTCCCGCAACCAGGGCGTCAACGCGCCCGCGCTCAAGCAGCGAGCCGCCGCGCGGCGAGCGACAGCGCGCCCTGAAAAAGAAAAGGGCGGCCCCGTCGCCGGAGCCGCCCTCTTCATTTCAGTCCGGGACCGAAGATCAGCCTTCGCTGCTCTCCAGCTCCAGCGCCAGATCGGCGGGAAGCGGCTCGATGGCCGCCTCGCGCGTCGACGTCAGCTCGGCGTCGCGCTCGTTGGCGATCTTCTGCAGGGCCCGGAGATAGGCGCCCGTGCCGGCCGGGATCAGACGGCCGACGATGACGTTCTCCTTCAGGCCTTCCAGCGTATCGACCTTGCCGTTGACCGAGGCGTCGGTGAGGACGCGGGTGGTCTCCTGGAAGGACGCTGCCGAGATGAAGCTGCGGGTCTGCAGCGACGCCTTGGTGATGCCCAGCAGGACCGGCTGGGTGGTGGCGATGCGGCCGCCGCGCTTCTCGACCTTGGCGTTCTCGAGAACGGCTTCCGCCACCTCGACCGTGTCGCCGCGGATCAGGGTGGTTTCGCCCGAATCCAGGATCTCGACCTTCTGCAGCATCTGGCGAACGATCACCTCGATGTGCTTGTCGTTGATCGGCACGCCCTGCAGTCGGTAGACCTCCTGCACTTCGTTCACGAGATACTCGGCCAGGGCCTCGACGCCCTGGATGCGCAGCAGGTCGTGCGGATCCGGGTTGCCGTCGATGATGTAGTCGCCCTTGTTGATCAGATCGCCGTCGTGGACGGAGATGTGCTTGCCCTTGGGAATCAGGAACTCGACCGCCTCGCCCTGTTCGCCGTCGGCATTCGGCTCGGGGGTGATCTTGATGCGGCGCTTGTTCTTGTAGTCGCGTCCGAATTCGACGCGGCCGTCCATCTCGGCGATGACCGCGCAGTCCTTGGGACGACGGGCTTCAAACAGCTCGGCCACCCGCGGCAGACCGCCGGTGATGTCGCGCGTCTTGGCGCCCTCGGTCGGGACGCGGGCGATGATCTCGCCCGGCTTGACCACGTCGCCGTTGTTCACGGACAGAACCGCGCCCACCGGCAGCAGGTAGCGGGCGTCGGAGCCCGAGGCCAGCTTGGCGTAGGCGTCGCCGGAGGTGACGCCCATGGCCGGACGCAGGTCCGCGCCGCGGGGGCTGGCGCGCCAGTCGCTGACGACGCGCTGGGCGATGCCCGTCGCCTCGTCGGTTTCCTCGCGGACCGACAGGCCCTCGACCAGGTCCTCGAACCGGATCACGCCGCCGACTTCCGTCAGGATCGGAGAGGTGTAGGGGTCCCACTCCGCCAGACGCTGGCTGCGCTTGACCTCGGAACCCTCGACCACCCGCAGACGGGCGCCGTAGGGAATCTTGTGGCTTTCGCGGTCCTTGCCGTCGACCACGATGGTGACGACGACGTTGCGGCTCATGGCCACCAGATCGCCGTGCGCCGCCTTGACGGTCGGGCCGGTGATCTTGGCGACGCCGGGGTTGGTCGCCTCGTAGAACGAGGTTTCCGCCACCTGGGCCGTGCCGCCGATGTGGAAGGTCCGCATCGTCAGCTGGGTGCCGGGTTCGCCGATCGACTGGGCGGCGATGACGCCGACCGCTTCGCCGATGTTGACGTTGGTGCCGCGCGCCAGATCACGCCCGTAGCAATAGGCGCAGATGCCGGCCTCCGCCTCGCAGGTCAGGGCCGAGCGGACCTTGACCGACTGGACGCCGGCGTTGTCGATGACCTCGACCTCTTCCTCTTGCAGATAGGTGTCCGCCGGGAACAGGACGGTGTCGCCGCCCGGCTCCTTGATGTCCTCGGCCGCGTAACGGCCAAGGACGCGTTGACCCAGCGAGACCAGCACGTCGCCGCCTTCGACCACGGCGCGCAGGGTGATGCCCCGCGTCGAGCCGCAATCGTCCTCCGTGACGATCGAGTCCTGCGCCACGTCGACCAGACGACGCGTCAGATAGCCGGAGTTGGCGGTCTTCAGCGCGGTGTCGGCCAGACCCTTGCGGGCGCCGTGGGTGGAGTTGAAGTACTCGAGGACGGTCAGGCCTTCCTTGAAGTTCGAGATGATCGGCGTCTCGATGATCTCGCCCGACGGCTTGGCCATCAGGCCCCGCATGCCGCCCAGCTGCTTCATCTGCGCCTGCGAACCGCGGGCGCCCGAGTTGGCCATCATGAACACCGAGTTGATGTCCGGGGCCTGCCCCTTGGCCAGAACGCGCGGTTGCGCGATCTCGCCCATCATGGCGTCGGCGATCTTGTCCGTGGCCTTGGCCCAGGCGTCGACGACCTTGTTGTACTTCTCACCCTTGGTGATCAGGCCGTCGGCGTACTGTTGCTCGTACTCCTCGACCTGGGTGCGGGTGGCGGCGACCAGCGTGGCCTTGGCGGCCGGGATGACGATGTCGTCCTTGCCGAAGGAGATGCCGGCCTTGGCGGCTTCACGGAAGCCCAGCTGCATCATCTGGTCGGCGAA
>NZ_JAUYNX010000015.1 GCF_030704825.1 Brevundimonas sp. | reverse complement strand
GGAGTGAACGTGTTCGATCACCTCGAAAAGATTCCCGTGGCAGGCCTCGGCATGGAACGTGATGTTCGTGGCTCCGGCGTCGGCGAACGCGTCGATATAACGCTCGGGGTTCTCGATCATGAGATGCACGTCCAGGGGGAGCTTCGTGATGCGGCGCACCGCCTGCACGATGAAAGGCCCAACGGTGAGATTCGGGACGAAATGGCCGTCCATGACGTCGACATGGATCCAGTCGGCGCCGGCCGCCTCGAGGGCGGCGACCTCCTCGCCCAGGCGGGCGAAGTCGCTGGCGAGGATGGACGGACAGATCAGGGGCGCGGCCATGGACCGGGGATAAGGCGGGTCGCGGGCGGGAGCAAGGCGCGCTCCGGGTTTCGCGCGGCGGGCTCCCCGGAAAAGTCCCGGAGGCGGGTTCGCGGGCGCCCGCCTCAGACCGGCAGCGCTCCGCGCTTGACCACCGTCCGCATGGCCACGCTGGACGACACCCGGGTAACGCCGGGGATCCGGGTCAGCTCGCGCGAGTGGACCCGCTCCAGATCGTCGACGTCGCGCACCACCAGCCGCAGCAGATAGTCCGAGCCGCCGGTCATCAGATAGCATTCGACCACCTCGGGCACGGTCGAGATGGCGGTCTCGAAGGCGGTGAGGGACGCCTCGGCCTGGGACGACAGGGTCACGGTCACGAACACGCTGATCGGCAGGCCGACGGCGCGTTCGTTGATGATGGCGGCGTAGCGGCTGATCACCTCCGCCGCCTCCAGCGCCCGCAGACGGCGCAGGCAGGCGCTCTCGGACAGGTTCACCGTCCGGGCCAGGTCGGCGTTGGTCATGCGCCCGTCGCCCTGCAGGGCGCGGATCATCCTGCGGTCGGTGTCGTCGAGGGCGACGGCGGAAATCGTCTTCAAATCAGGCCTCTTTCGCAGATTCTGCGAGTGTATGGCGTTCAGTCGCTGAAAAGAACAGGAACCTGCGTTCAAACCGCCGCTAGATTGCCGCGCGAAGCGAGGCGGCCGAAGAGCCCGCCCGCAGCCTCTCCAGACAGGAAACTCCCATGCGCGTCGGCGTCCCCAAGGAAATCAAGAAAAACGAACACCGCGTCGGCCTGACGCCGACCGCGGTGCGCGAATATGTCGCCCACGGCCATACGGTCTCGATCGAGACCGGCGCCGGCCTCGGCGCGGGCTTCACCGACGCCGACTACAAAAAGGCCGGGGCGAAGATCGCCGCCAGCGCCGCCGACATCTTCGCCGGCAACGACATGATCGTGAAGGTCAAGGAGCCGCAAAAGGTCGAGTGGGAAATGCTCCGCGAGGACCAGATCCTGTTCACCTATCTGCACCTGGCCCCCGACCCGGAGCAGACGAAGGGTCTGCTGGCCTCGAAATGCGCCGCCGTGGCCTACGAGACCGTCACCGACGACCGCAAGGGCCTGCCGCTGCTGGCCCCGATGTCGGAGGTCGCCGGCCGGATCGCCGTCTTCTCGGCCGCCGAGACCCTGCTGAAGCACAACGGCGGCATGGGCCTGCTGTTCTGCGGCGTTCCGGGCGTGGCTCCGGCGCGCGTGCTGGTGCTGGGCGGCGGCGTCGTCGGCCTCAACGCGGCCCGCATGGCCATGGGCCTGGGCGCCGAGGTGGTGGTGCTGGAACGCTCCATCCCGCGCATGGCCTATATCGATGAAGTGACCAACGGCCGGGTCGTCACCCGCTATTCCTCGATCGGCGCGATCGAGGAGGAACTGGTCAAGGCCGACGTCATCATCGGCGCCGTGCTGGTCCCGGGCGCCGAGGCCCCCAAGCTGATCAAGCGCGAACACCTGAAGCAGATGAAGCCCGGCTCGGTTCTGGTCGACGTCGCCATCGACCAGGGCGGCTGTTTCGAGACCTCGAAGGCCACCACCCACGAGGACCCGACCTATGTCATCGACGGCGTGGTCCACTATTGCGTCGCCAACATGCCGGGCGCGGCCCCCCGCACATCGTCGGAAGCCCTGAACAACGCCACCCTGCCCTTCGGCCTGGCATTGGCCGACAAGGGTCTGGAGGCGCTGAAGCGGAACCCGCACCTGGCGCGCGGCCTGAACGTGCTCAAGGGCGAGATCACCTATCCGGCGGTCGCCGAGGCCCTGGACATGCCGTGGAGCGATCCGTTCGGGGTGTGGGCCAAGGGCTGACCCGCGTCAGACCCGGCGAAGGCCCCGGGCGAAGTCGCTGACGTCGGCGATCAGCATGGTCTCGCCCTCGAACCAGAAGCGCGTCAGCGCCTCATGGTTCAGGGCGACCCATTCCAGGGCCTTGGGTGCGATCCTGTTCAGGTCGCGTTCGTCCAGACTGCTGGCCAGAACGCGCGGTTGCGGCCCGATGGAGATCGAGGCGCTGGGCTGGGTTCGGCCGGGCTTGAGGTAGACCTTCACGCGCGGACCATGCCGGCCCATGGCGGTGGAGATGAAGATCGTCGCCAGGACGCCGGTCCAGTCGGGCGGCAGATTGGCCATCTCGAAAACCTCGTCCTCGCCGAGCGCCCTCAGTTCCTCGTCGAGGGTCGCCTCGCGATCGGTCCAGACGGCGATGGTCTCCTGCACTCCCATGCTTCGATCATCCGGCCGGGACCCGCGTTAGTCAAACGCCGCTCCCGCCTGTAATTCGCCGCGCTTTTCCTACATAAGCCCGCGATGAAGTTCCTCGACCAGGCCAAGATCTACATCCGCTCCGGCAACGGCGGGGCGGGCGCCGTCTCGTTCCGGCGGGAGAAATTCATCCCCAACGGCGGGCCCGACGGCGGCGACGGCGGCAATGGCGGCAACGTCTGGATCACCGCGGTCGAGGGGCTGAACACCCTGATCGACTACCGCTACCAGCAGCATTTCAAGGCCCAGACCGGCGTCCACGGCATGGGCCGGCAGATGCACGGGGCCAAGGGCGAGGACGTCATTCTCAAGGTCCCTGTCGGCACCCAGGTGCTGGACGACGACAAGGAGACGGTGCTGCTGGACATGGATGTGGTCGGCAAGACCGAATTGCTGCTCAAGGGCGGCAACGGCGGCTGGGGCAATGTCCGTTTCAAGGGGCCGTCGAACCAGGCCCCCGCCTACGCCAACCCGGGTCAGGAAGGCCAGGAGCGCTGGATCTGGCTGCGGCTGAAGCTGATCGCCGACGTCGGCCTGGCCGGCCTGCCCAACGCCGGCAAGTCGACCTTCCTCGCCGCGGCCAGCGCCGCGCGGCCCAAGATCGCCGACTATCCCTTCACCACCCTGGTGCCCAACCTCGGCGTGGTCGACCTGTCGGCCACCGAGCGGTTCGTCATCGCCGACATCCCCGGCCTGATCGAGGGCGCCCACGAAGGGGCCGGCATCGGCACCCGTTTCCTCGGCCACGTCGAGCGCTCGGGCTGTCTGATCCACCTGATCGACGGCACCCAGGATGACGTCGGCAAGGCCTATCGCATCATCCGCCACGAGCTGGAGGCTTACGGCGCCGGTCTGGCGGAGAAGGCCGAGGTGCTGGCCCTGAACAAGATCGACGCCCTGACCCCCGAGGCGCGCGAGGAGAAGGCGGCCGAGCTGGAGGCCGTCGCCGGCCGCCGCCCCATGCTGGTCTCCGGCGTCTCGGGCGAGGGCGTGACCGAACTGCTGCGCGCCGCCTGGACCGCGGTGCGCAAGGACCGCGGCGAGATCGCCCCGGCCGAGGAGGACGAGACGGTCATGGAAACCCCGGGCGGCTGGGCGCCCTGATGGTCGACGGCGCGTCCCGATCCGACCGGGCGATCGCCGACGCCCGGCGCATCGTGCTCAAGATCGGCTCGTCCCTGCTGGTCGACGGCCGGACCAACGCCGTCGACCGGGCCCGGCTGGAGGGGCTGGCCGCGCGCGTCGCCGGCTGGATGGCGGACGGCAAGCAGGTGCTGGTGGTCTCCTCGGGCGCCGTCGCCCTCGGCGCCCGAAGGCTGGGACCGAAGGCGCGGGCCGGAAGCCTCGACGGCAAACAGGCCTCGGCCGCGGTGGGCCAGTCCCTGCTGATGGCGGCCTGGGCCTCGGTCTTCGAGCCGCACGGCGTGGTCACGGCCCAGATCCTGCTGACCCGCGACGACACCGAGACGCGGCGGCGCTGGCTCAACGCCCGCGCCACCGTCGGAGCCCTGCTGGACATGGGCGTGATCCCGGTGGTCAACGAGAACGACACCGTGGCCACCGACGAGATTCGCTACGGCGACAACGACCGGCTGGCGGCCCGCGTGGCCCAGATGATCGGCGCCGATCTGCTGATCCTGCTGTCCGACGTCGACGGCCTCTACACCGCCGACCCGCGGACCCAACCCGACGCCGTCCATATTCCGGTCGTCGAGACCCTGACCCCCGCGATCGAGGCGATGGCGACCGGCCCGAACGCCGGGGCGGGCATGGGCACCGGCGGCATGGCCACCAAGTTGATGGCCGCCCGGATCGCCGCCGACGCCGGCTGCGCCACCCTGATCGCCGCCGGCCGGTCGATGGAGGCGGGCGAAACCTTCGGCGGGGAGACGCGCAGCACCCTGATCCGGGCGGCCACGACGGTGAAGGCCGCCTACAAGCAATGGATCGGCGGTTCCCTGGCCCCGCGCGGCGAACTGGTGGTCGACCCGGGCTGCGCCCGCGCCCTGCTGGAGGGCAAATCGCTTCTGGCCGTGGGACTGGTCTCGGCCAGCGGCGCCTTCGGCAAGGGCGATCCGGTCGACATCGTCGACGGCGCCGGAACCGGGATCGCCCGCGGACTGGTCCGCTATGACGCCGGCGACCTGTCGCGGATCGTCGGGGTCCGCTCCGCCGATCTGGCCGCCGCCCTGGGCTATGAGGGCGGACCGGTGGTGGTCCATGCCGACGATCTGGCCCTTCGCCGGATCTGAGTCTTTGAAACCGGCGTCGACGATGCGACCCTGAGCGGATGAGCCCCGACGCATCATCCCCGACCCCCGTGGCCGATCTCGAGGCCGATATGCTGGCCATGGGCCATCGCGCCCGCGCCGCCGCCCGCGCCCTGGCGCTCGCCGGGCCCGAAACCCGCACCCGCGCCATCGCCGGCATGGCCGGGGCCTTGAGAGCGCGATCCGCCCGGGTGCTGGAGGCCAACGCCGCCGATCTGGAAGCCGCCCGGTCGGGGGGCATGGCCGCCGCCATGATGGATCGCCTCGCCCTCGATCCCGCCCGGCTGGAGGGCGTCGCCTCGGCCCTGGCCGCCATCGCCGCCATCCCGGATCCGGTCGGCGCACAGACGGCGCGCTGGACGCCGGCCAACGGTCTGGACATCGCCCGGGTGCGCACCCCCATCGGCGTGCTGGCCATCGTCTACGAGAGCCGGCCGAACGTCACCGCCGACGCCGCCGCCCTGTCCGTGCGGGCCGGGAACGCCGTGATCCTGCGCGGCGGTTCGGAGTGCCTGCGCTCGAACCTGGCCATCCACGCCGCGCTCGTCCAGGGGCTCGAGGCCGCCGGCCTGTCTCCCGACACGGTGCAGATGGTCGCCAGCCGCGACCGCGCCGCCGTCGGCTTCATGCTGGCCGGCCTGGAGGGAAACATCGACCTGCTGATCCCGCGCGGCGGGCGCTCCCTGGTCGAACGGGTGCGGCGCGAGGCGCGCGTCCCGGTGCTGGGACATCTTGAAGGGGTCAACCACGTCTATGTCCACGCCAGCGCCGATCCGGCCATGGCCCGGGCGGTCGTGCTGAACGCCAAGATGCGGCGGGTGTCGGTGTGCGGCGCGGCGGAGACCTTGCTGGTCGACCGGGCCGCCGCCCCCGGCCTGCTGCCTCTGATCGCCGCCGACCTGACCGGGGCCGGTTGCGAACTGCGGGGCGACGGGGCGACCCGCGTCCTGATCCCGGCGGCGACCCCGGCGAGCGAGGCCGACTGGTCGACCGAATATCTTGAACCGATCCTCGCCGTGCGGGTGGTCGACGGGATCGACGCGGCCCTCGACCACATCGCGCGCCACGGCTCGGGCCACACCGAGGCGATCGTGGCCTCCGACCCTGCCGCCGTCGAGCGGTTCCTGGACCAGGTCGACGCCGGCATCGTCCTCGCCAACGCCTCGACCCAGTTCGCCGACGGCGGCGAGTTCGGCTTCGGCGGCGAGATCGGCATCTCCACCGACCGGCTGCACGCGCGAGGCCCGGTGGGCGCCGAACAGCTGACCAGTTTCAAATACGTCATCCGCGGCCAGGGCCAGATCCGGTCCTGACACTTTGAGCGCCGACGGCGCCGAACGACCGCAGACACGGGCCTGTCCGCGTGTTAGCTCCCTGCTGAGCATAAGTCCCCGCGAGCGCGCCTTGTCCTTCTTCCACGCCGGTCCAGCGCCGAAAGCCCAGGGGCCGCGCCGCGGCGTCCTGCGCGACGGGCTGGATCTCCAGCCCGGCATGGCGGTCGGCCTGTTCGGCGGCTCCTTCAACCCCGCCCACGACGGCCACGCCCATGTGGCCGAGACGGCCATGCGACGGCTGGGGCTGGACCGGGTCGTCTGGCTGGTGTCGCCGCAGAACCCGCTCAAGGACGCCCGCGACAGCGCCCCGCTGGAAGAGCGCATGGCCTCGGCGCGGGCGGCGGCCAAGCTGGCGGCGGACGGCCGCGCCATGGTCGTCTCGGATTTCGAGACCCGGGCCGGGACGCAATGGACCGTCGACACCCTGCGCGCCCTGACCGCCCGGCACCCGGGCGTGCGCTTCGTCTGGCTGATGGGGTCGGACAACCTGGCCGGCTTCCACCGCTGGCGGGGCTGGACCGACATCATGCGGACCATGCCCGTGGCCGTGATCGCGCGGCCCGGATCGCTGCATCATAGCCGCACCGCGCCCGCCGCTGTCCGCTTCGCTCCGGCGCGCATTCCGACCCGGCAGGCGCGCCTCCTGCCCGGCCTCGCGGCCCCGGCCTGGACATATCTGACAGCCCCGCTGAATCCCCGCTCCTCGACCGCCCTGAGGGCCGCGCGTGACGCCGCCGCGCATTTGTGATAGACTGCGCCTTTAGTAATCTCCCTGGAGCCCTCCGCTGACCCCCTCGCCCGCGCACGATGCGCAAGACGCCGCCGTTTCCAACACGGCGCACGAGATGGACGAATTCGAACCCATCCGCTCCGAAGACGGTCCGCAGGCTCCCCTTCCCGTCGGCTCCACCGCTCTGGAAACGGCCATTCTGTCGCGTCTCGACGACGACAAGGCCCAGGACATCGTCCTCATCGACCTGAGGGGCAAGAGCCCCATGGCCGACACAATGATCATCGCCTCGGGGCGGTCGCACCGTCACGTCGGCGCCCTGGCCGACCACCTTCAGCGCGCGCTGAAGGAACAGGGTCTGGGCAAGGTCAAGGTCTCGGGCCTGCCGCACTGCGACTGGGTGCTGCTGGATGCGGGCGACGTCATCGTCCACCTGTTCCGCCCCGAGGTGCGCGCCTTCTACAACATCGAGAAGATCTGGTCGGTCGAGAGCGGCCACCGCGTCGACGCGCGCGCCTGATCTCCTGACCTCCTGACCTCCCGGTCCTGAACCCATGAAGCTGGCCGTCATCGCCATCGGCAAGCCGGGGCGGGGACCCGAGGCTGTGCTGGCGGCCGACTACGCCGAACGCGCCACCATGGCCGGGCGGGCCCTCGGCCTCGGTCCGCTGGAGCTGGTCGACCTCGAACCGCGCAAGACCGGCAAGGCCCCGGAGGCCGAACTGATCCTGAAAGCGGCGGAGGGCGCCCATCTGATCGCCTGCGACGAGCGCGGCAAGACCTTCTCCAGCCGCGCCTTCGCGGACCACATCGCCGCCCTGCGCGACCGCGGCGAGCGCCGGCTGGTCTTCGCCATCGGCGGGGCCGACGGCCTGGATGCGAGCGTGCGCGAGGCCGCCGCCTCGACCCTGGCCTTCGGGCCCCAGACCTGGCCGCACGCCCTGGCCCGGGCCATGCTGGCCGAGCAGCTGTATCGCGCCGTGTCCATCCTGGCGGGATCGCCCTATCATCGCGACTGATGCGTTCCCCGGTCCTGATCCTGTGCCTCTGTCTGCTCGCCCTGCCGGTGGCGGCCAGCGCGCGCCAGACGCCCGGGCCGGACGAGGCCGGGCGTCTGCAGGCCGAGTTCCGCGACGAGCGCGCCCGCGCCCGGCGCCTGCGGCAACAGGCCGCCGACGCCGCCGCGGAGATCGCCGGGCTGGAGCGCCGGCTGGCCGCCCTGCGCTCCGCGGTCGGCCAGGATGACGCCGTGATCGCCGGACAGCGGGCCCGGCTGCGCGAGCTGAGCGCGCGCGAGGCGGCGCTGGTGGCCCGGCTGTCGCGGGCGCGCGCGAGCCAGGGCCGGCTGCTGTCCGCCCTGCAGATGATGAGCCGCCGCCCGCCGCCGCCGCTGCTGGTTCCGGCCGACCGGGCGGTGGACACGGTGCGGGCGGCCATACTGATGCGGGCCATGGCCCCGGCGCTGCAGGCCCGGGCCCAGGGACTGGCCGACCGCCAGGCCGAGGTCGTCCGCGTGCGACGGCTCAGCGCCCTGAACAGCGAGCGATTGTTCACCACCGAGAGCGCCCGCGGCGACCGTCGCGCCGCGATCGAGGCGCTGACGGCCCGCACGGCCGCGCTTCAGGCGGTGCTGAAGGCCGAGGCCGAGGGCGCCGAACGCGCCACCCGCGTGCTGGAGGCCCGGTTGCGGTCGCTGGGGGCGGCCGTGCCGCCCCCCGGAACCGAGGCGGAACCCGCCGTGGCGCGCCTGCCGGCCGGCCGCAGCCGCCTGACCCCCCCGGTCGCGGGCGCGCCCTCGCGGCGCTTCGGCCGGGAGTCCGCCGGCTGGCGCTGGCGCGCCGACCGGACCGGGGTCCGCGCCCCGGCGGCCGGGACGGTGGCCTTCGCCGGGCCGCTCAGCGGCTGGGGCCAGGTGGTGATCCTGGATCTCGGCCCCGGCTGGCGGGCGGTTATCTCGGGGCTCGACGAGGTCTCGGTCGAGGCCGGGGCGCGGGTCGCCGACGGCCAGATCCTGGGCCGCACCGGAGAGGACGGCGAGGCGGCGTTCGAGTTGCGCCGCGACGACCGGCCGATCGATCCGGCCCCGTGGTTGCGCCAGGGGTGAAACCGCTTTCCAACCGCCGATGACGCTGATTTTATCCGGGAACCGCCGATCGGCCACGATTTCGTCGTCGGTCGGCCCGTATCTGCATTGACCAAGGGCCGCCTTCCCGGTCCGCCGCCTGTTCGTTGAAAGAGACCCGATGCGTAAGCTGCTTCTGATGGGCGCCGCCGCCGTGACCCTGGTCGGCGTGGGGGCCGCGACCGCCGTGGGCCAGACGCCCCGCAACGAGGCCTTCCGCATGCTGGCCCTGTTCGGCGACGTGCTGGGCATCGTCGAACAGGCCTATGTGGTGCCGGTTGACGACAAGAAACTGATCGAGGCGGCGCTGCAGGGCATGATGGGGGCGCTGGACCCCCATTCCAACTATCTGCCGCCGGACGGCTACGGGGAACTGCAGGAGCGCACCTCGGGGGCCTATTCGGGCGTCGGCCTGACCATCCAGTCCGAGGCCGGGCTGGTGAAGGTGATCTCGCCCATGGACGGCGGACCGGCGGCGCGGGCCGGCGTCAACGCCGGCGACGTCATCTCCTCGATCGAGGGCCAGAGCGCGGCGGGCCTGACCGTCAGCCAGGTGTCGGAAAAGCTGCGCGGCGCGGTCGGCACCTCGGTCAGGGTCACTTTCCTGCGCGACGGCGAGGAGCCGCGCGAGGTCGTCCTGACGCGGGAGGTCATCAAGATCGAATCCGTCACCGGCCGGATCGAGGGCGAATTCGGCTATCTGCGCGTCTCGACCTTCAACGAGAACACCGGCCGCGAACTGGGCGAGACCATCGCCCGGCTGAAGGCCGAGAACCCGGCGATCAAGGGCTATGTGCTCGACCTGCGCAACAACGGCGGCGGCCTGCTGGACGCGGCCATCGCGGTGTCGGACGCCTTCCTCGAGCGTGGCGAGATCGTCAGCCAGCGGGGGCGGAAGGCCGATCAGATCCTGCGCTACGGCGCGCGGCCGGGCGACCTGACCGGCGGCCTGCCCGTGGTGGTGCTGATCAACTACGGCTCGGCCTCGGCCTCGGAGATCGTGGCCGGCGCGCTGCAGGACCATCGGCGGGCGACCGTCGTGGGCCTGACCAGTTTCGGCAAGGGCTCGGTGCAGACGGTCATTCCCCTGCGCAACGGCGCCGACGGGGCCCTGTCGATCACCACGGCGCGCTATTTCACGCCCTCGGGGGCCTCGATCCAGAAGATCGGCATCGAGCCGGATCTGGAAGTCTCCCGCTCGGCGGACGAGGCGCGGATCGTGTCGCGCTCCAACTTCATCTATTCCGAGGCCGCCTACGCCACCGCCCTGGACTCCTCCATCGGGGCCGAGCGCAAGGGGCCGCACACGCCGCGCGAGGCCCCCGGCGAGGCCTATGACGAGGACAAGGACTACCAGCTGGAACGGGCCCTCGACGTGTTGCGCGCCGGCGGCGACCTGACGCAGCTGGCGGCGGCGCCCGAGGGCGTCGTGGTCACCCCGCCCGGCACGGCCCTGGCCGCGACCGAGCCGGATCCCGCCCCGGAAAACTGACGCTCCATGACTAACGGCGCGTTAGGCTTTCTTAACCGACGCCCGCCACTGTGAGCTTCGAAGGAGTCCGCTTCGCGGACCCCCGTTCGAGCGTCCAGTCCTGCCCATGTTCGCCAAACGCCAGTCCGTCCTCGCCGCCACCGCCGGAGCGCCTCCGGCGCGCCGGTCGATGCGCGACAATCTCGCCCCGATCCGCCGCATCCTCAAGAAGCCGCCCGTCGCCGTGGCCGGGGCGGGCCTGCTGCTGCTCGCCGCCGCCGCCCTGTTCGTCACCGTGCTGGGCGATCCCCGCGCCGGGGCGCCCTCGGCCCGCGCCGCCCTGACCCGCGAGGTCGCGGCCGCGGCGCCGCCGCCGACCGGTCTGGAAGCCTTCTCCATGGGCGCCTACGGCTCGTGGCAGGACCTGACCGGTGAGGCCGGGGCGACCGACCCGGCGCTGGCGGGCGACGCCGTCATCACCCTGCCCAACGGCGCCACCGTGTCCGGAGACGGGACGCCCGTGACCGCCCCGCGCGTCGCCGCCCAGCCCCTGCCCGCCGCCCCCATCGCCGGCCTCAGCCAGCCTGGTCCGAACGGCCCCCTGCCGGTCATCGCCAGCGACGGCCGCGTGCCCGCCCAGGCCTATGCCCGCCCGTTCCGCGCCAACGGCCGGCCACGCGTGGCCCTGATCGTCGGCGGCCTCGGCCTGAACGCCGTCACCACCCGCGCCGCCATCGAGCGGCTGCCGGCCGAGGTGACGCTGAGCTTCGTGCCCTATGCCGAGGGCCTGCAGGGCTGGATCGACCTGGCCCGCGCCCAGGGCCACGAGGTGATGCTTGAGATGCCGATGGAGCCCACCGGCTATCCCGACAACGATCCGGGCCCCTACACCCTGCTGGCCTCGGGCCAGCCGGCCGACATCCAGGCCCGGATGAACTGGCTGCTGGGTCGCGCGACCGGCTATTTCGGCGTCACCAACTATATGGGCGACCGGTTCGCGACCTCGGACGCGGGCATGACCGCCTTCCTCGGCATCCTGCGCCAGCGCGGCGTCGCCTTCCTCGACGACGGCTCGATGAGCCGCCGCCCCGGCGCCTGGGCCCGGGCCAGCGCCAACCGCATCATCGACGAGCAGCAGACCCCGACCGCCATCGTCGGCCAGCTGAACGCGCTGGAGGCCCTGGCCAAGGCCCGTGGCCAGGCCATGGGCACGGGCTTCAGCTATCCGGTCACGGTCGAGGCCGTGGCCCGCTGGACGGCCGAGCTGGAGGCCCGCGGCCTGCAGCTGGCTCCGGCGTCGGCGATGACCCAGCGGCCGGGGCGGTAGATAAACCGGGGCGGCCTCGTTAAGGGACGCCATGGCCGAGCCCGACCTCTCCCGCTACCGCCCCAACGTCGGCGTGGTGCTGTTCCATCCGGACGGCCGCGTCTGGTACGGCCGTCGGGCGGGCCAGCCCGGGCCGCACAACTGGCAATTCCCGCAGGGCGGCGTCGATGACGGCGAGGATCTGGAGACGGCGGCCCGACGCGAACTGGCCGAAGAGACCGGGGTGACCTCGGCCGAGCTGCTGGCCCGGACGGAGGAATGGATCGCCTATGATTTTCCTGCGGACTACGGCGGGTCCAAGGCCGCGCGCGGCTGGTCGGGCCAGAAACAGCAGTGGTTCGCCTTCCGCTTCACCGGCGACGAGTCCGAGATCGATCTGGAGGCCCATGGCGAGATCGAGTTCGACGCCTGGCGCTGGGGCCGTCTGGACGAGGCCCCTGACCTGATCGTGCCGTTCAAGCGGGCGTCCTATGAGCAGGTGGTGGCGGTATTCGCGCCGCTGGTCATCTGATCATTAGCATGGATCAGTAAGCAGTCGCTTTTTCCTCAAAACGAGTAACCTGGTTAAGCGTGTCTGATTTCGTATCGTGGCATGTCATTGTCATGATGTCCCCCGAAGAGTGTCGGTTGAAATCCGCCCAGTGTGAAATCAGCGCCGATCAAAGCTCCGAGCCGGGATTGCGGGACACATGGTTGCGCCTCGCGCACGACTGGCAGGACATGGCGAACGACGTCGACGCCCGGGCGACGACCGCACGCCTGATGGACGCACGACGGACCATGAAAGCGCCGCCCTGACCCTGGATGGGGCGAAATCGGCCCTGGAGCGTTACGGTGCAGGCGGCGAGAGTCCCGTTGACCGGAAGCGCATGTGCCGAACCCCTGGACCATGAAGATGGAACAGTTCACCGCCTTTTCCGATGCGGAGCGGCGGCGGCTGGACGAACTGGTCTCCGACCGGCGGGAGCGTCACGCTATCCGGGAAGACATCATCGCCGACGGCGCCCACTCACCCGACTGCCATGTGATCCTGTCGGGCCTGGCCTGCCGCTACAAGATCCTGCCCGACGGGACGCGTCAGATCATGGCCTTCCTGATCCCCGGCGACCTCTGCGACGCGGAGATATTCATCCTCAAGGTGATGGACCACGGGGTCGCGGCCATGACCCCGACCGTCACCGCCCTGGTGTCGGCCGAGGACATGAAGGCCATGCTGCGCGAGACCGGCTGCCTGGGCGAAGCCCTGTGGTGGGGCACGATGACCGACCTGGGCGTGCTGCGCGAACGGATCATCGATCACGGCCGCCGCAACGCCTATGAGCGGATCGCCCATCTGCTCTATGAAATGCTGGTCCGCTACCGGATGGTCGAACTGACCCGGGACGACAGTTTCGACTTCCCCATCACCCAGACCGACCTGGCGGACGCCACGGGGCTGACCCCGGTGCACGCCAACCGCACCCTGCAGAAGTTGCGCGGCGATGGCCTGATCGAAACCTCGGGCAAGACCATCCGGGTGTGCGATCCCCCGCGCCTCAAGGATGTGGCCCAGTTCAACGGGGCCTATCTGCATCTGGACCGGGTGCATGAACCGGCGCGGGTAGGCCAGCGGCCAGGCGACCTCGTCTAGACGAAGACCCCGGCGGCCGGCGTCAGGCCGCGACGCAGCGTTCCGGTCGATGCACCCGTTTCGTCGAGGCGGGATTCTTCGCCATCAGATGCGCCGGCCGGATCGGGCGGGCGACGAAGCCCCCGCCGCAGTTGGGGCAGACGCCTTTCAGCACTCCGTCCACGCAATCCGCACAGAAGGTGCATTCGAAGGTGCAGATGCGGGCGTCCGGGCTGTCAAACGGCAGGTCGCGGTCGCAGCATTCGCAGTTGGGGCGGAGTTCGAGCATGGGGCCTCCCGGTGAGGAAGCGAAAGCTAGTCCGGCGCGCGATTGCGGCCAAGGGCCAGCTGGACCAGGCCATAGACCGCCACCAGCGCCCAGGCGCCTTCCATCAGCACCGCCGACAGGTTGAAGTCGAAATACAGCGACACGAGGATCAGCAGGGCGCCCGTCAGGTTGAGCAGCAGGGAGGGCGCGCGGGTCGGATCCAGCCTCTTCGACGTGGCGCCGGCATAGGCGATCAAAATGCACAGGACGCCGACGACGCCGAGAAGGTCAGGGAGGATCATGGCCGCACCCTAGCCCCTGGCGCCCGCGACAACCACCGGCGGGAGCCGGGCGCCGGGCCGGGCGGCGTCAACGAGGTGCCTTGTCATCCCGGAAGCGCCACAGGCGCTATCCGGGACGGGACCGGCTTCCCAAAACGAAAACTCCCGGGCAGCTCGTAGAGCTGAACCGGGAGACAGGTCGCCTCATCCCTGCTCCCGGACAGGCGCGCTGCGCCTTCCGGGAGGGACTGTTTCGGTGGACGACGCGTCCCCGATAGCCGCTGCGCGGCTTCGGGGATGACAAGCTTCTACGCCGCGGCCAGTTCCGAGGCCTGTTCGGCCAGGATGGTCAGGCCGGCCGGGGTCACGTCGGCGAAACCGCCGTGGACCTCGAACTGGCGGCGCGAACCGCCGTCGATGACCGTGACCACGCCTTCGCGCAGGGCCGTCATGAACGGGGCGTGGTCGGCCAGGACGCCGAAATCGCCCTCGACGCCCGGCGCGTCGACCTGGTCGACGAGGCCGTTGAAGACCTCCCGCTCGGGCGAGACGAGGGAAAAGGAGAGTTTGGAAGCCATGTCAGGGGGCCTGTCTCTGACCGAGCTGGACGACGCCGGTTGCGACGTCGCCGCTGTGGTCTCTGTTCAATGCGAAGAGGGGGACAGCTTCGCTGTCCTCGGAAACGATACCGTAGAGAGCTCCGGATCCGGCCTCGGAGGCCGGAAAATCCTGAAGTTTCGCGCCGCCAAACGTGCCCTCAAGCTCGTTGGCCAATGCATCCCTGGCCAGCGCACCCCCACCACCCGGCAAATTGACTTGCACGAAGCAGGAGGTGGATGTCGGGCTGAGGTCGATGATCACACTGGTTTGTCGATTCACACGGGCGCCGAACAATGAAAGTCCGCCCGTCGTCAGCGGATCCGTTCGCATGGCCACCCAATCATCCGATGCCGGGTTCAGCGCATGGGGAATGAGCGCTCGACCAGTGACCTGCTCGGCGCAGTAGCCGAGCACGGCCTCCCGATACATCGCCTTGGCGGCCGGCACGTCGACCATCGTGGTCTGCGCTGCGCTCGATCCCGCAATCAGCGAAATCAAGGCGGCGGACCCGATTGTCGACGCCCGGATCATTGGATCAGGCCGCCTCGGCGGCGAGCTTCTGGGCCTTCTCGACGGCTTCCTCGATGGCGCCGACCATGTAGAAGGCCGCTTCCGGCAGGTGGTCGTATTCGCCGGCGACGATGCCCTTGAACGAGCGGATGGTGTCTTCCAGCGAGACGAATTTGCCGTCGGCGCCGGTGAACTGCTCGGCCACGAAGAAGGGCTGCGACAGGAAGCGCTGGATCTTGCGGGCGCGCGAGACGATCAGCTTGTCCTCTTCCGACAGCTCGTCCATGCCCAGGATGGCGATGATGTCCTTCAGCGCCTTGTACTGCTGCAGGACTTCCTGGACCGAACGGGCGACGCGGTAGTGCTCCTCGCCGATGACCAGCGGGTCCATGATCCGCGAGGTCGAGTCCAGCGGGTCCACGGCCGGGAAGATGGCCTGGGCGGCGATGTCGCGGCTCAGCACGGTCGTGGCGTCAAGGTGGGCGAACGAGGCGGCGGGGGCCGGGTCGGTCAGGTCGTCGGCGGGCACGTAGATGGCCTGGACCGAGGTGATCGAGCCCTTCTTGGTCGAGGTGATGCGCTCCTGCAGATTGCCCATTTCGGTGGCCAGGGTCGGCTGATAGCCCACGGCCGAGGGGATGCGGCCCAGCAGGGCGGACACTTCCGAACCGGCCTGGGTGAAGCGGAAGATGTTGTCGACGAACAGCAGGACGTCCTTGCCCTCTTCGTCGCGGAAATACTCGGCCTGGGCCAGGCCGGTCAGGGCCACGCGGGCGCGGGCGCCGGGAGGCTCGTTCATCTGGCCGTAGACCAGGGCGCATTTGGAGCCCTCGGTCGAACCGCCGTTCTTGGTCGGGTCCACGTTGACGTTGGACTCGATCATCTCGTGGTACAGGTCGTTGCCTTCACGGGTGCGCTCGCCCACGCCGGCCAGAACCGAATAGCCGCCGTACGCCTTGGCGATGTTGTTGATCAGCTCCTGCATGGTCACGGTCTTGCCCACGCCGGCGCCGCCGAACAGGCCGATTTTGCCGCCCTTGGTGTAGGGGCACATCAGGTCGATGACCTTGATCCCCGTGACGAGGATTTCCGACGACGTCGACTGCTCCTCGAAGCTCGGGGCCTCGCGGTGGATCGGACGGTACATGGTGGTCTTGATCGGGCCCTGTTCATCGATCGGCGCGCCGACGACGTTCATGATCCGGCCGAGGGTGCCGGGGCCGACCGGAGCCAGGATCGAGGTGCCGGTGTCGACCACGGCCTGGCCGCGGGTCAGGCCTTCCGAGGTGTCCATGGCGATGGTGCGGACCATGTTCTCGCCGAGGTGCTGGGCGACCTCGAGCACCAGGGTGAACGGCTTGCCGGTCTTCTGGTCGATGTTCTGCGTCTCGAGGGCGTTGAGGATGGCCGGCAGCTGGCCGGTGAACTCGACGTCCACGACGGCGCCGATGACCTGGGCGATCCGGCCCACGCCGGTGCCGGCCGTATAGGCGGCGTTGCCGGTCGCGGCGGCGGCCCCCGAAACGTTCTTGGGAGCCTTGGAAGCGGCGGGCTTCCGGGCGGCGGGTTTCTTGGCGGTGGTGTCGGTCATCGGTTCGTTCCGTTCGGAAGGTCGTGCTTGGCGTGTATCTGGGCGTATCTGGGCGGGGTTCGGATCAGAGGGCTTCGGCGCCGGCGATGATCTCGATCAGTTCGGTGGTGATCTGGGCCTGCCGTTTGCGGTTGTACTGCAGGGTCAGGCTGTTGATCAGGTCGCCCGCATTGCGCGTGGCGTTGTCCATGGCGCCCATCTGGGCCCCGAAGAAGCTGGCCTGGTTCTCGTACAGGGCGGCCAGCACCTGGGTGGTGATGTTGCGCGGCAGCAGGGTCTCGAGGATTTCCTCTTCCGAGGGTTCGTATTCGTAGGTCGCGCCGTTCAGGTCGATCGGCGGGGCGTCGCCGTCGACGACCGCCGGGATCAGCTGCTTCGGCGTCGGCACCTGGGCGATGACCGACTGGAAGCGGCTGTAGAACAGGGTCACGACGTCGGCGTTGCCGGCCTCGAACTCCTCGGCGATCAGGGCCGCGATGGGCTCCGCCGCCGGCATTCCGATGACCTTGTGGTCCGACATCTCGAACGTCTTCACCAGCCGGTCGCCATAGACGCGGCTCAGGCCGTCGCGGACCTTGCGGCCCACGGCGATGATCCGAACGTCCTTGCCCTCGGCCAGCAGCGCCTTGATGCGCTCGCGCGCGGCGCGGATGACGTTGGTGTTGAACCCGCCGGCCAGACCCTTGTCGCCGGTGGCGACGACGATCAGGTGCTTCTGGTCCCGACCCGTGCCCGCCAGCAGCTTCGGCGCCCCGTCGCCGGACACGCCGGCGGCGAGGTTGGCGATCACCGCCGCCATCTTGCGGGCGTAGGGACGCGCGCTCTCGGCCTGGTCCTGGGCGCGCTTCAGCTTGGCCGCGGCGACCATGTTCAGGGCCTTCGTGATCTTCTGCGTGGACTTCACGCTTCCGATCCGATTGCGCATTTCCTTGAGGCTGGCCATCCGGGGCTACTCTCTCGCTATCCGGTCGGGGCTCAGGCGAAGGTCTTGAGGAAGGCGTCCAGCACCGACTTCAGCTCGGTCTCGAGCTCCGGCGTCAGGTCCTTCTTGGCGCGGATGCCGTCCAGCAGGCCGGCGTTCGACGACTTGATGCGGGCCAGCAGCTCGCTCTCGAAACGGCCGATGTCGCCCACCGCGATGCCGTCCAGATAGCCGCGCGTGCCGGCGTAGACCGAGACGACCTGCTCCTCCATGGTCAGCGGGCTGTACTGGGGCTGCTTCAGCAGCTCGGTCAGGCGCGCGCCGCGGGCCAGCAGCTTCTGGGTCGAGGCGTCGAGGTCGGAGCCGAATTTCGCGAAGGCGGCCATTTCCCGATACTGGGCCAGCTCGCCCTTGATCGAGCCGGCGACCTTCTTCATCGCCTTGGTCTGGGCCGAGGAGCCCACGCGCGACACCGAGATGCCGACGTTCACGGCCGGGCGGATGCCCTGGTAGAACAGGTCGGACTCGAGGAAGATCTGGCCGTCGGTGATGGAGATGACGTTGGTCGGGATGTAGGCCGAGACGTCGTTGGCCTGGGTCTCGATCAGCGGCAGGGCGGTCATCGAGCCCGAGCCATAGTCGCCGTTCAGCTTGGCCGAACGCTCCAGCAGGCGGCTGTGCAGATAGAAGACGTCGCCCGGATAGGCTTCGCGGCCCGGCGGACGGCGCAGCAGCAGGGACATCTGGCGATACGCGACAGCCTGCTTGGACAGGTCGTCATAGACGATCAGGGCGTGCATGCCGTTGTCGCGGAAGAACTCGCCCATGGCCGTGCCCGAGAACGGGGCCAGGAACTGCAGCGGGGCCGGCTCCGACGCCGTGGCGGCGACGACGATGGTGTAGTCCAGGGCGCCGCGCTCCTCGAGCGTCTTGACGATCTGGGCCACGGTCGAGCGCTTCTGGCCGATGGCGACGTAGATGCAGTACAGCTTCTCGCCTTCCGAGGCGGCGGCGGCGTTGGTGCTCTTCTGGTTCAGGATGGTGTCGATGGCGACGGCGGTCTTGCCGACCTGACGGTCGCCGATGATCAGTTCGCGCTGGCCGCGGCCGATCGGGATCAGGGTGTCGATGGCCTTCAGGCCGGTCTGCATCGGCTCGTGCACCGACTTGCGCGGGATGATGCCCGGCGCCTTGACGTCGACGCGGCGGCGCTCGGTGAGCTGGATCGGGCCCTTGCCGTCGATCGGCTCGCCCAGCGGGTTGACGACGCGGCCCAGCAGGCCCTTGCCGACCGGCACGTCCACGATCTCGCCCAGACGGCGGACCTCGTCGCCCTCGGCGATCTGGTTGTCCTGGCCGAAGATCACGGCGCCGACGTTGTCGCGCTCGAGGTTCAGGGCCATGCCCTTCACGCCGGCCTTGGGGAATTCGATCATCTCGCCGGCCTGGACATTGTCCAGACCGTGGATGCGGGCGATGCCGTCGCCGACCGACAGCACCTGGCCGACGTCGGACACGTCGGCTTCGACGCCGAAGGAGGCGATCTGCGACTTGAGGATGGCCGAGATTTCGGCGGCGCGGATGTCCATGACAGGCTCTCTGTTATCGTCTTGTCGGCGCGACCCCGTCGGAGCCGCGAACGTGGGGGGTCAGGCGCGTTTAAGCGCAAACTTCATCTGGTCGAGTTTGGTCTTCAGCGAGGCGTCGAACAGCTTCGAGCCGACCTTGACCTTGAGGCCGCCCAGGATCGACGGATCGACGCGGGCGGTCATCTCCGGATCCTTGCCCAGCGAGGTGCGGAGCGCGGTCTGGATGGATTTCATCTGGGCGGCGGTCAGGGCCTGGGCCGAGACGATCTCGGCGGCGACCACGCCCGTCTTCTTCGCATACAGAAGGTCGAAGCCGGCGATCACCGCGGTCAGGTCGCGCGCGCGGCCGTTCTGGGCCAGCAGGCCGAGGAAGTTGCGGGTGACGCCGTTGAACTTCGCCTTGTCGGCGATGGCTGTGAGGCCCTTCTGCTGGTCCTCGGACGCCATGACCGGCGACTGGGCCAGACGGCGCAGGTCGGCGCTCTCGTTCCAGGCCGCGCGCAGCGAGGCCAGGTCGGCGCGGACGGCGTCCAGAACGCCCGTCTCGTCAGCGAGGTCGAACAGCGCCTGTGCGTAGCGCTCGCCGACTTCCGTCGTCCTGTAGTCGTCAGCCACTTGTCATGTCCGCGCGGTTGGCGTTCGGGTTGGCGACCGGCGGCGTATCCGCGCCAGTCAAAGGTCTGAAATGCTTTGAGAAAGCACTTGGGGGGCGCGTCTTGCAACGCACCCTCCGGCTCAGCCGGGCGCCTGATAGCACCGTAACCCCCCGACCGCAACCGAGGCGGTCGGCCGCAGGGCGCCGGGGCGAAACCGGATTTGACGTGGCGGCCGGCGGCCGGGCGGGAGAGAATGGGGCCGCCCCAGTTCGCCCGGATGCCCCCGATGACTCTCGCCCGGATCGCCGCCGCCCTCGCCGCCCTCGTCCTCGTGACGGCCGCGCCCGCCGCGGCCGCCGGGGATCCGGCCGGGTTCCGGGTGATGAGCTACAACATCCGGGTCGACGTCCCGGCCGACAATCCGGCCTGGGTCGAGCGCCGCCCCCACATGGCGGCCCAGATCGCCTTCCTCGATCCGGACCTGCTCGGCGTGCAGGAGGCGCAGCCCCACATGGTCGACTGGCTGGCCGGCCAGTTGCCGGCGTACGACCACTACGGCGTCGGCCGCGACGACGGCCTCGTGGGCGAGAGCGCTGCGCTGTTCTGGCGGCGCGACCGGTACGAGCGCCTCAGCGCGGAAACCTTCTGGTGTTCGCCCACGCCCGACCGGCCGTCGAAGGGCTGGGACGCGGCTTATCCCCGCACCGTCACCCGGGTGGTGTTGCGCGACCGGCGCGACGGCCGGCTGCTGGACGTGCGCAACACCCATTTCGACCATGTCGGCGTCGTCGCGCGCGAGCAGTGCGCGGTTCTGGTCGCGGGCATGACGCCGGCCCGGGTCGACGGCGCGTCGGCCGAGGTGGTGCTGATGGGCGACTTCAACACCGGGCCCGACACCGCGCCGTACCGCCGCATCGTCGCCTCGGGCCTGCGCGACGCCCGCGCGATCAGCCCCGTGACCTTCGGACCCGCCGGCACCTTCAACGCCTTCGACATCGCCAGCGACAACCAGGGCGTCGCCATCGACCACGTCTTCGTCAGCTCGGGCCTGTCCGTGCAGCGGTTCGCCGTGCCGACGGACTCCTTCGGCGGCCGGGTGATCTCGGACCATTTCCCGGTCGTCGCGGACCTGGTTCCGGCCGCGCCCTGACCGGTTCCTAGTGCGCGGCCGTCTTCTTCGCCCGGTTGCGGTGATAGGCCTGGTTCAGCAGCTCGACGCCCAGCGAGAAGGCGATGGCGAAATACAGATAGCCGCGCGGGATGTGGAAGCCGAAGCCGTCGGCCACCAGCGCCACGCCCACCAGCAGGATGAACGACAGGGCCAGGATCTTGGTCGTCGGCGCCTTGTCGATGAAGTCGGCGACCGGCTTGGCGGCGAACAGCATGACCAGGGTCGACAGCACCACCGCCGTGATCATCACCCAGACCAGATCGGTCATGCCGACGGCCGTGATCACGCTGTCCAGCGAGAAGACCACATTGATCACGGCGATCTGGGCCAGCACCGCGCCCATCGCCGTGGCCTTGCCCACCACCGTGTTCTGGTCGTGGTCGCCCTCGACCGAGTGGTGGACCTCCATCGTGCCCTTGGCGAGCAGGAACAGGCCGCCCGCGATCAGCACCAGACTCTCGATGGTGAAGTCATGGCCGAAGGCGCTGAACAGCGAGGCCTCCATATGGGTCAGCAGCGCCAGGCCGAACAGCATGACGATGCGCATGACCATGGCCATCCACAGGCCGATCTGCCGCGCCCGGCTCTGCTTGTCCGCCGGCAGGCGGGCCACCGACACGGCCAGGAAGACGATGTTGTCGATCCCCAGCACGATCTCGAGGAAGGTCAGGGCGAGGAGGCTGGTCAGGGCCTCGGCGGTGAAAATCTCGAGCATGATCGTTCCTCGGCGGTCGGCGTTCTATACGAAGCGCCGCGACGCTTCGTCCATAGGGCCCGCCTTGCTGGACAGCGACCCGGCGGCTAGGACGAACGACTGGTTTCTGGAGACGATCCCCCGATGTTCGAAGGCATTGCCGGCCTGCTGACCGATCCCGCCGCCTGGGCGGCCCTGATCACCCTGGTGGTCATGGAGGTGGTGCTGGGCATCGACAATCTGATCTTCATCTCGATCCTGTCGAACAAGCTGCCGCCCGAGCATCGCCAGCGCACCCGCCGCATCGGCATCGGCCTGGCCCTGGTCATGCGGCTGGGCCTGCTGGCCACCATCGGCTGGATCGTCGGCCTGACCCGACCGGTGTTCGATCTCGGTCTCGCCGGCGCGGGCTGGGACACGGCCTTCAGCTGGCGCGACCTGATCCTGATCGCCGGCGGCCTGTTCCTGGTCTGGAAGGCGACGACCGAGGTCCACCACGCCGTCGACACCAGCATCGGCGACGACCTGCTGGAGAAGAACAAGACCACGGCCGTCATCAACAACGTCGGGGCCGCCATCGGCCAGATCATCCTGCTGGACCTGGTGTTCTCGATCGACTCCATCCTGACCGCTGTCGGCATGACCGACCATGTGCCGATCATGATGGTCGCCGTGGTCATCGCCGTCATCGCCATGCTGGTCGCCTCCGACCCGCTGGCGGACTTCATCGACAAGAACCCGACCATCGTCATGCTGGCCCTCGGCTTCCTGCTGATGATCGGGATGGTGCTGATCGCCGACGGCTTCGGCGTCCATGTGCCCAAGGGCTATATCTACGCCGCCATGGCCTTCTCGGCCCTGGTGGAGGGGCTGAACATGATGGGCCGCGCCGCGTCGGCGAAGAAGGCCGCGGCCCTCGCGGCCCGCCAGGCGGCGCTGAACAAGGCCGAGACGGCCGAACCCGGGGTCTGACCATGCGGGGGGCCGCCCTTCTTCTCATCGCGCTGCTGACGCCCCTGCCGGCGGCGGCGCAGACGACGCCCCCGCCCGTTCCCGCATCGGCCCCGGCCCCGGCCCCCGTCCCGGTCTACGGCTTCGAGGTGGTGCGGAGCTTTCCACATGACCCCGGCGCCTTCACCCAGGGGTTGGCGTTCCGCGATGGCGTCCTGCTCGAAAGCACCGGCCGCCGTCCCTCGACCGTGCGTCGGGTGCGGCTCGAGGACGGGGCGGTGCTGCAGCGGCGCGACCTGGACCCGGCCCATTTCGGCGAGGGCCTGACCGACATCGGCGATCGGGTCGTGACCCTGACCTGGACCAGCGGCAAGGCCTTCGTCTGGGACGCCGACGATCTGGAGCCGCGCGGCGAGTTCGCCTATGCGGGCGAGGGCTGGGGCCTGACCGACGACGGCGACCGGCTGATCCTGTCGGACGGCACGGCGGCGCTGCGCTTCTTCGACCCGGAGACCCTGGCCGAGACCGGTCGCGTCGCCGTCACCCTCGACGGCCGGCCCTTGCGCCGGATCAACGAACTGGAGTGGATCGACGGCGAGGTCTTCGCCAATATCTGGCAATCCGACATCATCGTCCGCATCGACCCGGCCACCGGCGTGGTGACGGGCGTCATCGACCTGGCCGGATTGATGCCGGACCGGAGCGGGCTGGACCCGACCGACGCGGTGCTGAACGGCATCGCCTGGGACGCGGAGGGCCGGCGTCTGTTCGTCACCGGCAAGAACTGGCCGACCTTGTTCGAGATCCGGTTGACGGAGCCGCGCTGACCGTCCGGCGGCCTGCGCGCGGGTTTGGGCGTGCGCGCTAAAAATTTCCAGACACAGCAATTTTCTCGACCCGCCTGTTGTTTTTCCACGCCTTTCCGGAAATGCAGCGTCATTTGCGCGCCGCATGTAGGCCCCGTGCGAGACTCCGGCCCATCCCGTCGAAGGGGAGGGCGTCGGATCCACGTTCTCGATGACGGCGGGCTGTGGTCGAGCGATGAAGCCCGGGGGATGGAGACCCCGGGGGTCCTTGAGGACGTCGATGGATGGCGTCGCCTGCTCGCCGCGCGCCGCTGGATGCGGACCGCTGGCGTCGGATGACGCCATGTCCGCCCCGCGTCGGGATCGGCAACGGTTCCGGCGGATGATCCGGCAAGGCCCGAATGTCAGGGCCGCCAGCCGGAGAGCGCGTGGAAAACGACCGCGCGGGGCTGTCTGTCTCGTCGAAACGGTAAAAACATTCAAGCACCGGGCGAGGCCCGGCCGCCCTGCACCCTCCCCGACCTTTCCGGCATCCCCGCCGGAGAGCGAAGACCCATGCCTTCTCACTCCGGAACAAATGAGGCACAAGGCCGCCATGCTCGCCGACTCGATCCTGACCCCGCCGCCTGCGCCGTCCCTCGCCGACGCCCGCGCGACGCTGGAGCGGGTCTGGGGCCATGGCGACTTCCGCGGGCTGCAGGCGGACGTGGTCGCCGAGATTCTCGCCGGCCGCGACGTGCTGGCCGTGCTGCCGACCGGCGGCGGCAAGTCGGTCTGCTACCAGATCCCGGCCATGCTGCGGCCCGGCCTCGGCCTCGTCGTCTCGCCCCTGATCGCCCTGATGACCGACCAGGTCGAGGCGCTGAAACAGCAGGGCGTCGCCGCCGCGCGGCTCGATTCCGGCGTTTCCATGGACGACCGCTCGGCTATCTGGCGTCAGGCGAAGGCCGGCGAGCTCGACCTGCTCTATGTCTCGCCCGAGGGACTGGCCCAGCCGCATCTGACCGACCGGCTGCGCGACCTGCCGCTGAGCCTGATCGCCATTGACGAGGCCCACTGCGTCTCACAATGGGGACATGACTTCCGCCCCGACTATCGCACCCTCGGCCGGCTCGCCGAACTCTTCCCCGGCGTCCCCCGCATCGCCGTCACCGCCACCGCCGACGCCCGCACCCGCGAGGACATCGTCCGCTCCCTGCGGCTCGAGGGGGCGAAGGTCATCGTCGACAGCTTCGCCCGTCCGAACCTGCAGCTCTCGGCCGTGCGCAAGGAGAACGCCTCGCGGGCCCGGACCGACGCCGCCGTCATCGATCTGGTGCGCCAGCGGCGCGGCAAGTCGGGCGTGGTCTACTGCGGCTCGCGCGACGGCTGCGAGCGCGTCGCCGACGCCCTCAAGTCCGCCGGGACCAACGCCATCGCCTATCACGCCGGCATGGACGCCCGCGACCGTGACCGCCGGCTGGAGCGCTTCCTGGCCGAGGACGGCGCGGTCATGGTCGCCACCATCGCCTTCGGCATGGGCGTCGACAAGGCCGACGTCCGCTTCGTCATCCACGCCGATCCGCCCGGTTCGCTGGAGGCCTACTGGCAGGAGATCGGCCGCGCCGGCCGCGACGGCGAGCCCGCCGAGGGCATCACCCTGTACGGCCCGTCCGACATCGCCTGGACCCTGAAGCGCCTCGACGGCCGCCCCATGGCCGAGGAGGTCAAGGCGGTGCAGGTCAGGAAGGCGCGCCAGCTGTTCGCCATGCTGGACGGCGCGACCTGCCGCCCGCAGACGGTGCGCCGCTATTTCGGCGAGGCGGACGCCCGGCCCTGCGGCGTCTGCGACGTCTGTCTCGACCCGCCCGCCGTGTTCGACGCCACGGTTCAGGCGCAGAAGGCGCTGGCCGCCGTCCAGCGGCTGGGCGAACGCTTCGGCAAGACCCGCGTCATCGACCACCTGCTCGGCAAGACGAAGGAGGTCCAGCCGTGGGAGACCGCCCTGTCGACCTGGGGCATCGGCGCCGACGTCGCCCTGCACACATGGCGCGACGTGGTCGACCATCTGATGTTCGAGGGTCTGCTGGTCGAGGATCCCAACGAGGGCAAGCCGCTGGTCCGCATCGGCGACCCGGAGGCCGTCCGCGCCGTCTATCGCGGCGAACGCGCCGTCGAGGTCCGCCTGACCCCCGCCCGCGTGGTCGGCTCGAAGGAGCGCGTCCGCACCGGGCGTAACGCCGCGCTGGAGACCTTGGACGCCGACGTCCGCGCCCGCTTCGAGACCCTGCGCGCTTGGCGCCGCGACCGGGCGTCCGAACAGCGCGTCCCCCCCTACGTCATCTTCCAGGACAAGACCCTGCTGGAAATCGCCCTCGCCGAGCCCGGAAATCTGGAGACGCTCGGCCACATCTCCGGCGTCGGCCAGACCAAGCTGGACCGCTACGGCAAGGGGGTGCTGGAGGCGCTGCGCAACCTCGGCTAGACAGGGCGACGCCGCAGGGGGAAGCGCACGCATGGCCGAGATCAAGACCTTTGGACCGTTCCGGCTGCTGCGCAGCGATGCGAGCGCCCACATCCAGCTGTACCAGCGGGGCGAACGCCGGAAATCCGGCCGCGGCCTGGCCTTCTGGTTCATGCCCGACGGCGCCTCCATCGCCCAGATGCCGATGGACGACCGCGACCTGCCCTTCCTGTTCAAGAGCCGCTCGCGCGACTTCCAGGAGGTCACGGTCCAGGGCGTGGTGGTCTGGCGGGTCTCGAACCCCGAGGCCATGGCCGACCGCATCGACTTCAGCATCGACCTGCGTCAGGGCGTGCATCTGGGCCGGCCGCTGGACCAGATCGACAGCCTGCTGACCGGCGTGGCCCAGCAGTTCGCCGCCCAGTACCTGGCCGAACTGGACATCGGCGAAATCCTCAGCGCCGGGGTCAAGCCGCTGCACGAGCGCATCGAGCGCGGCCTGTCCGGCTCGGACGGCCTGTCGGGTCTGGGTCTGACCATCGTCGCGGTCCGGGTGGCGGACGTCTCGCCGTCCAGCGAGCTGGAGCGGGCGCTCAAGACCCCGACCTTCGAGCGGCTGCAGCAGCAGGCCGACCAGGCCACCTTCGAGCGCCGCGCCCTCGCGGTCGAAAAGGAACGGGCCATCGCCGAGAACGAGCTGTCGAACGAGATCGAGCTGGCCCGCCGCCAGCGCGAACTGATCGAGCGCGAGGACGACAACGCCCGCGGCCGGGCCCAGGCCGAGGCCGCCTCGAAACAGATCGTCGCCGACGGCGAGGCCCAGCGCATCCGCACCATCCAGCAGGCCCGGGCCGACATGGAACGCACCCGCGTGGCCATCTACAGCGACCAGTCTCCGGCGGTGATCCTGGGCCTCGCCGCCCAGGAATTCGCCGGCAAGCTGCACACCATCGAACATCTGAACATCTCGCCCGAGGTGCTCAGCGCCTTCATCGGCGACGCCCTGCGGTCCGCCCGGACCGGCGGAGCCGAACCGCCCGCGCCCAGGGCCCCGGCCGCGCGTCCGCCGAAGATCTGATCCGATGGGCAGGCTGGCTCCGCGCGCGGTCCTGGTCACGCGCGAAACCGACTGGGAACGGTTGCTCGCCGCCCATTCGACCCGCGAGCAGGTCCGGTTCTTCCTGCGCTCCCGCGGGCAGGACATCGACCGGGTCCAGGCCGGGCACGAGGCCTTCGGCGAAACCGTGCGCCAGGTCCGTCTGGCCATCCCCGACCACTGGCGCGTCGCCCGCGTGGGCCGCGGCGATCTCGACCGCTTCCTGTTCGCGCCGGAAGACATCGTCATCGCCCTGGGCCAGGACGGGCTGGTCGCCAACCTGGCCAAATACGTCTCCGGGCAGCCCGTGCTCGGCGTCAATCCCGACGCCGACGTCAATGAGGGAGTGCTCGTCCCGCTGGCCGCCGCCGACCTGCCGGGGCTTCTGCCGGCCGTCGCCGCCGGCGCGGCGGAGATCGAGCGCCGCACCATGGCCCGGGCGACCCTGGACGACGGCCAGACGCTCGAGGCGCTGAACGAGATCTTCGTCGGCCACCACAGCCACCAGTCGGCCCGCTATCTGATCGCCTATGACGGCATGACGGAGCTTCAGTCCTCGTCCGGCCTGATCGTCTCGACCGGCACCGGCGCGACCGGCTGGGCGCGGTCGATCATGACCGCCACCGGCGAGGGCGTGGCGCCATCGCCGACCGGGCCCGACCTCGCCTTCTTCGTGCGCGAACCCTGGCCCAGCGTGGCCACCGGCGCCGACATCCAGTGGGGGAGGGCGGATACGGCCGCGCCGCTGGTCGTGACCTCGCGGATGAACGACGGAGGCGTCATCTTCGCCGACGGCATCGAGCAGGACCGGCTGGCTTTCGGCTGGGGACGAAAGGTCACGGTGGCGCCGTCGCCGCGGTTCCTGATGCTGGTCCGGCCCGGCTGATCGCCGTTCGCCGGTTAAGCTTCGGGCAAGGTCTCGGAAGGGGGGCCTTAAACATTCGCCGTCACACTCCTTCGGTGATCCCCAGCCGCGCCCCGTCCCCGGTCGACAAACTGGCTCTGGCCGTCGTGCACCAGCCCGACCGCGCCATCCCCGCGCCGGCCGGCGCGCGCGAGGAATCCCTGCGTCTGCTGCTCCAGACCGCCGCCGATTCCGGCATCGCCCGGGTCGCCACCCGGCCGGACGGAGACGGCGAACGCTGGCTCGGCCAGGCCTGGCCCTTCCCCTCGCCCTTCCAGGTGTCGGTCCGCACCGTGCCCGTCGGCGACGGCGTCGACCGGGTCGAAGCCCGGGCCCGCCGGTCGCTGGAGCGTCTGGGCCTGCCGCGCGGCGACCTGCTGCTGATCACCAGCGCCTCCGACCTCGCCGGGGCCGAGGGCCGGGCCCTGTGGGACCGCCTGCTCGCCCTGAAGGACCGGGGCCTGTACCGCCGCATCGGCTTCTGCGCCACGATCGAGGATGGCCCGGCCCTTCTCGCCCGCCGCTTCCAGCCCGACGTCGTCCAGCTGAAATGCAACCTGCTGGACCAGCGCGCCCAGCATTCCGGCGTCCTGTCCGAACTGGCGGCCGTGGATGTGGCCGTCCATGCCTCCTCGGTCTTCGCCGACGGCCTGCTGTTCGTCGGCGCCGAGGCCCTGCCGCCGGAGATGCATCGCCACGCCCCGACCCTGTCGCGCATCCGCCGGCGCCTCGCCGAGGCCCGCGTCGATCCGATGCAGGCCACCTTGGCCTACGCCATGGGCCTGCCCGAGGTCTCGGCCGTGGTCGCCAGCATCGCCTCGGCCGCCGAGCTGCGCGCCGTCGTCGCCGCCGCCCACGCCCCGACCCCGGCGCTGGACTGGGCCGCCCTGCAGCTGGAACCGGCGACGGCGACCGCCGCCGGTCCCCTCCGGGTCAGTAGCGCAGCCTGATCCCCACATAGGCCGACCGCCCCGGCTCGCCGTAGCCGAACACCTGCTGGTAGCGTTCGTCGCCCAGGTTCTCGATCCGACCGGTCAGGGTCACGGCCCCGGTCAAGGCGTACGATCCGTTCAGACTCGCCGTTACGAAACCTTCGCGCACGCCGCCGGCGTCGTCCTGGTCGCCCTCGGCCCGCACGGTCAGGGCTCCGGAGAGCCGGTCGCCGGTCCAGCCCAGGGTCGCCGAACCCGCCTGCTCCGGAACCCGCAGCAGCCGCGCGCCGCTGATCCGGTCCCGGGCGTCGGTCCAGGCGTAGGCCAGGCTGAGGTCGAAGCCGCCGCCCAGCCGCGCCCGACCCTCCAGCTCGACCCCGTCCGTCGCCGTCTCGGCGACGTTCACATAGAAGCTGTCGAAGGTCGCGGGATCGAACACATAGGTGATCTGGTCCTCGACATTAAGGCGATAGACCGTCGCCCGGCCCTCGATCCGGCCATCGGCCGAGACCCAGCCGATCGCGCCCTCATACCCTTCCGCCGTCTCGGGACGCAGAACCGGGAAGGGCTGGGCCGAGAAGCAGAAATCGCACACCGCCTGGCTGATTGACGGGGCCTTGAACCCGGTCCCGTATGCCGCCGACAGGATGAAGCCCGCCCCGGCGTCGAACGCCCCCGAGATCCGACCCGTCGTCTTCGAACCGAAATCATCCGTGTCGTCAAGGCGCAGGGCGCCGGTAAGGCTGAGCCGGTCCGTCGGATCGATCCGCGCCGTGGCGAAGACCGAGCTGGCGCCCAGTTCCTCGGTCAGTCCGGTGGACAGGCTGCCCTCCGTGTCCTCGCGTTCGGCCCCGATGGCGAAGTCCACGCCCGCCGCCGAGCCGTCGGCCTGCCAGCGGAAGGCCTGCCGGTTCGCCTCGAAGGCCGAGGGGAAGGCCGAGACCGTCTCGCGCGAAATGTCGGACGCCGAGATGCTGAACTGATGCGCCAGCCCCATCGCGTCCAGCCGCAGCCGGCCGAACCCGGACCACTGTCCGCTGGCCTGGCTGTCGAGGGTGTCGGACAGGGCGAACGCCGGGGCCGGATAGCCGTCCAGACCCGCGTCGCTGTCGGTCCAGCGGATCGCGCCGTCCAGGGCCGCCCGGGGCGTCACGGCGTAGCGGGCCCGCACGCCGACCGTGGTCGAGGTGAAGCCGTCGGCCTCGGGATTGCCGTCCGCCTCGTCCGCGGCGGAAATCCCGTCGGTGTCGAAATGCGAAACCCAGGCCCCGAAGCCGTACCGTTCGGTCGAGACGCCCGCCGCCAGCCGGCCGCGCACGGTCTCGTACGACCCAGCCTCCAGATCGACTCCGAAACCGTCGAGGTCGCGCGTGGTGAAGGCGATCACCCCGCCGATGGCGTCGGAGCCCCACAGCGACGACTGCGGCCCCGACAGGACCTCGATCCGTTCGATGTCCGAAAGCTCCAGACCCGAGAAGTCGAAGGCCCCGTTGACCTCGGCCGGATCGTTGACCGGCACGCCGTCGACCAGAACCAGGGTCTTGCCGGGCGAGGCCCCGCGCATCCGCACCTGGGCGACGCCGCCGAAGGCGCCCGATCGCACCACCGAAAGGCCGGGGACGTCCTGCAGGATGTCGGCGGCGAACACCGCGCCGCGCTGCTCGATGGCCCGGCGGTCGATCACCCGCGCGCCCGGCGTATCGGCGACGATGGCCGGCAGGCGGGTGGCGGTGACCACCACCTCGGCCAGGGCGGCGTCGGGATCGTCGATCGTCTGGGCCCGGGCGGACAGGGGAAGCAGCACGGCGGCGGCCGTGGCGAGAAGCAGGGATCGCGTCATGCGATATCTCCGTCGTCCCCGCGCGAGCGCATCGCGGCGACGTGGAATGGCGACCGACCCGTTCGGAAGAACGGCGCAAGTGTCGGGTCGCCTCGACGGATTCACCGCGCCTCTGCCTGGTCCCGGACAGCGGACGAGCGACGTCGGCGGCCAGGTCTCCTGGCTTGCGGGTCAACGGTCGAAGTCCACGCCTTCCCGGCTCTCCCGAAGGAGGGTCCAGTGGCGCCGGATGCTTTCATCCGGATCGGACGACGACCTCGCCGCCTACAGTTGCGGGCACAGCCGCGGCGTCACACCGCGTTCCCTTAACCGCCTGCGCCGCTTGTCGCAGCGCGGCGCCGCTTGCGCAAGATCAGAAGACGCTTGTGTGGATTTTGTCGGTCTGCCGGGTGCTGACAGTCAGGACGATGTGGCGCAGGGCCAGGCCGGCGACGATGCCCGCAAGGGCGGACAAGGCCTCGAACGCGGTGGCGGTGGTGACGCCGCCGATGGTCTCGACCCGGCGTGTGATCTGGAACGAGATGTTGCCGGCGACCATCGAGACAAGCCAGAATCCCCACCAGACCCGCATGACGCCCGGCAAGGCGACTCGCTTCCAGGCCTCGGGGTCCTGGCTGACCCGCCACGTCTCGCTCATGCCCTCGAACGGCTTCCACAGCATCGCGATCGGCACGAAGAACCAGCCGACGACCCACGGCGGATCGCTGTCCAGGCCGCGGCCGAGGGCATGGGCGTTGCGGCTGGCGCGATATATCCACTTCAGCGTGATGAAGGCCGTCGCGAGATACACGATGATGACGGGCAGACGTCCCAGGCCGGTGACGTCCAACACGCCGCTCGCGTCGGGTATCGGATCGAAAAAGCCCACCCGAACGTCCGACGGCAGCCGCGACAGGATTGAAAGGTCGATCAGGGTCAGAACGACGCTGAAGCCGTCGGCGAGGGCGTTGATCAGCAGCCAGAGCGCCGCGGCCGCGCCCAGCGTCGCGATCGGTCGCGTCGTATACGTCTTCCCGGTCGCCATGGCGTTCCCCCGTGGCCCACAGAGGCACACTCGCCGCGGCTGAGCAACCGCTTGAGGCGCGGGCCGCAATCCTTCACCCTGTCGCGTCCTCATGAACGCCCCCCTGGTCCATCCTCCGAAAGCCGACGCCGTCCCGTCCAGCGAGGGGACGACGCCGGTCATGGCCCAGTTCCTCGCGGCCAAGGCCAGCCAGCCCGACGCCATCGTCTTCTTCCGCATGGGCGACTTCTACGAGCTGTTCTTCAGGGACGCCGAGATCGCCTCGGCCGCCCTCGGCATCACCCTGACCAAACGCGGCAAACACCAGGGCGAGGACATTCCCATGGCCGGGGTGCCGGTCCACGCCCTGGACGGTTATCTGGCGCGGCTTATCCGGCAGGGGTTCAAGGCCGCCATCTGCGAACAGCTGGAGGCCCCGGCCGAGGCCCGCAAGCGCGGCTCCAAGGCCGTGGTCCACCGCGACATCGTCCGCGTCGTCACCCCCGGCACCCTGACCGAGGACAGTCTGCTGGACGCGCGCGGCGCCAACCGTCTGGCCGCCGTCTCGGTGCGCAAGGGCCGCGCCGCCGTCGCCGTGGTCGAACTGTCCGCCGGCTCTGTCGACGCCGTCGCCTGTTCGCTGGAAGACCTCGGCGCCACCCTGGCCTCGTTCCGGCCGTCGGAGGTGCTCGTCCCGGACCGCCTGTTCTCGGACGAGGCGACCAGGGCCGCGCTCGACGGCTCGGGCGGCGTGGTCCAGGCCTTGCCCCAGGCCCTGGCCGAACCGGTCGGGGCCCGGGTGCGGGTCGAGCGGCTGTATGGCGTCGCCTCGCTGGATGGCTTCGGCGCCTTCGAGGAGGCCGAGGTCTCGGCCCTCGGCCTGATCGCCGCCTATCTGGAGACGACCCAGGCCGGGAAAATCCCCGCCCTGTCGCCGCCGCGCCGCTCGGGCGACAGCGGCTTCCTCGCCATCGACCCGGCGACCCGGCTCAGCCTCGAGATCGACCGCACCCAGCGCGGCGAACGCGAGGGATCGCTGCTGGCCTGCATCGACCGCACCGTCACCTCGGGCGGGGCGCGGGCCCTGGCCGAGCGGATCGCCCGGCCGTTGCGCGACACCACGGCCATCAATCATGGACTCGACGCTGTCGAATGGCTGGTGGAGCGGCGCGACCTGCGCCGCGACCTGCGCGACGGCCTGCGCGCCTCGTCGGATGTCGCCCGGGCGACCTCCCGCCTCGTGCTCGGCCGGGGAGGACCGCGCGATCTCGCCGCCATCCGCACCGGTCTGTCGATCGCCGAGGGCATAGCGGGCCTGTTCCCGCCCGCCCGCGATCCATTGACCGGCCCGCCGGCCCGCATCGCCGCGGCGCTGGACCGACTGATCCTCTCGCCCGAACTCGGCCGCCTGCTGGTCGATCTGGCCGAGGGTCTGGTCGCCGAGCCGCCGCATCTGGCCCGCGATGGCGGCTTCGTCTCCGCCGGCTACCGTCCCGAACTGGAGGAGGCCCGCCGCCTGCGCGACGACAGCCGCCGCGTCGTCGCCGACCTCGAGGCCCGCGCCGTGGCCGAGGCGGGCGTGCCGTTCAAGATCCGCCACAACGCCGTGCTCGGCTATTTCCTCGAGACCAGCGCCAAGGCCGCCGAACCCCTGTTGCGGCCGTCGGGCGAAAGTCCCTTCATCCACCGCCAGACCCTCGCCAACCAGGTCCGCTTCACCACCGTCGAACTGTCCGAGCTGGATGCGAAGATCAGCCAGGCCGGCTACCGTGCGCTGGCTATCGAAGGCGAAACCTTCGAGGTCTGGCGCACAACCGTGCAGTCGTTGGCCCGGTCGCTGCAGGCCGTGGCCGAAGCCGTGGCCGAGCTGGACGCCCACGCCGCCCTCGCCGAATGGGCCGAGGAGGTCGGGGCCGTCCGCCCCGCCGTCGACGACACGACCTGTTTCGAGGTGGCGGCCGGCCGCCATCCGGTGGTCGAGGCGGCGGTGAAGGCGCAGGGCGATCCCTATACGCCCAACAACTGCAAGCTCGACGGATCCGGGGCCGCCTGCGCCCGGCTGTCCATCGTCACCGGCCCGAACATGGCCGGCAAGTCGACCTTCCTGCGCCAGAACGCGCTTCTGGTGGTGCTGGCCCAGGCCGGCGCCTTCGTACCCGCCCGGGCCATGCGCCTGGGCGTCGTCGACCGGCTGTTCAGCCGCGTCGGCGCCGGCGACGACCTCGCCCGCGGCCGCTCCACCTTCATGACCGAGATGGTCGAGACCGCCGCCATCCTGACCCAGGCCACCGACCGCAGCTTCGTGGTGTTGGACGAGATCGGCCGCGGCACGGCCACCTATGACGGCCTCGCCATCGCCTGGGCTGTGGCCGAGGCTCTGCACGACCGCAACCGCGCCCGCACGCTGTTCGCCACCCACTATCACGAGCTGGCCGGCCTCGAGACGCGGCTGGCCCACGTCTGCAATCTGTCGATGGTGGCCAGGGAGTGGAACGGCGACCTCGTCTTCCTGCACGAGGCCGCGCCGGGCGCCGCCGACCGCAGCTATGGCGTCCAGGTGGCGAAACTCGCCGGCGTGCCCACCGCCGTGGTCCGCCGCGCCCGCGAGGTGCTGGACCGGCTGGAGGGCGAGAAGAGCGCCGCCATCAGCCTCGACGACCTGCCACTGTTCGCCCAGAGCCAGGGGCGGGCCGAGCCGTCCCCGCCGCCCCGTTCGTCCGCCGTGGAGGATGCGCTCCAGGCCATCGAGCCCGACGAGCTGTCGCCGCGCGAGGCGCTGGAGGCCCTGTACCGGCTGAAGGGTCTGGGCCGCCGGTGACCCCCGCGCTCGACGACCGGCTGATCGAGGCCGCGTCGGCCTCCGACGTGCGCAAGGCGGTCGCCGGACTCCTGCGCGAGAGCTTCGACGCCGCCCGCGCCAGGGCGTCCCGTCGACTGGAAGCCGGAGGCGAAGGCGTCGAGGTGGCCCGGCTCTATTCCGCCGCTGCCGACGAGCTGCTGACCACCCTGTGGCGGTTCACCACCGAGACGCTCTATCCTGCCCACAATCCGACGGAGGCCGAGCGGCTCAGCCTGATCGCGGTGGGCGGCTACGGCCGGGGCGTGCTGGCGCCCTTCTCGGACCTCGACCTGCTGTTCCTGCGACCGTGGAAACCCATTCCACGCACCGAACAGGTGATCGAATTCATGCTGTACGTCCTGTGGGACCTGGGCGTGAAGGTCGGCCAGTCGGCGCGGTCAGTCGACGAATGCCTCGCCCTGGCCAAATCCGACATGGTGATCCGCACCACCCTGCTGGAGGCGCGACCCCTGGCCGGGGACGACCGGCTGGCCGACGATTTCATCGCCCGCTTCCGCGCCATGGTGGTCAAGGCCGACCCCCGCCCCTTCATCAGCGCCAAGCTGGAGGAGCGCGACCTGCGCCACCACAAGTCCGGGGCCGTCCGCTATCGCGTCGAGCCCAACGTCAAGGACGGCAAGGGCGGCCTGCGCGATCTCAACACCCTGTTCTGGATCGCCCGGTCGCTGGCCCCGGAAAGCCCGCTCGGCGCCCGCGTCCTCGACGACCTGCTGACCGCGCGCGAGCGGCGGACCTTCGAGGAATCCTTCGACTTCTTGTGGCGCACCCGGGCGCATCTGCACCTGACGGCCGGGCGGGCCGAGGAGAAGCTGACCTTCGACCTCCAGCCCGAGGTCGCCCGTCGCATGGGCTGGCGCGGGCGCGGGGACGAGCCGGCGGTCGAACGCTTCATGCGTCGCTACTTCCTCGTCGCCCGCGACGTCGGCGCCCTGACCCGCGCCATGTCGGCCAAGCTGGAGGCGCGTCAGCAGAAGCCGACCATGAGCCTGTCGCGCCTGATCCCGGGCCGCAAACGCAAGCTGGGCGTCGACGGCTTCATTGAGGACGCCGGCCGTCTGTCGGTCACCGGTCCCGAGGTCTTCGCCGCCGCGCCGGAAAAGCTGCTGATGCTGTTCCGCACGGCCGACGAGCACGACCTGGACCTGCACCCGGACGCCTTCTCGGCCGTCAGCCGCTCGCTGTCGCTGGTCACCCCGTCCCTGCGCCGCGATCCCGAGGCGACCCGCGCCTTCCTCGACATTCTCGCCCACGGCCAGCGACCCTACCGCGCCCTGACCCTCATGAACGAGACGGGCCTTCTCGGTCGGTTCCTGCCGGAATGGGGGCGGATCGTCGGCCAGACCCAGTTCAACATGTATCACGCCTATACGGTCGACGAGCACACCCTGCAGGCCATCGGCATCATCAACGACATCTGGCGCGGCAAGCTGAAGGCCGACCATCCGGCCTCGACCGAGATCGTCCACCGCATCGATGATTTCGAGGCCCTGATGCTGGCCATGCTGCTGCACGATGTCGGCAAGGGCGGCGACCGGGGCCAGCTGGAGGACGGGGCCATCGCCGCGCGCCGCGCCTGCGACCGGCTGGGCCTCGACCCGCGCCGGACCGAGTTCGTGGTCTGGCTGGTGCGCAACCACCTGGCGCTCAGCGACTACGCCCAGAAGCGCGATGTCTCGGACCCGGCGACGGTGCGCGCCTTCACGAAGCTGGTCGGCGATCCCGAGCGGCTGCGCACCCTGCTGATTCTGACCGTGGCCGACATCCGCGCCGTCGGTCCGGGCGTCTGGAACGCCTGGAAGGGCAACCTCATCCGCGATCTCTACCAGCGTACCGAGGGCGTGTTCCGGGGCGAGGACGTGATCCACACCGATCCGCTGGAGGACTATCCCGACCTGGTCGCCCGCGCCCGGGCCGATGGGGCCGCCGCCGAGGCCGTGACTGTCGCCGGAAGCGGGGACGACGGACGCGCCGCCGCCCGCGTCGCCGTCGCGGCCCGCGACCGGCCCGGTCTGTTCGTCGATCTGGCCGACGCCCTCGCCGCCGCCGGGGCCGATGTCGTCGGCGCCCGGGTCGCCACCGCCCCCGACGGCACGGCCCTCGACGTATTCGAACTCCAGGACGGCGGCGGCGCGCCCTATGGCCAGGCCGAACCGCGCCGGCTGATGCGGCTGATCCGGGCGCTGGAAGCCGCGGCCCGTGGCGGCATGTCCGTCGCCCCGCCGCCCGCCGCGGCGCCCAATCCGCGCCGCGCCGCCTTTGACGTCCGTCCCACCGCCATGGTCGATCTGGAGGAGAGCCCCGACGCCGCCGTGGTCGAGGTGTCGGGCGCCGACCGCCCCGGCCTGCTGGCCGATCTGGCGCGCGCCTTCGCCATTCACGGCCTTTCGATCCGTTCGGCCCATATCGCCGGCTTCGGCGAACGGGCGGTCGACAGCTTCTACGTCACCGACGCGGCGGGCAGGAAGCCCAAACCCGGACCGAAGCTGGACGCCCTGCGCGCCGATCTGGAAACCGTGCTCGACTTCACCGAACGCGCCGGCCGCGGCGTCTCGGCCCCCGTCCGCGCCAGCCTGCGCGACGTCTCCGAGGTCGGCCGCCGCCGGTCCGCGCAGGAGCCGGTATCGCGCGCGCCGGAACCGCGCTAAGGCGCTGACATGGCCAGAAAGATCGACTCCCGGGCTGAACCGATCGAGGCCGCCCCGCCGGTGCCGTCGGCCACGGCGACGACCGACCCGATGGTCCAGCCCCCCGCCTCGGCCACGACCGCGCGCAAGGGCGGGGGCATGATGCGATCGTCGGCGATCTTCAGCGGCCTGACCCTGGTCAGCCGCCTCGCCGGCTTCGCCCGCGACATCGTCATCTCGGCCGCGCTGGGGGCCTCGGTCGGACCCGCCGCGGACGCCTACAACACGGCGCTGAACTTCCCCAATCTGTTCCGCCGCATCTTCGCCGAGGGGGCTTTCGCCGCCGCCTTCGTGCCGGCCTACGCCCGGACCCTGGAGACCGAGGGCGAAGCGGTCGCGGACAAGGTCGCCACGGACGCCCTGGCGGCGGTGGCCTTCGCCACCCTGGCGCTGACCATCGTCGCCCAGCTGGCCATGCCGTGGCTCATGGCCGTGATCAACGTCGGCTTCCTCGACGATCCGGCCCGCTTCAAGCTGGCGGTCGTCCTGACCCAGATCACCATGCCCTATCTGCCCTGCATGGCCGTGGCGGCCCTGCTCAGCGGCGTGCTGAACGCCCGCGGACGGTTCATCGTCTCGGGGGCCTATCCGGTCCTGCTCAACGTCATCATGCTGGTCGCCGTGATTCCGGCCCAGGGCGGCCAGATCGGCGCCGCCTACGCCGCCTCGTGGGCGGTGCTCGCCGCGGGGGTGTCCCAGGCTGGCCTGTGCTGGTGGGCGGCGCGCCGGGCCGGAGCCGACATCCGCCTGGCCCTGCCGCGGCTGACGCCGGCGGTGAAGGCCATCATCATCACCGCCATTCCCGCCGCCATCGGCAATTCGGCGACCCAGATCAACGTCTTCATCTCGGGCAACCTGTCCAGCTTCGTGGCCGGCGGCCGGACCTGGCTGGCGACGGCCGACCGCCTGTACCAGCTGCCGCTGGGTCTCGTCGGGGTCGCCATCGGCATCGCCCTGCTGCCGCGCCTGTCGCGCGCCGTGGCCTCCGACAACCACGCCCAGCAGCAGGCCTCGATGGACGAGGCCCTGACCCTGTCCATGGCCCTGACCCTGCCGGCCGCGGCGGCGCTGATGGCCATGCCCTATTTCCTGATCGACGCCCTGTTCACCCGCGGCGCCTTCCTGCAGGTCGACGCGGTCAACACGGCCCGCGCCCTGTTCCAGTTCGGCTGGGGCGTGCCCGCCTTCGTGCTGATCCGCATCCTCGCCCCGGCCTTCTTCGCCCGGCGCGACACGCGCACGCCGATGGTCTTCGCCCTCGTCTCCGTGGCGGTGAACGCGGCCCTGGCGATCGGCCTGTTCAACCTCGGCTGGGGCATAGCGGGCATAGCGGCGGCGGTTTCAGCGGCCGCCTGGACCAATGTGATCCTGCTGGCCGCGACCCTCTGGCGACGCGGGCTCTACCGGCCGGGCGGCCAGGCCCTGGCCCGTCTGGCCCGCATCGGCCTGTCCGCCGCCGGTCTGGCGCTGATCGTCGGCCTGGCGGCCGCGAGCCGGTCCCGGATCGAGGCGCCGGTGACGGATATCCTCGGCGCCGTCGGCGTCGGCGTCGGCGCCAAGGAGGTCGCCCTGCTGCTCGTCACCGCCGCGGGCGGACTGGCCTACATCGCCCTGGCCTTCGCCACCCGGGCGATCACGGCGGCCGAGGTGAAGGGCCTGCTGCGGCGAACGGGCAAGTAACGGCTTGCTCCTTGGGCGACGGTCGGGCATTGCGCCTCGACATGACCGACGCCTCCCCCGCCGCCGCTCCCGCCTATGCCGGTCCCCGCCGTGTCCTGTCCGGCATCCAGGCTTCCGGCGCCCTGCATCTGGGCAACTATCTCGGCGCCCTGAAGCGCTTCACCCAGCTGCAGGACACGGGCGCGCCCTGCTTCCTGTTCGTCGCCGACCTGCACGCCATCACCGTCTGGCAGGATCCGGAGAAGCTGACCGCCCAGACCCGCGAGATCGCCGCCGCCTATCTGGCCTCCGGCCTCGACCCGACGCGCTCGATCATTTGGCCCCAGTCGGCAGTGCGGGCCCATTCCGAACTGGCCTGGATCCTGAACTGCGTCGCCCGCCTCGGCTGGCTGGACCGCATGACCCAGTTCAAGGAGAAGTCGGGCAAGCACAAGGAACGCTCGAGCGTCGGTCTCTACACGTACCCGGTGCTCCAGGCGGCCGACATCCTGCTGTACAAGGCCACCGAGGTGCCGACCGGCGAGGACCAGAAGCAGCACCTCGAGCTGACCCGCGACATCGCCCAGAAGTTCAACACCGACTTCAACGCGCCCGGCTTCTTCCCCCTGCCCGAACCCCTGACCCAGGGACCGGCGCCGCGGGTCATGAGCCTGCGCGACGGCGCGGCCAAGATGAGCAAGTCCGATCCCTCGGACCAGTCGCGCATCAACCTGACCGACGACGCCGACTCGATCGTCGCCAAGATCCGCAAGGCCCGCACCGATCCGGATCCGCTGCCCGAAACGCTGGAGGGCCTCGAGGGCCGCGCCGAGGCCAGGAACCTGGTCACCATCTATGCGGCCCTCGCCGACATGAGCCGCGAGGCCGTGCTGGCCGAGTTCGCCGGCCAGGGCTTCGGCGCCTTCAAGCCCAAACTGGCCGATCTGGCGGTCGCCTCCATGGCCCCGGTCACCGCCGAGATGCGCCGGCTGATGGCCGATCCCGCCGAGATCGACCGGGTGCTGAAGGACGGCGCCGAACGCGCCGCCGCCCTCGCCGATCCGGTGGTCGACGAGGTCAAGAAGATCGTGGGCTTCTGGCGGGCCTGACGGCGGGTTCCGGACGCCGCATCGCTCCGCCTCTGGCGAACGGCGCCGCTTGCGCTAGGTAAGGCCGGATGAGCCTCGCCCACCCCCTCGATCGTCCCGTATGGAGCGCCCTGACCAGCCGTCAGGCGTCGCTGGCCCTCGGCGACGCGCGGGCGCTGCGGTTCGACCCGGCCTGGGCCCTGTTCGCGGCGGCGGCCGACGCCTCGCCGGAGAGCACGGCGGCGCTGGGCGCGCTCAACATTTCGCCGAACGGAATGGGCCTGGTCGAGGCCGGGGACATGCCCTTGCCGCCGGAGACGACGGTGCGGGCGCAGGCGGCGTGCGTGCAAATGACGACCTCGGGCCTGACCGCCGGCGGTCGCGACATCGCCTTCGAGCCCCTGGGCGAGGCCGACGCCGCCGACATGCTCGCGCTGGCGACCCTGACCGTTCCCGGCCCCTTCTTCGAAAGGACCCATCGGCTCGGCGACTTCATCGGCGTGAAACAGGACGGCAAGCTGATCGCCATGGCCGGGGAGCGGATGCGGCCTTCCGGTTTCACCGAGGTCTCGGGCGTCTGCACCCACCCCGACCATCGCGGCCACGGCTACGCCAGCGCCCTGATGCGGGTGGTGGCGCAGCGGATTCTGGAACGCGGCGAACAGGCCTTCCTGCACGTCTATGCGGCGCACGCGGCGACCATCGCCCTGTATGAGACGCTGGGGTTCAGCGTGCGGACATCCATTACCTATACGGTGCTGGACGGTCCCGGTGATGTCTCGAGAGTAGCGGGTCGGTCCTGAAAAATATGCGGAACCGGCGCCCGGCCCGAACGCCTCTCGGAATCCTGACGTGAGCCGACGCCTGGAGGTCGGCGAAGGCAGGTTCAGCGGTGTCAAAGACCAGGCCCTGCGGGCATTCGACCAGTATGCACGGCCGTGCGTCAGAAACGGACGCAGGCGTCGAGGCGCCCTGCTTTCTCGCTGCGGCAAGGGGCGGAAGTAGCGGAATTCGGGGGCGAGAAGGGCGGGTTGGGAGGGGCGAGAGTCTCTACCCGAACGTCTGCGTCGGGCCGTCGAAGTGGTGTCCGTTCACGACCCATTGCGGACGGCAGCGGGACAACTCAGCAGCTCAACCGGGTCTGCGCATTTCCAGAATTATGGCTCGCACGATCACCCCTGCGAGGGGCAAAAGCAGGATCAAAAACCAAGGTCGTCCCCAAACCCCGGTGGCTGCCGCCCAAGCGCCGAATGCGGTTAGGACAAGCTGGCCGACATGCAATCCGACTTTCACCCATAGACGAGGGCGGTAGGGGTCGGACTTGGCTCGCCAAAGTCCCATTCGTCTTACCTCGGCTACTGCTAGCCCACGGTTATATCGACTTGCTTCCGCTTACCACCTTCAGGCGACAGTCCGCTCCCGACCCGATGCGGACGTCAGTCTGTAGGGTCAACTGACCCGATAAATCGGCAGTCGGCATAGCTCAACGCTACGTCGTGGCCGACGAGTTCAGCGTCAGATGCCTGTGCGACCGTCGCCACGACGACGGCCATATCGCGGCTGTCTTGCTCCGCGTCGAAGAAGTAGCGGTAGTGGAGAACGTCACCCGCCGCGAGCTCTGTGAGCCTGCTATCGTTCTGAACGGCCGCGCGCGCCCGATCTTTCGGCGCAATGGCAATCTCCGGGTAGACTTCCTTCTTCGCGCTCAGATCGAAATAGTTGAGCACCATGACGAGGAACATGGCGTCCTGAACCCATCCGAAGCGTTCCGCGACGAACTCGTCATTGAAATGCCGATCAAAAAGGTCCTTCGACGCATCGCGGAAGCGATCCATTAGCCGCTGAACCGAAATCTGGTCTTGTTCCATGTCGAACCGTAACGCGGGGTATGTCCGCTTCCCACCCTTAGTAGACATTCCTTGCGACCGCTGCAGGGGCGTCAGCGCTGACCCTGATCTGGTGGATGACGCGCCTGGCGGAAAGGCCCGGGCCGGGCGCCGCTGAGAGCGCCGGCCGAAATCCTCTCCGGCTCCGCCCCGCCTCAGCCGATCCGGTCCAGCCGGGCGATGAAGAAGCCGTCCAGACCGCCCTTTTCCGCCCACATGGACGGCAGGATGCGCAGCCAGCCCTCGGGAGTCAGGGCCTGCTCCGGCGCACCGACCTCGGCGGGAACGGCGGGCGCGGTTCTGAAGGCCGGGTTGCGGCGCAGGAAGGCGATGATCTGGGTCTCCCCCTCCTCGCGCTCCAGCGAACAGACGCAATAGACCAGCCGCCCGCCAGGCTTCACCCGCTCCGCCGCGGCGTCCAGCAGCCGGTGCTGCACATCGGCCAGTTTGGCCACGTCGGCGGGCTTGGTGGCGCGCAGCACCTCGGGATTGCGCCGGAAGGTGCCGGTGGCCGTGCAGGGGGCGTCCAGGAGGACGGCGTCGAAGCCGCGCGGGTCGTCCCAGTCCTCGGCCGGGGTGGCGACGACTTCGGCGGTCAGGCCCGTCCGCTCCAGATTTCCGGTCAGCCGCTTCAGTCGCGCCGCCGACCGGTCCAGCGCCACGACCGCGGCGCCCGCGGCGGCGATCTGCAGCGTCTTGCCGCCGGGCGCGGCGCAGAAATCAACGATGGACTCGCCGGCCTTCGGCGCGAGCAGGCGAACGGGCACGGCGGCGGCGGCGTCCTGCACCCACCAGGTCCCGTCCTCGAAGCCCGGCCAGCCGGCCACGTCGCCGCGACGCCCGGTGCGGACCGTCCCGCCCGGCAGGACCTCGCCCTCGACGGCCTCGGCGACCGTCGCCGCATCGACCTCCGGCCTGACGCTCAGGTCCGTCGCCGGCTCCTCGCGCGCGGCCAGGGCCAGACCGACCAGCGTCGCCTCGCCGTAGGCGGCGCGCCAGCGGGCGGCCAGCCATTCGGGCAGATTGCTCTCGGCCGTGGTCAGGCCCGGACCTTCGCGCTCGATGCCGCGCAGGACGGCGTTGACCAGATTCTTGTAAGGGCGCGTCTTCGGTTCGCGCTCGGCCAGCTTCACCGCCGTCGACACCGCCGCGAAGGCCGGGGTTTCCAGGACGAGGGTCTGGGCGAGGGCGACGCGCAGGATGGTGCGCACCGCCAGCGGCGGGCTCTTCTGCAGGCGGCGGTCGAGGATCTGGTCGATCTCGCCGAGGCGGCGCAGGGCGGCCATGGCCACGGCGCGGGCGAAGGCGCGGTCGGGGCCGGGCAGGTCGGCGACCTCGCGGAACGACAGGGCGGCGTCCAGCCCGCCGCGGCCCTCCAGCGCGGCGTTGAGCAGGACGCCGGCGGCCAGACGCGCCTCGACGCCGATGTCGGCGGCCTCGTCGCGGGGCAGTTCGGGGCGCGGCGGACGCGGTCCCCGGGACTTGTCGGCCATGCGGCGGCCGCGGGCCGCGGAATTGCGGCCCTGACCCTGGCCCGGCTCGCGGCTCACACGGACACCTGGGTGCCGAGTTCGACCACGCGTCCGGGCGGGATGTGGAAGAAGTCGGTGGGATTGGCCGCGTTGCGCATCAGGAAGATGTACAGGCGATCCTGCCACAGGGGCATGCCCTGGTTCGCCGAGGGGATGATCGAGCGGCGGCCGAGGAAGAAGCTGGTCGACATGATGTCGAACTTCAGCCCCCGCTGCTTGCGGCACAGGTTGAGCGCCTTGGGCACATTGGGCTGTTCCATGAAGCCGTAGGAGATGACCAGCTTCTTGAAGTCGTCCGAGATCGGTTCGATCTGCACGCGATCGGCGTCGGAAACCCGCGGCCGGTCGGTGGTGCGCACGGTCAGGATGATGTTCTTCTCGTGCAGCACCTTGTTGTGCTTGAGATTGTGCATCAGGGCGACCGGGGCGATGTCCGGGTCCGAGGTGAGGAAGATGGCCGTGCCGGGGGCCCGGTGAGGCGGCCGGGCGCGCAGCATCTCGATCAGGTCGGCGAGCGGGAGGCTGTCCTTGCGGGTCTTGGCCGTGACGATCTGGGTGCCGCGCACCCAGGTCCACATGATCAGGACGAGCGCCGCGCCGAGCACCAGGGGCAGCCAGGCGCCGTCAGGAATCTTCAGGGCGTTGGAGCTGATGAAGACGAGATCGAGCAGCGCCAGCGGCACGACCGCCGCCAGGGACAGCGGCAGGGACCAGTTCCAGATCCGTCGCAGGACGAACCAGGCCAGCAGGGTGTCGACGAACATCGCCCCCGTGACCGCGATCCCGTAGGCCGAGGTCAGTTGCGACGACGTCGGGAACAGCACGAGCAGGACCAGCACGCCGACCATCAGGAAGGTGTTCACGGACGGGACGAAGATCTGGCCCGCCTGGGTTTCGCTGGTCGGACGGATGTCCAGACGCGGCAGCAGGCCGAGCTGCACCGCCTGCTGGGTCAGCGAGAAGGCGCCGGTGATCACGGCCTGGCTGGCGATGCACGCGGCGGCCGTGGCCAGCAGGATCACCGGCCAGTAGATCACCTCGGGTATCATGCGGAAGAAGGGGTTCTCCACGGCGGTCGGGTCGGAGAGCACCAGCGCGCCCTGTCCCAGATAGTTGAGGGTCAGGCTGGGCAGCACCACGAACAGCCAGCCGGCCCGGATCGGCGCCTTGCCGAAATGGCCCATGTCGGCATAGAGCGCCTCGGCCCCGGTCACCGCCAGGAAGACGCTGCCGAGGATGACGAAGCCGAGGAATCCGTTGTCGATCAGGAACATGACGCCGTAGTGGGGCGACAGGGAGCGGAAGACTGAGGGGTCGTCGAAGATGTGCAGCAGCCCCAGCCCGGCCAGCACGAGGAACCAGGCGAGCGTGAGCGGGCCGAAGAAGCGCGCCACGCTGGCGGTCCCCTTGGACTGCACGAGGAACAGGGCGATCAGGATGCCCGCCGAGATCGGTACCACGAACGGACTGAGCGCATCGCCCATGCCGGGAGCGTCCTTCAGCCCCTCGATGGCGCCGACCACCGAGACGGCGGGGGTGATGATGCCGTCGCCGTAGAACAGGGCCGCGCCGCAGACGCCGAGCAGGAAGATCAGGCCGGACCGCCGCCCGACGGCGCGCTGGGCCAGAGCCATCAGGGCCAGGGTGCCGCCCTCGCCCTTGTTGTCGGCCTTCATCAGAAAGACGACGTATTTCAGGGTCACCACGAGGATCAGGGCCCAGAACACCAGCGAAACCACGCCCAGCACGGCCAGCTCGGTCCCCCCGCCGCTACGGCTGTGATGCAGGGCCTCGCGCATCGCGTAGAGCGGGCTGGTGCCGATGTCGCCGAACACCACGCCGATGGCGCCGATGATCAGGCCCCATTTGCCGACCTTGTGGCCGCCCTCGCCGGCCGCCGCGGGGTGCGGGTGGGCCGGCGCGACGGACCTGTCCAGGGGAGAGAGGGAATTCGCGGCGGGCTTGCCGTCTTCACCTTGGGGAGGGGCCCCGACCATGAAGTGCCTCCGGGACGCCGCACGGCGCGGTTCCCATCAAACGAGCGGCGAGCCTTTAGGCCCTTTCATCCCCCGGTTCAATCGTGCTGCACTTGCGAAGGTTCCGCGCCATGAGGGCCGGTTTGTGAAACACGCCGGCACGTCCTATCTTGGGGGCGCATCATGTCCGACAGCCAACGTTTTCCCGTCGCCGCCCACGCCCTGGCCTATCTGGCCCACAAGGGCGCCGTCTCGCCGGCCCAGGCCGTGCCGAGCGCGATTCTGGCCGCCTCGATTCCGACCAATCCCGTCGTCATCCGCCGCGTGACCGCCCTGCTGGCCAAGGCCGGACTGATCGCCACCCGCCCGGGCGCCTCGGGCGGCGCCTGGCTGTTGCACGAGCCGCAGGCCATCTCGCTGGAGACCGTGCTGCGCGCCGTCAACGGTTGCGCCCACCTCGGTTCCCCGCCCGCCGGAGCCAGGGGCTGCCCGGTCAGCGAACACATTCCGCGCCAGGTGGCCAAGGCCCTGACCGCCGCCGACCAGGCCGCGGGACAGGCCCTGTCGAAGATCACCATCGCCGACCTGCTGGACCACGATCCGGTCTCTCTGGCGGCCTTCGCCCCCCACGCATCCTGTCCGGTCGCCGCCTGAGATGAGCCTGCCCTCGCGGCCGCGGCCCGTGGCGCTGATCACCGGCGCCTCGGCCGGCATCGGCGCGGCCCTGGCGCGGGTCTATGCGGAAAAGGGCTGGGACCTTGTCCTGACGGCGCGGCGCGAGGCCCCCTTGCGGGCGCTGGCTGACGACCTGGCGTTGCTGGGCGCCGCCGCCACCGTCCTGATCGACGACCTCGCGGACCCCGCCGCGCCGCGCCGGCTGTTCGACACGATCCAGTCCAGGGGCCTGGCCGTGGACGGCCTGGTCAACAACGCCGGATTCAGCCGCACCGCCGGCTTCCTCAACACCGACCCGGCGGCCCACCGGGCCATGATCCAGGTCATGCTGGCCGCGCCGGTGGAGCTGGCCCGGCTGTTCGCTCCGGCCATGGTCGAGCGCGGCTATGGCCGCATCCTCAACGTCGCCTCCCTCGCCGGCCAGATGCCCGCGACGGGCGGCGACACCCTGTACGGCCCGATCAAGAGCTTCCTGATCAAGGCGTCGCAAGGGCTGCATCTGGAACTGCGCGGAACCGGCGTCCACGTCACCGCCCTGTGCCCCGGCTACACCCTGACCGAATTCCACGACGCCAACGGCACGCGCGAGCAGGTGTCGTCAGCCTATCCCGCCTGGATGTGGCAGACGGCGGACCATGTGGCGCGGGTCGGGTATGCGGCCTGCGAGGCCAACCGGCCGAAGGTCACGCCGGGGGTGATGAACAACCTGCTGGCGGCTCTGGCCAAACACCTGCCGGATCGGGTCGCGCTCGGGATGGTCGGCGGCCACGCCAAGCGGCTGAAGCGGATCTGATCCTAGTGCCCGGCGTCCGGATACGGCGTGGTGGCGATGCTGCTGAACATGCCGGGGATGGCCTCCGACAGGCCGGCGAGAATGAACTGGATGGCCAGGGCGCACAGGATCAGGCCCAGCACCCGCACGATGATGGCCATGCCGATCTCGCCGAGCAGGCGGCTGATCGGGCCGGTCAGGGTGAAGACGACGAAGGTGGCGAAGCCGGCGGCCACGATGGCCGCCACGCCCGCGGCCTGGCCGGCCGGGCCGACCTTTTCGGCCTCGCCCGCCTGGATGATGATGGTCGAGATGGCCCCGGGCCCGATTAGCAGCGGCATGGCGAAGGGCACCACCAGTCGCTGGAACCGGCGGCGGGCGTAGCCGCGGACGTCCTGGGCGTCCTTCACCGCGTCGGCGTCGGCGAACATCTTGAGGAAGTCCTCGCGCGTCATGTCGAGGCCCAGCAGCAGCAGCAGGATGCCGCCCGCGATGCGGAAGGCGGCGAGCGAGATGCCGAAGAACTGCAGCAGTCCCAGGCCGGTGAAGAAGAAGAAGGCCAGGAAGACGACGATGAAGATGCAGATCAGGCCCGAGACCGAAAGCCTCTGGCGCATCGAGGCCCCGGCCGTGGCCGCGGCGAAGATCGGAATGTTGCCGATCGGGTCCACCAGGGCGAACAGGGCCACGAACAGGTTGACGCCCAGATCGACCGCGTCCATGTGCTGGCCTCGCCCTGCAATTCACCCAACCGCGGCCCATCAAGGCTGACGCGCGCGCGCGCGTCCAGCCCTGACGGTCGAAAAGGAGCGACGCCATGACCCCCGTGCCGACCGACCCCCGGCTGATCGTCGGTCTCGACCTGCCCTCGCTGGACGCCGCCCGGGCCATGGTCGACCGGCTGGGCGACGCGGTCAGCAGCTACAAGATCGGCCTGACGCTTCTGGCCCGTCCTGGCGGCGTCGCCTTCGCCCACGCGTTGCGGGCCGAGGGCCGGTTCGTGTTCCAGGACTGGAAGCTGCACGACATCGGGGCCCAGGTCGAAGGCGCGGCCCGGGCCGTGGCCGAGGGCGGCTGCGACCTGCTGACCGTCCACGCCGAGCCCCAGGTGATGCGCGGCGCGGTCAAGGGGCGGGACGCCGCGGGATCGGACACGAAACTTCTGGCCGTCACCGTCCTGACCAGCCTGTCGGACGCCGACCTGACCGACCTGGGCTACGGCTTTTCGGCCGCCGACCTGGTCGAGCGGCGCGTGCGGCAGGCGCTGGACTGCGGCGTCGACGGCGTGGTCTCCAGCCCGCTGGAGGCGACGCGCGTGCGCGAGATTGCTGACGAGGCCGGCCGGCCCGGCTTCCTGGTCGTCACCCCGGGCGTGCGGCCCGACGGCGCCGACAAGGGCGACCAGCAGCGCGTGGCCACGCCGCGCGCGGCGCTGGAGGCCGGCGCCACCCATCTGGTCGTGGCCCGGCCGGTGGTCGGGGCTGACGACCCCTTGCGGGCCGCCTCGGCCATCGCCGCATCGATCGCCGGGGTCGCCCGCCGGACCTAGCCGCGTTCGCCGGGCTCCTGGCTGTAGTGCTGGCGCGACGGCCGGGGCGGGCGCGGCCGGTGCGGCCGTTCCGGCGGCGACGGCTCATGCCAGCGCGGCGGCTCCGGCAGATAGGGCGGTGGATAGGGGACGTAGTCGTCGTCGTGACGGCAGCCGCAGTCTCCGTAGGAGCCGCCGCGGCCGTCGTGGCCGTATCCCGCCTCCTCGTAGCTTCCGCCGGAATAGGCGCCGTACTCTTCGTAGGATTCGTAGCTCTCGTACGACCCGCCGGACTCCTCGTAGGCGCCGTAATAGTCTTCGCGCCGGCCGCCGTCGCAGCCATGGCGCTCGCTGTGGCCGTAGCGGCCTCCGCGATCCTCGCCGCGGCAGCCCCCGCCGCCGCCCAGACAGGCAGGCGGGCGGCGACCCTCGCGGCCGAAGCCGCCGACGACATAGCCGAACGGGGCGCTGGCGCAGGTCCGGCCTTCGTAGACCTCCTCATTGTAGATCGCGCCGCCGCCGTAATAGCCGCCGCCGTCGCCGCCGTAGCCGCCGCCGACATAGACCGTGCCGCCGCCGTAGCCGCGACCCCGGATGCCGCCGACGTCATAGGCGCGGGCGTTGAAATGCGAGGCGGCTGAGGCGCCCGCATACGCGCTCGCACTGGCGTTGACGTTCACATTGATGTTTCCGTTGTAGCCGCCGCCGTGAGGGGGAGGCGGCGTGTAGGGCGGGGGCTGATGGCCGCCGCCGCCACAGCCGCCGCCGCAGCCTCCTCCGCCGCCCTGGTGGCCCCCGCCCGGCTGGCCACCGCCGCGCCGGTCGCCGGCGAAGGCCGGGCTGGCGACGAGGATCAGCAGGACGGCGCCGACCGCAGCGTTGAGGATGCGCATGTCACGGACTCCAATTCGGAGCCGTTTTAAGCTTTTGGAAACCAAAGAGACCGGCTTGCACCGAGCGGGCGAAAGGCGACGGCGCCCTTTCCCCTCAGGGCGTCCAAATTAACCGTGTCGGCCCGGAATCGTCCGCTCAGCGGTCGTAGAGGTAGACGTCGCCGCAGCCGCAATCGCGGTCATGGCGCCGCGAACGTCCGTCGTCCGACCATCGCCGCGCCGACGGCGGCCGGTCGTCGTTATAACCCCACTCGTCCCGATAGCCGGGCCTGGCGGGCGGATCGTAGCGGCCGTATCCCCGGTCATGGCCGTGGCCCCGAAACCGGCCATGGCCGTGGCCGCCGTAGCTGTAGGGCCGGCCGTACCCATGTCCGTAGGCGGGAGCCGGCACATGGACGCGCGGTCGATCTGAATAGCCGTCCGCCCATCGCCCGGTCTCGACATAGGATCGGGTCTCGACCTCGGACAGGGGCGTGCCGCCCACGGGTCGTCCCCAGGCGTCGAGATAGACCGGCTGTCCGTACGTCTGGGCCGAGGCGGCGCCGGCGAAGGCGAGGGTGGCGAGGGCCGCGGCGGCGGCGAGGGCGCGGATCATCGGGAAGCTCTCCTGAACGAAAGGGTTAACGCCGTTCGCCCGCCTTCGTTCGCCGCCCTCAGAAATCGACCGCCAGACCCTTCTTCTCCCAGTCGCCGAAGCGGGTCGGCTCCGGGCCGCGGGGTCCCCCATGCTCGGGCGGCAGGTCGGCCTCGCCCGCGGCGGCGCGGCGTTCGGCGGCCTCCAGCAGGGCGCGGCGCGCGGCCTCCGTCAGCGGCCGGTCGGAGGCGGCGTGAGGGACGTCGGCGTTGAGCGCCGCTCCGGCGGCGTCTTCGGGGGTGGGATGATCGGTCACAGCGGCCTCGCCTTGAGCCTGGGCGTTGATCCGCACACATGAAGGGTTCGCCTGTCAGGCGCCAGTTGCGATCGAATATTTCGGACCATGAACCACCTCAAGACCTTCACCCTGCTGGCGGCCCTGACCGCCCTGTTCGTCGGCCTCGGCTATCTGCTGGGCGGGCCGACCGGCATGCTGGTCGCCCTGGTCCTGGCCGGCGGCATGAACCTGTTCAGCTACTGGAACGCCGACAGGATCGTGTTGAAGATGTACCGGGCCCAGCCGGTCGACGAGCAGCACCCCAACGCCGTGGTCCGCGTCTATGTCGCCGACGTGGTCCAGATGGCCCGGAACGCCGGCCTTCCCCGTCCGGTCATCGCCATCATACCCAACGACCAGCCCAACGCCTTCGCCACCGGCCGCAATCCGGAGAATGCAGCCGTCTGCGCCACGACCGGCCTGCTGGACATGCTGTCCCGCGAGGAGATCCGCGGGGTGATGGCGCATGAGCTGGCCCATGTGAAGAACCGCGACACCCTGACCATGACGGTGACCGCCACCGTCGCCGGCGCCATCGCCGCCCTGGCCAATTTCGCGATGTTCTTCGGCGGCGGTGACGACCGCGAACGGCCGGGCGGCCTCATCGGGACGCTCGCCCTAATGATCCTGGCCCCCATGGCCGCCGGCCTGGTGCAGATGGCCATCAGCCGCGGCCGCGAGTATGAGGCCGACCGCGTCGGCGCCGGGATCGCCGGCGACCCCGAGGCCCTCGCCTCCGCCCTGCAGAAGATCGACGGACACGCCCGGCGCATCGTCAATCCGACGGCCGAGCGCAATCCGGCCTCCGGCCAGTTGTTCATCATCAACCCGCTGGCGGGCCGCGGGGCCGACAATCTGTTCTCGACCCATCCGGCCACCGGCAACCGGGTGAAGGCGCTGATGGCCCTGGGGACGACGATGGGGCCGGCGGCGCGCCGCCCGGACTTCGCCGCGGCTGCGCCCCGGGCGACCACGACCAGCGTGCCGACCACGCCCGTGAGCCGCTCTGGCCCGTGGGGCTGATCCCGCGGACCTGAGCAACAACCTGTTGTGAAGAAGGGCGGGGCGTCGCACCCTTCCCGGGCATGGCTGTTCTGATCCTCCTGCTCCTGCTGGCCCTCGGCGTCCTCGCCATGGTCGGGTTGCGTCGCGACCTCGGGGAACTGGGACGGGTCCGGATTGGCGCCGTGGATGAAGACCTCTCCCGCGCCCGAACGCTCATGCGGCGCCTACTGGTCGCCGCGCCTGTCCTGCTCGCGATCCTGATCGGCCTCGTCATCGCCGGCGAGCGCTGGGCCGAAGACTGGAGACGCTCCCTCGTCGCGACCTGGGTCCTGAACGGTCTGATCGTTGCGCTCACCTGGGGCTGTTTGCGCGGGGCGTCGCGGGCGGTCCGGAACCAATGGTCCCCCACTGGAAGCTATGCGGCCATGTTCATGGGCATGGCCGAGCAGGCGATCTTTATGATCCTGCTCGTACCCGCGGTCTATTGGCGTCTGGGCGTCTCGTGACCCTGCCGCATTCCCGCCCTTGCATCGCGGGGCGTCTGGTCCTTTAAGCGCGCGCAACGCCGCCGAACGCCTCCCCGCGTTCTACGAAGGACTCCCCATGACCCAGCCCGCGCCCAAGAAGGTCGTTCTCGCCTATTCCGGCGGTCTCGACACCTCCATCATCCTGAAATGGCTGCAGACGGAATACGGCGCGGAGGTCGTGACCTTCACCGCCGACCTGGGCCAGGGCGAGGAACTGGCGCCGGCGCGCGAGAAGGCGCTGAAGATGGGCATCAAGCCCGAGAACATCTTCATCGACGACCTGCGCGAGGAATTCGTGCGCGACTACGTCTTCCCCATGTTCCGGGCCAACGCCCTGTACGAGGGCCAGTATCTGCTCGGCACCTCGATCGCCCGTCCTCTGATCGCCAAGCGCCAGATCGAGATCGCCCGCATGGTCGGCGCCGACGCCGTCTGTCACGGCGCCACCGGCAAGGGCAACGACCAGGTCCGGTTCGAACTCGGCTACTACGCCCTCGAGCCCGACATCCGCGTCATCGCCCCGTGGCGCGAATGGGCCTTCAAGTCGCGCGAACACCTGCTGGACTTCGCCGAGAAGCACCAGATCCCGATCGCCAAGGACAAGCGCGGCGAGGCCCCGTTCAGCGTCGACGCCAACCTTCTGCACTCCTCTTCCGAGGGCAAGGTGCTGGAGGATCCGTCGGTCGAGGCCCCCGAATTCGTGCACCAGCGCACCCTGTCGCCGGAAGACGCGCCGGACGTGGCCACCGTCATCACCATCGGCTTCGAGAAGGGCGACCCCGTCTCGATCAACGGCGAGGCCATGTCGCCGGCCACCCTGCTGACCGCTCTCAACCAGTACGGTCATGACAACGGCGTCGGCCGCCTCGATCTGGTCGAGAACCGCTTCGTCGGCATGAAGTCGCGCGGCGTCTACGAGACCCCCGGCGGGACCATCCTGCTGGCCGCCCACCGCGGCATCGAGTCGATCACCCTCGACGGCGGGGCCATGCATCTGAAGGACGAGCTGGCGGTCAAATACGCCCATCTGGTCTACAACGGCTTCTGGTTCTCGCCCGAGCGCGAGATGCTGCAGGCGGCCATCGACCACTCGCAGGCCAGGGTGTCCGGCACGGTCCGGGTCAAGCTCTACAAGGGCAATGTCACGGTCATCGGCCGCGAGAGCGCCGAGAGCCTGTATGACCAGGAGCTGGTGACCTTCGAGGACGGCGCCGTGGCCTATGACCAGAAGGACGCCGCCGGCTTCATCAAGCTGAACGCCCTGCGCCTGCGGGTTCTGGGCAAGCGGGACGCGCGCGACCGGAGCTGACCGGCGATTTCGTCTCGCTCCGCTCACGAATATCCGTCATCTTTCCCGGAAGGAGCCCGAGCTCCTTCCCGCATCAGGAAGTCGTCATGTCCATCCGAATGATCCTCGCCGCCTCGGCCGTCCTCGCCTTCGCCGCTCCTGCCGTCGCCCAGGACGCGCCAGCCGCGCCGCCGGCCGCCGAAGCGGTCGATCCGGCCGAAGCCGCGCTGGAAGCGAGAGGGGAAGCCTTCGGCGCCCGCATGGAGGCCATGGGCGCCGAGATGCAGGCCGCGATCACGGCCGCGGCCGGCGACCAGGCCGTCGCCGACGCCGCGCTGGACGCCATCGTCGCCCGATATCAACCCGAAGCCGACGCCTTCGGCGCCGAGCTGAAAGCCTTTTTCGACGACAAGGCGGCGACCGGGCCCGAGGAGAAAAAGGCCGAGATGGCCCAGGCGGCGGCGGCCGTGGTGCCCATGATCCAGGGCCTGCCAGCCATGGTGCGGACCCAGATCACGCAGGCCGCCGCGGCCGCCGCGGCGGCTCCAGTCGCGCCCGCGACGCCGCAATAAGTCCTTGATCCGGAAGGCGGCGGCTCCGCGCCCGCCGCCTTACCGCGATTTCACTTGAGGCAGGACGGCGTTCGGCGGACCTTGGCGGCGACTTCAAGGAGCCCCCTCATGATCAAGGCCCTCTCCCTCGCCGCCGCCCTCGCCCTGCTGCCGCTTTCCGCCGCTGTCGCCGAGGATGTGCGCGGTCCGTCCGAGGACGCGCTGGAAACCGCCGCCGCGGCCTTCGAGGCGCGCATGGAAGCCTTCGGCGAACGCGCCGAGGCCATCGCCGAAGACAAGAGCCTGACCGAGGCCCAGCGCGAACTCCGCCTCGCCACGCTCTGGTCCGAGTATCAGCCCGACGTGACCGCCTTCACCGCCGTGGCCGCCCGGCATGCGTCGTCCATCGCCGCCGAAGCCCTGGCCGAGGTCGATGTGGACGCGATCGTCGCCGAGGCGCTGGCCGGGGTCGATGTGGGCGCGGTGGTCTCCGAGGCCATGGCCCAGGTCCCGGGCGCCCTGGCCGCGGCCCAGGGCATCGCGACCAACGGCGCCTGGGCCTCCAACGATCCCGAACATATGGCCACCTACGGTCTGATGGCCGAATACGCCGTCGGCGAGGCCATGGACGCGCTGGACGAAGCCCAGGTGGAAACCGCGGCGGCCAGCGCCGAAGCGGCCGCCGCCCTGGCCGAAGACGCGGACGAAGCGGACGACGCGGACGAAGCGCCGGAAGAAGCCGACGAGACCTGATCCGTCCGGCCCGGATCGCGCCGCGCCCGGGCCGTCCCGCAACACCCGGCCTTCAACAGGGCGCCGGGCCGCAACCCGGGCTTGACCGGAACCCCTGGCCGCCCGACAGGACGGCATGGCCAGCCTTCCCGTCGATCCGCACCTGTACCTGACCTTCCTCGGGGTCATGACGGTGATGGCGGTCACGCCGGGGCCCGCCAACCTCTTCTCCGTCGCCAACGGCGTCCAGCGCGGCAAGGCCGGGGCCTTGCTGGGCGTCGTCGGCATGAACGCCGCCACCCTGGTCTGGTTCGCGGCCGCCGCCCTGGGGCTGGGCGCCCTGGTCATCGCCTTCCCGCAGGTGTTCCGTCTGATCTCGATCGGCGGCGCCCTGTATGTGGCCTGGCTGGGGATCAACGCCCTTCGCGGGGCTTTTCGCGTCGCGGCGGATCCCGATGCTCCGCTGATCAGACCGGGCCGCAGCGCCCTGGTCGACGGCTTCATGGTCCAGATCGCCAATCCCAAGGCGGTGCTGTTCTTCACCGCCGTCCTGCCGCCCTTCCTCGACGTGAACCGTCCCGCGGCGCCCCAGCTGGCCCTGTTCGCCGTCGCCACGATCGGCATGGACGTGCTGACCATGTCCGCCTACGGTCTGGGCGGGGCGGCCCTGGCGCGGCGCATGGGCGAGCCCCGTTTTCGCAGGAATTTCGCCCTTCTGACCGGTCTGCTTCTTCTCTCCGCCGCGGCGCTTATTATCTCGCGTTTATAAGGCCTTGCAGGGGTCCGGAACCGGGGCCGTTCATGTCCCGTTCAGCAGCAAGGGCGCGCACTGGCGCGTCAAGGAGAGAGTTCCGATGAGACATCGTTTCCTCAAGCCCGCGCTCCTGGCGGCGATGGCGGCTTTGGCCCTGTCCGCCTGCGCCACGGCGACCCCCTACGGCCCCGCCGGCGTGGACAGCCGCTACGGCTATTCCGAGCAGCGGGTGGATGCGGACCGGTATCGCGTGAGCTTCGCCGGCAACTCGGTCACCTCGCGCGAGCAGGTCGAAATGGCCCTGCTGCTGCGGGCCGCCGAGGTGACGGTCGAAAACGGCTTCGACTGGTTCGCCACCGTCAACCGCGCCACCGACCGCGACGTGCGGCTGCAAAGGACTCCCGATCCGTTCTTTTACGACCGCTATGGCCCCTACTGGGGACCGTCGTGGCGCTACTACCGCCGCGGCTACTGGAGCCCGTGGGGCGATCCCTTCTGGGGCCGCAACGATTTCGACGTTCGCGAGATCGACCGCTACGAGGCCTCGGCCGAGGTCGTCATGGGGCGGGGCCGCAAGCCCGCCGACGATCCCAACGCCTTCGACGCCCGGGAAGTGATCCAGAACCTGGGTCCCCAGGTCACCCGGCCGATGTGAGAACAGGGGCTCCCCGGCGACGGGGAGCCCTTTTTCTATCCGATGCGCGGGGATTTCAGCCGGCGCTTGTTGACGTGGGTCTCGGGCGCGACGCCGAGGTCCTCGGGCACCTCGCCCTTGAAATAGTAGCGCTGCCACGCCTCCTTGGCCGCGTCCGGATCGCCCGAGGCGAGGCGCTTGTTGAAGTCGGTCCTGGCCCGGTTCCAGGCCTCGAACTGACCGTGCATCACCGGATTGGATTCCAGCGAGCGGATCACCGGCTGGAACTGTTCCGCCTTGCGATGCTCGATCGGGGTGATGAAGCAGAAGGGCTCGCCCTTCTCGAATTTGATCCGGCCGGGCCGGGTGAACAGCCAGTTCATGGTGAAGGGGAAGGGCAGCCAGTCGGTCTCGATCAGCCCGACCAGCGGCTGGATGCCGTCCTTCAGATGGTTGGGCGAGCCGCCGGCCAGCAGGCCCCAGCCCGGCGGGGTGCGGAACAGGTATTGCGGATGCATGGTCAGGACACCGCGCGAGAAGTGCGAGGTGACGATGTGCTGCAGATTGGGCGTCGGCCGCTCGGGGGTGATGACGATGTCGGCCTGGCTGGGACCGCCGTTCCACTCGGCGGTGAAGCCGATCGGGCAGAGGATCTCCCAGCCGGTGGTGTTGGCCATGTTCAGCGGCAGGCAGCGATACGGATGACGGCTGGCGAAGGCGTCCATCCAGTTGCGCGACTGGCGGCCGGGCACGAGGTCCGGCGGCTGCGGCATCATCGGATAGCATTCCAGTTCCACGCGCGGTCTCCGGACGGTATCGAGGGATCGTCTCCATCCCTAGCGAAGCCGCATGACCGAAGACAAGCCGCTCCCTGTTCCCGCCCCCCGTCCCGCATATGACCGCGACCGCCTGCTGGCGTGGATGGCGGAGAACGGCGTGGGCCAGACCACCCATGAGCATCCGGCCGTGTTCCGGGTCGACGAGGGTCTCGAGCTCAAGGCCGCCATGCCGGGCGCCCACACCAAGAACCTGTTCCTCAAGGACAGGAAGGGCCGGCTGTGGCTGATCTCGGCGCGGCAGGACACGGTGGTCGACCTGAAGCGGGCGCCGAAGACGATCGGATCGGACAAGCTGTCCTTCGGCAATGAGGCCCTGCTGTACGAGACCCTCGGCGTGCGCGGCGGGTCGGTGACGGCGCTGGGACTCATCAACGACCCCGACCGGCGCGTGACCTTCGTCCTCGACAAGGCCCTGTGGGACGCGGACATCGTCAACTTCCACCCGCTGACCAATACGGCGACGACGGCGCTGGCGCAGGCGGACTTCCGGCGGTTCCTGGAGTTGATCGGGCGGGAGCCGATGGTGGTGGACTTCGGAAAGCTGGAGACCTGATGCCCGCACGGGTGGGTCCCGGCGGCGACAGGCTGCACGGCAAAACAGACCTTCAGCGAGCACTGCTCTCATCGCGGTGGGCCAGCCATCGGACCGCGTCCGGGAAGCGGTCGTTCCACAGCATCGGACTGTGGCCGGCGAGTCGGATGTCGAGCCGGACCGCCTCGGCGGCGCTCTCAAGAAAAGTCGCCGCATCCACCGTCGAGTCATGGAACGCTGGCTCCAGCACACCGGCGGTCAGATAGACTGCGCCGTACCCGGACCCCCTTGCGCGTGGATCGGGCCTGCCGCCGAAGGACATGGCGATTACGCCCCGAAAACGCTCCGGATGGACCATAGCCGTATTGAGCGCCCAGGCCGCTCCATCGGAGAAGCCCGCGAGCATTCTATGCGACGGGTCTCTGGAGGCGCCCATTCGCTCCGCGAGGGGCATGACTTCGTCCAACAGGAACTGTTCATGGGCGAGGTAGACCCCATCATTCCAGCCGGCGAGATACTCCTGATGCCGGCGGTTGGGCGGCGCGTCCTCGCCATCCCCCAGCAGGGGCCCGCTCCACAGGCCGACGATCATCGTCGGCGGGATTTCTCCCGCTTCGATCATCGGCCGGAGCAGCGACGCGAACGACTCTGTTGCTTCACCATCAGCCAGATAGATGACGGGCATCGGGCCTTCCCCGGCCGGGCGGTAGACGAACAGGCCGCGCTCCTCGCCCAAAGCCGCTGATTTGATCACATGTCGGGTGAGTTCCCCGGTGCGGGGCAAGCTTGTCAAAGGCGCTGACGGAGCCAATGGACCTCGCCATTGCTCGGGGCCCCCGCCGTCTGAAGGCAGCAGCAAGACGTCGAGCATGGCGTAGTCGAGGTCTCGCACCCTGACGGACAGGGACCAAAGATCAGCTGATCCGGCGACCGGCGTCATCGCCGACTGGATTGAGCAGCAAAGGGTTGGTTTCACGGCTCGCCGGGCGACGACGTGGAACAGATCGCCCTCAACCCAGAACGCTTCCTCCGACCCCGCCAGTCGCGTCTCGGCCTGCACCGCGGTCAGGCTCGACGGGGTCCGACAGACCGCGACGGCCTCGTCCCCGCACAGGGCCATAAGCGGCAGCTCCGGAAGCGCCTGTCCCTGTATGGCGAAAGCGATGGCCAGCCAGATACCCAAGTCGCTCTCCCACGGCGGCCGCGCCTTCGGCGAGAAGATGCCGCCCATGGCAGGCCCCATCAAGCACTCTCTTTAGTTGAGGCTGGTGCTCTGCCGACAAAGATGCGCCCCACTCCCCCAAGGGCCGATGAAGTCTTGACCGGCCGGCGATCGTGACGATTTCCCGCCCGATCCCTCCTCTCTGGTTCTATCCCGTCGTGGACAATGCTAGAGCCCCGCCCGTCTCCCCCGACCCCTCAGCACACGGACGCCGCCATGCCCGCCGCTCCCGACTTTCCCCCCGCGCCGGACCGCGTGGCGCCCAAGCGCGCCCTGATCTCGCTCAGCGACAAGACCGGGCTGGAGGATGCCGCCCGCGCCCTGCACGGCCTCGGCGTCGAACTGGTCTCGACCGGCGGCACCCGCGCCGCCATCGCCGGGTTCGGCCTGCCGGTGAAGGACGTCGCCGACCTGACCGGCTTCCCCGAGATGATGGACGGCCGGGTCAAGACCCTGCACCCGGTGGTCCACGGCGGACTGCTGGGGGTGCGGGACGCCGCCGACCACGCCGAGGCCATGGCGACCCACGGCATCGGCCCGATCGATATCGTCTGGGTCGATCTCTATCCATTCGAATCAACGGTTGCGTCCGGGGCGGGCTTCGACGCCGTGGTCGAGAACATCGACATCGGCGGGCCGGCCATGATCCGCTCGGGCTCCAAGAACCACGGCTATGTCGCCGTCTGCGTCGATTCGGCCTCGGTGGCCGAACTGCTGGAGGCGCTGAAGGCCGACGGCGCCACCACCCTGGCGCTGCGCAAGCGGCTGGCCGCCCGCGCCTTCGCCCGCACCGCCGCCTATGACGCCGCCGTCTCGGGCTGGTTCGCGGGTCAGGTCGGCGACGCCGCCCCGGCGCGCAAGTCCGTCGCCGGCTCGCTGGCCCAGACCCTGCGCTACGGCGAGAACCCGCATCAGACCGGGGCCTTCTACCGCACCGGCGAGGCCCGGCCGGGCGTGGCCCACGCCGAACAGGTCCAGGGCAAGGCGCTGGGCTACAACAACATCGCCGACGCCGACGCGGCCTATGAGCTGGTCGCCGAGTTCGAGGCCCCGGCCTGCGTCATCGTCAAACACGCCAACCCCTGCGGCGTCGCGGTGGGCGCCGATCTGGCGACGGCCTACGCCCGGGCGCTGGAGTGCGACGCCGTCTCGGCCTTCGGCGGCGTCATCGCCGTCAACCGGACCCTGAGCGGCGCCGATGCGAAGCTGATCACCGACATCTTCACCGAGGTGGTCATCGCCCCCGGCGCCGACGACGAGGCCCGCGCCATCTTCGCGGGCAAGAAGAACCTGCGCCTGCTGCTGACCGACGGCCTGCCCGATCCGCTGGCGGCCGGCGAGGTATTCCGCTCGGTGGCCGGCGGCTTCCTGGTCCAGTCGCGCGACCGCAGCCGCATCACGCCGGCCGACCTGAAGATCGTCACCCGCCGCCAGCCGACCCCGCGCGAGATCGAGGACATGCTGTTCGCCTTCACCGTGGCCAAGCACGTCAAGTCCAACGCCATCGTCTATGCGAAGGACGGCCAGACCGCCGGGGTCGGCGCCGGCCAGATGAACCGCCGCGACTCGGCCCGCATCGCCGCCATCCGCGCCCGCGAGGCCGGCGAGGCCAAGGGCCTGGCCCATTCGCTGGCCCAGGGGTCCGCCTGCGCATCGGAGGCCTTCTTCCCCTTCGCCGACGGCCTGCTGGAGGCGGTGGCGGCCGGGGCGACGGCGGTGATCCAGCCCGGCGGTTCGATCCGCGACGACGAGGTCATCGCGGCGGCGGACGAAGCCGGTGTGGCGATGGCCTTCACCGGCGTGCGGGTGTTCCGGCACTGAGCGGGCCCGCCCCCGGGCTGCGGACGGAGGCCGCCGACCCGGATCAACCGGAGGCGCGCGCCCTGCTGGACGCCCTGTCGGCGACGCTGGAGACGATCACCGGCGCCAGCGGGCGGGCGTCGTTCGATCCCGGCGACGTACGCGGCGCCGGAGCCTGTTTCCTGCTGGCGCGCGACGCCGACGGGGAGGCGGTGGGCTGCGGCGGCTACCGGCCGCTGGAGCCCGGGGTGGCCGAGATCAAGCGGATGTACGCCCGGCCCGGAACCCGGGGCGTCGGCGCGGCCCTTCTCGCCGCCCTCGAGCGGCGGGCCCGGGCCGACGGCTATGCGGCGGTGCGGCTCGAGACGCGGCGGGTGAACGGCCGCGCCGTCGCCTTCTACGCGCGGTCGGGCTATGCGCCCGTCCTGGCCTGGGGCCGGTACATCGGCCGCCCGGACGCCGCCTGTTTCGGCAAATCCCTGCGGGAAGATTGAGCAAGCTCTGGCGTTCCGCCCGGCCGGCGGCCTAGATCGGCGCATGCAAACCCTTTCCCAGCGCTGGTCGATGCTCGAACCGGGGGCGATCTTCGTCGGGCCGGACGACGACCGGCCGCGTCCGACCGTCATTCTGTTCCACGGCTGCGGCGGCCTGCGCGGCCATCTGCCCCGATACGCCGAGGCGGCGAAGGCGGCGGGGTGGCGGGCGGTCATTGTCGACTCGTACGCCCCGCGCGGCTGGAGCCGCCAGTTCGCCATGGCTGCGGTCTGCACCGGCCTGCTGCTGCGCGGCTGGGAGCGGGCCGGCGACGTGCTGGCGGCCCTGTGGGGGGTGTCGCGGCGGCCCGACGTCGACGCCGCGAAGATCGTGCTGGCCGGCTGGAGCCACGGCGGCTGGGGCATCATGGAGGCGATGAGTTCGGCCCGGGCCCCGGGCATGCTGGGCGTGGCCGACCCCGGCGCGGTCGCCCTGGACGGGGTGATCGGGGCCTGGCTGGCCTACCCTTACGTCGGCGTCGCGGCCCTGAACCGGATGCGGCCGTGGCGGCATTGTCCGAAGACCCTGGCGGTGATCTCGCGCCGCGACCACCTGACCTCGGTGCGCAACGCCGAGCGGGTCCACGACATGGTCCGCCAATGCGGCGCCGAGGTCGAGACCTGGATCGCCGAGGGCTCCCACGCCTTCGACGAGCCGATGGCGGCCGGGCCGATGCGCTACCACCCCGAACTGGCCGCCGAGGCCGAGCGCCGCTTCGTCGCCCTGCTCGGCGACGTGGCCGCGGCGCCGGCGGCGGCGAAGGCGGGGCGGTAGACTCCTCCGGCGAAAAAACACGGTGGATGGAGTCGACGGAGTCTGCCGGGGGGCGGGATCAAGGGTGCGCGGAGGCCGGCGTCGGCGGGGCCAGCCAGGGCATGGCGAACAGGCCGAACAGGAAGCCGCCGAGGTGGGCTTCCCACGCCAGGCCGCCCACGCCGCCGCTCGTCCGGACCAGAACGAACAGGATGGCGAACAGGATGAGGTTCATCTTCGCGAAGGCCTTCACCTGCACCCGGACCGGCTCCGAGAGGATCGGAACGATCTCGCCCTCCGGCCCGAGGCGCGAGGCGGCGCCCCAGACGCCGCAGATGGCGCCCGAGGCCCCGACCATGGGCACGGCGCTGTCGAAATGCAGGGCCAGATAGAGGCCGGCGCCCAGCAGGCCCGAGACGAGGAACAGGATCGCAAAACGCAGCCAGCCGGACGGCCCGACGCCGAACCGCGCCATGACCACCGGAGTGACGCCCAGCAGGAAGGTGCTGTTCAGGAACAGGTGCATGCCGCCGGCATGGGCGAACATGTGGGAGACGAGGGCGTACCACCGGCCCTCGGCCAGGGCCTGGGCCGACAGGCCCCAGTCCCACGGAACGCCGCCGCGGAGGGCGTGTGCAACCCCGAGGATGGAGGCGGCGACGCAGACGGCGATCACGACACAGGCCGGGGCCGCGGCCTGCAGGCTGACGTCCCCCCGCCAGAATCGCGGATCGAGGAACAACAGGCCGGCTCCGAGACGGCAGTCGGACGCGCGCTGAAGCGCGGACGGTGCCGGGGCGGCGGGGATGTCGTCGGTCATGGACGGAGTGTGGCCGAGGACAGGGGCGGTGGCCATGGGCCGGTGCGCGATCCTTCTCCTTTCGCGCCTGAACGACGGCTGCGCCGCCGTGCGCTCAAGCCCTCTCCCAACGGGAGAGGGGACGGTTGTTCGGGTGGCGTCCACGAGGTGCGATTATCCGTGGGATGCGGCCGAGGTTTTTGGCCGCCGCGCTCTCAAGCGCGCAAGCGCGGTGCAACCCCGGGGCGCCCGCGCCTTCCCGATCCCGGGTCCGCTTTCGCTGCCCGGGATAACGAGGACCTAATGCACCCGCGCCTTCCCGATCGCCAGCCCGCCGTCCCCCGCTGACACGGCGATCACGCTCCCGTCCTCGATCTCCCCCGCCAGCAGCTTCTTCGCGATCGGGTCGACCAAGTCCTTCTGGATCACGCGCTTGAGCGGGCGCGCGCCATAGACCGGGTCGTAGCCCTTGTCGGCCAGCCAGGCGTAGGCGCTGTCGTCCAGAGCCAGCGTCAGCCGCCGGTCGGCGAGCAGTTTTTCGAACCGGGCCATCTGTATGCGGACGATCCCCGCCATCTGGTCACGGCCGAGGCGGCGGAACAGGATGATCTCGTCGATGCGGTTGAGGAATTCGGGGCGGAAATGGCCGCGGACCTGTTCCATGACATAGGGGCGGACGGACTCGACGTCGTCGCCTTCGCCCTGACCCGCCAGGGCCTCGGAGCCGAGGTTGGAGGTCATGATGATCAGGGTGTTCTTGAAGTCGATGACGCGGCCCTGGCCGTCGGTCAGGCGGCCGTCGTCCAGCACCTGCAGGAGCACGTTGAAGACGTCGGGGTGGGCCTTTTCGACCTCGTCGAACAGGACGACCTGATAGGGGCGGCGACGCACGGCCTCGGTCAGGGCGCCGCCCTCGTCATAGCCGACGTATCCGGGCGGGGCGCCGATCAGGCGGGAGACGCTGTGCTTCTCCATGTATTCCGACATGTCCATCCGGGTGATGGCGGCCTCGTCGTCGAACAGGAAGGCGGCCAGGGCCTTGGTCAGCTCGGTCTTGCCGACGCCGGTGGGGCCGAGGAAGAGGAAGCTGCCCAGCGGGCGGTTGGGGTCGTTGAGGCCGGCGCGGGCGCGGCGGACGGCGTCGGCGACGGCGGTCAGGGCCTCGTCCTGGCCGACCACGCGGCGGCGCAGGGCGTCCTCCATCTTGAGCAGCTTCTCGCGCTCGCCCTCCAGCATCTTGTCGACGGGGACGCCGGTCCAGCGGGAGACGACCTGGGCGATCTGTTCGGCGTCGACGACCTCGGGGGTCAGGGGGCCGGATTTGTCGGCTTCCGCGGCCTCGGCGTCGGCGAGTTGTTTCTCGATCTGGGGGATCTGGCCGTAGGCGATTTCTGACGCGCGGCCGAGGTCGCCGGCGCGCTGGGCGGCGGCCAGTTCGGCGCGCAGCCGGTCGAGGGTCTCGCGCAGCTGGGCGCCCTGACCGACCTTCTCTTTCTCGGACTTCCAGCGCGTGGTCAGGTCCTCGGATTCGCCCTCGAGGTCGGCGATTTCGTCTTCCAGCTTTTCGAGACGGGCGACCGAGGCCTTGTCGGTCTCCTTCTTCAGGGCCTCGCGCTCGATCTTGAGCTGGACCAGACGGCGGTCGATCTCGTCCAGCGCCTCGGGCTTGGAGTCGACGGCCATGCGCACGCGGCTGCCGGCCTCGTCGAGCCGGTCGAGGGCCTTGTCGGGCAGGAAGCGGTCGGTGATGTAGCGGTGGGACAGGGTGGCGGCGGCGACGATGGCGCTGTCGCTGATGCGCACCCCGTGGTGGACCTCATACTTCTCCTTGATGCCGCGCAGGATGGAGACGGTGTCCTCGACGCTGGGCTCTTCCACGAAGACGGGCTGGAAGCGGCGGGCGAGGGCGGCGTCCTTCTCGACGTGCTTGCGGTACTCATCCAGGGTGGTGGCGCCGACGCAATGCAGCTCGCCGCGGGCGAGGGCGGGCTTGAGCAGGTTGGACGCGTCCATGGCGCCGTCGCCCTTTCCGGCGCCGACCAGGGTGTGCATCTCGTCGATGAACAGGATGATGCCGCCTTCGGCCGCGGTGACCTCGGCGAGCACGGCCTTGAGCCGCTCCTCGAACTCGCCGCGGTATTTGGCGCCGGCGATCAGGGAGCCCATGTCGAGCGCCATGACGGTCTTGTCGCGCAGGCTCTCGGGCACGTCGCCGTTGACGATGCGCAGGGCCAGGCCCTCGACGATGGCGGTCTTGCCGACGCCGGGCTCGCCGATCAGGACGGGGTTGTTCTTGGTGCGGCGGGCGAGGACCTGGATGGTGCGGCGGATCTCCTCGTCGCGGCCGATGACCGGGTCGATCTTGCCGTCGCGGGCGGCCAGGGTCAGGTCGCGGGCGTAGCGTTTGAGGGCGTCGTAGGCGTCCTCGGCGCCGGCGCTGTCGGCGGTCTTGCCCTTGCGGACCTCGGCGATGGCGGCGTCGAGCTTGTCGGGGGTCGCGCCGACGGATTTGAGGACTTCCGCCGCGACGCCGCCCTCGCGGGCGATGGCGGAGAGCAGGCGTTCGGTGGTGACGAAGGCGTCGCCGGCCTTTTTCGAGGCTTCCTCGGCGCTGGAGAAGACGCGGGCCGTGTCGCCGTCGAGATAGATCTGGCCGTTGCCGCCGGTGACCTGGGCGCGCTTCTTCAGGGCGGTCTCGGTCGCGGCCTCGGCCTTGGCGGGGTCGCCGCCGGCGGCGGTGATCAGATTGCGGGCGAGGCCGTCGCGCTCTTCCAGCAGCACCTTGAGCAGGTGTTCGGGGGCGAACTGCTGGTGCCGCCGGGCCAAGGCCAGCGACTGGGCGGACTGGACGGCCTGTTTGGCGCGGTCGGAGTAGAGGTCGAGATTCACGGCGGCTCCCCGGATCAGGCGGACTGTGCGCTCAAGCACGCCCTTTCAGGAAGCGACGCCTTGAGATGGCGCAAATCTGGGTGTGGCGATCGGGTCACACAAGGGGGCGAACCCCGACCGGGTCAGTTGCCGGTCGGGGGCGCCGAGAAGTCGAACTGTTCCGGCCGCCGCTGGCCGGAGCCGAAGCTCCAAGTGAAGCCGACATAGACCGCGCGGCCGCCGAAGGTCTGGCTGGTGCGATCGGTGAAGGTCGGGGTCTCGATCGTGGTGGTGGCGCCGAACTCGTCGAACAGGTCGCGCACGGTGGCCTGGAAGGACCAGTCCTGATTGATCTTGCGCCGGTAGCCGAGGTTGAACAGGGCAGCCTGCTCGCGCACGCCCTGGGCCAGCAGCTGGTCGCCGGTCCAGATGCCGGACACCTGCAGGAAATCCTTCTGGGTCGGCGACCAGTTGAGGGTCAGTCGGCCCGAGACGCTCTCGCCCTCGCGGTCGGCCGCGCCGGGGAGGCCGCCGGCGTCGATCTCCTGACGGAAGGCGTTGATGCTGGCGTTGTAGCGCAGGGTCGGATGCAGGGCGCCGTTGGCGACCAGCTCCAGCCCGGTCGAGGTGCTGGAGCCGAGGTTCTCGGGCCGGGTCAGGAAGACGCCGCCGCCGATGTCGCTGGTCACCGGGGTGAAGGCGTCCTGGGTGTCGCGGTAGTAGAGGGTGGCCTGGTAGAAGGTCTGCTGGACCCGCTTCTGCCAGCTCAGCTCCAGCGAATCCGTCTCCTGAGGCAGCAGGTCGGGGTTGCCCGAGCGGTAGTTGAGGTTGTCCTGGTAGGTCAGGAAGGGGTTCAGGTCCTGCGGGCCCGGCCGCTGGATGCGCCGGCTGTAGCTGCCGCGCAGGGTTTCGCCCTCGCCGATCGTGTACGACAGGTGCATGGTCGGATAGGCGCGGAAATAGTCGTTGGACGACTGGATGTTGGTCGTCACCTGGTCGAGGTCGATATTGGCCTGTTCCAGCCGCAGGCCGAACTGGGCCGACAGCTTTTCGCCGAACGGGCGCTCCCAGGTAGCGTAGACGGCGTGCACCGCCTGGTCGACGTGGAACTCGTTGGAGACGATCGGATCGGGGACCAGGGCCCCCGGCGACGGGCCGCGGGCGACGGAGTTGTCGAGCTCCAGATTCAACGCCTGCAGCTCGTAGCCGAGGCGCAGACGGCCGCCGTCGGACAGAGGGCGGACATAGGCGCTGGTGATTCCCAGCTGGTTCTGGCGGTTCCGGTTCTCGACGGCTTCATAGAAGGTCGGGGACGCGGGTATCTGCTGGTCGACTTCGGTGTCGAAGCCGAAGATGAAGCGGTTGCGATCGTAGCGGACCTCGTTGGACCATTCGTGGCCCTGGCTGTCGAAGCGGCGCAGCACCCGCGCGGTCGCGCCCGAGAACTGGCCGATGAAGCCGCCGGCCGAGTCGCGGCGATAGGCGGTGGCGATGCCACCGAGGGCGTCGTCCGCCTCGTAGAGGTCGACGGCTTCGGCGAGGCTTTCGACGTCGGTGTGCCGCAGCTCGCCGACCAGCTGGGTCTTGTCGTCGAGATTGTGCTCGGCCGCGAGGCGCAGGAAGACGACGTCGGAGGCACCGTCGATGATCTGGGACTGGCGCGATTCGAGGAACTGGCCCGAGCCGGAGTCGAGGCGCGTGCGCAGCCGCTCGATCTCCTGGATGAATCCGTCGTGACGCACGCCGACGTCGGCCGTCAGGGTCGTCTTGCCGATGACATGGGCGATGTTGCCGCCGAAATTATAGCGGCCGTCGTCGCCGATGTTGGCGCGCAGCGAGCCGGTGGTCGTCGCGCCCGGACGCACGGCATTGGGCTTCGAGATCAGGTTGATCACGCCGCCGGACCCCTCGGGACTGTAGGCGGCGGAGGGATTGGTCATCACCTCGATGCGGGCGTACTGGCTGGCCGGAATCTGCAGCACCATCTGGCCGCGGCTGGGGCCGTTGAACTGGGTCGAGGGCCGCCCGTCGACGAGGATGGTGACATTGGCGTCGCCGCGCAGGCTGACGTTTCCATCCGGATCGACCTCCACCGAGGGCACGTTGCGCAGGGCTTCAGCCAGCGTTCCGGTCGCGGCCTGGAGATCGTCCGCGAGGCTGTAGCTGACCGAGTCGATAGAGGTGCGGACGTCGGACGTCCGACCCTGGACGACCACGTCCTCGATCGTCGCCGCGTCGTCCGCGGACTCTTGGGCGTCCTCAGCCGGAGCCTCTTCCTGCGGAGCGGGCGTCGCGGGCGCCGGGGTTTGGGGCTGCGCCTGGGGCCGGGCCGCTGGCGCGGGCGTCTGGGCGAAGGCCGCGCCCGACGAGGTCGCCAGAGCTGTGCCGACGAGCAGCAGGAACCGGATTGAAGTCATAACGTGCGCCCCCCTGCGCGTGGTCGGGGCATTGCGGCCCGTCAAGTTTCCTTTCCATAGCGCCCGGCCCGAGCCGGAGCGAGTTACATCTTTTTCATTACGCCGCCGTCAGAACCGGCCGCCTTTCCGCCGCGGGTTGACGATCGTCCCGGGCGGTGATGACGGCGGGCGGTGGACGCGATAGCGTTCGCGCCGAACCCTGTCGGGAGCCCCTGCATGTCCATCCGCCTCACGCGCCGCGCGGCGCTGGTTTCGTCCGTCGCCGGAGCGGCCGCCCTGCCGTCGATCGGCTGGGCCCAGGCGGCGGCCAATGACGGCGCCTCTCTGGCGGACCAGGTCGACGCCTTCGTCAGGCAGGCCATGGCGGCGTTCCCCGACCAGCCGGCGGTTTCGGTGGCGCTGGTCAAGGACGGGCAGGCGGTGCTGACGCGCGGCTATGGCGTGCGGGCCATCGGCGGGGCGGCGGTGAACGAGCACACATTGTTCGCCATCGCCTCCAACACCAAGGCGGTGACCTGCGCGGCCCTGGCCATCCTGATCGACGAGGGCAAGGTGAAGTGGGACGAGCCGGTGCGGACGTATCTGCCCGGGTTCAGCCTGTCGAAGCCCGAGCTCAACGACATGGTCACGGTGCGCGATCTGGTCAGCCACCGGATCGGCTTCGGACTCGGCGCCGGCGACCTGCTGTTCTGGCCCAACAGCGACCGGACGCGGGCCGAGATCATGGCCGCCGTGCCCCACGTGCCGATCGAGGACAGTTTCCGGACCAGCTACCACTACTGCAATCTGATGTTCGTGGTGGCCGGCGAGGTGGTCGCGGCCGCCTCCGGCATGGCGTGGGAGGATTTCGTCCAGACCCGGATTCTGGACCGGCTGGGCATGAGCGAGACCCTGCCGCTGATGACCGCCGCCGATCCGGCGAAATCGGCCCTGCCGCACGGCCGGCTCGGGCCGCCGCTGCGCTACCAGGGCGAGATGCAGACCATCGGCCGGTCGATCCAGGAAGTCTGGAACTGGTCGTCGGCCGGGGCGGCGGGCGGCTTCGTCACCACGCCGGTGGACTGGGCGAAATGGATCGCGGTGCAGCTGGCGCGCGGCGAACTGCCGGACGGGACGCGGCTGTATTCCGAGGCGCGCGCGAACGAGATGTGGCGGCCCAACATCATCATCTCCAACTCGGCCGGGCCGACCGAGACCCTGCCGGGGCGGGCCATCGCCTCGACCTATGCGACCGGCTGGCAGGTGCAGGACTATCGCGGCGAGCGGATGATCACCCACGGCGGCGGGGCGCCCGGCTATGTCTCGGGCACGGTGCTGATCCCGGGACGGAATGCCGGCTTCAGCTATTTCACCAACGCCGAGGAGAGCTTTCTGACGCGGGCGCTGCGCAGCGGCATCGCCGACATCGTCATGGGCAAGGCCGGCTTCGACTGGATCGCGGACGGCCGGCGGCTGAAGGCCGAGGGCGATGCGAAGTCGGTCGCGGCGGCGGCGGAGATCGACGCGAAACAGGCCGCGGGCGCGCCGCCCTCCCTGCCGCTGGCCGCCTATCGCGGGATCTGGCGCGATCCCTGGTACGGCGACATCGTCATCGAGGCGCGGGATCTCCAGCTGTGGCTGCGCTTCAGCCGCACCCCGGCTCTGCAGGGCCCGCTGGAGCCCTGGGACGGCGACACCCTGCGGACCCGGTTCACCGACCGGCGCGAGGAGGACGTCTTCATCGCCTTCACGCTGGAGAACGGGGTCCCCGTGTCGGCGACCATGAAGGCGGTCAGCCCGGACGCGGACTTCAGCTACGACTATCACGACCTGCGTCTGACGAAGGTTTGAGCCGATGATCGAACTCGCATTCGTCCTGGCGCTCGCCAGCGGCTCGCCGCAGGCGCAGGAGGTTCCGGCGCCGCCCGCGTGCCGGGGGGCGTTCGAAACCATCGACTGGCAGGCCTGCGCCGACGCCTCGGGCCAGGGCACGCCCGGCTACGCCTTGGCCATGATCAACCTGGGCACCCGGGCCTATGTCGAGGGCGATTACGCCTCGGCGCTGAGGTTCTATGACAAGGCCGAGCAGGCGGGTCAGAGGATCCAGTCGGACGTCATCTTCCACACCTTCCGCGGCGACACCTACCGGCACGCCGGCCGTGAGGCCGAGGCCTTGGCGGACGCGCGTCTGGCATGGCTGATGCTGATCGATGATCCCTCGGTGGCGGGCGACCCGCGCGATCGCCGTCCGATCGACGACGCGCTCCGCTTCTTCGTGCTGGTGCGCATCCTCGCGACCCTGAAGACGGGCGACGCGGCGATGTTCGAGTCCGCGCGGGCGATGTTCATCGCTCTGCCCGTGGAAGGCGCCGACGCCTTGAGCAACCGCGCGGGCGCTCTGGAGCAGCTCGGCGAATTCGACGCGGCCCTCGTCGACAGCAAGCGCGCGGTGGATATGCAGCCGGACGATCCGGGTCCGCTGAACAACCACTGCTACATCCTGATCCGGGCCGGACAGGCGGAACAGGGCCTGCCCTACTGTGAACGGGCCGTCGCCCTGGCGCCGGAAATCGCGCCCATCCGGCACTCCTACGCTTCGGCCCTGGCCGCCATGGGGCGCTGCGCCGACGGCCGCCGCCAGCTGGCCGAGGCGCGGCGGCTGGATCCGGGCAGCGCCCTCTATCGCGAGCCGATGGCCTGCACGCAGAAGAACTGAGCCGCCGCCGGGCGGAACCTTCCGCCGCCGCGCTTCGTTCCGCCCCGCGCTTGCCGCGGCGGGGGCCGTGAGCGTGGGGGGGCTGAATGACAGAAGCGGCGGCCTCAACGGTCCATGATGAAGGGCGCTACCGGCTGCTGGTCAACGCCATCACCGACTACGCCATCTATATGCTCGGGTCCGATGGACGGATCGCCAGCTGGAACGCAGGCGCCGAGCGATTCAAGGGCTATACGTCGTCCGAAATCGTGGGCGAGCATTTCTCGCGCTTCTATACCCCCGAAGACCGCGCGGCCGGCCTTCCCGCCGCAGCGCTGCAGGAGGCGGCCACGGAAGGCCGGTTCGAGCAGGAGGGGTGGCGGGTCCGGAAGGACGGCAGCCGCTTCTGGGCCCATGTCGTCATCGATCCCATCCGCGACCCCGGCGGCGGGCTGATCGGCTACGCCAAGATCACGCGGGACCTGACCGAGCGGAAAAACGCAGCCGAGGCCCTGCGTCAGAGCGAACAGGAGTTCCGGCTGCTGGTGCAGGGCGTCACCGACTACGCCATCTACATGCTGGATGAGGGCGGGCGGGTCTCGACCTGGAACATCGGCGCCGAACGCATCAAGGGCTACCGGCCGGAGGAAATCGTCGGCCGGCATTTTTCGGCCTTCTACACCGAGGAGGATCGGGCCGCCGGGGCTCCGGCCGCGGCCCTTGCCACGGCCGCGCGGGAGGGCCGGTTCGAGACCGAGGCGTGGCGGGTCCGCAAGGACGGCACCCGGTTCCGCGCCCATGTGGTGATCGACGCGATCCGCAGCGAGGACGGCGCCCTGCGGGGGTTCGCCAAGGTCACCCGCGACGTCACCGAGCGGGTCGAGGCCGCCAAGGCCCTGGACGACGCCCGGGAGGCGCTGTTCCAGTCGCAGAAGACCGAAGCGATCGGCCAGCTGACGGGCGGCATCGCCCATGACTTCAACAACCTTCTGATGGTGGTGCTGGGCAGCCTGGAGCTGGTGCGCAAGCGGGTGGCCTATGATCCGCGCGTCACGCCCCTGATCGAGAACGCCATCCAGGGCGCGGAACGGGGCGCCGTCCTGACCCAGCGGATGCTGTCCTTCGCCCGCAGGCAGGAGCTGAAGTTCGGGGCCGTGGACGTGCCTTCGCTGATCCGGGGCATGTCCGAATTCATCGAGCGGACGATCGGCTCGAACATCGATGTGTCGGTGCGGTTTCCGCCCGGCCTGCGAAGGGTGCACACGGATCCGTACCAGCTGGAGGCCGCGCTTCTGAACCTGGTGGTCAACGCCCGGGACGCCATGCCGTCGGGAGGGACGATCACCATCATGGCCGAGCCCGAAGAGCCCGAGAAACTGCCTCCCGGCCTCTCCGGCGACGGCGACTATGTCCGGATCAGCGTGCAGGACACCGGCGAAGGGATGGACGAGGAGACGCTGAAGCGTGTCACCGAACCCTTCTTCACCACCAAGGGCGCCGGCAAGGGGACGGGTCTGGGCCTGTCCATGGTCCACGGGCTGGCCGAGCAGTCCGGCGGCCGTTTCGCCATGGTCAGCCGCAAGGGGGAAGGCTCCACCGCCCATATCTGGCTTCCGGTCTCCACCGCGGCCCAGGGCCGGGCGACGCCCGGGGATGCGCCGGTCCGGGCGGGCGAGGGGGGGAGTCTGCGGATTCTCGTCGTCGACGACGACCAGCTGGTGCTGACCAACACCATCGCCATGCTGGAGGACCTGGGCCATGTGGTGGTCGCGGCGGCCTCGGCCGCGGACGGCCTGGAGGCGGTCCGGCGGACCGCGGAGATCGACCTGGTCATCACCGACGAGGTGATGCCGAAGATGAGCGGCTCGCAGATGGCGGCCGAAATCCTGAAGGCCCGGCCCGGCCTGCCCATCGGCGTCGTCACGGGCTACGCCGACCTCGCCGACCGCGGCAGCCGGCTGAGCCTTGGCCTGCCGCGGCTGGCCAAGCCCTTCACCCAGGAGGCGCTGGCCGGCTTCGTCGACCAGATCATGCCGGGCGAGGCGCTGGCGGACGCGTCCTGAGCGTCAACGGACCAGTTCGAGAATCTCCAGCTTGGAATCGACTTTCGGCCAGGGGATGACCAGTCGCCAGCGGTCGGCGCCGATGCGCTCGAAGACGCCGACCTGGTCGCGAATATTCTGCTCGCCGTAGCGGAGGAAGCTGGTCTCATCCATGCCCCATGCCGCGGCGCCGACGTAGACCAGCCGGCGATCCGTGTCCGGATAAAGCAGGCCGCGGGTGCGCTGGGAGCCGGTGACCTTGGTCAGGATCAGGTCGCCGCCTGCAGTCAGCTCGATCGTGCAGCGGAAGAACGGATATTCGAGATAGCCCAGCCCGCCGGGAGTGTTGGTCCCCAGCTTGATGGCGCGGCAGCGGTAGGTTCCCGGCGGGGGCTGGAGGCGGTCCGCCTGACCGGCGTTGGGGTCGACGAGGGGGCCGAGAGCCTCGACCTTTTCGGCGAACCCCTTGTCCTCGGCCTCGGCGCGGCCGAGGCGCCAGGCCTGGTCGAGACGGCCCAGGCTGGCGGCGTCGGCGGCGGAGACGACCTGCCGCCAGTCGGCGGTCCCGCCCTGCTCGCCTTCGGCGGGCGGGCCGGCCGGCGAAGGCGAGGACGGCGGGGCGCCGGTCGCCTCGGGCGGCGGAAGGGCCGCGGGCTCGCCGGGCGCCGGCGCGGAGGTTTCGCCGCAGGCGGCGAGCAGGACCGCGAGCGTGGCGACGGCGATGAGGGTTCGCATCCGGAGGACTCCGCTGAAGGGCCGAGCCGTTCAAACGGATGGAGGCCGGCGAGGTTCAGCCTCGCCGGGCTAAGGTCGTCGGTCCTTCGGACCTCCCGACCGGACGCGGCGTGGATCAAGCCGGGACCAGCTCGATCAGGTCGAGGTTGGACTCGGCCTGGGGCCAGGGGATGACCAGGCGCCAGCGGCGCTCGCCGATCCGCTCCAGCACCGCGATCAGGTCGCGGTCCGGGCGCTGGCCGTAGGAGTTGGCCGGCGGTTCCGCCGCCAGCGACATGGAGCCCAGCATCACCATCTGGCGGTCGTCCTCCGGGAAGAGGAGCCCGCCGGGCCGCTGGCTGCCGGTCAATTTGGAGAATTTCAGCCCGTTCGGCGTGGCCTCGATGCGGCAGGCGAACCAGCCGTAGACGACATAGCCCAGGCCATCCTCGCCGCCCTGGGAGCCCAGTTTGACGGTGCGGCAACGGTAGTCGCCGGGCGGGGGGGCGACCGAGGGCCGCTGGGCGTCGGGCGCGATCAGTTCGCCGAGCGCGCGCAGGTCGCCCGAGCCCGGCTGGCGTCGCGCCTGCTGCAGGGCCAGGGACCAGGCGGCGTCGCGGCGGCTGTAGCGGTCACGGTCGGAGGCGGTGACGATGCCGCGCCAGTCGCGCAGGGCGCCGGACCCGCCGGGCGGCGGCGGAGGCGGCGGGGTCGAGGCGCAGGCGGCGAGGACGAGGGCGGCGACGAGGATCAGGGCCGGGGACCGCGACAGGCGTGACATGGGCGCTCCGGAACAGGTCGGGGCGCTCTTTGGGCCAGTCATGGGCGGCGGCGTCAAGCGCGCGCTCGTGTCGCGGGCTCCCGGCGGGGTCAGGTTCCCCTGTGGGGCGGCGACCGGGGTCAGTCCCCGGCGGGAACCTCGGCCTTGCGGCGCGGCGCGCGGCGCTTGGGCGCGGGAGCCTCGTCGGAAACCGGGGCCTCGACGACGTCCGGAACAGCGGCCGGCGCGGGGGCGGCCGAACGGGTCAGGAAGCCCGGCAGGGCGGAGGGACCGTCGTCGGTCGCCACGCCGGCGTCGCGACGAGGACGGCGTTCCGGGCGTTCGGCGCGGGCGGGACGTTCGACGGAGGCCGCGGGGGCTTCGTCGGCGACTTCGGCCGGCGCGGCCTCGCCCTCCGCGCGGGGCTCGCCGCCTTCGCGGTCGAAGCGGGCGTTGCGTTCCAGCTGGCGGCGTTCCCAGCGTTCGCGGCGGGTCTCTCGACGGCTGCCGTCGGCGTTGACGCCCTCGCCCTCGGGGCGGGGCTCCCGCGGTTCGCGGGGCTCGCGCGCTTCACGGTCGGGGCGCGGCTGGTCGTCGCGGTCGCGCCATTCGCGGCGGGGCTGTTCACCCTGACGGTCGTTGGAGCGGTCGCGCTCCTCGTTCTCGCGCTGGCGGGCCTCGATCTGGGCCACGCGGTCGGCCTCGACCTTTTCGGCGGCCATGATGGCGGCGGCCTGGGCGCCGGTCTCGTCCTCGAAATCGATGTCGAAGCCTTGGCCGGCCAGTTCGCGCTGGGCGATCTCGGACACCGGACGCGAGGGCTGCAGCGCGCGCAGGACGCGGAAATAGTGTTCGGCGTGCTGGGTGTAGTTCTCGGCCAGCACCCGGTCGCCGGCGGCCGAGGCGTCGCGCGCCAGCTGCATGTAGCGCTCATAGACGGTCTGGGCGTTGCCGCGGACCTTGATGTTCTCGGGGCCCTGGGAGTCCCAGGACCGGTTCGGATTGGTGGCGTTGGCGTTGTTGTTGCCGCCGCCGCTCCCGGGCTTCCTGTTGCGTCCGCGCTGACGCTTCATGCCCTTGAAATCTCTCATCGGAGGCTACCGTGCTTTGTGTGGGGACGGGCGGGCCTGCGAGGTGCAGCCTGTCGCCGTCCGTGTCGTCGTTCCGCTTCGCGCGAGGCCAATCCCCGCTGACGATGTGATCGGAAATCCGTTGCCGCCCCGTGGTCCGCCGGGCGACCTGGCCCGACCGTCACTGCCCTGAGCGCGCGTGGATGGGCCAGAAGCGGACCAAGGCGTGCGTTTTGGGTGGGAGACAGGCGAAGACTTAGCGCGGGCGGGGCCGGTTTCCAAGGGGTAGTTTTCGGTCGCCTACATCTTCGGAATGGGATTGGTCCGTGGGTCGGGACCGTTCGTGACCACCCGGTCGCGGTCGGACAGGTCCTTGACGACGATGACCCTGTCGAAACCCGCCGCCTCGAACAGGGCCTTTACCTGGGGGCCCTGGTCCCAGCCGATCTCGACGGCGAAGATCCCCTCGGGGCGGAGGATGCGGCGGATCTCGGGGGCCAGTTCGCGATAGGCGGTCAGGCCGTCGGGGCCGCCGTCCAGCGCCAGCAGGGGATCGTGGTCGCGTACCTCGGGGTCGAGGCCGGGGATGTCGCCCGAGGGGATGTAGGGCGGGTTGGAGACGACCAGGTCGAAACTGTCGTCGCCGAAGCCCGCGGCCCATTCGGTGCGCAGGAAGGTCGCGCGGTTGTCGAGCTCGAGATTTGCGGCGTTCTCCCTGGCCACGGCCAGGGCCTCGGAGGAGACGTCCGTGCCGACGCCGCGGGCGCCGAATCGCTCGGCGAGGGTCGCCAGCAGGATGGCGCCCGAGCCGGTGCCCAGGTCGATCATCTCGAAGGCCTTGTGCGGCGGGAAGGCCAGCATGACGACGTCGAGGATGGCCTCGGTGTCCGGGCGGGGGCTGAGCACGTCGGGGGTGACGTTCAGCATGATCTTCCAGAAGCCCTTCCTGCCGAGGATGCGCGACACGGGTTCGCGGCGCAGGCGGCGCTCGACGAAGGCGTCAAGGGCGGCCTGCTGATCGGGGGAAACGGCGCGGTAGGGATCGGTCAGGATATCGGTGCGCGAGCAGCCGGCGGCGACCTCGAGCAACAGACGGGCGTCGATCGAGGGGCTGTCGATGCGGCCGGCCTTGAGCGTGGCGGTTGCGGCCTTCCAGGCGCTGACGAGCGTTTGGGTCATGTCATCTCCACGCGGTCGCCGACGCGCACCGTTCCGCCCGCCGCGAGGGTCGCATACAGGCCGCACCAGCGGTGGCCATACTGATCGAACAGCGCCGGGACCAGATCGAAATCGCGCTCGGCCGTGTCGGGGTCCACATGGGTGGCGGCGCAGCGGACGATGGGTTTGACCCCGCGCAGGCGCGCGCCGCCCAGGGTCAGGTCGCGGTCGGCGCCCTGGTTCTCGATCCAGGCCGGCCAACCCTCGACCCAGACATTGGCCCGGAAACGGCGCGGATCGAGCGGGCGGCCCACGCGGGCCTCGAAATCGCGCACGCTGGCGAGGTTGAGCAGGGAGATGCGGCCCAGCGGATGGTCCATGAACCGGTGGTCGAGACCCTCGGCGGAGACCAGCCGCAGGGGGCCGGAGACGGCGTCGCCGAGCACGGCGGTCAGCCAGGACTCGAAGGCGGCGCGGGACACCGGCTCGTCGACGGCCACGGCGCGGTCGGGATGACCGGCGGCGGCGACATGCAGGATGCGGGCGGTCTCGTCCCAGTGCGTTCGGACGCCGGCGACCTCGGCCGTGCGCATCAGGACGGTGAATTTCTGCTTGGGCAGGTGTTCGGGCGCGGCGCGGTCGAAGCCCGAGGGGCCGTCCTCGACCGCGAACATCCGGTCGCCGGGAAACCAGCCGCCGGTCGGCAGCTCGGCGGCGTCCAGCGGCTCGGGCGTGAAACCCTTGACCGGATGCCGCCACAGGGCGGCGACGACGCCTTCGGCGGACGCAAGCGGTGTCTCGGCCATGGCGCTTCGTGCCGGAGCATGGCCCCCTGCGCAAGCGGCGGAACGCAGGCGCCGGAGGAGCCGTTGTGGCCGGAATGCAGAAACACTCGAAAAAGGCCAGCGGACCCGGCGCCTGGGCGATCATCGGGGCGATCGCGGGCGGACTGGCGGCGGGCGGCGGGGTGGCGCACCTGCTGTACACCCGAGGGCACAAATTCGGGCTGGAGCTGCGGAAGGAGCGGCCCGACCCCCTGCCCCCTCGCCCGCCGACGCCCGAGGAATTCGACACCAGGGACCCGGGCCGGGGCCGGTTGGCCCAGCGGCCCGAGCATATCCCGCACAAGGGCTGGGTCGACATCTTCTGGCGGCTGGGCATGTCCTATTTCGGCGACCGGATCGGATTCCTCGCCGGCGGCGTGACCTTCTTCGTCATGCTGTCGCTGTTCCCGACGCTGGCGGCCTTCGTGACCGTCTACGGCCTGTTCGCCGATCCGGCGGACGCGCCGGCGCGGGTGTCGTTCCTGTATTCGGTGATGCCCCCGGGCGTGGCGCAGTTCCTGTCGGGCGAGATGCAGCGTCTGGCCGAGAATTCGAACACCCAGCTGACCTTCACCCTGGTCTGGACCCTGGCCCTGTCGCTGTGGACCGCCAACGGGGCGATCAAGGTGCTCTTCTACGGGCTGAACGTCGCCTATCACGAGGTCGAGAAGCGCCACATCGTGAAGTACAATCTGATGTGCATGGCCTTCACCGTCGGCGGCCTGGCTTCGATCCTGATCACGGCGGGCCTGATCGTGGGCGTGCCCCTGATTCTCGGGGTGTTCGGCTGGGCGGCGGAATGGAGCCATCTGGCGCCGCTTCGCTGGCCCGTGCTTCTGCTGGTCTATGGCGCGGCCCTGACCCTGATCTACCGTCTGGGACCGTGCCGGCAGAAGGCGCGCTGGCGCTGGCTGACGCCGGGCGCGATCTTCGCCGCCCTGCTGAGCCTGACCCTGTCGCTGGTGTTCAGCTGGTATCTGCAAACCTTCGTGCGCACGGCCTCCTACGGGCCGCTGGCGGCGATGATGGGCTTTTTGCTCTGGACCTGGCTGAGCGTGCAGATCATCCTGATGGGGGCCGAGCTGAACGCCGAGATCGAGCACCAGACGGCGATGGACACGACCACGGGCGACCCGCGGGCGATCGGCGAGCGCGGCGCGGTGGTGGCCGATACGGTCGGACCCCGGCGCGGCTCGCCGGCGGCGCTGGCCTTCACGCTGAAGCATGCCGAGGCGCTGTCGGACCGGCTGCTGAGGCGGCGAGCCCGCAAGGACCCGGAGAACCTCTAGCCGAACTCGGCTTCCAGGTCGGCCAGACGGGCGGCCTGATCCTCGGCGATCAGGGCGTTGAGCAGGGGATCGAGGTCGCCCTCGAGGATCTGGGGCAGGCTGTGCAGGGTCAGACCGATGCGGTGGTCGGTCACCCGTCCCTGCGGGAAGTTGTAGGTGCGGATGCGCTCGGAACGGTCGCCCGAGCCGACCTGGGATTTGCGCGAGTCCGAGCGGGCGTCGTCCTTCATCTGGCGCTGCATGTCGTAGAGGCGGACCCGCAGGTTCTTCATCGCCTTGTCGCGGTTCACGTGCTGCGACTTCTCGGACGAGGTCACCACGATCCCGGACGGGAAGTGGGTGATGCGCACGGCGGAATCGGTCTTGTTGACGTGCTGGCCGCCCGAGCCCGAGGCGCGGAAGGTGTCGATGCGGATGTCCTTGTCCTGGATGTCGATCTCGACGTCCTCGACCTCGGGCAGGACGGCGACGGTGGCGGCCGAGGTATGGATGCGGCCGCCGGCCTCGGTGGTCGGAACGCGCTGGACGCGGTGGACGCCGCTCTCGAACTTCAGCCGGCCGAAAACGCCGTCGCCGGTGACGGTGGCGATGATCTCCTTGTAGCCGCCGGCCTCGCCCTCGGTGGCCGAGTCCAGCTCGACCTTCCAGCCGCGGGTGGATGCGTAGCGGGAGTACATGCGGAACAGGTCGCCGGCGAACAGGGCCGCCTCGTCGCCGCCGGTGCCGGCGCGCACTTCGAGCACGGCCGAGGCGTTCTCGTCGGCGTCGCGCGGGGCCAGCAGCAGGGCGACGTCGCGTTCCATGCCCGGCAGGCGCTCCTTCAGCGCCTGCAGCTCGTCGGCGGCCATCTCGGCCATTTCCGGATCGGCGGCCATGGCCTCGAGGTCGTCCATCTCGGACCGCATGCGGGCCAGCGCCATGACGGCGTCGGCCACCGGCTTCATCTCCGCATGCTCCTTCGACAGACGCACGATCTCCTGGCCGTCCGAGGCCGCGCCCATCCGCGCCTCCACCTGGTGGAAGCGGTCGAGCACCTGATCGAGCCGGGCCTGGGGCAGTCGCAAGGGAGAAGCGCCTCTTCGGAAGGGAGGCGGGTCTTTACTCCGCCGGACGCGCTCCTGTCGATGCGGGGCGCGCCAGCACGGTTCCGCGTCCGAGGTCGTGGCGCAGCTCGCCGTGCCCGGCCCAGTCCAGAACGGCCTGGATATAGCCCTCGGAATAGCGGGTCTCGATCCTCGATCCGTCGGCGCCACGCTCGAATTCGATGATGCCGTGGTCGGCGTCGGGGTACTGCAGCAGGGTGATCGGACGACCCTCGGCGGCGAGCATCGTCAGCCGCTCCCGCGTGCCCTCCGGCGGGGCCTCGGTGTCGTCGGCGGCGAGGATCCACAGGATGGGCGCATCGGCCGAGCGCAGCACGGGCATGGGGTCGTAGTCCCACAGGATGCCGATATCGAGTTCGTCCTTCATGGCCGTGATCTGCTCGTTGGTGGACTTGAGCAGCACGGAGCTGAAGTCGCCGCTCAGGTCGTTCCACCATGGTTCGGAAGAATAGCGGGCGCGGACGGCGTCGAGGCCGGCGAAGCCGACGGCGCCGTTCGAACGGACGAAGGCGGCCGTGACCTCGTGGATCTCGCGGGCCGTGGCGACGACGTCGGGACCCCAGCCCTTGGCTTCGAGATCCTGACGCATCTCCTCGCGGTCCTCGGCCAGAACACCCTCGGCCATGCCGAAGCCGACGACGACGAAATCGACCGGGGTCAAGGTCGCGGCCAAGGGAGCGACCCAGCCGCCCTGGCTGCCGCCGTGAAGACCGATGCGGCCCGCGCGCGAGCCGGCCAGGCGCCGGGCCTCGACGACCGCGGCCGCCGCGTCGCCGGCCAGCAGGTTGAAGTCCTGGGTGTAGCGGCCTTCGGACCCGCCGGTGCCGCGCTTGTCATAGACGAACACCCCGACGCCAGCGGCGGGCGACAGGCGCTGAAACCAGTTGAAGTCCCGGGCGCTGGACGATTCCGATCCGTGGACCTCGACCATGACCGGAGCGGGACCGTCGCCCGGCGGCAGGATCAGGCGGCCTTTCAGCAGGACGCCGCCGGCGCCCGCGAATGTGGTCTCGACCGCGGTCTGTTCGACCCGCCGGGCCTCGCGGCCGTCGAAGGTCAGGCGGCCGTCGCCGCAGGCGCCGAGCTGCACCTGCGAACCCTGGACACGGTCGGACCAGCCTTGGGTGTTCTTCCAGCCGCCGTCGGGCAGGGGCGTCAGGCGGCCGGTCTGGCCGTCGAGCGTGCGCCAGCGTCCGCCGGGCCCGGTCACAGGCGCGATATCGACCAGCCCCCTGTCCTCCATCCGGTAGAGGCCGACGTGGCAGGCGAAGGCGGGATCGGCCGGGGGCGCCGAATTGGCGGCCTGAAGAGACGGCGGCGGAGCCGGGGGCGGAGTCTGGGGCGGCGTCCGGGCCGCCGACTGCCCGGCCATGGCCAGCAGCGCCGTGAGGATCATCACACCGGGAGCAAGTCGCATGCGGAACTCCTTCAGACCCGGCACGGCTAGGGGCGGCCCGGAAGGCGGTCCAGTTACGATTTTGACAGGCAGCCGGGCGCGCAGGGCGATGGCGCGATCGTGACCTGGCCTCACAAGCCCGTCAGCCGCGCTTCCGTTCGCCGCCCCGGGCCCCCAGGTTCGCCCCGGGCAAGGAGCGGAGGGCGCATGTTCGACGGAAGGCTGAACGCGAAGATCGGAGGCGGAGGCGAACTGGACCGGCTGCGGGCGAGGTACGACGGCCTGCTGGCCGAACCGCCGGTCCCACCCGGAGCGGAGGCCCTGGCCGAGCTGGCTGGCATGGCGCGCATCTTCGACCTGGATGGATCGCGGCCGCCGGCAGAGGTCTGGCGCGATCTGCGCGCGGTGCTGACGCGGCAGGGCGGCCCGGTCCCCGCTGCGGGGACCGCGGTTCCCGCGCACCGGCCCCTGACCCTGATGATCGTCGAGGACGACCCGGGCATGGCCTCCGATCTGACCGAGATGCTGGCCGGAGCGGGTCATGGCGTGATCGGCCCGTTCTCGGATGCGGCGGCCGCCAGGACGGCGGCGGGGCTGCACGCGATCGATCTGGCCTTGCTGGACATCAACCTGGCCGGCGACGGCGACGGCGTCGACCTGGCCCGGACGCTGACGCGGACATGGGGCGTTCCGGTCATCTTCCTGACCGGCAATGTCGAGGCGGCGGCCCGGCACGCCCGGCTGGCGGCCGCCCTGGTGCTCAAACCCTATGGGGGCCGGGATGTGTTGGACGCCATCGCCCGAACGGTCGCCAGCGGAGCCGTGGCGCCCTGACGGCGCAACCAAAGGCCCGGCAAAGCTTTGCGGAACGAGGCCAGGCTGTGCGATCGGACTGAATGGAAACCTTTCTGCTGTTTTTCGTCGTCGGCGTGGTGGCCCAGTCGGTCGATGGCGCCCTGGGCATGGCCTATGGGGTGATCTCGTCGTCGGTTCTGCTGGCCTTCGGCGTGCCGCCGGCCATGGCCTCGGCCAGCGTCCACGGGGCCGAGGTCTTCACCACGGCCGCCTCGGCCGGCAGCCATATCGCGCATCGCAACGTGGACTGGCGGCTGCTGCTGCCGCTGGCCGTCGCCGGGGTGATCGGCGGCTGCGTCGGCGCCTATGTGCTGACCGGGATCGAGGGCGACGTCATCAAGCCGTTCGTGGTCGCCTATCTGGGGGTCATGGGCCTCTACATCCTGTGGCGGGCCGGCCATGACATCCTGCTTCGCCACATCCCGTCATGGGTCACCTGGCCGCTGGGCCTGGTCGGCGGCTTCCTCGACGCCGTCGGCGGGGGCGGCTGGGGACCGACCGTGTCCTCGACCCTGGTTGGGGCCGGGCAGGAGCCGCGCCGGGCCATCGGCACGGCCAATACGGCCGAGTTCTTCCTGACCGTGGCCATCAGCGCCACCTTCGTCTGGGCGCTGATGACCGGTCACTGGGCCGACGCCGGGGCGCTGGAGAACCATGCGACGGCGGTCGGCGGTCTGGTTGTCGGCGGACTGGTTGCGGCGCCCTTCGCCGGGCTGATCGCCAAGCGGGTGCCCAGAAAGGCGATGACCTATGCGGTCGGCGCGGTATTGCTGCTGCTGGCGGGCTTCCAGGGATTGCAGCTGGCGGGAATGGTGGCCTGAAAGGAAAGAGGCGGGACCGGCTTTTCGCCGATCCCGCCCCGCGCATCAGCGCGCCGTGCTGCGGAACCGCTGCAGGAACTGTCTGATGTTCTCCTTGATCGACTTCTCGTTGGCCAGACGCAGCCGCTCGACCCCGGCGAAAGCCTCGCCCATGGTGGCGGTGCCTGTGGCGGCGACCGTGTCATTGAAGACCACGCGGCCGTCGCTGGTCACCGAGTACTGGATGCGGCTGGTCACGGACATGTCCAGACCCATCATCGGTTGGTTCAGCTCGATCATGTTGGCCGTCACGACCATCGGCGGACCGTCCGCGCCCATGTAGCCGGCGGCGTCGAGCGAGGCCTCGAGGGCGGTCTTGAAGTCCTCGTTGGAAACCTGGGCCGAAAACATCGGATTGGTTTCACGGCCGCCGCTGACGATCACCGAGGTCACCGACCTGTAGCCGAGATCGCTCGCAGCCGCGGTCAGACCTGGCGTGGCGGGGAGGCTCATCGCCTCGGGCCGCGAGGGGGTGGCGCAGGCGGTCAGGCCCATCAGGGCGGCGACGGCGGCGACGGCGGCGAGGCGCCGCGCGATGAGGACGCCGTTCACGGCTGTTGTCCGCTGGCGGCGGCGGCCTGACGCGACGCCTCGGCCTGGTCGGCGTCCCAGCGCGCCTGTTCCGCCGGGGTGCGCAGGGTCACGACCAGCGGGTTGGGAGTCAGGTCGTTCAGAGCGCCTGACGAACCGTCGACCACGGCGCCGATCACGCCGCCGAAGATGACGTTGCCGGCCAGGCCGGCGGCCCCGCTGCCGGAGATGCCGCTCTTGATGTCGTGCGTCTGGGTGGCGTAGCCGTCCATCGACACGGTGGCGCGGAACTCGTCCTTGCGCGGCATGCGGAAGGTGCAGGGCGTGGCGTCGCACTGGAAGCCGTTCGAGGTCGAGACACGGGCGCCGGGCGGCGTGCTCTCGACGGTGAACTCCTGGCTGGAGCCGCGCGTGATGGTGGCGCAGGCCGGCAGGGAAAGCGCCACGCCGACGAGCGTGAGCGCGCGCACGCCGAAGCGCGCATAACGGTTTGAAATCATGATGGCCCCCAAGAAGACAGAGCTCACCCCCCGGCGAGCCTGAACAGCTAGATGGCAGCGGCTGCCGGGTCGGTCAATCACCAAAAAGTGGCGGATCCAATCAACCGGGGCGCGTCTCCGCGAAGCTGGGCCGTTCCTCGAGCGCCGCCTGCAGCGCCATCAGCCGGGGCCGACGGGTCGACAGATCGAAGCCGGGGTGCCGAAAGCCGATCCAGGTCGCGGCGACGCCGGCGGTGATGACGCCCATATCGATCCCGCCGGGATCCGGCGCGGCCGCCTCGAGGGCGTCGAGCGCCCGGGCCATGTTGCCGGTCCAGCGGTCGATCCACGACGGCGACCGTTCGTGCTCGGGGCGGCGCAGTTCCAGCACCAGTTTGACCCCCATCTCCAGCGCCTGGTTCCCGAGGGTTTCCAGCCGCCGCACGCGCAACCGTTCCGGGCCGTCGGCGGGCAGCAGGCGCGGGCCGGAGCCGAGGCCGTCGAGGTATTCGCAGATCACCGGGCTGTCGTTGATCGGCAGGCCGTCCCCGGCGATCAGGGTCGGGACCTGGACGACGGGGTTGGAGGCCAGCAGTTCGGGCGCGTTCGCATAGGGATCGACCGCGATCTCCTCGATGCGGCTGGCCAGGCCCTTCTCGCGGGCGACGATGCGGCATTTGCGGGCGTAGGGGGACGGTGCGGTGATGTAGAGTTTCATGTCACTCGGCGGCTTCGAGGGCGGCGTTCCGCGCGGCGTCCAGTTCGGCGGCCTTGCGTTCGACCAGGTCGACGATGTGATCGATCATGCCGTCGTTGTGCTGTTTGTGGGCCATCTTGCCGTTGACATAGACCATGCCCGAGCCGGCGCCGCCGCCGGTGAAGCCGACGTCGGTGTAGAGGGCCTCGCCCGGGCCGTTGACGACGCAGCCGATGATCGACAGCGACATCGGCGTGGTCACATGGGCCAGCTTCTCTTCCAGGATGCCGACGGTCTCGATCACGTTGAAGCCCTGACGCGCGCAGGACGGGCAGGCGATGATGTTGACCCCGCGGTGGCGCAGACCCAACGATTTGAGGATGTCGAAGCCGACCTTGATCTCTTCCACCGGATCGGCGGCGAGGGAGACGCGGATGGTGTCGCCGATGCCGGCCCACAGCATGTTGCCCATGCCGATGGCGGACTTGATCGTGCCCGAGCGCAGCGGGCCGGCCTCGGTGACGCCGAGGTGCAGGGGGCAGTCGATGGCCTCGGCCAGTTGCTGGTAGGCGGCGACGGTCAGGAAGGGGTCGGAGGCCTTCACCGAAATCTTGAACTCGTGGAAGTCGTGATCCTGCAGGATCCGGGCGTGGCTGAGCGCGCTCTCGACCATGGCCTCGGGACAGGGCTCCCCGTATTTCTCCAGCAGTTCCTTCTCCAGCGAGCCGGCGTTGACGCCGATGCGCATCGAGCAGCCGTGGTCCCTGGCGGCCTGGATGACCTCGCGCACGCGGTCGGGCGAACCGATGTTGCCCGGGTTGATGCGCAGACAGGCGGCGCCGGCCTGGGCCGCCTCGATGCCCCGTTTGTAGTGAAAATGGATGTCGGCGACGAGCGGGACCCTGGACTCGCGGGCGATGGTGCGGAAGGCGGCGGTGGACTCCTCGTCGGGGCAGGAGACGCGGACGATGTCGGCCCCGGCCTCTTCCAGCTGGCGGATCTGGTCGAGGGTCGCCGCCGCGTCCGAGGTCGGCGTATTGGTCATCGACTGGACGCTGATCGGGGCGCCGCCGCCCACGGGCACGCTCCCGACCATGATCTGGCGGCTCTGGCGGCGCTCGATATGGCGCCACGGGCGAATGTGAGAAAGGTCAGCGCTCATGAGGCCTCCAGCATAGGCCTTCGATTGCGGCATGGCCACGACGGGCGGTGTCGCAATCAGCCGCCCGTGACGTTGACGACGGCGCTCTGGACGGAGGCGGCCTGGAGTTGGGCCTGGGCTTGGACGGCGGCGGCGCGGGCGGCCTCGGTGCGGGCGGCGACCTCGGCGGCGGCCTGACGGCCCAAGGCCTGGGCGCGGGTGTTGAGCTGGGCCAGGGAGGTCTGGGCCGCCTGCAGGGAGCCGCTGTGCTCGCCGTTCAGATAGACGTCGAAGGCCGTCGGATCCGAGACGTCGAGGGTGGCCGACACGCCGGCCGGGGCCCGCCAGGCGTCGCCCGCGGCGAGCTGGCGCGCGAACAGGGTGGTGCCGTCGCCGATGCGCACCACCAGATAGGCCGATTTGCGCGCCTGAAGGACCACCTGGGAGGCGCTGGCGGAGGCGCCGTAGATGGCGCCGCGGGGATTGAAGGCGCGCTGCACCGGCGGCGCGCTGGCGGCCGCGGCGGCGAGGGCTTCGGGCGAGGCCGGATCGAGGCCGGTCAGCTCGGCTTCCAGCCCCGGGGTGATGTACAGGGCCGGAATGGTCTGGTCCGGGGGCGCGGGGCGCGGGGCGGTCAGGCGCAGCGAGGCCGACTGGCCCGGCACGGCGCCGAGGGTCCAGCTTTCGGGAATGGCTGCGATGTCGGACGGTTGCGGCGCCCGCATCAGGCTGACGCGCTGGAAGACGTTCCAGCCGACCACGGCCACGACCAGGGCCAGGCCGGCGGCGATCAGGCGGGGCGAATAGCGCTTCACCTCTTCGAATGCGACGCCGACAGGGGCCTGCAGCGGCACGGAGGGGTCGGGGCTCTCGCGTTTGAACCGCTCGACCGCCAGCTGCTCGTCCAGACCCAGGGCGCCGGCGTAGGCGCGCACATAGCCGATCGAGAAGACCCGGTTGGGCAGGGTGGAGAAGTCGTTCTGTTCCAGCGCCGTCAGATAGCGGGCCGGAACGCGCGTGAGGCTGGACAGCTCGGCCAGCGACCGGCCGGCGTGCTCCCGGGCGATGCGCAGGCCGTCGCCCAGAGTCGGCGCATCGGTGACGGAAGGAACGACATCCCTCCAGTCTGGATGAGCTCCAAGCTCTTCGGGGCTGTTCCCCGTATCCAGCGCCATTACGCCTGACCCCACACTCGACTCGCGAGAGGATTCCTCGCGCGACGCCGTACTCGAACCCGGGGCCTGTATCATATCGGGATGACAGTTCGGGCCTGCCCCCGCAGACCACCCGGTTCCGCCTTGTGGATAACTCATTTGAGTCGACCGATCAACGATTTGTTAGGCATCACGGGCCGTATCGGACCGGGACGGTTCAGATCGCGACGTTCAATTTTCGGGCCAGGGATTCCAGTTCGCCCCGGATCGAGCCGGCGGACGATCCCAGCAGGTTGGCCATGCCGCGGCGGGCGGCCGGCAGGTCCGCCGACAGGATCATCCGCTTGACCGGGCCGACGCCGCCGGCGGGCGCCGACAGCCGGGTATAGCCCAGGGTCAGCAGGGCGAAGGCCTCCAGCGGCCGGCCTGCCATCTCCCCGCAGACCGAGACCGGCGTGCCGGTGTCGGCGCATCGCTTCTGGATCTCGGCGAGGGCCCGGAGCGCCGGGGGCGACAGCGGATCGTAGCGATCCGACACAAGCGGATTGGTGCGGTCGGCGGCGAACATGTACTGGAACAGGTCGTTGGTGCCGACCGAGACGAAATCGGTCAGGGGCAGAAGCGCGTCCAGGTGCCACAGCAGGCTGGGGCATTCGATCATGGCCCCGACGCGCAGCAGGGCGGGCAGGGCCCGGCCCCGGCGCTTCGCCCAGGTGCATTCGACGTCGACCAGGTCGCGCGCGGCGCGGAACTCGTCGACCGTGGCGATCATCGGGAACATGACCCGCAACTCGCGCCCGGCGGCCGCGGTCAGCAGGGCCCGCACCTGCAACCTCAGCAGCCCGGGGCGGTCGAGGCCCAACCGGATGGCGCGGCGGCCGAGGGCCGGATTCTCTTCCCGCTCGGTCTCCAGATAGGGCAGGACCTTGTCGCCGCCGATATCGAGCGTGCGGAAGATGACCGGGCGGTCGCCGGCGGCGTCCAGCACCAGGCTGTACAGGGCGGTCTGGCTGTCGAGGCGGGGCAGTTCCTCGGAGACCATGAACTGGAATTCGGTGCGGAACAGGCCGATGCCCTCGGCCCCCGTGGCGTCGAGGTTCTCCAGGTCGACGGCGAGGCCGGCGTTGGTCAGCAGGGTGACGCGGGTCCCGTCCGCAGTGACCGCGGGGACGTCGCGCAGCCGGGCGAACTCGGCCTGACGTTCGCTGCGGACCTCCATGCGCGACTGGACGGCGGCCAGCATGTCCGGACGAGGGCGCAGATAGGTCTCGCCGGTCTCGCCGTCGACGATGACCAGGTCGCCTTCGGACAGGCGATCGCGCAGGCCCATCAACCGGCCGACGCAGGGAATCTGAAGCGCACGGGCGACGATGGCGGCGTGGCTGGCTGCCGACCCTTCTTCGAGAAGCAGGCCCCTCAGCTTGTGGCGGGGATATTCCAGCAGGTCGGCGGGGCCGAGGTTGCGGGCCACCAGGATGGCGTCGTCGGGCAGGTCGCGCTCGCCGGGCTTGTCGCCCGCCAGGACACGCAGCAGCCTGTTGGCCAGATCCTCGAAGTCGTGCAGCCGCTCCTTGATGTAGGGGTCGCGCGCCTTGGCGAAGCGGGCCCGGTGCTCGTTGCGGACGCGGTCGACGGCGGCCTCGGCGGTCAGGCCGGTGCGCACCGCCTCCTCCAGCGACCGGTTCCAGCCCCGGTCGTCGGCGAACATCCGGTAGGTTTCGAGCACCTCGAACGAGATGCCCGCCAGCTTGCCCTGACCGCCTTCCAGCAGGGAATCGATATTGGCCTTGAGCCCGACCAGGGCCTCGCGCAGGCGGACTTCCTCGACCTGCGGATCCTCGGCCAGCAGGTTCTCGGGCGGGACCGGGGCCTCGTGCAGCACGACGCGGCCGTAGGCCAGGCCTTCGGCGAAGCGCTGGCCCTTGAGCCGTTCGGGCCGGTGCGGCGCCACCTCGATGTCGCGCAGTTCGTCCTGGGCCAGCAGTTCGCCCGAGGCCACGGTCTCGGCCAGGACCATGGCGATGGTCTGGATGTCCTCGACCTCCTCCTCGTCGTAGCGCCGCTCGGAGCGGTTCTGGACGACCAGAACGCCGATCGCCCGGCCGCCGCGCAGCAGGGGCGCGCCGAGGAAGGCGTGATACGGATCCTCGCCGGTCTCGGGGCGATAGGCGAAGCTGGGATGGGACGGCGCGTCCGACAGACTGATCGGCTGCGCCAGGCGGGCGACCTCGCCGACCAGACCCTCACCGGGGTTCAGCCGGGTCTTGTGCACGGCGGCGGGGTTCAGGCCCTGGGTGGCGAACAGTTCCAGTTCGCCGGAAGCGCGGCGCAGATAGATGGAGCAGACCTCGGCCACCATCGACTGGGCGATGGTGCGAACCACCATGTCGAGGCGATCCTGGGCCGGCGCCGCCCCGGCCATGGCCTCGCGGATCTGGCGAAGGAGGTTCCGCGGCCCCCTCGTCGTCAATCCGCCCACCGGCATGCCGTCGCCCTACAGTCTGACGCCGACGCGCGCTGCGACGGCTACGGTTACACCATACAGGACTACCGTCAGCGCGCACCCGGCGAGAAGGGCGGGCCAGAAGCCGACGCCCCGACGCAACAGCGCGGGGATCAGCAGGAACATGGGCAGGGACGGGAGCACATACCAGAAGGTCGCCTGCGCATGATCGGCCAGGCGGGCGGAGTCGCGAGTGTCGCGCCACAGCCAGATCATGCCCAGCACCGAGACGAGCGGCAGGGAGGCGAACAGGGCGCCGAGCGCGGCGTTGCGGCGCGCCGTCTCGGACACCAGCCCCACCAGAAGGCCGGAGAGCAGGGCCTTGATGACCCCGTACAGCATCAGACGGTTTCGAGACCGTAGGCCGCGTGAAGCGCGCGAACGGCCAGTTCCGCATAGGCCGCGTCGATCAGGACGCTGATCTTGATCTCGGAGGTCGAGATGGCCTGGAATTTCACCCCTTTGTCGGCGAGGGCCCGGAACATGGTCTGGGCCACGCCCGCATGGCTGCGCATGCCGACGCCGACGACCGAAACCTTGGCCACATCCTCGTCGACGCGCAGCTCCTCGAAGCCGATCTGGTGCTGGGCCGCGCGCATCAGCTCGGCGGCGCGGGCGGCGTCCCGGCGGCCCGTGGTGAAGGTCAGGTTGACCGCCCCCTCGCTGCGCGCCTGCGACTGCACGATCATGTCCACGTTGACGTTGGCCTCGGCCAGCCGGGTGAAGACGTCGGCGGGCGCCTCGACCCGGTCGGACAGGCCCAACAGGGTGATGCGGGCCTCGTCACGGCTCATGGTGACGCCGGACACGATGCGTTTTTCCACGATTTCCTCCTCGTCGCAGATCAGGGTGCCGGCATTGACGGGCAGGGCGCCGTTCTCGTCGGGTTCGATGAAGCTGGATAGCACGCGCAGCGGCACCTGTTTGGCCATGGCCAGTTCGACCGAGCGCGTCTGCAGCACCTTGGCCCCCAGCGAGGCCATCTCCAGCATCTCTTCGTAGGAGATTTTCTCGAGGCGGCGGGCCCGGCTCTCGATGCGGGGGTCGGTGGTGTAGACGCCGTCGACGTCTGTGTAGATGTCGCACGGGCAGTCCAGGGCGGCGGCCACAGCGACCGCAGACGTGTCGGAACCGCCCCGGCCCAGGGTGGTGATCCGGCCCGAGCGGCTGACGCCCTGGAAGCCGGGGACGACGGCGATCTCGCCCTTGTCCATGGCGGCGCCTAGGACCTCGCCGGGCACGTCGTCGATGCGCGCGCGGCCGTGGGCGTCGTCGGTCAGGATGGGGATCTGCCAGCCCATCCAGGTGCGGGCGTTGAGGCCCATGTTGCGCAGGGTCAGGGCCAGCAAGCCGGCGGTGACCTGTTCGCCCGAGGCGACGACCACGTCGTATTCGTCGTCGGACAGTTCGATCCCCTGTGCGGGCCGGCCGGCGCCGTCGGTCCAGGCCACCAGCTCGTTGGTCTTGCCGGCCATGGCCGAGACGACGACGGCGACCTGTTTGCCGCTGGCGGCCTCGGCGGCGACGATGCGGGCGGCGCGGCGGATGCGCTCGAGGTCGCCCATGGACGTGCCGCCGAACTTCATCACCAGTCGCGTCGTAGCTGGCCGCGTCATCGTGCCGTGTCGCCCCGTCTTGCGTGGAAGGCCGCGCGGGTTCATCCCTCGGCCCATGGCCGCTTCTAACGACACGGTATCGGCGCGCAAACCCCAAAGCAGCCCGGATTCCAGCGATCAGGCGCGGGGACCGTCGATCGATCCCGCCGACGTGGCGCGCTTTTCGGCCCAGGCTGCGGAATGGTGGGACGCGCGCGGGCCGTTCGCGCCGCTGCACAAATTCAATCCGGCCCGACTGGCCTTCGTCCGCGACCGGGCGGCGGAGCGGTTCGGTCGGGACGTGAAGGCGCGGGCGCCGTTCGCGGGCCTGACCCTGCTGGACATCGGCTGCGGCGGCGGTCTGATCGCCGAACCCATGCGGCGGCTGGGCTTCGCCGTCACCGCGATCGACGCCTCGGCCGAGAACATCGGCACGGCCCGGGCGCACGCCGAACAGCAGGGCCTCGACATCGCCTGGCACGCCGCGACCGTCGAACAGATGGAGGCCGAAGGGGCCGGGCCGTTCGACGTGGTCCTGACCTTGGAGGTGATCGAGCACGTGGCCGATCCCGAGGCCTTCATCCGCGCCTGTTCGCGGATGGTGAAGCCGGGCGGGATGATGATCGTGGCGACCCTGAACCGGACGCTGAAGTCGCTGGCCCTGGGAAAGATCGCGGCGGAATACGTCCTGCGCTGGGTGCCGGCCGGAACCCACGACTGGCGCCAGTTCCTGAAGCCCGACGAGATCCGCCTGATGCTGTCGCAGGAGCCGGTGGCGGTGCGCGGACCGTATGGTCTGACCTGGGATCCGTTCACGGATCGCTGGAGCGAATCGGACGACGCCGGGATCAACTACATGATGATCGCCACGCGGGACTGAGGCCGGTTCATCCAGCGTTCATGCACCTGACGCCGAAGTAACGGGACAGCCAAGCTTGACGATGGGATGAGGAGCGCTCCTTCCACCTCCCCACCGGAGCCTGCTGCATGAAACGCCTTCTGATCCTGTCCGCCCTCTCCGCCGCCCTGATGACCTCGGCCTGCGTCACCGTCATCGACGCCAGCGACAGCGACGACCTCGCCTGGCACGGCGAGAACGCCCAGCCGTTCGACAGCGCCCGCGACGCCTGCCGCGCCTCGACCGGCAAGGGTCAGCACAGCGACGCCTTCCGCGACTGCATGGCCGAAAAGGGCTGGACCCGCAGCTAGGGTCTTACAGGCGGCGGATCATGTAGCGGGCGTCCGGGCCATAGCTGGCCAGTCTGGCGGCCATGCCGGACGCCTCGACGACCGCAAAGCCGTGCCGTTCCCAGAACGGCGCGGCGGCGTTGACGGCGACAAGCGCCAGCATCGGCCAGCCGGCGGCCCGCGCCTCGTCCGCCACCCGTTCGACGATCGGTCGGGACCAGCCGTCGCCTCGCACCGCCGGGTCGAGCGCGAGGTCGTGCAGATACATCACGGACGCGTCGTCCGGGATCGCCCCGATCAGGGTGTTGAGCGCCGGCGCGTCGTCGGCTCGCCAGGGATAGGCGATGAGGTAGCCTTTCGGCGGACCTTCGCCGGCGGCGAGAACGAAACAGCCGGACGGATTCAGCGCCAGCCGGTTCCCGAAACAGTCGCGGCCCTCGAAATGATCCGGAAAGCCGAGGACGGCGATGTCGGCGACGGCGTCCAGATCGCCCGCCGTCATCGCCCGCCACGTCAGACCGGGCAACGCGCGTTCAACGGGGCCGCTCTGAAATTCCATTCCATGCTCCGCGCCTGTCCGCCGATCTCGCCCTCGATCCGGGCCTTTAGGGTGTCGCCATCGCGTTCATAGATGACGCGCGTCGGAAAGTCGTTTTCGGCATTGGCGAACACCGCCCGGCCCGGGCCGCTTTCGGCGAGAACGAAGGCGGTGGGCGGCGCGCCGCCGGGCTGGGCGACATAGGCGAAGCCTCCCGGCGTCGGACCGATGTGGGACACCTCGAAGGAGGCGCGGCCGTTCTCGACCGTGACGGCGTGACCGACGCTCAGACCGCCGCGCGGATCGCTCCAGGTCTCGGACGCCTCGCGGCCGTTGGAGCAGTCCAGCCAGTAGCCGGCCATCCACGACAGGTCGGGTGTTGCGACCGTCGCGGGCGTCGGCGCGGTCTGGATGAGGGCGGCGGCGAGCAGGGCGGTCAGCATGGAGAATCCTTTCGGTTGCTGCGACGACCCTAGTGCGGCGACAGCGGCCCGGGCTTGTAGGATTGCGACGCGATCCGGCGGGCGAGGCCGATCTGGTCCCGGGCTCATTCGGTGGCGGTGCAGCCGAGGAAGCGGCGGAAGTCGCGGGCCAGTTGCGGCTGATCGAAATACCCCGCTTCCAGACCCGCTTCGAGCCAACCGAGGGCGTTGGGACCTGCGGCGTGATCGAAGACGCGCCGGAAGCGCAGAACCGAGCGTAGCAGGCGAGGCGGGACGCCGACCCGATCGCGGAAGCGGCGCTGCAGAGCGCGCTGGTCTGTGGCCGAACGAAGGGGCGAAGGTCGTTCGGCGGCGGCCGCCTCGATCTCGGCGCGGACGGCGGGATCGAGCGACCACGCGTTGCGGCGGTGGTGATCTTCCAGAACCCGGATCATGACCGCGACCTGGGCTTCCGGATCGCCCGCCGGGGCGATCACACCGGCGAGGCGGGCGGTCATGTCGAGGCGGCGGTCGGTGGCTTCAGCGGCGGAACGGCCCAGCCAGGCGCGCGCGCCGTCGGGCTCGAAACGGACGGCGACGAGCTCGACCGGGCCGACGGGCCGCAGGGCCAGGGGCCGGGTCATCTGGCCCGCGAACAGGGCCCGGGGCTGGAGGCGGAAGACGCCGTCATCCCCCTGCTCCTCATAAGGGGCGCCGATATCGAGGATCAGTTCGGGGCAGCCGTCAGGCGCGATTCGCTGCACGGTCGGTTCGGGCGCCGGAGCGGCGTAGGTCCAGATCGTGCGGACGAAGGGACGAAGCGCGGGCGGCGGTTCGAACTCCTGATAGCGATCCGCCTCTCCCACCGGTCAGTGCGTCTTGGCGGGATCGGGCGGCAGCGGGGGCAGGGGCGCGCAGGGGACGCCGTCATCCTTCAGCTTCCTCACCTCGGCGGGGGTGGCCTCGCCATAGATTTCGCGCTTTTCGGACCGGCCCTCGTGGATATCGCGGGCCTCGCGGGCGAAGGCGTCGCCGACATAGTCGAAATTGGCCTCGACGTGGCTGCGAACCTCGCGCGCGGCCTGCATCATCAGGGTCTGCATGCGGGCGGCGTCGGACTGGAAGACGGCCCTCTTCGTGCCGGCGACGGCCGGCGACATGATCTGTTTGGAGATGTCGCGCGAACCGCAGTGGGGGCATTCGACGAGGCCACGCGCGACCTGGTCGTCATAGTCCGCCGAGGCGCCGAACCAGGCCTCGAAGGCGTGTTCGTGCTCGCATCTGAGGGCGTAGCGGATCATCGCGGCCCAGCGAAGTCGCGGTCGTGGGTCAGCTGGGGGATGGCGGCGCGAGCGCGGTCGACGGCGTCGAGGTCCAGGGTCGCCAACAGCACGCCGGGTTCGTCGTGGTCCAGCTTCGCGGCCACCTCGCCCCACGGCGCGACCACGGTCGAGCGACCCCAGGTAAGGCGGCCGTCTTCATGCGTCCCGGCCTGCGCCGGGGCCAGAATCCAGCAACCCGTCTCGATGGCGCGGGCCCGCAGCAGCGTCTCCCAGTGGGCCTCGCCGGTCGGGACGGTGAAGGCGGCGGGGACGGCGATCATGACCGCGCCGGCCTTGGCGAGGGCGCGGTACAGCTGCGGGAAGCGGATGTCGTAGCAGATGGTGAGGCCGAGCCGGCCCCACGGCGTGTCGGCGACGACAGCCTCCTCGCCCGGCCGGACCGTGGCGCTCTCGCGCCAGCGCTCGCCCGTCGGCAGGTCGACGTCGAAGACATGCAGCTTGTCATAGGTCGCGACGATCCCGCCCTGATCGTCGATCAGAAGGGAGCGATTGGCCGCGCGGTCGTCGCCCTCATGGCCCGACCGGACGATGGCCGAGCCGATCAGCAGCCAGACGCCCAGTTCGCGGGCCAGGCCGCACAGGGCGACGACCGCCTCATCCCGGTCCTGGGTGGTCAGGGCGGCCTCGCGCCGGTCCTTGTCCCGGATCATGAAATTGGACGCTTCCGGGGTCAGGACCAGTTTCGCCCCGCCCGCCGCCGCGTCGCGGATCAGCGGCGCGACATGGGCGAAGGCAGCGGCCGGGCCGGCCGGGGTGCGGGTCTGGATCAGGGCGATCGGAAGGGTGGTCATCAGGCCCCGAGCAATGCGTCCAGCTCGCCTTTCCGGTCAAGGCCGTGAAGATCGTCGGAACCGCCGATGTGCCTTCCGTCGATGAATATCTGCGGGAAGGTCATCCGTCCCTTTGAGCGCTGGATCATCTCCTGCTTTTTCGCGGGATCGTGGGAGGCGACGATCTCGGTGTATTCGGCGCCTTTTTGGTCCAGCAGGGCCTTGGCGGCGTAACAATAGCCGCATCCGGGCTTGGTGTAGATGACGACGTCGGCCAAGGCGGAACTCCAGTGCAATAACGCGGCCCTCAAGCAGCACGGCTGCGGCGGGGCCCGCCCTATGTAGGCAATTCCCGCGCCCTGCGCACCCGGGCCACGACGGCCAGGTCCACGGCGCGGGCGCCGGCATCGATCAGCGCGCGCGCGCAGGCCTCGGCGGTGGCGCCCGTGGTCAACACGTCGTCGACCAGAAGGATGCGGCGGCCCTTGATCCGGCGCCGGCCCGCCTCGTTGACGGCGAAAGCCTTTTTGACGTTCAGGCGTCGGCCCCGGGCGGACTTGCCGCCCTGGGGGGTGGTGTGGGTCGTCCGGACAAGGGCGTCGGGCAGATAGTCGAGCCCGGCGTCGCGGGCCAGCGGTCGGGCGATCTCGGCGGCCTGGTTGAAGCGCCGCGACAACAGGCGGAAGCGGTGCAGCGGCACGGGCGCGACGGCGTCGGCCTCGTCCAGCAGCGGAGCGGCCGAGCGGGCGATCCAGCGGGCGAAGAGCGGGGCGAAGGGCTGGTGGTCGCCGTGCTTGAATTTCAGGATCAGGCCGCGAGACGCCTCGTCATAGACGCAGGCGGCCCTGGCCCGGGCGAAGGCGTAGGGCTGGGCCAGGCAGGCGGCGCAGCGGGGTGCGGCGAAAGGGCCGCCGTCCATCTCGAATCCCGCGCCGCAGCCGTCGCAGACCGGGTCCTCGAGGAAGGTCACCCGGCTCCAGGCGCCGGCGGTCAGGCCGGGGGAGGCCGCGGCCTGGGGACTGTCGTGGGCGAGGGACGGCAGCAACAGGTCGGCCAGTCCGCGGCCCAGCGACCGCGCGCGGCGTGAAATCCCCGGAACGGCCGCTTTCAATCGGTCGCGCCAGACCCCATCCTGAAGGCTCATGAGCCCCTCCTCCGGTCCTCCCCGCATTTTCGACGTCCAGCGCCGCGCGGCAAGGCTGGAACGCAGCGAAAGGACGCTTTCCCGCGCCGACTTCCTGCATGCGCGGGCGGCGGAGAACGCCGTCGGCAGCCTGGAAGCCCTGGTCCGCGACTGGCCCGAGGCCGCCGACCTGTCGGCCCATCCGGGAGCCTTCGAGACCGCACTGGCGGAAAACCCGGCGGCCGCGCGGGTCGGGCCGGTGAAGATCGTCGGAGACCGGGCCGCGCGGGCCGAGCCGGGGGCGGCGCCCGTCGAACTGGCGGATGGGTCGCAGGACCTGATCGTCTCCCTGATGAGCCTGCACTGGGCCAATGACCTGCCCGGCGCCCTGAGCCAGATCCGGCGCGCGCTGAAGCCGGACGGGCTGTTCCTCGGTACGTTGCTGGGGGCCGGGACGCTGAAGGAGCTGCGTGCGGTCCTGACCGAGGCGGAGCTGGAGGCGCGCGGCGGGGCCCAGGCCCGGGTCTCGCCCTTCGCCGACGGCTTCGACGGCGCGGCCCTGTTGCAGAGAGCTGGTTTCGCCTTGCCGGTGGCCGACGTCGATCGGGTCACTGTGCGCTACCCCGGCCTGCCCGCCCTGATCCGCGACCTGCGGGCCATGGGCGAAACCAATGCGCTGGCGGGTCCGGTGCGGCCGCTGACACGGGGCATCCTGGCCCGGGCTGCGCAGCTCTATGCGGAACGGCATGCCGACGCCGAGGGCCGCATCCCGGCGACGTTCGAGATCGTTCATCTGGCGGGCTGGGCTCCGCATGAAGGTCAGCAGAAGCCGCTGCCGCGTGGATCAGCGAAGATGCGGCTGGCGGATGCCCTGGGGGTGAGGGAACAGACCGGCGAGACGTGACCGGTCAGCCGCCCATGGCGCCGCGGAGCATGTCCATGGCGCCGTTGAAAATGCCGCTGCCGGTCGCGCCGAAGGCGTTCAGGGCGCCGAGGATGACGAGGAACATCAACGACAGGATCAGGCCGTATTCAATGGCTGTTGCGCCGCTGTCGTCGCGCCGGAGGCGGGAGAGGAAGCGTTTCGTCATCGGCGGCCTCCTTTCGCGGCTAGAGCAGGTCGCGCAGCCAGGCGACCAGGGGTTCGTCGGCCGGAGGCATGGGATAGTCCGAAAGCTGGTTCGGCCTGACCCATTTCAGCGCCGCGTGCTCGCGGTTCTGAACCACCCCCGACCAGCGTCGGCAGAGGTACAATGGCATAAGTAAGTGAAACGAATCGTAAGCGTGGCTCGCGAAAACGAACGGGGCCAGGCAGGCCTCGTTGACGTCGATGCCCAGTTCCTCGCGCAACTCGCGGATCAGGGCGTGTTCCGGCCGCTCTCCGGGCTCGACCTTGCCGCCCGGAAACTCCCACAGGCCGGCCAGTTGCTTGCCCTCGGGCCGCCGGGCGATCAGCACGCGCCCGTCGGCGTCGATCAGGGCCACGGCGACGACGAGGACGGTGGGAAGGCCTTCGCTCACGACCGGTAGTCGCCGTTGATCTCGACGTAGCGCTTGGTCAGGTCGCAGGTCCAGACCGTGGCCGAGGCGCGGCCCGAGCCGACGTCGACGGTGATGTCGATCTCGGCCCTCTTCATATAGGCGCTCATCTTCGCCTCGTCGTAGGTCGGCGACGGGGCGCCGTCGATCGCGGCCACATGGGGCCCGAAGCGAATGGCCAGCCGGTCGCGGTCGACCGGCTCCTCTGTCTTGCCCACGGCCATGACGACGCGGCCCCAGTTGGCGTCCTCGCCGGCCAGCGCGGTCTTGACCAGGGGGCTGTCGGCGATCGACTTGGCCAGTTTGCGGGCAGAGGCCGGCGAGGCCGCCCCGTCCACGGTGACCTTGACGAATTTGGTTGCGCCCTCGCCGTCGCGGACCAGCTGGTGGGCGAGATCGAGCATGACCCGGTCGAGCGCGGCCGAGAAGGATTTCAGCCGGCGGTCGCCGACCCGGCCGATGCGCGGCGCGCCCGAGGCCCCGGTGGCGAACAGCAGGCAGGTGTCGTTGGTCGAGGTGTCCCCGTCCACGGTGACGCTGTTGAAGGTGGTGCGGACGTGCAGGCCCAGAAGGGCGCGCAGCACCGGCGGGGCGATGGCCGCGTCGGTGACGATGAAGGCCAGCATGGTGGCCATGTCGGGCGCGATCATGCCCGAACCCTTGGCGATGCCGGCGATGCGGACCTTGCGGCCCTCGATCTCGCATTCGGCGTACGACCCCTTGGGAAAGGTGTCCGTGGTCATGATGGCCTGGCCCGCGGCGGCCCAGTTGTCGGGGTCCAGCCCCGCCTCGATGTCCGGCATCCGGGCGACGATCCTGTGGTCGTCCAGCACCACGCCGATCACGCCCGTCGAGGCCAGCATGACGTCGCGCTGGCGGCAGCCGAAGCGTTTGGCGACCTCGGAGGCGGTGCGGCGGGCGGCGTCGGCCCCGGCCTTGCCGGTGAAGGCGTTGGCGCAGCCGGCGTTGATCACCAGGGCCCGCACGTCCTGTCCCCCGCCCTCGGCGTCGAGATGGCGCCTGCACCAGTCGACGGGGGCCGAGCCGATCCTGTGGCGGGTGAAGACCCCCGCGCAGGTCGTGCCGCGCGCGAAGCTGAACACCGTCAGATCGTCGCGCTCGTGCTTGTAGAAGCCGGCGCGGGCGGTGGCGATCTCGACCCCGCCGATGGGCGGAATGGTCGGGAAGGGTACGGCCAGGGGCGAAATCTCCAGGCCGGGCTTGCCCGGCGCGGTCGGGGTCGCCTTCCCGGGCGTGGTGGCGCGTTTCAGGGCGGTGGCCAGCGGGTCGAAGGCCTTTTCTATCGCCTGTTCGATCTTCTGACCGGTCGAGGCCCGGCCAGGGTCCGACGGCCGGCTCATGAAGCCTTCGGCGCGACAGGCGGGGCCGCGGGCGCGACGGGCGCCGGTTGCGCCTCCGCGGCGGGGGGCGCCGAAGCCGGTTCCTGCGACCTGGCCGCGTCCCGGGCCAGCAGAACGTCGATCTCGGCCTTCCCGCGCAGATCTTCCAGCAACTGCCGCACGCCCTCGTAGGTCAGGTAGCGGACGATCTGGGGCCGCGCCTGCTCCAGCGTCGGCGGGGTTTCGCGGCGACGGTCCTCGACCCGGAGTACGGCCCAGCCGCCCTCGGTCTGGAATGGTCCGACCGTCGAACCCGCCGCCTTGCCGAGCAGGGCGTTGGCGTAGGCCTCGGGCATCACGTCGAGGGTCGAATAGCCCAGATCTCCGCCGGAGAAGCGTGTCGCCTCGTCGACCGAGCGTTCCATGGCCACGGCCTCGAAAACCGCGCCCTGCGCCAGGATGCCGACCACGGCGTCAGCCTCGGCCCGGGTCCGCGACAGGATCAGGCGCGTGCGGATTTCCTCCGAGGTCCGGGCCTGCCGCACCTGCTCCTGATAGATGGTCTCCACGGCGCGGTCGGAAATCGAGCCGTTGACCACGGTCTCGACCAGCATGTCGCCGAGGATGCGCTCGCGCGTCGCCGCCAGCCGGCGCTGGGCCAGGGCGGAATTGTCCAGCCCGCGCCGCTCGGCCTCCTTGGCGAGAAGCTTCTGGTCGATGACCTCGTCCAGTACGCGGCGGAACAGGTCGGAGGTGACGTCCAGCGGCTCGCCTTCGCCCACCAGTCCCTGGGCCACGGCCTCGCGCTTGACGTCGGAAGCCCAGATCGTCTGATCCTGGACCGTGGCCACGGCCCGGTCGCCGGCCTGCGGCGGGCGGTCGGTGCTGGGCCCGCGGCCGCAGGCCGCCAGGGCCAGGCCCATGGCGACCAGAACGGGGACGAAGGTGCTGGAAAGCCTCATTTGGGGCGCGCTCCGTCACGGGGCGGGAAAGGCCCTCGCGTTGACAGGGATAAGGCCGGTGCTTAAGTCCCGCCTGCGCCCAAGTCGAGGGGTTTTCGAACGTTCGCGCGGCCCTCGCGCGCGCCTGTGACAGGCGCACCGGGCCGCCGCCGCCGAGGCCCTCCCCCGGCGCGCCGCCGCCGCCGCTCCTTCGGGACCCTTCAGTACCAGAGCCCCAGCGCTCGCCCGCCTTCGGATCACTCATGCTCGGCATCGCCAAGAAGATTTTCGGCTCCTCCAACGACCGCAAGGTCAAGGACTTCATGGGCCGGGTGCAGAAGATCAATGCGCTGGAGGCCAAATTCGCCGCCCTGTCCGACGACGAGCTGCGGATGATGACCGACGCCTTCCGCGACCGGATCGCGGGCGGGGAGACGCTCGACAAGGTCATGAACGAGGCCTTCGCCGTGGCGCGGGAGGCTTCCAAGCGGGTGCTGGGGCAGCGCCAGTACGACGTTCAGCTGGCGGGGGGCATGATTCTGCACGACGGCGGCATCGCCGAGATGCGGACCGGCGAGGGCAAGACCCTGGTCGCCGTGGCGCCGGTCTATCTGAACGCCCTGCTGGGCAAGGGCGTCCACGTCATCACCGTCAACGACTATCTGGCGCGGCGCGACGCCGAATGGATGGGCCGGGTCTATCGTTTCCTGGGCATGGACGTGGGCGTCATCGTCAATGGCCTGTCGTCGGGCCAGCGGCAGGCGGCCTATGCGGCCGACATCACCTACGGCACCAACAACGAATTCGGTTTCGACTATCTGCGCGACAACCTGGTCTATGACCGGCGCGAAATGGTGCAGCGCCCGCACCATTTCGCCATCGTCGACGAGGTCGACTCCATCCTGGTCGACGAGGCGCGCACGCCGCTGATCATCTCGGGCCCGACGGAAGACCGGTCGGACCTCTATCTGATCGTCGACGGCATCATCAAGGAACTGATCCAGGACAAGACCACCTACGATCTGGACGAGAAGCAGCGTCAGGCCCTGCTGACCGAGGAGGGGTCCGAGAAGGTCGAGGAGATCATGGAGGCGCGCGGCCTGTTCGCCGCCGACACGACCGGCCTGTACGACGCGGCCAACATCACCCTGGTGCACCACATCAACCAGGCGCTGCGGGCCAACACCCTGTACCAGAAGGACAAGGACTACATCATCAAGGCCGGCGAGGTCATGCTGATCGACGAGTTCACCGGTCGGATGATGACCGGGCGCCGGCTGTCCGAGGGTCTCCACCAGGCCATCGAGGCCAAGGAGGGCGTGAAGATCATGCCCGAGAACCAGACCTTGGCCTCGGTCACGATCCAGAACTATTTCCGCCTCTATGAGAAGCTGTCCGGCATGACCGGCACGGCGGCGACCGAGGCGCAGGAATTCCTCGACATCTACAAGATGGACGTCCTCGAGGTGCCGACCAACCGGCCGGTCAGGCGCATCGACCACGACGACGAAATCTTCCGCACCGCCGTCGAGAAGAACCTGGCCATCGCCGGCCTGATCGCCGAATGCCACGTCAAGGGCCAGCCCATCCTGGTCGGCACTGTCTCCATCGAAAAGTCGGAGACCCTGTCCGACCTGCTCAAGACCTATGAGTACGAGGTCACGCTCAAGACGCTGAAGCCGCAGCATGCCCACCTGCTGGAGCAGGTCGCCAGCGATGACGAGAAGGTGCGGCGCGAGGCCAAGAAGGCCTACCAGGCGCTGAAGGACGAGGACTTCGACATCGAGGTCCGGACCGGCAAGGGTATTCCGCACAGCGTGCTGAACGCCCGCCAGCACGAGCAGGAAGCCTATATCGTCGCCGACGCAGGCCTGCCCGGCGCGGTGACCATCGCCACCAACATGGCCGGCCGCGGCACCGACATCCAGCTGGGCGGCAACCTGGAAATGCGGCTCCAGAAGTGGCGCCAGGAAAACCGCAACATGGCGGTCGAGGTCACCCCCGAGATGGAGGCCGCCGAAGAGGCGCGCCTGAAGGCCGACATCGCCGTGCAGAAGCAGAAGTCGCTGGCCGCGGGCGGCCTGTTCGTCCTCGGCACCGAGCGCCACGAAAGCCGCCGCATCGACAACCAGCTGCGCGGCCGCACCGGCCGCCAGGGCGACCCCGGCACGTCGAAATTCTTCCTGTCCTGCGAGGACGATCTGCTGCGCATCTTCGCCGGCGACCGTCTGGACGCCATCATGCGCAGCTTCGGCGTGGCCGAGGGCGAGGCCATCAGCCACCCGTGGCTGAACCGCGCCGTCGAGACCGCCCAGAAGCGGGTCGAGACGCGCAACTACGACATCCGCAAGAACCTGCTGAAATACGACGACGTCGTGAACGACCAGCGCAAGGCCGTGTTCGAGCAGCGCCAGGAGTTCATGGACGCCACCGATCTGTCCGAACTGGTCGGCGAGTTCCGCAACGACGTCATCTCCGACCTGATCGAAAAGCACATGCCGCCCAAGGCCTATGCCGAGCAGTGGGACATCGACGGCCTGGACGAGAAGGTGAGAGCCACCCTCGGCCTCGATCTGCCGCTGCACGACTGGGCGGCCGAGGAGGGCGTGTCCAACGAGGAGATCGAGGAACGCGTGGTCGCCGCCGCCGACGCCCGCGCCGCCGAGCGGCTGGAGCAGATCGGGGCCGAGCAGACGCGGGGTCTGGAAAAGCAGTTCATGCTGCAGATGATCGACATGCAGTGGCGCGAGCACCTGGTCCATCTGGACCATCTGCGCGGCGTCATCGGTCTGCGGGGCTATGGCCAGCGCGATCCGCTGAACGAGTACAAGACCGAGGCCTTCAACCTGTTCGAGACGCTGCTGTACGAGCTGCGCCACAACGTCACCCGCTGGCTGATGACGGTCGAGTTCCGCTTCGAACAGGCCGCGCCGCCGATGGAGTTGCCCGAGTTTCAGGAAATCCACCTGAACCCGGGCACCGGCGAGAACGAGATGGCGAACCCGTCGGCGCAGAACCCGGAAGGCCTGCTGGGCGGCGACGATCGCGCCCGGCTGCCGGTCGACGCCCTGCCGCCCGGCTGGGAACGCACCCCGCGCAACGCCGACTGCCCCTGTGGGTCGGGCCGCAAGTTCAAACACTGCCACGGCAGTTTGATCTAGGCGTCAATGTGCTACGCCGGCCGTTAGAGAACGGCAGGAGGGACGGGCTGATGATCGCGCGCTCGCTGATGATCGCAGCCGCCGTGTTCAGCATGGCGTGCAGCTCGGTCGACCATTCGAGCAATGCTCAATGGCTGACCGGTGATTTCCGCGCCGCGCCCGTAGAGCGATTGCACCAGCAGGAGGCGATGGACCTTCTGGGCGACGCGTCGCTGAAGCCGATCAGCGTCGGGCGGGCGCAGAGCCTGCTTGAGGTCGATCGGCTCGCGGAGGCCGAGCATCACTACCTGGCGAGAGCGCGGTATGTCGGCACCACGAACGCCGGGAGAGGAATGCCCCGGGGGATCTCATGGTCCGTGGATGTCGACAGCCAGCGCATTGCACACGTCATCTCCTTCAGGCTGTCGCGTGAGCCCGACATCGTCGAGACCGTGATCGTGATATCCAGCTCCCTTCCTCTCGAGGGAGTTGTCGCCACTGCCATGTCGGCGGAATAGGCGTGACGGTTGGTGGTGGGGAGAGACTGATGGCCGCTCGCAAGGACCTGTTCTCCCGCGCCCTGTCGCTCGATCCCGAGCGGCTGCATTTCGCCGCACACAGCCACCATCTGTGGCCGGACGCCTCGTTCGACGGGCAGGTCCGGGCCTGGGTCGAGGCGAACAGATTCGCCGACCGGAAATGGGACCTGATCTTCGGCGAGGTCGTCCCGGAGGCCCAGGGTCATGTCGCCCGCGAACTGAACCTGCCGTCGCCCGACTCGGTGGTGTTCGCGCCCAACACCCACGACTTCCTGCTGCGCATCTTTTCGGGGTTCGAAAAGAGGCCGGTCCGCATCCTGTCGACCGACGGCGAATTCCACTCCTTCCGCCGCCAGGGGGAGCGCTGGGAGGAGGCGGGAGACGCCCTGGTCACCCGGGTGCCCCTGCATCCGTTCGAAACCTTCGAGGACCGTTTTGTGGAGGCCGCCCGGAGCGGGGGCTTCGACTGGATCGTGGTCAGCCAGATCTTCTTCAAGACCGGTCAGGTCTTCGGCCGGCTGGCCGATCTGGCGGCCCTGGCCGATCCGGCCGGGCCGTGGGTGCTCGTCGACGGCTACCATGGCTTCATGGCCACGCCCACCGATCTGTCGGCCGTCGCGGACCGGGTGTTCTATGTCACGGGCGGCTACAAATACGCCATGTCCGGCGAGGGCGCAGGCATCATGCACGCGCCGGACGGCTTCTGCCCCCGGCCGGTGGCGACCGGCTGGTTCGCCGAGTTCGGCGACCTGATGGGACGGCCCGAGGACGTCCAGTACCGCGCCGACGCGGGGCGGTTCTGGGGCGCCACCTTCGACGCCACGCCGCTCTACCGCTTCAACGGCGTGCGCGGGATGCTTGACGAGGCCGGCCTGACCACCGTGTCCGTGGCCGATCACGCGCGCGGCCTGATGCGCCGTTTCCAGGACGCGGTCACGGGGGGAGAGGCCGGACGGCTGGCCCGGGCCGAACTGATCAACCCTGTCGCCAATGAAGCCGAACGGGCGCGTTTCCTGGCCTTCCGCCACGCGGATGCGCAGGCTTGGCGGGCGCGGTTGCTGGCGGCCAATGTGGTCACCGACGTGCGTGACGACACGATCCGCTTCGGTTTCGGCCTCTACCAGGACGCGGAGGATGTCGAACGATTGATCGAGGTCTGCAAGCGAGTGCTCTGACCCGCGCTGTCCCCAGGTCATCGACAGAGACAATTCACCGTCGACATGCGCGACGCGCCGGGCGCGACATCGACGACGGCCTCGCGTCAGAAGAAGGTGGTGTCGTCGCTCTTCTTGGCCTCGGGCGCCTGGCGAGGCGCCGGCGGCGTCGCCGGACGGGCCGGGGCCGGCGCAGCGCCGGGAACCGGAGCCGGCTGGCCGGCGGCCGGCGGGATCGGCGGCAGGGTCGGATAGGGCAGGCTCTCGGGCCCGCCGTCGCCGGGATACGGGAGGGGGGGCTGGGGGTCGCCCGGCGCGACGGCGGGCGGATCGATCCGGTCCGGCGCGTCGAGATCGTCGCGGATGAAGACCCAGGACCGGCTGTCGGAACAGGCGCAGGCCTTCATGAAGCCCTCGCGGTCGCGCCAGATGATCAGCGGATAGCGCGTCTGCAGTCCCGCCTGGCCGAGATCCTCGGTCAGGCGGGCGACGAAGGTGCGGCCGGCCTCGACCACGGCCCCGCGGGCCAGGTTGCCGTCCGCGGCCGGGATGCCGGCAGCGGTCCAGTTGCGCGTCGGGGTAGCGGTCCAGCGCTGGTACAGGGTCCAGTCGCGGGTCAGCCAGAGTTCGGCGATGGTGGCGCGCTCGGCGGCGGTGGACTGGGTCAGGCCCTCGCGATCCGGACGGGCGAAGAGGATGATGCGGGCCTCGACGCCCGCGGCGCGCAGCTTGGGAACCTCCTCGCGCTCGTAGCGCTGCAGGGCCGCCGAGTCGCGATAGCCGATGATGTACAGCGGCTCGCCGCCGCCTCCGGCCGAGACCCAGGACGATTCGTCCAGCAGCCGTTGAATGGCGGCCTGGTTCCGCGTGACGGTCACCGGTTGGAACCGGGAATAGAAATTCCAGTAGGCCCAGTAGCCGGAGCCGGCCAGGACCAGGCCGATCACGGCCGCCAGGGCCGACCAGACGAAAAAGCGTCGCATGCGGGGGAGCGCTCCAGCTTCACGGTTCATACAGGTTAACGCCTAGCACCGAATTGGGTTGTCGCGCACGCCTGTGAGGCGAATGGTCAACCGGCGGCCCGCATCGCGGCCACTGACCAGCGAACGATGGTCTTGTCGGATTGCAGGGCCCCAAGGCGGTCATAGAACCTGCGGGCGGCGAGGTTGTCGGATTTCACCTCCCAGCGGGCAGGCAGGCCTTCCGCCACGGCGATCCCGGCGAAGCGGCGCATCAGCGCCTCGCCGACGCCCCGACCGCGCGCGGATTCGTCTACATACAGATCGTCGAGATTGAGATAGTCGCCGGCGCGCCAGATTCCGTATGGCCGGGTCCACGACAGATAGCCGACCGCCCGGCCGTCCAGCCAGGCCAGCAGGCACCAGGCGCGGGGCGGGTCGCCGCCTAGCGCGACTTCGAGGCTCGCGGGGGACGCCGCCAGATGCGGGGCCTCGCCCTGGTGCTCCGCCAGGCCGGCCATCAGGGCATGGACGATCGCGGCGTCGGCGGGATCGGCGGACCGGATCGTCACCGACGCCATCGGATTCACCCCATCGTCGGGATGACGAAGCTGGAGTCCGCGTGTTCCAGATCGCTGTCGGGCCAGCGGGCGGTGACGGTCTTGACCTTGGTCCAGAATTTCACGCCTTCCATGCCGTGCTGGTTGGTGTCGCCGAAGGCCGAGCGCTTCCAGCCGCCGAAGGTGTGATAGGCGACCGGCACCGGGATCGGGACGTTGATCCCGACCATGCCGACGTTGACGCGGGCGGCGAAGTCGCGGGCCGCGCGGCCGTTCTGGGTGAAGATGGCGACGCCGTTGCCGTACTGGTGTTTCGACGGCAGGTGCAGGGCCTCCTCGAAGCTGGCGGCGCGGACGATCTGCAGCACGGGGCCGAAGATCTCCTCCTTGTAGGACTCCATCTCCGGGGTGACGTGGTCGAACAGCGACGGGCCGATGAAATAGCCCTTCTTGTGCCCCTGCAGGGAGAAGCCGCGGCCGTCGACGACCAGTTCGGCCCCTTCCTGCACGCCCTTCTCGATCCAGCCCTCGACGCGGGCCTTGTGCTGGGCGGTCACGACGGGGCCATAGTGGGCGCCGGCGTCGGTCGAGACGCCGACGCGCATGGTCGGGATCTCGGCGACCATCCGCTCGCGCAGTTCGTCGGCCGTCTTCTTGCCGACCGGGACGACGACCGGAAGGGCCATGCAGCGTTCGCCGGCCGAGCCATAGGCCGCGCCCGACAGGTCCTTGATCACCTGGTCCATGTCGGCGTCGGGCAGGACGATGCCGTGGTTCTTGGCCCCGCCCATGGCCTGGACGCGTTTCCCGTGCGCCGCGCCGGTCTGGTAGACATAGTTGGCGATGTCCGACGAGCCGACGAAGCTGACGGCGTGAATCAGCGGGTGGGTCAGGATGGCGTCGACCGCCGCCTTGTCGCCGTGCACGACGTTCAGCACTCCGGCGGGAGCGCCCGCCTCCATCATCAGCTCGGCCAGACGGACCGGCACCGACGGATCGCGCTCGGACGGCTTGAGGATGAAGGTGTTGCCGACGGCGACAGCCACGCCGAACATCCACATCGGGATCATGGCCGGGAAGTTGAACGGGGTGATGCCCGCGACCACGCCCAGCGGCTGACGCATCGAATAGACGTCGATGCCGGGGCCCGCGCCCCAGGTGTATTCACCCTTCAGCGCGTGCGGGATGCCGCAGGCGAATTCGATGACCTCGAGCCCGCGCTGGATGTCGCCCTTCGAGTCGGCGATGACCTTGCCATGCTCGGCCGACAGCAGTTCGGCGAGCTCGTTCACATTGGCCTCGACGAGGCGTTTGAACTCGAACATCACCCGCGCGCGGCGCTGGGGGTTGGTCGAGGACCAACCATCGAAGGCGTTCCGGGCGGCCTGCACCGCACGATCCATCTCGGCGACCGAGGCCAGCTGCACCCGCGCCTGGACGTCGCCGGTGTTGGGATCGAACACGTCGGAGAAGCGGCCCGAAGCGCCCGTGAAGCTGGCGCCGTCGATGAAGTGGTTGATCTCGCGCATGGTCGGAGCGTTTCCCTGGAAGGCTTGTTCTGGTTGGCGCGCGGTTTAGCCCGACGAACCCCTGCGCGCCAGTGTCAGACCGCCGCGTCGAACAGGGCGTCGCGGGCGACGTCGGCCTTGAGCATGGGGAAGAAGTGGGTCCCGCCCGGAACCGTCCCGACCGTGACGTGAGGCAGGCCGCGAGGGGTCTCCGTCAGGCGGCAGGTCGAGCCGGCCTCGGCCTTCAGGATGCGCACGGGCCGATCCAGCCGCCGGAGGGCGCGCCACGGGTCGTGGCCCTGGGCCGCATAGTTGGAGGCCTCCCAGGCGGGGTCGCAGGCTAGGGCGAAGCCGTCGGAGGTCTCGACCAGGCCGTCGGCCAGATAGTCGGCCAGCATCATCTCGGGCCAGCCCCTGAACGCGCCGCGTCCGGCATAGGCGGCCAGGGCCTGCTCGCGGCTGTCGAAGACGGCCCGACGGCGCAGGGCGTTGCGGACCAGCGGGATGCGCGAGGCCAGACGGTCGAAGATCGGCAGCCGGAAGGCGGCGACCGCCAGCCGGCTCCAGATCACCGGATCGAACAGGACCAGGCCGGAGACCCGTTCGGGGCGTTCGGCGGCGGCCAGAAGCGCCGAGGTTCCGCCCATGGAATGGCCGGCGAGGACCACCGGCGGCCCGTTCAGCGCATCCAGCAGGGCGGTCAGGTCATCGCGGTGGTCGTGCCAGTTGCGCCGGCCGCGTGGATCGGCGGGCAGGGTGGCGCCCCCGTGGCCGCGCAGATCGGGCGCCCATATCCGCAGGCTGCCAGACAGGGGCGCCAGCAGGGTGCGGTAGGTCATGGCGTTGAAGCCGTTGGCGTGGACGAAGACGAGATCGACCGGGCGGTCGGCGTCGCCGAAATCCAGCAGGCTCATGCGGCCCTCGCCCCAGCGGTTCGCCACCGGAAGGCTCAGGCGACGGGGCGGGGAGAGCCGGATCGCGTCCATTCAGGGCAGATAGGCGATCGCGGAGGCCCGCGCCAGTTCACGCGGGGCAGGACTCAGCCCGCGACGCAGGCCGGACAACGGCCATGGGCCTCGATCGTGGTGCGGACGATGGCGTAGCCGGCGGTCCGGGCGGCGCGATCGAGGTCGCCCGCGACGGGAGCGGACACCTCCTGCGTCGCGCCGCAGCAGTCGCAGATCAGGAAGGCGGCGGCGTGATCGTCGGTCCCCGAGGTGCAGGCGACATAGGCGCTGATCGAGGCGATGCGGTGGGCCAGGCCCTTGCGCTCTAGGAATTCCAGCGCGCGATAGACGGTCGGCGGCTTGGCCGGCTGGCCGTCGTCGCCGAAGCGGGCGATCAGATCGTAGGCCTTCACCGGCTCGCCCGCGGCCAGCAGCAATTCCAGCACCCGCAGACGGGCCGGGGTCATCCGCTCGCCCTCGGCGGTCAGGCGGCGGTCGGCCTCGCCCATGGCCCGGGCGACCTCGGCCGGGGCGGGCGGACCGTCGTCGTGATGGTGATGGCAGTGCTCGCTCATGCGTCAGAGCTAGGCCCTCGCCGACCGCCTCGCAACCGAATGGCTTGACGCTGTGTGATGTTATCTCGTAACACCACCGCCTCCCCTCTGTTCCGGATGCCTCCATGTCCCTGTCTCCCGTGTCCCGCGTCGCCCTGGCCGCCGCCCTTGGGTGGAGCGCCATGGCCGGCGCCGCCGCTGCCCAGTCCACCGTGGCGGGCCCGCAGCAGCCGGTCGCGGCCCTGGACGACGTCATCGTCACCGGCGCGCCCTACGGCATCAGCGCCCGGGCCACGACCATCGCCACCACGGTGATCGACGAGGAAGCCCTGGCCACGGCCCCGGCGGCCTCGCTCGGCGACCTGGTCGCGGGCCTGCCCGGCATGCGTTCGACCGACTTCGCCCCCGGCGCCAGCCGCCCGGTGATCCGCGGCCTGTCGGGACCGCGGGTGCAGGTGCTGACCAACGGCATCGGCCTGATTGACGCCAGTTCGGTGTCGCCCGATCACCAGGTCGCGACCGACCCGGCCGAGGCGAATCGCATCGAGATCGTACGTGGCCCGGCCACCCTTGCTTACGGCGGCACGGCCATCGGCGGCGTGGTCAATGTGCTGGACAACCGCATCCCGACGGAAATGCCCGACGGCGTCGACGGCATGGTCTCGGCCCAGATCTCCAGCGTCGATGACGGCTGGTCGACCTCGGGCCGGGCGACCTTCGGCCTCGGGCCGATCGCGATCAACATCGACGGGGTGAAGAAGGAAGCCGACGACTACGACATTCCCTCGCCCGCCGTTTCGCAGCGGCTCGCGGATGCCGAGGGCGTCGCGCGGGGGCCGGGCGGGACCCAGCCCAACAGCTTCTCGGAACTGGAAAGCTGGGGCGTCGGCGCCTCGTGGATCGGATCACGCGGCTTCATCGGCGGGTCGTACAAGGACCTGTCCAGCACCTACGGCACCGTGGCCGAGCCCGACGTCTTCATCCAGCTGGAGCAGACCCGCGAGGACGTGCGCGGCGAGCTGCGCTTCGACGGCGGCCCGTTCCAGAAGCTGACCGGCTCGTACGGCCACGCCGACTACACCCACACCGAATTCGAGGGGCCGGGCAATCCGGGAACCGTCTTCGAATCCGACGGCCAGGAGGCGCGGGCGGATCTGGTGCAGCGGACCCGGAACGGATGGAACGGCGCCATCGGCGTTCAGGCTTTGTCGCGGACCTTCGAGGCCATCGGCGCCGAGGCCTTCGTGCCGTCCAGCGAGATCGAGGAGACGGGGATCTACACCGTCCAGCGGCTCGACCGGATCGGCTGGGGTCTGGAGGGCGGCCTGCGCTACGACCGGCGCTCGGTGACGGCCACGCCGCTATCGGGCGGGTCGGAAATCGCGCGCGAGTTCGACAACTGGTCGGGCTCGGCCGCGGCCTTCATCAAGCCGACGGCCAATCTGTTCCTCGGCCTGAGCCTGGCCCACAACGAGCGCGCGCCGTCCGAGGTCGAGCTGTTCGCCGACGGCCTGCACATCGCCACGGGCGTCTATGAGCGCGGCGACCCCACGCTGGATAACGAGACGGTGACCACCGTGGAGGGCACGGTTCACTACACGGCCGACCGGTTCCGCGGGGATCTGCACGTCTACGCCTCATCCTACGACGGCTTCATCGACGAACGCGACACGGGCGCGGTGTTCGTGGACGGGGGCGAGAGCTTCCCCATCTTCCAGTTCGTCCAGACCGGCGCCGAGTTCCGGGGTTTCGAGGCCGAGGGCGAATACGATCTGTGGACCAGCGGCGACCGGGTGCTGAGCTTGGAAGGCGCCGTGGACTTCGTGGACGCCGAGACCGATCAGGGGCCGGCGGCGCGCATTCCGCCGTACAGCGCCACCGCCCGGCTGAACTGGACCTCGACGCCGTTCGATGCGTCGCTGGAGGTCCGCCACGTCGGCGAACAGGACGAGCTGGCGACGTACGAGCTGGGCACCGACGGCTACACCATGGTCAATCTGTCGGGCGTCTGGCGGCCGTTCCCAGACAAGGCCGTCACCCTCTTCGCCGAGGGGCATAACCTGACCGACGAGGAGGCGCGCGAACACGTCAGCTTCCTCAAGGATATCGCCCCCCTGCCGGGGCGTAACCTCAGGGTCGGGGTCAGCTACAGGTTCTGACGCGGCCCGTTAACCGCGTCGGACACCCGGGGCGCGAGCCGGTTTGCGGCTGTGGGGTGACTACGCTAGAAGCGCGCTTCCCTCCTTCACAGCTCCGATCGCGTTCATGACCGATACAACCGCCGCCTCGCCCCTGTCCGGCAATGTTCTGTTCTACACCAAGCCGGAGCCCCTTTCGGTCGAGGCCCACAGCGCCCTGGGCGTCGACCCGGTCGAAAAGCCCTACGCCTTCGTCGCCCGGACCAATCTGGTGCCGCTGACGGTCACCGAGTTCGCGCCGGCGGCCCTGTCGTATCCGGTGATCTTCGTCGGTGAAAACAGGCAGCCGGTCGCGGTCATGGGCCTGCGCAACGGCGAGAACCTGTTCGTCAGCGACGGCGGCGAATTCCGCCCCGAGGCCTACATTCCGGCCTATGTCCGCCGCTATCCGTTCGTCTTCGCCAATGACGAGGTGCAGAAGCGGATGATCCTGTGCGTCGACCTCGGCGCCCCGTTCATCAAGGAAGGCGGCGCGACGCCGCTGTTCATCGACGGCAAGCCCTCGCCCTACGTCGATCAGGCGATGGAGTTCTGCAACAGTTTCGAACAGGAGCGCCAGCGCACGGACGCCTTCGTCAAACTGTTGAACGACCTGGACCTGCTGGACACCCGTGAAGCCATCTTCACCCCGCGCAACCCGGATGGCACCGCCGCCGCGCCCCAGAAGATCGCCGAATACTATGCCGTCTCGGAGGACAAGCTGAAGGCCCTGCCGGCCGAGAAGCTGGCCGAGCTGCGCGATAACGGCGCCCTGGGCCAGATCTACGCCCATCTGGTGTCGCTGCTGGGCTGGGACCGGCTGATCGCCCTGGCCTTCCAGAAAGCCGCGTCGACGGCGCCGGCGGCGGGCAACGCCTGACTTTCCAGCGCGCCAGAGGCGCGCTGACGTGGTTGCAGACAGGGCCCCGTCCGGTTCGCCGGGCGGGGCTTTTTCCTGCGTCAGCGGCGGGCCAGCAGCGCCCGGGTCAGGCAGGAGAAGACCAGCCGCCCGGCCTCGTCGAGCAGGTCGTGCTGGGCGATGACGATGCCCTTCTCGTCACCGACGGGGTCCTTGCCCATGACGGTCATCCGGCCGCGCATCAGTTCGCCCGGCGGCGGATTGCGCATGAAGCGCAGGCCATCGACGGCCAGCACCTTGGACTGGGCCCAACCGGAGGCCCTGTCGGCGAACAGCCGGCTCCACAGCGCATAGACCATGGCGTCCGGCGCCCCGTAGGAGGCGTCCCAGCCCGGCAGGAAGCGTTCGACGAACAGCTCCAGCGACGCGGCGTCGACCATGCAGGCCCCGAGGGGCACCACCTCGCCGACGCCCAGGTCCTCGAAGTGGACGTGCAGCGGTTCGGTCATGCGTCGCTCCTAGCCCGCGGGCTCTTCCGACACCCGCACCAGCAGCTTGCCGTCGTGGTCCCCGGTGAACAAGCGGTTCAGCGAATCCAGCGCGCCTTCCAGCCCGTCATCCACGTGGACCTTCCACTTGACCTCTCCGCTGGCCAGCCAGGGGCCCATTTCCGCGACCATCTCGCGGGCCCGGTGGGCGTAGTCGAGGACCAGGAAGCCCTGGATGTTGAGGCGATGGGTGATGATCCGGCCGAAGTTCGGCGACGGCGGCATTTTCGTCGCGTTATAGGCCGAGATCAGACCGCAGACCGCCATGCGGCCATGGGTCTTCAGCCGGTTGTAGACGGCGATCATGATGTCGCCGCCGACGTTCTCGAAATTGAGATCCACCCCGTCCGGGGCGAGCCGGTCCAGGGCCTCCCCGACGTCCTCGTTCTTGTAGTCGACGGCGGCGTCGAAGCCGAGCTCATCGGTCAGCCAACGGCATTTGTCGGGGCCGCCGGCGATGCCGATGACCCGGGCCCCGCGCGCCCTGGCCACCTGGCCGGCGATGGAGCCCACGGCCCCGGCGGCGGCCGAGATCACCAGGGTCTCGCCGGCCTTGGCCTTGAGCACGTCGGTGACGCCGAAATAGGCGGTCATGCCCGTCATGCCCAGGACGCTGAGGTTGGCCGTCAGCGGCAAGCCCGGCGCGCGGTGCACCTGGCGCAGTTCCATCTCGTTGACGACGGCGTAGTCGGACCAGCCGCCCGACAGCGGGGTCACGACGTCGCCCGCCCGGAACCGGCTGGACCGGCTTTCCTCCACCACGCCCAGGGTCAGGCCGCGCATGACGCCGCCGATCGGCACCGGCGGCAGATAGCCCTCGGCGTCGTTCATCCAGGTGCGATTGGTCGGATCCAGCGACAGATAGACGGTGCGGACCAGGACCTGGGATTCCTCGAGGGCCGGGACCGGAGCCTCGACCAGCTCGAGATCGCCCGGCTGGATCAGGCCCCTGGGCCGCTGACGCAACACCCACTGACGATTGATACGGGCCATGACCTTCTCCGGGTTTTCTTTGCGAACCTGCATAGTCTGCAAGGCGCGCGCCCCTGTCCAGCCGGGGCCAAGAAAAAGGCGGGCCCGGGGCCCGCCTTGGAAGTGGCATCATCGAGAATGAGGCGCGGAGGCGACAGGCTGACTATGACATCAGCCTCAAGTCGGGGGGCGTCGCCGCCTCCGCAGATTGGTAACGACGGGCCCCGGCGCGGGTTCCGCGTCCTTTCGATCTTTTTTCGCGCGGCGGGCGACATCGGAACGGCGGAGCTGGCGACGGCGTTGTGAAGGCAGCGCGATCGCCTCACGGAGCCCCGCCATGACCCACGAATCCCCACACGACAAGGCCGCCGACGCGGTGCACCAAGGCCGTCCGGTCGAGGCGCAATATGTCCGCGGCGGACGCGGCGGAACCCGCATCCTGACTCTCCTGGTGGTGTCCCTCGCGGCCGTCGCCGTCCTGCTGCTGGGCATGTGGTTCGTCAGCCAGGGCGGCTTCGCCAACACGAACGCCAACACCGGTCTCCAGGCCGTCGACGCCCAGGCCTTCAACGAGGATGCGGCCACGCCCCCGACGGCCGCCGCCGCGGCCACAGCCGCCGGGGAACCGACCGGTCCCTCGACGGGCGGCGCCGCCAACGTCAATGCGCCGACGGTTCCGTCCCCCACGACCGAGTAGCGGCGGCGGACAACAAGGAAATCCTCGGGCGCCGGGGGCTCGGCGGGCTCGGCGCCGTCGCCTCGGTCAACCTAGTCGACCCAGTCCTTCTTCAGCGTCCGCGAGGCGCCGATCAGCAGGACCGAGGCCAGCAGATAGAAGCCCATGCCGGTGTAGATGGCCCAGCGCAGGCTCTCCTCGCCGAACCGGGGGGCCAGCAGGTCGCTCATCCAGCCGAAATAATAGAAGCCGACGGCGATGCCGAGCAGGTTGTTGATCAGCAGGAACAGGGCCGAGGCGGTCGAGCGCATCGGGGCCGGGACCAGGTGCTGGATCGAGGCGGTGATCGGACCCAGCCAGGCCAGGTTCAGCCCCGTCGGGATGATGAAGATCAGGAAGGCCAGGATCAGCTGCTGGGCGTTGCTGCCGCCGCCGGGAATCACCAGGCCGATCAGCCACGGCGAATTCATGGCCAGGACGAACATGGGGGCCGAGATCAGGAAGGCGATGGCGGGGGTCAGGGGATAGGCGCCCTTGCCGCGCTTCGACAGCTTGTCGGCGATGGCGCCGCCCAGCCAGATCCCCAGGGTGCCGCCGATCAGGGCGATGCCGGCGTAGTACCAGCTGGTCTGGGACAGGTTCAGGCCGAAGCTGCGCATGAAGAACAGGGGCAGCCAGCCGGCGACGCCGTAGCCGCACACCGAGGACGAGGCCGCGCCCAGCGCCAGCAGCCAGAAGCTCGGCTTGGGGATCACCGCCGTGGCGGTGCGGCGGGCGATCGTCAGGGAGATGCCGATGACCACGGACAGCAGGCCGCCGAAGGCGAACACCAGCGGATTGCCGAGCGCCAGGCCGGCGAAATGGATCAGGGCCGCCAGGGTCAGGGCGCCCGCGCCGACTCCCAGCATGATGAGGGCCGCGACGGCGCCCGCCTTGCCCGATCCGACTACCGGCCCGGCGGCGATGGCCGCCAGCTCCGCCTCGGTCTTGGCCGTGTCGGTCCCGCCCCGCGCGGGATTGCGGACGGTGAACAGAAGGATCGGCGCCAGCACCACGCCGAGCAGGCCGACGGCGATGAAGGCCGTGCGCCAGCCATAGGTCGCGGCCAGCAGACCGCCGACCAGGGTGCCCGCGGCCGTGCCCAGCGGAATGCCGAAGGCGAAGGCGGCCAGGGCCCGCGCGCGCTGATGCGGCGGGAAATAGTCGGCGACGAGGGAATAGGCCGGGGCCACGCCGCCCGCCTCGCCCACCCCGACGCCCATGCGGAACAGGAACAGCTGGGTGAAGGATCCGGCCACGCCGCACAGGGCCGTGAAGGCGCTCCACACGGCCAGGGCTCCGGTCATGATCCAGACCCGGCTGAAGCGGTCGGCCAGCCAGGCCAGCGGAATGGCCAGGGTCGAATAGACCGAGGCGAAGGCGATGCCGCCCAGCAGGCCGAACTGGCTGTCGGACAGGCCGAATTCCGCCTTCAGCGGGGCCGCCAGGATGCCGATGATCTGCCGGTCCAGGAAGTTCAGCATGTAGACGAGGATCAGGATCGCCAGGACGTAGAAGCGGTATCCGGGCCGAACGGCGGGCGCGGCGGCGTCCGTGGCGGTCATGGCGTTTCCCTCGACTTGGTCTTCTTGCTTGACGGAACGGTAGCGGCGCTTTCCGGCAGCGCCAAAGAAAAAGGGCGGCGGCTCAGGAGAACCGCCGCCCGTGATCAGTTGCGATCAGGCTTCAGCGCCTTCCCGCGGGATCAGAACTTGATCTGCAGGGAGGCGGTCACGGTCTGCGGCGGGCCGTAGTAGCCGATGATCGAGTTGTCGAAGAGCGCGCCCGGGAAGTTGTAGCCGCCGACGCGGTACTCCTCGTCGGTCAGGTTCTTGCCGTAGAGGCCCAGGGTGTAGCGGTCGCTCGGATCCGTCCAGACGATCGACAGGTCGACCAGGGCGTAGGCCTGCTGGTCGAGGATCGGGTTGGGGAATTCGAACTGGCTGTAATCGCCGCGGTAGCTGACCGACGGGGTCACCGCCAGGGCGCCGCCGGCCACGTCGCCGATCCAGGTGAAGCCGAGGTAGCCGGTCCATTCCGGGGCGTTCTGCAGCACCACCAGGTCGGAGATGTCCTCGTACGCTCCGAGCCCCAGATTGTAGCGCAGGAACTCCTCGAAATCGGAGTGCAGATAGCCGACCGCGAAATTGGCCGACAGGTTGTCGAGGAGGCGCAGCTGGCCCTCGAACTCGGCGCCGTAGAAGGTCGAGGAGCCGACGTTGTCGACGAAGCTGGCGATGCTGGCGCCCGCGGGGACCTGGGTCGTGACCTGCTGATCCTCGTATTTGTTGTGGAAGATCGACAGGGCGAACGACAGCCGGTCGAGCGAGCCCTTCAGGCCGGCTTCCCAGGAATCGACCGTTTCCGGCTCATAGCCATTGACGGTGTCCGGGGTGAGGATGGCGTCGCCGCGCATGTCGAAGCCGCCCGACTTGAAGCCCTGCGAGAAGGAGACGTAGGTCGTCACATCGTCGCTCAGGTCGTAGGACAGGGCGACCCGCGGCGTGAACTGGCTGAAGTCCTTGGCGTTGGTGTAGTTGGTCCGCATCAGCGTCGGGGCGCGGGGCGTCCCGCCCAGCAGCGGACTGCGGGTGGCGCCGGCGTAGTTGGCCCGGAACACCGTTCCCTCTTTTTCATCCTGCGTATAGCGGGCGCCCAGCGACAGATGCAGGCGGTCGGTCAGGTCGATGTTGACGTCGGCGAAGCCGGCCCAGCTCTCGGTATCCACCTGGCCGGCGGTGCCGATGACGAAGCCGGCGCCGCCCAGGATGGTGTCGAAGGCGCCTTCGGCGTGACCGTCCAGATAGAAGACGCCCATCACGCCCTGGACGCGATCGTAGTCGAACAGGAACTGGAATTCCTGGGTCAGCTGGTCGTCGGCATAGTAGGCCGGAATGTCCAGGGTCGGCGACGGGGTGTTGTCGAAATCGATGACCGTATCGGTGTCGCCTTCCCGCCAGGCCGTGATCGACTTGAAGGTCCAGTGGTCGTTCACATCCAGCTGGATCGTCGCCGAGGCGCCCTGGTTCATCACCGAGTTGTCGTCGCCGATCCCGGCGTTGGTGTCGTAGACGCTGGGCAGGACGGCGCCGGCCGGGGTCGCGCCGGCCACTTCGCGGTGACCGTGGCGGGGATTGGAATCGTCCTGGACCCGGTCATAGGCGAGGCGGACGGACAGGTTGTCGGCCGGCTCCCATTCCGCGCTCAACCGGCCGGCCAGGACGTCCTTGTTGTAGTGCTCGGCCCCGGTGTTGATGTTGGTTCCGTAGCCGTCGCGCTGATAGCTGGCGATGGCGCCGCCGACGCGGAAATTATCGGCCAGCGGAACGCTGCCCGAGGCCATGAGGTCGATCTGGTTATAGCTGCCGTAGGCGCCGCGCAGCGTCAGTTCCGGATCGTTCGACAGGCGGTTGGTGACATATTTGATCGCGCCGCCGACGGTGTTGCGGCCGTAGAGCGAGCCCTGCGGTCCGCGCAGCACCTCGATGCGCTGGACGTCGTAGATGTCCAGCACGGCGCCCTGGGGGCGGGCGACGTAGACGTCATCGACATACAGGCCCACGCCGGGCTCGAAGCCCCACAGCGGATCCTGCTGGCCCACGCCGCGGATGAAGGAGATCAGGGTCGAGTTCGAGCCGCGCGCGACCTGCACGGTCGCGTTCGGGGTCTGCTGCTGCAGGGCCGTGATGTCCGAGGCGCCGGTCTGCTCCAGACGTTCCTCGCCGATGGCCGAGACCGAGATCGGCACGTCCTTCAGCAGTTCGTCGCGGCGGCGGGCGCTGACGACGACGTCATCAAGGGCCGACGCGCCGTCCTGCGGCGGTGCGTCCTGGGCCATGGCGAAGGTGGACAGCGCGCTCCAGGCGGCGCCGGCGAGCAAGGCGGTCTTCACGTAACGATTCATAGGTAGCCCCAATTCTGTGTTTCCAGCCGACGACGCTTTTTATTCAGCGTTCAATGATTTTCCGGGACCGTAGTCGTTTTCGGCTCGCTGTCAAACGGCGCAGCTTCCCCCGCGTCACCGTCCGCCCGGACCTGTGGCGCCGTTGCACAGGCGGGGGATTGCGGCCTAGTCATGGGCCATGACCAAGCTCGATGCGCCGCCGACCCGGCGTGGCCGCCCGCCCAAGGCCAAGACCGCGGGCTCCGCCGACACCCGCGACCTGATCCTGGACGCGGCCGAAGACCTGTTCTCCAAGCACGGCTTCTATGGCGTCACCATCCGCGAGGTGGCGCGCGAGGCCGGGGTCGATACGGCGCTGGTCCACTACTATTTCGGGGCCAAGCGAGGCCTGTTCGACGCGGTCTTCCTGCGCCGGGCCGAGGTCTGGAACAACGAGCGGGTCGATGCGATCAACCGCTACGCCCGCGAGACCGGATCCGGGAGCATGACCCTGGAAGGGTTGTTCGAGGCTTTCCTGCGGCCGCCGTTCCAGTGGTCGTTGAAGGGCGGGCCGGGGTGGAAGCACTATTCCGCCCTGGTGGCCCAGACCAACGCCAACCCGACCTTCGGCGGCGAGACCATGGCCCGCTATTTCGACCCCGCGATCCGACGCCTGATCGAGCTGGTCAAGGTGATCATGCCGGAAGCGCGCGAGGTCGACCTGTACTGGGCCTACCACAATCTGTCGGGGGCCCTGACGCTGACCCTGGGCGAGACCGGGCGGCTGGACCGGCTGTCGGACGGCCTGTGCCGGTCCGGCGATCTGGAAACCGCCTCCGACTATATGGTGCGGTTCGCGGCGGCCGGGTTCCGGGCGGTTTGCGGCCCGGCGGGTCCGGCGGGTCCGGCGTGAGCGAGCGGGAGACGCCGCAGAACGTCGTCCGCTTCGAGGTCGACAGGAACCTGCTGCGCGGCCTCTCCGTGGCCCTGGCCGGAGGCGTCGTTCTGGCCCTCACCGGGGCTTTCGGCATGGGCGAGACCTCGCTGCTGTTTCGGCTGACCTACTGGCTGCCGATGATGCTGATCGGGGCGTCCTGGGGGCATCTGTGCTCGCGGCTGGTCGAACGGCGTGTGGACATGGACCGGCGACCCTGGCTGGCGGTCCTGGCCCTGACCCTGGTGATCTCGGGGCCACTGGCGGTGATGGTCTGGGGGATCACGAGCCGGTTCTTCGACGATGACCGGACGATCGTCCTGGCGCGGCTTCCCGACTTCCTCGGGCCGGTGATGATCGTGACGGGTTCGCTGAGCGCCCTGAACGTCTTTCTGGCGCGGACGCCGGTGCAGACACATGCCGCGGCGCCCGGGGCGAAGCCGGCCCGGTTCATCGACCGGCTGCCGTTCAGGCTGAAGGGCGCGGTCGTCCGGGCGGTCCAGTCGGAGGACCATTATCTGCGCATCCACACCGATCGCGGCTCGGACCTGATCCTGATGCGGCTGTCCGACGCCCTGGCCGAACTGGAGGGGCTGGAGGGGGCGCAGACGCATCGCAGCTGGTGGGTCGCGAAGGACGCGGTACGGGGCGTCAGCCGCGGCGACGGCCGGGCGACCCTGACGCTGGAGGGCGGCGTCGAGGCCCCGGTCAGCCGACGCTATGCCAAGGCCCTGCGCGAGGCTGGCTGGTACTAGCCGGCCCACACCCCGTGGAAGCCGGCCGGCAGGGCCACGTCGGCGCGCCAGGTGGCGACCGGGCCGGCGGAGACGCGGGCGGCGTCGAAGGCGTGCAGTTCGGTGACGCCTTCGCGCAGATTGATCGAGGGGGCGATCAGCCAGGCGTCGGTCTCGTTCGGGCCGCGCGGCACGAAGACGGCCTCCTCCACGATCTGCGTGTCGCCGAAGTTGAAATAGTCGGACCTTCCCGAGTCCCAGTCCCAGGTCGCCAGACCGGTCGGCAGCGGCCGGTCCGGTCGTTCGCCGGCGACGTGGGCGGTGAGACGGCGCGGCAGGCCGGCGCGGCGGGGATCGTTTTTCGGGAACTCCGCCGTGACGCCGCTGGAGGCCATTTCGGCCCGGCCGTCCGTATGCAGAGTAATCAGGTTCAGCACGGCGTGCTCGCCGGGCACCGAACCGCGCTGTTCGACCAGCACGCGGGCGCCCTCGATGGCGAAGGCCACGTCCTTGCCGGCGGCGACGTCGAAGCGGATCGTCCCGGAGGCGTCCTCCCAGGCGTCGCCGAGATGGAAATAACTGAAGGTCGGCAGTTCGAAGATCCGGCGGCGCGAGAGGTCGGCCTTGTCGACGACCATGATCTGGGTCCCCAGCTCGGGCTTCCAGGCGAAGCGCGCGGCGTAAGGCATGCCCTGGCGGTCATGGACCCAGGGCTGAAGCACGAAGATCAGATGCCGCGCCGTGGCTGTGAAGTCGTGCATGAAGCTGGCGCGCGGCAGGTCGATGACGTCCGCCGTGTGCAGGCTGCGGTCGGCGTTGAGCCGCCAGACGATGGCCTGGCCGCCGTTCAGGCCGATGTTCCAGATCGTGCCGTCGGGGTCATAGCGCGGGTGGGCCTGGAAGGGCATGCCCTTGAGGTCGTCGCGCAGGGCGACGAAGCGTTTGGTCGACAGGTCGGACGCGTCCATGGCCGTCGGCGAGCCGCCCTCCCAGAGGGCCCAGACTTCGTCGCCCGCGACCATGACGGCGGTGTTGGCGGCGTTGGCGTCATCCGTGCCGCCGATGCGGGCGCGGGCGTCGCCGGCGGTGCCGAAGCCGGGGGTGACGACGGCGTCAATCTCGGACTCCCAGCGGCGTTTGGGGGTGTCGGCGAAGCGGGCGTCGAGCGTCACCTGGCCGTCGGCGACGCGGAAAGCCCGCATCAGGCCGTCGCCGTCGAACCAGTGGGTGGCCGAGCCGCCGGGGCGGCGGAATTTGGCCGGGCCGTTGCGGAACAGGGTCCCGGTCAGGCCGGCCGGGGCGCGGCCGTGGACCAGCCGCATGGCACGGGGGACGACATCGGCCTCGAGGTCGGCGGTGGCCAGGGCCCAGTCGGCGGTGGCCTGCATCGCGGCCATGGCGCGGACCGTTTCCGGCGTGACGACGGCGGCTGACAGGGCGGCGGCGCCCATCAGGAAGTTGCGGCGGGAAGCGTGCATGGGAAATCTCCTGATGGGCGCGGTCTCAAGCAGCGAGCCACGTCATTCCCCCCTCAGGCGGGAACGCGCGGCCGGCGGCAGGCTGCTTATCGGATGTTGATGGTCTGGGCGGTCTCGCCCGAGACGGCGAAATGGGCGCGGTCCCAGCGGGCGGGGCCCATGTTGCCGACGGCGTTGTTCGAGAAGGCATAGGGTTCGGTCGGCATGCCGAACGGATTGGTGTTCATCTCACCGTCGCCGTTGACGTCGTGGAACGCCTTCACCGCATAGTCGCCGGCGGGCAGGTTATCGAAGGCGGCGACGACGCGGCCCGAAGCGGAGATGGCGGTGCGGGCGACCGCCCCGTCGCCGGCGCCCGAGCCGTCGAAGGCGCCGGCGGAGTCGTACAGGGCGATCATGACCATGCCGGTGCGGGCGCCGGTCTCGAAGGTCAGGACGATCCTGGAATCGTCGGCCGACTGGGCCAAGGCGGGGGCGGCGGTGAGCAGCAGGGCGACGGCGGCGGAGGCGAGGCGGATCATGAGACGTGTCCTTCGTGCGAGGCCCGACGACCGGGCCGTTTCGATGGACCGACCGTGGAGCGCTGCCCGGCGCCCCGCCACGTCGTTTGCGGGTTCGGGCGCGCGCCGTTCGCGAACGGCGGCGCCTGTTCGTTCGCGAAGCGTGGATGACCGCCCGCGAACGACCGTCGCTCAGGTTCCGATCGTGTGCAGATCCCGGGCCCGGGTTTCGGGCAGCCAGATCAGGGCGACGACGGCGGCCACGGCGGTGAAGGCCACGGCATACCAGAGGCCGAAATAGATGTTCCCCGACCAGGCCACCAAGGCGAAACTGGCGGCCGGCAGCAAGCCGCCGACCCAGCCGGTGCCGATGTTGTAGGGCAGACTCATGGCGGTGTAGCGCACCCGCGTCGGAAACAGCTCGACCAGGGCCGCCGCCTGGGGTCCGTACAGGGCCGTCGCCGCGACCATGAAGATCATCAGGATGGCGAAGACCAGGGGCATGTTGATCCGCGCCGGATCGGCCTTCGCCGGATAGCCGGCCTCCACCAGGACCGCCTTGATCCGCGTCTCAACCCCGGCCCGCGCAGCCTTCAGGTCAACGGGCGACAGGCCGGCGCCCTCGACCGAGACCACCTCCGTCGAGCCGATGCGGACGCTGGCCACCGAGCCGGCGATCGCCTCGACGTTGTCATAGGAGACCCCCGCGTTCGACAGCACGCTTTTGGCGATGTCGCAGGAGCTGGCGAAGGCCGCCTTGCCGATCGGATCGAACTGCAGGGCGCAGGTGGCGGGATCGGCGACCACGGTCACGGGCGCGGCGGCCTGGGCCTCGGCCAGGGCCGGATTGGCGGCGCGGGTCAAGGCATGGAAACCCGGGAAGAAGGCGACCAGCGCCAGGATCATGCCGAACAGCATCACCGGCTTGCGCCCCAGCCGGTCCGACAGCCAGCCGAAGAAGACGTACAGCCCCGCCGAGGCCACCGTCACCGCCAGGACCAGCTGGTCGACGGTGTTGGTGTCGACCTTCAGCACCCGCTCCATGAAGAACCGGGTGTAGAAATAGCCGCAGTACCAGACCGCCCCCTGGGCGATCATGATGCCGAACAGGGCGATCAGCACGAACCGGCCGTTGTCCCACTGGAAGAAGGCCTCCTTGTAAGGCGCGCGGTGATCGGTATCGGACGCCTCGGCCTCCATGCGCTGATAGGCCGGGCTCTCGTTGAGTCTCAGCCGAATCCACAGCGATACGGCCAGCAGCAGGGCCGACAGCAGGAAGGGGATGCGCCAGCCCCATTCGTCGAAGGCCTCGATGCCGACGATCCCCCGCGTGACCAGGATCACCGCCAGCGCCCCGATCAGACCGAAGGCGGCCGTGGTCTGGATCCAGCCGGTCAGCAGGCCGCGCTTCTTCGGCGGCGAATGCTCGGCCACATAGATGGCCGCCCCGCCGTACTCCCCGCCCAGGGCGAAGCCCTGCAGCATCCGCATGATCAGCAGCAGGATCGGGGCCGCGAGACCGATCTGGCCGTAGTCGGGCAGCAGACCGATCGCCACGGTCGCCAGACCCATCAGGGTGATGGTGACAAGGAAGGTGGTCTTGCGTCCGGTCCGGTCGCCGAACCAGCCGAACACCAGGGCCCCCAGCGGCCGGACCACGAAGCCGAGACCGAAGGTCAGCAGTGCCATGATGTAGGCGACGGTCTCGCCGGCGTCGGCGAAGAAATGCCGGGCGATGATGGTGGTCAGCGATCCGAAGACGAAGAAGTCGTACCATTCAAACGCCGTGCCGGCCGCCGAGGCGATCACCACCGTCTTCAGGCCCGGGCCCGCCTTCGCGTCCGCCGCATCCGTCATTCGACCGCCTCCCCGCGTGTCCCGGCGCCTCTGCGGGCGCCTGTCCGGGGAATGCTAGACGGGCCCGGCCCCGGCGCAAATAGCCGACGCGATCCCGGGGCGTGGAGGTCCCGAAATAGCGAAGGCCCGCCGGCGGGGGGATGCCGGCGGGCCTTCTTCAACCGGACCGCATGTCGGGGGGGAAGCGCGGCCGGGAACAGGGAAACCTCAGGTCTTGGCGTCTTCGGCAGCCTCGGTGACAGCGTCGCCGGCGGCGGATGCGTCACGGCCCACGCCCGAAACGGTATTGCAGGCGGCGGTCGTCAGGGCGGCGGCGGCGGCGAACAGGACAAACAGTTTACGCATGGGTCGAACTCCTCGAGGTCGGGGGAGCGCCTCACGGGTATCAACGTCGCGGACCGGCCGGGGTTCCAAGATCAGCCGGGTCCGTCGGGGCCACGGCCTCGGGCGTGGCGAAGGTCATCCGGGCGATCGTCCCGCCACCCTCCGCCGGAACCATTTCCACCTCGCCGCGCAACTGTTTGGCGAAGGCGCCCATCAGGGTGCGGCCGACGCCGGCGCGGAGGGTCTCGCTGACGCCCGGCCCGTCATCCTGCACCTCCAGCACGCTGGTGTCGCCCCGCACCGAGAAACGCACTTTCAGATCGCCGCCGCGTCCGGCGAAGGCGTGCTTCTGGGCGTTGGTGACCGCTTCGACCAGCCACAGGGCCAGGGGGGCCAGCTTGTCCGGATCGACCACGAGGGAATCGGCCTCGACCGACGAGGTGACCAGCTGACCCCGCCCGGACTCGCTGGCGACCAGTTGGCCGACCAGTTCGGTCAGGAAGATCCGGGCGTCGGCGAAGCGCAGGTCGTCGCTTTGGTAGAGGGTGCGGTAGATCAGGGCGAGCGCCGAGATGCGCTGGCGCGTGTCGCCCACGGCCGCCTTGGATTTCGGATCGGTCAGGGCGCGCTGCTGCATCGACAGCAGCGACGAGATGATCTGCAGATTGTTCTTCACCCGGTGGTGAATCTCGCGCATCAGCGCGTCCTTCTCGGCCAGCGAGGCCGTCAGGGCCGCGTCGCGGGCGGCGATGGATTCGGCCAGTTCGTCCAGGGTGCGCGCCAGAACGCGAATCTCGGCGGGGGCGTTAATGGCCTGCACGGGCCGAACCGAGAACCGCCCTCTCGCATAGATGGCCGCGACCCGCTCCAGATAGCCCAGCCAGCGGATGACGATCCGCTCGCTGACCAGCATCACCGCCGAGAAGGCGATGAGCCAGGTCAGCAGCGGCATGAACAGGGCGCCGACCGGGTTCAGCCGCGCCCAGGACAGCAGGCCGGGCGCCGGCGCCGATAGCAGGGCGTAGACGTCGCGGCCGGCCAGGGCCGCGCCGGCATAGACCCGCCGGCGGCCGGCGGCGTTCTCGGCTTCGAAGATGCCGGAGGCGTCCGATCGCGCCCTTTCGACCCAACCGGTCAGGCTGACGCCCCCCGTCAGGGTGAAGGCAGCGCTGTCGGTGGCGGTGAGAAGCCGGCCTTCGGCGTCGGTCAGCGCCGCCTCGGAGGCCTCCGGCAAGGCGGGGTCCTCGACATCGGGCTGCAGGCTCGACAGCGGGATCAGGGCCGCCATGGCCCCGTCGAATCGGCCCATCGGCCGTTCCAGCCGGATGGCGACGATCAGGCCAGGCGGCCGCCCCCCGGTGGCGGGCGCGCGCGCCAGCACCGTACTCTCACCCGCGCGAAGCCGCTCGAACCACGGCGTGGCGCGGGCCTGTTCCATCCAGGCCGGCCGCGCGGCGACCAGACTCGCCGAGGCGCAATCGGGCTGACCCGTGGCTGTCAATCGGGCCAGACCGTCCAGATCGTCCAGCCGTTCGACAAGGTCGGTCAGGCGCGGCTCGCAGAACACCTCCAGCGCCTCGGGCCGCAGCGCCTGCAGCAACACCCCGGTGCTGTCCAGGCGGGCCTTGGCGCTGGCGGCGGCCCGTTCCGCGGCGAGCTGCAGGTCGGAGCGCCGCTCAAGATCCTGGGCGCGGAAGGCCGACTGGGTCTGGAAGGCGCCGAGGACCAGGACGGGCAACAGGGCGGCGGCCAGCCACAGGCCCAGTCGGAACCGGATTCCCTGAAACTTCGGCGGAGCCAGACCGCGTCCGAGCGCTCGGCCAAGCCGGACCACGGCCTCAGCCTTGCCGGACGCTGCTCAGGCGGTCCGCGGCGGCCAGGATCGATCGCATGGCGTCGCCCGCGGCGCGACCGTCGCGGGCGTATCCACCCTTTTCCAGCGTGGCCTGCAGGGCCTTGCGCGCCCGCGACACACGGCTCTTCACCGTACCCACGGCGCATTGGCAGATTTCGGCCGCCTCCTCGTAGGCGAAGCCGCCGGCGCCGACCAGGATCAGGGCCTCGCGCTGCTCTTCCGGCAGGGTGGCCAGGGCCAGCCGAAGCTCGTCGAGCGCCACCGGCGATTCCGGGTCGTCGACCGCCACCAGGGTGCGTTCGGCGGCCTCCTGGTCCAGCTGCGACTGGCGCCACGAGCGGCGCTTTTCCGAGTAAAATTGATTGCGCAGGATCATGAAGGTCCAGGCCTTCATGTTGGTGCCCATCTGGTAGCTGGCCCGCGCGTCCCACGCCTTCATCATGGCGTCCTGGGCGAGATCGTCCGCCGCCGTGGGATCGCCGGTGAGGGTGCGCGCGAAAGCCCGCAGATGTGGAATCAGCGTGACGAGCTCCCGCTTGAAGGCGTCGTCGTCGGCTGAGGGCGGTTTCGGCGGCGGACTGGAGGTTCCGCTCATGAGCCGCCCTCGCCGGAGGCCCGGTCGTCGGCGCGGCGCAGGATATCGAGAAACTCGTCCGGCACCGGCTCGTTCACGACCTCGTCGAACATGTGGCGCAGCTTGACGCCGATGGCCTGCTGGCGAAGTCGCGCTTCCTCCAGGCCTGCGCCGCCCTTGGGCGGCTTGCCGGGAGGATTGGAATTGTCTGTCATAGAGAAAACGGCCGCCACCCTGACGATAGTTGTTGCGAGTGCCGGAACGCCGGCCCGCGAGGGCGGTTCCTAGGTGACGAACGATTAATGCTCAAGCTTGGGCGCGGGACGGGAACCGTGGCCGATTTGATACGTTGACCCGAACTGCTGAGGTTCCATGGTCGGACCCTCATTAATGTCGGGGATTTTAGTACATGAGCCTGCTGGCCCGCCTTGCGCCGCATCTTCCCTACGTCCGCCGTTACGCCCGGGCGCTGACCGGCGATCAGATGACGGGCGACAACTATGTCCGGGTGGCGCTGGAGGCGCTGGCCGCGGGCGAACGCCAACTGCCGGCCGACATGACGCCGCGCGTGGCGCTCTACCATGTCTTCCACGCCATCTGGACCACCACGGGCGCCCAGCTCGAGGACAAGAGCGGCCTGGAAGGGCGGGGCGACGACGCCTCGCGCCGCCTGATGCGGATCGCGCCGCGCTCCCGCCAAGCCTTCCTCCTCACCGCGCTCGAGGGGTTCACTCCTTCGGAGGCCGCCCAGATTCTCGACGCCGACGCCCATGACGTGGAACGGCTGATCTCGGAAGCCCAGTCCGACATCGACGCGGAACTGGCCACCGACGTCCTGATCATCGAGGACGAGGCCATCATCGCGGCCGACATCGAAAGCCTGGTCAAGGAACTGGGGCACCGCGTCACCGGCACCGCCATCACCCATGACGAGGCCGTCGATGCGGTCGCCCGCCATCGCCCCGGCCTGGTGCTGGCCGACATCCAGCTGGCCGACGGCTCGTCCGGGATCGACGCGGTCAAGGACATCCTCAAGCGGATCGATGTTCCGGTGATCTTCATCACCGCCTTCCCCGAACGGCTGCTCACGGGCGAACGGCCCGAACCGACCTTCCTGATCACCAAGCCCTTCCAGCCAGAGACGGTGAAGGCGGCGATCAGCCAGGCCCTGTTCTTCCATCCGTCGCGTCAGAAGGCGGCGGCGTAAGCCCTTCCTCCCCGGAATAGCCCCGGTCCCGGGACCGGGGCGAAGCCCCGGGATATCCCGTCGGGACGCGAGGCGCCGAGGCCATGGTTCCGGTTCGTGCGGACCCGCGGGACCTCGATGGGGAGACCGCGATCCGCCCGTTTCCGGAGCAAGGGGCGTCCACGGTTGCGCGTGCGAAGGCGCGCCGCCTATAAGCGCCGCAACTCCTCCCAGCGGTTCGGCGGCATCCATGAACATTCACGAGTATCAGGCCAAGCAGGTCCTGAAGGGCTTCGGCGCACCGGTCGCGGCGGGCGTGGCCATCACCTCGGCCGATCAGGCCGAAGCGGCGGCGAAGCAACTGCCCGGGCCCCTGTACGTCGTGAAGTCGCAGATCCACGCCGGCGGGCGCGGCAAGGGCAAGTTCAAGGAACTGGGCCCCGACGCCAAGGGCGGCGTCCGCCTGGCCTTCTCGATCGAGGATGTGGTCAAGAACGCCCGCGAGATGCTGGGCAATACGCTCGTCACCGCCCAGACCGGTCCTGCCGGGAAGCAGGTCAACCGCCTCTATATCGAGGACGGCGCCGACATCGACCGCGAACTGTACTGCTCGCTCCTGGTCGACCGCCAGTACGGCCGCATCGCCTTCGTCGTCTCGACCGAGGGCGGCATGGACATCGAGGCGGTCGCCCATGACACGCCCGGGAAGATCCAGACCATCGTCATCGACCCGGAAGCCGGCGTCACCGCCGCCGACGTGGCGAAGATCAACGCCGCCTTCAAGCTGGACGGCGCGGCGGCCGAGGACGGCAAGACCCTGTTCCCGATCCTCTACAAGGCCTTCGTCGACACCGACATGTCGATGCTGGAGGTCAACCCCCTGATCGTCATGAAGGACGGCCATCTGCGGGTGCTGGACGCCAAGGTCAGCTTCGACGGCAACGCCCTGTTCCGGCACGAGGACATGAAGGCGCTGCGTGACGAGACCGAGGAAGACGCCAAGGAGATCGAGGCCTCGGAATGGGACCTCGCCTATGTGGCGCTGGACGGCAACATCGGCTGCATGGTCAACGGCGCCGGCCTGGCCATGGCGACGATGGACATCATCAAGCTGTACGGCAAGGAGCCGGCCAATTTCTGCGACGTCGGCGGCGGCGCGTCCAAGGAAAAGGTCGCGGCGGCCTTCAAGATCATCACCGCCGACCCGGCTGTGCAGGGCATTCTCGTCAACATCTTCGGCGGCATCATGCGCTGCGACGTCATCGCCGAGGGCGTGGTGGCGGCGGTCAAGGAAGTGGGCCTGAAGGTGCCGCTGGTCGTGCGGCTGGAAGGCACCAATGTCGCCGAGGGCAAGCGCATCCTCAATGAATCGGGCCTGGCCATCACGGCGGCGGACGATCTGGATGACGCGGCGCAGAAGATCGTCGCGGCGGTCGGGTGATGAAGCCGTCGCTCCTGGTTCTGATGGTCGCGGGCTGCGCGACGTTCGCTGGGCCGAGTCTGGCTCAGACGCAGGTCGATCTGCTCCGCGAACTCTGCCTGGTGACCGAGATGCGTCGGGAGCCTTTCGATCGACTGGCTGCGGAGCGCGGTGGAGAACGGCTTTTACGCATCGTCAGGGCCGGCGAGCCGCAGGACTCTCAAACGTGGGAGACCATGTATGGGATGAAGGCGACCGGCATGCAGTTCTGGATGTCAGGGGAAACCGGAGGCACCGATTCCTCGCACGCGACGTCCTGCGGAGTGGCCGCCACTGAGCCAGATGTCGACTGGCGATCCGCCCTTGAAGCCCTCGCCCTGGAGCTCGAGATGAGTCCAGCGCCAGCGGTCGAGAGGCCGAATTCGCTTGAGGCGCGGGCGTGGTCAACCGACAGCTCTGCTCGACTTTCATTGTCCTACGACCTGTACCGCTCGGGCTTGACCGTACGTTTCACGCGTCCGTCGACCATCAGCGCCCAATAGATCTCGCCTTCGGAACCGCTTAAAATGTCCATCCTCGTCGACAAGAACACCAAGGTCATCGTCCAGGGCCTGACCGGCAAGACCGGCACCTTCCACACCGAACAGGCGCTGCGCTACTACGGCACGCAGATGGTCGGGGGCGTCCACCCCAGGAAGGGCGGCGAGATCTGGCACGGGTCGGAGGGCGAGAGCCTGCCGATCTACGCCTCGGTCGCCGAGGCGAAGGAAGCCACCGGCGCCGACGCCTCGGTCATCTATGTCCCGCCGGCGGGCGCCGCGGACGCCATCCTCGAGGCCATCGAGGCCGAGGTGCCGTTCATCACCTGCATCACCGAGGGCATTCCGGTGCTGGACATGGTGCGGGTCAAGGCGCGGCTGGACCGCTCCAAGTCGCGCCTGCTGGGCCCCAACTGCCCCGGCATCCTGACCCCGGAAGAGTGCAAGATCGGCATCATGCCGGGCTCGATCTTCAAGAAGGGCAATGTCGGCATAGTCTCGCGCTCGGGCACCCTGACCTATGAGGCGGTGTTCCAGACCACCAACGAGGGCCTGGGCCAGACCACGGCCGTCGGCATCGGCGGCGACCCGGTCAAGGGCACCGAATTCATCGACGTGCTGGAGCTGTTCCTGGCCGACCCCGAGACGCAGTCGATCGTCATGATCGGCGAGATCGGCGGCGGGGCCGAGGAGGACGCGGCCCAGTTCCTGATCGACGAGGCGAAGAAGGGCCGCTCCAAGCCGATGGTCGGCTTCATCGCCGGCCGCACCGCCCCCAAGGGCCGGACCATGGGCCACGCCGGCGCGGTCGTCAGCGGCGGCAAGGGCGACGCGGAATCCAAGATCGCCGCCATGCAGGCCGCGGGCATCCGCGTGTCGGATTCGCCGGCGCGTCTGGGGGCGACCCTGGTCGAAGTGCTCAAGGGGTAAGGTATCGACAGGGGACGGCCCGGGCTCCTCTGGTCAGGATGATGCGAACCTTAGGAGGGCGCATCGATGATCGGATGGATTTCGGTACTGGCGCTGGCGGCCGGGGCGGACCTCCCGCCGCCGCCGACCGACCCGCGGCTGGAGGCGTTCAAGGCGGCATGCGTGCCCCATCGTCAGGATATGGCCAAGGCGACCGAGGCGCTAGCCGCCGACGGCTGGGAGCAGGTAGCCGACGACGACCATCCGCGACTGGCCGCCGCCATGGCGCGCGCACGAGCAGAAGTCGACGATCCGGAACTTGAGATGACGCTCGACTTCAGCGTCTGGGGCCGGACCCGTGACGGCCTGCGGCTTCACCTTGTGCTCAACCGCGTCCACGCCATGATCGGCGACACGGAGGACAGTGACGGCGACGGGGTCATCCAGTCGTGGGAGCGAGCCCTTTCGTGGGACACACTGGGCTGCGGCCTCTGGGATTTCGAAGCGACCGGCCCCATCGATAATGCTGTCATGAACGCCTGGGTGGGGGCCGGGCCGGTGCAGTTCATCGACGCGCCGGGGCAGATCAGCGGCGGCACCTGGAACGTCCATCACATGATGCCAGGCACCGGAGAGGTGCATATGGGTTTTGTCCACGAAGGAGGCGGAATGGGCATCGCCCCGGGCTTCGCCGGCCTGTCGATCACCATGAGCTCCGCCCTTCCCGAGGAGCCAGCGGAGGCCGAATAGGAGGCTCCTCGATGTCCCGGTGGTGGGGCATCAAACTGTCGAATTTCCCGGAATTTCGCCGATTTTCGACCTTTTCGCCCCCATTCGGTCATGACCCATAAGGAAACAGCGCCTATATCAGCGGCGCCGGTTTCGCGCAGGGGTGCGCGCGCCGCCCAAGGGACGCGACGAGAACAATGGCGGACGATGCCGGTCGGCTGAACCAGGTCTTTGCCGAGACCAGCTTCCTGTATGGCTCGAACGCCTCGTTCATCGAGGACCTGCATGGTCGTTGGGCGACCGATCCGGCGTCGGTTTCCGACGAGTGGCGCGCCTTCTTCGATCAGCTGCGCGACAATGCGGAGAGCGTGAAGGCGTCGGGCGCCGCCGGGTCCTGGGGCCGTCCGGTCACGACCGAGCCGAGCGAATCGACCGGCGTTTTCGACGGCCGTTGGCCCGCGCCCAAACCCGACCCGAAAAAGCCCGGCGCCCCGACTCCGGCCGCCGCGCCCGCCCCGGTCGCCGCCGTTTCGGCCGAGGCCGTGCGCGCCGCCGCCCACGATTCGATCCGGGCCCTGATGCTGATCCGCAGCTATCGCGTACGCGGCCATCTGCAGGCCAACCTCGATCCGCTGGGCATCGAGCAGCCGACCAGCAACCCCGAACTGACCCCGGAATTCTACGGCTTCGGCGAGGCCGATCTCGACCGCCCCATCTTCCTGGACGGCGTGCTGGGCCTGCAGACGGGCACGATCCGCGAGGTCATGGCCCTGCTCAAGCGCACCTATTGCGGCACGCTGGGCATCCAGTTCATGCACATCGCCGAGCCGGACGAGAAGAACTGGCTGCAGGCGCGCTTCGAGGGGCCGGACACCTTCGCCCGCAACGGCTTCACCCGCGAGGGCAAGCTGGCCATCCTGAACAAGCTGATCGAGGCCGAGGGCTTCGAACGCTTCCTGCACAAACGTTTCCCGGGCACCAAGCGGTTCGGCCTGGACGGCGGCGAGGCCATGGTCCCCGCGCTGGAGCAGATCATCAAGCGCGGCGGCGCCCTGGGCGTCGACGAGGTGGTCTTCGGCATGGCCCACCGCGGCCGGCTGAACACCCTGGCTGCGGTGATGGGCAAGCCCTACCGCGCCATCTTCCACGAGTTCCAGGGCGGTTCGACCGTGCCTTCGGACATCGAGGGATCGGGCGACGTCAAATACCACATGGGCGCCAGCTCGGACCGGTCGTTCGACGGCAACTCCGTCCACCTGTCCCTGACCGCGAACCCGTCGCACCTCGAGATCGTCAACCCGGTGGTGCTGGGCAAGGCCCGCGCGAAACAGGCGTTCGATATCCGGGAGGCGCGCGCCGAGGCTGACGCCGCCGCCGAGGAGAAGGCGCTGGACCGCTCCAAGGTCATGCCCCTGCTGATCCACGGCGACGCGGCCTTCGCCGGCCAGGGCGTGGTGGCCGAATGCTTCGCCCTGATGGGACTGAAGGGCTACCGCACCGGCGGGACGATGCATTTCGTCGTCAACAACCAGATCGGTTTCACCACCAGCCCGCGCAACAGCCGCTCCTCGCCCTATCCCTCGGATGTTGCGCTGATGGTCCAGGCGCCGATCTTCCACGTCAACGGCGACGACCCGGAAGCGGTGGTCTTCGCCGCCAAGGTGGCGACCGAGTTCCGCCAGAAATTCCACAAGGACGTGGTGGTGGACATGTTCTGCTACCGCCGCTTCGGCCACAACGAGGGCGACGACCCGACTTTCACCCAGCCGCTGATGTATTCGAAGATTCGCGCCCTGAAGTCGACGCGCGAGATCTACGCCGAACGGCTGATCGCCGAGGGGGTGATCGACCAGGCCGCCGTGGACGCGGAGGTGGCGCGGTTCGAGGCCTTCCTCGACGCCGAGTTCGAGGCCGGCAAGACCTTCGAGGCCCACAAGGCCGACTGGATGGACGGCCAGTGGCAGGGCATCGGCCTGCCCGAGGGCGATGAGCGCCGCGGCGAGACCTCGGTCCCGGCGGCGAAGCTGACCGATCTCGGCCACCGCCTGACCACCATCCCGAACGACGTCGACATGCACAAGACGCTGAAGCGCGTCATGGACGGCCGGCGCGAGATGATCACGACGGGCGAGAACATCGACTGGGCCACGGCCGAGAGCCTGGCCTTCGCCTCGCTGCTGGACGAGGGTTTCCCGGTCCGCCTGTCGGGCCAGGACTCGGTGCGCGGCACCTTCAGCCAGCGCCACTCGGGCATCGTCGACCAGACCACCGAGGCGCGTTACGTCCCGCTCAACAATCTGGGCGAGGGCCAGGCCGAGTTCGAGGTGATCGATTCCGCCCTGTCGGAAGAGGCGGTGCTGGGCTTCGAATACGGCTACGCCCTGACCGACCCCAACACCCTGGTGATGTGGGAGGCCCAGTTCGGCGACTTCGTGAACGGCGCCCAGGTGGTGATCGATCAGTTCATCACCTCGGGGGAGCGGAAATGGCTGCGCATGTGCGGCCTGACCATGCTGCTGCCGCACGGCTACGAGGGACAGGGACCCGAGCATTCCTCGGCCCGTCTCGAACGCTTCCTGCAGCAGTGCGCCGAGGACAATATCCAGGTCGCCAACTGCACCACCCCCGCCAACTATTTCCACATCCTGCGTCGCCAGATGCACCGGCCGTTCCGCAAGCCGCTGATCATCATGACGCCCAAGTCGCTGCTGCGGCACAAGAAGGCCGTCTCGACCCTGGCGGACATGGCCGAGGGATCAAGCTTCCACCGCGTGCTGCACGACGACGCCCAGACCCGCCCCGAGGTCTCTGGCATCGGGATCAGGACGGACAAGGACATCCGCCGTGTCGTCCTGTGCTCGGGCAAGGTCTATTACGACCTGCTGGACCGGCGCGAGCGCGACCAGATCGACGACGTCTATCTGATGCGGCTGGAGCAGTTCTATCCGTGGCCGATGAAGTCGCTGATGACCGAACTGGCCCGCTTCCCCAACGCCGAACTGGTCTGGTGCCAGGAAGAACCGAAGAACATGGGCGGCTGGACCTTCGTCGACCCGTGGATCGAGCTGACGCTCGAGAAGCTGGACGTGAAGGCGAAGCGCGCCCGTTACGTCGGTCGCCCGGCCTCGGCTTCGACCGCCGCGGGCCTGATGAGCCGGCACCTGAAAGAACTCGACGCCTTCCTGACCGACGCCTTCGCCTGAACGCCTTCAACTGATCTGAACGAGACCTGGAACCGACCATGGCCGACATCCTCACCCCCGCCCTCGGTGAATCCGTCACCGAAGCCACCATCGGCAAGTGGACGAAGAAGGCCGGCGACGCCGTGAAGAAGGACGAGGTCCTGGTCGAGCTGGAGACCGACAAGGTGTCCCTGGAAGTGGTCTCGCCCGCCGACGGCATCCTGTCCGAGATCAAGGCGCCCGACGGCGAGACCGTGACCCCGGGCGCCGTGCTGGGCGTGGTCAGCCAAGGCGCTGCGGCCGCTCCGGCCGCCGAGGCCCCGAAGGCTGAAGCGAAGGCCGCGCCCGCGCCGAAGGCCGAGGCCGCTCCGGCCGCTGAGCCCGCTCCCGCCACCCCTGCCCCCGCCGCCGCCTCGGCCGGCGCCGTCCCGATCATGACGCCGACCATGGGCGAGAGCGTCGCCGAGGGCACCATGGGGACCTGGTTGAAGAAGGCCGGCGACACCGTGGCCAAGGACGAAATGCTGGTCGAGATCGAGACTGACAAGGTCGCCGTCGAGGTGTCCGCCCCGGCCGCCGGCGTGCTGACCATCGACGCCGAGGCCGGTTCGACCGTCGCGCCGGGCCAGCAGATCGGCAGCATCGCCGCCTCGGGCGAGGGCGCCAGCCCCGCTCCGGCCGCCGCCGCGCCCGCCTCGGCCAACGCCGGCTCGGCCCAGATCAAGCCGGGCGAGGAGCCGCACCTGTCGCCCGCCGTCCAGCGCGTGGTGACCGAGAACAACCTCGATCCCAAGGCCATCGCCGCCACCGGACCCAAGGGCCACATCACCAAGGCCGACGCCATCGCCGCCATCGGCGCGACGGCCCCGGCGCCCGCCGCGGCACCGGCGGCGCCCGCCGCGCCGCGCGCCGACCAGCCGCGCGAGGAGCGGGTCAGGATGACCCGCCTGCGCCAGACCATCGCGCGCCGCCTGAAGGAATCGCAGAACACGGCCGCCCAGCTGACCACCTTTAACGAGGTGGACATGACCAACGTCATGGCCCTGCGCGCCCAGTACAAGGAGGCGTTCGAGAAGCGCCACGGCGTGAAGCTGGGCTTCATGTCCTTCTTCACCAAGGCCATCGTCGCGGCCCTGAAGGAGATCCCGGCCGTCAACGCCGAGATCGACGGCACGGACATCATCTACAAGAATCACTACGACATCGGCGTCGCCGTCGGCACCGAAAAGGGTCTCGTCGTGCCGGTGCTGCGCGACGCCGACCAGCTGTCACTGGCGGGTATCGAGAAGGGGATCGCGGCCCTCGGCAAGGCGGCCCGCGACGGCGACCTGACCCTTGATCAGCTGCAGGGCGGCACCTTCACCATCACCAACGGCGGCACCTACGGCTCGCTGATGTCGACGCCGATCCTGAACGCGCCGCAGTCGGGCATCCTGGGCATGCACAACATCGTCCAGCGCCCGATGGCGGTGGACGGACAGGTGCTGATCCGGCCGATGATGTACCTGGCCCTCAGCTACGATCACCGCATCGTCGACGGCAAGGAGGCGGTGACCTTCCTCGTGCGGGTCAAGGAGCTGCTGGAAGACCCGGCGCGAGCGTTGCTGGACCTGTAGCCGACAGGTCCTGTCAGGCGTCAGGGCGCGCGATCCGGTCCAGGATCGCGCCATGGACTGGATCGCGCGCCTCGTCGGGGCCTTCTACATCCTCGCCGGTGTGATCACCGTCCGGCAGGCCATCATGAACTGGCGGCTCGAGCGGGTGTTCGGCGCCTTCATGGGGACGTCGCCGGCCGAGAAGGCGGCCGACGTTATGCTCGCCGTCATCGCCGCCCTGACCCTGCTGTCCGGCCTGACCCTGGCGTTTCTGAGCCGGTGGGCCGTTCCGGCCTTCGTCGCCTGCTGGATCGTCCAGGCCGGCTACCTGCTCTGGGCGCAACGCTGGCTTCGGCCCGAAGGCCCCGAACTGACCGCTCTCAGACGCAGCACGATCAACGCCTTCGTCGCCTACACCGGCCCGACCCTGGCCGTGCTCTGGTGGTGCCAGTCCGGCGTGTTACGCTGAGGCATGAGCCAGTTCGAGGTCGCCCGCTTTTCGACGATCCCCGAAGGGGAACTGGCCGTCGCCCTCCTCCGACGTCATGGCATAGAGGCCTTCCTGCCCGACCGGGACGTGGCGACCATCAACCCGGATCTCCTGATCGCCATCGGCGGCGTCCGCGTCGTCGCCCCGGATCGCCAGATCGTCAGCGCGGGAGATCATCGCCCGCGCTCGCAAGGACGAGTTCATCGATCCGACGGATGACGAAACCGGCGACTGGAAGATCGAGGCCGTTCCCGGCAAGGTCGGCGATCTCAGGGAGGACGAAATCAGCGGGGTGCTCGGCCAAGCGAAGAAGGCGGGCGCCGTCGTCATCGTCCTGGCGTTCGTGGTCTTCCCGGTCGCCGGATGCCTGATGACGGCGCTCGGCGGCTAGGACCGCGCCCCGGAGATGGAGCCGAGGACGGCGTCCGTGTCCGCTCCCAGCGCGGGCGGGGGCCGGTCGTAGGCCACGGGCGTCAGGGACATCCGGATCGGCGAGGCGACGGTGCGCACCGGCGCCGACAGGTCGGGGCGATCCTGGGTCACCTCCAGCCCGCGATGCTTCGCCTGGGGCTCGTCGAACACCTGATCGATGGTGTTGACCGGGCCGCACGGGACGCCTGCGGCGTCCAGCGCCGCCATCAGCCCGTGCATGCTCAGCCCCGCCGTCAGGGCCGACAGCTCGGCCGTCAGGGCCGCCCGGTGCTCGATGCGCAGCGCGTTGGTCAGGAAGCGGGGGTCGGCGCCCATGCCGTCCGCCCCCAGCGCTCCGGCAAGGGCCCGGAACTGGCCGTCGTTGCCGACCGCGATGACCACCATGCCGTCCGTGCACGGAAAGGGCTGATAGGGCGCGAGGTTGGGGTGGGCGTTGCCCATCCGGGTAGGGGCCTTGCTGGAGACGAAGAAATTGGTCGCCTGGTTGGCCAGCATGGCCGCCTGGACGTCGAACAGGGCGATGTCGATGTGCTGGCCCTGCCCCGTCGCCCGCGCGTGAAGCAGGGCGGCGAGGATGGCGTTCGAGGCGTAGAGGCCGGTGAACAGGTCCACCACCGCGACGCCGACCTTCATCGGCTCGGCCCCGGCCGCGCCGTCGGGCTGGCCGGTGATCGACATCAGCCCGCCCATGGCCTGGATCATATAGTCGTAGCCGGCGCGTCGGGCGTCGGGCCCGTCCTGGCCGAAGCCGGTGATCGAGCAATAGACCAGCTTCGGATTGACGGCCGACAGGGCCGCGTGGTCGAGGCCGTATTTCTTCAGCCCGCCGGTCCTGAAATTCTCGACCACCACGTCGCAGGTCTTGCTCAGTTGACGGACGATCTCTGCGCCTTCGGGCGTGGCCAGATCCAGCTCGACCGATTTCTTGCCCCGGTTGGCGCACAGGAAATAGGCCGCGTCGCCCTTCGAACCGTCGGCCTTCGTGGTGAAGGGCGGGCCCCAGGCGCGGGTGTCGTCGCCGACCCCGGGCCGCTCGATCTTGATCACCTCGGCCCCGAGATCGGCCAGCGTCTGCGTCGCCCACGGCCCGGCGAGCACGCGGCTGAGGTCGAGGACGCGAACGCCGGAGAGCGGGCCCTTCAGAGCCCCGGGTCCCACACGCCTGCGTTCCGCATCCGGCACTCGCGGGCCTCGCGGGCGCGGCCCCCGACTTCCTCGGCCATGCAGCAGACCTCTTTCGAGACCGTGGCCTTGTGCACGCCGGGGACCAGCGCATGCGCGAAGGCGCAGGCCGCCAGCTTGAGCAGGCGGAAGCCGAACCGCGACGAGGCGGCCATATGGTGGAGATAGCTTTCGTCGACCTCGCGCGGGTGTTCGACGAACAGGCGATGGAAGGTGCGGCTCATGCTGACAGTCTAGCCTGCGTCGGGCCGTCCCTCTACCCGACCGGTGCATTTTGGCCTAAACCGCGCGCCAGAACAGGGGGGATGCCGGGATCGCGCGACGATTCCGCCGCGAGTCCCCGCCACGCTCAGGAAAGACGACCTCATGGCCGACGGCGCCCCCGCTTCGCACAAGACCTTTCGCTGGGACGACCCGCTGGACCTTTCGGGCCGGCTGACCGACGACGAACGGATGATCCAGGACGCGGCGCGGTCCTACGCCCGCGAGAAGCTTCTGCCCCGGGTCGTCGAGGCCTTCCGCGACGAGACTTTCGACCGCGCCATCATGACCGAGCTGGGCGAGATGGGCTTCCTCGGCGCCATGCTGCCGGAACAGTACGGCGGCTCCTCGGTCAGCCATGTCGCCTACGGCCTGATCGCGCGCGAGATCGAGGCCGTCGACAGCGGCTACCGCTCGGCCATGAGCGTGCAGTCGTCCCTGGCCATGTACCCCATCTACGCCTTCGGCTCGGAAGAGCAGAAGATGCGCTTCCTGCCCCGCATGGCCGCCGGCGAACTGGTCGGCTGCTTCGGCCTGACCGAGGCCGACGGTGGTTCCGACCCCGCCTCGATGAAGACGAAGGCGGTCAAGGTCGACGGCGGCTACAGGCTGAACGGCGCCAAATACTGGATCACCAACTCGCCGATCAGCGACCTGGCCGTGGTCTGGGCCAGGCTGGACGACGTGATCCGCGGCTTCATCGTCGAGCGGGGCATGGAAGGCTTCACCACCGACAAGATCGGCGACAAGCTGAGCCTGCGGGCCTCGATCACCGGCGACATCGGCCTGAACGACGTCTTCGTGCCGGAGGAGAACCTGCTTCCGGGCGTGAAGGGCCTGCGCGGTCCCTTCTCCTGCCTCAACAAGGCCCGCTACGGCATCGCCTGGGGGGCGATGGGCGCGGCCGAGGCCTGTTTCCACCTGACCCGCGACTATGTCGGCGAGCGCATGCTGTTCGGCCGCCCGCTGTCCTCGCGCCAGCTGGTGCAGAAGAAGCTGGCCGACATGCAGACCGAAATCTTCCTCGGTTTCGAGGGCGCCCTGGCCCTGGGCCGGTTGCTGGACCAGGGGGCCTGGGTTCCCGAGGCCATCTCGATGATGAAGCGCAACAACTGCGGCAAGGCCTTGGCCATCGCCCGCGAGGCCCGCGACATGCACGGCGGCGCCGGCATCACCGGCGAGATGCACGTCATGCGCCACGCCATGAACCTGGAGACGGTCAATACCTATGAGGGCGCCCACGATGTCCACGCCCTGATCCTGGGCCGGGCGATCACGGGCGAGAGCGCCTTTTAGGCGGGGCGCTAACGCTCGCGACGCGGTCGCTCGCTGCTTGAGCGCCAGGCATGCGCGAAGCGCCAGGCCGCGTCTGGTCGGGAGGTCCCGAAGGGCCGACGACCGCGGCCCGCTGGAATGCCCGATCAGGAACAATCAGCCCCGGGACCCCGCGCGACGCTTAGTCTGCGCGAACGCGGTCCGTTGAGCATTGTCATTCCGCTTCAACGCCGTATCGTCGGCCCGGGGGGAGTGACCATGGACGGGGAAACGGCAGGCATCGACGGCGACGATCCCTTCGCCCAGCTGCGCGCGGTGTTCGCCGGCCGCCGCGCCCTGTTGCTGGAGGATGATCCGGCCCTGTCCGATCACGTCGCCGGGCGGCTGCTGGACGCGGGATTCGGGGCCGTGGAGCGGGTCGACAGCGGCGAGGCCGCGATCGCCGCCGCGGCCAGCCCCTTTGATGTCCTGATCCTCGACCGCCTGACCAAGGGGCTGGACGGGCTGGAGACGCTGAAGCGCGTCCGGGCGGGCGGCGGGCCCTGCGCCGACGCCCCGGCCCTGATGCTGACCGCCCTGGGGGGCGAGCGCCAGAAGGTCGAGGGCCTGCTGGGCGGGGCGGACGACTATCTGGCCAAGCCGGTCGGCGACGAGGAATTGCTGGCTCGCATCGCCGCCCAGCTGCGCCGCGCCGCCCGCCATGCCGCCCCGGCCGGCGGCGACCTGGTCAACGGGCCCTTCCGGCTGGCCTTCGGCGCCCGCACGCTGAAGTTCGAGGTCGAGGGCGGTTCGCGCCTGATCGACCTGTCGCCGCTGGAGTTCGCCATCGTCTGCGAACTGATGACCGCGCGCGGCCAGCCGGTGACCAAGACCATGCTGTGGGACCGCTGCTGGGTCGAATGGCGGTTCCTGCCCGACAATTTCGTCAACATCATAGACGCCCGCATCAGCGCCCTGCGTCGCCGGCTCAAGGAGCAGGCGCCCGAACTGGGCGAGGACCTGCATCCGCTGATCGTCTCGGCCCGCAGCCAGAGTCTGGTGTTTCGGGACCTGTCCGCCTGGACGGGCTGAGCGGCCGTGGCGTTCCGCCTGTTCGGCCTGGGCGTCTGGCTGGGGCGCCGGACCTCGACCCAGCTGGCCGCCGGCATCGCCGTCATGGCCGCCGCCGCCCTGATCGGCTCGCTGGTGGTCACCAGCGCCGCGGTGCGAATGGACCAGCGAGAGAAGGCGGCGCTCGCCGCGCTCAACGACTACAGCACCATGGTCGGCAAGCTGGGCGAGGAATCCAGCCTCGCCGCCTCCAGCATCACCGAGGCCGACGCCGCCTATCTGTCCGGCTGGCTGAGCGCCTTCCAGGCCGGCCCGACCCGCGAGGCCGGCAGCCTCGAGGAGACCTGCAGCACGGGCCGCGGAGGCGCGGGGGTGCGGTTCATTCGCGCTCCGGTGGGCAAGCCGGCGGGTCTGGCGGAGCTGGAAACTGTCCGGGGAGAGCGTGCGCCGCGGCTCGGCGACGGGGTCTATGTGGTCCAGCTTGAGCGGGGCGTGCTATGCCGCTCCCGCGCCGTCGAAGTGGTGGTGGTGCGCCAGTCGGTCGGCGCGCTCGACATCGCGGTGGGCCGGGTGGTCGACCGGTCGGGCGCAGCCTGGGGCTGGGCCGTCGCGGCGGTGGCCGCCGCCGGGGTTCTGCTGCTGGTGTTCGGCCTGGCGGCGGCCACCTTCGCCCGCCGCCGCCTGACCAGCGCCGTCGCCCAGGTCAGCCGGGCGCTGGACCGGGCCTCGGTGGGCGATTTCTCGGTGCGGGCCCCCGAGACCGCGGTCGCTCCGGAGCTCACCGAACTGACCGGCCAGGTGAACCTGACCCTCGACCGGCTGGAGGAACTGCTCAGCTGGCTGCGGGATTCCGCCGACCAGCTGGCCCACGATTTCCGCACTCCGCTGGCGCGGGCTTCGGCCCGCCTGGACCGGCTCAAGGAGGCCAGCGTCACGCCCGAGGCCCGCGCCCTGGCGGCCGAGGCCCGCGCCGACCTGACCGGCCTGACCCGCGCCATGAACGAGGCCATGGCGCTGCGCGACGGCGAGGCCTGGGTGTTCGAGACGGTCCGGCTGGATCGGCTGGCGGCGGCGGCGGCCGACCTCTACCAGCCGTTGGCCGAGGAGCGCGGGGTCGTTCTCCGGGTCGAAACCTCGCCGGTGCCGGTGCTGGGCGTTCGCTCCCTGCTGCAGAGGGCCGTGACCAATCTGGTGGACAATGCGGTCAAATTCTCGCCGGACGGCGGGACGGTCACGCTCGGCGTGCGGCTCGAGGACGGTCTGCCGGTCCTGGCCGTCGCCGACCAGGGCCCCGGCATGGACCCGGCCGTGCTGGACGACCTGGCGCGCGCCGTTTCCAGCGCCGCCGACAACGGCCGCGAGAGTCACGGGATGGGGCTGGCGTTCGTGCGCGCCATCCTCAAGCGGCACGGGGCGTCCATGACGATTGATGACGCCGGGCCGGGGGCTGTCGTCACGGCGCGTTTCTCGCGCTAGGGTCTGCGAACAACAGGGGATTGGCGATGCGTTCCACCAACCGGACCGGCGGTCTTGCCTTGCTGGCGCTTGTCGTCGCGGTCCCGCTGCTGGCGACGACCACGCCGGCGGCCGCGCAGCAGTCGCCCGTGCCGTTCGACGCCCGGCGCGGCGTCTTCACCTTCGCCACCGGACTGGAGCAGGCCCTGCCCGCCGTGGTGCAGGTCACCACCCTGGGCCAGTCCGAGGGACCCAGTTCGGGCGACAATGAGCCGCGTCCGATGTCCAGCGGCTCGGGCGCCATCATCGACGCCCGGGAGGGGATCGTCGTCACCAACAATCACGTGGTCGAGGGGGGGCGGAAATTCACCGTCGACCTGACGGACGGCCGCATCTTCGACGCCGTTCTGATCGGGACCGACAAGGCCACCGATCTGGCCGTGCTCAGGATCGAGGCGCCATCGGTGGCCAGCCTCGGCCTGTCCCAGATCGAGGTGGTCAATTCCGATTCGCTGCGGACCGGCGATCTCGCCTTCGCCGTCGGCTATCCGCTGGGCCTGGACCAGACCCTGACCATGGGGGTGATCTCCGGCCTCGGCCGTTCGGGCATGGGCGACCGGATCGAGGACTATATCCAGACCGACGCCGCGGTGAACTCGGGCAACTCCGGCGGACCGCTGCTGGACAGCCGCGGCCGTCTGATCGGCATCAACACCTCCATCCTGTCGGGCGGCGGCGGCGGCAACGACGGCATCGCCTTCGCCGTGCCCAGCCGCATCCTCATGTATGTCGCGGCCCAGCTGCGCGAGACCGGCGAGGTCAAACGCGGAACCACGGGCGCCATCTTCGGGTCGCTGAACGCGGCGCGCTCGCGCGATTTCGGCCTCGGCATCGTGCGTGGCGCCGTGGTCGAGGACGTCGCGCCCGGCTCGTCGGCCGAGGCCGCCGGCCTGAGCCGCGGGGACGTGGTGACGCGGATCCAGAATCGCCCCGTCTCCAATGCCGGCACGGTGGCCGCGACCGTCGGCATCGCCGAGCCGGGAACCCGGGTCGAGGTGGTCTATCTGCGCGACGGCCGCGAGGGCCGCGCGACGGTGGTGGTGGAGACGCCGCGCGAGCGTTCGGTCATTTCCGGTCCGGATGCGGTCATGGCGCGTGGGGCCGCGGTCCGGGCCGCGTCGGACGGCCTGCAGGTCTTCTCGGTCGAGGGCGGTTCGCCGGCCGCCGGGGCGGGATTGCAGGCCGGCGACCTGATCACCCTGGTCGACGATTCCGCCGTGGCCGGGCTGGACGCCCTGGCCACCGCGCTGGAGGGAGCCGGTCAGAAAATCCTGTCGGTGACCCGGGCCGGGGAACCGGTGGAGATCATCCTGCCCTGACCCGGAGGCCCGCCGGGCCCCGGACAGCAAAACGCCCGCTCTGCCGGAGGGGGGAGGGTGGCGGAGCGGGCGTCTCGCTTTGGAGGAAGCATCGGCCCGCTGAAGCCCATGTGGAGTGATCCAGGGGGGCTGGGGGGGCTGTTCAGGATCCGGAACCGCTCCGGGCTCCAACGAGCCGATGGATCGGGTGTCGCCCCCCAAGGGGGCGGGCGATGGGCCGAACGGAGGCTATTTCGTGTTCGGTACGATTTGTTCGCATCGCGGCGTTCCCGACACAGTGTTCGGCAGGCCGGCTGCTTGCCGGCCCCGGCAAGACTGGTGTTTCCAGACCGGCGGCGTAACCTGATGCTGATGAGCGACGCCGCCGATTTGCAGTCCCAGCCCGGCCCGGTCTTCTTCGACCGGCGCGAACTGGATCTGATCCTTCGCGTCTACGGCCGGATGGTCGCCGCGGCGGAATGGCGCGACTACGCCATGGTCGGGCACAGGGACGTGGCCGAGTTCGCGGTGTTTCGCCGCTCGGGGGACGCGCCGTTGTACCGCATCGAAAAACGCCCGGCCCTTCGCCTGAAGCAGGGGCAGTGGGCGGTGATCGGCGAGGGCGGCCTGGTGCTGCGCCGGGGCCGCGATCTGGCCCAGGTCCTGCGCGTCTTCGACAGCCGGAAATTCACCATCGTGGAATGAAGAAGGGCCCCGGTTCGCACCGGGGCCCTTCCTGCATTGTCGCGCTTGTGGAGGTTTCTCGCCGAGAACACGGGCGGCGAAACACCCGCGACACCCGTTACATCAGCGCCGGCCGCCGAACAGCATCAGCAGGAACTGGAACATGTTGATGAAGTTGATGTACAGGCTCAGCGCGCCGTAGCTGGTGGCCACGCCCATGGCGTTCCGGTCGCCGCCCAGGGCGTAGTAGGTCATCTTCAGCCGCTGGGTGTCGTAGGCCGTCAGGCCCGCGAAGATCAGCACGCCCAGAACGCTGATGATCAGCTGCATCATCGAGTTCTGAAGGAAGATGTTGACCACCGAGGCGATGATCAGGCCGATCACGCCCATGATCAGGAAGCTGCCGAAGCCGGTCAGGTCCTTTTTGGTCGTGTAGCCGAACAGGCTCAGGGCGCCGAAGGCGGCGGCGGTGATCAGGAAGGTCTGGATCACCGAGGCGCCCGTATAGACCAGCACCACCGTGCCCATCGAGGCGCCGATCAGGGCCACGATCAGCCAGTAGAGGCCGCCGGCCGTCCCGGCGGTCGGGTTCTTCATCACGAAGTTGGAGCCCAGCAGCACCACCAGCGGCGAGAAGGCCACGATCATGCCCAGCAGGGTCATGCCGGTCAGCCGGGTCACGCCGTCGGGGAAGACGGCGGTCGAGAACAGCAGATCCCGCACCGGGGGATAGGATCCGGTCACCCAGGCCAGGGCCGCCGAGACCAGCAGACCCAGGGCGACCTTGTTGTAGACGCCCAGCATGAAGCTGCGCAGGCCCGCGTCCACCGACATGTCGGCGGTGGCGGGGATGGAATGGCTGTTTCTGAAATCGCTCATGGCGAGATCGGTCCTCCGTTGGGCCGGGCGATCCCGGCCTTTGCGCAAATATCGGGGGCGTCCGCCCGTTCCGCAAGGAAAACCGGACTTGGGCGTCGGGTTTCCAACCGCTACCAAGGGTCGCATGATCCGGCTGTTCACCGCCCTGTCCGTTCCCGACGATGTGGCCGAGACGCTCGCCCGCCGTCAAACCGGCCTGCCCGGCGCGAAATGGCGCGGCGCCGAGCAGTTGCACATCACCTTGGCCTTCTACGGCGAGGTCGAGGCGCGTCGCGCCGACGATCTGGCGGTCGAACTGGAGCGGGCCGCGACGGGCGGGCCGTTCGAGATCGCCCTTGCCGGCGTCGGGGCCTTCGGCGAGGGCCATCGCACCCAGGCGCTCTGGGCGGGAGTTGAGCCGAACGAACGCCTGTCGGTACTGGCCGGACGATGCCGCTCGGCGGCCGAGCGCGCCGCCGTCGTCCTCGAACGCCGCGACTATCGGCCCCATCTGACGCTGGCCTATCTGAAGCCTCACGCCAATCCGGACCGGATCGGAGCCTGGATCGCCGGCCACAACCTGCTGCGTTCGCCGCCGATCCGCGTCGACCGCTTCGGCCTGTACTCCAGCGTCCTGACCCACGACGGCAGCCACTACGAACTCGAACGGGAGTACATCCTTTGACCGGACCGGTGCTGGAGACCGAACGCCTGATCCTGCGGCCCATCGCCCTGGAGGATTTCCCGCGCTGGGCCGGGATGATGGCCGACCCCGAGGCGGCGAAATTCCTCGGCGGCGCCCAGCCGGCCGCCGTGGCCTGGCGGGGCTTCATGACCATGGCCGGGGCCTGGAGCCTGACCGGAATCTCCATGTTCTCGCTGGTCGAGCGCGACACCGGCCTGTGGCTGGGCCGGATCGGGCCGTGGCGGCCCGAGGGCTGGCCGGGGACGGAGGTGGGCTGGGGTCTTCATCCCGACGCCCAGGGCAAGGGTTATGGCGTCGAGGCGGCGACGGCGGCGATCGACTACGCCTTCGACGTACTGGGCTGGACCGAGGTCATCCACTGCATCGATCCGGACAACGTCCCGTCGCAACGGCTGGCCGGGCGGGTCGGCTCGCGCAACCTGGGCCCGACGCGGCTGCCGCCGCCGTTCCACGAGCTGACCATCGACCGCTGGGGCCAGAGCCGCGAGGACTGGCGGGCGCGCACGCGCGGCTGAGCCCGACGGGCCCATTGGCGCGTTACAAGGTCAGGCTTTGACCCCGCGTCGCCATCCGCTACGCAAGGTCGGGGAAATCACGAGGGATGGTCGAATGCGGGTTCTTGTTCTGGGCGGCGATGGCTTCTGCGGCTGGCCCACGGCCTTGCACCTGTCCGCGCGTGGCTGGGACGTCTGCGTCGTCGACAACCTGAGCCGCCGCAACATCGACAACGAGCTGGAAGTCCAGTCCCTGACCCCGATCCGCACCATGGGCGAGCGTATCGCCGCGTGGAAGGAGATCAGCGGCCAGACCCTGGACTTCGTCAATATGACCGTGGGCAAGGAGTTCGATCGTCTCGTCGCCCTGATCCGCGACTGGAAGCCCGACAGCGTCGTTCATTTCGCCGAACAGCGCGCCGCCCCCTATTCGATGAAGTCGGCGCGGCACAAATTGTACACGGTCGACAACAACCTGAACGCCACCAACCACCTGCTGGCGGCCATCGTCGAGAGCGGGCTGGACGTGCACCTGACCCACCTGGGGACCATGGGCGTCTATGGCTACACCACCGCCGGGCTGCGCATCCCCGAGGGTTATCTGAAGGTCACGGTCGACACCGACTTCGGCCCGGCCGAGCAGGAGATCCTGTTCCCGCCGAACCCCGGCTCGATCTATCACATGACCAAGACCCAGGACGCCCTGCTGTTCCAGTTCTACGCCCGGAACGACGGGCTGCGGATCACCGACCTGCACCAGGGCATCGTCTGGGGCACCCAGACCGAGGAGACGCGCCGGGACGAGCGGCTGATCAACCGGTTCGACTACGACGGCGACTACGGCACGGTGCTGAACCGCTTCCTGATGCAGGCGGCGGTCGGCTATCCGCTGACCGTTCACGGCACCGGCGGCCAGACGCGGGCCTTCATCCATCTGCAGGATACGGTGCGCTGCGTCGAGCTGGCCCTGGCCCATCCCCCCAAGTCGGGCGAGCGGGTCAAGATCCTGAACCAGATGACCGAGAGCCGGCGGGTCCGCGACCTGGCCGCGATGATCTCCGACATGACGGGCGCCGAGGTGCACAACGTCCCGAATCCGCGCCAGGAAGCCGACGAGAATGAACTGGTCGTGGCCAACGACCAGTTCCGCGACCTCGGCCTGAAGCCGATCACCCTGGCCCAGGGGCTTCTGGACGAGGTCACCGACATCGCCCGCCGCCACGCCGGCCGCGCCGATCTGTCCAAGGTGCCCTGCGTCTCGACGTGGAACAGCAAGCGGGCGCAGGCGGTGCAGACCGAGCCGACCCTGACCGCTCCGCCCAAGGCCCCGGTTCACGCCCGGTCGGCCTGAGTCCCGGCCATGCCGGACGCGTCCGCATCCCTGCTGGTCTTCGGCGGCGGCTGGCTGGGCCGGGCGGCGGCCCGCGAGGCCGTTCGCCGGGGCGGACGCGCCGTCCTGACTAGCCGCGACCCCGGACGCCGCGCGGCCCTGGACGCGGAGGGATTCACGACCGTCGATCCGGCCGACGCGGCGGCGCTGGCCGCGGCGGTCGCCGACGCCTCCGCCATCCTGGTCACCGCGCCGCCGGAAGCGACCGGCTGTCCGGGAGTCAGGGCGTTGCTGCCCGCGATCACGGCGTCCGGGTCCTGGCCCGACTGGATCGGCTACGTCTCGTCCACGGCCGTCTATGGCGACCGCGCCGGCGGCTGGGCCTTTGAGGACAGCGAGCTGAACGCCGCCAGTCTGGAAGGCGCGCGGCGGGTCCGGGCCGAGCGCGACTGGCTCGACGCCGGACAGGGCATGGGGCTGACCGTGCAGATCTTCCGCCTGCCTGGCCTCTATGGACCCGGCCGCTCGCCCCTGGACCGGCTGCGCGACGGCACGGCGCGGCTGGTGCGCAAGCCGGGCCAGGTGTTCAACCGCGTTCACGTCGATGACGCCGTCTCCGGCCTGTTCGCCTCCATGGCCCGCCCCCGGCCCGGCGCGGCCTACATCCTGTGCGACGACGAGCCGGCCCCGGCGGACGTGGTCATGGAATCGGCCGCGCGCCGCCTCGGCCTCCCGCTCCCGCCCGAGGTCGACCTCGACGATCCCTCGGTGTCCGACGCGATGCGGCGCTTCTATCTCGACTCCAAGCGGCTCTCGAACGCCCGCGCCAAGGCCGAGCTGGGCTGGCGGCCGCTCTATCCGACCTGGCGCGAGGGGCTGGAGGCGATGATCGGCGACGCCAGTACATAGGCGACCTCGGCTCGATACATTTCGGCCAGGACGTCGTCGACATCGGCCCCGCGACAAGGCCGACATGCGGGACAAGGTCCGTTTGGCCGCCGCAGATGCCGGACAGACGCCCGCCGATGTCCGGAAACGCCCCGCCTCCGACCCCTCTCGCCGACGGTCCGGCGTGCTAGATTCGCAGCGGAAGGAGCCAGCCGATGACCGACCACGCCACCCCGAACCTGCCCTCGCGGGACTTCGAACAGACCGCGCGCTTCTACGGCAAGCTCGGCTTCGAACAGGGCTGGCGCGACGGCGGCTGGATGATCCTGATGCGCGGCGGGGTGAAGCTGGAATTCTTCCCGTATCCGGACCTCGATCCGGCGACGAGCTCCTTCAGCGCCTGCCTCCGGCTGGACGACGTCGACGCCTTCCATGCCGTCTGCAAGGCGGCTGGCGTGCCCGAGCGGTCCGGCGGCTCTCCCCGGCTCCAAGCCCCGGCGCTGGAGCATTCGGGCCTGCGGATCGGCTACCTGTTAGACCCGGACGGGACGCTGCTGCGGCTGGTGCAGAACCCGTCGGGTTGACTCCTCCCCGCCGTCATCCTCGGGCTTGACCCGAGGATCAGACGTGGGAGCGGGCTGTGCGTGTGAGACGGCCCGGCGAGCGCGGTCGTGCCCTGTCACCGAGCACCGGACGGTCTGATCCTCCGGGGTCAAGCCCGAGGATGACGAAGAGGCTAGAACGGCAGCAGGTTGCGCTGGCGGCTGTAGGCCATGGTGCCGACGTTGGCGCCGAGGCGCAGGCCGACGCCGGTGCGGATCGGGGCCAGGACGATGCCGTCGGCGCGCTGGTAGTTCACGCCCAGGCCGCCGACCAGATAGGCCGAGCCTTCCACGCCGGGATAGCGGCGGTAGAGCATGTCCGGGTGGAACAGGCCGTACACCAGGGTGAAGACCCGGCTGGCGTTGCCGCCGACGTCCCAGCCGATGGAAATGCCCTGCCAGAACACCTCCTGCGAGGCCGACAGGTCCTTCATGTGCAGGGCGCCGCGGCCATAGCGCAGGCCCACGGCGGCGGCTCCGGAGGCCTCCTCGCCGGCGATGTAGGCGGTCGGGCGGTCGCCCTGTTCGGCGAAGATGCGCTCGATGGCCGCGCCGATGGCCTCGGCGGCGATGCCCAGCTCGCGCGAGCCGGCGGCGATCAGTTCGTCGGCGGTATAGGCCTGGGCCTGCTGGTCGGAAGCGATCGGATAGGCGGGATCGGTCGCCTGGCCGCCGGTGGCGCAGGCAGACAGGCCCGAGACGCCGGCGGTGGCGGCGAGGCCGGAGAGGATCAGTTGGCGGCGGTGCATGACGATGGCTCCGATAGGCGGGACGGGCCGCCCGACTCGCGCGGGCGCTGGGTTTCACCGTCGCCGGTCTTTGAGTCAGCCTTGCGGCGGCGAGGTTAACGAGGGGTTGCCGGGCGTGATCGGGGATGGAGGCTCTTGACTCATTTCGACGATTAGCTAAACGTCACATCATGAGTCAGGTTTTCAAGGCCCTTTCCGATCCGACCCGCCGCCGGGTGCTGCAGCTGCTGCAGAACGGGCCGATGAGCGCGGGGGAACTCAGCGACCGGTTCGACGTCTCCAGGCCGACGATGTCGGCGCATTTCGCGGTGCTGAAGGAAGCCGACCTGGTGCACGCCGAAAAGGCCGGCAAGTCCGTCATCTATCACCTGAAGCTTTCAGTGCTCGAGGAAGCGCTGCTCGGCTTCGTCGATTCGTTCACGCCCGCCGCGGAGACGCCGGGGCCAAAAAAGGAGACTGCGCAATGAACAAGGATCTGATCGGAAGCCTCGCCTGGGCCGGCGGCCTCGTCGCCTTGGGGCTCGGCGCCAGTTTCGCACGGCAGCAGGGCTATATAGACTCCGAGACGACCACCCGGATCGTCCTGGGCGCGACCGGCCTCATGGTCGCCTGGTACGGCAACCGGATGCCCAAGGCCTTCGCCCCCAACGCCTACGCCCGTCAGGCCGCGCGGGTCGGAGGCTGGTCCATGGCCCTGAGCGGGCTTGTCTATGCCGGGCTGTGGGCGTTCGCCCCGACCTCGGTCGCGCTGATCGGAGGATGCGGCGCGGTGCTGGCGGGAATGGCGGTGACGCTTGGCTACTGCCTGTCCCTGCGCGCCAAGGCAAAAGCCGCCTGATAGCCGCCGGGGGTTCGCCCTCCCGGGCGATCGACGGCCGTCAGGGGTTTTCGGGAACCCGCACCGGCGGCTCCGGCAGCTCGACGCCCGCTTGCGGGTCGGGGGCGACCCGTTCCAGCCTGGCCCCGGGTCGCCCGGGCCGGGACTCTTCCGGCGCTGGAACATCTGACCCGGTCGAAGCATCTCCGGCCACGTCGACCGTCGCGCCGGGCGTGTCGGGCGACGGGACCCGCGAGGGCTTTTCCGGGGAACAGGCCACGAGCGCAAGGCCCGCGGCGAGCAGCCCGGCGATCCGGTCCGGTTTCATCGGCGGCGTCCTTCCCGTCCGCAAATGCGACCGCGCGAAGCCGGTTCCCTCGCCGGGTCGACCGCCCGTCGCCGCCCCCGGCCTCAGCCGCGCAGAACGGCCCCGGTCTTGCCAGCCGCCGCGACGACCTTCGCCGACAGGGCCTCGATCTCCGCCTCGGTCAGGGTCGCTTCGCGCGGCTGGATGACCACCTCCAGCGCCACCGACTTCATCCCTTCGGGTATGCCCGCGCCGCGATAGACGTCGAACACCGACACCCCGGCGATCAGCGCCTTGTCGGCGCCGGCGACGGCGCGGACCAGGTCGCCCGCGGCCTTGCTGTCCTCGACCACGAAGGCGAAGTCGCGGGTCAGGGGCATGAGGTTGGCCAGATGAGCCGGCCCCCGCGTTTTGGACTTCGCGCCGCGCGGCTCGGGGACCGCGTCGAGCACGATCTCGAAACCCAGCATCGGGCCGTCGGCGTCCAGCGCCTTGAGCACGCGCGGGTGCAGGGCGCCGAACTCGACCATGACGTTCTTCGGGCCCAGTTGCAGGCGCGCGGACCGTCCGGGATGCCACCAGTCGCGGTTCTGGCCCTGCGCCAGTTGCAGCGAGGCGACGGGCGCGCCCAGCGCCTCCAGCAGGGCCATCAGGTCGCCCTTGAGACCAAACAGGGCGTCCTCTGGGGCGGCGCCCCAGTGGCGGGCGGCGCTCGGCGCGACCAGGCCGGAGATCACGGTGCGCTGGCCGGTCGGGGTGTCGTCCAGATAGATCGGGCCGATCTCGAACAGGGCGGCGTCGGCGTGGCCGCGGGCGGCGTTGCGCGCCGCCGCCTCGATCAGATTGGGCAGGGCCGAGGGCCGCATGCAGTCCAGATCGGCCGCGATCGGGTTTTCGACCAGCAACCGGTCGTCGCCGCCGCCGAACAGGGCCGCCGTCGACTGTTTGGTGAAGGACCAGGTGACCGCCTCGGCGTAGCCCATGGCCGCCAGCGCCCGCCGGCCCAGCCGCACCCGCGCCTGACGCGGGTTGAGCACGCCCCGCGACGGCGCGCCGAGATGAGGCAGGGGGGTGGAGGGCAGGGCGCCGTAGCCCTCGATCCGCGCCACCTCCTCGACCAGGTCGGCGGGTCCTTCGACGTCGCCGCGCCACGACGGCGGGGTCACGGTCCACGGTGTTCCACGCGCGACCTCGAAGCCGAGCCGGGTGAGGATCTCGGCGATCCGGTCGTCGTCCAGCGACAGGCCGGTGAGCGAGGCCACGCGGGCCGGGTCGAAGGCGAAGGGCGCGGGACTGGCGGGCGCCTGCCCGGCTGCCACGACCTCGGACGGTTCGCCGCCGCACAGGTCGAGGATCAGCCGGGTCGCCAGCTCGAGGCCGGGCACGACGAAGGCCGGATCGACGCCGCGCGCGAACCGGTACTGGGCGTCGGAATTCAGCGACAGGGTCCGGCCCGTCTGGGCCGTGACCAGCGGATCAAACCAGGCGCATTCGAGGAAGACGTCCGTGGTCTCGTCCGAGCAGCCGGTGCTCTCGCCGCCCATGACGCCGCCCAGGCCGATCGGTCGCTCGCCGCTCGCATCGGCGATGACGCAGATGGCCGGATCGATGGTGTAGGTCTTGCCGTCGAGGGCGATCAGATGCTCGTGCTCGCCTCCCTCGTGGTTCGGGGTGTCCCGGGCGACCTGCCCGCCGCGCACCACGATCTCGCTCCCGACCAGCTTGGCCGCGTCGTAGACGTGGGCAGGCCGGCAGCGGTCGTAGGCGATCAGATTGGTCACATCGACCAGCCGGCTGATCGAGCGCAGGCCGATGGCCGTCAGCCGCCGCTGCAGCCACTCCGGAGAGGGGCCGTTCCTGACGCCCCGGATCAGCCGGCCGGCGAACACGGGACACATCTCCGGCGCCTCGATCCGGACCGAGATCGGGCAGGGGTACGCTCCCGGGACCGGCAGGACCGACGGCGTCTTCAGCTGGCCCAGGCTCGCCGCCGCCAGGTCGCGGGCGATGCCCGCCACGCCCAGCCAGTCGGGCCGGTTCGGCGTGACCTCGAAATCGATCACCGGCTCGGCGCCGAAGACGCCGGCGGCAGGCGTCCCGACCGTCAGGTCGTCGGCCAGTTCGAGGATGCCGTCGCTGTCGCCGGCCAGCTCCAGTTCCGAGGCCGAGCACAGCATGCCGTGCGAGACCACGCCGCGCACCGGCTTCTCGACCAGGGTCACGCCGAGCCCGGGCACGAAGGCGCCGATGGGAGCATAGATGGTGGTCAGGCCCGCGCGGGCGTTGGGCGCGCCGCAGACGATCTCCTTCGGCCCGTCCACCGTGTCGACCTGGCAGACCCGCAGCCGGTCGGCGTTGGGATGCTGCTCGGCCGAGACGATCCGGGCCACGGTGAAGGGCGCCAGGCTGGCGATGGGGTCGTGGACCTCCTCGACCTCCAGCCCGGCCATGGTCATGGCTCCGGCCACGTCCGCGATTTCCGCCGAGGTGTCGAGATGCTCCTTCAGCCAGGACAGGGTGAATTTCACGAGGTCCTGCCTCCGGGAATGGTCAGAAAACTATCGAGGAAGGCCGGGCTTCCCGTGAAGCCGACCGAGAAGAAGGCGCAGCGGCGAAACACGCAGTTGCGAAAGGCGATGGCGCCGACGACCTTCTGGGGCCCCATCGGACGCAGCAGAAGATTGCGCACGTCGCCGCCGGTGACTCCCATGTCGCAACCGTCGAATTCGCAGCCGTCGACGGCCAGCAGGACGGCCGGTCCCTCGATCCGGCAGGCGATGAAGGTCTTGCCCTCGATCATCGGGCTTCCGGCGCTCATGGTCTGCGCGATCAGCTGGGGCAGCCAGATCTGTTCCTGCTCATAGGTCGGGCCGTCGCCGAGCGGGCGCCAGGGCATGTATTGGCCGGGGTCGGTCATCGGCGGCTCAACTCAGACCGCTGGCGGGATTGGGGGCGGCGAAGGCGGAGAAGCCGTAGTGGGCCAGCCAGCGGGTGTCGGCCTCGAACATCGGGCGCAGGTCCGGGATGCCGTATTTCAGCATGGCCAGGCGGTCGACGCCCATGCCGAAGGCGAAGCCCTGGAATTCGTCCGGATCGATGCCGCAGTTCCGGAGCACGTTCGGATGGACCATGCCGCAGCCCAGGATCTCCATCCAGCTGTCGCCCTGGTTCAGCTTCAGCTCGCCGCCCGAGCGGTCGCAGCGGATGTCCATCTCGGCCGAGGGTTCGGTGAACGGGAAATGGTGCGGACGGAAGCGGGCGTCGACGTCGTCGACCTCGAAGAAACGGGCGACGAAGGTCTCCAGCGTCCACTTCAGATGGCCCATGTGGATGTCGCGATCGATGACCAGCCCTTCGACCTGGTGGAACATCGGGGTGTGGGTGGCGTCGGAATCCTTCCGGAAGGTCCGGCCCGGGGCGATGATCCGGATCGGCGGCTTCTGCGTCATCATGGTCCGCACCTGCACCGGGCTGGTGTGGGTGCGCAGCACCTTGCGCTCGCCGGTCTCCGGGTCGGGCTTGAGGAAGAAGGTGTCGTGCATCTCCCGCGCCGGATGTTTGGGCGGGAAGTTCAGGGCGGTGAAATTGTGGAAGTCGTCCTCGATGTCCGGCCCTTCGGCGACGGCGAAACCCATCTCGGCGAACAGGGCGATCATCTCGTCCATCACCTGCATGGTCGGGTGCACCGAGCCGGCGCGGCGCGGGCGGGACGGCAGGGTCAGGTCGACGTGCTCGGCCTTGAGGCGGGCGTCCAGCTCGGCGCCTTCCAGTTCCGCCTTGCGGGCCGCCAGCGCCGCCGACACCCGGTCGCGCAGGCCGTTGATCATCGGCCCCTGCTCGCGGCGCTCGTCCGGCGACAGGGCGCCCATGCCCTTGAGCAGGCCGGAGATGGAGCCGGACTTGCCGAGGGCGGCGACGCGCAGCTCCTCGACCGCCGCGGCGGTCTCCGACGAGCCGATGGCGTTGATCAGGTCGAGTTCGAGCTGGGCGAGGCCCGGGTCAGGATTTGGCATGGTCGCAGTCGTCTAGCGGCCCGCGCGCGGTTCGTCATCCCGTGCCGTGCTTAAGGATGTTCGACAGGGAATTCTGAACCCGGTCCGCCGACCATGGCACCGCACAGGAGTCCCCGCATGCTGGGGTACAGGGGTCGGAGCAACCGCCGGGAATTCATCGGCGCGGCCGCCCTGCTCAGCATCGGTCCGATGGCCTTCTCCATGGCCCTGATTCCGGCCATTCCCGTACTGATGGGCGGCCCGTCGCGCGAGGGCGCGCTCCTGGTGGGCCTGCTTCTCACCCTGTTGGTGCTTCTCGTCGTGGTCGCCTGGTTCTGGGGCTGGACCGCCCTTGTAACGCGCCGGGCGCGCGACATCGGTTGGCCGGCCTGGCTGGGCGTGGCGGTTACCGGCGGGCTGATGGCGCTGGCCGCCGTCACCTCGCCGGCCGTGCTCTACGGCTGGATCGGCGTTCTGGCCGTGCTGCGCGGCGACCTCGCGCGAACCGGGAGACGGAATGAGGCCGAGACGTTTGCCTGAGGGCTAGAGGGCGGCGTAGGCCTCGGCGATCCAGGCCGGCGGCTCCGGCTCCCAGCGGACCGGCCGCCCCTCGCTCAAGGTCCAGCGATGCAGCCATGAGACGCCGTTGGCCCGCACCCAGTCGTCGGCATGGCCGTAGATCGGGTCGGCCAGCGCCTCGTCCAGCGTCACGAAGCGATAGCCGCGATCGAGGTAGAGGGCGTGGATGCGCGGATACCAGTCGCGGTTCAGCGAATTGGCGTGAAGTAAAAGCACCTGGGCCGGCTCGCGACCGCCGGTCAGTTCGGCGCTGTACGGCTCCCAGTGGTCCAGCATCGCCGCCATATAGGCCACGTAGGCATCGCCGATGCGGGCCGACAGCGCTTCGTCGCCCGCCGCCTCGGCCTGGCGATAGACGGCCGCGAACATCCAGTCGCTGTTGTCGATCGTCACCGGCGCGACGGTATAGCCCCGTTCCGCCAGACCGGCGGCGATGGCGGCCTTCTTCTCCGGCGTCTCGCCCGTGAACAGATAGGGGTGGCGGAAGAATCGCAGCGGCCGGCCCCGCGCCGCGAGCGCCGCCCGGCTGACGGGCGCGCCGGCGTCCACATCCGCCAGATACGCCTCGACCGTGGTCCGATGGATGTTGATGTGGCTGAAGGTGTGGTTGCCCATGTCCAGCCCGGCGTCGAGCCAGACGTTGAGCAGGGCGGGCAGCAGGTCGGCGCGGCGTTCGTCGCAGACCTTGCCTTCATTGACGAAGACGGTCGCCCGGGTGTCGAGCGGCCTCAGCATGGCCACGAAATCCTCGGTCAGGGCCATGGCCTGTTCCGGATCGCACAGCACGGCGTCCGGGGCCTGGTAGGGCAGGTCGTCGAAGGTGACGGCGACGGCGCGCGGCCCGGCCGTGGCCGGAGAGGCGAACAGGGCGGCGGCCAGGGCCAGGCCGGCGAGGCGAAGAGCGATCATGGGCGCAGCCTGGCAGCCTCTCCCCCCGGGCCGCAAACGAAAACGCCCGCTCCGGCGACCGGAACGGGCGTTTCGACAGTCTGTGTCCCGCGATCGCCGTCAGGCGGTCTTCAGGGCGTCCCGGACCTTGTCGGCCACGGCCTTGAAGGCGGCCTCGTCGGCGGCCATCGCGGCCAGGACCTTGCGGTCCAGCTCGATGCCGGCCTCGCCGAGCCCGTGCATGAACTGCGAATAGGTGAAGCCTTCCAGACGCGCGGCGGCGTTGATGCGCTGGATCCACAGGGCGCGGAACGAGCGCTTCTTGTTGCGGCGGTCGCGGTAGGCGTACTGCCCGGCGCGGTCGACCGCGGCCTTGGCCGTGCGGATGGTGTTCTTGCGGCGGCCGTAGAAACCCTTGGCCTGCTTGAGAACCTTCTTGTGTCTGGCGTGGGAAACTACGCCGCGTTTGACGCGAGCCATGTCGCTATCCTTTCAAATTCTGGGTGGAGATCAGGTCGAAATGCTGCGCGCCGATCAGGCGTACGGCATGTAGGACTTGATCTTCTTGGCGTCGGCGTCGGCCATGACCGAGGTGCCGCGGTTCTGGCGGATGTATTTGCTGTTGTGGCTGATCAAGCGGTGCCGCTTGCCCGCCACGCCGGCTTTCACCTTGCCAGTCGCCGTGAATTTGAAGCGCTTCTTGGCGCCCGACTTCGTCTTGAGTTTCGGCATTTTCACTCTCTGTTTGAGTGGGTTGCCGCTTCTTCCGGCCTTTGGAGCCGTCGGATTGGAAACCCTGATGAGAACCGCCCAGGCATGCCTGTTAGCCCGGCGGTTCGGTACGCGAAGGCGCGGCTTCTAGGCCAGCCGGCGCGGGAAAGCAAGGGCGGCGCTACTCGGCGACGGCGGGGACCGGCGCGGCCTGTCGCCGTTTGAAGGCCCGGCCGGCGTTGATCGCCATCACCGCCGCGGGAATCGTCAGGGCCGCGCCGATCAGGAAGGGCCAGTCGTGGCCGACCTGCGAGAAGATGGCTCCGGCGATCATGGGGCCGAAGATCCGTGCGATCGAGCTGGAGGCCATGTTCAGCCCCAGCATGGCGCCCTGGCGGTCGGGGTCGACGGAGCGCGAGATCAGGGCCGAGATGTTGGGCATGGTCACAGCCATGCCGAAGGCGCCGGCCGCCATGATCACCGGCACCAGCCAGTCGGCGTCGGGCAGCAGGCGGCTGGCGACCACCTGGCCCGCCAGGCCGGCGCCGAAGACCAGGCAGCCGACGGCGAGAACCCGCGCCTCGCCGAAGCGCCGGGCCAGCCGTCCGGCCAGAAAGCCCTGACAGATGACCGAGACAATCCCCACGGCCATGAAGCACAGGCCGACCTCGCGCGCGGTCCAGCCGTAGCGCGCCTCGGTCCAGAAGCCGAAGGTCGACTCCATGCCGGAGAAGCCCGCCATATAGATCAGGGTTACCAGCAGCACGCGCGACACCACCGGGTTGGATACGGCGTCATGCACCCCGCCGAGGAAGGGCGGGCGGGCCACGGCGGGGTCCGCCTTGACCCGGCTCTCCTTCAGCAGGACGGCGACGCCGACGGCGGCCAGGACGCAGAGGCCGGAGGCGGTGAAGATCGGCAGCTGGTAGCCCAGCGTCCCCAGATCCGGCCGGGTCAGCAGTCCGCCGATCGCCGGGCCGAAGATGAAGCCGAGGCCGAAGGCGGCGCCGATCAATCCCATCCGGCCGGCGCGCAGTTCCGGCGGGGTCACGTCCGCCACATAGCCTTGGGCGGTCGAGATATTGCCCGCGCCCATGCCCGTGAACAGCCGCACCACGATGGCCAGCCAGATGTTGGGCACGAAGGCGAGGGCCAGATAGCCGGCCGCGTTGCACAGGATGGTGATCATCAGCACCGGCTTGCGACCGATGCGATCCGACAGCCGTCCCCAGAAGGGCTCGGCGACGAACTGGCCCAGCGAATAGGCCGAGAACATCAGCGCCACCTGCCACGGCGGGGCGTCCAGCGTCTGGCCGTAGAAGGGCAGCAACGGAATGACAATGCCGAAGCCGACGAGGTTGATGAAGACCACCCCGAACAGGACGAACAGCGCCGATCGCGACGGGGGCTGGGGGGAGGAGGCTGACGTCACGGGGCGTTACTCTGGCGGGAGGCGGCCCCTGTGTCAGTCAGATCGCGCGGGGGCGCAAGGCGCGGTCTTCTCCCATCGTCGCCTGTCAGTCCGCCCGGCCCGCCGGATTGTTCGCCTCGAGGAAACGAACCGTCTCGACCAGCATCTGCCGGCGCGTCGCGGACCGCGACAGCCAATGATCCTCGCCCGGCAACTCCACGAACTCGACAGGCTTGCCGGCCCGACGCAGGGCCTCGGCCATGACCCGGCTCTGTTCGATGGGCACCACCGTATCGTCCCTGCCGTGGATCAACAGCAGGGGGCTGTCGACCGAGGCAGCGAGCCAGGCCGGGGACAGGGCGTCCAGGGACCGGTCATTGAGGCGCGCCGCCCCCATGAACCGGTTCCAGTACCGGACGGTCTGATTGTTCTTGTGGCGCGATTGCTCCGCCTCCCAGTTGACCATGCGGCGCAGGTCCGACACGCCGCCGACTGATACGCCGCAACGATAGACGTCGCTGTCGAGGGTCAGACCCGCCATCGCCGCATAGCCGCCGTAGCTGGCGCCGACGATGCAGACACGGGCGGGGTCGATGACGCCTTCAGCGGCCAGCCAGCGGACGCCGTCGGACAGGTCAGTCTGCATCTTGCGGCCCCATTCGCCATACCCCGCCTCGAGGAAGGCGCGGCCGTAGCCGGTCGAACCCCGGAAATTGGCCTGCAGCACCGCATAGCCCCGCGAGGCCAGCGCCTGGGCCCACCAGTCGAACCCCGCTACGTCCCGGGCCGCCGGCCCTCCGTGCGCCAGGACCACCAGCGGCAGACCTGAAGGTTCGGACACCCCCGGCGGCAGGGTCAGGTGGCCGGAAATGTCCAAACCGTCCCCGGCGGCGTAGTGGATGGACCGCACCGCGCCCACCTGTTCGGGCGCGATGGCCGGATAGGCGTCCGCCACTATGTCGGCGGCGCCGCGACCGAAATCGACCAACTGATACTGGCCCGCGTCGCCCGTGTCGGTGAAGACGACGACCTGGCTCAACGCATCGTTCCACGACACCAGTTGCGGGGCCTTGCCCCTGAAGGCCCGCTCGACGGACTGCCACCGCCGCGCGGCCTGTGGATCCAGAAACTCGTACCGGACGCCGGCCTCGTCATTGCGGCCGCCGCCGATCAGCAGGCGGGTCTGCGGGTGATGCACCAGGAAGTCCGGGTCGCGCCCGAACGGCAGGCGGCTCCACTCGCCGGTGTCCACATTGACCTCGAACACGCCGTCGGCGTCCCCTGCATCGGCGTCCCCTGCATCGGCGTCCCCGGACGCGAGGTCCGGCCGGTCGGCGCTGATGACGATGGTGCGGGGCGCGCGGCCCATGCCGTGGAACGACGGCGTGTCCACGGGCGCATCGACCGTCCAGGCCTCCCGGTGTCCCTGACCCGCGGGCAGGCGCAGCGACCAGCGGCCGGTGCGTTCGTCGTAGCGCGACAGGGCGATGACCTTGCCTTCGCCGTCCAGCACATAGTCGTCGGTCGTGCTGTCCATATAGGCCACCGAGCGACCGCGCCCGGTTGCCGGGTCGACGCGGTGCAGATTGGCCTGGTCATTCGAGACGCTGACGCCGCGCACGAACAGGGCGTCGCCGTCGCTGGTGTTCCGGACCGAGGCCGGCCCGTAGAGCACCGGCAGCACGTCCTGCGTGCGGTCCAGCACCTGGACCACCCTCTGTCTCTCAAGGTCCAGCACCTGGCCGAAGAACAGCTCTGACCGCGGCACCCCGAGCGAGGCGATGTTGCGCGTTTGCGAGGTGACCACCAGGACCCGGCCTTCGCCGATCCAGCGCAGGTCCCGGACCTTGATGACGCTGATATCGCCGACGAAGAGGTCCTCGCGGGTCGCGATCCGGGTGACGATGAGGGAGCGTGTCTCGCCCGTGACCGTGATGCGGGCGATCAGCTCGCCGCTGGGCGACAGCTGGATAAGCTCTATGGCCGGGGTCGCGCCATAGGCCTCAAGCGGCGGGGGCGGGGGTGCCGGGCTCTGGGCCCAGGCCTCCCCATTCGCCAAAGAACAAAGCACGGCGACCGCGAGGGCGCACGCCCTCACCCCTGACTTGAACACGACGCATACTCCCCTTTGCCGGGTATCCTTTTCCATCGCCCTGCGCCCCGGCTGCAAGGGGTCGCGGCCAAAAGAAAAAGCCCCGGCCGTTTCCGGTCGGGGCTTTTCGAAGTCGATGGCGCGCGACCGTTATTTCGGCGCGAGGATCATGATCATCTGGCGGCCTTCCATGCGCGGCGCGTACTCGACCTTGGCGATTTCCTCGAAATCGGCCTGGACCTTGTTGAGCAGCTTCATGCCCAGTTCGGGGTGAGCCATTTCGCGGCCGCGGAAGCGCAGCGTCACCTTGACCTTGTCGCCCTCGTCGAAGAAGCGGTGCATGGCCTTGGCCTTCACCTCATAGTCGTGGACGTCGATGTTCGGGCGGAGCTTGATCTCTTTCAGCTCGACGACCTTCTGGCGCTTGCGCGCCTCGGCCTTCTTCTTCTGCTCCTGGAAGCGGAATTTGCCGTAGTCGAGGATCTTGCAGACCGGCGGTTCGGACGTCGAGACGATCTGAACCAGATCCATGCCGGCCTCTTCGGCCGCTTCCAGCGCGGCGGACGTCGGCATGACGCCTTGTTTCTCGCCGTTCTGATCGATCAGCAGAACGCGCGGCGCGCGGATTTCGTGGTTCATGGGCGGCCCGTCCTTGACGGGCGGCTGGTTCATCGGACGGCGAATGGGCGTCGGTTCCTTGCGTGGTCGAAAAGGCGGGTGTCTGACGAGGTGAAGCGCGCGGCGGCTCGCCGCCGCTCCCCTCAAGCGGCCCTATATGACCGCGAACGCCCGTCTCTTCAAGGTTCGCCCGGAGCGGGCGCGTCGATGAAGGCCTCGTGCAGCTCGATAACGGCCTGAAAGACACGCTGGGTCGTCAGCGCCTCGATCGGCGCGAACTCTCCGCGCGTCTCGTTGGAAGCCGCGGTGCGGGTCCGGGGGCCCCACGGTCCGTACAGCCACCATTCGGTCGGTCCGAACAGACCCAGGGTGGGCCGGCCCGCCGCCGCCGCCACATGCATCAGTCCGGAATCGTTGCCGACGAACAGGGCCGCGCGATCGATCGCCGCCGCCGAGGCGAGGATGTCGCCCTTGCCGACGAAATCGACGCCGCGTTCGCCGGCGGCGGCCAGGGCGGGCGCGGCGGGCGGATGGTCCCCGGGGCCGCCGACCAGCATGAACCTCCAGCCCTCGAAGCGCGGCTCCGCCTTCAGCTTCTCCACCAGTTCCCCCCAGCGGTCGGCGGGCCAGCTCTTGCCCGGCTGGTGCGCGATCGGGGCCAGGGCGAGGATCGGGCCCGCGCCCGGCCCCGCCGCCAGTTGCGGGTCGATCACCGCGGCGGCCTCGGCCCGGGCCTGATCATCGAGGAATATCTCGGGATCCAGCGGGGCCGCCGCGCCCATCAGCCGCGAAACCATCTCGACCTTGCGCACCCCGGTTTCCCACGAGCGATTGTAGATCACGCGCCGCTTCGCCGGAATCAGATAGCCGAGGGCCGAGCCGCGGATGTCGATGACGAGATCCCAGCGGGCTCCAACCACCTGCTTCCACAGGTCCAGCCAGTGACCGGCGAACTTCTTCTTGTCGAGGACGATGACCCGTTCGACGCCCGGCGCGGCGCGGAACAGGGGCGCCGGCGGCCGGCCGCAGGCGACGGTGATCCTCGCCCCCGGGACCTGCCGGCCGATCTCCCGGATCACGCCCGAGGATATGACGCAGTCGCCGATGCGGTTGGAGGTGACGAACAGGACCTTCTTGTCGGACACGCGGTTTCGCCTTCGCTACCCTTGCCGGGGTTCGCTATCAGTCCGCGACCGATTTCGCGAGAGGAAGGGCCATGGCCGACACCATTCAGCGCCTGCGCCGTCCGGATGGCGAGACCCTGGCCTTCCGGCGCGTGGAGGGGACGGGTCCGACCGTGATCTGGATCGGCGGCTTCCGCTCGGACATGGAGGGGACCAAGGCGCTGGCCCTGGACGCCGCCGCGCGCGAGCGCGGCTGGAACTACGTCCGCTACGACCATTTCGCCCATGGCCGGTCGTCCGGCGACTGGCGCAAGGCCGCCATCGGCCGCTGGCGCGAGGACGCCATCGCCCTGGTTGACAGCCTGGAGGGCCCGGTCATTCCGGTCGGTTCGTCCATGGGCGGCTGGATCGCCCTTCTGCTGGCCCTGGCCCGGCCGGACCGCATGGCCGGACTGGTGCTGGTCAATCCGGCCCACGACTTCACGGAACGGCTCATGTGGCCGGGGCTGGCCGACCACGAGCGCCAGGCCATCCTGCGCGACGGAGAGACGCTGATCGTCGAGAAAGGGTCGGGCGAATATGTGCTGACCCGCGCCATGTTCGAGGAGGCGCGCGACTGGCTGCTTCTGGACGGTGCGCTGGATATCCGGACGCCGATCCACATCCTGCAGGGGCGGGCCGACGACGTGGTGCCCTGGCGGCACGCGGCGGCCCTGGTCGAGCGCCTGACGGGCGGCGACGTCCGGCTGGATCTGATCGAGGGCGGCGACCATCGCCTGTCCGGCCCCGCCGATATCGATCGGCTGATCGAAGCCGTTGAACGGACCCGCCGTCAGGCGCTTATATAGCAGACGCATCGCAAGGAGATTCCCATGCGCGCCTTCGCCACCGCGGCTCCGGCCGCCCTGATCCTCGTCCTCGCCGGCTGCGCCTCAACCGGGGCGACCGGCTCCGACAACGACACGGTTCAGCGCCTCGCCGCCGACTGCCGCGCCCGCGGCGGCGTCCTGGTCCCCTCGGGCGAGGCCACCGGCCGGCCCCAGGTCGACAATGCCTGCAGGATCACCGGCGGAGCCTCGCGGCTGACCGACGGCGGCTGAGCCGGACCGGAGTCGGACTAGAGCCGGAGTCGGACTAGAGAAGGGCGGTGATCGCCGCCCGCGCCGCCTCGCCGAGGTCCGGTCGCTTCAGCGCCAGCGCCACATTGGCGCGCAACAGGCCGATCTTGTCGCCGCAGTCGTGGGTCACGCCCTCGTATTCGACTGCCGTGAAGGTCTGGTCCTTCATCAGCCGCGCCATGCCGTCGGTCAGCTGGATCTCGCCGCCCGCGCCGCGCGGCTGGTTTTCCAGAATGCCGAAGATTTCCGGCTGCAGGATGTAGCGTCCCGCGATCGACAGATTGGACGGCGCCTCGCCGCGCGGCGGCTTCTCCACCATCCCCTTCATGCGGATGCGGCGGCCGTCGCGGTTCTCGGGATCGACGATGCCGTATTTGTGCGTCTCGCTCTCCGGCACGGCCTCGACGCCGATGACATTGCCCCCGACCTCGGCGTAGACGTCGGCCAGCTGTTTCAGGGCCCCCGGCTGGGAGTCCACGATCACGTCCGGCAGCAGGACGGCGAACGGCTCGTCGCCGATGATGTCGCGCGCGCACCAGACGGCGTGCCCCAGCCCAAGCGGCTGCATCTGGCGCGTGAAGCTCATCTCGCCCGCCGTGGCCAGTTCGGCGATCATGGCGTCGAGAATCTCGGTCTTGCCCTTGGCCAGCAGCTGGGCTTCCAGCTCGATCTGGTGGTCGAAATAGTCCTCGATGGCGCCCTTGGAGCGGCCGGTGACGAAGACGATGTGCTCGATCCCGGCCTCGCGCGCCTCTTCCACGATATAGCTCAGGATCGGCCGGTCGACGACGTTCAGCAGCTCCTTGGGCGTGGTCTTGGTGCCCGGCAGGACGCGGGTGCCGAGACCGGCGACGGGGAGGACGGCCTTGCGGAGGCGGCGGGCGTGAACGGTCATGGGTTTCCTGGGCGGCGGGGACGGACAGCCTAATGCATTCGCGGATGGATGCGATCATTCAACCGTGACGGATTTCGCCAGATTTCGCGGTTGGTCCACGTCCGTGCCCTTCTGGACCGCCACATGGTAGGCCAGCAGCTGCACCGGCACGGCGTAGACGAGCGGCGCGATCAGCGTATGACACTCGGGCGCGTCGACCCGGCGGATGCCGGCGCCGTGCGGATCGGGGGCCGACTTCGGCGCGATCATGATCACCGGTCCACCGCGCGCCGCGACTTCCTGCAGGTTGGAGGCGGTCTTCTCGAACACCTCGTCCAGCGGGGCCAGGGCGATGATCGGCGTCAGTTCGTCGACCAGGGCGATCGGCCCGTGCTTGAGCTCGCCGGCGGCGTAGCCTTCGGCGTGGATGTAGCTGATCTCCTTCAGCTTCAGCGCCCCCTCCATGGCCAGCGGGAACATCGCCCCGCGGCCGAGGAACAGGACGTCCGCGGCCTTGGCGATGTCGACGGCCACGGCCCTCAGGTCGTCCTCCATTCGCATGGCCTCCGCGATCAGACGCGGCGCCTCGAACAGGGCCTTGACCAGCTCGGCCTCGCGCGCGGCGTCGATCACCCCGCGCTGCACGCCGGCGCCCACGGCCAGGGCCAGCAGGGCCGCGACCTGGGCGGTAAAGGCCTTGGTCGAGGCGACGCCGATCTCGGGTCCGGCGTGTGTCGGCCACAGGGTTTCGGCTTCGCGCGCCATGGACGAGGAATGGACATTGACCAGGGCCGCGGTGCGCAGGCCCCGGGCCTTGCACCACGACAGGCTGGCCAGGGTGTCGGCGGTCTCGCCCGACTGGCTGACCGCCACGGCCAGGGTCCCCGGCGTCAGCGCCGGCTGGCGATAGCGGAACTCCGAGGCGATCTCGACGTCGCAGGGCAGGCCGGCCAGCTTCTCGAACGCATAGCGGCCGATCTGGCCGGCGTAGAAGGCCGTGCCGCAGGCCACGATCTGGATGCGATCGACGGCGGCGAAGTCGGTCCCGCCGTCCTTGGCCTTGCCGTTCACGAAGTCGAGGTAGTGCGACAGGGTGTGCTGGACGCTGTCGGGCTGTTCATGGATCTCCTTCTCCATGAAATGCCGGTACTCGCCCTTCTCGACCAGGGCCGAGGAGGCCGAGACCTGCACCACCGGACGTTTGACCTCGTGGCCGTCGACGTCGAACATGCGCGCGCCGCTGCGGTCGATGCCGACGTAGTCGCCCTCTTCCAGATAGGAGATTTGCGTCGTGAAGGGCCCGACCGCCAGGGCGTCCGAGCCCAGGTACATCTCGCCCTCGCCCCAGCCGACCACCAGCGGGCTGCCGCGTCGGGCGCCCAGGATCAGGCCGTCCTCGCCCTCGATCAGCACGGCCAGGGCGTAGGCGCCGGTCAGCCGGTCCAGCACGGACTTGAACGCGACCAGGGGGTCGTTGGCGGTTTCCAGCGCGCGGTCCAGCAAATGCGCCACCACCTCGGTGTCGGTCTGGCTCTCGAAGGTGCGGCCACCGGCGGCCAGTTCGGCCTTCAGCTCCGCGAAATTCTCGATGATGCCGTTGTGAACCAGCACCACCCGTCCCGCCTTGTGCGGATGGGCGTTGGCCGTGGTCGGTGCGCCATGGGTGGCCCAGCGGGTGTGGCCGATGCCGACGGTCGCCGCCAGCGGCTCGGCCAGAAGCACCGCCTCCAGCTCGCGAATCTTGCCCTTGGCGCGGCGACGTTCGATGCGGCCGTCGACCAGGGCGGCCACGCCGGCTGAGTCATAGCCCCGGTATTCCAGTCGCTTGAGGCTGTCGATCAGACGGGGAACCGCCGGGCCCACGCCTGTCACGCCAATGATGCCGCACATGGATGTATCCTCGAAAACCGGGGGTCAGGTGCTTTGCGCACGGGCGGTTGACGGTCTAAGCCACCGTCATCGTCAGATGTCGTGTAGGCGACAGGCGGCTGGATTTGCATCTAAAAAGCGGTTTCGCAAGGTTTCTGCGCCGCCGTACTCAAGGAACGTGACAGTTGGGCGAACGACGATATTTCGGCACCGACGGCATCCGCGGCCGCGCCAATACCCACCCCATGACTCCCGAGGTGGCGTTGCGCGTCGGCCTCGCGGCCGGCCGCCTGTTCATGTCCTCGGACGACCGCCGGCATCTGGTGGTGATCGGCAAGGACACCCGCCTGTCCGGCTATATGATCGAGCCTGCGCTGGTGGCCGGGTTCTCCTCGGCCGGTATGGACGTGCGCACCTTCGGGCCGCTGCCGACGCCGGGCGTGGCCATGATGACCCGGTCGATGCGGGCCGACATCGGCGTGATGATCTCGGCTTCGCACAACTCCTACCTCGACAATGGCATCAAGCTGTTCGGGCCGGACGGCTACAAGCTGTCCGACGCGGTCGAGCTGAAGATCGAATCGATGATGGACCAGGCCCTCGACGCCGACCTGGCCGCGCCGGACGCCCTGGGCCGGGTCAAGCGCATCGACGACGCCCAGGCCCGCTATGTCGAGATCGCCAAGGCCAGCTTCCCCAAGGGGTTGAGCCTGCAGGGCCTGCGCGTCGCCGTCGATTGCGCCAACGGGGCCGGCTACCGGGTCGCCCCGACCACCCTCTATGAGCTGGGGGCCGAGGTCTGCGCCGTCGGCGTCGAGCCCAATGGCCTGAACATCAACGCCGAATGCGGCTCGACCCATCCCGAGACCCTGGCCGAGGCGGTGAAGCTGTATCGCGCCGACATCGGCATCGCCCTGGACGGCGACGCCGACCGGGTCATCATCTGCGACGAGAAGGGCCAGGTCGTCGACGGCGACCAGATCATGGCCATGGTCGCCCTGGACTGGGCCCGCCGCGGCCTGCTGGTGGGTGGCGGCGTCGTCGCCACCGTCATGTCCAACCTCGGGCTCGAGCGGGCCCTGAACGCCGCCGGCCTGACCCTGGAGCGAACCCAGGTCGGCGACCGCTACGTCATGGAGCGGATGCGCGAGGGCGGCTTCAACCTGGGCGGCGAACAGTCGGGCCACATCATCCTGCACGACCACGCCACCACCGGCGATGGCCTGATGTCGGCGCTGCAGGTCCTGGCCGTGCTGGTCGAGAGCGGCCGGCCGATGAGCGAGCTGGCGAAACAGTTCGAGACCGTGCCGCAGAGGCTGGAGAACGTCCGCTACACGACCGGCAAGCCGCTGGAGAACGCCGGGGTCAAGGCCGCCATCGCCGAGGCCGAGGCGCGGCTGAAGGGTGTGGGGCGGTTGCTGGTGCGGCCCTCGGGCACCGAGAAACTGATCCGGGTCATGGCCGAGGGCGACGACGCGAAACTGGTGAAGTCGGTGGTCGCCGACGTGGTCGCGGCGGTGAAGGCGGCGGGCTAGGTTCACCCTTCCCACCGTCATCCTCGGGCTTGACCCGAGGATCGGACTATCCGGCGTCCGGTGACAGCGCGCGCGGGCGCGGTCGCGGGGCCGTCTCCGCCGCACAGCCTGCCTCTCGCCTCTGATCCCCGGGTCAAGCCCCAGGATGACGGGGTGGAACCCGCCGCCCGTCCGGCGCAGTCTCCCGCCATGATTCTAGCACGCCTTCGGGGCGCCCTCTCCCTGATCCCCGGCCTGATCGCCTGCGCGATGGTCGCGCTGGCGGCGGTGGCTGTCCAGGCGCTGGAGTTGCGGCTGTTCGGGCGAGGGTGGATCGACGCCATCGTCCTGGCCATCCTGATCGGCGCGGCGATCCGCAGCGTCTGGACTCCGCCGGCGTCGATCCGCCCCGGTGTCGAGTTCAGCGCCCGCACCCTGCTGGAGATCGCCGTGGTCCTGCTCGGCGCCTCGGTCAGCGCCGCCACCGTCATGGCCATCGGCCCCGGCCTGCTGGCGGGCACGGCGGTGGTCGTGGCGCTCGCCCTGGCCGTCAGCTACGGGATCGGGCGGCTGATGCGCCTGCCGCACCGGATGGCTGTGCTGATCGCCTGCGGCAACGCCATTTGCGGCAACTCCGCCATCGCCGCCGTGGCCCCGGTGATCGAGGCCGAGGCCGAGGACGTCTCCGCGGCCATCGCCTTCACCGCCGTGCTGGGGGTGGCGGTGGTCCTTCTGTTGCCGCTGCTCGGCGCGGCGCTGCGGATGACCGACGTCCGCTACGGCACCCTCGCCGGCCTGACGGTCTACGCCGTGCCCCAGGTGCTGGCCGCCACCCTGCCCGTGGGCGCCGTGGCCAACCAGGCCGGAACCTTGATCAAACTGGTCCGTGTGCTGATGTTGGGGCCTGTCTGTCTGGGCCTTTCGATCCTCACCGCCGTCCGCGGCCGCGAGGGCGGGGCGGTCGCGGCGCCCGCGCGGGCCGTGTCCCTGCACCACCTCGTCCCCTGGTTCATCGTCGGCTTCCTGCTGATGATGGCCGCGCGTTCGATGGCGCTGATCCCCGCCGCCGTCCTGCCGGCGCTGGCCCAGACCGCCACCGTCCTGACGGGGGTGTCCATGGCCGCCCTCGGGCTCAGCACCGACGCGCGGGCGGTGGCCCGGTCCGGGGTCCGCATCGCCTCCGTCGTGATCCTGTCGCTGCTGGCGCTGCTGGGCCTGGCGCTGGCCCTGATCTATCTGCTGGCGTTGGTCTGAGGCGTCCGGCGAGCGGCCCGCCTACGCCCGAAGGCCGGGACTCTCGCCCCGTCCGATCCGCCCTTTCCGACCCCTGAACCCGCCCTTTCCACCCCACGAGAGGGACGATCCGGCGCCCTGCGTCCGGAAATGGCGTACCCGCGTGCTCTTCTAGGCTGCAGTTCGCGCCAGGTCCGCCGCTGCTGGTCTTTGACATCCCGATACGCCGCCTCCGCCCAGGATCCGGCGCGCAGAAACGCCCGCTCGCTCCGGCCTCAACCCGGCCGGCTGGGGCCGAATGTCTCCAGAGTAGCGGTTTTCGCATTTTCCCGATGTCCCGGGCCGGTCGCCGGGACGGCTCAGATTTCCTGGTTGTAGGCCCCGATCTCGCCGTACTTCGCCAGTCGCGGCTTCACCTCCTCGCGGAACAGGGCGCGCATGTCGTCGGCCGAGCGCATGCTCTCGACCACCACCACCAGCTCCGGCTTGTTGGACGAGGCCCGCACCAGCACCCACGATCCGTCCTCCAGATGCACCCGCACCCCGTTGACGGTGATCGCCTCGACGATCCTGCGGCCCAGGATCGAGCCGCCGGCGTCGGCCAGGGCCTGGTATTCGGCCACGATCCGCTCGAGCACCTCGTATTTCAGTTCGTCGTCGCAATGCGGCGACATGGTCATCGAGGTCCAGGCGTCGGGCAGGGCGGCCTTCAGCTGCGACAGCTTTTTCCCGGGGTTGCGGTCCAGCATGGCCAGCACCGCCCCGGCGGCCACGATGCCGTCGTCATAGCCCCGGCCGATCGGCGCATTGAAGAAGAAATGCCCCGACTTTTCGAACCCGGCCAGGGCTCCCAGTTCGGCGGTCTTGCGCTTGATGTAGCTGTGGCCGGTCTTCCAGTAGACGGTCTCGGCCCCGTTGGCCTTCAGCACCGCGTCGGTCTTGTACAAGCCGGTCGATTTCACATCGACGACGAAGGTGGCGTTCGGATGCAGGGCCGACAGGTCGCGGCCCAGCATCAGGCCGATCTTGTCGGCGAAGATTTCCTCGCCCGTATCGTCGACCACGCCGCAGCGGTCGCCGTCGCCGTCGAAGCCGAGGGCCAGGTCGGCCCCGGTCTCGCGCACCCGGGCGGCCATCTGCATCAGCATGGCGTGGTCTTCCGGGTTCGGATTGTATTTGGGGAAGGTGTAGTCGAGGTCCGTATCCATCTCGATGACCTCGGCGCCCATGCGGCGCAGGGCCTCGGGGGCGAAGGCGCCGGCGGTGCCGTTGCCGCAGGCGGCCACGACCTTGATCGGCCGGCTCAGCCTCACGCCGGCGGTGACCTCTTCCAGATAGCGTTCGCGGAAGCCCTCCACCCGGGTCAGGGACCCGCCCGGGCGGGCGACGCCCTCGCCGTTCAGCACGATGTCCTTCAGGCGGCCGATCTCGTCGGGGCCGAAGGTGAGGGGCGGCTGGGCTCCCATCTTGACCCCGGTCCAGCCGTTCTCGTTGTGACTGGCGGTGACCATGGCCACGCAGGGCGCGTCGAGGGCGAACTGGGCGAAATAGGCGGTCGGAGACAGGGCCAGGCCGATGTCCAGCACCTCCATCCCGCCTTCCAGCAGACCCAGGGTCAGGGCCTGTTTCACGCTCAGGGAATAGGATCGATAGTCATGGCCGACCACGATGCGCGGCCTCTGGCCGATCTCGTGGACATAGGTCGCCAGCCCCAGCCCCAAGGCCTGGAGGCCCAGCAGGTTGATCTCCTTGTCCAGGATCCAGCGCGCATCGTATTCGCGGAAACCGGTCGGCTTCACCAGCGGCGTGGTCTCGTACCCGGCCGTATTGGGGCGAAGGTCCTGGCGCGGCTTGATCATGATCGGGTCCTGTGGGGAAGCGGCGGCCGGTATAGCAGCCAGGCCCGGGCCGACAACAACGCGGGAACGCCGTTTTCGAAGCCACGTTGGGCGAGGCGGGGCGAACCTTGACCGGTTCCGACCCCGGGCCTACCCAAGCCCAGACGCCCGGAGACCCGTATGCCCCGCCTGATCCTGCTGCGCCACGGCCAGAGCCAGTGGAACCTGGAAAACCGCTTCACCGGCTGGGTCGACGTGGATCTGACCGATCAGGGCGAGGCCGAGGCCCGGCGCGGCGGCGAACTGATCGCCCAGGCGGGGTTCAGGCCCGACGTCCTGTTCACCTCGGTTCTGAAGCGGGCGACGCGCACCGGCGCCCTGGCCCTGGACTCGGCGGGTCTCAGGGACGTGCCGGTGATCCAGGACTGGCGGCTGAACGAACGCCACTACGGCGGCCTCACCGGGCTGGACAAGGCCGAGACGGCTGCGAAGCACGGCGAGGACCAGGTGAAGATCTGGCGGCGCAGCTACGACGTGCCGCCCCCTCCGCTGGCTCCCGGCGGCGAATGGGATTTCGCCAGCGACCCCCGCTACGCCGGCCAGGCGATCCCCGATGCCGAGAGCCTGAAGACCACCCTGGACCGCGTCCTTCCCTACTGGAACGAAACCATCGCACCGCGCCTGAGAGCCGGCGAGGACGTGCTGGTCGCCGCCCACGGCAATTCGCTGCGGGCCATCGTCAAACACCTGTTCGACGTGCCCGACGACCGGATCGTCGGCGTCGAGATCCCGACCGGCAATCCGCTCGAGATCGACCTCGACGCGGACCTGCGGCCCGTCGCGGCGCGGTATCTGGACGAGGGCAGGGCGACGGAGCTTCCGCCCCTGCCGGGAGCCGCTTCATGAGTGACGCCCGTCAGGCCTCCGACGACATCCGCTTCATGGGCCGGGCCATCGCCCTGGCCAAGGGCCGCATGGGTCAGACCTGGCCCAATCCGGCGGTCGGCTGCGTCATCGTCAGGGACGGCGAGGTCGTCTCCGAGGCCGCCACCGCGTCGGGCGGCCGCCCCCACGCCGAGGAACAGGCCGTGCCCGCCGCCGGCGAAAAGGCGCGGGGAGCCACCGCCTATGTGACCATGGAGCCCTGCGGCGCACGGTCGTCGGGACGCACCTCCTGCTCCCATTTCCTGATGGACGCGGGGGTCGGCCGGGTCGTGGTGGCCGCCGTCGATCCCTCGCCCTTCGCCTCCGGACGCGGCGTCGAACGGCTGCGCAAGGCGGGACTGGAGGTCGAGACCGGCCTGCTCGCGTCCGAGGCGGCGGTCCTCTACGAGGGCTATCTGCACCGGGTCGAGACCGGCCGGCCGATGGTTCGGGTCAGCGACGACGGCGCCGGCTTCGACGCCCGTTTCGCGGCCTCGGCCAAGGCCGACCTGACCACCGAGCTGAAACGGCTGGGCGAGGCCGGCTATACCCGCGTCTGGGTCAGCCCCGGCGAACTGGCCGACGCCCTCGAAGCCCAGGGGCTTCTCACGTCTTAAGGAGCCTACCGCGCTTCGCGCTACTTGAGGCCGGAGCGGCTGCGCTCAAGCAGGCCGCGACCGCGTCGCGGCCGTTAGCGCGACAAGATGCCCGCACACCCTTCCTTAAGCGGAGGCGTGCCATATCGGGACCATGTCGGGAAACGCCGCCCCAACCGTCGCCAGAAGGCGCATCGATCAATCCGAGCTGGACGCCATCTGCGCCCGGCACGACCGCCTGTGGCAGGCCAAGCCGGGCGGCGCCCGCGCGGTCTTCGCCTGGCTCGATCTGTCCGGCCTTTCGCTCAAGGGCCGCAACCTCGCCGACGCCGATTTCGCCGCCTGCCGCCTGATCGGGACGGACCTGTCGGGCGCCCGGCTGGACAACGCCACCTTCTTCGGCGCGGACATGCAGGACTGCCTGCTGGTCGAGGCCAGCCTGCGCCGCGCCGACCTGCGCGGGGCCTGTCTGCGCGGCGCGGACCTGACCGGCGCGGACCTGTTCGAGGCCGACCTGAGAGAAGGCACGATCGCGGCCGCCGACGCCAAGCTGGGCTTCAAGGTGGTGGAGGCCAAGTCGCGCAACGCGACCGAGGCGCAGGGCGCCTGTCTGGCGGGCGCCAATCTGGAACGGTCCAGGCTGACCGGCGTGGTCGCCGTGGCCGCCGACTTCTCCGACGCCATCATGAAGGACTGCAAACTGGTCCGCGCGAACCTCAAACAGGCCAGCTTCCGCGGCGCGGACCTGGCCGGCGCCGATCTGTCGGGCGCGGACCTGTCGGGCGCGGACCTGCGCGACTGCATCCTCGTCGGCGTCAAGAGCGCCATGTGGCGGACCGACGGAGCCAACATGGCCGGCGCGCTGACCGACGACCGCTCCACGGGCGCTCCGGTCGGCAAGATGCCCGCCGCCGAAATGCTCGCCGAACACGCCCAATGGTGCGAGAGCGGCGGCGCCACGGGGCGTCCCTCGGTCTTCGACGGCGTCGATCTCAGGGCGCTGCGGTCGATCCACGGCTACAATCTCACCGCCCTGTCGGCCAAGGGGGCGGTCTTCTACGGCCTCGACATGGAAGGGGTGCAGCTCCAGGGCGCGCATCTCGAGGACGCCGACCTGCGCTCGGTCAATCTGAAGGGCGCCGACCTGCGCGGGGCCCGGCTGGCCCGGGCGCGGCTGAACGGCGCCGACCTGCGGGGGGCGCAGCTGGGCCCGCTGCTGATCGCGGCCGACCGCCTGTTGCCGGCCGACCTGACGGGAACCTGCCTGCGCGGGGCCGACCTGTCCGGCGCGGACCTGAAGCGCGCCGTTCTCGCCGGGGCCGACCTCAGCCGCGCCATGCTGTTCGGCGCCTGCCTGCGCCAGGCCGAACTGACGGACGCGGTCATGGCCGGCGTCCGGGGCTTCGAGCCGATGGACGCCGTGGCATGAGCTTCGTCCGCCGGCCCCTTTCCCAGGGTGACCTGGATCTGTTCCTCGCGGCGCACGAGCGGCTGGTCGAGGGTCGCCCCGGCGGCCGGCGTCTGGCGCTGAAATTCGTCGACCTGAACGGTCTGGACCTGTCCGGCCGCAACCTGACCGACGCCGACTTCACCGGCTGCGCGCTGGAGAACGCCAGGCTGACCGGCGCCTGTCTCAACGGCGCCGTGCTGTTCTGCTGCGACCTGCGCGGGGCGGACTTCACCGGCGCCCGGCTGGTGCGCGCCGACCTGCGCGGCGCCTGCCTGCGCGGGGCCAGCCTGACGGACGCCGACCTGACGCGGGCCGACTTCCGCGAAGGCGTCATCGCCGTGCCCCACGCCACACGGGGCCTGGCCGCCGTCAAGCACGAGAAGCGGCAGGGCATAGCCGATGGCGCGACCTTCGCCGGCGCCACCCTGGACGGCATTCATTTCGAAGGCGTCACGGCGTTCAAGGCGGACTTCTCCGACTGTTCGATGCGCGGCGCGACCCTCAAGGGCGCCAATCTCAAGGACGCCAACCTGTCCGGCGCCATGCTGGAGGATGCGACCGTGGAAGGCGCCAATCTGGACGGCGCCCGGCTGACCGGGGCGATCCTCACCGGCGTGGCGGTCGAGCGCGCCACGACCAACCGCGCGGACATGACCGGCGCGCTGCGGGCCCCCACGCCCGACGCCCGGTCCCGCGCCGACGCCCTGACCGAACAGGCGCTGGACGCCAACGCCTGGGCCGAGAGCGGCGGCGTGTTCGGCGCCCCGGCCGCGTTCGACGGCGAGGATCTGCGTCCGCTGGGCGGGCGGCTGGCCGGGCTGAAACTGCCGGGCCTCTCGGGCAAGCATGCGTGTCTGGCGGGCATGGACCTGCGCGGCGTCGGCCTCCAGGGCGCCAGCCTCGAGGGCGCCGACCTGCGCGGCGCCGACCTCAGGGGCGCCGACCTTCGGGGTTCGCGCCTGAACGGGGCCCTGCTGAACAAGGCGGATCTCCGCGGCGCCAACCTCGGGGCCCTGGCGATCGGACGCGACCGGTCGATGCCGGTCGTCCTGGTCGAGGCCAGCCTGCGCTACGCCCGGCTGGAGGGCGCGGTGCTGGACGGGGCGCGGCTGGACGGCGCCGACGTTTCGGGCGCCCGCATCGACGCGACCGGCCTGAGCGAGGATCAGCAGCGCGCCATCGGCCGGGCGGCGCGCGCCGAGGCGGCCTGATCCGGGCATGAAAAAGGGCGGCGCGAACGCCGCCCTTTCCCGGATATCAGCGGAGGCCGCGCTTACGCCGCCTTCGCCTTCTTGCCCTCGATCAGGGGCTTGGCCGAAGCCTCGCCGGCGCCGATCTCGATGCGGCGGGGCTTGAGGGCTTCCGGCAGCTCCCGGACCAGATCGATGGACAGCAGGCCGTTCACCAGATCGGCGCTCCGGACCACCACATAGTCGGCCAGCTGGAACCGGCGCTCGAAGTCGCGCTCGGCCAGGCCGCGATGCAGATAGGTGCGCCCGGCGCCAGCATCGTCGTTGGCGGTCTTGCGGCCGGTCACCGTCAGCAGGTTCTCCTTGACCTCGAGGGTCAGTTCGTCGGGCTTGAAGCCGGCGACCGCGATCTCGATGCGATAGGCGTTCTCGCCGGTCGTCTCGATATTGTAGGGCGGCCAGCCGTTTTCCTGGCTGGTGCGCGCGGCGTTTTCCAGCAGGCCGGCCAGACGGTCGAAACCGACGGCGGAACGGTACAGCGGGGTGAAATCATAGGTACGCATGGGTCATCCTCCTGAGGATCAGCAAGGTTGAACCGTCCCAGCGATTTGCCCGGGACGGCGGTGGGAGTTCAGCCCGGTCGGCCCGATGCTCGGCCCCGTCCGGTCTGGAGGCCCCGGGATCGGCGGCCTCGGATGCCGATGTGGGAAGTGTCCGGCCGGCGTCAAGGCCGCGCCCGTCTGTCGCCCTCCCCTCGGGAGGCTTGCCCCCGTCCACAGACTCCTTAGGGTTCGCCCGCATTCCCGCGATCCCTTGTGGAGTCCCCCCATGCGTCTGCTCGCCCTCGCCGTGACCGCCGCCCTCGCCCTGCCCGCGATCGCCGCGGCCCAGACCCTGCCGACGTTGCCGGCCCTGAACGAGACGGCCGCCCAGCGCACCGTCCGTCGCGCCGCCATGACGCCGCCGGTGCTGCAGGAGGACGCGGCGTTGCAGGCGGCGGTCGGTTCCGACGCCCGCCCCGCCGCCGACGTGGCCCGCGACGTCCACCGCCACCCATTCGAGACCCTGACCTTCTGGGGCCTGACGCCGGGGTCTACCGTCGTCGAGATCGAGCCGGGCCGCGGCGGGTGGTGGAGCGCCATCCTGCGGCCCTACGCCGAGGCCACCGGCGGGACCTATGTCGCCGTCAATCGCCCGCTGGAGGGCATGGGCGTCGAGGACGGGACCGCCGACATGGTCGTGGTCGCCCGCGCCTTCCACAACTGGCACCGCAACGGCCGCACCGCCCCCTACATGGCCGCCTTCTTCAAGGCGCTGAGGCCGGGCGGGGTCCTCGCCGTCGAACAGCATCGCGGCGCCGAGGGCCTGAACGCCGACGCCACGGCCCCCTACGGCTATGTCTCGGAAAGCTACGTCATCCACGCCGCCCAGGCCGCGGGCTTCGTGCTTGAGGCCCGCAGCGAACTGAACGCCAATCCGAAGGACGATCACGACCATCCGTACGGCGTCTGGACCCTGCCGCCCGTGCGCACCAGCGCCCCGCGCGAGGGCAACACATATGACCGGCCCACGCCGCTGACCGAGGCCGAACGGGCCGAGTATGACGCGATCGGCGAGAGCGACCGCATGACCCTGCGTTTCCGCAAGCCGGACTGACGTCCGCCGATGCCGGGAACCGTTTTGACCGGGCCGGGGAACAGGGTTAAGCCCTGCCGGCCGGGGCTGGCCCAAAGCGTGCAGGGCCGTCCTCGAGGGGATCTGAATGGCTGAATCGAGACAGGGCTGGCGGCCGTCGCTGTCGCGCCGGGACCTGGTGTCCGGCATCGCCGGCCTGACGCTGACCGGCGCGCTGGGCGGCCTCGGAGCCTGCGGTCGCGAACAGACCGCCGAACCCCCGCCCGAGCCAGACGGGCCGCCCAAGGGATCGCTGGAATGGGCGGTGGCCGGACCCTGGCGGGCCCAGCACAAGGCGAGGGACGCCGCCCGCCATCCGATGGAGACCCTGCGCTTCTTCGGCCTGCAGCCGCGAATGACGGTGGTGGAGTTCTGGCCCGGCAGCGGCTGGTGGACCGAGATTCTCGCCCCCTATCTGGCCGAGGGCGCCGGCAAATACGTCGCGGCGGGCTTTCAGACCGGGCCCGGGGCTGACCCTTCGCAGGTCCAGCTGATGGCGGCTTTCCAGCAGCGGTTCACCAACGATCGCCGCCTGTACGGCGAGATCGAACTCAGCGCCTTCGGGCCGACGTCAGGCCCGGTGACCGCCGCCGGCACGGCCGACATGGTCCTGTTCATGCGCAACATCCATGCGTGGATGGCGGCGGGCATCGCCGAAAAGGCCTTCGCCGACGCCTGGGCGGCTCTCCGCCCCGGCGGCGTGCTGGGAATCGAGCAGCACCGGCTCGGACCCGAGGAGGACCAGGACCCGGCGGCGGCGAACGGATACGTCCAGGAAGCGTTCGTGAAGCAGCTGGCGGCCGAAGCGGGGTTCGCTTTCGTCGCCGCTTCGGAAATCAACGCGAATGAAAGGGATACCAAGGATCATCCGTTCGGCGTGGAAACCTTGCCGCCGATGAGTCTGACCGCGCCCCGCGGTTCGCCGCCCAACCCGACCTTCGATCGCTCGAAGTATGACGCGATCGGGGAGAGTGATCGCATGACCCTGAGATTCAGGAAGCCAGAGTGAACCGAGCCGTCGCCTATGCCGCCAACGCGCCCCTGATGGGGGTCCCGGGCGCGTCCGCGCCTCCGGGAGGCGTGGGCGAATGGTTCCGCGGCGCGGGCGGCCTGCGCCTGCGCGCCGCCTTCTGGACGCCCTCGGCCCTGGTGGCGCGGAAGCCGCGCGGCACCGTGGTGGTCAGTCCCGGCCGGACCGAGCCGATCGAGAAATACTATGAGGTCATCGGCAATTTCCTCGCCCGCGGCTGGTGCGTCCTGGCCCACGACTGGCGCGGCCAGGGCCTGTCCGCCCGTCTGCTGCCGGACCGGCTGAAGGGCCACGCCCGGGCGGTCGAGGAATTCCTCGACGACTACGGCCGTCTGCTCGAAGCCTTTGAAGGTCGCGCGCCCAAGCCCTGGGTCATGGTCGGTCATTCCATGGGCGCCACGCTGAACCTGATGACCCTGCAGGGGGGCGAGAGCCGCTTCTCCGGCGCCCTTCTGACCAGTCCCATGCTGCGCATAAAGACCGGCAAGCGGTCGATGTGGTCGGTCAAGCTCGCGGTGCGCTGGAACCTGCGCCACGGCAAGGCCGGCGACTATGTTCTGGACGATCCGGACGATCCGTTCGACCACACCTTCGAAAAGGACGCCCTGACGTCCGACGAAAGCCGCTACGAGCAATGGCGGCAACAGCTGTACGCCTGCCCTCATCTGGCCGTCGGCGGACCGACCTGGGGCTGGCTGGCCTTCGGTCTCGACGCCGGCGAGCGGTCGCTGAAGCCCCGGGCGCTCAAGGCCGTGCGGATCCCCGTCGCCATCGTTCAGGCGGGCGACGACGACCGGGTCTGGAAACAGACCAACAAATGGGCCGCCAAACGCCTCGGCCGGGGCCGCTACGTCGAGATCCCGGACGCGAAGCACGAGATCATCATGGAGACCGACGACAAGCGCGCGGTCTTCCTCGAGGAGTTCGACGCCATGGGGGCCTATGTCTCGCCGGTCGAGGACCTGTCGCCGATCCCGGCTCCGGAGCCCGCCGGCGAACCGACCGAGGCGGCCTGAACCATAGAATGAGCGGATTTTAGATCGCCGCTCTTCTCAGGGTGACCAGGGCCTGGTCCCGGATGCCGACATCCCCCACGGCCAGGATCTGTCCGCTTCCGTCCGGCGCCTCGCCGCGCCAGTTGCTGACCGCGCCGCCCGCCGCCTCGATGACGGGAACCAGGGCCGACCAGTCCCAGACCTTCAGCCCGCTCTCGGCCACCAGATCGACGCGGCCCGCCGCCAGCATGGCGTAGGCGTAGGCGTCGCAGCCCAGTCGGGCCAGCCGGGCGGCGGCGCGAACCTGGGTCCATGCTCCCAGCTCCGCGCCCGTGAACAGGTCCGGGTCGGTGGTGGCGATCAGGGCCTCGGTCAGGCGCGGACAGGGGCGGACGGCCAACGGCGTCGTCGCCCCGCCCTTCAACAGGCGCGCGCCCGACGGACCGCCGAGGAAGACTTCGTCGAGATACGGCTGGCCGATGATCCCGACGGTCGGGCGGCCTTCGCTTCGCAAGGCGATCAGATTGGTCCACAGGGGCAGGCCGGCGATGAAGGCCCGCGTGCCGTCGATGGGGTCGAGAATCCAGACCCGGTCGGCGTCCGGGCGATCCTCGCCATACTCCTCGCCGATCACCCCGTGGTCGGGATAGCGGGACGCGATCAGCCGGCGGATCGCCGCCTCGGCCTCGCGATCGGCCTGGGTGACCGGATCGAAGGCGCCCGGACCGCCCTTGTCCGTCTCCTCGCAAGCGCCGCGGAAATACGGCAGGGAGACGCGCGCGGCCTCGCGGGCCAGTTCAACGGCGAACAGTTCGTACTCGGTCATGGAGTGGCGAGTGGCGAGTGGCGGGTGGCGAGTCAACCGTCGCATCACAAATCAGCCGCGTCCGCCGCGAGATGGCGGGTGCAGTCGCGATCACTCGCCACTCGCCACCCGCCAATCTCACCGCCTTCAGGCGGCGTCGCCCTCGGCGTGCAGCGACTTGGCCAGGTCCAGCAGGCGCCGGCGCGGCTTCTCGTCGAGCTGGTAGTAGGCCTGGATCAGGTCGAGGGTTTCTTTGCGGGAAAACATCTCGCCGCCCTGGTTGGCCGCCTCCTTGCGTTCGATGGCTTCTTCCAGGCCGTCGTAGAAATAGCTGACCGGCGATTCCAGGGCCTCGGACAACTGCCACAGGCGCGCGGCCGAGATGCGGTTGGCGCCGCATTCGTACTTCTGGATCTGCTGGAAGCGGATGCCGACCTGGGTGGCCAGTTGCTGCTGCGTCAGGCCGAGCAGTCGCCGGCGGCGACGCAGGCGGCGTCCCAGGTGAAGGTCGATATCGGTGGCCATGGCCCATTTTCCCCGTTTGGCAGGCTGTCCCGAAGCGGGACGGCTCGCCCTCCACGCGGCAAGCACCATGCCGGGCTCGCGTGACGGGGGAGAGTCGGCGAGCGCCGTTCTTCCGCAAGCTTAGCAACCGTTCCCGCGGCCGCGCATTTACCGCGACAGAGCATTGGGCTTGGAAGGAGAACCAAATGGGCTTGGGAATTATTGGCTGGATCGTCATCGGCATCGTGGCCGGCTGGCTGGCCGAACAGATCATGGGCCGCAACCACGGCCTGCTGACCAACCTGATCGTCGGCGTGGTCGGCGCCCTGCTCGGCGGCTTCATCGCCTCGAACCTGCTGGGCGTGCCGGTCGGCGGCTTCAACCTGATCACCCTCCTGGTGGCCGTGGGCGGCGCCGTGCTTCTGCTGTTCCTGGTGGGGCTGGTGAAGCGACGCGGCTGATCGCCGCCTCGATCCCGAAAAGCGAAGGGCGGCTCCGCGATGGAGCCGCCCTTTTCTTGTGGTCTTGCGGCCTCAGGTCGGTCAGGCCTCGGGCTCCGTCGGCGGCGGGGCCTCTTCGCCCTCGCCCGGAGCCGGGCTGGCGGGTTGAGCCGGCTTGGCCGGGTCCGCCGGTTCGGCGGGCTTGGCCGGGAATTCACCCGGTTCCGCCGGGACGGCGGGGGTGGCGGGCGTCGCCGGAGTCGCGGGCGTCGCCGCGTCCGGCGGGGTCGACTCCTCGGGCATCGGCGGCGCGGCCGGCTCGGCGACGTCTTCAGCCGTATCGCTGATCGAGGGGGCCGAGGCGAACTGGGCGCTGGTCCAGCCCACCGCGACGCCGGTTCCCTCCTGGCGCACGCCTTCGGCGACGGGGACGCCGCGCAGCTGGCCGTCGGCGCCGCGCACGGTCAGTTCCTGGCCGGTCGGCGTATTGCGGGCGCCTTCCAGCTGCCCGAGCACCGTGCCGTCCGAGCCCTTGACGTCGGAACCGGGCTGGAGGGTCAGACTCCGGGGTTGTTCAGCGGCCGGCGGAGCCGCTTCGGCCGGGGCCGGCGGGGTTTGCGGGGCCGTGCCGTCCTGGGCGAACGCGGGAGCGGTCATGAGGAGCAGGCCGGCGACGCCAGTGAGGAGCGCGGTCTTTCGCATGATGTCTGCCTTGTCTAAGCGAGCGGGGAGGGCTCGCACCGACTGGCTAACACGACAGGTGACGGTTTGTTTCAGGCGCCCCGAAATGACCTTGGCCTTGCCGCGATTGGCCGATTTCCGCTCGCCGAGCGCCCCTATGCGTCCTCGCGCACCCGCTTCTTGCGGAACGAGGGGTTCAGGGTCTGCTTGCGCAGCCGGATCGACTTCGGCGTCACCTCGACCAGTTCGTCCTCCTCGATATAGGCGATGGCCTGTTCCAGCGACGGCCGGCGGGGCGGCGTCAGGCGCACGGCCTCGTCCTTGCCCGAGGCGCGGATGTTGTTCAGCGCCTTGGCCTTCATCGGGTTGACGTCCAGATCGTCCCAGCGCGCGTTCTCGCCGATGATCATGCCCTGGTAGGTCTTCTCGCCGGCGCCGACGAACATGACGCCGCGCTCCTCGAGGTTCCACAGGGCGAAGGCGGCGGTCTCGCCGTCGCCGTTCGAGACCAGCACGCCCTTCAGACGGCCCTCGATGGCGCCCTTGTGCGGCTCATAGTGGCTGAACACCCGGTTCAGCACGCCGGAGCCGCGCGTGTCGGTCAGGAACTCGCCCTGGTAGCCGATCAGCGAGCGCGACGGCGACTTCAGCGTCAGGCGCGTCTTGCCGGCGCCCGACGGGCCCATGTCCTTCAGCTCGGCCTTGCGGGCCGACAGCTTCTCGATGACCACGCCGGTGTATTCGTCGTCCACGTCGATGACGACGTCCTCGATCGGCTCCAGCCGCTCGCCGTTCTCGCCGATCTGATAGACCACGCGCGGACGCGAGATGGACAGCTCGAAGCCTTCGCGGCGCATGTTCTCGATCAGCACGCCCAGCTGCAGTTCGCCGCGGCCGGCGACCTCGAAGGCGTCCTTGCCGCCGGTCTCGGTGACGCGGATGGCGACGTTGGCCTCGGCCTCCTTCAGCAGGCGGTCGCGGATCACGCGCGACTGGACCTTGTCGCCCTCGCGGCCGGCCAGCGGGCTGTCGTTGACCGAGACGGTCATGGAGATGGTCGGCGGATCGATCGGTTGCGCCGGAAGCGCCTCGGTGACCTCAAGCGCGCACAGGGTGTCGGCCACCGTGGCCTTGGACATGCCGGCGATGGCGACGATGTCGCCCGCCTCGGCCTCGTCCACCGGCTGGCGCTTCAGGCCGCGGAAGGCCAGCACCTTGGTGATCCGGCCCTGTTCGATGGTCTTGCCGTCGCGCGACAGGGCCTTGATGGCCATGCCCGGGGCGGCCTTGCCGCTCTCGATCCGGCCGGTCAGCAGACGGCCCAGGAAGGGGTCGCTCTCGATCAGCACGTTCAGGATCTGGAACGGCTTGTCCTTGGCCTCGACCTGTTTCGGCGCCGGCACATGGTCGACGATCAGGTCGAACAGCGGGCCCAGGTTGTCGCTCGGCTGGTTCAGGTCCAGCGTCGCCCAGCCGGCCCGGCCCGAGGCGTAGATGTGCGGGAAGTCCAGCTGTTCGTCGGTCGCGCCGATGGCGGCGAACAGGTCGAAGGCGGCGTTGTGGACCTTGTCCGGATCGGCATGGGCGCGGTCGACCTTGTTGATGCACAGGATCGGACGCAGGCCCATCTTCAGCGCCTTGGTCAGCACGAATTTCGTTTGCGGCATGACGCCTTCCTCGGCGTCGACCAGCAGGACGCAGCCGTCCACCATGCCCAGGATGCGCTCGACCTCGCCGCCGAAGTCGGCGTGGCCGGGGGTGTCGATGATGTTGATCCGGGTCTCGCCCGCCTTGCCGTTCCACAGCACGGAGGTGCATTTGGCCAGGATGGTGATGCCGCGCTCGCGCTCCTGGTCGTTGGAGTCCATGGCCCGTTCGGCGTGGGCCTCATTGGCCCGGAACACGCCCGACTGGGCCAGAAGCTGGTCCACCAGCGTGGTCTTGCCGTGGTCGACGTGGGCGATGATGGCGACGTTGCGCAGATTCATTTGACTATCAGACGTGCAAGGCGGCCGGCCCGGGCGAAACGTTGGGGCGGCCGCTGGGTTCAGGCGACGGTGCGGGGAGCGCGCGCCTCTTACAGCCCTAAGCCACGAAAGGCCAGAGAGACTGTAGTAATCTGGAGGCCGCGAAAAGTGCCGCTTAGCGACCGCGCGAATACAGAACGCTGGTGCAGATTGTGACCCGGTCTCTGCGTTCAATCAGTCCCTGAAGCTCGGCATGCCAAGCTGCCGCGCAGATGAGGGCGCTGTCAAAACGTGAAGTGAAAGGAAGAAACCCGCTATGTATCAAGTCGACACCGGCCTCCGGTACGGGCTGTAGCCTCGGCGGGGCGTCACGCTCAATAATACGTTCCATCAGAGCGTCTACTCGCTCGTCTCCACTCGAAGGGACTGTCGGTCGTTCGATCTGTAAAACTTGCCATGGCGCAGAAGGATTCTCCGCCAACCGTTGGAGCGCTTGGTCGTACTCGTCCGAAGTAAGGCGTTGTGAAAACGACCCCCAACTCTCGTGAAAATTGTTTATCATCTCAACAGTACGGGAAGAGAACGGGGGCCGATCAGTAGTTAAAGAGTCGGTCCTATCATAAAATCCAACTAGAAGTTGAGTCTCAAGCTCCCCCCAGAATGAGCGTATCTGTATATCCGAATAAGGCAAGCCATCTAAGCTGTATGGTAACACACCGATCGAGTATGAAGATCCATGATTCATCCACACGTACGGCCTAGATACCGGTACTCCCATCTGATTCAGTGCCCAGACATCCAACGTCATGCCAAATGTTGGTTTGGATAGTCCTTGGCAAAGTGCCTGCATAAACGGATCTTCTCGAACGTCCTGGAGGCCTGCCAAGGTTCTTGCTACAACGGTGCCTCCTCCCGGGAGCTGGCAGAAACGCGGGTCAACTATTTCTTGGTTGAAGATCTCGTATCTGCGAGAATCAATAGGTGCCTGACTGGAAGTAAGGTTCCCTTGGAGAAGCGAATAAGACGAGTCATAGCCATCGACCTCCAGCCTTTGGCTTTCTAAAATCCGTACGACAGCCATCGATAGCTGTGCCGTCTCGATTTCTTGCTCCGCCAGTTGCCTCGCTTGACGAGTTTCGTCCAGTTGACGCTCCGCAACAGCTCCCGCTAGTTCCAGGCGGTGGCTCTCCTGCTGGGCCTCGGCGAGATCACTTCGCGCCAATGAAAGGTCATGCAGCCGAGTAGATAAATCGGCCTGCACCATTGCAAGGTGGCTTTCCGCCATGTCGCGCTCTCGGTCGAGCGCCGCCATTTCGCGGTTGGCCGCATGGGCTTCTGCACGCGCCATGGCGGCATTTTGCCTGTCCTCAAGTGCTTCATGTCTTGCGGACTCGGCTTCGTCATTGGCCCTCGTGACATTCAGGGTTGCGGAAATCGCAAATAAGGCAACGGCAACCGAGACCAGCGAAGTGACAGCCTGTGCAAAAAGGAAGATGCGTTCCCAAGGCCAATGGCGAAGCCAGGAGGTTTGAGGCGCGTGTGGGGGAGCCGTCGCCGGAGTCTCCTTGGCCATCTCCTCGCCGAGTTTGGTCACTGAAAAATGCGAAGGACGCATACCCTTGCGACCTACCGCCAAACGCCGGGCCCTACCCACGTGGCGGCTCACTCGTTCGCTCCCTTCATGGCCTTGTCGCGCTCAGACCCTCGCCGAACGGCCCCGCACCCAGGCGTAGAGGAGGAAGGTTAGCGCCGCGAACACCCCGAGCCCCGCCAGCATCGCCGGCCAGGTCGAGCCCTCCGGCAGCATGGCGAACGGCGCGTCGTCGCCGGTCCAGACGATCACCCCGGCGGTCATGACCAGGAACAGGCTCTCGCCGACGATCAGGCCGGACGCCAGCAGCACGCCCATCCGGCGGCCGACGTCGGCGAACCGGGTCCCCTTGATCGCCTTGTCGTAGACCCAGCCGCACACCGCACCGACCACCAGCATGGTGGTCACGGCGGCGGGCAGGTAGAAGCCGATGCCCACGGCCAGGGGGGGCAGTTTCATCTTCCCCTTGGTGGCGCGGTTCAGCGCCACGTCCAGCAGGATGATGATCACGCCGATGACCGCGCCCAGGCCGATCAGGTCCCAGCGCAGGTCGCCGCCGATGACGCCGCGCGCCAGGGCCGAGATCAGCGTCGCCTGGGGCGCCGCCAGCGGCGCGTCGGCGATGCCGACGGGTCCGCCCTCGAAGCCGAAGGCCTTGTTCAGGAGATTGAGGATCAGCGGGATGACGATGGCGCCGGCGATGACGCCGACGATCAGGGCCGTCTGCTGCCGCCACGGCGTGGCCTGGACCAGCTGGCCGGTCTTGAGATCCTGCAGGTTGTCGTTGGCGATCACGGCCACGGCGAAGACGACGGCGGTCACGATCAGGGCGAAGGCCACCACCGACGGATCGGCGGGCAGCCCGGCCAGGGCCAGCACGCCCAGCATCAGCACCGAGGCGATGACGACGGCCAGGATGCCCACGCCCGACACCGGGCTGTTCGACGAACCGATCAGCCCGGCCATGTAGCCGCAGATGGCGGCCACCGCGAAACCGATGAAGACGACATAGATCAGGCCGCCGCCGACCAGCAGGGCGGTCGAGCCCGCGAGGGTCGGATTGCCCTGGGCGAACCAGGCCAGGATGAAGCCGATGCCGATCAGGCAGGCGACCGAGAGGCCGGCGACGATGTTGATCGGAATGTCCTGCTCGGTCCGCTCCAGCACCTCGCCGCTCCGGCGGCGGCGGTTGGCGGCCAGGGCCGAGGTCAGGCCGCCGACCAGCGGCCCCGCCAGTTTGATCAGGGTCCAGATGGCGGCCACGCCGATGACGCCGGCCCCCATGAACCGGACCTCGCGGCTCCAGACGGTTCCGGCCAACTCCTCGGCGCCGGCGCCCGGCTCCAAAGTCGTGGCGATCGACGGAATGCCGTTCGCGGTCAGCCAGGCGATGGTGTCGGGCGAGGTCAGGATCGGCACGGCGACGCACCAGGCCAGGATCAGGCCGAACAGCTGGGCCAGGCCCACGCTCAGGCCGATCAGATGGCCCGCGCCGAGCAGGGCGAACTGCATGCCGAAGCCGATGCCGGTCGCGCCGCCGCCCAGCGCGGCCGGCAGCTTGATAAACCGCGCCGTCTCGCCCGCGAACACCCGCCCGGCGACCAGCAGGGCGTAGCCGGCGGACACGATCGCGCCGGTGATGACGACCCACAGGCCGGAGGCGTTCTCGCGCACCGCGCTCTCGGTCTGTTCGGCCCCGCGCGATCCGACGGTCAGCACCTCGGCCGCCGCCACGCCCTCGGGATAGGGCAGGCCGGCCTCGACCACGAGGGCCCGGCGCAGCGGGATGGAGAAGGTCACCCCCAGCACGCCGCCGAAGACGCAGATCAGCACCGACTCCCAGAACGGAAACTCCAGCCACCAGCCGACCATGACCAGGCCCGGCAGGACGAAGATGATCGAGCTCATGGCCCCGCCGACCGAAGCCACCGTCTGGACCGTCATGTTCTCCCAGATGGTCGAGTCCCTGAACATCCGCAGGATGGCCATGGAGATGACCGCCGCAGGAATGGCCGAGGCGAAGGTCAGCCCGACCTTCAGCCCCAGATAGGTGTTCGCGGCGGTGAAGATCACCGCCAGGATGCAGCCCAGAAACAGCGCGCGCAGCGTCAGTTCGATGCGCTTGACCACGCCCGTCGGCGCCTTTGCAGCAGTGTCCGTCATTGCGACCCTCTCCCTCGTTGCGCGGAGGTAAGCCGGAAACGGAAGCCCGGTCCAGTTTCCTTCTCCCCTTGCGGGAGAAGGTGGCCCGCGAAGCGGGTCGGATGAGGGGTCGCACCAGCGGCGGGACATCAGCGCCGGCCGGGAATCGCCAGTCACCCCGGCCTGCGAAACCCCTCATCCGTCAGCCTTCGGCTGCCACCTTCTCCCGCAAGGGGAGAAGGGTTATCCAGACTTCATGCCCGAACTCCCCGAGGTCGAAACCGTCCGTCGCGGACTGGAGCCCGTCCTCTCCGGCGCCCGCCTCACCCGCGTACGCCAGAACCGGCCCGACCTGCGCTTCCCGTTTCCGGATCGCTTCCCGGCGCGGCTGGAGGGCGCCGTGGTCGAGCGCATCGACCGTCGCGCCAAATATCTGCTGATGCCGCTCTCGACCGGCGAGACCTGGGTCAGCCATCTGGGCATGACCGGCCGCTTCACCCTCGACGGCGAACCGCTGGGCGAGTTCGAGGAGCCCGCGCCCGTCGCCGGCAAGCACGAACACCTCAGCCTCTGCGCCACGAAGGGCGACGCCACCCGCCGCATCGGTTTCGCCGATGCCCGCCGCTTCGGCTTCATGGGGCTGATCCCGACGGGGGCGGTCGAGGCGCACCCCTGGTTCGCCGACCTCGGCCCCGAGCCGCTCGGCAACGGCTTTTCGGGCGCCCATCTGGCCGAGGCCTTGGGCGGCAAGAGGCAGAACATCAAGGTCAGCCTGCTGGACCAGCGCATCGTCGCCGGCCTCGGCAACATCTATGTCTGCGAGGCCCTGTATCGAGCCTGCATCTCGCCGCTGGTCGCCGCGGGCAAGGTCTCCAGGCCGCGCCTCGAAACCCTCGCCGCCGTGGTCCGCGACGTGCTGAACGAGGCCATCCTCGCCGGCGGCTCGACCCTGAAGGACTTCGCCAACGCCGACGGCGGCCAGGGCTATTTCCAGCACCGCTTCGACGTCTACGGCCGCGAGGGCAAGCCGTGCCTCGGCGCCGGCTGCTCCGGCGTGGTCAAGCGCCTCGTCCAGGCGGGCCGCTCGACCTTCTGGTGCCCGTCCTGCCAGAAACGCTGACCATGCCGATCCGCATCGCCCTCATGCGCAGCATCGTGATCGACGGCCGCCGGGTGAAGGGCGAGGAGGCGCGGGGGCTGGCCGGGGCGGCCGGGGCGACCGACGTCCGCTCGGTCGGCGCCACCGGCAATCTCCTGTTCCGCTCGCGCAAGGCCCCGGCCACGCTGGAGCGGGACCTCGAGGCCGCCTGCGCTCGCCTCTACGGCAGGCCGACCGAGATCGTCGTCAAGACCGCCGCCGAATGGCGCGCCCTGCTGAAGGCCAATCCCTTTCCGGACCGCACCACGACCTCGCCCGCTCGCGTCCTCGTCTGGGCCATGCGCGACCCGCTGCCCGACCAAGGCCTCGATCAGCTGCGCCGCCGCGCATCGGCCGAGGAAGAGGTGGTGCGCACCCGGACCGGCGACATCTATATGTGGTTCGGCGGCGCCGATCCGAACGCTTCGAAACTGCCCTCCGGCTTCGGCCTGAAGGCGCTGGGCGCCGTCGGAACCAACCGCAACTGGAATACGGTGACGAAGATCACCGCCGTGCTCGACGGGATGGAAGCTCCATGACCTACCGCATCATCCTGTTTCGCGGCATGAACACCGGCGGCGTCCGGGCGCCGGTCGCCGAGCTGCGCGCCATGGCCGAAGCGATGGGCCTGAAGAACCCGCGCACCCTCGCGGCCAGCGGCAATCTGGTCGTCGAAAGCGGCAAGGCGACGGAGACCCTCGAACACGAGATCGAGGCCGCCATGGAGAAGACCTTCGGCCTCAGGGTCGCGGCCATGGTCCGCACGCCCGATCAGTGGGCGAAAATGGTCGCCGCCAATCCCTTCCCGCGGGAGGCCGCCGCCCATCCCGCCAGGGTCCTGGCCATGGTCATGAAGGACGGGATCAAGGACGGCGCGCTGGAGGCCGTCCGGGCCCTCGCCGAGGGCGGCGAGCGCGTCGAGGCCGCCGACGGCGTCCTCTGGTTCTGGTTCCCCGACGGACAGGGCGAGTCCGCCATCTTCAAAAAGGCTGCGCCGCGCATGCTGGGCATGGGCACCGGCCGCAACTGGAACACCGTCCTCAAGCTGGCGGAGATGGTCGGGCTGAAAGAGACGAGGAGCGGCGCATGACCCATCGCAAGACCCACCTCTGGGTCAGCCTGATCGTCGGCGTCGTCGTCTGGGGCGCCTATTTCGTCCATGTCGTCCAGGCCCTCCGGCGCGGCGACACGGGCGGACTGGCGTTCTGGTTCCTGGGCGCGCTGGGGCTGGTCATGGCGCTGGAGGCGACGGCCACCGGTCTGATCGCCTGGCTGTTCCGCCGCCGCGCCCGCGCGCTCGACGACGGCCCGACGCTGGACGCCGCCTTGCGGGCCAGCCACGTCGCCCTGATGCTGCTGATCGCCATGATCCTGGTGCTGGCGGGACTGCTGGCCGCGCCCGCCCTGTTCGGCTGGAGCCTCATCGGCACGACCCCTGACGCGCCCGTCATCGCCGCCAACGTCCTTCTGGCCATGGTGGTGATCGCCGAACTGGTCCGCGCCGCCTTCACCCTGGCCCTGATCCCGCGGCGCTGATCTTCCGCCGCGCGGCCGGGACGGATAGACAGTCCCCCGAACGCGGAGCGCCCCCATGACCGACAGCTATTCCACCCTGCTCATCGAACGCCACGCCGACGGCTATGCGGTGGTCACCCTGAACCGGCCCGAGGCGCTGAACGCCCTGAACTCGCAGCTGTTCAGGGACCTGGCCGCCTTCCTCGACGCGGTCGAGCATGACGACGGCGTGCGCTGCCTGATCCTGACGGGCTCGGGCGACAAGGCCTTCGCCGCCGGCGCGGACATCAAGGAGATGTCGGACCAGTCCTACGCCGACATGTACAAGGCCAATTTCTTCGCCCTCGGCCACGACCGCATCGTCCGCTTCCGCAAGCCGGTCATCGCCGCGGTCAACGGCTTCGCCCTGGGCGGCGGCTGCGAACTGGCCATGCTGTGCGACTTCATCGTCGCCAGCGAGAAAGCCAAATTCGGCCAGCCCGAGATCAACCTCGGCGTCGCCCCCGGCATCGGCGGCTCCCAGCGCCTGACGCGTCTGGTCGGCAAGTCCAAGGCCATGGACATGGTCCTGACCGCCCGGATGATGGACGCGGCCGAGGCCGAGCGCGCGGGTCTGGCCTCGCGCGTCGTCCCGCACGAGACCCTGCTGGACGAGGTCCGCAAGATCGCCGCGAGGATCGCCTCGCAAAGCCCGCTGGCCGTCATGGCCAACAAGGAGATGGTCAACGCCGCGCTCGAGACCACCCTGACCCAGGGCGTCCAGTTCGAACGCCGCCTGTTCCACAGCCTCTTCGCCTTCGAGGACCAGAAGGAGGGGATGGCGGCCTTCGTCGGGAAGCGGAAGCCCGTGTTCACGGGGCGATGAGACTCGCCTTGAACCGCCCGGCCCTTTCCGCTATAGCCGCGCGCTCTTCGAGATTTCCCCGCCGTGGACCCTGCTCCGCGGCGTTTCCGTTCGTAAGGTTTGACTGATGGCCAACAATCCCGGCGCCAAGAAAGCGATCCGCAAGATCGCCGCCCGCACCGAAGTGAACAAGGCGCGCCGCACGCGCGTCCGCACCTTCCTGCGCAAGTTCCAGGAAGCCGTCACGGGCGGCGACGCCGGCGCGGCCAGGACCGCCTTCGTCGAGGCCCAGTCCGAGCTGATGCGCGCCGTCTCCAAGGGCGTGGTTCACAAGAACACCGGTTCGCGAAAAGTGGGCCGCCTGGCCGCCCAATTGAAGAAGATGTCGGCCGCCTGATTTTTCGGGTCCCGGACGGCCTTTCACAGGGCTGTCATGGTAAATCCAAGCGATTCCAACGGCGAGGGCGCGCAGGCTCCCTCGCCGTTTGCACGTGCGCCGGTAACCGCTGTCACGGCGATCTGCGCTCGCTTCTGTGGCGAAATGCGGTTTTTCATTGACTGTGTTTGGCTTTAGCGGAGTCAACAATTTTAACTGCAAATCGAGTCGCGAATCAGCGTTGACGCCCCCCTCGCCGGGCGTAAGTTTGGGGCGCTGACGCACTTCCATCCCCACACGGATGAAGACGGCGCGGAACCTGTTTTCGTGTCGGCGTGAGACGCCTGTTCAAGAGTACGACCCCGCCCGCGCGGCTCTCCAGCCACGCGGGACAGGAGAAGTCGTCCCGGTTCCAGGCATCTCCGAAGCGCGTCACGTGATGGGTTTTCAAGGGTGGCTTGTGATGACGGGGAGCGCGCGTATGGCGGGGATGACGGATCCGGATCGCATCTGGACCGAGGCGGCCGGCCGCCTGCGCAGCGAGATCGGCGAGGGACCGTTCAGTTCCTACATCGCCCCTTCCGCGGTGCGCGCCGACGGCGCCGGCCAACTGATCCTCGTCACCCCGACCGCCTATGCCCGTGACTGGGTGCGCAAGAACGCCCTGCGGCGCATGAACGAGCTGTGGCTGGGCCTCGACGGCCTGTCGCGCCGCCTCGACGTGCGTTGCCGCGCCGAGATGGGCTCCGTCGCCCCCGCCTCCCAGGTCGCCGCCGGCCGGGCCGAGGGCGCGACGGTCACGCCGCTCGTCCAGCCCATTCCGATGGCCACCGTCGGCCCGGTCGCCGACGGCGCCCGCGCCGTGCGCGCCGCCGGCCTGCAGGAGCGGCTGACCTTCGACAGCTTCGTGGAAGGCCAGGGCAACGCCTTCGCCCTGGCCATCGCCCGCCAGGCCGCCGCCTGGGCCGACGGCCATTTCAACCCGATCTTCTTCTGCGGCCCCTACGGCTACGGCAAGACCCACCTGCTCAACGCCATCGCCTGGGAGGCCCAGCGGCTCCGACCGGACGCGAGGGTGGTCTATCTGACCGCCGAACGCTTCCTGTCGACCTTCGTCCGCGCCATGCAGGACCGCTCGACCGCCGCCTTCAAGGACAGCCTGCGCTCGGCCGACATGTTGCTGATCGACGACGTCCAGTTCGTCGGCGGCAAGACCTCGACCCAGGAGGAGCTGCTCTCGACGCTGACGGCCCTGATCGAGGACGGCAAGAAGATCGTCCTCTCGGCCGACCGCCCGCCCATGGCCCTGAGCGAGGTCGAGCCGCGGCTGCGCAGCCACCTGGCCTCGGGCCTGACCTGCCCGGTCGAGCCCGCCGACCGCGCCCTGAAGCTGGCCGTGGCCCGCAACCGCATCGAGACCCTGGCCCGCCTCGGCGTCGTCTCCGGCGAGGCCATGCCCGAGGTGCTGGAGCATCTGGTCGACCGCACGCCGGGCTCGATGCGCGAACTGGAAGGCGCCGTGAACACCCTGGCCGCCGTCGCCGGCGCCCGCCTGTCGTCGCTCAGCGTCGACGAGACCCAGGCCCTGCTCGGCTCGGCCCTGCGCGGCGGGCCCGAGCGCCGCATCACCGTCGACGAGATCCAGAAGACCGTCGCCGACCACTTCAGCCTCAAACAGGCCGACCTGCTCTCCGAGCGCCGCACCCGCGCCGTCGCCCGTCCGCGCCAGATCGCCATGTGGCTGTGCAAGCAGCACACGACCCGCTCCTACCCCGACATCGGCCGCCGCTTCGGCGGGCGCGACCACACCACCGTCCTGCACGGCGTGCGCAAGATCGAGGAGCTGATGGCGCTGGACGACCAGATCGCCCGCGATGTCGAGACGCTGACGCGGAAGCTCCGGGGTTAGTGAGTAGGGCTTAGGGCTTGGGGCGGCGGGGGATTGGACCTGATCCACACGATTATCCCCATGCGCCTGCCGCTCTTCCTGAGACCCAAGCCCTAAGCCCTACCCCCTTCCTTGCCCCCGCCCGCCAATCCGCTAGTGTCCAAGGCCCTCTATTCGCTGTGGCGCTTGTGAGTCGCCGCACCCTGGGCCGAGACGACATGCAGCTGACCATCGAACGATCCGCCCTCCTCAAGGCCCTCGGCCACGTGCAGAGCGTCGTCGAGCGCCGCAACACCATTCCGATCCTGTCCAACGTCCTGCTCAGCGCCGGACGCGACAAGCTCAGCTTCGCCGCCACCGACCTCGACATGGAGATGGTCGACGAGGCCGAGGCCCAGGTGAACGTCGAGGGCCAGATCACCGCCCCCGCCCACACCCTCTACGAAATCGTGCGCAAACTGCCCGACGGCGCCGAGGTCTCGCTCAGCTACAATGGCGACGACCCCCGTCTGGTGGTCCAGGCCGGCCGCTCCAAATTCAACCTGCCGGTCCTGCCGGCCGGCGACTTCCCGGTCATGTCGACCGACACCTCGGGCGCCCGCTTCACCCTGCCCAAGGAAGACCTGGCCCGGCTGATCGACAAGACCCGCTTCGCCGTCTCGACCGAGGAGACCCGCTACTATCTGAACGGCCTGTATCTCCACACCGTGGCCGAGGCCGGCATTCCCCTGCTGCGCGCCGTGGCCACCGACGGCCACCGCCTGGCCCTGGCCGAGACCCCGGCCCCCGAGGGGGCCGCCGGCGGTCCCGGCGTCATCGTCCCGCGCAAGACCATCGACCAGGTCCGCCGCCTGCTCGACGACGGCTCCGGCCCGGTCGAGGTCATGGTCTCGCCGCAGAAGATCCGCTTCGAATTCGGCCAGGCCAGCCTGACCTCCAAGGTCATCGACGGCGCCTTCCCCGACTACATGCGCGTCATCCCCAAGGGGAACGACAAACAGGCCGACATCGACAACGCCCTGTTCGCCCAGGCCGTCGACCGCGTCGCCACCATCTCGGCCGAGAAGAGCCGCTCGGTGAAGCTGGCCTTCGACCTCGACCGCGTCACCCTGACGGTGCGCAACATGGAGGCCGGGCAGGGGGTCGAGGAGGTCGAGATCGGCTATTCCGAAGAGCCCTTCGAGATCGGCTTCAACGCCCGCTACCTGCTCGACGTCGCCGGCCAGATCACCGGCGAGACCGCCCACTTCAAATTCGCCGACCCGGCCAGCCCGACGCTGGTCCTCGATCCGGGCGATCCGGGCGTGCAGTACGTGCTGATGCCGCTGCGGGTGTAGCGCTTGGCTGAGACGCTAATCCTGCGTCAGGACGCATCGAAGACGAAGTGGGTGCTGCCCGGATCAGTCGCGTTCGTGGCCATTGGTGCTTGGCTGGTCATCAATCCGGAATCCTCCCGGTATTCGCCAGAGTTTGTTCGTTTTGCAGGCTTGGCCGCTATCGCATTTTTCGGGTGGGTCGGCATTAACAGCTTCCGGTCGCGCTCCCGTCCGGTTGAGCTGATCCTGAAGCCGGAAGGCTTTGAGGTTGGGGGACCCAGATCAAAGCCCGTCGTGCCATGGAAAGACATTGAACGGTTCTTCATCGTCACCGTCAAAGGTATCGACCTGGTCTCCTACGACATGAAACCGGGGGCTTCAGGGGTCCGGCGCGGTATGGCGGCGCTCAATACGTCTTTGACAGGCGCTGACGGACAAGTTCCGGCCTATCTGGATCGCGCGCCGGAAGAGGTGTGCGAACTGCTTGAAGCTTGGCGACGTCGGCATACCGAGAGTGGCTGACCGAACGGTCACGGCGATAGCCTCCGAAGACCGTGATCGCTAAGACCGCTCTCTTGATCACCGCACTCACCCTCACCGACTTCCGCTCCTATGCGAGCGCCACCCTGCCCATCGCGGCGGGGGCCGTCGTGCTCCACGGACCCAACGGCGCGGGCAAGACCAATCTGCTCGAGGCCCTCAGCCTCTTCACCCCCGGGCGCGGCCTGCGCGGCGCGACCGCGCCCGAGATGGGCCGGCGCGAACCGGGCGAGGCGACCGGCCGGGCCTGGGCCGTGGCCGCCGTGCTCACCGACGGGGATGAGGAAACGAAGCTCGGCACCGGCGTCCAGTCCCCGGGCGCCGCCCGGCGTATTGTTCGCATCGACGGCGAGACGGCCCAGCCCGGCCGGCTGCTCGACCACCTGCGCCCGGTCTGGGCCACGCCCGAACAGGACCGGCTGTTCTCCGACGCCCGCGCCGCGCGGCTGAAATTCCTCGACCGGCTGGTCTTCGCCTCCGACCCCGCCCACGCCGCCGCCGTTTCGGCCTATGAAAAGGCCCTGCGCGAGCGGTTGCGCCTTCTGACCGAAGGGGCCGAGGGGCGCGCCGCCGACCCCCTCTGGCTCGACGCCCTGGAGATCCGGCTGGGCGAGACCGGAGCCGAGGCCGCCATGGCCCGCGCCGCCGCCCTGACCACGCTCCAGGCCGCCATCGACGCCCGCAACGACCGCCCTTTCCCCCAGGCCGACCTCGGCCTGACCGGCGAGGCCGAAGCCATGGCCACAGCCGGCGCCGGCCCCGAGGCCATCGCCGCCGCCCTCCGCGAGGGTCTGGCCCGCTCCCGCGCCCGCGACGCCGCCGCCGGCCGCTCGCTGTTCGGCCCCCACCGCTCCGACCTGACCGCCCTGCACCGCGCCAAGAACCGCCCCGCCGCCGAGGGCTCCTCGGGCGAACAGAAGGCGTTGGTGCTCAATCTGATCCTCGCCCAGGTCGCCCGCCTCGCGGACCAGCCCGCGCCGCCGGTCCTCCTGCTCGACGAAGCCCCCGCCCATCTCGACACGGCCCGCCGCGCCGCCCTGTTCGACGAGATAGAGGCCCTCGGCCTCCAGGCCTTCCTGACCGGCACCGAGGCGGACCTGTTCGCGCCCCTGCACGGCCGCGCCCAGTTCGTGCGGGTGGAGGGTGGTGGGCTGACGGTGGAGTAGGGCAGGGGCGAGGGGAAACCCCTGTTACAATTTCATTTTCAGACACAGCAATTTCTGCGATCCGCCCATTGTTTTTCCACGGAAATAAAGAATTGCAGCGTCATTTGCGCGCCGCATGTGGGGCCCGTGCGAGACTCTGCGGGTCCCGTCGCAAGGGAGGCTCGCTCGGCCGGCGAACCGAAGCGGCGGCGGGAGCGGAGGGAGCGGGGTGGGGGCTGTCAAAGCCTTCAGCCAGGGTCGAGGGGATACTCGGACCGTTCCAGGACTGTTCCGCCGGGACAGCCTGCCCGCCGGAGGCGCTGCGGTAAGGCGATAAGACCGCCACCGGACGCAAGCTTCCGGAAAACCCGCCGCGCGGAGCGTTCGTCTTTCGCCGAAACGG
>NZ_JAUYNX010000011.1 GCF_030704825.1 Brevundimonas sp. | reverse complement strand
GGGTTGCGAAAATTGCTGTGTCTGGAAATGAAATTGTCGCAGCACGAATTCCTTCTCCCCTTGAGGGAGAAGGTGGCTCGCGAAGCGAGACGGATGAGGGGTGAAACACCCGTCTGTCCGTGGACCGCGTCTGCTCTCGCCCGCGCGCACGCGGACGCAGCCCCCTCATCCGGCCCTTCGGGCCACCTTCTCCCTCAAGGGGAGAAGGACGAATTGGGGCGGCGTCCCCCCCTCGACCCTCAAGCGGAGAAGGATCAGACCCGCGAAGCAGGAATCCTCGCCGCTGAACGACTCCTCTTCACCCGCGTTCTGGACCCGCAACACGGAGTCTGAACCATGGCCGCCCGACCCACCTGGCAGGGACATCTGAAGCTGTCGCTGGTGACCTGTCCGGTCGCCCTCTACACGGCGACCTCGAGCGCGAGCCACGTCAGCTTCCACCTGATCAATCCCGACACCAACAACCGCATCCGCATGGTGCCGACCGATCCGGACACGGGGCCGATCGAGCGCTCCGACCTGGTCAAGGGCTACGAGGTGTCCAAGGACGAATACGTCCTGTTCGACGACGCCGACTTCGACAAGGTCAAGCTGGAGTCGACCCGGACCATCGACATCAACCAGTTCGTCGACGAGGACGACATCGACCGGCTGTACTGGGACGACCCCTTCTATGTGGTGCCCGAGAAGGGCGTGGGGGCCGAGGCCTTCGCCGTGATCCGCGACGCCATGAAGGCGGCCGGCAAGATCGCCATAGGCTGCCTGGTGCTGCGCAACCGCGAACGGCAGATCGCGCTGGAGGTGCGGGGCAAGGGGCTGGTCGCCTACACCCTGCGGCCGCACGAGGAGGTGCGCGACGCCGGCGACTTCTTCGACGACATCCCGACGGTGAAGGCCGACAAGGACATGGTCGACATCGCCACCCGCATCATCGGCCAGAAGGATGCGGACTTCGATCCGTCGAAGTTCAAGGACCGCTACGACGACGCCCTGAAGGCGATGATCAAGGCCAAGCAGAGGGGTGGCAAGGGTCTGGTCGAGGCGCCCGAGCCCGACGACACCAATGTCATCGACCTGATGGAGGCGCTGCGGGCCAGCCTGAAGGGGTCGGCGGGCGGCAAGGCCCCGGCGAAGAAGGCGGCGGCGAAGAAGGCGGCTCCGGCGAGGAAGACGGCCGCGAAGAAGAAGGCGGCCTGAGCGCGCGCTTGACGCAAACCCTTTGCCGTCGCCCAGTGTTTGCAACGGACAGGCTGGGAGGCCGGGATGCGGTGGTGGGCGGTTCTGATCGGCGCGATGGCGCTGGCGTCATGGGCTCCGGCGCAGGCGCAGACCCCGGTCCCCGACGCCTTGGCGGACCCCATCTATGCGCCCCGGCCGCTGGTCAGCCTGACCCATCCCGAATGGTCCCGGAACGCGGTCCTCTACCAGCTCAACACGCGCCAGTTCACGCCGGAAGGCACCTTCCGCGCGGCCCAGGCCCAGTTGCCCCGGCTGAAATCCCTCGGCGTGGACATCATCTGGCTGATGCCCATCCATCCGATCGGTGAGCTGAACCGCAAGGGGACGCTGGGCAGCCCCTATTCGGTGCGCGACTATTTCGCGGTGAACCCCGAGTTCGGGACGAAGGAGGATCTGAAGGCCTTCGTCGACGCGGCCCATGCCGAGGGGATGCACGTGATCCTCGACTGGGTCGCCAATCACACCGCCTGGGACAATCCGCTGACCGTCTCGCATCCCGAATGGTACGAGCGCGACCTGGACGGAAATTTCCGGCCCACGCCCTGGTGGGACTGGTCCGACATCATCAACCTCAACTACGCCCACCCCGGGCTTCGGCAGTATATGACCGAGGCGCTGATGTACTGGGTGCGCGAGGTCGGGGTGGACGGCTACCGGGCCGACGTCGCCGGCTTCGTGCCGCTGGATTTCTGGAACACCGCCCGCGCGCAACTCGACGCCATCAAGCCTGTCTTCATGCTGGCCGAGTGGGAGATGCGCGACATGCACTACGCCGCCTTCGACGCGACCTACGCCTGGACCTGGAAGGAGGCGATGCAGGCCATCGCGGCCGGCCGGGCCGACACCGGCGCCCTGTTCGGCTTCTATTCGTGGAACGAGAGCGCCTATCCGCGCGAGGCGATGCGGATGACCTACACCTCCAACCACGACCAGAACGCCTGGGAGGGAACGGAGTACGAAAAGTACGGGCCGGCGCGCGAGGCGGCCATCGTCCTGTCGGTGACGGGGGAGGGGATTCCGCTGATCTACAACGGTCAGGAGGTCGGCAACACGCGCCGCCTGCAGTTCTTCGAGAAGGATCCGATCCAGTGGCCGGCGGACCATGCGCTGGACGAACAGGGCCGCCTGTACCAGCGGCTGTTCATGCTCAAACGGGCCAATCGGGCGCTTCAGAACGGGCAGTGGGGCGGGCGCATGCACCAGGTCGTCAACAGCGCCCCGCAGAAGGTGTTCAGCTTCTTCCGCGAGAAGGACGGGGACCAGGTGTTCGTGATCCTGAACCTGTCGGGAGACCCGCAGACCGTTACGTTCTCGGGCCGGCATCACTGCGGCGGCTATCGCGACTTCACCGACCATCGCCGGGTGCAGATCACCGCCGATGCGCAGATGACGCTGGAGCCGTGGGCCTGGCGGGTGCTCACCCGGAACGACATGGCGGCTCACGGCGTACCCAGCTCGCTTCGCGCGGAGCCGTGCGAAATCCGGTGATCCTGCCGCGCCGGAGCGGGCCGAACGCCAAGCACCTGTGAAATGACCTCTTCCGAATGCGCGACTTGACTCCCTCATACAGTATGCGGCATACACTGTGCATCACACACTATGTGAGATGCAGGGAAGCGGCATGAGCCTCGATCCGGACCTTTATGAAAGCATGCGACTGGAGCTGCGGCGCGGGTCGCTGGTGCTGGCGGTGCTCGCCTGTCTGAGGACCGAGCGGTACGGCTACACCCTGCGTCAGGCCCTGGCCGCCGACGGGCTGGAGATGGAGGAATCGACCCTCTATCCGCTGCTGCGCCGGCTGGAGAGCCAGGGGTTGCTGAACAGCGAATGGCGCGAGGAGGAGAAGCGGAAGAAGCGCTTCTACGTCCTGTCGCCCGGGGGCGTCGCCATGCTGGCCGCCCTGACCGGCGAATGGCGCGGCATCAACGCCTCGCTCGACAAGATTCTCTGAAACCGGGCTGAAGGGGAAAAGCCATGGACATGATCGACCGCTATCTGAACGCCGTCGCCGCGCAGTTGCCGCAGGACGAACGGGCCGACATCGTCGCCGAACTGCGCGACCTGATCCTGAGCCGGTTCGAGGCGAAGGAGGAGGAGCTGGGCCGCGCCCTGGGCGAGGACGAGCAGGAGGCCATCCTGCGCGAGATCGGCCATCCGCTGGTCGTGGCGGCGCGGTATCGCAAGGGGCCGGATTCGCTGGTCGGGCCGGAGCTGTTTCCCTACTGGCTGTTCGGGGTCAAGGCCGGGTTGCTGGTGCTGGGGGCGGTCTATGCGATCACCCTGTTCATCCGGCTGATCAGCGGCGCCGACGACGCCGGCCAGGCGATCGCCCACGCCTTTCACGGCTTCTTCGGAGCCGGTCTGACCCTGATCGGCGTGGCGACCGTGGCCGCCGGCATCTTCGAGCATCAGGGCATCCGGCCGGCGTGGATGACGAAGTGGCGGGTGAAGGACCTGGGCGCCTTCGGCCTGGCCGATCCGGCCGCCTGGGGCGCCTCGATGGCGGGCGCCGGGACGGCCAGGGCGTCCTGGATGCCCAAACCGCGAGCGAAGCCATGGCCGGGTGGGGAGTATCTGTTCTCCTTCCTCGCCGTCGGCATGTTCGTTCTGTGGTGGATCGGGGTGCTGCATTTCCCCGGCCTGGTGTCGATCGAGCTGCGCGGCCAGGACGCCGTGGTCAGCGGCGCGCCGATCTGGTCGATCCTGTTCGGACCCATCCTGCTGTACGCCTTCGCCCAGATGGCCGTCGACCTGGCCAGCCTCGTCCGCCCGTATGCGGTCCGGGCGCGCGCCGCGGCCCAGATCGTCATCGCCGCGGCCGGCCTGTGGCTGACCTGGGCCATCTTCGAGGCCGGCCACTGGTTCACCCTGACGCGCGACGGGGAGACGGCGCGGATCGGAGGCGACTGGACCATGCTGAACATCGACACGCTCGGGAAGCTGGGCGACGGCGGACGCGATCTGGCCGGGATCGCCTCGACCCTGTCGGTGGTGATGGTCTGGGTGCTGGCCTTCTCGGCCCTCGGCCTGGTGTTCAGGATCCTCGCCGGTCTGGGACGGCTGGCGCGCGGCGTGTAGGTTGGCCGCGATCAGAAGGCTCCGCCTTCCCGACCCGACGCGGCCCGCCACAGCAATGTCCGAAAACCGCGAGACTTCGGGGGCGGCATCCCCCATCTTGCGGCCATGGAAAACGCACATGAACTCGATCAGGAGGCCTGCTACCGCGCCGTGCTGACGCGCGACGCGCGGTTCGACGGGCGGTTCTTCGGCTGCGTCAAGACCACGGGCATCTACTGCCGGCCGGTCTGTCCGGCGCGGACGCCGAAGCGGGAGAACATGGTCTTCGTGGTCTCCGCCGCGGCGGCGGAGGAGGCGGGCTTCCGGGCCTGCCTGCGCTGCCGGCCCGAGACGGCCCCCGACATGGGCGCCTGGCGCGGGACGTCCAACACGGTGAGCCGGGCCCTGGCCCTGATCGAGGCGGGGGCGCTCGACGAGGGCGACGTCGATGGACTGGCCGGGCGGCTGGGCGTCGGCGAGCGGCACCTGCGGCGGCTGTTCCGCCAGCACCTGGGCGCGGCTCCGGTCAGCGTGGCCCAGACGCGGCGCGTGCTGCTGGCCAAGGCGCTGATTCACCAGACCGACCTGTCGATGGCCCAGGTGGCGCTCGGCTCGGGCTTCGGCAGCGTGCGGCGCTTCAACGAGACCTTCCAGGCCCTGTACGGCCGCCCGCCCTCGGCCCTGCGGCGGCGCGGCGAGCGGGCGCACGAGGGCGGGGTGCGGCTGAGCCTGTCCTACCGCCCGCCCTATGACCGGGACGCCATGTTCGCGGCCCTGACGGCGCGCGGCGACGCGGTCGAGGGGCGGCGCTGGTCGCGGCCGCTGACGAAGGATGTCGACGGCGCCGGGGGCTCGGTCACGGTCGAGCCGGCGGAGGCCGGGCGGGTCTCGGTCTGTGTCGAGGTCGACGACCTCAAGGCCCTGCCGGGGGTGCTGGCGCGGGTGCGGCGGGTGTTCGACCTTTCGGCCGATCCGGACGCGATCGGGCGCGACCTGTCGGCCGATCCGGCGCTGAAGCCCCTGGTCGAGGCGCGGCCGGGGCTGCGGCTGCCGGGCGACTGGATCGACGACGGGGGCCCGGATCAGGTCCGGGATGCGCCCAATGACCGATTGAACGATGAAACGCTCGCCGTCCGCGCCGAAGCCTGGCGCCCGTGGCGGGCCTACGGGGCGCTGCACCTCGCACTGGCGGGGATCAGCGGCGCCGACCTTGAGACGATGGAGAAAGACGATGCGAAACGCGCAGCCTGAGACCCTGACCCTGGACCGGATCGCCACGCCGGTGGGCGAGGTGCTGCTGGTCACCGACGGCGAAGGCGCCGTGCGGGCGCTGGACTTCGCCGACTACGAGGCGCGGATGACGCGGCTGCTGCGCCGCCACGCCCCCGGCGCGATCCTGACCGACGGGCGGGCGCCCCCGGCGGTGCGCCGGGCGGTCGAGGCCTGGTTCGGCGGCGATCTGGCGGCGCTCGACGGGCTGACGGTCAGGACCGGCGGCACGGCCTTCCAGCGCACCGTATGGGCGGCGCTGCGATCCATCCCGGCGGGCGAAACCCGGACCTATGGCCAGCTGGCGGCGGCGATCGGCTCGCCGAAGGCGGTGCGCGCCGCGGGCCTGGCCAACGGCCAGAACCCGATCGCCGTCATCGTGCCCTGTCACCGCGTGATCGGCGCGAACGGGACGCTGACCGGCTATGCCGGCGGACTGGAGCGAAAGCGCTGGCTGCTGAACCACGAGGGCGTTTCCGTCGCCTGACCTCTTGATTTCCCCGACCATCCGCCTAGATTGTCCCTGCTTATGCTGAAAGTGAGCATAAGTCGGCGACGGTCCGGCGGATCGGTCGCCGTTCTTCAGGCCTCTGATTTGCTCAAATCGAGCAAAAGGGATGCGAAATGGCTGACGGGACGTTCGGGCTGTCAAGGGAACTGGCGCGGGAGACCGCCCCCGTGTGGGCCAAGGTCAAGGATCACGTCACCCCGCTGGAATGGCCGGCGCAGGCCGCGCTGATCAGCGAGATCAATGCGCTGAAGAAGACGCGCGACGCGGTCATCCTGGCCCACAACTACATGACGCCGGAAATCTTCCACGGCGTCGGCGACTATGTCGGAGACAGCCTGGGCCTGGCCAAGGAGGCGGCGCGGTCAAAGGCGAAGGTGATCGTCCAGGCCGGCGTGCATTTCATGGCCGAGACCTCGAAGATCCTGAGCCCGGACAAGACGGTGCTGATCCCCGACCTGCGCGCCGGCTGCTCGCTGGCGGCCTCGATCACGGGCGCGGACGTGCGGCTGATCCGGCAGCGCTACCCGGGCCTCCCGGTGGTCACCTATGTCAACACCAGCGCGGACGTGAAGGCCGAGACCGACATCTGCTGCACCAGCGCCAACGCCGTGCAGGTGGTGGAATGGGCGGCCAGGGAATGGGGCGTCGACCGGGTGATCCTGATCCCCGACGAGTTCCTGGCGCGAAACGTCGCGGCGCAGACCAATGTCGGCATCATCGCCTGGAAAGGCCGCTGCGAGGTGCACGAGCGCTTCACCGCCGCCGACATCGCCGAGATGCGGGCGGCCTATCCGGGGGCGGAGATCCTGGCCCATCCGGAATGCCCCGAGGATGTTCTGGCGGCGGCGGATTTCGCCGGCTCGACGGCGGCGATGATCGACCATGTGACGGCGCGAAAGCCGAAGCAGGTGGTCCTGATCACCGAATGCTCGATGGCCGCCAACGTCGCCGGCGACCTGCCGGGCGTGTCGTTCGTCGGCCCCTGCAACCTGTGCCCGCACATGAAGCGGATCACCCTGGAGAACATCCGCGACTGCCTGGTCAACATGCAGTTCGAGGTGACGGTGCCCGAAGACATCGCCGACCGCGCCCGGCTGGCCGTTCAGCGGATGGTCGACCTGCCGCCGCCGGCGGCCCCGGCGCGCTACGACATGATCAAGGCGCGGCATCATGTGGCGGTGGAGCTGATCTGATGCACTACGTCCCGCCGGTCCGCCTCACGGCTGCGATCGATCCGAAGTCCCTGCGGCTTCTCGCCCTGCTGGCCTTGTGGCTGCGGTCGGAAAAGGCCACGTCCACGGGATGACAGACGCCAACACGCCCCGACCCGGTCCCTGGGATCCCAAGCCTGAGCGGACGACCGCTCCCGCGGCCGCCGCCCCGATCGATCGCGGCCCGCCGCGCACGGCCGAGCCGCCGCTGGACAAGGGCCAGCACCCGGTCTGGGCGGTGGTGTCGACCCTGCTGCTGGGCGGCTTCATCTGGTACGTCAGCCAGAGCTGGGTGATCGCGGTCGCGGCGATCTGGGGCCTGCTGGTGCACGAGTACGGCCATGTGCTGGCCATGAACCGGCTCGGCATGGGACCCGCGAAGATCTACATCATCCCGTTCCTCGGCGGGGTGGCCAAGAGCCAGCGCCTGCCGCAGAGCGAATGGCACGGGGTGCTGGTGTCTCTGGCGGGGCCGGCCTTCGGCCTGCTGGCGGCCATTCCCTTCTTTGGCCTGTTCATCGCCACGGGGCAGGGGATGTGGCTGCAGGGGGTGTTCATCATCGCCTTCATCAACCTGATCAACCTGGCTCCGGCCCCGCCGCTGGACGGCTCCAAGGCCCTCGGCCCGGTGCTGGCGCGGATTCACCCGATGCTGGAGAAGATCGTCGTCGGCCTGATCGGGGCGGTGGTGGTGCTGTGGGGCCTGACCAACGGCAGCTGGTTCTTCGCCGCCTTCCTGACCCTGGCGCTGGTCGGCCACCTGCGGCGCGGCGTCTGGCGGCCGGACGGCCGGCGGCTGGAATGGCCCGAGGCCGGCAAGAGCGTGGGCCTGTTCCTGGTCACCGCCGCCGCCTGCGTGGGCGTGGCCCTGGCCGCCCTGATGCCCGGCTCGGCCTCGCTGGCCGACGCCCTGGCCCACGGCGCCGGCTTCTTCGAGTTCAACCGGTGAACCGCATCCGTCATGACGGCCCGCTGATCGTCGGCGGCGGTCTGGCGGGGCTGTCGGCCGCGCTGGAGGCCGGGCCGCGCAAGGTGCTGGTGGTCACGCCCGCGCCCTTGCTGCAGGCCTGCTCGTCGGCCTGGGCGCAGGGCGGGGTGGCGGCGGCGCTGTCGGCGACGGACAATCCCGGTCTGCACGCGGCGGACACCACGGCGGCGGGCGCCGGCCTGGTCGAGGCGGAGGCGGTGCGCGCCCTGACCGACGACGGCCGGGCGACGGTGGAATGGCTGGCGTCGCTGGGAGCGCCTTTCGACCGCGACGCCCTCGGCGGTTTCGCGGTCAGCCTGGAAGCGGCGCATTCGAGGGCGCGCGTGGCGCGGGTCGGCGGCGACGGCGCCGGCCGGGCGATCCTGTCGGCCCTGGTCGCGGCGGTGCGCGCGGCGCCGCATGTCGAGGTGTGGGAAGACGGCCGGCTGCGCGGCCTGATCCAGGACGCGGGCGGCCGGGTTCGCGGCGCCCTGATCGAACGGGACGGGCGGCTGGTCGAGGTTCTGGCGGCGTCGGTGGTGCTGGCGACGGGCGGAGCGGGCGGCCTGTTCGCCCGGACGACCACGCCCGCGGCCCTGCTGGGCGAGGGAATGGCGCTCGCGTACCGGGCCGGGGCGGAGATCCTCGATCCCGAGTTCGTGCAGTTTCACCCCACCGCCATCGATGTCGGCCTCGATCCCATGCCGCTGGCGACCGAGGCGCTGCGGGGCGAGGGCGCGCGCCTGGTCGACCGCGACGGCCGCTTTCTGCTGGGCGAGGCCGCCGACGCCGACCTGAAGGCGCGCGACGTGGTGGCGCGGGCGGTGCATTCGGCGCGCGCGGCCGGGCGCGGGGCCTTCCTCGACGCGCGGGTGATCGGACCCGAATTCCCCGAGGCCTTCCCGGCGGTGTTCGCCGCCTGCATGCGGGCGGGTCTGGATCCGCGCGAGACGCCGGTCCCGGTGGCGGCGGCGGCCCACTATCACATGGGCGGGATCGCCGCCGGGGCCGACGGGCGGACCAGCCTTCCCGGCCTGTTCGCGGTCGGCGAATGCGCCGCGACCGGCGTGCACGGGGCCAACCGGCTGGCGTCCAATTCGCTGCTGGAGGCCGCGGCCTTCGGGCGGCGGACGGGGCGGGCGGCGGGCGGCGAAGCGCTGGTGGACGGCCCGACCCTGGCGGTCGTGCCGTCGCCCGACCTGTCGCCCGAGGCCCTGGGCACGCTGCGCGAGACGATGAGCCGTTGCGTGGGCGTGGTGCGCGACGCGGCGGGCCTGACGGAGGCGCTGGAGATCATGGCGGGGCTGGAGCCGGCCGCGCCGGGCGCCCTGCCGCTGGCGGCGGCCCGGCTGATCGCCGAGGCGGCGCTGGCCCGCCGCGAGAGCCGGGGCGGGCATTTCCGCGCGGACTATCCGGCGGCGGCCTCCGTGGCGGGGCATACGAGGCTGCGAGCACAACCTCAGGATGCAAAGTCTTTCGCGCGGGCGGAAAGGGCGGCATAGTGACGCTCGGAGCAATGCGATGACCCAATCCCCGCCCGGCATGGAGGAAGGCTTGGCCGCCTTCCGGTTCGATTTCGACCGGTTCGAACAGATGTTTGAGCAGGGAATACTCAATCAGCTGGGTCCGCGTATCGAACTGCTGGACGGAAGGATCGTCGAGATGGCTCCAGGGTCTGACGATCACAGCCAGACGAATGCGGACCTGGTCATCAGGCTCGGCATGAGGCTGCTCGAGGCCGGACTCACAGATCAGTTCGGTGTCCGGACCGCCGGTACGCTGCGCATTGGTGACTACAACGCGCCGGAGCCGGATGTGTTTGTGGTGCGCAACTTTTCCGGCCGCAAATACGCCCAGGCGTCAGACGCCGTGCTGGTCGTCGAGGTCTCGATATCGACCCGGGCGAAAGACCTGCGGATCAAGTCTCCACTTTACGCCCGCGCGGGCATTCCCGAGTTCTGGATGGTCGAGCCCGAGGCCCGTCTGGTCCGGGTCCTCCGCAACCCGCAGTCCGACGGAAGCTGGGGTCATGAGTCGGTGGTGACCGAGGGCGTGGTCACGCCGCTGTTCCCGGATCAGGTGCGCGTCGATCTGGCGGAACTGTTCTGACCCCCATGCTCCCTGACATTCTGATCGAACCCATCGTTCGCGCCGCGCTGGCCGAGGATCTCGGCCGCGCCGGCGATGCGACGGCGCAGGCCTGCATCCCCGAGGGCGCCCGGATGCGGGCCGTGTTCGCGGCGCGCAAGGCCGGGGTGCTGGCCGGCGTCGACTGCGTCCGGCTGGCCGTGCGGGCGATGGATCCGAAGGCGTCGATCGAGCTGAAGCTGCGCGACGGCGACGCCTTCGAGGCCGGCGCCGTGCTGGCCGAGGTCGAGGCCGACGCGCGCGCCTTCCTCGCCGCCGAGCGGACGGCGCTGAATCTGCTGGGGCGGCTGTGCGGGATCGCGACCCTGACCCGGGCCTATGTCGAGGCGGTCGGCGGCACGAAGGCGCGGATCGCCGACACCCGCAAGACCACCCCGGGCCTGCGCGCGCTGGAGAAGCACGCCGTGCTGTGCGGCGGCGGCGTCAACCACCGCTTCGGCCTGGATGACGCCATCCTGATCAAGGACAACCACATCGCCGTCTGCGGCGGGGTCGGCGAGGCGATCCGGCGGGCGCGCGCCGCCGTCGGCCATCTGATGAAGATCGAGGTCGAGGTCGACGGGCTGGACCAGCTGGACGAGGCGCTGGCCGGGCGGCCCGACGTGATCATGCTGGATAATTTCACCCTGCCGATGCTGCGCGAGGCGGTGGCCCGCACGGCCGGGCGGGTGACGCTCGAGGCCTCGGGCGGGGTCAATCTGGAGACGGTGCGCAGCATCGCCGAGACGGGCGTGGACGTGATCTCGGTCGGCGCCCTGACCCATTCGGCCCCGACGCTGGATGTGGGTCTGGACGTCCAGCCAGGCTGACCGGGCGACCGCCGTTCCGGAACGGGCCCGGTCGTCGCGGGTTCTTTCCACAACGGAAGGAGACCCCATGACCCACGCCCCCCGAATACCGAAGGAACAGATCAGCTTCGCCGACAAGGGCAAGCGCACGGTCGAGGAGGCGGCGAATTCCGACCGGCGCGACCTGAAGACGGGCGCTCAGTCCAGCCAGCCCGGCGACGCCGACGTCAATCTCGACACCCAGGGACGGTTCGGCAATCTGAAGCAGAACCTGACCAACCAGTGGAAGGTGCAGGACCGCTGATCATGGCCAACAACCAGCACAACCCGACGCCCGAGGACACCAAGCGCTGGGGCGGGCCCGGCGCCAGCCACGAGAATGCGAAGAAAGAGCCGCCGGCGTTCGAGGACCCGCGCGAGGGCGGCCCGACCAATCCCCGGAACAGCAAGGTTTCAGGCGGCGGCGGCGAGCGCGATCTCAAACACAGTCACGATGACGCGCACCGATCGTCGAAGGGTCACCGGGACGCCTGAAGGGCTCAGGCGGTCGGACTGGACGGCGCCGACGGGGCGGCGGACTCCACGGCGGCGTTCTGGGGAGCCGGGGCCGGCGTCGCCGGCGCGGCGGCGGCCGGGGCCGGAGCGGGATTTTCGCCGCGCTCCTGGGCGACCAGCATGTTGTAGGCCACCGCGCCCGCCTCCATCACCGGTCCGGTCGGATCGAGGCTCGCCTGGATCAGGCGCGGCGCGTCGGCGTCGCCGGAAGGCCGGGCGGCGTAGGTGAAGGCTCCGCGCGAACCCGAGCGGCCGCCGAATCGATAGAAGACGTGGTCGCCGACCTGGTTGATCCGCACCAGGGAGTTCCGCCACCCGGGGGCGACTCCGGTGGTGTGGAAATGGGTGGCGTTGCCGACGGCGGAATAGACGCTGCCGGACAGGGCGCTGGAGGCGATGTCGCGGGCCCGGTTCCAGGCGGCGCGATTGACCCGGCCGCGCATGGAGCCGTCGCAGGTGAAGCTGAATTGGCAGCCGGTCCGGCGGCCGGCGCCTTGGAACACCACGCCGCACACGCTGTTCGGAAAGGCGCCGTGGCGAACCCGGTTGAGGACCACCTGGGCGACGGCGCGCATGCCGTCGCGACCCTCGCCGCGGGCTTCGTAATAGGCGGCCTGGGTCAGGCAATCCAGATCGCGCGAGGCGTCGAGCGCGCCGCCGAGGCGGAAGGGCTGGGCCGCGACCGGGCCCGTCAGGCTGACCCGGCGAAGATTGGAATCGGCGGCCGGCGCGCGCAATTGTTCGAGACGGGCGGTCAGGAGCTCGGCCTGCCGGTCGCGCTGGGCGCCGCCCGCGACGGTGTAGGGATCGTGCCGGCGGGCGATGGCCAGGGCGCTCTCGTCGAGTCCGCCCGCCGCGGCGGCGAGCGCCTCTTCAGTGAAGCCCGCGGCGGTCGCGCCCTCGATGCGCTCGGCCTGGGTCCGCACGGTCGTGGCCTTGGCCGCCGTCCCGCCCAGATAGGCGCAGCCGATCGCCAGTCCCACCAATGCGCCGAACGCCGCCGCCGCCGATCCGGGCCGAATCCGGGCCGCACGATCAACAGGGGGGGTCACACGCGTTTGCGGGGCTTTCGGCAAGGGCTCGGTCCTGTACGGCAGGGCGCAATGCCGCCCCCGGGTAGTCTCGCAACCGGGCGACCCCCTCCAATCCCTGGAGACCGGCGTCGCGATCCGCTTGCGGTAAATCGATGGTCGGCGAACGGGCCGGCTATCGAGGACGCGCCTTAAGCCAGCCGTTTGTGGCGCCAATGTGGTTGATTCGCAAGATTGGTGTGCGGCGCAACATCGCGGCCATGATGGAATGTATTGCAGAGTGAGGTCGATCAGGGCTGTTAGTCGGCGGGATCAGTGAACATCCCCGATACTGTATTTCCCGACACAGGCTCGACACGGTGCAGGTGTCGCCGGTCGGAAGTTTGATTTGAACGCAGGGAAACTATTGTCTTCGAAGGCGCTCTCGTCGGCGCGTCGACTTGGCGTACGGAACCGGAACCGGCCGGTCCCGGATCGCGTTCAGGCTTCGCCATTTGGAGAACCCGGTCATGAAACGCGCAGCCATCACCCTTGCGGTCGCCCTCTCGGCGCTCGCCGCCGCCGCCTGCGGCCATACCATCGAACAGAAGGCGGCGACCGGCGCCATCGCCGGGGCGGTGGTGGCGGGGCCGGTCGGCGCGGCCGTGGGCGGCGCCGCGGGCGCCGCGGTCGGCCAGGCCGAGAAGCCGAACTGACGCATTTTCGCATCGGGCGGGCGGGGCGGCGCGATTCGCCGCCTCGCAACCTTGATTTCGGCGCCCATATAGGGTTAGCCGACGCGCCCGGGCCCAGCGACGCTCGCCTCGCGGCCGTTCCGCCTATCCCGACAAACGATCAAGGACATCGACGCCCTCCGCATGAGAGATCTGAAACAGACCGGCTTCACTGACCGCCTCACCGCCCAGCAGGAAGCCAAGAAGGCCCTGCTGGCCCGGTTCAAGCCCAAGCCCGCCGCCCCCGACCCCGAATTCGAGAAGCTCGCCATCAAGCGCGCCGCCGAGAAGGAGGCGCTGCGCCAGCAGCACGAGCTGGCCAAGGCCGAGGTGCGTCGCCAGAAGGCCGAGCAGGAGGCCGCCCGGCTGGAAGCCGCCCGCCTCGCCGAGGAAGAGAGCGAAGCCGAACGCCGCGGCGCCCGCAAGGAGCGCAAGGCCCTGACCAAGGCCGAGCAGAAGGCCGCCCGCGACGCCCGCTACGCGGCCCGCAAGGCGCGCACCCGCTAGCCGGCGCCCTTCGCCGCGCCCTCCGGCGCGACGAGGTCTCCCAGCACCTTGGCCAGCTGCTCGCCCGAATAGGGTTTGCGCAGGAAGGGCCAGGGTGCGTCCGCCAAGGCCGCGTCGACATCGTCCCCGGCGTAGCCCGAGGTCAGAACCACCTGCATCCGCGGGTGGTCGCGTTCGCACAGGCGCGCCAGTTCGATGCCGGTCATTCCGCCGGGCATGACCACGTCGCTCAGCATGATGTCGAACCGCTCGCGCTTCAGCATCTCCCGCGCCTGCGGCCCGGTCTCGACGGCCCTGACCTCCAGTCCCAGACCTTCCAGCAGTTCGAGCGCCACCGCGGCGACGCCGACGTCGTCCTCGACCAGCAGCAGTCGTCGTCCCGCGCTCATGGGCCGGGCGGACCCCGGCGTCGCCGGGACGGTCGCGTCCGCTTCGCCGGACAGCGGCGGAAGATAGAGCCGGATTTCCGTTCCGCGACCGACCGTCGAGGAGATATGCGCCGCGCCGCCGCTCTGGCGGGCGAAGCCGTAGACCTGGCTCAGGCCGAGGCCGGTGCCCTTGCCCACGCCCTTGGTGGTGAAGAAGGGCTCGAACACCCGTCCGATGACTTCAGGCGGCATGCCCGAGCCGTTGTCCGACACCGTGACGCAGACGTAGGTTCCGGGGGGCAGGTCCGGCACGTCGCCGGCCTGGACGGCGCACGACATCGTCTGCACCACGATGCGGCCCTTGTCGCCAAGGGCGTCCCGGGCGTTGACGACCAGATTCAGCAGGGCGGCCTCGAACTGCGAGGGATCGACGCTGACCCGGGCCCCGCCCCGGCGCAGCTTGAGCTTGAACTCGACGGCTTCGCCGACCGCGCGGCGCAGCAGGGGCTCGCTTTCGCGGATCTGGGTGTTGAGATCCATGGCCTGGGGCCGCAAGGTCTGACGGCGCGAGAAGGCCAGAAGCTGATGCGTCAGGCCCTCGCCGCGCCGCGCCGCCGCCAGCGCCGCCTCGCCCAGCCTCTGACGTTTGGCGGCGTCGTCGGGCGAGCGCAGCATGATGTCCAGCGCGCCGATCACCACGGTCAGCAGGTTGTTGAAGTCGTGCGCGACCCCGCCGGTCAGCCGTCCCACCGCCTCCATGCGCTGGGCATGCATCAGATCGGCTTCGGCCTTGGCCTTCTCCGCGAGCGCCTCGCCGACCCGTTCCTCAAGCAGTTCGTTGATGCGCTTCAGGTCCTCCTCGGCGCGCTTGGCCTCGGTGACGTCGATGTTGGCGCCGACGTAACCCTGGAAAATCCCCGACCCGTCGAACCGCGCCAGGCCCTCGCATCGCAGCCATCGTTCGCCCATCGCCGGATGCCGCACGCGCACCAGGCTCTCGAACCGGTCCTGCCGTTCAAAGGCGGTCTCCAGGGCCTTCGTGAACCCCGGGGCGTCTTCGGGATGAATCAGGCGATTCCAGCCCTCTTCGAGCTGGGTTTCGGAGTCGATGCCGAAGAAGGTGCGGTAGCGGCGATTGGCGAAAATGGGCCGGCCCTCGGCGTCCAGCATCCAGATCAGCGCCGGCGCGCTGTCGGCGACGGTGCGGAACCGGGTTTCGGACTCCAGCAGACGCGCCTGGGCCTCGCGGATGTCGGTTACATCGAAGGCCACGCCGACGAAGCCGATCACCTCCCCGTCGGCGCCCAGCCGGGGCCGGGAGAAGGACTTCAGCCAGCGGTATTCGCCGTCGTGACGCAGATAGCGGGCCTCCATCGAGAAGGGCTGGCCCGTCGCCTCGCCGGCCAGGGATTCGCTGATGATGCGTTCGTGGTCGTCGGGGTGGATCACCGCGCGCCAGTCCGCCAGCCGCGCCTCTTCGTAGGTTCCGCCGTTGAAGGCGACATAGGCCTGGTTGACGAAGGCGCGGGTGCGGTCCTGCTGGGTCACCCAGATCAGCACCGGCGCAGTGTCGGCGATGGCCCGGAAGCGTTCCTCGCTCTCGCGCACCTCGCCCTCGGCCCGCGTGCGCTCGATTTCCGTCCAGGTCCGGGTCGCGACCTCCTGCAGCAGCTCGGCCTCCGCCTCGCTCCACTCGCGCACGCCGGAGTGATGAGCGTACAGGAAGGCGCGCAGACGGCCGCCCCGGATCACCGGGGCGCGCATCAGGGCGCGGGTGCCCAGTTTCTGGAAGACGTCCAGCGCATCCCTGGTGCGCGGATCCTGCTCGACGTCGGAGATGCGGATCAGCCGGCCCTCGGACAGATCGGGGATCAACTCCCCGCCGAAGTCCTCCAGGCGGAATTCGCCCTGCGCGCTGACCACTCCGGCGGTCCAGTCCCGGGACATGGAGACCATGCCGCGTTCCTGGTCGACTTCGCCGTAGCCGACCCGATCCGCCCCGAGTTCGGATCCGAGGGCCCGTTCCGCCTCGAGCATGACCTCTTCCGGCGTCGCCAGGTCGCGCACCCGGTCGGTCAGGCTCAACAGGAAGGTCTGCCGGCGCTCCTGCCGCTCCAGGGCGTCCAGCGCCTCGCGTGTTTCGGTGACGTCGAACGACATGCCGACATAGCCGAGGAAGGTCCCTTCGCCGTCGAAGCGCGGCTTGACCGATATGCGCATCCAGCGCCAGGCGCCGTCCGCGCGCTGGAAGCGCGCCTCGAACCCGTAGGGGAGGCGGTCCGGCCGGGCCGCCTCCATGGCCGCCTCGACCGAGGCCACGTCTTCGGGATGGATGGCCAGTTTCCACACGTCCCCGAGGATGCGGTCCGCGGGTTGTCCGTAGAAATCGACGAGGGCCGCGTTGACGAATTCGACCTGGGCCTCGGCGTTTGTCATCCAGACCGGCGACGGGGCGGTGTCCGCCATCAGGCGGAAGCGGGTCTCGCTTTCCCGCAGCGCGGCCTCGGCGGCCCGGGCCTCGGTGACGTCGATGTTGACGCCGATCATCCCGCCGTACCGGCCGTCCGGCTCGATGCGGGGATGGGCGTCGGTATGCAGGATGCGCCACTGTCCGTCGTGGCGAAGGAAACGGGCCTCGGTTTCGAACGGGACCTGGCGGTTCCCGGCGTCGATCGTCGCCGCCAGCACCCGTTCGGCGTCGTCGGGATGGATCAGCGAGGCGAACTCGAATCCCTCCAGCGATTCCGGCACGGCCCAGAAGGCGCGCTGGGCGGCGTTCAGGTGGACGCAACGTCCGGTCGGGTCGCTCATCCACAGCATGACCGGGGCGTGTTCGCTGATCAGGCGCAGCTGATGCTCGCTGTCGTCGATGCGGGCCTTCGAACGACGCAGTGCGTCCAGCGAGGCGTCCAGCGCCCCGACCATGTCCCGCAGCGCCGCGCCCACGACGGTGACGAACAGCCCCACGACCACGAAGTTGACCGTCGCCACGACGCCGATCCGGTCAGCCAGTCCGGCCCCCCGGGCGTCGAGGCCGACAACCGCCCAGCCGCCGAACAGACAGACCACGGTGGCGACCAGACCCGCCAGCCGGCCAGCCGCCAACGAGGCGACGATCACCGCAGGCAGCAGGATCATGAAGCCGGTCAGGTCGCCGTAGAAGCCGTCCAGGGCCGCGCGGACCAGCAGGGCGACGCCGGCGGCTCCGGCTCCGATCAGGGCCGAGGCCCACCACGGGCGCGTCCTGACGCGCGCCAGCCGGGTTACGGCGGTGCCGATGCTGGAAAATCGGCCGAAGTCCCCCAACGCGTCCATCAACCCCCAACATCGCGCGTGCGCGACTTGAGCGAACGTATTTGGTCCCGTTGCGTTCCGGCAAGCGCGACGATTGCGTCGGCCCCTTGCGCACAAGGGGCCGACGCCTAACTCCAACCCACGAAGCGCCCGCCGGGCTGATGATCGACGACGGACGGCGCACGAGACATGGCCTGGCGCGTTCCAACCCTGGAAGGCGTCCGGGCTTGACCAACCGGCGCTTTTCCGCCTGAAAAGCGCCCACCTTGACGCGTAGCCGATACAATCGTCCGGCATGGCAGCCGGGGTTTGGGAGCTGGATTTGCCCGGGACCGCCTGGACATCGATGCTGAAGAGAACGCGCCGGCTGGCCGCCGCGACGCCCGTGGTGCTGGTCGCCTTCGGCGTCGCCATGGCCGCCAGCTCGACGCCCCGCCCCGAGATCGACCGCCGCGCCGAGGTCGTGCGCAAATTGACCCACGGCGACCTGGGAGCCCGGGGACTGGCGGCCATCACGGATCGGATGGACCCCTCGCAGCTGGCCATAGCCCTGCGCCACGATCCCGGCGAACGTCGCGCGGCCTTGTACGGCCTCACGCCGGGCTGGGAGAGTCTGACGCTGGCGGGCCGCCCGACCCTCGATTTCGGCGCCACCGGCCTCGACGCGATGAAGTTGAACGCCGCCACGCCGAACGCCGCGGGCTTTCTGCGCGTGGCCCAGCCGTTCGTGTTCACGCCGGCCACGGCCGAGGATCGCCGCCGCGCCCTGCGCTGCCTGACCCAGGGCATCTATTACGAGGCCGCCCTGGAGCCGACCGCCGGCCAGGAGGCGGTGGCCCAGGTCATCCTGAACCGCGTGCGCGATCCCAACTACGCCAACAGCGTTTGCGGCGTGGTGTTCGAGGGCGCGGAGCGGACCACCGGCTGCCAGTTCAGCTTCACCTGCGACGGCTCCCTGGGCCAGGCCCCGGCCGGCTGGGCCTGGGACCGCGCCCGGCGGGTGGCCGAGCGGGCCCTGGCCGGTCATGTGGCCGCCAGCGTGGGCACGGCGACCCACTATCACGCCGACTACGTCCACCCGTGGTGGGCGCCGACCCTGAACAAGCTGACCCAGATCGGCGCGCACATCTTCTATCGCTGGAAGGGCGTCTACGGGGAACCGGCCGCCTTCAGCCAGCGCTATTCGGGACGCGAGCCCGTCATCGACGAGGCCCGCCTCGCCCGCCCCCGTCTCCAGATCGCCTCGGCGACCGAGGCGGACGCGGCGCTGGCCGAGGCCGCCGCCACCGGCGAAACCGCCATGCGCACGGTCGAGATCGATGGCCAGATCCGGATCGTCGGCGTCGCCTCCCTGGGCGGACGGCGTCAGGCCACGGCCGTCGACATCGCCGCCATCAACCAGCGCCTGGCCGCCTTCGAGGCGCCGCCCGAGCCGGCGGCCCCGCCGTCCGAGGTCATCGTGACCGCCCCGCCGGGCGTCACCGCCATGGACGTCGAGGAAGTCGGCCGCCCCGGCGCCTGAGCCGCGGTCACCAGACCCCGATCTTCTCGGCCTGCTTGTGCGAGATCGGGTGGTGGGCCCGGGCGTGATCTTCCTCGGCCAGGAAACGGACGGCCTCCAGGGCGGCCATGCAGCCCATGCCCGCGGCGGTGACCGCCTGACGATAGATGTCGTCGGTCACGTCGCCGGCGGCCCAGACGCCCTCGATGGCGGTCGCCGCCGTGCCCGGCTTCACCACCAGATAGCCGCCCTGCTTGGTCTCCAGCTGGCCTGCGAACAGCTCCGACGACGGCGCGTGGCCGATGGCGATGAAGACGCCGTCCGCCGGAACCTCCCGGGTCTCGCCCGTCTGCACGTCCTTGAGCCGCGCGCCGGTGACGTTGACCCCGCCCATGGCGTTGGTCTCGCCGAGAATCTCGTCGATGGCGTTGTTCCAGATCACCTCGATCTTCGGATGGGCGAACAGCCGGTCCTGCAGGATGCGTTCGGCCCGGAACTCGTCGCGACGGTGGACGACCGTGACCTTCGAGGCGAAATTGGTCAGGAACAGCGCCTCCTCGACCGCGGTGTTGCCCCCGCCCACGACGATCACCTCCTTGCCGCGATAGAAGAAGCCGTCGCACGTGGCGCAGGCCGAAACGCCGAAGCCCTGGTATTTCGCCTCGCTGTCGATGCCCAGCCATTTGGCCTGGGCGCCGGTGGAGATGATCACCGTCTCGGCGAGGATCTCGGTTCCGGAGTCCAGCGTCAGCCTGAACGGCCGCTGCGACAGGTCGGCCTTGACCACGATGTCCTCGATGATCTCGGTTCCGACGTGCTCGGCCTGGGCGCGCATCTGCTCCATCAGCCAGGGGCCCTGGATGACGTCGGCGAAGCCGGGATAGTTCTCGACGTCGGTGGTGATGGTCAGCTGGCCGCCGGGCTGCAGGCCGGCGATGACGACGGGGCTCAGCATGGCGCGCGCGGCGTAGATGGCGGCGGTCCAGCCGGCGGGGCCGGAGCCGATGATGGCGACGCGGACGGTTCTGGGAATGCTCATGCCCCTATTTAGGCGTTGATTCCCTCCGACGCGATGCCACCGTGATCGCGATTCACAGGTCTTGTGGGAGGACGGAATGCAGGGAAGAAGCTTCATCGGGGTGGGCCTGGCGATCGGCATCGCCGTCGGCGCGGCCATCGGCATCGCCATGGACAATCTGGCCATCGGCATCGGCGCCGGGGTGGCGATCGGCGCGGGACTGGGCGTCGCAATCGATGCGAGCCGGCGCAAGGCGGGAGGCGCCTCGGGTACGGACAGCGGCGCGTACGGGTCGGACGGCGGCCCGGATGGTTCGGATGGCGGCGGGGACGGGGGCGGGGGCGACTAGGGTCAGGGCGAGGGCGGGGTCTCGCGCTCGTAGACGGCGAACAGACAGCCCTCCTGGCGCACCAGCACCGCCAGGTCGACGTCGCCGCCCGGCCAGACGCTGAACAGGGGCGCGCCGTCGTGCAGTCCCACATGGCGGAAATAGCGGCCGACGGCCCCGCCGGGCGACCAGGTGCGGCCGTCGGCGCCACGCGCGTAACGCACGCCGTCGCGGACGATGGGCGCGCCGGAGCGGTACCAGTCCAGGCCGGCGGCCTCGGGCCGGTCCTCCAGCCGGGGCGGGACCCATTTTCCGTCGAGGTTCGCCTCAAGGCGCCCGTCCGGCCGGGTGCTGGACAGGACGACCTCGATCTCGCCCGTCGCGGGGTCGGACAGGCAGATCAGACCGTGGGCCGGAGCCGCGGTCTGGAGAAGCAGGCCGGCGAGCAGGCTGATCGACATGGCCTCAGTGGGCCACAGTCGCGGCGGTCTGTCGACGCCGGGCCGGCGGTCAGGACCTGACGAGCCGCTCCAGCACCGCCCGCGCCGCCCGATCCGTCTCGGCCAGCGGCGCATAGGCCCAGCCCTCAAGTCTCCCGTCGAACGGCCGCGCCGCGCCGCGTTCGCGCAGGTCGGCGTGCAGACGGGCGAATTTGTCGGCGGCCTTGAGCGGGATCATCGGCAGGATGTGTACGGGCTTGCCGGTCGAGGCGGCCTCGGCGGCCATGTTGGCGCTGTCCTCGGTGACCAGGATGTGGTCGGCGAAGCGCAGGAAGGCGAAATAGGGATTGGGACCCTCGCCGTCCCAGATCAGGCCGGGCACACCGTAAAGTTCGTCACGCATCACGGTCTTCACCGCATCGGGTGTCCGGCGTGAGAAGGTCAGCATGATCGAGCCGCCCGCCGCATCAATGGCGTCACCGATTTTCCAGGCCAGTTCGGCCGCCTGGCCCGGCGTCAGGTCGAACGCCTTCGACCGCCCCCCGACCAGGACGGCCACGCGCGGACGGGGCAGGGGGGACAGGGCGGCCTCGAACGCCGCCGCTCCTTCGGCCAGCCGGGCCTCCGTCACCCGGTGCGGCGAGCCGGTGATGGACAGGACGTTCGGCCCCGTCAGCCCGTCGTGGGCGGGGGCGACGACCAGGTCGTAGGCGGCGGTGCGCCAGCGCGGGTCCTGGGTCTGGACCACGAAGGTCCGCCCGCCCGACCGCGCCTTCACGCGGGCGGACATGGGCAGGGTCGCCCGGCCGGTGGCGATCCACAGGTCCGGCCAGGTCTCGCCCGCGGCGGGTTCCGTCGGATCGGAGGACAGGTCCAGCATCCACGACGCCTTCAGCGCCGAGGGCAGCTTGTCGAAGAGCGGGCGCCACCGGATGCGGCGCACGCTGATATCGGCGGGGGTCAGCCGCTGGACGGCCTCGGCCAGTCCCAGGGCCTGGTTCTCCATGCCGATGCGGCCGTCAGACACGACCCAGATGGAAAGGGGCGGGGTCACGTACCGGCGGGCGGCGCGACCCAGCACAGCGCCTCGACCTTGTTGCCGTCCGGATCGCGCAGGAAGGCGGCGTAATAGCCGGGGGCGTACTCCGGACGCGGCCCGGGCGGGCCGTCGTCGAGGCCGCCCGACGCCAGGCCGGCGGCGTGGAAGGCGGCGACCGCCGCCTGATCCGGCGCATTGAAGCAGACATGCACGCCGTTGCCGGCCGTGGGCGCCGACCGGTCGTGCGGGCGCGAGGCCCAGAATTCGGGAAAGCTCCGCCCCCAGGCGACGCCCATGGAATGCTCCATCACGCGGCGCACGCCGAGCGGCGCCAGGGCGGCGTCATAGAAGGCTCCGGCCCTGACCAGGTCGCTGACGCCGACCGAAACGTGCGACACCAGAGGCGGGCGCGTTCCGGGAGCGTCGGTCATCGGCCTATTTCCACTCGACCTTGAGGATTTCGTAGGCCTTGACCCCGCCGGGGGTGTTGACCTCGACCACGTCGCCGACCTCCTTGGAGATCAGCGAGCGGGCGATCGGCGAGGCGACGGAGACCTTGCCCGCCTTCACATCGGCTTCGTGCTCGCCGACGATCTGGTAGCGGGCCTCTTCCTCGGTGTCCTCGTCGACCACGGTGACCGTGGCGCCGAACATCACCTGGTTGCCGTTCAGTTTGGAGACGTCGATGACCTGGGCGCGGCTGATCCGGTCCTCGATCTCGGCGATCTGACCCTCGATCCAGCCCTGGCGCTCCTTGGCGGCGTGATACTCGGCGTTTTCGGACAGATCGCCATGCTCGCGCGCTTCCGAGATGGCCGAGATCACGCTCGGCCGTTCCACGGACTTCAATTGCTTCAGCTGATCGTCGAGGACACGGTAGCCCTCGGCCGTCATCGGCACTTTTTCCATATGTCGTGAGTTTCTTGCTTCGCCCGACTGAAGATTTGTGACACGCCAGAGGTCGCTGGGCGCTTGCGACCGGCCAAAGAGACTAGGGCGCCAAGCCCCAAGGTTCAAGGGGCATGGCCAAACGACGTTACGCCGGACGGTCCCGTCGACGGGTCCGCACCTGCCGCACGAGGCTCCAGGCCAGCCAGCCGATGGCCGCCAGCCCCAACGCCATGAACAGGCTCGAGACGATGACGACGCCCGTCGCGATGAAGGCCAACACGAAGGCGACGGCGGCGACGAGGGCGGCGATGACTTGGACGGTTCTCAGGCGCATGGACCGTTAACGTATCGCCCCCGTCGGGGGTTGCCGTCCGGTTGCGGACACTCGCGCGACTGTGTCCCGGGCGCCGACGGCGTCACGCGTAGCTGTAGGGTCCGCCCCGCTCCAGCGCCCGCTGGTAGGCCGGCCGGGCGTGGATTCGCTGCAGGAAGGCCTTGAGCCGCGGCTTGTCCGGGCCGTAGCCGACCCGGCTGCCCGCCGCCTCGACCGGAAAGCTCATCATGATGTCGGCGGCCGAGAAGGCGTCGCCGGCGAACCATTCCGACCGCGCCAGCTCGGCCTCCCAATACGCCGTGTGGGCGGCGATCTGGGGGTCGATCATCCGGGCGTTCATCCCCTTGCTGATGCCCCTGGCGACGCCCCGCACGAGGAAGGGCACGCGGCCCGGGATGGCGGTGAAGATCAGTTTCAGCAGCAGGGGCGTCATGGCCGAGCCCTCGGCGTAATGCAGCCAGTAGGTGAAACGCCGCGCCGCCTCCGTCCCCGCCGGAGGCCTGAGTCCCGAGCCCGGATGAGTCTCGAGCAGGTATTCGACCACGGCGCCGGTCTCGGCCACGCGGATCTCGCCGTCGTCCAGCACCGGCGACTTGCCGAGCGGATGGACGGCCTTCAGCGCGGGCGGGGCCAGCATGGTCCTGGCGTCGCGCTGGTAGCGTTTGACCTCATAGGGCAGGCCCAGCTCCTCCAGCAGCCACAGGACCCGCTGGGAGCGGGAGTCGTTCAGGTGGTGGACGGTGATCATGGCCATGGCTCCGCTTGTCGGCGGACTTAGCCGGGTTGACGCAGCGTCGGTCCAGCGGAATCAGACGCGACGGCCGCTCCAGCGGCGGCGGGGATGGCCGGACCGGCCGGGAGCGGCGGTCCGATGCCTGGCCGCCCGCCGCTGCTCCCACAGCTGCAGGGCCAGGGTGGCCAGGGCGAGCTTGCCGGCGTGGCGTCCGGCCATGCGGCGTCCGCCCTTGCTGAGCAGCAGGCCGCCGATCAGGGTCGCGAGTTTCGGAAAGGGCACGGCGGGTCTCCGGTTCGTGGACGAAACGGACGGCGGCCGGAAGGGTTCAGGCGCGTCTCAGCCCTTCGGCATCAGCGCCTGCGCCGCGACCACCATGGCCTCGACGCCGGTGACGACCGAGGGCTGAGGATCGATGCGGAACAGGGGCGAGTGGTGGCCCGGAGCGTTCGCCACCTCGGCCGCCGGCGTGCCGCCGACGCTGAAATAGACGCCCTTCACCCCGGTTTCGGGGGTGACGAACCAGGCGAAATCCTCGGCGCCCATGCCGGTGCGGGGCAGGTCGACCAGCCGCTCGGTCCCCATGGCCGCGCCGATGGCCGTGCGGACGCGGGCGGCGGTAGCGGCGTCATTGATGGTCGGCGGCGTGGTCTCGGTCGGCGAGCGGACCACGGTCGGCAGCCGGTCCTCGGCCACGCCCAGCGCCAGGGCCGTGCCGCGCACGACCCGGTCGATGCCGTCCAGCAGGGCCAGCCGGGTCTCGGGATTGTCGGCGCGGACGGTCAGCTGCAGGTCGACACGGTCGGAGATGATGTTGTGCTTGATGCCGCCGTGGAACGATCCGACGGTGACGATCGCCCCCTCCAGCGGATTGATGCTGCGGCTGGGCAGGGTCTGCAGGTTCATGACGATGGCCGAGGCCACCACGATCGGATCGACGCCCAGATGCGGATAGGCCCCATGCGTGCCGACTCCGTGCACCCGGATGTCGACGCTGTCGGAACTGGACGAGGTGATGCCCAGGGGCAGGTCGATCAGACCGGTCGCCAGATCGGCCGAGACGTGGAAGGCCAGGGCGACGTCGGGCTTGGGGAAGCGGGTGTACAGGCCGTCCTCGACCATGGCCCGGGCCCCGAAGATGCGCTCCTCGGCCGGCTGGGCGATCAGCACCAGGGTGCCGGACCAGTCCTGCCGCCGCGCCATCATCTGCCGCGCCGTGCCGATCAGGGCGGTGATGTGCACGTCGTGGCCGCAGGCGTGCATGACCGGCTTCTCGACGCCGTCGCTGTCGACCTGCCGCACGGTCGAGGCGTTGGCCAGGCCCGATTGTTCGCTCAGCGGCAGGCCGTCCATGTCGGCGCGGATCATAACGGTGGGGCCGGCGCCGTTGCGCAGCACCGCCACCACGCCCGTGCCGCCGACGCCGGTCGTGACGTCGTAGCCGAGGGCGGTCAGCTGGGCCGCCATGATCCCGGCGGTGCGGACCTCCATGCCCGACAGTTCCGGGTTGCGGTGGAAGTCGTCGAACAGGGCGCCGAGGTTGGCCTCGTAATCCTGCGCCACGGCCTGGCGCAGCTCGACGTCGGTCGAGCCGGTCTGGGCCTGGACCGTCCCCGCCGTGAGGAGGGCCACCGCCGCCGTCGTCGCAAGAAGAAGTCGCATGATTTCGCCCCCGTTTGAGACGGGGACATTGGTCCGGCGGCGGCGGGCTGGCAAGGCGCGGACCGGATCAGTCCGCGGGAACCGCGACCACCCGGCTGAGAGGCGAAACCCCGCTGGGCGAGAAGGCCTCGACAGCGAACCAGTAGTCGACGCCCGCGTTCAGGGCCCGCACCTCCAGCCGGTCGTCCATCTCCGCCAGATCGTCGAAATAGACCTGGTACGTCAGGAACAGCCGGTCGGGCGCCGTGCCCCAGCGGACGTTGTAGCCGAGGGCGTTGGACACGGGCGCGACATGGACCGTGGCGTTGCGCGGGTCCTCGCCGCGTTCGACCCGCAACGCCGGCCGCTCAGGAGCCAGGCCATCGGCCGTCCCGAACACCCGCAGGTCCGAAATGGCCAGATTGGCCGCGGCGACCTCGCCGTGCTCGTAGCGGACGAACCGGGCGGCGACCGGCCGCTCGCCCTCGACATAGGCGTTGGGCCGGTCGCGGTCGGACCCGGACAGGTCGGCGAAGACCGTCCAGTCGGCGCCGTCGCGCGAGGTCAGGATGCGGAAGCGGGTGCGGATGCCGGGCCGCTCGGCATAGACCCCGGATTCGTGGTCGGCGTAGTTCACCTGCACCGCATGCACCGTCTTCATCGCGCCGAGGTCCAGCGTCAGCGTCTGGCCGGGCGCCGCGCTGTCGGCGACCCAGAAGGTGCGGGGGTTCTCGTCCGTGGCCCGATCCGCCGAATATTCGCCCCGGGTCGAGGAGGCCTCGGCGGCGGCCCTGTAGGACAGGGGGAACCAGCCGGTGAACAGGCTGTCGGGATCGTCGACCCGCGTCGTCGGCAGGCGCTGCGGATAGTCGCCGAAGCGGCTGGAGAAATGCATCTGGCCGTCGGGGGTGAAGCCGCCGGGGAACATCGCGATGCGCCGCTCGAAGGTCCAGTTGTGGCCGATCCAGGGGGTGCCGGTGTTCCACCAGTTGCCGTGGCGGTCCTGGAAGGTCGAGCCGTGGCCGGCCCCCTCGACGAAGCCGCCCGGCTTGTAGCTGACCGGGTTGTACGGGGCGTATTCGAACGGCCCCAGCGGGCTTCCGGCGACGTAGGTCCCGTTGGCGTAGGCGTTGTATTCGGTGCCGGGGGCCCCGTACTGCAGATAGTAGCGGCCCCGGTGTTTCGTCATCCAGGCTCCCTCCATGAAGGGCTTGATCGCCGTGCCGTCGGGAAGGCCGCCGGAATGATCCTGGCCGAACCGCTCCCAGCCGTGCTCGTCGGGATGCAGCACGTGCAGCCGCGTCGGCTCGCCGATGAAGCGCACCGGCGGCGTCGGGTCGATCTGCGAACCATAAAGCGGATAGACGTTGGACGAGCCCCAGTAGAGGTACCACTTCCCGTCATCGTCGATGAACAGGCCGGGGTCCCACGGACCGGGCGGCAGCTTCTCCGGGGGCAGGCCGGCGTCGCCGTACGACCCCTCCTCGTTCTGACTGACCGCGCCGGGAACGGGGGGCAGGACCCGGGTGTGCACATCCCAGCGGCCGGTTTCCGGGCGCTCGCTGGACATCATGGCGCGCGACTCGAAGCCCGACGGCATCAGATAGAGCCGCTCGCCGTCGGACACTGCCGCCGGCGCGACGACGCGGTCGTAGGGCCAGGTGTCCGGGCGGACGTAGGTCCAGTCGAGCAGGTCCTCGCTCGTCCAGTAGCCCTCGGCCAGGGTCTGGAACAGGACGTAGCGGTCGCGGTGCAGGACGATGACCGGATCGGCGCCGGTGCGGTAGCTGATCCCGCGGTGGGTCTGCTCGAAATTGTATTTGTAATCCACGTCCACCGGATTGGCCCAGGTCCGCGGCCGGGCCTCCTGGGCGGCGGACGGCCCCGTGAGCGACTGGGCCATGAGCAGGGCGGCGAGGACGGTCAGGCTGCGCATGGCGGGCAGGCTAGCACGGCGCGCCCGCTGTTGAGTTCACGAGCCGTTTCGCCCAAACCCGGCGCATGACCATGCCCGAGCCCCGCCTGACCTCCCTCGCCCACGGCGGCGGCTGCGGCTGCAAGCTGGCCCCGGCGGTGCTGCAGGACATCCTGAAGGGGATGCCGCTGGCCGCGCCCTTCGCCGACCTGATGGTCGGGACCGAGACCAGCGACGACGCCGCCGTCTGGCGGCTCAACGACAGCCAGGCCCTGGTGGCGACCACGGACTTCTTCATGCCGGTGGTGGACGATCCGTTCGACTTCGGCCGCATCGCCGCGACCAACGCCCTGTCGGACGTCTACGCCATGGGCGCGACGCCGATCTTCGCCCTGGCCATCGTCGGCATGCCGGTGCAGTCGCTGTCGGTCGACACCATCGGCCGCATCCTCCAGGGGGGCGCCTCGGTCTGCGCGACGGCGGGCATACCGGTCGCGGGCGGCCATTCGATCGACAGCGTCGAGCCGATCTACGGCCTCGTCGCCCTCGGCCTCGTCCATCCGGACCAGGTCCTGACCAATCGGGGCGCGCGGGCCGGAGACGTGCTGATCCTGACCAAGGCGCTGGGCGTCGGGGTGCTGAGCGCGGCCTTCAAACAGGGGCGGCTCGACGCGGCGGGCTATGCCGCCCTGATCGCCTCGACCACGAAGCTGAACGCCCTCGGCGCGAAACTGGCCGGCCGGACGGGCGTGCACGCGGTTACCGACGTCACCGGCTTCGGCCTGCTGGGCCATGCGCTGGAGATGGCCCGCGGGTCCGGGATGACGGTCGAGGTGACCGCCGGACCGCCCCTGCTGGACGGCGTCGAATCCCTCGCTGTCGCCGGCCTCCGCACCGGCGCCTCCGGCCGCAACCGGGACAGCTACGGCGCCTCGATCGACCTGCCTGCCGGCCTGCCGGCCTGGCGGACCGACCTGCTGACCGATCCCCAGACCTCGGGCGGCCTGCTGATCGCCGTCGCCCCCGGGGAAGCGGACGCCCTGCTGGACCTCGCCCGGGCCGAAGGCTTCGACCGGGCCGCCGTGGTCGGCCGCGTCGTCGACGGTCCGGCCCGGGTGCGCGTCGTCGCATGATCCGCCGCACGGCCGATCTGTCCCCCGCCGCCCGCGACGGCTTCGACGCGATCATCGACGTGCGCAGTCCGGCCGAGTTCGCGCTGGACCACATCCCGGGCGCGATCAACCTGCCGGTGCTGGACGACGAACAGCGGGCGGCGGTCGGGACCGAATACGTCCAGGGCTCCAAATTCCTCGCCCGCCGCACCGGCGCGGCCCTGGTGGCCCGCAACATCGCCGCCCATCTGGAAGGCGCCCTCGGCGACCGCGACGGGAGCTTCAGACCGCTGGTCTATTGCTGGCGCGGCGGCCAGCGCTCCGGGGCCATGGTCACGGTGATGGACCAGGTCGGCTGGCCGGTCACGGTGCTGGACGGCGGCTACCAGACCTGGCGGCGGCAGGCGACGGCGGCGCTCTACGACCAGCCGCTGGCGCACCGGCTCGTCCTGCTGGACGGCCCGACCGGCTCGGGCAAGACGGCGCTGCTGACCGCGCTGGCGGGGCAGGGGGCGCAGACCCTGGATCTGGAGGCCCTGGCCGCCCACCGCGGCTCGCTGTTCGGGGCCCTGCCCGGCGGCCAGCCGTCGCAGAAGGCCTTCGAGACCCGCCTGCACGACGCCCTGTCGCGGCTCGATCCGGCCCGCCCCGTCGTCGCCGAGGCCGAGAGCAGCAAGATCGGCGCCCGGGTCCTTCCGCCCTCCCTGTGGGCCGCCATGTCGGCCGCGCCCGTGATCGAGCTGACCGTGCCCCTCGCGGCGCGCGTGGCCCATATCGTCGAGACCTACGCCGACATCGCCGCCGACCCCGCCGCTCTCGATCTGGCCCTGACCCGCCTGCCGCGGCACCACGCGAAGGCGGCGGTCGCCGAATGGCGGGCGATGGCCGCGCGGGGCGAGATCGCCGGACTGGCCGCCGCCCTGATCGAGGCCCACTACGACCCCGCCTACCGGCGCACCGGCCAGACGCGGGACCGGCCGGTGCTGGACCGGGTGGTCCTGCGGGACCTGACGCCGGCCGGTCTGGCGGCCGCCGCGCGCGCCGTCATGACGGCCCTCGACGCCCGCCCCCTCGACGTCGGCATGAACCGCCCCTAGCTTCGCCGGATGACCCGTTCGCGCACCGCCGCCCTCCTGTCCTCGCTCAGCCTGTGGGTGCTGGTCGCCCTGGTCGGGGGTCTGGCCGCCGGCGCCGCCGCCCAGGCGTACGGCATCCCCGGCGGGACGGGCACGGTCGCCCTGGTCGAGGGGCTGGGCCAGCTGTGGCTCAACGCCCTGCGCATGACCATCATTCCGCTGGTCTTCAGCCTGCTGGTCACCGGCATCGCCTCCATCGCCGACGCCGCCGCGACGGGGCGGCTGGCGCTGAAGGCGATCGTCGTCTTCGCCCTGCTGCTGGTCGGAGCGACCGTCTACGGCGTGCTCGCCTCCCTGGGCCTGCACGCCATCTGGCCGATCGACCCGGAAGGGGGCCGGCTGCTGCTGGCCGGCGCCGTGAGCGACGAGGCCGTGCGCCAGAACCTCGGCGGCGGCGGCTTCTCCGCCTTCCTGACCAGTCTGGCCCCGTCCAATCCGGTCCGCGCCGCCGCCGACGACGCCATCCTCGGCATCGTCGTCTTCGCCATCGTCTTCGGCTTCGCGACCACCCGCCTGTCCGCCCGCCTGCGCCAGCCGCTGACCGTCTTCTTCGAGGCGGTGTCCGGGACCATGATCGTCATCGTCCACTGGGTGCTGCGCGCCGCGCCCTTCGGGGTCTTCGCCCTGTCGCTGGGCGTCGGTCTGCGGGCGGGGCTCGGCGCCGCCGGGGTGCTGGGCCACTACATCGCCATCGTGTCCCTGGCTTTGATCGGCCTGATCCTGCTGACCTATGTCGTGGCCGTCGTCTTCGGCCGCGTCGCGCCGGGCCGCTTCGCCCGCGCCGCCGCCCCGGCCCAGGTGGTGGCCTTCTCGACCCAGTCGTCCCTGGCCTGCCTGCCGGTCATGGTCGAGCGGGCCATCGACAAGCTGGGCGTCTCGACGGCCACGGCGGGCCTGGTCCTGCCGCTGGCGGTGGCGGTGTTCCGCATCACCTCGACGGTCGCCAACCTGGCCGTCTGCATCTATGTCGCCCACCTGTACGGCATCCCGCTGACGCCCGGCGTGCTGTTCGCCGGCGGGGTCACGGCCCTGGCCATCAGCGTCGGCACCGTCGGCCTGCCGGGCCAGGTCAGCTTCTTCGCCTCCATCGCCCCTATCGCCCTGGCCATGGGCCTGCCGCTCGAGGTCCTGCCCCTGCTGCTGGCGGTCGAGGTCGTGCCCGACATCTTCCGCACCATCGGCAACGTCACCGCCGACCTCGCCGCGGCCCGGATCGTCGAGGGACGCGACGCGACGGCGGACCCGGAGGCGGCGTCGGGGATCTAGCCGGCGAGCAGCGCCGCGGCGCGCGGCGACAGCCCATCGGCGCCGAACGGATTGCAGATTTCAACGCCCAGAAGCGTCGCGCCGTCCTGCATGTCCTCGGTCAGGATGGCCGTGCACCCGTGCCGTTTCGCGCAGGCGATCAGCAGGGCGTCCCAATAGCTCAGCCGCCCGCTCCCCAGCTGACCCAGGGCCACGTCCGCGTCGGCGCTGGCCGCGCCGAGCGAGTCGAACGTGGTCAGGATGTTCCGGGCGTACTGGGCCGCGACGAAGGGCGGCATCTTCAGCTTGCGGATGGCCACGCTCTGGACCTCTCCGATGACCTGCAGGGCGACCGGAACGCCCCGCTCGCTCGCGGCCGAGACCACCCGCGCGGCGATCGCCTGTTTCGCCGGGGCCGCGTCATCCAGCAGATAGAGGAAGACGTTGCTGTCGATCGTGATCATCGATCGTGCGCTTCGTCGCGGTCGAACCCGGACCCGTCCGAACGCCAGCCCTGACCCTGCATGGCCAGCAGGGCCTCCAGCGCCGCCTGCCGCTCCTCCGCCGTCCGTCCCAGGGCGGGGAAGAGAACCGCCGCCCGGCGGGCGCCCTCCCGTTCGGCCGTCAGCGACACGGTCACCACCGCGCCTCGCCTCGACCGGTACAGATCGCGCCAGAACGCCTGCGCCGAGCCCAGCGGCCGGATGCCCGGCGTGGGCCGGCCGTCCTTGCCCTGGTCCATCTTGCGCCAGGTGCCGGCCACGCCGTCGACCTCGAGCTCGATGGTCTCTCCGGCCTCCAGCGCTTCGATGCGCGCGGGCAGGCGCAGATCGCCATGCAGATGCTTGCTCCAGATGACGTAGTCGCGGACTTCGGTATGCGCGGTCATGGCCCTCTCCTTGTTGAGGGGGTTGTATGGGGTACTACGGGGTATGTCAATAACCCCCACGTGCCCTCGTGTCAGCCGGATATTCCGGCCTTCTACCCCGCCGCCCACCCCAGCTTGTTGAGCGCCTGGGCGGCGCGCAGCAGGGCCGTCGCCTCGGCCGTCTGACCCTGGCTGACCAGCCACGCCGCCCGCCTGACGGCCTTTGCGACAGCCTCACGCGGCGCGATCCGCGGCGTCTCCGGCAGGGCCTCCAGCTCGGCGAGGGCCAGCAGCGCCGGGTGCGGATCGTCGGCCCCGCCCCGCAGCGGCTTCAGGTCCAGCCGTTCGGCGATGCGGACGCGGGTCCAGCCCTCGGCCATGGCCCGGCGGCGCAGGTTGGACAGGCCGACGTCGAACCGGCGGGCGACGGAGGGGGCGGACTCTCCGGCGACATAGGCCTTGCGCACCTGCGCCCAGGTTTCCGGCCCCCGATATTTGCGCAGGCGATAGTGCTCCATGCGTAGATGGTCGCACGCCGCTGCGTCAGAATCGGACGCATGGCCGCCAACCCCACGGCCGTCATCCTCGGGCTTGACCCGAGGATCAGAGGCGGGAGGCAGGCTGTGCGTCCGGGACGGCCCCCGACGTGTGACCGTGCACCGGACGATCCGATCCCCGGGTCAAGCCCGAGGATGACGGAGCAGAAGGCGGTGATTGCGGTCTCCGCGCAATTCCGCATGACCAACCTGACCGGACTGCGCCCGTATCTGCGCTCATCGCATGGTCGAAATCGTCGCCAGCTGGTCAGTCGTGCGCATAGTCCTGGATCGGCCGCACATCCAGCTCCCCGGCCTTGATCGCCCCGATCGCCTGCGAGGCCGCCAGCGCCCCGGCGGTGGTGGTGTAATAGGGGATCTTCATCATCAGGGCGGTGCGGCGCAGGCTGAAGCTGTCCTGCAGCGACTGCTTGCCCTCGGTGGTGTTGATGACCAGCTGGACCTCGCCGTTCTTCATCGCGTCGACGATGTGCGGGCGGCCCTCCAGCACCTTCTTGACGAAGGCCACCTCCAGCCCCTGCTCGTTCAGGAAGCTGTGCGTCCCGCCGGTGGCCATGACCGTGAAGCCCTCGGCCAGCAGGGTCTTCACCGCCTCGACGATGAAGGGCTTGTCGCCGTCCTTGACGCTGACGAAGGCGCAGCCGGCGACGGGCAGGGTAGTGCCGCCGCCGATCTGGCTCTTGGCGAAGGCGCGGGCGAAGGCGGGGGCCATGTCGGCCTCGCCGTCGCGCTTCCAGTCCAGCCCCATGACCTCGCCGGTCGAGCGCATCTCGGGCCCCAGGATGGTGTCGACGCCGGCGAAGCGGGCGAAGGGGAAGACGGCTTCCTTGACCGCGATATGGTCGTACGGGATGTCCTTCAGGCCGAAGGACTTCAGCGGCACGCCGGCCATGACCTTGGCGGCGATGGCGGCGATCGGCTGGCCGATGGTCTTGGCCACGAAGGGCGCCGTGCGACTGGCGCGCGGATTGACCTCCAGCACGAAGATGCGCGGCTCGGCCGAGTGCGGCTCCTCGATGGCGAACTGGACGTTCATCAGCCCGCGCACCTTCAGGGCCCGGGCCATGGCCTCGGTCTGGCGCTTCAGCTCGGCGATGGTGGCGTCGGACAGGGAGTAGGGCGGCATGGAGCAGGCGCTGTCGCCCGAGTGGACGCCGGCTTCCTCGATGTGCTCCAGCACGCCGGCCACGAAGACGGTTTCGTCGTCGCACAGGGCGTCGACGTCCACCTCGGTGGCGCGGTTCAGATAGTGGTCGATCAGCACCGGATCGTCGCCCGACACCCGCATGGCCTCGCCGACGTAGCGGTCCAGCTGCTCGCGGTCGTGGACGATGACCATGCCGCGTCCGCCCAGCACGTATGAGGGGCGCAGGACGACGGGGTAGCCGACCTCGTCCGCCTTGTCGGCGGCCTCCTGGGCCGAGCGGGCCAGGCCGTTGGGCGGCTGCATCAGGCCGATGTCGTGCAGCATGACCTGGAACCGCTCGCGGTCCTCGGCCAGGTCGATGGAGTCGAGTGAGGTGCCGAGGATGGGCACGCCGTCCTCGTGCAGGGCGTGGGCCAGCTTCAGCGGCGTCTGGCCGCCGAACTGGACGACCACCCCGATCAGGTTTCCGGTCGAGCGCTCGACCTCGATCAGCTCCAGCACGTCCTCGGCCGTCAGCGGCTCGAAATACAGCCGGTCGGAGGTGTCGTAGTCGGTCGAGACGGTCTCGGGGTTGCAGTTGACCATGATCGACTCGACGCCGATGTCGGCGAAGGCGAAGGCCGCGTGACAGCAGCAGTAATCGAACTCGATCCCTTGCCCGATCCGGTTCGGCCCGCCGCCCAGAATTATCGCCTTCTTTCTGTCGGTTGGCCTGGACTCGCACTGCGGAGCCTGGCCCAGGGCGCCGGTCTCATAGGTCGAGTACATATAGGCGGTGGCCGAGGCGAATTCGGCGGCGCAGGTGTCGATGCGCTTGAACACCGGGCGGACGTCCAGGCCGCGGCGAGCGGTGCGGACGGCCTTTTCGGTCATGCCGGTCAGCTGGGCGAGGCGGGCGTCCGAGAAGCCCTTGGCCTTCAGCCTGCGGAAGTCCGCAGCGTCGGTCGGCAGGCCCTGCACCCGGATATGGCCCTCGGTCCGCACGATGTCGGCGATCTGGCGCAGGAACCACGGTTCGTACGAACAGGCGGCGTTGACCTCTTCGACCGACAGGCCATGCCGGAAGGCCTGGGCGATGACCAGGATGCGGTCCGGCGTCGGCTGGCCCAGGGCGCGCACCACGGCGGCCCGGGCGCCGGCCTCGTCCTCGACGTCGACGACGCCCTCGATCTCGATCTCGTTGAATCCGGTCAGGCCGGTTTCGAGGCCGCGCAGGGCCTTCTGCATCGATTCCTGGAAGGTCCGGCCGATGGCCATGACCTCGCCCACCGACTTCATCGAGGTCGACAGGGTCGCCTCGGCGCCGGGGTATTTCTCGAAGGCGAAGCGCGGGATCTTGGTGACGACATAGTCGATGCTCGGCTCGAACGAGGCGGGCGTGACCTGGGTGATGTCGTTGGTCAGTTCGTCCAGCGTGTAGCCGACGGCCAGACGCGCCGCGACCTTGGCGATCGGGAAGCCGGTGGCCTTGGAGGCGAGGGCGGAGGACCGCGACACGCGCGGGTTCATCTCGATCACGACCATGCGGCCGTCGGCGGGATTGATCGCCCACTGCACGTTCGATCCGCCGGTTTCGACCCCGATCTCGCGCAGGACGTTGATCGAGCCCGTCCGCATCCGCTGGTACTCTTTATCGGTCAGCGTCAGGGCCGGGGCGACGGTGATGGAGTCGCCGGTATGCACCCCCATCGGATCGATGTTCTCGATGGAGCAGATGATGATGCAGTTGTCCGCCTTGTCGCGGACGACCTCCATCTCATACTCCTTCCAGCCCAGCACGCTTTCCTCGACCAGCACCTCGGTGGTCGGCGACAGGTCCAGGCCGCGTTCGACGATCTCGCGGTATTCCTCGACATTGTAGGCGATGCCGCCGCCGGTGCCGGCCAGGGTGAAGCTGGGGCGGACGATGGCGGGCAGGCCGACGAAGGCCAGGGCGTCCTCGGCCTCGTCGATGTGGTGGATGGCCTTGGAGCGGGGGCTTTCCAGACCCAGCTTGTCCATGGCGTCGCGGAATTTCTGGCGATCCTCGGCCTTGTCGATGACGTCGGCCTTCGCCCCGATCATCTCCACGCCCCATTTCTTCAGCGCGCCCGAGGCGTCCAGCGCCAGGGCTGTGTTCAGCGCCGTCTGACCGCCCATGGTCGGCAGCAGGGCGTCGGGCCGCTCCTTCGCGATGATGCGCTCGACGAACTCCGGCGTGATCGGCTCGATATAGGTGGCGTCGGCCACCTCCGGGTCGGTCATGATGGTGGCGGGATTGGAATTGACCAGGACGACCCTGTATCCCTCGGCCTTCAGCGCCTTGCACGCCTGAACGCCGGAATAGTCGAACTCGCACGCCTGCCCGATCACGATCGGCCCCGCCCCGATGATCAGTACAGATTTGATATCTGTGCGCTTAGGCATTGTTTTTACAATACTTTCAGTTCGTCACGACCGCGCACTCCCAGCCGTCGTAGTCCAGCTGGAAGGCCGCGGCCCAGGATTGCATCATGGAGGAGACCGGCGAGAACGAGGCCTCGTCGACCGCCATCGTGGTTTCGAGGATGGTGCAGTCGTCCTGTCCCCGCGTCAGGAACCCCGCCCGCCGCGCCACCTCGTTCAGGTCGTCGTGGGCTCCGTCCCCGTAGAAGTAGAACAGGGTGTGCCGCGGCGTGACGCCGCTGTCGCCATGCGCCGCCAGCGACGCCCGGACCATGGCGTCGCGCTCTTCGTGAGGGACGTCGGCGTCGGACACGGGGCGGGGCTCCTTGCGCGCGCGGACCCGACGCGGGCGATGCCGGCGCGGGGCGGTTCGGGTTGTCGGTTAAGCGGCCCGTCTAAAGACGGGGCGGCGAGGGAGCAAGCGCTTATCCGTCCGACCGCGCATCGATCCAGGCGGGCAGGTCCGCGATGCGGTCGAGCGCGCCATAGCGCGGGTGGGCTTCGGGCGCGTCCGCCAGTTCGTGGGCCCAGGTGATGGCGTAGGGGATGTGGACGGCGAAGGCGCCGGCCTCCAGGGCCGGCAGCACATCCGACCTCATCGAATTTCCGGCCATTACGGCCTCGTCGGCGCTCGTTCCATGGCGGGCGAAGACGCGTTCGTAGGTCGCCCGATCCTTCTCCGACACGATTTCCACGGCCGCGAACAGGTCGCCCAGGCCCGAGGCCGCCAGCTTGCGCTCCTGGTCCAGCAGATCGCCCTTGGTGATCAGCACCAGCCGATAGCGCTCGGACAGCCGGGCCAGGGCCTCGTCGACGCCGGGCAGGGTCTCGACCGGATGCGCCAGCATCTCGCGGCCGGCGGCGAGAATTTCGCGAATGGCGCCGGCCGGCGGCTCGCCGTCGCACATCTCCATCGCCGTCTCGATCATCGACAGGGTGAAACCCTTCACGCCGTAGCCATAGAGCCGGAGATTGCGCCGCTCAATCTCGGCCAGTCGCGCCTCGATGGCGGCGTTGTCGTGATCCGTCAGCAGATCGAGAAAGCGAGCCTGCGTCAGCCGGAAGACGGTCTCGTTGTGCCAGAGGGTGTCGTCGGCATCGAGGCCGACCGTGGTGATGGTCATCCCGGCTCCCTGGCCCAGGAGCCCGGGCCATGCAAGTCCGCCCCGCAGCCGATCTTCGCCGCCGGCCGGCATGGTGAACGGTCATTGACCCTGTTTGTAAGCGATGCATTTCGAGATCGGGGCATATCCTGAACCGTTGGGGGGCTTTGCGAGATCGGCTGAGGAGTCGGATCATTGGCGGAAGTCCGCAACGAGGGCCAGGCCGACGACGGGTGGGATAAAGCCGCCTATCCGAACCTCCGCGCGCCGCTCGGCGAACGCCGGTCCTACGCCGCGCCCTATGAAAGCCTGACCTTCACCCTGATCACCCGGGGCGGGCGCGAATTGACGGTGACGCTGGCGGCGCAGCCGGTGTTCGACCTGAACCGTTCCGTTCCGGTCAGCCGCCGGATCCGCCGCCGGGTCCGGCATCAGGGCGGGGAGCAGGCGCTCCTGGGTCTGGGACGCCGGACGCTGGAGTCGGCCGATCTCAGACGCATCGACCTGCAGACCCTGAACAACGGGCTCGACCTGCTGCAGCTGGGAGCCAGCGACAGCGGCGTCGTGCCGGCCTTCTGGCGCACGGTCGCGTCCAGCGGTGGCCGTTTCGCCCTGCTGTGCGCCGAGCTTCAGCACGAGGCCGCGCCCGGCACGCTGCTGGTCGAGGTCATGGGCGGGCTCGAACAGGCTCCGCCCGAAACCATCGCCGAGGCCATCGCCCATTTCGAGACGGCGTCGCTGGGCGTCATCCTGCACATCGCCCCCGATGCGTCGGCGGCCCGCCGCCTGTCCGGCGCCCGCGCGCAATGCCTGGCCATCGACTTCGCCGGAGTGGAACACGAGACCGCCCGCGACTGGCGTCCGGCCTCCGAACTGATCGGCGCGGCGCGTCTGGCCTGCCCCCAGGTGATGCTGCTGAACCTTCGTCCCGATCGCGGCCTGGCGGCGCAGGCGGCCGGCGCCACCCATGCGGTGTTCGCGGGCATGGCGCCGATCACGGCCTGATCTTTTGGCGGCGCATGTTGACGATGGCTCCGCGCACGGGCCTTGTTCGGGGCCATGCAAACCACCCTCCCGGCCCGACTCTACGGCTGCCCCGATGCCTGGGCGCGGGAGCGAACCGCCGTGTTCGGCCGCGCCTGGCTGTTTCTCGGCCATGAGGCCGAGGCGGCTGAGCCCGGCGACTGGATCGCAACGGATGTCGCCGGTCACCGCCTGCTCGCCCTGCGCGGCAAGGACGGGCTCCTGCGGGCCTTTCACAATGTCTGCCGCCACCGCGCGGGGCCCCTGGTTTCCGGCGCGCGGGGACACTGCGAGGGCGAACTGGTCTGCGGCTACCACGGCTGGCGCTACGCGCTGGACGGGCGGCTGCGGTCGGCGGCCGGATTCGGCGCGGTCGAGGGCTTCGATCCCCGCGATTTCGGCCTGCTGACCCTGCGGCTCGAAACCTGGCGCGGTCTGGCCTTCGCCACCCTGGACTCCGGGGCGGCCCCGCTCGCCGATCATATCGCGCCGCTGGAGGCCCTGCTGGCCGGGCGCGGCCTGTCCATCGCGGCGCCCGCCCTGCGCCGTAGCCACGACCTGGCCTGCGACTGGAAGATCTACGCCGAGAACTATCTTGAGGGCTATCACATCGGCTCGGTCCACCCGGTGCTGGCCGATGAATTGGGCTCGGCCGATTATCAGGTCCGGGTGGAAGGCGATCTGGTCGTGCAACAGGCCCTGGGCGTCAATGACGGGCCCCAAGCCGGCGTGTGGGGCTGGCTGTGGCCCAATCTGGGGATCAACGTCTATCGGGACGGAGCCATGATCGAGCGGATGACCCCGGTCGGTCCGGGGCGCACGCGGCTCGACTACCTGTTTCTCAGCGACGACGGGGAGGGCGCGCTGGGCGAGGCGCTGGCCGCCTCGGACCGCCTGACCGCCGAGGACGCCGCCATCTGCGAGGCCGTGCAGACCAATCTGTCCGCGGGCGCCTACGATCGTGGCGTCCTCAGCCCCCGGCACGAGGTCGCCGTGGCCTGGTTCCAGTCGCGGATCGCCGAGGTTCACCCGTGACCCACGCCCCGATCGAGGACCGGAACAAGCTGGGCTGGGGCCTCGCAGCCCTGGTGGTCGCGGGAAACATGATCGGCTCGGGCGTCTATCTGCTGCCCGCCACCCTCGCTCCGGTCGGGTCCTCGAGCGTGGTGGGCTGGGGCGTCGCCGGCCTCGGCGCGGTCACTCTGGCGCTCGTGTTCGCTGCTCTGGGCCGCCTGCAACCGGACGCCGACGGCCTGTCGGGCTTCGCCGAGCGGGGGCTGGGCCGCTTCTTCGGCTTCCAGACGGCGCTGGCCTTCTGGACCGCATGCCTCGTGGGCAATGTGGCCATCGCCGTGGCGGCCACCGGCTATCTCGGCTTTTTCTTTCCCGTGCTGAAGGAGCCGGTGGCGGCCACGTTCTGCAATCTGGGCCTCATCTGGCTGACCACCGGCGCCTACATCCTGGGAGCGCGGACGGCTTCGCGGTTCGCGGCCCTGGCCCTGGCCATCGGCCTCGTTCCCATCGTGGTCGCCGTGGCCGCCGGGGTCATGGCGTTCAGCGGCGAGACCTTCGCCGCCTCATGGAGTCCGTCGGGAAACAGCCTGGCCGAAAGCGTTCCGGCCTCACTGGCCGTGATCTTCTGGGCCTTTCTGGGGGTAGAGAGCGCCGCGGTGCTGTCGGCGCGCGTCCGGCATCCGGCGCGGGATGTCGGCCGGGCCTCGATCGCCGGAGTGTTGCTGGCGTCGCTCGTCTATGTCGCAGCCAGCGTGGCGGTGTTCGGGGTGATCCCCGCCGGCGTCCTGGCCCAGTCCTCCAGCCCCTACGCCGACCTGACGGCGCGGGTGTTCGGAGCCTCGATCGGGGCGGCGGTCGCGGCCGCGGCCGTGGTCAAGGCTGTCGGCACGCTCAGCGGGTGGGTCATGCTGGGCGGCGAGACGGCGCGGGCCGCCGCGCGCCACGGCTATCTGCCCTCGGGCTTCGGCGCGGGCGACCACACGCCGATCGCCAATCCGCTGCTGGGCGGGGCGATCATGAGCGTGGTGGCGGTCATCTCGGGCCAGCCCACGCTGGGCGGTCAGTTCGGCATGCTGGTCGGGGTGACCTCGGTGCTCAGCCTGGTTGTCTATGGCCTCTGCTCGGCGTCGCTGTTCCGGCTGGCGCGATGGACGCGGGCGCGGGGTGTGGCGGCGCTGGGCCTGCTGTTCACCTCGGCAGCGGTGATCGCGGCGGCTCCCGGCTATATCCTGCCGACAGCGATCTTCTTCGTCGTGACCACGGGGATATGGTTCGCCTTCATGCGCAAGCCGGCGGTGCCCGTTGACCCCGAGGCGGCGCCTCTTTAGCAACGCCGCCGTTTGCTCGCCGGGATTCGGTGCTAGGGAGCCTGCCATGACCACCCAGCTTCTTCCCGGCGTCACCGGCGTGCTCGCGCTCGCGGACGGCACCATCCTGCAGGGCCTCGGCTGCGGCGCGACCGGGTCGGCCCTCGGCGAGGTGGTCTTCAACACCGCCATGACGGGTTATCAGGAGATCCTGACCGATCCCTCCTACATGAGCCAGATCCTGGCCTTCACCTTCCCCCACGTCGGCAACACCGGGACCAACGTCGAGGATCTGGAGCAGATCGGCGGCGGGTCCGAGACCTCGGCGCGCGGCGCCATCTTCCGCGACGCGCCGACCGATCCGGCCAACTGGCGCGCCGACAGCTCATTCGACGACTGGATGAAGCGGCGCGGCGTGGTCGGTCTGGCCGGCGTGGACACCCGCGCCCTGACCGCCCTGATCCGCGACGGCGGCGCCCCGCATGCGGTGATCGCCCATGATCCGGACGGAAAGTTCGATCTCGACGCCCTGGTGGCGCAGGCGAAGGCGTGGACCGGTCTGGTCGGCCTGGACCTCGCAAAGCCCGCCTCGACGCTGCAGGCGTTCGACTGGGACGAAGGGCTGTGGGACTGGCCGGAAGGCTACCCGCGGGTGGACGCCGCCGGCAGGTCGGTGGTGGTGGTCGACTATGGCGTGAAGCGCAACATCCTGCGGGCCCTGGCCTCGACCGGGGCGAGGATCACCGTGGTCCCCGCGACTGCCTCAGCCGAGGAAATTCTGGCGCGCAGCCCCGATGGCGTGGTGCTGTCCAATGGGCCGGGCGATCCCGCGGCGACCGGGAAGTACGCCGTGCCCGAGATCAAGAAGCTGGTCGACAGCGGCACGCCCCTGTTCGGCATCTGCCTGGGCCACCAGATGCTGGCCCTGGCCCTCGGGGCGAAGACCGTCAAGATGGATCAGGGTCACCATGGAGCGAACCATCCGGTCAAGGACCTGACGACCGGCAAGGTCGAGATCGTGTCGATGAACCACGGCTTCACCGTCGACCGCGACAGTCTGCCGGACGCGGTCACCGAGACCCACGTCAGCCTGTTCGACGGCACCAACTGCGGTATCGCCCTGAAGGATCGGCCGGTGTTCAGCGTCCAGCATCACCCGGAGGCCTCGCCGGGCCCGACCGACAGCCTGTATCTGTTCCAGCGGTTCGCGGACTTGATGAAGGCCTGACCGCCTATTCGAAGCCGAAGCGAACAGCGACGCTGACGAGGGCGTCCTCGCCGTCGTGCGATCGCATCAGCATCGAGACGTAGCGCACAGGCCCCAGCCGGCGGCCCGAGGCGGCGGCGACGGCCTCGGCCTGGGCGCGGGCGCGGGCGATGCCGTCGGCCGTCGCGGCGTTCCAGACCGCCTCGCCGGGATCGCCGGCCGTATCAAGGCCCAGAAGCGACAGGAAGGGCTGCATCGGGCCCAGATTGAGACCAGTCAGACTGTCATTCAGATCGGTGACCCCGGCCTCCACCAGGGCGTCGACGAAACCCGGGAGCCGGGTCTCATTGGGCCGCTGCAGCGTGACCGTCGTCGACGCCGTCACAGTGGGCGCGATCGCCTCATCGTCGGCCATCACCGCCGCCGCCGCGGCATCGACGACCTCGGTTTCATCCATGTCGCTGTAGTCGACCACCGGAGACTCCGCCGTGGACGTCAGCCAGCTCGGCGTTTCGACGATGGCGTAGGTGGTCTCGCCGACCTCCATCGCCACGTCGAACCGGTTGGCGACCGAGCGGATGCGCTCCAGCCGGGCGTTGCGGTCGGCCACGGCCTCGACGGCCGTCTTGCCGGTTCCCTTGACTGTCAGGGTCATGGGCGCAGCGGCGGCGGCAGGCAGGGGCGCGCGGCCCTGCGCGGTGACAAACACCCCTGGAGCTCCCGCCATAGATTCCGCCACGCTCTGACCGAACTGATCAACCGCGGCGGCGACCGGCCCGGCGATGTCCTGGGCGGCGGCGGGCGTGGTCGAGATAGCGGCCGCCGTCGCGATGCAGAGAATGGCTTTCATGAGTGGTTCCCCCCGGAGATGCGCCTGTACACAACCACGGCCCTGACCGCCTGACCAGATGCGAGGGCGTCTGGCGCCGGTTCGCCGGTCGGGCCAGGATGGGGCGCCATGTCGGGGGAGCACGCCACTTGACCGCACAATCCGTCGAAGCTCCGGAGGAGGGGGTGCCACACGACGCGCCCCTGGCCTCGCCGACGGTCACGGCCGGCGGCATGACCCGGTCCGGTGCGGCCCGGATCGACGCGATCGATCGGCTGCGCGGTCTGGTGATCGTGCTGATGGTGCTGGACCATGTGCGCGACTTCTTTCATCGGGCGGCCTTCACCGCCGATCCCCTCGGGCTGGAGTCCGGCGATCCGGCGCTGTTCATGACCCGCTGGGCGACGCACCTGTGCGCCCCGACCTTCGTCTTTCTGGCGGGGGTGTCGGTGTTCTTGCAGCGCGCGAACGGCAAGAACCGGATCGACCTGAGTCGCTTTCTGGCGACGCGCGGCGCGTGGCTGATCCTGCTGGAGCTGACCATAGTCCAGTGGGGCTTCAACTTCGGCGGGGGCCTGTTCCTGCAGGTGATCTGGGCCATCGGCGCCTCGATGCTGGCGATGGCGGCGCTGATCTGGCTTCCACGCCAAACGCTGCTGGCGCTTGGGGCGGTGATCGTCGCCGGGCATCAGCTGGTGGCCCCGATCGATCCTTCCGATCTGGGCGCCTTCGGGCCGGCCTGGAATGCGACGCTGGAGTTTGGACCGGGGCTGGGAGGATTCGTCGCCTATCCCTTTGTGCCCTGGCTGGGGGTGATGCTGCTCGGCTACGGGCTTGGCGGCCTGTTCCAGCAACAGGAAGGCCCGCGGGCCCGAACGATCCTGATGCTGGCGGGCGGGCTTCTGGCCCTGTTCGCGGTGGTGCGCGGGATAAACCTCTACGGCGACCCACGACCATGGGCGGCGCAGCCCGAGCCGCTGTGGACCGCCCTGTCCTTCATCAACGTCAGCAAATATCCGCCATCGCTGGACTATGTGCTGGTCACACTCGGCGTGTCGCTGGCCCTGCTCCCGGGTCTGGCCCGACTGGGCGGACCGTTGGCGAGCAGATTGGAGACCTTCGGCCGCACACCGCTGTTCACCTATGTGCTGCACGTTTTTCTGGCCCACGGGCTGGCGCTGGCGGTCGGGACGGCGATGGGCGTGCCGCCGTCGGCCTTCTTCAACATGCTGGGTGATCCCGGCCGGGTGATCCAGGCGGAGTGGGGCTTCGGTCTGGCGGGGGTCTATGTCGCCTGGCTGGCGGTCCTGGCGCTCCTCTATCCGCTGTCGCGCTGGTTCGAAGGCGTCAAACGCCGCCGGCGCGACTGGTGGCTGGGGTATCTCTAGGGAAGGGGGGCGAAGCTCTTCTCTTCCCGCAGGGCGCTGGCCTTGCGGACGGCCACGGGCGCGGCGTGCAGCCAGTAGTCGGCGTCGTCGTACCGGCGGCTTCGTAGCCGTTCGGCGCCGCGTCTGCGCCTCAGGGCCGCATTCTCAAGCAGGCGGGCGTGCAGGGCGCGAGGCGGCAGGGACTGAATGGCTGGGGAACCGGGGACGGCGACGGCGTCGGGACCGTGGGGCTCCACCGCCGGACGGGCGATGGTCATGAACATGGGCGGGCCTTCACTCTCGAGCGGATCCGCGATCTTCGCCGCGGGGCCGCCTGTCTCCGTCGCCTTCTGTGACGGGCACATGGTTAATCCACAGGCATGTGGATAGTTCCGTTATTGGAAGAAAACTATGCGTATTTTCAGGCAGTTATCGCCGCTCTTTGGCCTTTGTGGTTAACGAAAGGTAAAAGGCCCCGCAGGCTGAGTCGCGCGCTATAAGACGCTCGTGCGCTTCGACGACCGCTTCCTTGAAGAACTGAAGGCCCGCCTTCGCCCGTCCGACATCATCGGACGGACGGTGAAGCTCAAGCGGCAGGGACGCGAGTACGTCGGCCTGTCGCCCTTCACCAAGGAGAAGTCGCCGTCCTTCTTCGTCAATGACGACAAGGGGTTCTTCCACGACTTCTCGTCGGGCAAGCACGGCGACGTCATCAGCTTCCTGCAGGAGACCGAGCGGCTGTCCTTCGTCGAGGCGGTGCAGCGGTTGGCCGGCGAGGCGGGCATGGCCCTGCCGGCCGAGGATCCGCAGGCGGCCGAGCGCGAGGCGAAGAAGCAGGGCCTGACCGACTGGATGGATCTGGCCCAGAAATGGTTCGCCGCCAATCTGCGCCGCTCGCCCGGCAAGGCGGCGCGAGAATATCTGGAAAAGCGCGGCCTGCCCGAGGACCAGTGGGAGCGGTTCGGCCTCGGCTATGCGCCGAACGACCGCGAGGGGCTGAAGAACGCCCTGGTCCAGCGCGGGGCCAGGCCGGGCGATCTGGTCGAGGCGGGGATGCTGATCGCGCCCGAGAGCGGCGGGCAGCCCTATGACCGGTTCCGCGACCGGCTCATGTTCCCCATCCTCGACGCGCGCGGTCGGATCGTCAGCTTCGGCGGCCGGGCCATGAACCCCGACGACCGCGCCAAATATCTGAATGGCCCGGAGAGCCCGCTCTTCCACAAGGGCGCGACCCTGTACGGCCTGCCCGAGGCGCGCCGCATCCTCGGGGCCGAGAGCAAAAGCGATCAGGCCATCGTGGTGGTCGAGGGCTATATGGACGTCATCGCCTGCCATCGCGCGGGCATTCCCGCTGTCGCGCCGATGGGCACCGCCCTGACCGAGGAGCAGATGGAGCGGCTGTGGCGCGTCTCGCACGAGCCGGTCCTGTGTTTCGACGGCGACGCGGCGGGACGCAGGGCGGCCTATCGCGCCATCGACCGGGCCCTACCGCAGCTGAAGTCGGGGCGATCATTCCGCTTCGCCTTGCTGGAGGGTGGTCAGGACCCCGACGACATCCTGCGCGACAAGGGCGCGCCGGCCCTGCGGCAGGCCATGACCACGACACGGCCGTTCGCCGAGGTGCTGTTCCAGAAGGAGGCGGAGGTCGAGCCGCTGGATTCGCCGGAGCGCCGCGCCGGGCTGAAGGGCCGGCTGCGTCAGGCCGCCTCGGCCATCCAGGACAAGGATCTGGCGGAACAGTATCGACGGGAACTGTTCGACCGTTTCGACGCCCTGTTCCCGGCGCGCCGCGCGCCGCAGGGCCAGCCGGCGACAAGCTCTGGCGGACGCTGGCGGCCGGGCCCGCCGCCCAAACTGGGCCAGACCGCCGAGGGCGCCCAGGCGATGCAGTCGTTGAGCCGTTCCATCGAGCCGGTGGCCGCGGCCCTCGCCCACGGCGCCATCGACGATCCGGAACGGATGGACGATCATCTGGAGGCGATCTCGTCGCATGGCTTCGGTGATCCGGCCCTGGACGGGCTGGCGCAGGAGATGGTCCGCCTGCGCTTCTCGGGTCAGGACCTTGACTCGGCGGCGCTGCGTCGCCATCTGGCGCAATCGGGTCACGATGCTTTAGTGCGCGAGGTCGAGAAGGCGGCGGCAAAGTCCGGCGCGCCTTTCCTGGCCGCAAATGCGCCCCTCGCCGAAGCAAGGGTCCGATGGTCGCAGGCGTTCGACGCGCTCACTCGCGTGGCGGCGCTGGAGGATGCACTGAGCTCGGCGGCAGGCATGCCGGGCCAGGACGAGGCGTTCCGCAGGCTGAAAGCCGAGCGGGATGCTTTGCGTCGCGCGATCAAAACCGGAGAGATTTGGGAAGACAGCGCGGGCTCGTAACCAACGAACCCGCCACACGTTGTATTTGGCGGACGGCCTGATCAGCCCTCCACCCGGAGAAGAGACTGTATGAGCGCCCAGACCGAGACGCAGGAAACCGAAGCCCAGAGCGACGGTCCGCTGCTCGACCTTACCGATGCCGGGGTAAAGAAATTTATCAAGCAGGCGAAGGCGCGGGGGTATGTGACGATGGAGGACCTGAACAAGGTCCTGCCCAGTGAGGAGGTCACGCCCGACGCGATCGAGGACACGCTGGCGATGCTGTCCGAGATGGGCGTCAACGTCGTCGAGGCCGAGGAAGACGCCGCCGAGACCACCGAGAAGGAGGGCGGCGAGGTCGTCGAACGCGCCGACACCTCGGTCGCCGAGACGCCGGCCAAGGCCGCCTATGACCGCACCGACGACCCGGTGCGGATGTATTTGAGGGAGATGGGGAGCGTCGAGCTGCTGAGCCGCGAGGGCGAGATCGCGATCGCGAAGCGGATCGAGGCGGGGCGGGACGCCATGATCTCGGGGCTGTGCGAGAGCGCCCTGACGTTCGAGGCCATCATGGTCTGGCGCGACGAGCTGGCCAACAACCGCATCCTGCTGCGCGAGGTCATCGACCTGGACGCCACCTACGGCGTGCTCAACCCCTCGTCCCTGCCGCACAACCAGCCCCCCGCCGGGGCGGTCCCGCCGCCCGCCGCCGAGCCGGAAGAGGGCGCCGAGCCCAAGCCGGAGACGGACGACGAGGAGGACGAGGATTTCGACGACGGCGGCGGCATGTCGATCTCGGCGCTGGAGGCGGAGCTGCGCGACGGCGTCATGGAGGTGCTGGACGCCGTGGCCGCCGACTTCGGCGCCTTCCGCAAGCTGCAGGACAAGCTGGTCGAGAGCCGGCTGAAGGGCGAACAGCTCAATCCCAAGGACCAGAAGGCCTATGACGCCCTGACGTCGACCATCTCGGGCCGGCTCAAGACGATGAAGCTGAACAACAACCGCATCGAGGCCCTGGTCGAGCAGCTCTACGCCATCAACAAGCGGCTGATGGGGCTGGAAGGCCGGCTGCTGCGCCTCGCCGACAGCTACGGCATCTCGCGTCCCGAATTCCTCAAATCCTATTTCGGCGCCGAGCTGGACCCGACCTGGGCCGAGCGGGTCAAGGAGATGGGCGTGCGCTGGACCAAGTTCAGCGACAACGAACAGGCCCAGATCGCCCAGATCCGCGGCGACGTCGCCGCCGTGGCCACCGAGGCCGGCCTGCCGATCGACGACTACCGCCGCATCGTCCAGACGGTGCAGAAAGGCGAGCGCGAGGCCCGTCAGGCCAAGAAGGAAATGGTCGAGGCCAACCTGCGCCTGGTCATCTCCATCGCCAAGAAATACACCAACCGCGGCCTTCAGTTCCTTGATCTCATTCAGGAAGGCAACATCGGCCTGATGAAGGCGGTCGACAAGTTCGAGTACCGCCGCGGCTACAAATTCAGCACCTACGCCACCTGGTGGATCCGTCAGGCGATCACCCGCTCGATCGCCGACCAGGCCCGCACCATCCGCATCCCGGTGCACATGATCGAGACGATCAACAAGATCGTCCGCACCAGCCGCCAGATGCTGCACGAGATCGGCCGCGAACCGACCCCGGAAGAACTGGCCGAGAAGCTGGCCATGCCGCTGGAGAAGGTCCGCAAGGTCCTGAAGATCGCCAAGGAGCCGATCAGCCTCGAGACCCCGATCGGGGACGAGGAGGATTCGCACCTGGGCGACTTCATCGAGGACAAGAACGCCATCCTGCCCATCGACGCGGCCATCCAGTCGAACCTGCGCGAGACCACGACCCGCGTGCTGGCCTCCCTGACGCCGCGCGAGGAGCGGGTGCTGCGCATGCGTTTCGGCATCGGCATGAACACCGACCACACCCTGGAAGAGGTCGGCCAGCAGTTCTCGGTCACCCGCGAACGCATCCGCCAGATCGAGGCCAAGGCGCTGCGCAAGCTGAAGCATCCGAGCCGGTCGCGGAAGCTGCGGTCGTTCCTGGACAGCTGATACGGACAGGGGGCGGCTCGCAGGGGCCGCCCTTTTTTCCGGCCCCGTGCGAGGACCGCGAGCCAAGGTTCATCACAAAGGGCACGAAGAATACACAAAGAACACAAAGAGTTCGGCGCGGCTGAGACAGCCGGGCCCGCGTCGATCCTTGAAGGCGGCGAAGCCGCAATTCGAGGACGGGCAGGTCGCGTCGACCAAGCCGCATCCCCGCTCCCTTCGTGTCCTTCGTGCCTTCTTCGTGGCCTTTGTGATGAACCTCGACTGGCGGCCCCAGCGCGAGTTTGGGACGGGATGACGCTTCGCGTCGGCGGCTTCGACCGGGAGAGAATTGGACGACGCGGAAAGCACGACATCGACGACGGCGGGAGGGAATTGGGCGACACGGGATACGCCTGCGTCCGGTTTTGACGCAGGGGCGTGGTCCGCTGCGGCCATGGACCATTTCCGTCTGAGAAAATATCGCGGCCCCGAGGTCTGGGCGCGGGTGCGGCTGGCCTATGAGGCCGGCGAGAGCGGGCCGTCGGTGGCCCGGCGGTTCGACGTCGGCCTGGCCAATCTAAGGAAGAAATGCCGGCGCGAGGGCTGGTCGCGGCGCCACCAGGCCGAGCGGTCCGACCGCGACCTGCCGGGCGAGCGGATCGCCGCCGCCGGCGCGGAGGCCCCGCCCGCGCCGGACGAGGTCCGCCGCCGCGCCGTCGACCGCGCCGCCGCCCTGCTGGCCGAAGGCCGGGCCGCGGAGGCCCTGGTCCAGCTGAAGGCGGCCGAGGCCCTGGCCCGGCTGGACGCGGTCGACGGGACGCCGGAGCCCACGGAAGAGGAAGAGGAAGCGGTGCGCCTCAAGGTCGGCCAGATCGTCGAGGACCGCGCCGTCGAACTGGCCCATGAAATGCTGGCCGAGGGCGTCCGCCCCGGCGTCCGCTGGGGCGGCTTCGCCCTGCGCTGGCGGGCGCAGACCTATGGCGCCGGGGCGGCGGAGGCGGACCGCCGGGCGGCCGAGGCCGAGGGCTGGGCGGACCGGTATTGGGACGCGGACGGGCGGCTGCGGGAGCGGGAGCCGGGGGAGATGTAAGGGGAGGGGTCAGGCGTTCGGGGGCCCGCGAGAAGCGGGGCGGAGCCGCCCCGGCCCTGCGCTGGCGCGCCCGCGCGCCGGGCCCGGAAAAGGCGGCGCCGGACGTCGCCCGCGGCGTGGAGGGCGGATGGGCCGAGCGCTACTGGAACGAGGCCGACGACCTGTGGCCGCAGCACCCGCCGAACAGCCCCCCGGCGCGGATGCAGGCCCAGCACCAGCGGTTCTGCGCGGGGCGCCGGGAGATCGGGCGGGATTGGGAGGAGGAGGTGTGAGGGGGCGTCAGCTTTGCGCCAGAAGCGGACCTTGGCGCTGGGACGAGAAGCGGACACTCGCGGGAAGGGACCAGGGCATGACGCTCCGTGAATTAGGCGAAGCGTAACGAGAAGCTAAGCCAACTCCGGCATGGTCGGGGGATGAGCGGTATCGAACCCTTCCTGAAACCGCACGCCTATGCGAGCGCGCGTTTCGCGGCCGATCTTCCGCCGCTGACGGTCGACCAGACGCGCCAGGTCGAGGACTATCTGGCGAGGTATCCCGGGGAGACGTTCTGGTCTCCCCTTGCCCGCCGGGCGCTGATGGAGAGCTTCGTGCGGAGCCGGATCAATCCGGCAGACGGGCGGTCGCTGATCGACGCCATGGAGCGGGGCGACGTCGCGCCCGTACTCCCCGTCGATAACCGGACGCCCTACTTTCCGGCATCCAGGCCATGGACCAGCAAATGCACCGCGATCATCCGCGAGCGGGTGGCGCTCACCGTCCGGGTGCTGGGAGACCGCGCGCTCATACTGACGGAGAGGATGGCGCTCCACGTCGGCGATTTCGCCCACTATATGCAGAACAACGGCATCACAGACTATTTCGATGAAGTCGGCACACCGGCCATCGACGGGGCTTTGGCCGGCTTCGTCGAAATGCTTTCCGTCCGGGAGGTTGGGGCGCTGACCCACGCGATCATCAAGCGTGAGTACGGGGAGTTTCGACCGATCAGCATCGCGCGGGCCGATGAATTTCGCGGGGGACCAGCCGCCGTCGATCAGCCGGGAATCCGCCAACTGATTGAAGCCCGGCGAGCCGCTCACGCCCGGTTCGACAGTGAGTTTCGCCGGCTGGGAGTGAACCTGCCCGAACTCCTGGAGAAGGAACTGCGGCGGCTCTATCCTTGGGGAGCCTCGAGGCGGTAGCCGTTTTGCGCCAGGAGCGGACATCGACAAATTCGCACACAGCCGACCTTCTCTTTCTTGGATCGCGGAAGACGGAGCCGCCCGGTGATCGTGAAGGCGAGCGTCTGCGATTCTCCATTTTTTCGCCGCGAGACCGGCTAGCCGGGCCTTGACGCCGTTTTGAACCTTCCTAACTCCTCCACCGCCAGGCGCCGCAAGGGCCTGGCGGTCGGGAGGCGCTCCGCTTCCGGGCGCCTCTCCATGTCCAACTTGCTCGTTCGAGGAGATGGAAATGAGAACGGCATATGACTTTTCGCCCCTGTACCGGTCGATAATCGGCGTCGACCGCTTGGCGGACCTCATCGACAACGCGATGCGTAGCGACGGCGACCGAAGCTATCCGCCCTACGACGTGGAAAAGACCGGCGAGGACGGCTACCGGATCACCCTGGCCGCCGCCGGCTTCGCGGCCGACGAACTGGAGATCACGGCCCAGCCCAACCTGTTGGTCGTCTCTGGCCGCAAGATCCACGACGAAAAGGACGGCGAGCGCGCCTACCTGCACCGCGGGATCGCCGGGCGCGACTTCGAGCGCCGCTTCGAACTCGCCGACCACGTGGTCGTGACCTCGGCCGCCTATGACAATGGCGTGCTGGCGATCGACCTGGTCCGTGAGGTGCCGGAGGCGCTCAAGCCGCGGCGCATCGAGATCGCCGCGTCCGGCGAACCGCCCGCGATGCGCCGTATCGACAACCCTCAGCCGGAGCGCCAGGCTGCCTGACCGGCCGGCGTCCTCCAGCCTCGGAGTCGAGGCGGCGAGGCTCCGTCTCGACTCCTCCCGCAAGCCAGAAGAGGAGAAGCATGATGAACGTACGTGATCTTGTTCCCTGGAGCCGGCCCGGCGACCGGGACCGCAATTTGCCGGTCGAGGGCTCCGCTGAGAGCCCGCTGTTCACCCTTCACCGCGAGGTGAACCGGCTGTTCGACGACGTCTTCCGCGGGTTCGACGCCCCCGGCCTGTGGGGCGGCCGCCCTACCTGGCCCCAGATCGAGGTCCAGGACCACGATCGCGAGTACCGGGTGACGGCCGAGCTGCCCGGGCTGGAGGAAAAGGACGTCGAGATCCTGTTCGAGGACGGCGTGCTGACCCTGCGCGGCGAGAAGCGCCAGGAGACCGAGGACCGCAGCCGCGCCTTCAGCGAGCGCGTCTACGGCCGGTTCGAGCGGCGGCTCTCGCTCGGCGACATCGATGAGGACGCGATCCAGGCGACCTTCCGCAACGGGGTGCTGACGGTGATCGCGCCCAAGTCCGAGCAAAGCCGGGAACGGGCGAGACGGATCCCGATCAATACCGGGATGACCAGCCACTGATCGCCGGCGCCGGCCCCATCCGGGGCCGGCGCCTTCCCTCCCCGCATGAACGCCCTTGGGAGAAAGGAGAAGACAGGAGAGACGATGATGCGGCTTGCGACCTCGGAACAAATCTTCGAACCCTACGGCGATATGCCGTACAGCCTCAGGACCGCCCTTGAACGCGGCGTCCGGCCGGCCGTGGGATTCCAGCACCCGACCGAGGTGCTGAAGGACCGGGATCTGACGTATGATGAGAAGCGCGAGATTCTCTCGTCCTGGGCATCGGACGCCTCGGCGCTGCGGGACGATCCACGCCTGCGATGGCTGCTCGGCACGGCCGGGCCCGTCCCGCTGGACGAGGTGTGTGCGGCGCTGAAACGCCTGGACGCAATGGCGCCCGCCAAGGACGCCCCGACCCACTGACCTATCCACAACACTCGGAACTCGACCATGCGCATCATCGATGTCCGGCCGCTTGCCGACGGCTGGACGGTCCGGAGCGATCAGATCGAAAACGATCTCGTCTTTCTCAGCGGGCGGGCGGCCGAATGCGCCGCCATGGAACTCGCCAACCGGCTCGCCAAGGCGGGAACGCCCTGCGAGATTCATATCCACCTGCGAGACGGCTCGCTGGGCGGCCGCTTCTTGAGCCCAGCGCTCATCTCTCCCGAGAAGGGAGCTGAGCCGCGACTTCGCGATCCTGCTATTGTACTAGAGGCGGCGTAGCCCCGGGAGCCAAGGGCGGTGACGGGCCAGGAACAAGTCGGTGAAGCGCCAATAGCGGACTTTCCGCCCGGCAGGCAAAACAGACCTTCGAAGTACGTCGCCAACGCTTTCGCTTTGATACGTTATCTGTATTGAACGACCGCAGTCACGACGCGGACCAGCCCGTCCTCACCGAACTTGTATCTAGACCCATTCGACGCCTGCTCGTCATTGGTGGTGACTTACGCGAACAACCTGACGCCGAGCGCGATAGCGGAAGGCTGTGAGGCCGTTGCAAAAGCCGTCGGCGGCTGAACTGTTTAAGCCAATGCGCTCAGGGTCGACGTCCCTGATCAATGCCCGCAGACAATGCGGTATCCCAGCGCGGTCACCGCCGACTGTTCTTGAAGCCGATCTTCGGGAAGTGGCATATCGGGTTCGACATAGGTGGAGGTCTCCGCACCCGAGGGGCGGTCGAGGACAAACCTGGGATAGAACAGCAGTAGACCGGTGTTGGGCAGACGAAGTGTCTGGACGCTGCCGGACTGGCGCGTTCGGACCGCACCGCCCGTCCCTGCCACCCTAGCGAAACCATAGTCTTGAACCACGTTGCTGAAGAGCACGGCGGAGGAGTAGGTTTGCGGGCCCACCAGTACGACTACCTCGCCTCTGAACTTCAGCGGCTCGGAGGGAGGCGGCACCGTCTCGGATTCGATCACGCCCGAGATCAGTTGGCCCACGACTTCGCCAGGTGCTCCCGGCTCAAGCACCCGTTTAATGTATCGTGAGCCGTGCCTGTATGGCCGGTCGGCAATGTATCGGAGCAGGCCCTCGCGCCACATATCGTCGTCCCCGCCCCCGTTGTGGCGAATGTCGATGATGAGCTCGCTCAAGCCCGCCGCGGCGATCCTCGCGAAACAGTCATGTGTGAATGCGAAGAACTGCGCTTGGTCACCCCATGCAAACGTACTGGCCGTGAGAATGGCAACCTGTTCGCCGACCTCGCATCGAAACATCCGCTCGAAGCTCGCTTCGTCTTGCAACAGGGCGGGCGTCTCATGACTGGCGGCGATGGTCTTGAGGCCGGAGTGCGCCAGCTCGAGATCGAACGTAGCGGGCGTATCGTAGACCTTGTCATAGAAGAGCCACCAGCGCTGAGCCAGCAGGGCTGATCGGAACGCCGGTGTGTCGCCGTGCACGCGCGTCAATAATTCGCGCACGACCTGATCCGCATCCCGTCCATTGATCCTTCGGATGCGCTGGCCGGCATAAGGCGTTGGTGCCCCACCTAGGGCGGAAACGATCTGCAAGTCGCCTTGCGCGTCGATGCTGACTTCAAACGGGAAAAAGGCTCCGCCGTCGGTCAGGGCCCGCGCGCTCTCCTGGCGCCAGTCGGGCAGACCGATAAAGAGGTGCCCGTCGGCCAGCACGGGGTTCAGCTGCGCAAGTGCGGACCAAGCTTGGGTCCGGGTCATTGGTCGGTCCAGACCCCGCTCTATAGACCGGTAGGCGCGCTCAAGGTCATCCCTGCTCGCAGAATGGGCGAGATCTGGATGGTTCTGCTCGATCGTCTCGACCGCCATCCGCAGGTCCGCCCGGAGGTCGGTGACCGAGACCGGTGTCTCTTCGGCCTTGGCCGCGCCGCCTGCCAGAGCCGCAACCATGAAGGCCATGCCAAGTCGCTTGAAAAGGTCCGCCATCACGGTCGCCCCAATTCGGGGCGCCGGGGTTGCCGGTCGCTCCGTTTGTTGAAATATAATGCGCATATTTCAACAGAGGTTTTTGATATGGTCAAGCCGTTCGTTCGAAGCGCCGTTCGCGACCCGGAACATGTCCGGTTGCTGAGTTCGCCTGTTCGGCAGGAGGTCGTGGACACCTTGGCGGCTTTGGGCGGCGAAGCCAGCATTGCGGCCATGGCGGAGCATCTGGGACGCCCCGCAGACGGACTCTACTATCACGTGCGCGCCTTGGCGGAGAGCGGGCTGGTGGAAGAGGCCTCAACAGCAGATGACGAGCGTCTGTATCGGTTGGGCGGCGAGGGGCCCGGACCAATACGCCTGGCTTACGATCTGGGTGCGCAGGGAAACGGGCGCGAGCTGGGCGCGTTCGCCAAGGCGCTCGTCCAAGTCGCCGTCGACGACTTTGGTGCCGCGCTCAAGGCCACGGAGACAGTAGCGGCAGGCCCGGACCGGGATCTGTGGGCCTCCCGTAACAAGGGCTGGGTGAGCAAGGAAGACTTGCGCGAGATATCGCGCCTTCTTGAGCGCCTCAGCGAGCTCACGAGCCAACGGAAAGCGACGGGCCGGGAGCGACTAGTGAGCCTGGCCTTCGTCCTGGCACCACTCAGCCCCCGCCCCCGGCGGCGCCTCAAAGCTGAACAATATGACTCAGACTTGCGGATCAAATGACGGCCCGCCTTGGCCCAACGCAGCTTTCGGCCTGAAAGCGGCCTCTTCGAACCGCCGCTATGAGTCAGAAGCGGACGTCTGCCTGACGGACGCCACGTCCGGTGTGCCTCCGGGACAGCGGATCCCGGTCAAGGAACCGATACGTTAACGATAAGCGGCGATGCTGGGCCGGGATGCGCTCGGAGCGGCCGCGATGATCAATGTATTTCTGTGCATCGCCACGGAGCACGACTGGCGGATGGTGCTGGTCGCCGCCCTGGTGTGCGCCGTGGCCACTGTGGCGACCTTCTTCCTCTATTCCAGGGTGCCCGGCTTTCCGATGTGGCGGCGCTGGGCGTGGCTGGCCATGACCGGCCTGGTGGCCGGCTCGGGCATCTGGACGACCCATTTCGTCGCCATGCTGGCGTTCAAGACCGGCCTGCCGACCGGCTATGCGGCCCTGCCCACCATGGGGTCGCTGGGCGTCGCCGTGCTCAGCACGACCCTGGGCTTCGCCGTGGGGTCGGCGGCGGTGGCGGAGGGGCGGCGCCCGGCCGCCGCGATCGGCGGCGGCGTGCTGGTCGGACTGGGCATCACCTTCATGCACTATGTGGGCATGAGCGGGTACCGGACCACCGGCGTCCTGCAGTGGGACATGGCCTATGTCTGGGCCTCGGTGCTGATCGGCGCCGCGTTCGCCGGCGCGGCCCTGTACGTCTCCCACCCCGGCTCGGGGTGGCGGCGCCAGGCGTCGGCGGCCGGGCTGCTGACGCTCGGCATCGTCGGCATGCATTTCACCGGGATGACAGCCGTGACGATCGTGCCGGACTTCGACATACCGGTGCCCGCCTCGATGATGTCGGACCCGATGATGGTCGCCATCTCGGTGGCGGTGACGGGGCTGATCCTGATCACGGCGATCGGCGGGGTGGCGTTCGACACCGCCAGCCGCAACGGCAATCTGCGCCGCCTGCGCGAGGCGCTGGACGTCATGCCGGAAGGCCTGGCCTTCTACGACGCCTCGGACCGGCTGGTGGCCTGGAACACCCAGTACGCCGACCTTTGCGGGCTGGGCGGGGTCGATCCGTATGCCGGCATGCCGTTCTCGCACCTGTTGGAGACCAGCGTCGTCCATGGGGTCTATCCCGACGCCATCGGGCGCGAGGCGGAGTGGCTGGACGAGCGCAAGGCCGCGCGCTGGGGCGATACGCCGAGCCTGACCCAGCAGACCGCCGCCGGGCGCTGGCTGCGGATCACGGAACGCCGCACCGGGGACGGGGGGACGGTCTCGGTCAGCGTCGACATCACCGACCTGAAGCGCGCCGAAGCGGAGATGGCCCAGGCGCGCGACCGGGCCGAGGAACTGGCCCGGCGGGCCGAGGTCGCCGAGACGGTGGCCGGCCTGGGCAACTGGCGGCTGGACCCGCTGACGCGCGAGGTCACATGGTCGGCGCAGATGTACCGGATCTACGGCGTCGATCCCGACATGCCGCTGGATCTGGAGGCGCTTATGGGGATGACCCATCCCGACGACGCCGGGGAGGCCGCGGCGCGGCTGAAGGGGATGCTGTCGGGGCAGAGCGACGAAAACTCGATCACGCGGATCGTGCGCTCCGACGGCGACGTCCGGTATCTGGAGGGCAACAGCCGCGTCGAGCGCGGTCCGGCCGGCGAGATCACCGCGGTGATCGGCACCATCGTGGACGTGACGGATCAGAAGACCCTCGAAGCCCGGCTCAGGCTGGCGCAGGAGGAGGCCGAGGCTGCGGCGGCGGTCAAGGGGGAGTTCCTGGCCAATATGAGCCACGAGCTGCGCACGCCGCTGACCAGCATCATCGGCTTCACCCGGCTGGCGGCCGAGCAGGCCGATCTGACCGACCTGACCCGCGCCTATGTCGAGCGGGTCGGCGACGCCAGCCGCGCCCTGCTTTGCACCGTCAACGACATCCTGGATTTCTCGAAACTGGAAGCCGGCCAGGTGAGTATCCAGGTCGAACCCGTGTCTCTCGCCAGGCTGGGACGGTCCACGCTGGACCTGTTCACGCCGCAGGCCGGGGCCAAGGATCTGGGTCTCACCCTGGACGGCGACGATCTGGGCGAAGACCTGGTCATCGCCGTCGACCCGGACCGGGTTCGCCAGGTGCTTCTCAACCTCGTCAGCAATGCGGTGAAGTTCACGACGACCGGCGGGGTGACCCTGCAGATGCGATACGATCCGGCCGCCGCGGTCCTGACCGTGGCGGTCATCGACACCGGGGACGGCATACCGCCCGACAAGCTGGACCGGCTGTTCAAGCGGTTCTCGCAGGTGGACGGCACCCTGACCCGGGTTCAGGGCGGCACGGGCCTGGGCCTGGCGATCTGCAAGGGGCTGGTCGAGGCGATGGGCGGCGAGATCGGCGTCGAGAGCCGGGTCGGGCAAGGGAGCCGGTTCTGGTTCAGCATCCCGGCGGCCCGCGCCACCCTCGCCGAGGCCGGCCCGGAGGGCGGGATGGCCGAGCCGGCCATGGTCACGGGCGTCCGCGTCCTGGTCGCCGACGACCACCCGACCAACCGGGAGCTGGCGCGGCTGTACCTGGCGGGCGTCGGCGCCGAGGTCACCGAGGCGGGCGACGGCGAGGAGGCGGTCCAGCTGGCGTCGGAATGGCCGTTCGACGTCATCCTCATGGATCTGCGCATGCCCCGCCTCGACGGGGAGGAAGCGTTGCGCCGGATCCGGGCCGTCCCGGGGCCGAATGACGCCACCCCCATCCTCGCCTTCACGGCGGACGCCGACACGGACGCTCACGAACGGCTGAGGGCCGTGGGTTTCCAGGAGGTCGTCGCAAAGCCGGTCGAGCCCGGCGCGCTGATCGCCGCCGTGGCCCGCGCCACGGCGTTCGAGGAAGAGCCAGCCAGCGAGCATGCGAATGTCGCCTAAAACCCGAATTCTCGTGGCCGAGGACGACCTCGGCGTTCGGGACCTGATCCGCACCCGGCTGGAAATGGCGGGCTATGACGTGCACACGGCGAAGAACGGGGTCGAGGCCATGAAACGGGTCTCCGAACTGCGCCCGGACGCCATGGTGCTGGACATCAACATGCCCGAGATGGACGGCTTCGGCGTTCTGGAGGCGCTGCGGACGACCGAAGGGATCAAGCCGATCCCCGTGCTTGTCCTGACGGCGCGGCACGCCAGCGACGATGTGCGGCGGGCGGTGGGCCTGGGCGCCAAGGACTATCTGACCAAGCCGTTCAACGAGGGCCAGCTTCTGGCGCGGGTGGCCCGATTGCTTCGTCGACCCCTGCCCGGGCCCGGTCAGGCCGATTCGGTCCTCGTCTAGCCGCCGTCAGGGGCGCGCCGGTCGTCACTCGACCTGCCACACCCGCACCCAGTCCACCTCCATCCGCTGCGGGAACACAGCGTCGTCGATGCCTTCCGCCCCGCCCCAGTCGCCGCCGACGGCGATGTTGAGGATCAGTTGGAAGGGCTGGTCGAAGGGCCAGGCGGGCTTGCCCGTGTGTTCGTTGTCGAAGCGGTGGTAGTCGACGTCGTCGAGGGCGAAGACCACGGCCTCGGGGGTCCAGCGGACCTGGTAGCGGTGGAAGGCGTCGCAGGCGTCGGGGACGGCGATCTCGGCGCCGCGCTGGGTCTTGGCCACGTGGTTGTAGGCGCCGGTGTGGACCGTGCCGTGGACCACGCCGGGGCGGTGGCCGACGTGCTCCATGATGTCGATCTCGCCGTCCCCGGGCCAGGATTCGAGCGCGACCGGCAGCATCCAGATGGCCGGCCAGGTCCCGCGGCCGCAGGGGATGCGGGCGCGGACCTCGAAGACGCCGTAGGTCCAGCCCGCGCCGCGGCTGACCATGCGGGCCGAGGTGTAGTTCTGGCCGCCGTGGTCGGGGAAGCGGGCGGGGTCGAGGGTTTCGCGCCGGGCCTCGAGGATCAGAAGGCCGTTCTCGATGCGGGCGTTCTCGGGGCGGGCGGCCGAATAGTACTGGGCCTCGTTGTTGTACCAGCCGGTGGGATTGGCGTGGGTGTCGAAGGTCCAGCGGGCCGGGTCGGGCGGGCCGTCGGCCTCGAACTCGTCGGCCCAGACGAGGCGGAGGGTTTCGGGCGCGGGGGGCGAGGGCGTTTGCGCCTGGGCGGCGGGGGCGGCGAAGGTCAGCAGGAGGGCGAGGAGGGGGGCGAGGAGGGGGGCGGGACGCATCGGACGCTCCTGGGCGCCGGGCGGGCGCGGGCGTCCCTTGTAGCGGATGGGCGGGGGCGGGTCAGGCCTCTTCGGCCCCGGGCGGGCGGCGCAGGGCGCGGGCGGCCAGGAGGTCGGCGACGGCCGCGTAGTGGTCGGCGATCTCCTGGTTCGAGGCCCGTTCGCGCGGGTCATGGGTTTCGGCGGCGCGGCGGCGCCAGAGTTCGGCGCGGGCGCGCAGGGTGTCTTCGTCCATGCACGGTCAACGATTGAGCTGCGCCGTTTCATCCCCGGCCGGATGATTTTCAGCGCCAGCCGGCGTCTCGGACCCGGGCCTCGGCCGGGGCGTCGAGGGTCTGGCCGGCGATGACGGCGTCGACGGCGGCCAGGACGGGGGCGGGGATGTCGGCGGCGGCGGCGCGCAGGCCGGCGGCGGGCGGGGCGGCGGGGGCCAGGGCCTGGAGGATCCAGCCCTCGCCCTCGCGGCAGGCCAGGCCGGCGAGGCGGGCCTGGCCGGCGTGGAAGGTGCGGCACCAGCGGCCGTCGGCGTCGCGGAAGGTCAGGCCGACGGCGCGGCCCTCGGCGTCGGGGCCGTCGGCGGTCAGGCGGGCGTCGAGAACGCGGACCAGGCCGGGCTCGGCGAGGGCGCCGTGATCGCCGACCGTGAAGCCGCCGTCCGCCTGTCCGCCGCCCAGCCAGCCGAGCGACAGGCCGGCGACGAAACAGGCCGCGGCCAGGCCGGCCCACAGGGGCGCGCGGCGGGGCTGGAAGGCGTCACGCAGGGCGTCGGCGAGGCGGGGGCCGAGGGGCTGTTTCGCCGGAGCTGCGGCGATCAGCCGGGCCAGGGCCTGGTCGCGCGGATCGGGGGCGACGGGGACGGCCTCGCGGGCGAGGGTGCGCAGGCTGCGCAGGGCCGCGAGCCGGCCGGCCAGGACGGGGTCGGCGGCGGCGGCGGCGTCGAGGGCGGCGCCGGCCTCGGGGGACAGTTCGCCGTCGACGCGGCGCATCAGGGTCTCGTCGTCGTAGGCGGTCATGCGCTCACTCCCTGTTCGGCCAGGGTCTGGACCAGGGTCTGGCGGCCGCGCACCAGCCGGCTGGTCAGGGTGCCGGCGGGGACGCCCAGGACCCGGGCGGCCTCGGCGTAGGACAGGCCGTCGATCAGCACCAGGGCCACGGCGAGGCGCTGGTCGTCGGGCAGGGCCTGGATGGCGTCGCGCACGGCCAGGGCGTCGGCGCGCAGGGCCTCGCCGGCCATGGCGGCGTCGGCGACGTCGGGCGTGCGCTCGTCGGCGGGCGCAACCACCCGGGCCCAGCGGGCGTTGGATCGGGTCTGGTCGATGAAGATCCGCCTCATGATGGTGAAGGCCCAGCTGTCCAGCCGCGTGCCGGGGCGAAAGCTCGATCGCTTGACGAGGGCGCGTTCGACGGTTTCCTGCACCAGGTCATGGGCGTCGGCGTCGGACCGGACCAGGACGCGCGCGAAGCGGCGCAGCCGCGGAAGAAGGTCCACCAGCCCCGTCTGAAACTCGTCCAAGCACAAAACCTCGTCATGAGGGATGGAACGACCCGGCCCCGGCGTTTCATCCATTGTAGCGTCAACGCGAAAGTTTTTGAAAAGAAGGACCTTACGGAAATGCCGTCCGCGCCGATGCGCCTGCTGCTGTCGATGCTTGTCGCGGCCCTGACCCTGTTCGTGGCGAGCGGGCCGGCGGCGGCCCAGATCGGGCTGCCGGGCGGGGGGCTGCCCGGCCGCCTGCCGCAGACGCCGGGCCTGCCAGACCTGCCCTCGCGCCTGCCCGACGCCGGGACGGTGGAAGGACTGGCGCGCCAGGGTCTGGCCCAGGGCCTCGAGGCGCCTTCCCGCCTCAGCGGCCTGATCCGGCGCTCGGGCGGGGCGCTGGAGGCCGACCCCCGGGGCTGGCCCGTGGTGCGGAACGAGGTGGTGGCCATCGACCTGACCCCCGAGGCGCGGCGCCTGGCCCTGGCGGCCGGCTTCACGGTGGCGCGCGAGGAGCGGCTGGCGGCGCTGGACATGAGCGCGACGGTGCTGGTTCCGCCGCGCGGCCTGTCGTTGTCCCGGGCCCTCGAGCGGCTGCGCGAGCTCGATCCCGGCGGCGGCTACGAATTCAACCATGTGCACGCGCCGGCCGGGGCGCTGGACGACGCGGGGCCGCCGCCCCCCGCTTCATCCCCGCCCCCGGTCGCGCCCCAGGGCGAGGGCGGGCGGATGGGGCTGATCGACACCGGGGTCGACGCCCGCCATCCCGCCGTGGCCGGGGCGCGCATCATCCAGCGCGGATTTTCCGGAGAGGCCCGGGCGGCCCCGCACGGCACGGCCGTGGCCTCGCTGATGATCGGCCGCTCGGGGGCCTTCTCGGGCGCGGCCCCCGGGGGTGAGCTCTACGCCGCCGACGTCTATGGCGGCGCGCGCGCCGGGGGATCGTCCACGGGCCTGGTCCAGGCCCTGGCCTGGATGGCCGAGAACCGGGTGCCGGTGGTCAATGTCAGCCTGGTCGGGCCGCGCAACGCCGTGGTCGAGGCGGCGGTGCGGCGCGCCACGGCGCGGGGCATGCTGATCGTCGCCGCCGTGGGCAACGACGGACCCGCGGCGCCGCCCCTGTATCCGGCCGCCTATCCCGACGTCGTCGGGGTGACCGCCGTCAACGGCCGGGGCCGCGTCCTGCCCGAGGCCGGACGCGGCCCGCAGGTCGATTTCGCCGCGCCGGGCGCCGACATGGCCGCGGCGGGCCCGGGCCAGGGCTATGTCAGCGTGCGCGGGTCCTCCTTCGCCTCGCCGCTGGTGGCCGGCCTCCTGGCCCGCCGCCTGCACCGCCCGGACCGGGGCGACGCCGAAGCGGCGATCGCGGCGGTGGCGCGGGCGGCGGACGACGCCGGCGCGCGCGGCCCGGATCCGGTCTACGGCCGCGGCCTGGTGGCGGCGGACCGGCGCGTCGAGCCGCGGTCCGTCGGGGCCCGGGGACAGCTGACCCGATAAAAACCGGACGCCGGCGGGATGAATCCGCGGCGGGGGATCGTTGGAAGGATCGAGGGCGCCGGACGCCCTGCGAAACTCCAGGAGACATCCTCATGCGCAAGACCCTGATGCTGATCACCACCGCTACCTTCGGCCTCGCCCTGGCGGGCGCCGCCAACGCCCAGGTGCTGGGCGGCGCCGGCGGCCTCGGCGGCGGCCTCGGCGGACAGGTCGGCGGTCTGGGCGGCCAGATCGGCGGCTCGGCCACGGGCAGCCTGACCGGCTCGGTCGACGGCTCCATGGTCCGCGACCGGGTGGCCGAAACCACCGCCCGGACCGAACGTCTGCGCGCCCGCGCCGAGCGACGCGCCGAACAGGCCCGCCAGCGGGCGATCGAGGCGGAAGAGCGCGCCCAGGCCCGGGCCGTCGGCACGGCCCGCTCCGCCTATGGCGCCGCCCAGGGAGCGGAAGCCTCGGCTTCCGGAGCCCTGAACGGAACGCTCAACGGCGCCGCCGGCGCCGGCCAGGGCGCCCTGTCGGGTGATCTCGGCGGCGGCGTCGCCGGATCCGGTTCGGCGTCCGGATCGGGCTCGGGCGACCAGACCGCCGACCGTCCGCGCCGCTCGCGCCGGGCCAACGCCAACGCCAACGCGGACGCAAACGGCTCCGCCTCGGCCAACCGCAACGGCGCCTCGGTCCAGGCCGGCGCCAACGCCAGCGCCGGGGCCGGAACCCGTCGCGACGACTGAGTCCATCCCCGGACCCAGGTCAGACCTGCCCCGCCGGTTCGCGCCGGCGGGGCTTTTTTGTCCGCGAGGCAGACCGACCGTCGTTCCGCCAATGGACTTCCCTCCCGGGGCGCGGCATCCTTTCGCCCGCCAGCCGCGGGGACTTCGCCATGATCCGTCTCGCCCATCTCAAACGTCGCCTCGGCCAGTACGCCGCCCTGTGGGTCGGCGGTTTCGTGCTGGGCGGCGCGGCCATACTGATCGGCCTCGGGTTCATGGATCTGATGACGGCGACGGACCTGGTGTTGCCGGTGCTGCTGGGCGCCATGGCGCTGGGGCTGGCCGCCGGCCTGGTGACCAGCCTGCTGTCGGATGAGACGGTCGGCACCAAGCTGGCGCTGCTGCTGCTGGCGGTCCTGCTGGCCCTGCCCCTGTTGTGGGCGCCGGTGTCGGCGGCGGTGGCCATCGCCTTTTTCGCCGACCGGTCGATCGAATATTCGGAGGCCTACGCCGCCTTCCAGATCGGCATATCGCGCGTGCTGTTCCCGATCGGCGAGGCGCTGGGAGACGGCGAACTGTTCGGCTGGATGTGGACCGCCTTCCAGTGGGTGTCGACCGTTGTCGGCTTCCTGTCGGCCGTGGCCAAAATCTGGCCGGCGATCCGGCGGCTGCTGGGACCGGAGCCGCCGGTCGAGGCGTGAGACCGCCGGGGCCGGCGCGGAAAAGGCGGTCGGGGAGAACCGCCCTTGCCGATCTGACGGAACCTATCTGCCCTCGAAGATCGGGGCGAAGCCGCCCCACATCATACGCTTGCCGTCGAAGGGCATGTCCATGCCGGCGAAGTCGGGGTCGGACTGCATCTCGGCAAAGCATTTGTCGGCCGAGGCGCGGTCGGGCCAGCGCAGCCACGAGAAGACCACGACCTCTTCGGGCTCGAGCTTCACCGCCAGGTCGAAGCCGGTGACCTTTCCGGGCGGGACATCCTCGCCCCAGGTCTCGACCTGTTCGAGGGCGCCGTATTTCTGGAACAGCGGCCAGGATTTGCGGGCGGACTCGAGGTAGGCCTCCTTCTTGGCGGCCGGAACGGGAAGCAGGAAGCCGGTGATCCAGGACATGTTTTTTACACTCCGCTTGGGGGCTATCGCTCGCGACGCGGTCGCTCGCTGCTTGAGCCCATTGTGAGTGGGCCAACGCTCGGGACGCGGTCCCTCGCTGCTTGAGCCCGGGGTGGGGTTTCGTCAGTCGGCTTGAGACTCATGCCGCTTTCGGTTAGATATGGCAAGCATGAAGTTAGAAAAAGTAACCAGTGAGTCCCGACGGCGTTACGACGACGCCTGTGGAACCGCGCATGGACTGGAGCTCATCGGCGAGCGGTGGGCCCTACTGATCGTGCGCGAGCTGATGCTGGGGCCGCGACGGTTCGGGGACCTGCGGGCCAGTCTGCCGGGGCTGAGCGCCAATGTGCTGACGCAGCGGCTGGAGGGACTGGAGGCCGCCGGAGTCGTCGTGCGCCGCAGGCTGCCGCCGCCGGCGTCGGTGCAGGTCTATGACCTGACCGACTGGGGCCGCGAGGCCGAACCGGTCATCAGCGAACTGGGCCGCTGGGCGGCGCGGTCGCCCGGGCATGACCCGACCCTGCCGTTGAGTCCGGTGTCGATGATGCTGTCGTTCCGCACCATGTTCGACGCGGGCAAGGCCGGGGACGCGCGGATGACGCTGGGCTTCCGGTTCGGCGAGGAGACCTTTGTGGTCGAGGTGGCCGACGGCGCGCTGACGGCCCGACGGGGGGACACGAACGGCGCCGACGTCGTCGTCGCCTCGCCGCCGGAAGCGGTCGCCGCCGTGGTCTATGGCGGCGGGCCGGTCGACGGGCTGGCGATCGAGGGCCGGCGCGCGGTGTTCGAGCGCTTCGCCGACTTCTTCGAACTGCCGGCCAAGGCGGGATAGAGGCCGAACGCCGTCTCAGCCCGGGCGTACGGTTCCCGAGGGGTCGTGCGGCGCGTGCCGGTCGACGTCGTCGCGATCCAGGCCGCCCCGGCCGGGCCGGGGAGCCTGACCCTCCGGCGGCTGGCGTCCATAGCTGCCGGTCCGGGCGGGAGAGGGCGCATCCATGACCGGATCGCGGACCTCATAGGCGCCGACGAGCTCGCCCTTGGCCACCGTCGTGCCTTTCAGCACATTGACCAGTTCGACCAAGGGCGTGTCCGCCGACAGGTCCAGCCGACGGTCGAGGCCGAAGATCTGGAAATGATAGCGATGCGGTCCGTGGCCGGGCGGCGGCGCCATGCCCAGCCAGCCCGGCCGTCCGCCGCTGTTGAGGCCCTGGACCGCCCCGCCGACGCCTTCGGGCTCCGCGACGGGCTCGATCCCGGCGGGCAGGGCGTGGAGGGCCCCGGGGATGTTCCACATCAGCCAGTGGACCGTCGGCGTCTCGCGCGGCGCGTCAGGATCCTCGACCACGAGCGCATAGCTGACGATGCCGGGCGGGCCGCTCCACGACAGGGGCGGGGAGGTTTCGTCTCCGGCCTGGCTGTGTTCGGCCGACAGCCAGCCGTCGCTGTCGACGGCGTCGGACGTGAGGGTCAGGGCCCCACCCTGATACGGCTCGATTTTCTGGAAGGTGATAGCCTGTCCGGAATGGTCGGGGTGCTGGCGCCGGGTCATGAAGGATCTCCTGTGACAGGAGAACGGCCTCGCACGCGGATGGTTCGGCGCCTTGCCCGACGGCTGCGTCCCGGCGCATGCTGAACCCATGACCAGCCCGCCCGTGCCCGGCGAACGCTACGCCTCGTTCAGCCAGTTCTATCCCTACTATATCCACGAGCACTCCAACCGGACGTGCCGGCGGATCCATGTGGTGGGATCGGCGCTGGTGCTGGTCGTGCTCGCGACGGCGGTCGTGACGCTGAACCCATGGTGGCTGCTGGCCATGCCGCTGGTCGGCTACGGCTTCGCCTGGGTCGGGCATTTCTTCTTCGAGAAGAACCGGCCGGCGACGTTCAAATATCCGCTGTGGAGCCTGATGGGCGACTGGCGGATGTTCTTCGAGACCGTCACCGGCCGGCGGAAATTCTGAACGGCGTCAGCGGTTCGCCGGGTCCTGGAAGGTGAACAGGCTGACCGCCAGGACGGCCGCGGCGTCGCGGTCCGGGGAGCCTTGCGGCGGCAGGAAGAAGGTCGGCCGCAGGCCGTTCAGCTGAACGCCTCCGATCTCGACTCCGTCGCGGGTGAAGACATAACCCAGCACCGCGCCGCCGCCGAAGGGCAGGCCGCCGATCCGCTTCGTCTCGGCTTTGAGGGTGATGTCGCCCCAGGTCAGTTCGCCGGCGCGCTGCGGCTGTTGCAGCCGGGCGAGAAGGCTGCCGCGCGAGAGGGCGAGGCTGAGGCGGGCGTTGGCCGGAGCCGCGCCGCCATAGACGCAGTCATAGCTGAGGGTTTCGCGGTCGAAGGTGATCCACAGGATCCGGGTGTGGCTCTGACCGCCGCCGCAGTCGCCGGTCACCTCGCCCATGGCGGGGGAACTGACGCTGAACTCCGTTCGGGCCATGTCGCGCGACTGCCACGGCAGGCGGGTGCTGGACCCGCGCGAGGTCGCCGACCCGCTGTATTCGCCGATGCCGAAACCGGGCCGGAACAGGCTGGGGCCACGCCTGCCCTCAAGGCCCAACCGCTCGGTCCGTTCGGTCATGGGGGCCGTCTGCGGGGACCGGGCCGTCGTTTCGCCGGCGGTCAGAACCAGGCAGCACAGGGCCAGTGACGTCGTCGCGAGCGTCCTCATGATCGCCTCCCCCAAGGTGAAGGCCGCGACCATAATATCATTTCACAGAACGGCAATTCGCGGGCGCGCGGCGGACGCACGGAGGCCCGTGCGGAGACCTAGTTCGAACCGGCGTTGGTTCCGGCCGAGGCCATCAGCGTGGTCTGGCTGGGCAGGTTGTCCCAGGACGGGGGGCAGCCCTCGAAGCGGCCGGCGTCGACGATGGTCAGACGGCGCTGGTTAAAGCGCATGGCCGGGGACATCGAGCCGCGGCCGTGGCCGGTGTAGAGGTCGATCTTCTGGCCCTTGATCGCGCCGCCGGTGTCGGAGGCGTACCAGTAGCCGTCGTGGACCGTGCCGTCGGGCATCCGCATGCCGACCGTCTCGCGGATGAACAGGCGGGTGCGGCGGGGGATGTAGCGGGGATCGGTCGCGACCGTGCGCATGGCGATCGGCCGGCAGCCGAGGCTGTCGTTACCCGTCGCTCCGCCGCCGCCCGCATGGTAGAGGTTGGCCCGTGCGCTCCAGTCGGCGTCGCGCTGCATCAGGGTCTGCTGGTCGGTGTTGAGCACGGGCTCGGCGACGCCGCTGTCTGTGGAACCTTCCGCGGGGGGGACGGTTGATTCGACGCCCCAGCCCGCGCTCGTCGCGGCCTGGTAGGACATCGGATCGCCGGTCGCCTGGACCTGGGCGGGAAGGGCCATCGCCATAACAATGGCGAACGCAGCGGCTTTGCCGAGCATGAGGCGGACTCACGGAAACGCCGGCCCCGTACGCGTCCGACGGCGGGCTTGTCGCCGCCAAATGTGGCGGAAACCCGACATTCGTGCTGCGCTGCGACATCGCGTCCGGCTCTTCGGTGGATAAGTGGACCTTGTCACGGTCACGCCGAATCTCGTTTGGCCAACGGCGCGAAACCTGTAAGCAGTATTCGCAGATCAACATCACTTTGCTGGGGCGCGATGCTTACTGTCTACGGATATATTCGTTCGGGAAACTGTTTGAAGGTCAAGTGGTTGCTCGACAGGCTGGGGCGTGATTATCGGTGGATCGAAACCGACGTCGTGTCGGGCGTGACGCGCAGTCCGGAATTCCTGGCCCTGAATCCCGCGGGACAGACGCCGACGGTGGTGCTGGAGGATGGCCGGGTGCTGGCCCAGTCCAACGCCATCATCGGCTATTTCGGCGAAGGCACGCCGTTCATCCCCGCCGATCCCTACGACCGCGCCCGGATGTACGAATGGCTGTTCTGGGAACAGTACAGCCACGAACCCTATATCGCCGTGGTCCGGTTCCAGAGGCTGCTGGGCGGCAAGCGCGCGGACGAGATCGAGCCGCGGCTGATGGAGCGCGGCCATGCCGCCCTGGCCCGGATGGAGGCGGCGCTGGCGGACACGGACTGGCTGGTGGGAGACGGTCCCACCCTGGCCGACCTGGCCCTGGTCGCCTATACGCGTGTCGCGCCCGAGGGGGATTTCGACCTCGGCGCCTATCCCGCTGTCGTCGCCTGGATCGGGCGGGTGGAGGACGCGTTCGGGATACGCTAGAGCGATCCGGTCATTCGCCGGAGCCCGCCATGAAGCGTCTCGTCCTCGCCGCCCTCGTCCTCGTCGCCGCCGGCGGCGTGGCGCTGCAGGCCGACGCCTGGGGCAATACCGGCCACCGGCTGATCGGGGTGGCGGCGGTGCGCGGCCTGCCGGACGAGCTGCCGGCCTTCCTGCGCACGCCGGGCGCGGCGGCCGAGGTCGGGGAGCTGGCGCGCGAGCCGGACCGCACCAAGGGCGGCGGCCAGCCGCACGACCGCGAACGCGACACGGCCCATTTCGTCGACCTGATCGAGGACGGCCGGGTCATGAACGAACAGGGCCTTTCGATCGACGCCCTGCCGCGGCTGAAGTCCGAATATGACGCGGCGCTGGCGGCGGCGGGGATCGAGGTCGACGACGCCGGCTACCTGCCCTACGCCATCATGGACGGCTATCAGCAGCTGGTGCGCGACTTCGCCACCTGGCGGGTGCTGAACGCCGCCGAGGCGCGCGAGACCGATCCGGGCAGGCGGGCGTGGTACCGCGAGGACCGGCTGCGCCGCGAGGCCCTGATCCTGCGCGACATGGGCTATCTGGGCCACTATGTCGGCGACGGGTCGCAGCCGCACCACACCACCATCCACTACAACGGCTGGTCGCGGGACGTCCCCAACCCCGAGGGCTACACCACCTCGCGCCAGACCCACGGCGCCTTCGAGGGGGCGTTCACGGCACGGGTCGCGCGGCTGGACGCGGTGGAGGCGGCGATGGCCGCGCCGGCGCTGGACGGCTTCGATCTGCGCGCCCGCGTGCCGGCCTATCTGAAGACCACCCTGGCCCAGGTGACGCCCTTCTATGCCCTGGAGAAGGCCGGCGGGTTCGGCGAGGGCGACGCGCGCGGCGGGGCCTTCGTGACGGCGCGGCTGGCGGCGGGGGCGTCGGAGCTGCGCGACCTGTTCGTGCTGGCCTGGCGCGACGCGGCGGACGACTCGATCGGATGGCCGGCGGTCAAGGTAGCCGAGGTCGAGGCCGGGACCGCCGACCCGTGGCTGGCCATGTACGGCGAGGACTGATTGGCCGACCCCGCCGAAGCCCTGATGGCGGTCGCCTCGCGCCTGCGCGCGGCGGGGCGGGCGACCGAGGCGGCGACGGCCTATCGGCAGCTGCTGGCCCTGCGGCCCGACCTGCCCGACAGCTGGTTCAACCTGGCCCTGATGGAGCGCCAGTCCGGACGGTTCGAGGCGGCGCTGGCGGCCTATGCCGAGGCCCTGCGGCGCGGGGTTTCGGGGCCGGAGGAGGCCTGGCTGAATCGGGGCGTTATCCACGCCGACGACCTGGGACGGCCCGACCTGGCGCTGGCCGATCTGGAGGCGGCGCTGGCGGCGGCGCCCGACTGGCTGCCGGCGCTGCTGAACCTGGGCAATCTGCATGAGGACATGGGGCGGCGCGAGGCGGCGGCGGAAGCCTACGCCCGGGCGCTGGCCGTGGCGCCGGGGCATCCGGTGGCGCTGGCGCGGGCGGCGGGACTGGCCCGGCCCACGGGACCGGACGATCCGGTGATCCTGGGCTTGCGGACGGCGCTGGACCAGGCCGGCCTGCATCCCGAGGACCGGGCGGAGCTCGCTTTCGCCCTCGGCCGGGCGCTGGACCAGGTCGGGGCGTATGACGAGGCCTTCGCCGCCTACGCCGCCGCGAACGCCGCCAGCCGCGCAGCCGACCCGGAGGGCCCGCCGTACGACCGGGCGGGGCATGAGCGGTTCGTCGACAGCCTGATCGCGGCCTTTCCCGAGCCGGCGACGCCGGTCGCGGGGGCGGACGGGGGGCCGATCTTCATCTGCGGCCTGTTCCGGTCCGGCTCGACCCTGGTCGAGCAGATCCTGACGGGGCACAGCCGGGTCACGGGCGGCGGGGAGCTGGGGCTGGTCCCCGGACTGGCGCGGGCGATCGCCGGCTATCCGCAGGCGCTGAGGGACGCCGGACCGGAGGCGCTGGCGCGGTTGAGGGGGCTGTATCTCGACGGGCTTAAGGTCGCCCGGCCCGGCGCCGACGCCGTCACCGACAAACGGCCGGACAACTTCCTGCACATCGGCCTGATCAAGGCGATGTTCCCGGCCGCCCGCATCGTCCACACGGTGCGCGAGCCGCTGGACGTGATCCTGTCCAACTGGTTCCTGCACCTGGACCGGTCGATGGCCCATGCGCTGGACCTCGAGGACCTGGCGCACTGGCACGGCCAGTACGAGCGGCTGATGCGTCACTGGAAGGCGCTGTATCCGGACATCCTGGACCTGGACTACGACGCCCTGGTGGTCGAGCCACGGCCGGCGGTGGAGCGGCTGCTGGCCTATTGCGGGCTGGACTGGGAGGAGGGGGTGCTGGACTTCCACAAGACCGCGGCGCCGGTGCGGACGGCCAGCGTCTGGCAGGTGCGCGAGCCGCTGTACCAGCGCTCGTCGGGGCGGTGGCGGAACTACGAGACGCATCTGGACGGGGTGCGGGCCGCGCTGGGAACGGATAGTCAGGGCTGATGTCCGAGCCCGTTTCACCCGTCATCATCCTCGACAAGTCCCAGATGGCCGAGAACATCGGCGCGGTGGCGCGGGTGATGGCCAATTTCGGGCTGGCGGAACTGCGGCTGGTCGCGCCGCGCGACGGCTGGCCGCAGGAGCGGGCCTGGGCCACGGCCTCGGGCGCCGACTGGGTGCTGGAGGGGATCCGGGTGTTCGACAGCGTGGCCGAGGCGGTCGCCGACCTGAACACCGTCTTCGCGACGACGGCCCGGCCGCGCGAAACGCGCCAGCCGGTGCGAACGCCGCGTGAGGCGGCGCGGGTGCTGTACGACGACCGGGCGTCGGGGCTCGGGGTCGGCCTGTTGTTCGGGGGCGAGCGGGCCGGGCTGGAGACTTCGGATATCGCCCTGTGCCAGGGCATCGTCACCATTCCCATCGACCCGCGCCACCAGAGCCTGAACCTGGCCCAGGCGGTGGCGATCAACGCCTATGAGTGGCGCACCCTGCTGCTGGACGCGCCGCCGCCGAATTTCCGCGAGGGCGAGCCGCCGGCGTCGGGGGCGCTGATGCTGGGCATGTACGAGCATCTGGAGAAGGAGCTGGACGCCGCCGGCTTCTTCCATCCGCCGGAGAAATTCCGCTCCATGAGTCAGAACCTGCGGGTGATGCTGGGGCGGGCGGGGTTCACGGCGCAGGAGGTCGCCACCTTCCGCGGGGTGATCACGGCCCTGTCCAAAGGGCGGGGACGGGTGCTGGCGCGGCTGGCGAAGAAGGCGGCGGGGGAGGGCTGAGTGTTCTCGCCGTCATCCTCGGATCAAGCCCGAGGGTGACGGTTGAAGGGTGGGAATCAGAGCGTGGCGCAGAAGGCCGGCACGGTTTCCGTCGCCGGGCCGTACAGGCCTTCGTCGAACCGGCGACCACCCGGGGTCGGCTCCAGATTGATCTCGACCGTGCGGGCGCCGGCGGACCGGGCCAGTTCCACGAACCCCGCCGCCGGCCAGACCGCGCCCGAGGTGCCGATGGCGACGAACAGGTCGCAGGCCGCCAGCGCCGCCTCGATGCGGTCCATGTGCAGCGGCATCTCGCCGAACCAGACGATGTGCGGACGCAGCCGGCCTTGAGGGTGGTGCGGCGACGGCTCGTGCGTCGCCAGATCGCCGGGCCAGTCGCAGACCCGGCCCGTGCGGGTGCAATGGGCCTTCAGCAGTTCGCCGTGCATGTGGATCAACTCGAAACCGGCGGCGGGCGGGGTCGCGACGTGGACGCGGTCGTGCAGGTCGTCGACGTTCTGGGTGACCAGCAGGAAGTCGCCGTCCCAGCGGGCGGCGAGGTCGGCCAGGGCATGGTGGGCGGCGTTGGGATGCACGGTCGGCAGCTGGCGGCGGCGGCGGTTGTAGAAGTCCTGCACCAGGGCCGGGTCGCGGGCGAAGGCCTCGGGCGTGGCCACGTCCTCGAGCCGATGGCCCATCCACAGGCCGTCGTCGGCGCGGAAGGTGGGAACGCCGGATTCGGCCGAGACGCCGGCGCCGGTGAGGATGACGAGGTTTCGGCGGTCGCGCATCAGCCTCGCGACCGCCGCCGCCGCGAGCGCTCGCGTTGCGACGCCGCGCTGACGCTTTCGCTTCGCTGATGTTCGATATCGAGGGTGAATTTGACCCTTTGATCGTAGTCCCGGTCGCCCTTGATCGAGACGGCCCGGACAATCCGGATTGCGCGCCAGAGGACGAACGCGTTCCACGCAAGGACGACGGCCATGGCCAGCGACCAGGCGATCCAGGACGACGGTCGCTCAAGATTGCGGGACAGGAACCCGACGAACATCGCCGCAATGAAACTGAGCCCCAGGACCGGCGACTTGTATCGATGCGCGATGTCGTGATCGACCCAACGTCGGACACGGAGATAGAAGTTTGCCTTCGCCGCCTTCGCCATAGCAGAACGGATAGCGATCCAGATCAGACTGGCAATGGTCAAGGCGGTTTCGGCCCGACGGGCGGATCGCTAGAACCGTGGCTGACTCGCGAAAGGACCTGCCTATGAAAACCCGCGCCGCCGTCGCCTTCGAGGCCAAACGTCCGCTGGAGATCGTCGAGGTCGATCTGGAGGGGCCGCGCGCGGGCGAGGTGCTGATCGAGATCAAGGCGACGGGCATCTGTCACACCGACGCCTATACGCTGGACGGGCTGGACTCGGAGGGCATCTTCCCCTCGATCCTGGGCCATGAGGGCGCGGGGGTGGTGGTCGAGGTGGGGCCGGGGGTGACCTCGGTCGCGGTCGGGGACCATGTGATCCCGCTGTACACGCCCGAGTGCCGGCAATGTAAAAGCTGCCTGAGCCGCAAGACCAATCTGTGCACCGCCATCCGGGCGACCCAGGGCAAGGGCCTCATGCCCGACGGCACCTCGCGCTTCAGCTACAAGGGGCAGGCGATCGCCCATTATATGGGCTGTTCGACCTTCTCGAATTTCACCGTGCTGCCGGAGATCGCGGTGGCGAAGATCCGCCGGGACGCGCCGTTCGCGAGCGCCTGCTATGTCGGCTGCGGCGTGACCACGGGGGTCGGGGCGGTGGTCAATACGGCGAAGGTGGAGCCGGGGGCCAACTGCGTGGTGTTCGGGCTCGGCGGCATCGGGCTGAACGTCATCCAGGGGCTGAAGATGGTGGGGGCCGACATGATCGTCGGCGTGGACATCAACGATACGAAGGACGAGTGGGGCCGGCGGTTCGGGATGACGCATTTCGTCAATCCGAAGAGCGTGCCGGACGTGGTGGCCCATCTGGTCGAGCTGACCGGCGGCGGGGCCGACTACACCTTTGACTGCACCGGCAACACCACGGTGATGCGTCAGGCGCTGGAGGCCTGCCATCGCGGCTGGGGCGAGAGCATCGTCATCGGCGTGGCCGAGGCGGGCAAGGAGATCGCGACGCGGCCGTTCCAGCTGGTCACCGGCCGGGTGTGGCGCGGCTCGGCCTTCGGCGGGGCGCGGGGGCGGACGGATACGCCGAAGATCGTCGACTGGTACATGGACGGCAAGATCGAGATCGATCCGATGATCACGCATACGCTGCCGCTGGAGCGGATCAATGAGGCCTTCGACCTGATGCATGCGGGGGAGAGCATCCGCAGCGTGGTGGTGTTCTGATCGGAAGGAGGCCGACATGGCCGACTGGTACTCACGTCCGATGCTGTTGGTGGCGGATGTCGACGCCGCCTCGAAATTCTACGTCGGGAAACTCGGCTTCTCGGAAGCGTGGCGTTTCGCCGAGGCGGACGGACAGGCGTTCGTCGCCCAGGTGCAACGGGCCGGCTGCGAGATCATCCTGTCCAGCCAGTGGCCGGACAAGGTCGGAATGGGAATGCTGTTCATCTCGCTGACGGCGGTGGATTGGAAGGCGATGCCCCGCGCGCTGGCGGCCGGGGGCGTCGTCTGCACCGAGGGGTGGTGGGGCTATCGCACCTGGGTCGTGGACGATCCCGACGGCAACCAGCTGTTCTTCCCCGATCCGGATGATCCGGGCGAGGGTTGACCGCCGCTTGCGCTGTCCTGTCCGTTCGTTATAAAAACGGACTAGATCAGGTCAGGGAGGTCGCCATGTTCACTCACATCACCGTCGGCGCGAACGACGTCGAGGCGTCGCGCAAATTCTATGACGCCGCGCTGGGCGCGCTCGGACACGAGCCGGGCAGCGGGCCTGACGCCAAGGGCCGCTACTGGTGGCGGACGCGCATGGGCGCCTTCGCGGTCGGCAAGCCTATCGACGGCGAGGCGGCCTGCCACGCCAATGGCGGCACGATCGGCTTCGCGGCCAGGACGCCGGAAATGGTCCACGCCTTCCACGACGCCGGCGCCGCGGCCGGCGGCCGCTCGATCGAGGATCCGCCCGGCGAGCGGAACGGCCCGTTCGGGAAACTGTACCTGGCCTATCTGCGCGACCCGGACGGCAACAAGGTCTGCGCCCTGCATCGTCCCGGATAGCCGCTGCGCGGCTTCCGGGATGACAAGGAGGGGGTTAGAGGGTCGGGCATGGAAACCCTCAAATCCCATGCCGTCCACGGCGGAACGCTCCGCTACCTGAAGCACGACAGCGCCGTGACCGGCGCGCCCATGACCCTGTCGGTCTTCGTTCCGCCGGGCGAGGGGCCGTTTCCGGTGCTGATCTGGCTGTCGGGCCTGACCTGCACCGAGGACAATTTCACCACCAAGGCGGGGGCCTATGCGTCCGCCGCCGGGCATGGCGTGATCGTCGTCGCGCCCGACACCTCGCCGCGCGGGGAGGGCGTCGCGGACGATCCGGCCTGGGACCTGGGGCAGGGGGCGAGCTTCTATGTCGACGCGACCGAGGCCCCCTGGACGCCGCATTTCCGCATGGAGAGTTATGTCGTCGAGGAGCTGATCGGGCTGATCGACGCCGAATTCCCGACGACGAAGGCGCGGTCGATCAGCGGCCATTCCATGGGCGGGCACGGGGCGCTGACCCTGGCGCTCAGGCATCCGCACCTGTTCCGGTCGGTGTCGGCCTTCGCGCCGATCGCCTCGCCGACGCGGTGCCCATGGGGCGAGAGGGCGTTCACGGCCTATCTGGGCGACGACCGGGCGGCGTGGGACGCGCATGATGCGGCGCGGCTGATCGAGGAGGGTGTGGGCGGCGGCTGCTACGACGACATTCTGATCGACCAGGGCGACGCTGATCCGTTCCTCGCGGAGCAGCTGAAGCCCGGGCTGCTGGTCGCGGCGGGACAGGCGGCGGGGCAGACGATCACCCTGCGGATGCAGCCCGGCTACGACCACTCCTACTTCTTCATGGCCAGTTTCATCGCCGACCACCTCGCCTTCCACGCGAAACGGCTGAAGGCCTGAGGCGGGCGTGGCAGGATCGGCGCTGCAACCGGAGGGGTTCCGATGAGACTGACCGCCCTGGGCTTCGGCCTGATCGCCCTGGCCCTCGCCGCGCCGGCGACGGCGCAGCAGCAGATGACCGATCCGGACTTCCGGCCGGAGGTCGCCCGCCCGGCGTACGTCGGCGACGCCCCGGTGGTCATGATCGACGGGGCGCACAATAATTTCCACACCGTCGACGGGCGCTACGCGCCTTTCGCCGCCTTGCTCAGGGCCGACGGCCTGGAGGTGCGCGGCGGGACCGCGGCCTTCGACGCCGGCGGGCTGGACGGAGTCGACGTGCTGGTCATCGCCAATGCGGGTCCGATCGACGGCGGCTCGCCCTTCAGCGCGAGCGAGATCGAGGCGGTCGAGGCCTGGGTGCGGGGCGGGGGAAATCTGCTGCTCATTGCCGACCACGCGCCCTTCGGGGTCGCCGCGGCCGATCTGGCGATGCGGTTCGGCGTCGGCATGGGCCAGGGCTGGACTTTCGAGCCGGCGGACAACGCCAACGGGGTGACTAGCCAGCTCGTCTACGCCGGCGAACGGCTGGGCGATCACGCCATCACGCGCGGGCGCGGCGCCGACGAAGCCGTCGCCTCGGTCACGGCCTTCACGGGCCAGTCGCTGATCGCGCCGGAGGGGGCGGCGGTGCTGATGCGCCTCGGCCCGAAGGCGTGGGAGGCCGCAACGCCGCAGGACGCAACCGCCGTGGCCGAGGCCATCCGCACCGGAACGTCAGACAACCCGGCTGTCCATTCAGCGGCGGGCCGGGCGCAGGGTCTGGCGTTCACCCACGGCGAAGGCCGCGTCGTGGTGCTGGGCGAGGCCGGCATGCTGTCGGCCCAGTGGGTCCGGTTTCCGGACGGCCGCGCCGACCTGCGGTTCGGCATGAACGTCGCCCCGGGCAACGCCCGGTTCGGGCTGAATATCGTGCACTGGCTGACGGGTCTTCTGCCCTGAAGCCGTGCTAAGGGATGGCCATGACTGACGCTTCCGAAGCCGCCCACGCCGACATGTTCGCCGCCCTGTGCCGGGAGGTCGGCTTCTGCCTGCATCCCAAGGGCGAGAAGCGGGTGCGGGAGGCGTTGCCCAACGGTCTGGACGCGGCGGTGCGGGCGGTGTTCGACGCCGAAGGGGTGGATTTCGCCTCGTCCACGGGCGACCTGCGCCGGGCCGTGCGCGACTGCCTGAAAGCGCATCTGCCGCAGGGTTGAGGCGTTAGCCGCCGCCCTTCGGACCGCGTCGCCCGTCGCGGCGGTCGTTATCGTCCCGATGGTGGTCGCGGCGCCCGTCGTGGTCCCGCCGGCGGCCCCGATCCTGGTCCCGATGTCGGTCGCGATCCCGATAGCGGGGCGCGGGTGGGTAGTATGTCGGGGCGTTCGCGACATAGGCCGGCGCGCAGCTCTGCCGCACGACGCCGTAGCGGTCCGTGTACCAGCTGCAAACCGGCTGGGAGGCGATCTCATAGGCCGCCTGGTCGAGTCCCTGGGCGACCGCGTCCCAGAAGGCCGGATCGCTGGTGCAGCCGGCCAGGCCGGCGCTCGCCATCAGGATGGCGATGATCTTCTTCCTCGCGGCCATGCCCGTTTCTCCGTTCCGGTCGTGCCGCACCGTCCGCCGGGCGGGGGCGGTCGGCAACCGTTCGGAACCTGACGAATTCCCTTCCCGCGCCTTGGGCCGGAACCCGGGGCTGCCTACATCCCGACCCGTTCCCACAGTCGAAGGAGCCTCCCCATGGCCTTTACGCTTCCGCCCCTCCCGTACCCCTATGACGCCCTGGAGCCGGCCATCGACAAGGCGACGATGGAATTCCACCACGACAAGCACCACCAGGCCTATGTCGACAATCTGAACAAGGCGGTCGACGCCGATCCGGCCTTGCAGGGCCAGTCGCTGGAAGAGCTGTTCGCCAACATCTCCAGGGCCCCCAAGGCCGTGCGCAACAACGGCGGCGGCCACTGGAACCACAGCCTGTTCTGGGAGCTGCTGGCGCCGCAGGGCCAGACCGGCGAACCTTCGGCGGAGCTGGCCGCGGCCATCGACCGCGACCTCGGCGGGATGGACAAATTCAAGGAGGCGTTCAACGCCGCGGGCGCGGGCCAGTTCGGCTCGGGCTGGGCCTGGCTGATCGTGCAGGACGGCAAGCTCAAGGTCACCTCGACGCCGAACCAGGACAATCCGCTGATGGATGTGGCCGAGGAAAAGGGCGCCGTGGTCCTGGCCGCCGACGTCTGGGAGCACGCCTATTATCTGAAATACCAGAACCGCCGGGCCGACTATCTGAAGGCCTTCTGGACGGTGGTGAACTGGAACAAGGCGAACGAACTGTTCGCCGCCGCCACGGCCTGATCCGGGGCGTCAGCTTTCGTCGGTGGAAGGCGGGCCGGGGCGGGTTCAGCCTCGGACCATGACCCGCCTGCTGCTGATCCTGCTGACCGCGACGCTGACGGCGATGGGGCCCGCCGCGGCCCAGGAGCGGCCGGGCGAAAGCCAGCGCGTCCTCGGCCAGGGCATGACCCACAGCAAGGGCGTCTCCGCCCTCGTCGCCGAGATATACGGGGCGACGCCGGCCGAGGGGGGTTGGCCGCCGATGCGATATTTCTCGCCCCGGCTGCAGGCGCGGATCGCCCTCGACCGGTCGCGCGCCGCGCCGCGCGTTCCGGCCGACTGGCTGCGCCGCGGCGACGCCGCCTGGCCCTCTGACGATTTCCATGCCTGGGTGCTGAACACCACGGGCGCCTCGACGACCCGGCCGGCAAGCGCCGTGGTCAGCATGGGGTTCGACCACAGGCCGGGCTGGGGACGGCGGATCCATCTCATCGACCAGAACGACTACTGGGTCATCGATTCGGTCTGCCTGTTTCCCGAGGGGCGGAGCCTGGACGCGATCCTGGATACGCCCGGGCCGTCCGAGGCGGACCCCGAAGGGCGGAGAGTCCGGCCCGGCGACTGCTGAACGCTTGGCGCGGCGACCGGTCGGCCCTATCTCCAGCGCTACCGTTCGGACCAGACACGACCCCAGGAGCCGCCCGATGAACGCGCACGTCCGCCTCGCCGCCGCCAGCCTGATCCTGACCCTGTTCGGCGCCGCCTGTTCGCCCGATCCCGAGCCGGCCAGGGAGGCGCCCGTTCCCGCCGCGCCCGCCGCCGCCGCGGCCGACATCCACGCCTTCCGCATCGGCGCGCTGGAGGCGGTGGCGCTGAAGGATGGCGAGATCGTCCTGGCCAACAAGGCCGGGGACAGCCCGTGGGCCGATACGGCGGCGGCGGGGGCGGTGCTGACCGCGGCCGGGCTGCCCGCCGACCCGATCACCCTGCCGGTCCAGCCGCTGCTGGTGCGGGACGGCGAGCGGGTGGTTCTGATCGACACCGGCGCCGGCGGCCGGATGGGCACGCAGAACAAGCTTGTCGCCTCCTTGCGCGCGGCCGGGGTCGATCCGACCATGGTCACGGACGTCCTGATCTCGCACGCCCACGGCGACCATGTCGGCGGGCTGGCCGGTTCGGACGGCTCGCTGACCTTCCCCGGGGCCGTGATCCACATCAGCGCTCCGGAATGGGAATATATGAAGGCGGGCGCGGCGCGGGCCGGCGAAACCGCCCTGCTGACCGCCGCGACCCCCCGGGTCCGGCCGTTCGCGCCCGGAGCCCAGGTCACGCCGTCGATCAAGGCCGTGGCGCTGGACGGCCATACGCCCGGCCATACCGGATATGAGATCACGTCCGGCACGGACCGTCTGCTCTACATCGGCGACGCCCTGCACAGCGCCATCATCTCGGTCCAGCGGCCGGAGTGGATCAACGCCTGGGATACGGACGCCGCCGCCGGCGTGGCCACGCGTCAGGCCCTGCTGGAACGCGGCGCCGCGCCGGGCGCCCGCATCTACGGCGTCCATTTCCCCTTCCCGGGCCTGGGCTGGTTCCAGCGCCGCGACGACGGCTTCGTCTGGGTTCCGGAACGGTAGTTCGTCAGATTCCGACGCTGGCTTGATGCGAGCCGGCCGAAGACGATGTCGGCATGTCGCTGGTCGTCCCCATCGCCGCCGCCCTGTTTGCCGCTTGGGAAGCCCAGTGCGGCGTGGTCGATCTGCCGCATATCGACCGCGCCTCCTATGCCGTCGTGAACGGGATGACGGCGAGCGCGGGGGCCGACGGCCGGGTGTCGACCGCCTTCTTCGCCGAACCGCTGGCGTCCGCGCTGGAGGCCGAATACGGGCGTCGGGATCGCGGCGAGGCGCTCCGCCTTGCCCGGGACTGGCTGACCGGTGGCGGCCGGATGGAGGACATCACGGGCGTCAGTCTGTACATCCTGAACCGCAGCGGGGTGGACGACACCGTCATGCGCCTGGGCTTCATCAACGCGGAGGGCCGACAGGTGTATCGCCGCCTGCACCTGAGGTGCGAGAACGGGCGCTGGCGGATAAGCAGCATCTTCCTGCACCCGGAAGACGCGTTCCTGAACGATCTCCTCGCCCGGAAGCCTTGACCCGGAGGGCTTCAGTCGTCATAAGCGCGCCCTTCACGCCGTCGGGTCCGCCCGTCTGCGCGAACCACTACGGACGATGCGTGGACCGCCGTTGAGATCGTCTCTCCAGTTGGGGAGGGACCGGGCCGCATCACGAAGAAGAGCAGCACATGTCCAAGCGCCATAGCGCCAAGTACAAACTCGACCGGGTCATGGGTGAAAACCTGTGGGGTCGCGCCAAGTCCCCCGTCAACAAGCGCTCGTACGGCCCCGGCCAGCATGGCCAGCGCCGCAAGTCGAAAGTCTCTGACTTCGGCCTGCAGCTGAAGGCCAAGCAGAAGCTGAAGGGCTACTACGGCAACATCACCGAGAAGCAGTTCGCCGCGACCTACGAAGAGGCTTCGCGCCGCAAGGGCAACAGCTCGGAAAACCTGATCGGCCTGCTGGAGTCCCGTCTGGACGCCCTGGTCTATCGCGCCAAATTCACGCCGACCGTCTGGTCCGCGCGTCAGTTCGTCAGCCACGGCCACGTGACCGTCAACGGCAAGAAGGTCGACATCGCGTCGTACCGTCTGAAGGTCGGCGACGTCGTCGAGGTCAAGGAAAAGTCCCGCAACATGGCGCTGGTGCTCGAAGCCCAGCAGTCGTCGGAGCGCGACATCCCGGACTACATCGAAATCGGCGACCGCGGCTTCTCGGTCCGCTTCGTCCGCGTGCCGGAACTGGCCGACGTGCCGTTCCCGGTGAAGATGGAGCCGAACCTGGTCGTGGAATACTATTCCTCGTAAGGGCGCTACGCTCGCGACGCCGTCGCTCGCTGCCTGAGCGCGGATGCGAAATTGGAAAGGCCCCGGAGAAATCCGGGGCCTTTCTGCTTTCAGAGCGCCGGCAGCGGGCCGTACTCCCAGTCGTAGGGCACGCCGGTGTCGCCGAGGATGAAGGCGACCAGGGTCGGAAACGCCGTCTCGGCCCGCACGTCGTTGGACAGGATGACGACGCACCGCCGGCCCGTCTCGACGCAGACCCAGGTGTTGGCGGTGGAGCCGTTGTGCCCGCCCTTGAAGAAGCCCCGCCCCTGCGGTCCGTCGAACACGATCACCCCGAGGCCGGCGGCCAGGTCGGCGCGCCGCCGGTCGGGCGGCAGCTCGGGCTGGAGGGAGGGGAACTGGGTCGCCGTGGTGATGGGCAACTGCGGCCTCACCAGTTCCGCGCGGGAGGCGGGAGACAGGCTCTCTCCGCGCACATAGGCGGCGGCGAAGCGGGCGAAGTCGGCGATGGAGGTATCCATCGAGCCGGCGGCCCGGGGCTTGCTGCGCTCGTCGTGCGGCTCCACGGATCCGTCGATCTTCCAACCGTCGGCCAGGTCGTCGGCGAAGTCGGCGCGCCACATCATGCCGGTGTCGGTCATGCCGAAGCGGTCGAACACCCGCCGTTGCATCTCGGCGCCGAGGTCCAGCCCCAGCCCCTGCTCCAGCACGAACTGCAACAGAATCAGCCCGTCGCCCGAATAGGCGTAGCGCGAGCCCGGCTCGAAATGGATCTTCAGGCGGCCGTCGGGCTCCAGGAAGCCGAAGTTGGAAAAGCCGGCGCTGTGCGTCAGCAGGATGCGCGGGGTGATGGCGCGCCAGCGCGGGTCGTCGGCCAGGCCGCGATAGTCGGCGTAGCGGTCCTCGATGATCGCGTCGTAATAGTCGGGCAGGGGGCGGGAGAGATAGTCCCCGATGGGGCGGTCCAGCTCGATCACGCCTTCCTCGACCAGCTGCATCACGGTCCAGGCGAACACCGCCTTGGTCAGCGAGGCCCCGTACATGACGGTGGCCTCCGTCAGCGGCTGGCCCCGGGCGTTGCGCTCGCCATAGGCGCGCACATGGACTGGGCGCCCGTCCTCGATCACCGCCAGCGCCAGGCCGCGCGCGCCCGTCGCGCCCATCAGCCGCCCGACCTCGGCGTCCATGGCGGAAGCCGATGGCAGGGGCCCGGTCCGGGCGGCGGCCGGCTGAAACGAGGCGGCGAACAGGGCTGTTGCAAGCAGGCAGGCGCGAAACATGGCGTTTCCTCCGCGACCGGGAGGCGCAGCTTGCCATGAAACGCCCGCCCGGCCGCATTAAGAAGCGGCCATGGTCGCCAGCGGGGTTCCCTTGCCGGACGAACAGGCGCATTTTCCCGTTCGCTCAGGGTTCGGCGCGGGAGGCCGGAGGATGAAACGCATCACGACGCTCGCCGCCGCCCTGGGCCTGTGCGCCGCACTGCCGGCCTGCGCCGTCATGGAGCGGTTCAGGGACCCGCCCGCGGCGCAGACGGCCGACCTGCCCGGACAGATCGAACCCGTCCATGCGGCGGTCATCGCCCACGACCAGGCGGTGTTCCGGGTCACCTCGAACGGCTGCACGACCAAGGAAGACATCATGCCGGTGGTGCGCCCGTCGAACGACGGGCCGATCATCACCCTGCGCCGCATCAAGGAAGACCGCTGCCGGGAGTCGCGGCCGGAAGGCGCGTCCCTGAGCTGGTCGTTCGAGGAATTGGGTCTGCCGTCCGGGTCGCGCCTGTCGGTCGACAATCCCTACCAGATGCCGCCGGGCTGACGGCTCAGCGGGCCTCGAACGCCGGCAGCATGGTCGGCGGGATGCGATGCGGCCGCATGGTCGCCGCGTCCACCAGGACCCACTCCGAAACCCCCTGGGCGCACAGCCGACCCTCGCCGTCCTCGATACGGACATAGCGGTTGAAGCGCGGCCCCTGCGGATCGCCGACCCAGGTGCGGGCCGCGACGCCTTGCGCCCCGGGCGGCAGGGGGCGGAAATAGTCGATCTCGTGCCGGACCGCGACCCAGGACCAGCGGGCGCGGGTCGCGTCGTCGAAGCGGGCGTTCCAGTGGGCGGTGCCGGCGTCCTGAAGCCAGCCGACATAGACGACGTTGTTGACGTGGCCGTTGTCGTCGATGTGTTCGGGCCGCACCGTCAGCGGAACGACGAAGACCTCGCGGTCCTCGCGGGGCTCGAGAACCGCGCGCGCCATCAGGTCCCGGAGTCGTCGGAGCCCTCGCCGAGGGGAATGCCCTTGTCGGTCATCAGGGATTGCAGCTCGCCGGCGTTGAACATTTCGCGCACGATGTCCGAGCCGCCCACGAACTCGCCCTTCACATACAGTTGGGGAATGGTGGGCCAGTCGCTGAAGCTCTTGATCCCGTCGCGCAGGGCCTCGTCCTGCAGCACGTCGACGCCGACGAAGCTTGCTCCGATATGGTCGAGGATCTGCACCGCCAGCGAGGAGAAGCCGCAGCGCGGCGCGTCCGGCGTGCCCTTCATGAACAGCACCACGTCATGCTGCTTCACCGTATCGCCGATGAAGGCGTGGACGGGGTCTGCGGCGGTGGAAGCGGTCACGGTCTGATCGGTCACGATACTGGCCCTTCGGTGAAGGCCGTCAGCTAGGGACCGGGCGACGCACGGTCAAGAGCGGTGCGGCGTCAGGCCGCCTGGGCGCTGGCCACCCGGGCCATCTCGATCTGGGCCGCCAGGCCGGGCGGCATGTCGCGGTCCGGCACCTGGGCGAGGGTGTTCAGCCGCTCGATGTCGCTGGCCTCGATCATGACGCTGGAGACCGAGGGGTCGGTCAGGGCATAGGCGAGGCAGATGGCCTCGGCCGACCAATTGTTGGTGCGGTGCAGGAAGGCGAAGGTGCCGGCGTGGGCCAGCGGCCCTTCCTTGACCTTGGGGGCGCCGCCGAAGCCGAACAGGCCGCGCTTCTTCTCGACATGGGCCGTGGCCGCCTTTTTCGCGGTGTTCAGGCTGTCCGGGAAATAGCCGTAGACGAAGATGGCCATGTCGCCGTCGCGGGCGGCGCGCATCCGCGAGCGCACCTGCCAGGAGGCGTTGACGTGGAAGGGCGTGGCCAGGACGTCGAAGGCGCCGGTCGAGACATAGGTGTCGACGACCTCGGCGTCGCCTGAGATGCCCAGCAGCCGCACCCGCTCGGTGGCGCGCAGGGCCTTCAGGGCGTTGAGGGTCGTCTGCGGCAGCTCGTGGTCGCCGGGTTCGTCGAGGATGGCGAGGTCGAAATACCGGAGGCCGGAGGCGTGCAGCGCGCGATCGATCGCCGAGGTGATGCCCTCGGCCGAGAAGTCGCGATCGGAGCCGCGGCGGCCGTCGCCGGCGCCGAGGGTCAGCGACACCTGCACCAGCTTGCGGTCGACGTGTTCGAGGGCCTGGCCCAGCACCTCGGCCAGCACCGGGTCGGCGGTCTCGAGGCGGTAGGAGTTGATGCCGGCTTCCAGGGCCGAATAGATCAGTTCGCGCCCGGCCTCGGGGCCGCCGGCGATGTCGCGGGCGCCGAGGCTCAGCGTCAGGGCCGAAACGGCCTGTCCGGCGAGGCCAAAGGGACGGTAGCGCATGGTGTCAGTCTCCCGCCAACGACGAGGGGGGCGGCGCCGAGGTCTCGAGCGCCAGCGCGTGAAGTTCGCCGCCCATCTTGCCCTTCAGCGCGGCATAGACGAGCTGATGCTGACGCACGCGCGGCAGGCCGGCGAAGGCCGGGGCGACGATGCGCGCGCGATAGTGGTCGCCGTCGCCGGCCAGATCGTCGATGACGATCTCGGCGTCGGGAAAGGCTTCGGTCAGATGGCCGCGAAGCGTTTCGACGGGCATGGGCATGGACGGCGCGGTCTCCGGATTCGCCGGGGATGATGGCGCGTAAACCTTAATGGCTGGCTACGGTTCCGGGGCTATCGGGCCGTCCGCTCGAGCAACACCACCGGCGCGTCCTTGTAGGTCGTCTCGGCATAGGGCGTGTAGCCGGCCCGCGCGGCCAGGGCGTGCGACGGGGCGTTGTCCGGCGAGATCATGCAGACCGTGCGCGCGGCGTTCAGCGCATCGTCGCACCAGGCCAGGGCCGCCGACAGGCCCTCGAACGCCAGTCCCTGGCCCTGGAAGCGGGGCGCGACGCCCCAGCCCAGCTCGGGCGCGTCGAAGGCGGGGGTGATTTCCCGCCTGTAATCCAGCACGCCGAAGGTCCCGACCAGATCGCCGCCGTCCTTCAGCCGCGCGGCCCAGTTGCCGTGGCCCAGGGCTTCCCAGTGGCCGATGTCGCGCAGGGTCCGGAACCAGACTTCTTCCGCGCTCAGGCCCCGTCCGAAGATGTGCCGGGTGAAGGCCGGATCGCCGAACAGGGCGCACAGGTCGGGAAAGTCGGAGACCTGGACCGGGGTCAGGGTCAGGCGGTCGGTGATCAGGACGGTCACATCAATCCCAATTGCTTGAAGCTGGCTACGCCCTCGCGGCCGACGATCAGGTGGTCGTGGACGTCGACGCCCAACGCGCGGGCGGCCTCGATCACCTGTCGGGTCATCTCGATGTCGGGCCGGGACGGGGTCGGATCGCCGGACGGGTGGTTGTGGACGATGATCATCGATTTGGCCGACAGCTCCAGCGCCCGACGCACCACCTCGCGCGGATAGACCGGGGCATGGTCGACGGTGCCGCGATTCTGGATTTCGTCGAGGATCAGCTGGTTGCGGTTGTCGAGATACAGGACCCGGAACTGCTCGCGGCCTTCGTGCTGCAGGCTCATGCGGACATAGGCGACCAGGGCGGTCCACGACGAGATGACGGTGCGCTTGCCGGCCTCTTCCTTCACGACGCGACGGGCCACCTCGTGCAGGGCGGCGAGGTCCAGCGCCGTCTCCGCCCCGACGCCCTTCACCCGGCCTCGCACGTCTTCGGCCCTGACGGTGACCAGGTCCTCAACCGGGGCCGCCAGCACCGCCGCCAGGGAGCCGAACCGGGCCAGCAGGGCCTTGGCGACCGGCTTGACGTCGCCCTGGGGCTGGCTGCGGAACAGGAACAGCTCCAGCAGTTCGTAGTCCGGCAGGTTGGGAAGGCCCGCGCCCCGCGCGCGCTCGCGGAGTCGTTCGCGGTGCCCGGCGTGGTGGGGTCTGGGCGCGCGCGGCGGCTCGGGGGCCGCGCCGGGCGTCCGGGAGGGCGGGATCGGAAAGGGCAGCACGCTGGACATCGCGGCCTCCGGCTCAATCGGACGATTGATGTCAGAACAGAAGGCGAACGTCCAGTGGCGGGCGGAGAGCCTAGAATCTCGGCCGGAAAATGCCCGCCGGGCTGGCGCTGAACAGCTCGACGCCCGTCTCTGTGACGCCGCAGGTGTGCTCGCACTGGGCCGAAAGGGACTTGTCGCGGGTCACGGCGGTCCAGCCGTCGGACAGGACCTTCACGTGCGGCTTGCCCAGGTTCACCATCGGCTCGACGGTGAAGAACATGCCCTGTTTGAGCGTCGCGCCTTCGCCGCGGCGGCCGTAGTGCAGGACGTTGGGGCTGTCGTGAAACAGCCGGCCGATGCCGTGGCCGCAGAAGTCGCGCACCACCGACATGCGGTTGGCCTCGACCACCTGCTGGATGGCGTAGCCGATGTCGCCGAAGGTGGCGCCCGGCCTGATGACGGCGAGCCCGGCCTCGAGCGAGTCATAGGTGACGTCGATCAGCTTGCGGGCGCGGGCGTTGATCTCGCCCACTGGATACATGCGGCTGGAGTCGCCGTGCCAGCCGTCGACGATGACGGTGTGGTCGATGTTGACGATGTCGCCGTCCTTGAGCACCCGGTCGCCGGGAATGCCGTGGCAGACGACGTGGTTGATCGAGGTGCAGACCGTCTTCTCATAGCCCTTGTAGCCGAGGCAGGCGGGCAGGGCGCCGTGGTCGAGGGTGAATTCGCGGACGCGGTCGTCGATCTCGCCCGTGGTCACGCCGGGAACCACGAAGGGGGTGATCATGTCCAGGGCCTGACCCACCAGTCGGCCGGCGGCGCGCATGCCCTCCCAGGCTTCCTCGCCTTCGTGGACACGAATCTCGTGGGTGCGGACGAAGGCGTCGTCGTCCAGTTCGGGGGTCTCGTACATCAGGCGGGGCTTTCGGGGGACGCGTCTCAGGTGGGAGAGTATAGCACAAACCTCAAGGCCGGGTTGAGGCGCCCGCGGCGCCGACGCGCCGACTTCGGGCCGTGGGTGGGATGGGCTAAAGATCGGGCATGAACGAAGCTCCGCCCACCGCCGCCGTCCTGATCATCGGCGACGAGGTCCTGTCCGGCCGGACACAGGATACGAACCTGAACACCATCGCCCGGTTCCTGGCGGCGCTGGGGATCGACCTGCTGGAGGCGCGGACGATCGGCGATCGCAAGGCGCAGATCGTCGACAGTCTGAACGCCCTGCGCGCGGCGCATGACTATGTCTTCACCACCGGCGGCATCGGACCGACGCATGACGACATCACCGCCGATGCGGTGGCGACGGCCTTCGGCGTGGCCCTGCCCGAGCATCCCGAGGCGCTGGCGATCCTGGCGCGGCGCTATGGCGACGACTTCAACGCGGCGCGGCGGCGGATGGCGAGGATTCCGGAGGGCGGGACGCTGATCGCCAATCCGGTGACCGACGCGCCGGGCTTCCAGATCGGCAATGTCTTCGTCATGGCCGGCGTGCCGAAGATAATGACGGCCATGCTGGAGGATGTGGCGCCGCGGCTGCGCACCGGGGCGGTGGTGCAGGCCCGGACGATCCGGGTCACCGGCGTGGGCGAGGGGGCGATCGCGGACATTCTGACGGCGGCGGCGCGGGCCGATCGCGAGATCAGTTTCGGCAGCTATCCGTTCGGCCACGGCTCGGTCGACGAGATGGGGACGAATCTGGTCATGCGGGGGCGGGACGCGGCCAGGGTGGAGGCGGCGGTCGAGGAATTGCTGGCCGAACTGGCGAAGGCGGGGGTCGCGGCGGTCCTGATCTAGCGGGCGAACGCCGCCGCCACGGCCTGATACGCCGGATTGGGGCGGCCGGCGGCGTCGAGCAGCAGGGCGCTCTCGTCGGGATGGTTCTTGCCCTCGGCCCGGACCAGCCAGCTGTCGGGGTCGCGCAGGCCCCAGGTGGTGAAGGCGTAGCGCTGGGTCTCGGGCAGGGCCATGAAGGCCTCGGCCAATTCGCCGACGCGAGCGACCTGCTGGGCGCGCTTTTCGGCCATGGAACGGAGGTCGGGCATCCTGCCGCCGTCGCGCTGCATCGGGAAGTCGAGCTCGGACACGTGGATGGGCAGGCCGAGCGAGGCCGCGTCGCGCATGAAGGCCGTGATCTGGCCGGCCGGAATCTCGATGTCGAGGTGGGACTGGGTCCCGATGCCGCCGATGGGGGCGCCGAGCTTCAGCAGGCGCTCGACCAGACGCAGGAAGGTCGCGCCCTTTCGGGGGATGTTCTCGAGATTGTATTCGTTGAGGAACAGGACTGCGTCGGGATCGGCGGCCTTCGCCTGTTCGAAGGCGCGGACCATGTAGCCGTCCATGCCGAGCGCCCGGCTCCAGTGGCATTCGCGCAGGCCGTCGCCGTCCTCGGCCACCGGCTCGTTGACGACGTCCCAGCCGGCCATCCGTCCACGATAGCGGCCGACGAAGGTGGAGATGTACCGGTCGTATTCGGCGGCGAAGCGGGCGCGGGGTACGGTGGCGTCGTCGAAGACCTCCGCCCCCTGGGAATACCAGATCAGTGTATGGCCGTGGACGCGCAGGCCATTGTCGCGGGCGAAGGCGACGATCCGGTCGGCGGGTTCGAAATCGTAGCTGAAGCCGGGGCCGAGGGTCCGCTCCATCTTCTGCTCCCACTCGGGAGTCAGCTGCGAGCAATGGCGCAGGATCTGTTCCACCCAGGCGGGCTGATCCAGCTGCCAGGTCATGCCGGTGGCGCCGATGGGGAAGGGTGCGAGGGATTTCAGCGGAGGCGCCAGCGGACCTGCCGGTGTCCGGGCGGAGGCGAAGCGCTCGCAGGCGGCCAGCGCGATGGGGGCGGCGAGAAGGGCGCGGCGGTTCAGTCCGGGCGGATCAGCCCGCACGGCGCCTCAGCCCCAGTTCGTCGAAGGCCGCCGTCTCGCGCTTGCCGGCGGCGATCATGGCGTTGAGGCGGGTCATTTCGGCGACGTGTTCGAACTTCTTCAGTTCCTCGAAGGCGCCGGACAGGGCGTCGCGGGCGCCTTCCTCCTCGGCGTCGATGACGACGACGTCGGCCTCGGCCGCGCCCTTGCGCAGCTTCCAGCCGTTCAGATAGGCCTGCAGCAGCATGGCGGCTTCGGCGTCATCGCGGGCGCGCGCCTGTTCGATCTCGGCCTCGGCCTCGAGCACGGCGATGCGCATTTCGGCGGAGGCCCGACGGGCGGTGATCTCGGCCAGACGCTTCTGCAGCGTCTCGACCTCGTAGCTGGAGATCCGGATCAGCGATTGGGCCCAGTTGCTCATCGGTACGCGCTCCAGACAGTCGGGGTCACTGAACCATCCCCTGGTTCAGAATTGCTTCCAGCCGGGTAAAGGAATCGGAAAGACCGGTGTGATCGTCCTTGTCCTGGCCCAGAAAGGCCTCCAGCGCCGGGTTCAGGGCGATGGCGCGGTCGACGATGGGGTCGGCCCCGGCGCGATAGGCGCCGATGCGGATCAGCTCTTCCATATTGCCGTAGGCCGACAGGCACTGGCGGGCGCGGCGATTCAGTTCGCGCTCGGGCGGGGTCTGGCAGGCGGGCAGGGTGCGACTGACGGACTTTAGCACGTCGATGGCGGGGAAGCGGCCGCGCTCGGCGATCTTGCGATCCATGACGATGTGGCCGTCGAGGATGCCTCGCACGGCGTCGGCGATGGGCTCGTCATGGTCGCCGCCGTCGACCAGGACGGTGAACATGGCGGTGATCGGGCCGGCCGTGGTGCCGTCGGGCCGGACGGGGCCAGGCCCGGCGCGCTCCAGCAGCTTGGGCAGTTCGGTGAAGACGGTGGGGGTGTAGCCCTTGGTCGTCGGCGGCTCGCCCGCGGCCAGGCCGATCTCGCGCTGGGCCATGGCGAAGCGGGTCACCGAGTCCATCAGGCACAGGACCTCGAGGTCCTGATCGCGCAGGTATTCGCTGATCGCCATGGTCATATAGGCGGCCTGCCGGCGCTTCAGGGCCGGTTCGTCCGAAGTGGCCACGACCACGATGGCGCGGCGCAGGCCCTCTTCGCCCAGCGTCTCCTCGATGAACTCGCGCACCTCCCGGCCCCGTTCGCCGATCAAGCCGACCACGACCACGTCGCAGGTGGCTTGACGCGCCAGCATGGACAGCAGCACCGACTTGCCGACGCCCGAGCCGGCGAAGATGCCGAGGCGCTGGCCGCGGCAGGTGGTGGTGAAGACGTCCATGGCGCGGACGCCCAGGTCGAGCCGCTCGCCGACGCGCCCGCGCGAATGGGCCGGGGGCGGGGGGGCGCGCAGGGGATAGGCGGCGGGGCCGACGGGCAACGGCCCCTTGCCGTCGATCGGCTGGCCGAAGGCGTCGATGATCCGGCCCAGCCAGGCGGTGGTCGGACGCACGCTGGCGGCGGAGGAGACGATGCGGATGTCGGCCCCGGGGGCGACGCCCTCGACCGGGCCGAACGGCATCAGCAGGGCCTTGGCGTCGCGAAAGCCGACGACCTCGGCGGGCAGGGGGGACAGGTGACGGCGCTCGATCTCGGCCCGGGCCCCGACGGCGAGGCGCGACAGGCCGCCCCGGGACTCGATCAGCAGGCCGTTCACGCCCGCGACCTTGCCGGTCACGACCAGGGGGTCGATCGCTTCGACGGCGGCGGCGAGATTGCGCAAGTGAAGGCCCCGGAACAGGGGATCAGGGATGCGGCATCGTGGTTAATGGGGGGTGAAGGGCAAGGGCGGGCGATCATGTGAACGACGCTCAGGGTCGGGAATCCGCAGTTTGCGGATGGCTCCGCAGCGACTATCTCTTTCGCGCCCAACCGACGGAGACTCCCATGTCCGACGCCCCCTACGACGCGTCCCGCCATCTTAAGGCCGGTCGCGGGAAGGTCTATCCGTCCATCCTCGACACCATCGGGGACACGCCGGTCGTCGGCCTGCCGCGGCTGTCGGCCGGGATGAAGCCGAAGGCGACCGTCCTGGCCAAGCTGGAGTTCTTCAACCCGATGGCCTCGGTCAAGGACCGCATCGGGGTGGCCATGATCGAGGCGCTGGAGCAGGCGGGGCATATCGGGCCCGAGACCGTGCTGATCGAGCCGACCAGCGGCAACACCGGCATCGCCCTGGCCTTCGTGGCGGCGGCCAAGGGCTATCGGCTGATCCTGGTCATGCCAGAGAGCATGTCGCTGGAGCGGCGCAAGATGCTGGCCCTGCTGGGGGCCGAACTGGTGCTGACCCCGGCCGAGAAGGGGATGAAGGGGGCCATCGCCAAGGCCATGGAGCTGAAGGAGCAGACCCCCGGCGCGGTCATTCCGGCCCAGTTCGACAATCCCGCCAACCCGGCCATTCACCGGGTCTCGACCGCCGAGGAGATCTGGAACGACACGGCGGGGGCGGTCGACATCGTCGTCTCGGGCGTCGGCACGGGCGGGACCATCACCGGGGTGGGACAGGTGCTGAAGGCGAGGAAGCCTTCGCTGCGCATGATCGCGGTGGAGCCGACGGCGTCGCCGGTGCTGTCCGGCGGCGAGCCCGGACCGCACAAGATCCAGGGCATCGGCGCGGGCTTCATCCCCTCGATCGTCGACCGTTCGGTCATCGACGGGGTCGAACAGGTGTCCAACGAGGACGCCTTCGACATGGCCCGCAAGGCCGCGCGGGTGGAGGGGATTCCAGTCGGGATCTCGTCGGGGGCCGCCCTGGTCGCGGCCTTCCGCCAGGCGGCGCTCGACGAGAACGCCGGCAAGACCATCGTCGCCATCATCCCCAGCTTCGCTGAGCGTTACCTGTCGACGGCCCTGTTCGAGGGGTTGTAACCGTCACAGCCGGTTAACCCGCGCGGCCTTACGATTCGCGCGACATGTCCGAGCCCGCGCCCAGCCCTGAGGAGGCCGTCCCGGAAGGCGGCTTCCGCGCGCGTCATGCGCTGTTGAAGCGCCTGGCCGACGTCGTCTCCCTGCCTGCCAGCCGGATCAACGCGTTCGAGCGGGCGGTGACCGGCGACCTGCTGGTCGAGATGCTGCGGCTGGCCTCGCCCGAGGACCGCCGTCGGGTGGCCTCGCGGCTGGCGCCCCTGGCCGAACTGCCGAACGCCCTGGCGCGGATGCTGCTGCGCGACGAGCCGGAGATCGCGGCTCTGCTGATCGAGCAATGCGCCTCGCTGTCGGACGCCGACCTGGTGGCGTGCGCGCGGGACACCACCCCGGCGCACCGCTTCCTGATGGCCAGCCGGCGCGGCTTGTCAGAGGTGGTCACCGAGACGCTGCTGAGCTTCGGGGAGAGCCACGTCATCGAGGCGGTGCTGCGCAACGCCACGGCCCGCCTGTGCCAGACGGCGATCGAGGGCGTGGTCAGCCTGAGCCGGTCCGAGCCGCGACTGTGCGGGCCCGTGCTGAAGCGACCGGAACTGCGACCGTCCGGGGCCTATGTGATGTTCTGGTGGTGCGGCCCCGAGGAACGCCGCACCATCCTGCAGCGGTTCGCGGTTTCGCGCGAGGTGATGCAGGAGGTGGCCGAGGACGTCTTCGCCATGGCGGCCGCCGAGAACTGGCAGGATCCGGTGTCGCGCAAGGCCCTGCAGTTCATCGAGCGACGCCAGAGGAACCGCGCGGCCATCGAGAAGAGCCCCTACGGCGGGCTGGAACAGGCCGTGGCGGCGGCGGCCGAGCGCGGCCTGAACCGCGAGGTCGCGACCGAGATCGCCTATCTGTCAGGCGTCAAGCCGATTACCGGGGCCAAGATCATGGGCGACCCGGGCGGCGAGCCGCTGGCCATCCTGTGCAAGGCCACGGGGCTTGGCAAAAGCGACCTGACCAATCTGTGGCGCTCGATGCGGCGGCCCGAGACGGAGGAAGACGGCTCGCCCCATCCGGCCTGGGAACGGGTGCAGATCACCTATGACATGCTGGCGGTCGACCGGGCCCAGACGGTGTTGCGCTACTGGAACTGGTCGCTGTCGTCGGCGCTGACGCCGGCGCTGTTGCGGGCCATCCGCGACGGCGAGGACGAGGGGCTGGGCGATTATTCGACTCCCGAACGCGCGGCCATGCTCGCGCTTGCCGAAAACTTCGGGCGTTAACCGCCGCACATCCGGCGCCGCGGCAATCTATAGTGAACTCAAGAACAGTTCGCCGCCCCCGTTGCGTTCAACAAGGACGATGTTGCTTTCCGTAGAGAACAAATCTATTGACCTCGCCAACGGCTGATTCAGTCGAAAAACACGCCAGCAAGGTGAGGACGCGCTCATGGAAGACAACGCTCAACTGCTCGAGATGACGGCGGACATCGTGTCGGCCTATGTCGGCAACAACAATGTCCAGGCGGCGGAAGTGCCTGGCCTGATCTCCAGCATTCACGCCGCCCTCACCCAGGTCTCCACCGGCGCCGTCGAACCGGAGCCCGAGGTCAAGGAACCGGCCGTGCCGGTGCGCAAGTCGATCACGCCCGACTTCCTGATCTGCCTGGAGGACGGCCGCAAATTCAAGTCGCTGAAGCGCCACCTGCGCACCAAATACAACATGAGCCCCGAGGAATACCGGGCCAAATGGGGTCTGGCGAAGGACTATCCGATGGTCGCGCCGAACTACGCCAAGGCGCGTTCGGACCTGGCCAAGCAGATGGGCCTGGGCCAGGGCGGCCGCAAACCCGCCCGCGCCGCCGGTCGCGCCAAGAAGTAGGACCGCGGACCTCCGACATCCCGACGCCCGTCTCCGGCAGCGGAGGCGGGCGTTTCGCTGCGTGGATCAGGCGGCCGCCGCGCCGCGCCGCATGCGCCAGAAGCGCAGGGTCCTGAGCGCGGCCTCGCGGGTCAGTTCGGCATACATCCGGGCGTAGGAGTGGGCCTTGGCCATGGCGTCGCCGTCGTCGTTCAGCAGCACCACGGCGTAGGTCAGGAACAGGGCGCGGTCGAGGTCGGCGGACTTGCAGACCACGGCGAGGGCGTCCAGTTCGCGCCGCTCCACGATCTGGCGGGCGGTGTGGAAGTCGATGTCCGACAACTGGGCCAGGGCGATCAGGAAGGACGTGGTCCCGCCCGAGCGCAGGAAACGCGCCAGCATCTGGGGCGTGAGCTGGCCGGCGGCCTTCAGCTCTTCCACATAGGCCAGGCATTCGGCGTAGTCGGCGGGGAGGGCGCCGTCGTCGGTGGCGACGCGGGCGCGTCCGGCGGCCAGGGCGCTTTCCAGCAGGGCCGGATCCATGCGGGCGTTCTGTTCCAGAATGCGTGTCCGCAGCCGCGCCTCGACTACGAAATACATCTCGTTCAGCAGGTCTGCGGGGAGGGTGGCGCGGGACACCGTGGCCTCGTGCAGGGCCGGGTTGGAGCGCGCGCGCTCGACCGCCGCTTCCGAAGACTTGCGCGACAACCGGGCGCCGTCGTTGCGGAGCAGGGTTCCCAGGGTCTCATCGTCGCCGCGCTCGACAATGACCTCGGACACGGCCTCGGACACCGACGCCCGGGCCGAAACGGCGCGGAGATGATCCTGGCCGTGCTTGCGCACCACGCCCAGGAGATCCTCGTCGGTCAGCACCGGGGAGGTCGCCAGGACGGCGCCGGCGACGGCGGCCTCGTCGTGGGCCAGGCGGCGGATCAGGGCGTGGGGCGCGTCCGGGGCGTGGGCGAAGCGGGCCGACAGTTCGGCCCGCACCGCGGTTTCCATGTCGGCGGCGAGGCTGGCGAGGACCGCGCCGTACAGGGTGTCTTCCGTCGCCGTGCGCGCCGAGGATCCGAAGAAATGCTCGGTCAGCTCGCGCAACAGGGCGCGGCGCTTCTCGCTCGATCCCTCCTCGGCGAGAGCGATCAGGTCTGGCAGGCGCGAGAGGGTCGCCGTTTCGGTCACTGATGGTCCCCGTCTGAAGCGGCCGGCGCGGCGCGCAGCCGGCCCTGTCCGTCGCGGATCAGGGTCGGGCCCTGGGCGGGCTCGGCCAGGTCCTGCGAGGCCGGGGTCTCGATCATGGTGACGGCCAGCGCGTCGACATAGGTCGGCTCGGGCATGTCCAGGGCGTCGGGCTGGCGGCCGTTCTGGCGATGGACCGAATAGTAGCGGGCGCTCTGCTGCGGCGGTCGTTCCCCGGTGCTGGCGACCTCGGCCGTGCGACGCGGCCGGGGCGCGCTGGCGGCGGCGGCCTGCGCGGGTTCGCCGGCGGCCGGTTCGGCCCGGACGGGCGCGGGCTGGACCGGGGCGTCCTGCTGCATGCGGAAGATCGGGGCGTCCCGCCGCGGGGCCATGGGATCGGCCGGTCCGGCCGCGATGGCGGACGACGGCGGAGCGGCGGCGATGTCGGCCGGCACGGGCTGACCGCGGCCGCCCTGGTCGGGCAGATAGTCGGGAGTCATACGCGGCGCCGGCGCCGCGGGAGCGGCTGGCGGGGCGGGTTCCGGCGGCAGGGTTCGGGGCTGCATCCACGCGTTGGCGGGGGTCAGGGTGCGCCCGGCGCCGGGGGCCGGCGTCAGGCCCGGGCGCGGCGGCGGAGCGGCCCCGGCCGCGGCGGGGCCGCCGTGCGGAATGACGGCGTTGGGTCGCCGAAGGTCGCGCCGCGCCGGAGGGGGCTGGTTCGAGGCGGCCGCGACGGGCGGGGCGGCGACCGGACCCCTGCCCGACCACGACAGATAGCGCAGGCCGCGGGCCTCGCCGGAGGGCGCGTCCGCATTCTGCGCCGCCGCGACGCCGGCGAAGGCCGTCGCGCCGAGGCCGACGAGCAGGGCGGTCGAAAGGATCGTGACGCGGCGCAAGGGGCGGCTCCGGACGCGAGGACTGGAGCCGTACGCTAGTCATGCCGGGCTTAACCCGCCGCTAACGGGCGACGCCCCTCCGCAACTCCCGGTGGGAGTTCCCGGTTCAGCCCGACCGCGCCCCGACACGGCGCTCCAGAGCCGCGACCCCGAGGTTCAGCCCCAGGCCCATGACCATCAGACAGACCAGGGCCGCCAGCATATCGGCGGTCCGCAGGCGGTTGCCGGCCTCCAGCAGCCGCCAGGCCAGCCCCTGCGTCGCGCCGGAGCCGGAGACGAACTCGGCCACCACCGCCCCGATGACCGCCAGACCCGAGGCGACGCGCAGCCCCTCGAGCACGAAAGGCAGGGCGGCGGGCAGGCGTAGCCGAAGCAGGCGCTGGACCGGCGTGGCGCCGTACAGGTCGAACAGCCGTTCCAGATCGGGGTCGGCCGATTTCAGTCCGGTCAGGACCCCCGAGAATAGCGGGAAGAAGGCGACGGTCGCGGCCAGGGTCACGACCGCTCGGTCGGCGTGATCGAGACCCGTCCAGATCAACACCAGCGGCGCGATGGCCACCACCGGCGTGACCTGCAGGGCGACGGCGAGGGGGCGGACCGCCTGTTCGGCGGGCGGGCTCAGCGAGACCGCCAGGGCCAGGCCTCCGCCCAGCAGGCCGGCGAGGATCAGGGCCTGCAGCGCCATCCAGAAGGTCGCGCCGGCGGAGGCGGCGAGAACGGGCGCGCGGTCGACGAGGGCGATGGCGACGGCGCTGGGCGGCGGCAGGAACCAGGGCGGGACGTCCAGGGCGCGACAGGCGATCTCCCATGCGGCGAGGAGCAGGGCGGTGAGCAGCAGGGGCGGCAGGATCCGGGTCATGCGATGGCCCCGGCGGCGGGCATCGCGGCCGCCAGCGCCTGGGCAAGGGTCTCGACGGCGGCCCGATAGCCGATGTCGGCGCGCCAGCCTTCCGGTCTCGGCAGGGAACCGGGGGAGGCCAGATCCGCCGTCACGCGTCCGGTCGCCGCGTCCAGCACGAGGGCCCGGCCGGCCAGATAGACCGCCTCCTCGACATCGTGGGTGACGAAGACGACGGCGGGCCGGAGCGCGCGGGCGACCCACAGGCGATGCAGGTCCTCGATCAGTCGGCGGCGGGTGACGCTGTCGAGGGCGGCGAAGGGCTCGTCGAGCAGCAGCAGGTCGGGGTCGGTGACCAGGGCCCGGGCCAGCGAGGCGCGCATGGCCATGCCGCCGGACAGCTGGCGCGGACGGGCGGTCAGGCGGTCGCCGAGGCCGACAGCGGTCAGGGCCCCGGCGGCCCGGGCGCGGGCCCCGGCGCGGGGCGCGCCGGCCAGTTCGAGCGGCAGGGCGACATTGGCCTGGGCGTCGGCCCAGCCCAGCAGGGTCGGAGCCTGGAAGACAAAGCCGGTGCGGCCCGGTCCGGACGTGCGGATCACGGCCCCGTCGGACGGCTGCTCCAGCCCCGCCAGCAACCGCAACAGGGTCGACTTGCCCGCGCCCGAGGCGCCGACGACGGCGACGATCTCGCCCGCAGCGATGTCCAGGTCGACCGGGCCGATGGGCGGACGGCCCGGATAACGGACGACGGCCCCGCGCAGGGCCGCGGCCGGGGGCGTCCTAGCCACGACCGGGCAGGTACTGGGTGGTGAAGGCCTGGCGCCAGTCGAGGTTCGGGGGATAGACGCCGGCCTGCGAAGTGACCTCGAAGAAGGCCTGCCAGCGTTCGATGGTCATGGTGCCGAGGCCATAGAGGGCGGCGTCGCCGCCATCGACGATGCCGTTGGCCTTCAGCCTGGCCCGGGCCTGGTCGAGGACGTCCTGGGTCATCTCAGGATTGTCCTTGCGGATCAGGGCGTCGGCCGCCTTGCCGTCGCCCTGGATGTAGTCGCGCCAGCCTTCGGCCGAGGCGGCGATGAAGCTGCGCAGGGCGACGGCGTTGTCGCGGGCGAAGGCGTTGGGGGCCAGGACCATGGCGGCGTAGGAGGGGTAGCCCTCGTCGGCCAGCAGGAAGACCTTGGGCGTGAAGCCGGCTTCCTTCACTATCGTATAGGGCTCGGAGGTCAGATAGCCCTGCTGCACCGCCCGCTCGTCGGCGAGGAAGGGAGCCAGGTTGAAGGTGTATTTGCGCACCTGGTCGTCGGTGAAGCCGTATTTGGCCTTGAGCCAGACCCAGAAGGCGGTGATCGAGGCGTCGGCCAGCAGGAAGGGGCGGCCGGCCAGATCGGCGATGCTCTCCAGCGCCGGATCGGGGTGGGCGATCAGGACCTGGGGGTCCTTCTGGAAATAGGCGGCGACGGCCTTCACCGGCGCCCCCTCGGCGACCAGGTTCATCGGGATGAAGCTGTTGGAGCCCATGCCCAGTTCGACAGCGCCCGAGGCCAGAAGCTGGGGCACGTTGACGCCGGGACCGCCCTGGATGATCTGGACGTTCAGGCCGCGCTTCGCATAGGCCCCCGAGGCCTGCGCCTGGTAGAAGCCGCCATGCTCGGCCTGGGCCCGCCAGTCGGTGGCGAAGCGGAGGCGGACGCGGCCTTCCTCGTCCACCGGCGCTTCGGAGCGGGTGCAGGCTCCCAGGGCCGAGGCGGCGGCGAGAGCGCCGGCGCCGGCGATCAGGGCGCGGCGGTCCGGGGATGAGGGGCGATTCCCGCGCAAGGTCATGGCCGAGATGTACGGCTCAGGCGGGCCAAGGGGAAGGGGGTTGGGTCCGTGAACCGGACGCCGGAATTGAGCGAGGGGACGAAGGTCCCCGGCGAACCGGCTTCCCTCGTCCCCTCGCCAAGTCCGGGTTGGACTTGGCCATTGAGGTTCAGAACCCTGGCTTCAGCATCAGCGAGGCGAACCCCGACGATGGTCAGCTGTATCCTGTCGCGCTCCTGGTCTCCGGCGTTCCACGAGGTCGAGCCCCGCGCCGTCCATCGATCCCGATCCGGTTCCCTCCGGTCTTCTCCGGCCGAAGCCTTCGAAGGGTCCTTTGGGCCTTGATCCTGTCTCCCGTCCGTTAGGGTCGAAACCCCCCGGTGCGTTCGATCAGAGAGCCGGGCCGGTCCGCTTTGAGCCCCGGGTCTCCCCGGTTTTCCGCGCCGCCGTGTCCCTCGGCCTGATCAAGCTCGCTCCGATCGCCCGATGTAGCAAGCGGTCCGGAATGACCGTCTGTGGACGGTGTTGGGGATAAAGTTTGCGCGGCGAAGGCGCCGTTGTGCAGCCTCTGCAATTTTCCCTTCTATGTGAAGGTCTTGTGACTTCTGCACAGGTCCGCGCGAAGGGCCCAAAATTCGTGTCTCCGGCGTCGATCCCGGGTCGAATTCAGGCTCCCGCCAAGGCCTCGCGCTTCGCCTCAAGCTCCAGCCACTCTTCCTCCGCCGCGGCCAGCAGGGCGCGGGCGCGGTCGGCGTTGGCGGTGGCGCGGTCGAAGGCCTTGCGATCGCGGGCGTAGAGGCCGGGGTCCGACAGGGTCGCATCATGGCGGGCGATGTCGTCCGGGAGGCTGGCGAGGAGGCCTTCCAGCTCCTTCAGGCGGTGGGTGTCCTTGAAGGTCAGCTTGCCCGGCTTCTTCGGCGCGGCTGCGACCGAGGCGGGCGCGGGCGCCGCCGCCGCGCGCGCGGCGGCGTCCTTGTCCTGCGGGCGGGGGTTGGCGCCGGGCTGGAGGAAGCCGGGGTTCTGGCGGATGAAGTCGGTCCAGCCGCCGGGCGTCTCGACGATGTCGCCGCGGCCGTTCATGGCGATGGTCGAGGTGGCCAGGCGGTCGACGAAGTCCCGGTCGTGGCTGACCAGGATCAGGGTGCCGTCATAGGACTCGAGCAGCTCTTCCAGCTTGTCGAGCGTGTCCATGTCGAGGTCGTTGGTCGGCTCGTCGAGGACCAGCATGTTGGCCGGCTTGGCCAGGGCCCGGGCCAGCAGCAGGCGGTTGCGCTCGCCGCCCGACAGGGTCGAGATCGGCTGGCGCAGCTGACCCTCCTGGAACAGGAAGTCTTTCGCGTATGCCGCGACGTGTTTGGAGACGCCGCGCACCAGCACGCTGTCGCCGCCGCCGGGGGTCAGGGCGTCCCACAGGGTCATGTCGGACTTCAGGCCCTCGCGCGACTGGTCGAGATAGACCGGGTCGAGGTTGGCGCCGAGGCGGACCGTGCCGGAGTCGGGCTTGAGCTGACCGAGCAGGATCTTGACCAGGGTGGTTTTGCCCGCGCCGTTGGGACCGACGATGGCCAGCCGGTCGCCGCGGATGACGCGGGTGGTGAAGGGCTTGATGACCGTGCGGTCGCCGAAGGCCTTGGTCACGCCCTTGAGCTCGGCCACCAGCTTGCCCGAGAGGGCCCCGGAATCGACGCCGAGGTTCAGTTCGCGGGGAATGTCCCTGACGCGTTCGGCGCGGTCCTCGCGCATGGCGTCCAGGGCGCGGGCGCGGCCCTCGTTGCGGGTGCGCTGGGCGGTGATCGAACGGTAGAAGGTATAGGTCTCGCGCTCGATGGCCTTGTTCAGGCGGCGCAGGGACTCGGCCTCTTCCTCCAGCACCTTGCCGGCCCATTCGTCGAAGGCCTTGAAGCCCTTGTTGAGGGTGCGGACGCGGCGACCCTCAAGCCAGTGGCAGGTCTGGGTTACGCGGTTGAGGAAGGCCCGGTCGTGGCTGACCACCAGGACCGAGAAGCGGGCCTGGAGAAGCTCGTTCTCGAGCCGTTCGATGGCCAGGATGTCCAGGTGGTTGGTCGGCTCGTCGAGAAGGAGCAGGTCGGGCTCCTCCGCGAACGCCCTGGCCAGGGCGGCGCGACGGGTCTCGCCGCCCGACAGGTTGACCGCGGGCGCGTCGCCGTCGAGGCCGAAAGTGGTCAGCCAGGCCTCGGCGGTCCAGCGCTCGGCGCCGCCCGACACGGCGTAGTCGAGCAGGGTCTCGCCCGTGATTTCCGGCTCCTGCGGCACAAAGGCGAAACGGACGCCGGCCTGGACCGAACGGTCGCCTGCGTCGGGTTCGATCAGCCCCATCACCAGCTTCATCAGCGTCGACTTGCCGGCCCCGTTGCGGCCGACGAGGGCCGCGCGGGTGCGCGGCTCGATGGCGATGTCGACGCCGTCGAACAGGGGGCGCGGGCCGTCCTGCAAGCGGACGTCCTTGAGTGCGACGAGGGGAGGGCGGGCGGCCATGGTGCTTTCGGACGGGGAGGAGCGTATGGGGAGGCGGTGGATGTAGAGCGTACCGACCCCCCGACCAAGCCCTTCTGGCAAACCAAACGCCTCGAGCAGATGACGCGCGAGGAGTGGGAGAGCCTGTGCGACGGCTGCGGCCTGTGCTGCCTGGTGCGGTTCGAGGACGAGGACAGCGGCGAGGTGATCCCGACGCGGGTGCATTGCAAGCTGTTCGACCCGACGCGCTGCACCTGTACGGACTATGCGAACCGCAAGGCGCATGTGCCGGACTGCATCAAGCTGACGCCGTGGAACATCGAACGGCTGGCGTGGATGCCGCTGTCCTGCGGGTATCGCCGGGTGCATGAGGGACGGGGCCTGGCGGACTGGCATCCGCTCGTTTCGGGCGATCCCGAAAGCGTGCACAAGGCCGGGGTGTCGGTCCGCGGGCAGACGGTGTCGGAACTGGCGCTGAAGGAGCCGGAGGACGCGCTGGACTTCGAGGCTTCGGAATGGCGGGACGAGCGCGGGGTATGACGCCGGCGCCGAGACTCGCGGCATGGCCGGTCGCCGCCTGGGTCGGGCGCTAACCGAAATTTCGTTGTTCCGGCCCCAGTCTGGCCGGATGGGAGCGAAACGTCCGCAAACGTCGCGAAAAGCGACGACGGAGTCTCTGAAACTGGACAGCCCCTTCGAGCGGCTGACGGCGCTCGCCTGCGCCATGTTCGGGACGCCCCACGCCATGGTCGGAGTAATCGACGGCGAGCGAACCCTGTTCCGGGCCAACATCGGGCTGGACCAGACCGAACTGCCCCGCGAACTGACGGCGACTCACCTGATGGTCGCCATGGGCCCCGGCGCCGTCATGGTCATCGAGGACGCGCGGAAGGACGACCGGGTGCGCAACCACCCGATGGTGATCGGCAAGCCCGGCCTGCGCTTCTGCGCCGCCGCCACGGTCGCCAACGCCGCGGGAGAAGCTGTCGGCGCGATCGCGGTGATGGACACCCGGCCGCGCCCTACCCCTTCGGACGCGGAGATCGCCAATCTGAAGTTGCTGGCGCAGATGGCCGGCGAAATGATCGACCAGGCCGAGGTCGGCCGGCGTCAGTCGGAGCAGCTGAAGCTGCTGAGGCTGGCCGAGGAAATGGCCGGCGTGGGTCAGTGGCGAATGGACGCTGAAACCATGATGTCGACCTGGTCCGACCAGGTTTACCGGATCTACGGCGTTACCCCCGAGACGTTCGATCCGAACCTGGCGGACTCGCTGGCCTTTTTTCATCCCGACGACCGGGAGGGCATCCGACAGGCGGTGATGCACGGGCTGGCGACCGGCGAGGGGTTCCGGACCCGCGCCCGCCTGATCCGTCCGGACGGCGAGGAACGGGCGGTCGAGGCCAGCGCCGACACCGAACGAGGTCCCGATGGGCGGGTCGCGTCGATGTTCGGCGTGTTTCAGGACGTCACCGATCGCGATCTGGCGATCGAGCGCCTCACCGAGAGCGAGCGGCGCTTCCGGCTGCTGGCGTCGCGGGTGACGGACATCATCGTCACCTATGGGGTGGACGGGCTGGTGACCTATGTGTCCCCGTCGCTCGAGGCCGCGACCGGCTATCCGCCCGAGGCGCTGATCGGTCGGCCCGCCACCTCCCTGATCCATCCCGACGACGTCCCTGCCCTGACCGCAAGCTTCCGGGAGTTCGTCAAGGCGCCCCCGGAGTGGTCGCATCGCGGCGTGACCTACCGCGGCCTGCCGCGCGACGGCGAGGTGCGATGGTTCGAGGCCCGGACGTCGATCATCCGCGACGCCGAGGGACGGGTGGTGCAGTTCCAGGACGTGGTGCGCGACATCACGGAGACCAAGCGGCTGGAGGAGGCCCTGATCGAAGCCCGCGACCGCGCCGAGGCAGGGGCGCGGGCCAAGTCGGAATTCCTGGCCAATATGAGCCACGAGCTGAGAACGCCGCTGACCAGTGTGATCGGCTTTTCCGGACTGCTGCAGCAGAGCGCGACGCTGGAGGAAACGGAGCGGCGCTACGCCGACCGGATCGCGACGGCCAGCGAGGCCCTGCTGGGGGTCATCAACGACATTCTGGACTATTCCAAGCTCGAGGCCGGGGCCGTGCAGATGGAGACCCGCGCGTTCGACCCGCGCGCGATGGCGCAGGCCGCCGCGGCGATGATCGAGGGCCAGTGCGAGGTCAGGGGACTGACGCTGGCGGTGTCGCTGGATCCGGACTTGCCGCCCGCCCTGATCGGCGATGACGGCCGTCTGAGACAGGTGACGCTGAACTTCCTGTCGAACGCCGCGAAATTCACCAGCGAGGGGCAGGTCGCGCTGGCCGTATCGTGGACGGGAGAACGGCTGAGAGTGGCCGTGAGCGACACGGGCATCGGCATCGCCCCGGAGAAGATCGACGCCCTGTTCGAACGCTTCAGCCAGGCGGACAATTCCACCACCCGGGTCTATGGCGGCACCGGCCTGGGCCTGTCGATCTCGCGTCGCCTGATCGAGATGATGGGCGGCGAGATCGGCGCCGAGAGCCGGGCGGGAGAGGGTTCGACCTTCTGGTTCGAGGTTCCGTTGACGCCGGCCAAGGCGGTGGCGGGAGGCGGAACGACCGCCGCCGAGGCGCCCACCCCCGAGGGTCTGCGCATCCTGATGGCGGACGACGCAGCCGCGAACCGCGAGCTGGTGACCGCCATCCTGGGCGGCATGGGCGTGGCGCTGGAAACCGTCGAGGACGGCGCCCAGGCGGTCGAAGCGGCGCGCGAGGGCGGCTACGACCTGATCCTGATGGACGTCCATATGCCGGTGATGGACGGGCTGGACGCGACGCGGGCGATCCGGGCGCTCAAGGGCGCGGCGGGACGCATACCGATCATCGCCCTGACGGCCAATGTGCAGCCGGAACAGGTCGAGCGGTGCCGGCAGGCGGGCATGGACGACCATGTGGGCAAGCCAATCCAGGTGGCGGAACTGCTGCGGGTCATCGCCGCGCGACTGGAGCAGCGGGCGAGCCTGGGCGAGGCCGACGCCGCCTGACCGTTCCGCCGCGTGACGCTGTCGCCGGGAATATAGTCGCGTTGACGAAATTAAATTTCGTCAAATCAATCATTTGTACTTTTAAGACAACAATCTGCCAGCACAAGTGCGCTGGTCGGTTACTGTATGGGCATGGCGGGAAATCAGGACCGGCGCCGCGCTGACGCGGACCGCTCCCCCCTCGCCGCCGCCGCCAGAGGCAGGCCGGGCGTGCGGCTGATCTGACACGAGCTTTCGGGAAGGAAGAGGATGGCGAAGCTGCGCTGGCCAATGGGCCGCCGCGGGCGCGCGGACGCGCCCGAGATCAAGGACAGCCGGGCCGGGCCGCTGATCGCCCTGACGTCCGGAGGGCGGGCGCGGTGGACGCCGCGGGACTTTGCCCACCTGGCCGAGGAAGGGTTCGCCAGGAACGCCATCGCCTATCGTTGCGTGCGGATGATCGCGGAGGCCGCGGCGTCGACGCCGCTGACCGTGTTCGCCTCCGGCGTCCGGCGCGACGATCATCCGCTGGCGGCGCTGCTGGCTCGGCCGAACCCGGAGCAATCGGGCGCGGAGTGGCTGGAGGCGCTGTACGGCGCCCTGCAGACGGCGGGAAACGCCTATGCGGAAGCGGTCGGCGACAGAGGGATCGAAGAGCTTTGGACGCTGCGGCCGGACCGGGTGAAGGTGGTCCCGGGACGCGCGGGCTGGCCCGAGGCCTGGGAATATTCTGTGGACGGCCGGTCGATCCGGATCGGCCGGGCAGCCGACGGCTGGTCGCCGGTGATGCAGCTGAAGCTGTTTCACCCGACGGACGATCACTACGGATTTTCGCCGCTGGAGGCGGCGGCGTTCGCGATCGACGTGCACAACGCCTCGGGGGCCTGGAACAAGGCCCTGCTGGACAATGCGGCGCGGCCCTCGGGGGCGCTGGTCTATGCATCCCGGGACGGCGAGCGGCTGACGGCCGAGCAGTTCGAGGGACTGCGGGCCCAGGTCGAGGAGAGTCACGCGGGCACGATGAACGCCGGCCGGCCGATGATCCTGGAGGGCGGGCTGGACTGGAAGCCGATGAGCTGGACGCCAGCCGACATGGACTTCATCGCCGGCAAGCATGCCGCGGCGCGCGAGATCGCCCTGGCCTTCGGAGTGCCGCCGCAACTGCTGGGGATTCCGGGAGACGCGACCTACGCCAACTATCGCGAGGCCAATGCGGCTTTCTGGCGCGGGACGGTGGTTCCGCTCGTGAGAAAGACGGCGGCGGCGCTGACGGGGTGGCTGGGCGGACGGTTCGCGGGGGCGAGGATCGAGGCTGATCTGGACGGCCTGCCCGCACTACAGCCTGAACGGGACGCGCTGTGGGCGCGATTGAACGCGGCGACCTTCCTGACGGACGAGGAGCGGCGGCGGATGGCGGGGGTGGGAGACTGATGGAAACGATAAGGAAGATTCCCGTCGCGGTGATCGCCGCGCTGCTGGTGCAGACGATCGGGGCGCTGTTGTGGGCCGGCGGCGCCGCGGCGCGTATCGACGCGCTGGAGGAACGCGTCGGCGAGCAGCGACAGGTGGCGGAGCGACTGGCGCGACTGGAGGAGCAGAGTCTCGCCAACCGGGCGACGCTGGACCGGATCGAATGGCAGCTGGAGAGCGACCGGTGACGACAGCGTTCGTGGAAGCGGGTTTGGCTATCCACGGCTACGCCTCCCTCTGGGGCGTGGCCGATCTGAACGGGGACGTGGTCGGCCGCGGGGCCTTCGCGGCCAGTCTGGCGAGGACGGGCGTCAAGGGCGTGCGGATGCTGCACCAGCACGAGGGTCGGGCGGTCGTCGGCATCTGGGACGAGATGGTCGAGGACGAGCGCGGGTTGTTCGTCCGGGGAAGGATCATGGACTGGTCGGCCGAGGCGCGGTTCGCGCGGGCCCTGTCGAAGGCCGGTGCGCTGGATGGCCTGTCGATCGGCTTTCGCAGCAGCCGCGCCCGTCGGGACGGGCGGCTTCGGGTGCTGGTGGAGGTGGAGTTGTGGGAGGTGTCGCTGGTCACCTTTCCGATGCTGCCACAGGCGAGGTTCACGGTGCTCCAGGACCGCGGATAGCGGGCCGCGTTCAGCGCTGGGGCGGGCGATATTCGTACTGGCCGAAACGTCGCGCGGCGCGGGCGAGGACCGACAGGACAGGAGGACGGTTCAGGAACCGTCCCACGATGACGGCGATGACGGCGGCCAGGACGACGGGGACGTCGAAGAAGGCGACGGCGAACAGGGCGCCGACGCCGAGGACCACCCACAGGGCCACCTTGACCGAGGTCTGATCCGCCTTGTCCGGGGGGATGTCGGTCGGCGGCGTCTCGCTCGCGGTCGCGCCCGGCGAACCGAACAGGACGTCGATCAGGGGTTTCGGAGCCGCGTCGCCGGGGCCGCGCACACTGCCGATATCGAACAGTTGGGCGGCGACCGGGGGCGGCGGCTCGCGGTCGGGATGATGATGCAGGTTCAGCAGGGGGCCGGGCTGCATCAGGGCGGCGGGGTCGAAGGCCATGGAGTCGCCTTGGTCGTCGACGGTGAAGACCTGGTCGTAAGGGACGCGGGCGAAGTCGAGAGCGCGGGTGTCCTGGCCATAGGCGTCGCCGTGCAGCGCGATGAGCCGGCCGGCGACCAGTTCGGCCTGGAAGGCGACGGGGTCCGGCAGGTCGCCGACCATGGCGTGGACCGTGCCGAACCGGCCGGTCGGCGTCGTCAGCGGCGCCGGGCGGGCCCGATGGACGATGATCTCGGTGAACAGGCCCGAGCCGGTGTTGCGGCGGACGCCGGGCAGGGCTTCGGCGAACTGACCGGCGAGGTCCGGCGCGAGGTCGCGCAGGTCCCAGGCGAGGGCGTCGAGGATATCGGATTCGAGGGGGGTGAAATGCGCGCTCACTCGTCATCCCGCGGCGACAATTTTTCAAGAGGGCGGTTCACGCCCCGACCCTAACCGCAACCCGCGGTTCTTCAATCGGAGAGATCATGAAAGAGACCAAACAGGCCCCGGCCACGCCGGAGGCGCGCGCCGCCATGCACGAGATGATGGCGGCGTTCGAGGCGTTCAAAGGGGCCAATGACGCCCGGCTGGACGAGATCGAGCGGAAGAGCTCGGCGGATACGCTGCTGGAGGAGAAGGTGGCGCGGATCGACCAGGCGGTGGCCTCTGCGCAGGCGCGGCTGGACCGGGTGGTGAGCGAGGGAAGGCGGCCGGGGCTTGCCCCCTCCGGCGGCTTCGCCGCCACCTCCCCCATGAAGGGGGAGGAAAAGAGCGCGTTTGACGGCTATCTCAAGACGGGCCAGTCGTTCGGACTGGAGCTGAAGGCGGGGCTGTCGACGGCGTCGAATTCGGCCGGCTATGTCGTGCCGGAGCAGACCGAGCGGGCCATCGAGCGGCGGCTGATGGCGGGGTCGCCGATGCGCGAGATCGCCACGGTGCGGACGGTCGGGGCCGGGGTGTTCGGGAAGCCGGTGTCGACGGCGGGCGTGGCCTCGGGCTGGGTGGCCGAGACGGCGGCTCGGCCGGAGACGGACCCGGCGACGCTGGCGCTGCTGGAGTTCCCCTCGGCCGATCTCTACGCCAATCCGGCGGCGACCCAGTCGCTGCTGGACGACGCCCTGATCGACCTGGACGAATGGCTGGCGGCCGAGGTCGAGGACGCCTTCGCGGCGCAGGAGACCCAGGCCTTTGTCACCGGCGACGGGGTCAACAAGCCGAGGGGTTTCCTGGGCTACGACATCGTCGCCGAGGCCGACCATGAATGGGGCGAGATCGGCTATGTCGCGTCCGGCGCGGCGGGCGCCTTCGCGGCCGAGGATCCGACCGACCGGCTGATCGATCTGGTCTACGCGCCCAAGGCCCAGTACCGGCCGAACGGGCGGTTCGTGATGAACCGCAAGACGGTTTCCACCGTGCGCAAATTCAAGGACGCCGACGGCGCCTACATCTGGCAGCCGGCGCAGCGGGCAGGCGAGACGGCCAGCCTGCTGGGCTATCGGGTGACCGAGATCGAAACCATGCCGGACATCGGCGCCAACAGCGCGGCCATCGCTTTCGGGGATTTCCAGCGCGGCTATCTGATCGTGGATCGCGCGGGGGTGCGGGTGCTCAGGGATCCGTATTCGGCCAAGCCCTATGTGCTGTTCTACACGACCAAGCGGGTCGGCGGCGGGGTGCAGAATTTCGACGCCATCAAGGTGATGAAGTTCAGCGCGAGCTGATGCTCGCGTGGGCTTGGGGGGGGTAGGGCTTAGGGATTGGGAAGAGGGCGGACCAAGCCCTTCGACCCAAGACCTGAGCCCTCGTTTTCAACACAACGAGGTTCCCATGACCGCACCCGTCTCACTGGCGGAAGCGAAGCTGTTCCTGCGCGTCGGGCACGACGCCGAGGACGGGTTGATCCAGACGCTGATCGATGCTGCCCGGGCGCGGGTCGAAGGGGATGTCGGGCTGAGCCTGGCCTCGACCTCGCCCGCGCCGTTGCGGCTGGCGATCCTGATGCTGGCGCTGCGCGCCTTTGAGCGGGGCGATCGGGAGATGCCGGTCGCGCCCGTCGAAGGCTGGATCGCGCCATATCGCGTGGTGCGGTTGTGAAGGCGCTGGCGGAGCTGTTCGAGGGCGTCGAGACGGAGACGCCGTACGGCGGCCGGGCGGTCAGCTGGGAGCCGCTCGGGTCGGCCTGGCTGAAGCTGGGCGCGCGGCGGCGGCGCGAGAAGAGCGAGGCCGGCGGCGCGAGGGCGATCGAGTCGGTGACGGCGGAGACGCGGTCGGACGTGCGGCTGATCCCTCGGCGGATGCTGCGCTTCGGCGGCGCCGACTGGCGGATCGTCTCGGGAGAGGTGGTCGGCGGCCGGGCGATCCTGACCCTGGAGCGGATGCGATGAGCGCGCATGAACTGGCGCTGCAGAAGGCGCTGATCGTCCATCTGCGGGCGAATCCGGCGGTGCGGGCGCTGTTGGGCGAGGCGGCGCGGATTTGGGACGGGGCGCCAACGGACACCGCGTTCCCGCACCTGCTGATCGGGCGGAGCGAGAGCCGGCCCGTGGCCGCGGACGGGGGCGGCGTCGAGCACGCCCTGACGCTGACCGTGGCGTCGCGATTCCGCGGGACCGAGGAGGCCAAGGCCGTGATGGCGGCGGTGCGGCTGGCCCTGGACGATGCGATTCTGGAGGCCGACGGCGTGCGGACGGCGAGCCTAGGGGTCTCGTTCGCGGAGGTGTTCCCCAGCGCCGACGGGGCGCGGACATTTGCGGTGCTGCGGGTGCGGGCCGTCACGGAGGAGATGGAGACATGAGCGCACAACGCGGCAAGGACATCCTGCTGAAGATCGAGGGCGCGCCGGGCGTGTTCACGACGGTCGCGGGCCTGAGGACGCGGACCATCTCGCTGAACGCGCGGACTGTCGACGCGACTGATGGCGACAGCGCAGGACGCTGGCGCGAGCTGCTGGGCGGGGCGGGGGTCAGGTCGGCGGCGGTGGCGGGTCAGGGAATTTTCCGCGACGCCGCGTCGGACGCCCTGATCCGGGAGACCTTCTTCGACCAGGCGGCGCGGGTCTGGCGGCTGATCGTGCCGGACTTCGGCGTGCTGGAAGGCCCATTCCTGGTGGCGGCCCTGGAATACGCTGGCGAGCATGAGGGCGAGGCGACCTTCGCCATCAGCCTGGCGAGCGCGGGCCAAGTAACGTTCGCGGCGCTGTGATGGAAGCCAACGGGGCGCGGGGGGAGGTCACGGCGATGCTGGCCGGGGCCGAGCGGCGGCTGTGCCTGACCCTGGGCGCGCTGGCGGAGATCGAGACGGCGCTGGGGCTGGAGGGGCTGTCGGGCCTGGCGGAGCGGATGCGGGTGTTGTCGGCGCGGGATCTCCAGGCGGTGCTGTGGGCCCTGCTGAAGGCCGGAGGGGAGTGGGACCTGGCCGACAAGCCGGCGTTGGCGAGCGTCGATCCGCGCGAGGCCGCCGAGGCGGTGGCGAAGGCGTTCTCGGCGGCGGCCGGATGACTCCCTGGAGCGAGATGTTGCGGGTCGCGGCGAGGCTGGGCGTGGGACCGGAGGCGTTCTGGCGACTGTCGCTGCGGGAGTGGCGGATGCTGACGGAACGGCCGGGCCGGACGGCGCCGATTGGGCGCGAGGACCTGAGGCGGATGACGGAGGCGTGGCCGGATGACTGACACACTTGAACCGGCCGGGCTCGACGGGGTGCCGCGCAAGGCGGCCGAGGCGGCGGCGGCGCTGGAAGCGCTACGGGAGCCGGCGGAGCGAGCCGCGGCGTCGATCGAGGACGCCTTCGGCAAGGCCGGGGACGGGCTGGTCCGGTCGCTGGCGCGAGCGGCGGCGGACGGGGAAGTCAGCCTGGCCGAACTGGCGCGGGCGGTGCTGGCGGCGGTCAACGCGGCGTCGGGATCGGGGGGCGGGAACGGGCTTTCCGACGCCATCGCCCGGGCGGTCCAGACGATCTTCGCCGGGTCCCGCGCAGAGGGCGGACCAGTCCTCGGCGGCGGGGCCTATCTGGTCGGCGAGCGGGGACCTGAGGTGTTCCGGCCCGCAGCCGCCGGAGTGGTGGAGCCGGTGGGCGGGGGCGTCACCGTGAACGTGAGAGTCGACGGCGGCGCCCCGGGGTTGCTGCGGTCCGAAGCGCAGATCGCCCAGATGCTGGCGCGCGCCGTATCGCTGGGCGCGCGCCGGCTTTGAAGGTCAGGCGAAGGTGTCGGCGGTGTCGTCGACGGGGAATTTCGGATTGCGGCCGTACTGGTTCCGGCCCGGCTGGGTGTCGACGATGCCGATCCACAGCAGGAAGCCGAGATTGATCAGGATCAGCAGGCCGACGATGCCAAGCATCGGGCCCATCATGGCGAGGACGGCGGCGGGATCCTCCCGCTCAAGGGCTTCGGCGTTCATGACGGCCGACATCCCCATTGTGACGACGATCAGGACGATGCCCACGATGTTCGCGGCGAACGGAGCCAACACCCACCAGCCGGTCTTGCCCATGTCATGCAGGCGTTTCACCTGGATGGCGATATTGGGCCAGATCAGGATGAGGCCGATGAGCTGGCCGATGAAGGGGATCAGACCGACGACGAATCCCCCGAAGAACAAGATCACCCAGCTGATCCAGAAATGGGACCGGCGCAGACGGCCTTCGAAGGAGAACAGGGCCCAGCCGAAGTCGTAGCCGGCGGTGGAAGGGGCGGTGGCGTAACCCTGACCGGCGAAGGACGCAGGCGCGCCGCCCAGGCTCATGATGTCTGTGGCGACCCCGTCGGTTCCGACGAAGTCGACCTTCTCGCCGACCCGCAGGCTCGAGCGGCTGGAGCCTGCGGTGAAGGTGTAGCGGGCGCCGTCGTCGCCCGAGATCAGGCCGTCGCCCGAAATGCCGTCAAGGTTGATGACTTCGCCGCGCATGATTCCCCCTGGGTCCAGACCACACCCTGGCGGAGGGCCACGCGGCCCACAAGCCGTCGCCTCAGCTGAAAACGTCCGCCGTCGTGCGGCTCGACTGGCCGGGAACGGGGCCGTGCTTGTTGGTGCGGGCTTCGGACGGCAGCAGGGTGATGACGAAGGTGATCAGACCGCCGACGTACGGAATGAGTCCGAGCAGAATCAGCCAACCGGTCAGACCGACGTCGTGAAAGCGGCGGATCGAAACGCAAATGCCGGGGATGACGAAGAACAGGTAGACGACCCCTGCCAGGAGAGCGAACAGTCCGATCGTCAGGGACGCGGCGTCGCTGGGCGTCCCGCTGCTCGCCGTGGCGGCGAGGCCGATGCAGACGATCAGCGGAACAGCCAGGATCAGAGCCTGAAACAGCAGGAAATACCAGTACTCCCTCCGGCGCGCGCGACCGTGGCCATCGGCGTATTTGGCGAGGCAACGGGTGAAGTACCGCCAGGGGCTGAGCGTGTCGCCGTCGACGCGGGCCGAGGATGGGGGCGGTTCGGTCCTCAGCAGACAGACGCCGGTCGCGACGCTGTCGGAGATCACGAAATCGACCCGCTGGCCAGGCCGGAGCAGGTCGCGTTGCATCAAACCGGTCCGGTCGAACGGATAGCGCAGGCCGTCGTCGCCGCTGATCAGGCCCTCGCCGGAGGCGTCATTGAAGTCCAGTATCTCGCCGCGCACGCCCCCGCCCCGGAATCGACAGTCGAAGCGACCGCCGCGCACCCTGGCTCATGGCGCGGTGGTCGACAACTGCAAGTATAGTCGTCAGAGGCCCTTCGGATTCGGCCCGAAGCGATTGTCGCCGGGCTGGCCGTCGGTCAGGCCGATCCAGAGCAGGAAGCCGAGGTTGACCAGGGCGAGCAGGGCGAACAGGCCCAGGGCCGGGCCGAGAAGGGCCAGGACAGCGGCCGGATCCTCGCGTTCAAGGGCGGCGGCGTTGGCGAAGGCCGACACCCCCATGAGGGCGACGCCGACGAATACGCCGACGATGCTGATCGCCCAGGGAATGGCGACCAGCCAGCCGCTCTTGCCCATGTCGTGAAGCCGCTTCACCGAAATGGCCAGGTTCGGCCAGATCAGGGCGATCGAGATCACGCCGCCGATCAGGGGAATCCAGCCGGCGACCACGCCGACGCCCAGGCAGATCAGCCAACCGATCCAGAAGTGCGAGCGGCGCGTGCGTCCTTCGAATGAAAACAGGAGCTTCTGCCAATCGAAGCTCTGAATCTGGTTTGAACCCTCAAGCGTCATAACGCCCTCCCGTGCGTCGGACCCGTGTCCGCGAGCCTGAGGATGACCGAACGCCGCTCGCCCGACAAGCGAAAGTGGAACCTGGCGGGCACGGAACAGGAAGGGGATTCTGATGGCGTTTCACGAGGTGAGGCTGCCCGCGCGGCTGGCGTTCGGATCGACCGGCGGGGTGGAGCGGAGAACGGAGATCGTAACCCTGGGCTCCGGGTTCGAGCGGCGGTCGACGCCCTGGGCGCAAGGGCGGCGGCGATATCTGATCGGGACCAATCTGAGGTCGTTGGACGACATGGCGGCGCTGACCGGCTTCTTCGAGGCGCGGAGGGGACGGCTGTACGGTTTCCGGTTTCGGGACTTCGCCGACTTCAAGTCCTGCGCGCCGGGGGAGGCGGTCGGGCCGCTGGATCAGGCGCTGGGCGAGGGGGACGGGATGCGAACGACGTTCCAGCTGGGGAAGCGGTATGGCGTGGGCGAGGACGCGCTTGAGCGGCGGATCGCCAAGCCGGTCGAGGGCACAGTGCGGATCGCCATCGGCGGAGTCGAACTGGACCTGGAGGCGTTCGTGGTCGACGCGGCGACCGGGCTGGTGACGCTCGACGCGGCGCCCGGCGCAGGCGCGGCGGTCTCGGCCGGGTTCGAGTTCGACACGCCCGTGCGCTTCGACACCGACCGGATCGAGGTGACGCTGGAAACCTTCGAGGCCGGGCGGATGGCGGCCGTGCCGCTGATCGAGGTGCGGGTCTGAGACATGCGAACGATACCGGAGGAGATGGCCGCCCGCATCGAGAGCGGGGCGGCGACGCTTTGCCATGTCTGGCTGCTGCGACGCCCGGACGGCTTCGAACTGGGGTTCACCGATCATGATCGCGACCTGACGATCGAGGGAATTCCGTGCCGGGCCGCGAGCGGCTGGACCGCCGGGGCGGCGGATAGCGCCGTGGGGTTCAGCGCGGGGTCGGCGGCGGTCGCGGGCGGGCTGGACGATACGGCGATCACCGACGCTGAGGTCGAGAGCGGACTGTACGACGGCGCGTCGGTCGCGCTGTGGCGGGTGGACTGGGCGCGGCCGGACCTGCGGCTCCCGCTGTGGTCTGCGACGCTGGCGCGCATCCGGCGCGACGGAGCGGGGTTCACGGCGGACCTGGAAGGGCCGCTGGCGAAGCTGGAACGGGTGGTCGGCCGGACCTATGGGCGCGAGTGCGACGCGATGCTGGGTGACGGGCGGTGCGGCGTCGATCTGGACGCGTTTCCCGGCGCCGTTTGCGACAAGCGATGGGCGACCTGCGTCGGGACGTTCGCGAACGGGCTCAACTTCCAGGGGTTTCCGGACATTCCGGGCGATGACTTCCTGATGGCGGCGCCGGTCGAGGGCGGACGCAACGACGGCGGGAGCCGGCGATGAGGGCGGCGGTGACTGCCGCGCGCGGCTGGCTGGGAACGCCGTACCGGCATCAGGCCAGCGTGAAGGGCGAGGGAGCGGACTGCCTGGGTCTGATCCGCGGCGTGTGGCGAGAGCTGGTCGGCGCCGAGCCCGAGAGTCCGCCGCCCTACCGGCCTGACTGGGCGGAGGTTGGGGGCGAGGAGACCTTGCTCATGGAGGCGCGACGGTGGCTGACCGAGATCCCGGTCGCCCGGGCTGCTGTGGGGGATGTGGTGCTGTTTCGCATGGCGCCCGGCTGTCCGGCCAAACACTGCGCGATCCTGAGCGACACGGGGGGACCGGAGCCGAGGATGATCCACGCCTACTGGGGGCGGGCGGTCGTGGAAAGCTGGATGGGGGCCTGGTGGCGCCGGCGGCTGGTCGCGGCCTTCAGCTGGCCCGGCGCCGAACCCTTCAGGGAGGATTGAGAATGGCGCAGGTGATCCTGAGCAGCGTGGGGCAGGCCGTCGGCGGGCCGATCGGCGCCGTGATCGGTTCGACCCTCGGGCGCGCCATCGATCAGCGGGTGATCTCGAGCCTTGAGCCGGCGCGACAGAAGGGCCCGCGACTGGAGACGCTGAAGGTGCAGGGGACGGCGGAGGGCGCGCCGATGGCCTGCGTGTTCGGGCGGGCGCGCGTGACCGGACAGGTGATCTGGGCGGCGCGATTCCGGGAGGCGCGCCACACGGAATCGGCGGGCAAGGGCGGGCCGAGGACGATTGAATACGCCTATTCGCTGAGCTTCGCCGTGGCCCTGTGCGAAGGCGAGATCGACGGGATCGGGCGGGTGTGGGCCGACGGGCGTCCGATGGACCTGTCGGGCCTGACGATGCGGGTGCATCGGGGCGGAGAGGGGCAGACGCCCGACCCGCTGATCGAGGCGATCGAGGGGGCGGCGCCGGCCTATCGGGGCACAGCCTATGTGGTGTTCGAGGATCTGCCGCTGGGGCCGTACGGCAACCGTCCGCCGCAGCTGGCCTTCGAGGTGTTCCGGCGAGCGCGGGGAGATGCGCCGCGGCTGGAGGACCGGCTGGAAGGCGTGTGTCTGATCCCCGGCGCCGGAGAGTTCGTGCTGGCGACCGAGCCGGTGATGCGGCGCGAAGGATTGACCCGGACGACGCCCGAGAACCTGCACGCGGCGGTGGGGCGAACAGATCTCGCGGTTTCGCTGGACCAGCTGCTGTCGCAATGCCCGAATCTGAAGCGGGTCAGCCTGGTGGTCGGCTGGTTCGGCGACGACCTGAGAGCCGGGCACTGTACGATCCGGCCGGGCGTCGAGCGGGCGGACAAGCCGACGGAGCCCCTGACGTGGTCGGTCGCGGGGCTGAACCGGGCGGAGGCGCACCTGATCTCGCAGAGAGACAGCGGCCCGGCCTATGGCGGAACGCCGTCGGATGACAGCGTGCGGCAGGCGGTTTCGGAGCTGAAGGCGCGGGGGCTGGAGGTGACCCTGTATCCGTTCGTCTTCATGGACGTAGCGGCGGGGAACGGACTGCCCGATCCGTACGGCGGGGCCGAACAGGCGGCCTATCCCTGGCGGGGCCGCGTCCGGGGCGTGGACGGCGCGGGCGCGACGGCCGACGTCGAGGCGATGTTTGGCCCGGCGGACGGATGGGGTCTGCGGCGGCTGGCGCTCCATTATGCAGCCCTGGCTGAAGAAACCGGGGCCGACGGCCTGTTGATCGGCTCGGAGATGCGCGGGCTGACGACGACGAGGGACGCGGACGGCGGATTTCCGGCGGTGGCGCAGCTGCGGACGCTGGCGGCGGAATGCCGGGCCGTGGTCGGGCCGGAGGTGGCGATCAGCTATGCCGCCGACTGGTCCGAATATGCGGGGCTGCGCGACGGCGGCGAGGTGGCGTTTCATCTCGATGCGCTCTGGGCGGACGCCAATATCGATTACGTCGGCGTCGACTGGTATCCGCCATTGGGCGACTGGCGCTCCGGCGACGGAGGCCTGGACGGCGAGGCCTTCGCCGGGCCGGACGATGCGGCCTATCTGGCCGCGCAGGTCGTCGGCGGCGAGGGGTTCGACTGGTTCTACGCCTCGGATACTGACCGGGCGGCTCAGGTGCGGACGCCGATCACGGATACGGCGCATGGCGAGGACTGGGTGTTCCGGGTCAAGGACCTGAAGGGGTGGTGGTCGAATGCGCATCACGACCGTCCCGGCGGAGCGAGGAACGCCTCGCCGACGGCGTGGACGCCGGGCATGAAACCGATCCGGTTGACGGAGTTCGGCTGCGCGGCGGTGGATCGGGGCGGCAATGCGCCGAACCTGTTTCTGGACCCCAAGAGCGCCGAAAGCGCCCTGCCGCCCTTCTCGACCGGCGGGCGGGACGACCGGATGCAAAGGAGGGTGCTGGAGGCCGTGATCGAGCATTTCCAGGAGCCGGGAAACAATCCCGTGTCGTCGGTCTATGGCGGACCCATGCTGGCGGCGGAGGACGTCTGGTGCTGGGATGCGCGACCCTGGCCGGCCTTCCCGGGGCGCGAGGAGGTCTGGGCCGACGCGGGAGGCTGGCGCACCGGGCACTGGCTGAACGGGCGGCTGGCGGGAGAGACGCGCGACCTGATCGCCGCGGTGTTGAGGCGCGGCGGACTGGCGGACGGGGATTTCGAGATCGGCGGCTTCGCCGGCGAGGTGCAGGGCTATGTGATCGATCGGCCGATGCGGAGCCGGGACGCGCTGGAGCCATTGCTGGCCGGCCTGGGTCTGGTCGCGGCCGAGCGGGGTGGTCGGGTGGCGGTGATCGGGGGGGAGGCGGCAGTCGCCTCGCTGACCCTCGGCGAGCTGGCGTTGCCGGACGAGGGCGCGAGCCTGCGGGTCGAGCGGGTGCTGGAGCCCGGAGCCAGCGCGGCGCGTGTGCGGTACATCGACGGCGACGCCGGGTACCAGACCGGATCGGTGGTCATTCGGTCGGACGGCCAGGGCGGCGGGGTCGATCTGGATCTGCCCGCGGTGTGTTCCGGCGCCCTGGCGAGGTCGGCGGCGGAACGGGCGTTGGAGGCCGGAGGGGCGGATCGGCTGATGGTCTTGCCCGGGCCGGTCGAGGCGATGGCGCTGGAACCCGGAGACACGGTGATGGTCGAGGGGCGCGGCGGCGCCTGGCGGGTGATGCGGCTGGACCTCGACGAGACTCCGTCGGTGGTGCTGGAGCCCCTGTCTACCGTCTTGGTCGGGGAGGACGACGGGCGGCCGACGGCGGGCGAAGCTTCCGCCGTCCCGGGAGCTCCCTTCTTCCGGATGATCGAACTGCCGCCGCTGATCGGAAGCGAGAATGACGGGCGGCCGATAGCGGTCACGGCGGCGGACCCATGGCGGCCGATGCGGGTGTTCGCGGGCGCTTCCGCAGAAGCGCTGACTGCGCGGGGCGACATCGCCGACCCGGCCACAGTGGGCGTGCTGATGCAGGCGCTACCCCGGGGTGTGCGGCATCGGTGGGACGAGACCAACACCCTGTTGGTGCGGGTCGAGGGACGGACGCCCGAGAGTCTGGCGGCGACGGCGGTGTTCGCGGGCGGCAATGCGGCGGCGATTGAAACCGCCACGGGTTGGGAACTGGTGCAGTTCCGGTCGGCGATGCTGGTGGGCGAGGGAGTCTGGCGCCTCACGGGTCTGCTGCGAGGGCAACAGGGGACTGAAGCCGAGGGCGCCGCGAGCGGCGGGCTGGTGGTGTTTCTGGACCGGACTCCGGCTCGGGCGGCATCGCCGCGCGCCGAGCGGGGCCTGCCGTTGATCTGGCGCGCCGGTCCGGCGGGCGGCCCGGCCGGGGGCGCGCGCGTGAGCGAGATCGGTTTCACCGCCACGGGCGTGCACGACCGGCCCTGGGCGCCGGCCCATCTGCGAGCGACGGCGCGCGCGGACGGCGGGTTCGACCTGGGCTGGATTGCGCGGTCCCGGATCGACGGCGATCGCTGGGACGGCGAGGCGATCGCCGGGGACCCGCCGCGCTTCCGGGTGCGCGTGATGGACGGAGGCAGCGAGGCGCGTGTGTTGGAGGTCGAGATGGCCGGGGCCGTCTATGCGGCGGCGGATGCGGCGGCCGACTTTCCGGGTGGATTCGGCGCCGGCGTCACGATCGCGGTTTCGCAGTGGGGGTCGGGATATGGCTGGGGCGCCGAGGCCCGCCTCGCCCTGAGTCAGTGATTTGTCCGGTCTCTCTTTGCGTGGCGGCCGCGATGCCCTAACTGACGCACTCGGCTTTCGGTGGAGCGGCATTCGACGTGGCGGGCGATCCCTACAAGGAACTGGGCGTTTCAAGGGGCGCAAGCGCGGACGAAATCAAGAAGGCGTTCCGCAAGCTCGCCAAGGAACTCCATCCCGACAAGAATCCGGGCAACACTGCGGCCGATGAGCGGTTCAAGCGCATCACCGCGGCCTTCGACCTGCTCGGCGACAAGGACAAGCGCGCCAAATTCGACCGCGGGGAGATCGACGCCGACGGGCGCGAGCAATTCCGCGGTTTCGGCGGCAGTCAGGCGCGCGGCGGCCCGGGCGCCAATCCCTTCGGCCAGGGCGGGGCGAGACAGCAAGGCTTCGAGAACATCGATCTGGACGAATTGTTCGGCGGCATGTTCGGCGGCGCGGCGCGGCCGGGCGGCGCGCGGACCGGCGGGTTCGCTCCACGCGGGCAGGACGTCAAGGCGACGCTGGAGATCAGCCTTGAGGATTCGATTTCGGGTGCGACGCGGCGCATCCAGTTTTCGGACGGAAGGATGCTGGACGTAGCGATCCCCAAGGGCGCAGGCGACGGGCAGACCATCCGGCTGAAGGGCCAGGGCGCGTCGGGGCGCGGTGGCCCGGCGGGCGACGCCCTGATCGAGCTGAAAGTGGCGAAACACCCGATCTTCACCCGCGACGGGGCTGACCTGACGATGGATCAGCCCGTGACGCTGTACGACGCGGTGCTGGGGGGCAAGGTCCCGGTGCGGACGCCGGAGGGCACGGTCAGCATGACGATTCCCGCGGGTTCCAGTTCAGGCAGGGTGCTGAGGCTCAAGGGGCGCGGGGCGTTCGAGAACGGGCGGCGCGGCGATTTGTTGGCCAGGCTGATGATCGTCCTGCCCGAGGACACTTCCGAACTGACGAAACTGGCGCACGACGCGCGCGACAAGGGGCCCATGCGGCCGTTCCGTGACTGATGGCGAACCGACCGAACATCAAGCCCGAAAGACCGTGGTTCTCGTCGGGCCCGACGGCCAAGCGGCCCGGGTGGTCGTCGCAGGCGATTCCGCATGAGCTGCTCGGTCGCGGCATCCGCGCGCCGGAGGTGGTGGAGCGGTTCGCCCATGGCCTGGGGCTGACGCGCGATCTGCTGCAGGTTCCGGCCGACTGGGTCATGGTCTATGTCCCCGGATCCGACACGGGAGCGGTCGAGGCCGCCATGTGGTCGATGCTGGGCGAGCGTCCGGTCCAGGTGCTGGCGTTCGAGAATTTCGGCAAGGTCTGGGCCACCGACGCGGTCGAGCACCTGAAGCTGGACCCCGAGGTTCTGACGGCGCCGTGGGGCGAGTGGCCCGATACCTCGAAGGTGGATCCGGCCAGGGACCTGGTGTTCCCCTGGAACGGCACGACGTCGGGCGTCTGTGCGCCGAACGCCGACTTCATCTCCGGGGACCGCGAGGGCCTGGTGATCTGCGACGCCACTTCGGCGGCCTTCGCCATGCCCCTGCCCTGGGCGAAGCTGGATGTCGTAACCTTCAGCTTCCAGAAGGCGCTGGGCGGGGAGGCGGGATTGGGCGTCGCCGCCTTGTCGCCCCGGGCGGTCGAACGACTGGACCGCTATGAGCCGCCCCGGCCCGTGCCGAAGGTGTTGCGCCTGCGCGACGGCAAGGGGTTCGACCGGCTGCTGGCCAGCGGTTCGATGCTGAACACGTTTTCGGTCTGGACCCTGGAGGACTGGATCGACGGCGTGGAATGGGGGCTGTCGGTCGGCGGGCTGGAGGCCCTGATCGCCCGGACGCAGGCCAATGCCGCCGCGCTGGATCAATGGGTCCGGCGAACGGACTGGATCGAGTATCTGGCCGGAAACCCGGCGACGCGGTCGACGACCTCGGTGTGTCTGAAGATCGTCGATCCGCGCGTGGCCGGAATGGCCGAGGATGACCGACAGGCGCTCGTCAGGCGGATGAAGGCCCTGGTCGAGGGCGAGGGCGCGGCCTTCGATATCGAGAGCCACCGCAATGCTCCGGCCGGTCTGCGCATCTGGTGCGGCTGCACCGTGGATGTCGCGGATATAGAGGCGCTGACGCCCTGGCTTGACTGGGCGTTCGAGACGGCGCTGGCGGAATAATCCTCGACGCCGGGACGACACCCGATGATTCCCCGGCTATAGGCTGCGCCCGCGTTCCGAAATCCCGGACAGCGGAGAAGAGTCTTGGCGAACGTCGCGGTAGTCGGCGCCCAGTGGGGCGACGAGGGCAAGGGCAAGATCGTCGACTGGCTGTCGAACCGGGCCGACATGGTCGTACGGTTTCAGGGCGGCCATAACGCGGGTCACACGCTGGTCGTCGACGGCAAGGTCTACAAGCTGGCGCTGCTGCCGTCGGGCGTGGTGCAGGGCAAGCCGTCGATCATCGGCAACGGCGTGGTCGTCGATCCCTGGCATCTGGTCGGCGAGATCGAGAAGATCGAGGCGCAGGGTATCCGCATCAGCCCCGAGGTGCTGATCGTGGCGGACAACGCCTGCCTGATCCTGCCGATTCATCCTGCGCTCGACGTAGCGCGCGAGGCCGCGGCCAGCGCGCCGGGCGCGCGGATAGGCACGACGGGCCGCGGCATCGGTCCGGCCTATGAGGACAAGGTCGGACGTCGTGCGATCCGGGTCTGCGACCTGGCCAATGAAGACGACCTCAAGGTCAAGATCGACCGGTTGCGCTCGCACCACGATCCGCTGCGAGCCGGTCTGGGCCTCGAGCCGATCGACCCGGAGGCGCTGCTGAACCAGTTGCTGGAGATCGCTCCGAAAATTCTGCCCTATGTGCAGCCCGCCTGGCGGGTGCTGGACCAGGCGCGACGGGACGGCAAAAGGGTGCTGTTCGAGGGGGCGCAAGGCGCCTTCCTGGACGTGGACCACGGCACCTATCCGTATGTCACCAGTTCGAACACGGTGGCGGGTCAGGCGGCGGCCGGGTCGGGCATCGGGCCGCGGGGCGTCGGCTATGTGCTGGGGATCGTGAAGGCCTATACGACGCGCGTGGGCGAGGGGCCTTTCGCCTGCGAGCTGGACGACGAGGTCGGCCGGCATCTGGCGACGGTCGGGCGCGAGGTCGGGGTCAACACCGGCCGCGCCCGGCGCTGCGGCTGGTTCGACGCCGTGCTGGTGCGGCAGTCGGTGGCGATCAACGGCATCGACGGCATCGCCCTGACCAAGTTGGACGTGCTGGACGGGTTGAAGACGCTGAAGATCTGCACCGGCTATCGCGTCGACGGGGAGGTGCTGGATTATCTGCCGTCCAGCCTGAAAGCCCAGGCCGCAGCCGAGCCGGTGTTCGAGGAGATGGATGGCTGGAGCGAGAGTACGGCCGGCGCGCGCAGTTTCCGCGATCTGAACGCCAACGCGGTCAAGTATGTGCGGCGCATCGAGGAACTGATCGGGGCTCCGGTGGCCTTGCTGTCGACCAGTCCGGAGCGGGACGACACCATCATGATGCAAGACCCTTTTCAGGGCTGAGCCTCGCGTTCAACGGCCCTTAACCCGGCTCGGTTAAGCACGATCCTCCAAGCGGAGGGTTCGCGTCTTGTTTGCAGTCGATCGTCGCGTGCTGGCGAAGCTCGAGCCCGTGGTCAAGCGGGTGCTGATCGTCGATCCGAACCCGCATGCCGCCCGACTGTTGACCGACATCATGAAGGGCCTAGGCGGGCGCGACATCATCGTCGAATCGACCGGAAAGCGCGCCTTGCAGGCGGCGACCGCGCTGGAGCCCGGGATCGTCTTCATCGAACGGACGGGGGAGGAGCTGGACGGCGAAGCGCTGGCGAAGGCCCTGCGCCGTTCGAACCTGAACTGCCGGCGGGCCCCGATCATCATGGTGACCGCCGAGGCGACCGCCAGTACGATCAAGGGAGCGCGTGACGCGGGCGTCCATGAATTCCTGCGCAAGCCCTTCACCAGCGCCGATCTGTTCAAACGGGTCGAAAACGTCGCCCTGAAGCCCCGCGACTGGGTCGAGGCGGTGGGCTACATCGGCCCGGACCGGCGGCGCTTCAACTCCGGTGAATTCTCCGGCCCGGGCAAACGCCGGGCCGATCGGCCGGCCACGGGCGCGGCCGCGCAAGCCGAGACCCGGGATCAGGCCATGCGCATCCTGGCCGCCGCACTGGACCAGTTCGACAACGATCCGATGCAGGCCGTCCGGGCCATCCGCGAGCAGGCGGCGACCTTGAAAACCCTGGCCATGAAGGCATCGGACTCGCGCCTCGCCATCGCCGTGGGCGCGCTGGAAGTGTCGATGGCCGGCGGGCCGCCGACCAAGGCGACCCTGGCCGCTCCGATCGGGACCCTGCTCGCCATGGCGCCGCCCGAGCCGATCAAGAAGGCCGGCTGAAACTCCGGGCCGCCGGATCAGGCGTCGACCAGATTCCGCTCTTCGGCGGCGGCGCGCATGGCCTTCTGCAGCTTCTCGAAGGCGCGGACCTCGATCTGACGCACGCGTTCGCGCGACACGCCATACTGGCCGGCGAGCTCTTCGAGCGTGACCGGATCGTCCTTGAGGCGGCGTTCCGTGAGGATGTGCTTCTCGCGGTCGGTCAGTTCTTCCATCGCCTCCTGAAGCAGACCCATGCGGATCGACTTCTCCTCGCTGTCGGCGAGTTGGGTCTCCTGCGAGACCGCCGTGTCGTCGGCCAGCCAGTCCTGCCACTCGCTCTCCCCGTCGGCGCGCAGCGGCGCGTTCAGGGAGGCGTCGCCGCCGAGGCGGCGGTTCATGTTGGTGACCTCCTCTTCCGACACGCCCAGCTTGGTGGCGATGGCGGAGAGGTGTTCCGGACGCAGATCACCTTCCTCGAAGGCCGAGATCTGGCTCTTGGCCTTGCGCAGGTTGAAGAACAGCTTCTTCTGCGCGGCCGTGGTGCCCATCTTCACGAGCGACCAGCTGCGCAGAATGTATTCCTGGATCGAGGCGCGGATCCACCACATGGCGTAGGTCGCCAGGCGGAAGCCCTTGTCCGGATCGAATTTCTTGACCGCCTGCATCAGGCCGACGTTGCCCTCGGAAATCACCTCGCCGATCGGCAGGCCGTAGCCGCGATAGCCCATGGCGATCTTGGCCACGAGGCGCAGGTGAGAGGTCACGAGACGATGGGCGGCCTCGGGGTCCTGGTGCTCGGTCCAGCGCTTGGCGAGCATGAACTCCTCGTCCTTCGCCAGCATCGGAAATTTGCGGATTTCAGTCAGGTATCGCGACAGCCCCTGTTCAGGCGACATCACCGCGAGTGATCTAGCTACAGCCATATGGTCCCTCCGACCGTCAAAACGAGCGGGTTCTTCGGAAGCGGCCACCCGATGTGCGCCGTCGCCTCACCCCTCAACCGATGAAATAGGGTCGGGTTTCCGCCTTTGTCAGAGGCGGATGGTCACACCAAGGCGTGACCGTTGCCCCGGCGCCACGGCACCGAACGAGGAGACGTATAGCCGATAGTCAGTCTTCAATCAAGACTTACTCGCCGAGGCGTGATCGAATCCGCGCCCGGGCTGCATCCCAGGCCGATGCGTCGCCACCGTGCTTGTCCGGATGAAGGGTCTGGAGGGCTCTGATGTCGTCGGCCGCGGTCGATGATCCGGCCTCGCCGGACGGCGCCTCCAGGCCTTCCGCCGCGGCGAAGGCCATGACGGCGGCGGCGTCCTGGGCCTCGGGGTTCGGCGCCGCCGGGGCATCGATCCGACCGCCGGTCCAGCGGATCGCGTGGATGATCTGATCGCGGAACCGTGGATCGTCCCATGTGGACGGGGTGTGGCCGAGGTTTGTGTAGAACAACCGGCCTCGACCGATCTCACGGACCCAGGTGACGGGCACGGGATAGGGGCGGCGCAGCGGGCCGGCGGACATGTCGAGAGACTGAAGAACCCGGACCCTGCCCGGATCGAAGCCGATGTACTGGTAGATTTCTTCCGCATACGCCGTCCCATCCGGCCACATGGCGGCGAGCGGATGGGAAGGTTCAAGATTCGACAGGCCGATGGCCGTGCCCTGGGTCCAGGGATGGCCGTCGAAACGACCGCCGAGGAAGGCAGTGTATGCCTGCTCCCCGCCCTCGAAATCCAGGGCGGTGTCGGCCGCGCTATGGATGCCGACGAACCCGCCCCGGCCGCTTTCCACCCAGGAGGTGATCGCGCCCCAGGTCTCGCGGTCTATGGGCAGGGCGCCCGTGGTGCTGAAGACCAGGACATCGATATCGGCGAGCCGGTCGGCGGTGATCGTCCGCGCCTCCCGGGTGAGTTCAACGGTGAAGGCGCCGCTATCGCGGGCCATGGCCTGGAGCGCCAGTTCGGACGACGCCAGGCCGCCGGGCGGGCGTCGAACGGTGTCGTGAACCCAGCCCATCGACTGCGACAGGTAGAGGACCCGGAGGGGACGGACATCCGGCGCGGCCGCGTGGGCGCAGCCGGCCAGGGACAGGGCGACCGCCAGGCTCCCCAGAAACAGAATCATCCGCCGGCCGCTGGAGATTGGTGACGCCGCCGCAGCTTGGTTGGACCACATCGGCATGCTCCGGCTGGTTCAATGGAAGTCGACATGGATATGGTCGTCATGTCGGGCCGCCCGGCAACCCGCGAAACGCAGCTTGGGATGGCCCCAGAGGCCGAGGCGGCGTTCGAGGTGCGGTTCGATCAGGATGCGGCGGACGCGCGCGTCGGCGATCAGGATCTGGATCAGGGCCCGGGTGCGGGCCTCGTCGAGCCGCCAGGGTCTGTCGGCGGGCGGGTCAGGCTTTTCGGCGCGGCCTTGGCGACCGCCCGGACAGGCGAGCGCCTCCCCCAGCCGCGCAGGCTCCGCGGGCCAGTAACCGCCGTATCGCGACGTGTCGGGAAAACCCTTCAGGGGCGCGCCCTGTCGGTCGGTATAGTAGAGACCGAGGTCGATCTGGCGGCCGTCGCCGTGGCTGAGATGGGGCGGGAAGGGTTTCACCCCTTCGGGTCCCGACGCATCCATGAACCAGACCACCGCGTCCGGATAGCGATCCGCCATGCGAAGGGCGGCGGACGTCAGGACATCCCGCGCGACGGGCGTGACGAAATGGCGGCCGGCGCGACAATACCGGTCCACGACCGGCTTCAACGGGGCCGAACCGTCACAGGGCAGGGAGACGAGGCCCGCATCGTTCGGCGCGATCGAACCGGGGCCGCCCCGCCAGGCGACCGCCTCGGCGCCCGGCTGGCAGGCGGCGAGCGCCAGCGCCACGGCGATCGGTGCGGCGCGTCTCACAGGGCGGCAAGGGCGTGTTCGAGCGCCCGCATGTCCATGGGCGGCGCGGTCTCGAAGCGCAGGACCTCGCCGGTCACCGGGTGAACGAAGCCCAGCACGGCGGCGTGGAGGGCCTGTCGGGTCAGGCCGACCTCGCTGATGGCGGCGCGGACCGGGGCGGCGGGACTGCCCGAGCCATAGGCCGCATCGCCGAGGATGGGGGCCCCCTTCGAGGCGAGGTGAACCCGGATCTGGTGGGTCCGTCCGGTGTGCAGGGTGCAGGCGACGCGGGCGGCCAACGGCGCGGCCCCGGCCCTGGCCGGAACGCCGAAGACCCGCTGCACGACGTAGTCGGTGATCGCCTCCCGGCCTCCGGTCCGGAGCACGGCCATCTTCTTCCGGTCGGACGAAGAGCGGCCGAGGCGGGTCTCGATCCGGCCGGCCGGGGGCGAAGGCGCGCCCCGGGTCAGGGCGATATAGGTGCGCTCGATGTCGTGCGTCGCGAACAGGGCCGACAGGCCGGCATGGGCGCGGTCGGACTTGGCGGCCACCATGACGCCGGAGGTGTCCTTGTCCAGCCGGTGGACGATGCCGGGCCGCGCCACGCCGCCAATGCCGGACAGGGAGGTCCCGCAGTGGGCCAGCAGGGCGTTGACCAGGGTCCCCGTCTCCGATCCGGGCGCCGGATGGGCGGCCATGCCGGCCGGCTTGTCCACCACGATCAGGTCGGCGTCCTCGAACAGGACGGTCAGCGCAATGGCCTCGGGGAGGGGCGTGGCGGAGACGACGGGGGGAATGAGCACGGCATAGACGCCGGCCAGCGCCCTGGCCGAACCGCTGGAGACGGGCTGTCCGTCGCGTGTCACGGCGCCTCCGGCCAGCAGGGCCTGGAGACGTGCGCGCGAGAGCGCGGGGAATATGTTCGCCAGCGCCTTGTCGAGGCGGACGCCGCCGACGTCGAGGCGGGCCTCAAGCATCGTCGGCTCGTCGTCTTCGGTCAGCAGGGGTTCGTCGGACACCGGGCGCTCCGCCGCGGAGAGCGGCGAACGATCTAGCACGCCGCCGCCGCCGCCGCGCAAGCCGGCGAGCCCGATTAGCAAGCTTGGCCGTTTACCTCGTTTGAGTCATGATCAGGCCGGGCTGTCGGGAGGAGCCGGTCATGAGAACTTTGATCATCGCCGCCGCGGCGGCGGCCGCGGCGCTGGGTCTGGGCAGTTGCGCGACGATGAGCGCGGAACAGTGCCTGGCCGGGGACTGGTCCGGCCAGGGCTATTCGGACGGGGCGTCCGGCCTGACGATGAGCCGGCTGGACGAGCACGCCGAGGCCTGCGCCAAGCATGGCGTCACGCCGGACCGGACGGCCTATGTCGCCGGGCGCGACCAGGGGCTGGTTCGCTATTGCACGCCGGCGAACGGGTTCCGGAGCGGGCGCACGGGATCCGGCTATGGCGGGGTGTGCCCGTCGTATCTGGAGGCCGACTTCATGCCGGCCTATCGCGACGGGCAGATGGTGTACGCGGCCGAACAGGCGCTGGCCAACGCCCGTAGCAGCGTCGACAGCCTCGGCTACCGACTCGAGGAATTGGACGACAAGATCACGGCGAAGCAGGCGGAGGCCCGGGCCGAGGGCCTCACGGACGCGCAGCGCGACGAGATCCGCAATCGCATCCAGGAAATCCGCCGCGAGCGCGCCGACACCGAACGCGACTGGCGTCGGGCCCAGGACGCCATCGACGACGCCGAACGCGAGGTGCGCGACGTGCGCTGGCGCTTCCGGGAGGCGTACGGCGACTGGTGAGCGAACCGCCGGGCTTCAGGCCGCCTTCTTCTCCAGCTTCTTCTCCCACTGGCCCAGCGAGGCGAGGCCGTTCATGCGGGCGCGATGGTGGAAGGCCGCCTGGCAGGCCACGGCGTTCTCGGACTTGCCCGACCAGGCGCGCTGCGGCGACGCCTGCAGCGCGCGGCCGTATGAGAAGGTCATCTTCCACGGGAAGCCGCCGATGCGGTTCATGGCGTCGAGGTGGGCGGTGGCCTGTTCGTCGGTCTGGCCGCCCGACAGATAGGCGATGCCCGGCACCGCCGACGGCACCGTGGCCTTGAGGGCCGCGATGGTGCGCTCGGCCACTTCATGCACCCTGGCCTGCCGCACGCTGCCCTTGCCGGAGATGACCATGTTGGGCTTGAGGATCATGCCCTCCAGCGCCACGCGCTGTTCGTAGAGCTCGCTGAACACGGTCTGCAGCACCCAGCGGGTGACCTCGTCGCAGCGGGCGATGTCGTGGCTGCCATCCATCAGCACCTCGGGCTCGACGATCGGCACGATCTGCTCCTGCTGGCAGATGCGGGCGTAGCGGGCCAGGGCGTGGGCGTTGGACTTGACGCATCCCCAGGTCGGCACGCCGTCCGCGATGTCGATGACCCCCCGCCACTTGGCGAAACGGGCGCCGCGCTCGTAGTGGGCGCGCAGCCGCTTGGACAGGCCGTCCAGCCCCTTGGTGACGGTTTCGCCGGGGAAGCCCGCCATCCGGGTGGCGCCCTTGTCGACCTTGATGCCGGGGATCGAGCCCGCGGCCTTGATCACATCGACCAGCGGCGTGCCGTCGGCGGCGTCCTGGTACAGGGTCTCCTCGAACAGGATCACCCCGGAGATGTGCTCTCGCATGGTCTGTTCGGAGCGGAACAGGCACTCGCGGTAGTCGCGGCGGTTTTCCTCGGTGTTCTCGACCCCGATCGCATCGAAGCGCTTCTTGATGGTGCCCGTGGATTCGTCGGCCGCCAGAATGCCCTTGCCGGGCGTGACCATCGCCTCGGCCACCGCGTTGAGCGCCGCCAGATCCATGAGTGCCTCCTGAGCCGTGTTGTTTCGCGGCTGTCTAGCTCCGCCGCGCCGCGAAGTCACGCATTGTAACAACGGCGGAAGTCGTCAGGAGCCGACAGGTGCGCAGGCGTCGCCCCGCGGCCACGGTGCCGGCGCGGGCGGAGCCCGGCGGAGACCTCCGATGCGAAGAGTCCTGATCATCATCCTGTCCCCCGTCCTGCTGTCGGCGGGCTGCGCCAGCCTGCCGACCACGGACGAGCTGTGCCGCGACTCCTCGCGCTGCACGCCGGATTGCGGCTCGGTGGCCCGGGGCGGATCGCCGGAGTGCGATCCCTATCAGCGCGAGGGTCACACGCGCGGCTGACGGCTCAGGTTCGCAACGCCTCCACGCCGGGCAGGGGCTTGCCCTCCATCCATTCCAGGAAGGCGCCGCCGGCGGTGGAGACGAAGGTCATGTCGTCGGCCACGCCCGCGTGATGCAGGGCCGCGACCGTGTCGCCGCCGCCGCCGACCGCGACGAGCACGCCCGCCTTGGCCAGAGCCGCCGCATGGTGGGCGACCGCGACGGTGGCCGCATCGAACGGCGGGACCTCGAACACGCCCAGGGGGCCGTTCCAGATCAGGGTTTTCGAGGCGGTGAGGGCGTCGACCAGGCGCGCGACGCTGGCCGGGCCGGCGTCGAGAATCTTGTCGTCCGCCGACAGCGGCTGGCCGGCGACGACGGGCCGGGCGGCTGCGCCAGGCTTGACCTCTGTGGCCACGACGAAGTCGACGGGCAGCAGGATCTCGCAGCCCTGCGCCTTTGCCTCGGCCAGAATTTCGCGGGCGGTGTCGGCCATGTCCCGCTCGGCCAGCGAGCCGCCGATATCGATCCCCTGGGCGAACAGGAAGGTGTTGGCCATGCCGCCGCCGATGGCGAGCCGATCCAGCTTGCCGACGAGGTTCTTCAGCAGGTCCAGCTTGGTCGAGACCTTGGCTCCCCCGACGATCCCCAGGACGGGCTTCCGTGGATTGCCAAGGGCGGCGTCCAGCGCGTCGAGTTCGCGGCGCATCGACTCGCCGGCATAGGCGGGCAGCAGGCGGGCCAGACCTTCGGTGGAGGCGTGGGCGCGGTGGGCGGCGGAGAAGGCGTCATTGACATAGACGTCGCCGAGCTCGGCCAGTTGTTTGGCGAAGGCGGGGGCGTTGGCCTCCTCACCGGCGTGGAAGCGGACGTTCTCGAGCAGGACCACGCCGCCGAGGGGCAGGTCGGCGATCATGGCCTTCGCCTCCTCGCCCACGCAGTCGGTCGCGAACCGGACGGGGGCGCCGAGCAGATGCTCCAGATCGTCGACCACGGGCTGCAGGCTCATAGACGGCACGACCTTGCCCTTGGGCCGGTCGAAGTGGGCGAGCAGGGCGACCTTCGCTCCGGCGTCGCGGAGCCGGTTGATCGTCGGCAGGGCGACGCGCAGCCGGGTGTCCTCGGTGACCTTGCCGTCCCCCATCGGGACATTGAAATCCACGCGGACGAGGGCGGTCTTGCCGGCGAGGGAGGGAGCGTCGTCGAGGGTGCGGAAGGTCATTGAGGCCTCAAGTAGGAAGCGAGGAAGGTCAGGCAGGGACGACGATAAACACGTCCCAATAGGGATCGGTGCGGATCATCTGGTGTGCCCAGTAGGCTGTCAGTCCGACCACGAAAGCGAGCGCGATAACAGCGAGCGATCTCTGTGGCAGGCTAGGCGTCGAGAGAAGACGGACAACACCGAAAGCGAAGCCGGCGGCGAACACAACGACCAAGGCGATGGTCCAGCCGATCCCTGTCCACGTCATCCAGTGGGCGGCGAGCGCTTCGCCGTTGCTTACGGAACCCACCGGGTAAAGAGATCGGGGCCCGACCGTGAGCGGCCAGCTTAGCGCGGCCCAAACCGTCGCGACGGCGCGGCCGGCGAAGAGCGGGAGGGCGATTGAAGCAAAGGCCCACCCGATCCATCCGATCCAATGGAACGCTCGCCGCATTCGACCTCCTATATCAATTTCGACATCACCAGCGCTGTATCCGCCATCCGCGTCGCGAAGCCCCATTCATTGTCGTACCAGGTCAGCACCCGGGCCAGTTTCCCGTCCACGACCTGGGTCTGGGGCAGGGCGGCGGTGGAGGAGGCGGCGATGTGGTTCAGGTCGGTGGAAACCAGCGGCTCGGTCGTGGTCGCCAGCACGCCCTTCATCGGGCCGTCGGCGGCGGCCTGGAGGGCGGCGTTGATCTCTTCCACCGTGACCTCGCGGCCGGCCACGACCTTCAGGTCCACGACCGAGACGTTCGGGGTCGGAACGCGGATCGACGAGCCGTCCAGCTTGCCCTTCAGGGCCGGCAGAACCAGGCCGAGGGCCTTGGCGGCGCCGGTCGAGGTCGGGATCATCGACAGGGCGGCGGCGCGGCCGCGGTACAGGTCCTTGTGCATCGTATCCAGCGTCGGCTGGTCGCCGGTGTAGCTGTGGATGGTGGTCATATAGCCGCGCTCGATGCCGAACAGGTCATGCAGCACCTTGGCCACCGGGGCCAGGGCGTTGGTCGTGCACGAGCCGTTGGAGACGACGATGTCGTCGGCGGTCAGGACGTCATGGTTGACCTTGTAGACGATGGTCTTGTCGGCCCCGTCGCAGGGGGCCGAGACCAGCACCCGCTTCGCGCCGGCGGTCAGGTGGGCCGAGGCCTTTTCCTTCGTCGTGAACAGGCCGGTGCATTCGAAGGCGATGTCGACGTTCAGCTCCTTGTGCGGGAGCTTGGAGGGATCGCGTTCGGCCGTGACCTTGATCTTGCCGAGGCCGACGTCGATCCAGTCCGCGCCGGTCTCGACCGTGCCGGGGAACCGGCCGTGCACCGAATCGTAGCGCAACAGGTGGGCGTTGGTCTCGACCGGGCCCAGATCGTTGATCGCCACCACCTCGATGTCGCGACGGCCGTGCTCGACGATCGAGCGCAGGACGAGGCGGCCGATGCGGCCGAAACCATTGATGGCGACGCGGACGGTCATGGGGCGGTCTCCTTGAGGCGCGGTGTTCGGGATTGGCGCTTCAATGGGACCGGCGGGCGCGAGGATCAACCCCGCGCCCGTAACAAGGCGTGATGAACTGTAACGCTTCGCGGCGCGGGAGGCGGAGCGAGGGCATCGGAATCCTCCCGTCCGGCGCCGATGCTCAGTCGGCGGGATGCACTGTAATGCAATAGTCGCCCTGATGACGGCGACCGCCCGCGTTTTCGACATCGACCACGATCGGCAGGCGACCCAGTTGCTCCCCGGGCCCAAGGCGAGGCACGGTGGCGTAGCCGTTGGCCGTATGGCCCCGGGTCGTCGCGATGACGAACATGATGCGGACCCGGCCGCGGTCGCCGTGATCCGACGGATAGACCGCGACGGTCTCACCTCCGGAGGCGGTGGTGCGGGCCTCGAGCCGGAGTCTCACCCGGCCGGGCGGGGCCTCGATCGTGTGGTGGAAGCGACTGCGGGTCGAGGAGTCCCAACGGCTGCAAAGGCCGTCCGTCGAGCCCGGCACCTGGGGCGGCCGCCAGTCGGCCGGGCTTTCCGGCGGGCGGTCGCGCGGCGCGATCATCCCCCGGATCAGGTCCGAGGCGGCGCGGGTGACCGGGTCGGACTGAGCGGCCCCGGCCGGGGTGGCCGCCGTCAGCGCGAGCGCGGCGACGGCGAGTAAGGCTGGTCTGCGCATCGTCGTTCCCTCAGAAGGTGTAGCGCAGGCCGAGGCCGAGGTTGTGGCTGAGATATTCCCACTCCAGCCCGCTGTCCTCCGCCGTCGCGGCGTCCTGGTAGCGGTATTCGACGAAGCCGGAGACCTGCCCCGCGATGGGGATTTCGACCCCCGCCATGGCCTGCCAACCGAACACGTCGTCCTCGGAGTCGAAGGGCGAGTAGCCGACCCGGACGCCGCCGACGCCGAGTCCGACATAGGGACGCACCGGGCCCTCGCGCCTGAAGCTGTAGACGCCGTTGACCATCAGGCTCGTGGCCGTCAGATCGTTGTTCGGCCAGCCGGTGTAATTGGTCCGCGTGCGAAGCGCCTCGACCTCTATGGCGATGTTGGGACGGATATGATGTCCGACGGCGGCGCCCCAATGCTCGCCCCGATCCATCTCCCAGTCGGTATTGTTCCACATCAGGTCGGGCTGGTCGGTCCAGCCCCCGGTGACCTCGACATAGGTCTGGGCCTGGGCCGGGGCGTTGGCGGTCAGCGCGGCCGCGGCGGCCAGCGCCATGGCCCCGCCAATAAGTCCGGTTCGGATCATCTGTTCGGTCCCTGTGAATGAGGAGCCGGGACACTAGGCGCCGATCAGCCGGCTGCGCAGTTGCTTCGCCGCGCGCCGGCGCACACCCGGTTGCATCGGAAATGCAACGGTTGCACAGTCTCCGTTCCGGAGAGGGTCCGTCGTGGGTTCAGTCGCGTTTTCCGACAAGCTGACATTCGTACTCAAGGCGCTGTCGACCAGTCGCGGGCGTTTCGCTTCTGAACTGGGGGTCAGCAAGTCCCTCGTTGGCCGCTGGTGCTCCGGATCGGTGCACCCGTCTTCCTACAACATGGAGCGCATCACCCGGTTGATCGCGGCCCGGTGTGAGGGCTTCACCCTCGTCGACTGGGAGCGCGAACCTGAGCAGCTGGCCGCCATGTTCGGTGTCGACCCTTCGGCGTTTGCGCCCAAGGGCGACCAGCAGCTCTTCGGCATCTCGCCAAACATCCTGGCGGCCGCCCGGGCGGCGACCGCGTCGCGTTCGGTTTCCTATGAGGGATTCTGGCGCGTGACCCGCCCCGCCGTCGTCGCTCCCGGCCGGTTCTGCAACGACCACGGCATGTTCCGGCCGGGGCCGAGCGGGCTGCTGGAATTCGAGCTGGGCAATCCCGATCTCAGGTTCACCGGCTGGGCGCTCCCGATTGAGGGGCAGCTCTTCGTCATCGCGACGGACACGATCGGCGGTTTGCCCAGCTTCCTGATCTTCAACGGCGTCCCGATGCCGAAGACCAAGTTGATGGACGGGATCATCCTCACCGCCCTGAACGCGCTTCGGAAACCCGCCGCCTATCCCATCCTGCTGCAACGCATAGGCGACCTGAGCGGGAACCCCGAGGCGGACGACGCCCATATGGCGGAGTTGATGAAGATCCCCCAGTTCATTGAGGATGGAGCGGTGCCCGACCCGGTCCGAGAGCATCTTCTGCGCGATATCGGCCCGAAAGCTGTCGCCGACGGCGGCGAACTGTTGCTGACGGCCTCGATGACGCCCAGCCTGATGCGTCTGTTCGCCTATTTCAATCCGGGCGAGTCCGGGGCGTAGTAGCTGAGCCTGCGACAGCCAACGGCAGGCTCAGTCGGGCGGTCAGACCGCCGCCCGGCCGGTTGGTCAGGCTCACGTCGCCGCCGAACGCCCGCGCCGCCTGCCGCGCGACCGTCAGGCCCAGACCGGCCCCGCCCGTCTCGCGGCTGCGCGAGCGCTCGGCGCGGTGAAACGGTTCGAACACCGCCTCCAGTTCGCCCTCGGCCAGGCCGGGGCCATCGTCCTGGATCAGGATCACCGCGCGCCCGTCCAGCGACAGGGCCTTCACCCGGGCTCCGCCCCCGTATTTGACAGCGTTGGCGATCAGGTTGGCGAGGGCGCGACGCAGGGCGGCCGGGTCGGCCTCGACCGGCAGGGCCTCGCCGTGGGCGAAGGTCACGGCGGCGCCGGTCTCGGAAAAGCCGGCGGCTGAGTCCCTGGCCAGGGCGGCCAGATCGAACCGCTCGCGCCGGTCGGGCGTCGCCTCACCGCGCACATAGGCCATGGCCTGGCCGATCAGGGCGTCCATCTCGTCGATGTCGGCGGCCATGCGATCGCGCACAGCCGCGGGCGCCTGTTCGGCCCGGAAGCGCAACCGGGTCAGGGGCGTGCGCAGGTCGTGGGCGATGGCGGCGACCGTCTGGGTGCGGCGGCGCATGTGATCGCGCAGGGAGGCCTGCATGTCGTTGAAGGCGTGGATGGCGGTGCGAACTTCGCTGGGGCCGGACGGCGTCAGCGGCTCGGCCTCGGGGTCGGCGCCCAGGCGCTCGGCCGCGTCGGCGAAGACGCGGATCGGCCGGGTCAGCCGCCGCGCCATCCACCACACCAGCGGGGCCAGCAGCAGCATCGAGATGGCCAGGGCCAGCAGCACACGCTGGTGCCACGGCGACAGCAGGCCGCGAGGCGGCTCGACCGTGGCCCATCTTCCGTCCGGCTGGCGCACCGAGGCCGAGAACGGCGCGAAGGTCAGCCGGTCGGCGAGGACGGTGAACTGGCGCGTCTCCCGATCGATGACGAAGGCTTCACCGGACCCGCGGGGCGCGGCGTGGCGCAGGCGCAGCTGGGCCCGGACCTCGGCTCCGTGACGCAGGATCACCGCCTCCGGAGGCGGCGGCGGAGGCGACGCGCGCGGATCGCGCGGGTCCGGGATGGCGTCGGGATTTACGAACACGAACCTCATCAGGTCGCGATGCGCCGCATCCTCGCCGCGACCGATCCGCGGCCGGATGGGCCCGTGGTCCACGGTCACGCGCACGACATCGGGCGTGACGCCCAGCCGTTGGGCCAGGCCGGCCCGGATCGCCAGCGCCATGGGGTCGCCGGGGACGTCGGCCTCCGGGCCGGGCGGCCTGTCGACGATGCGTCGGCGCAGGGCGCGCCCGTCGGCGGTTTCGGCGGGTTCGCCCTTGAGGGCGTCGGCCGCCGCCTCGATGCTGAAGCCCGCGGGTCGGGGCTCGGGCGCCAGCACCACGACCCCGAAGGCCACAGCCTGGGACATGATGACCGCCAGGGCCGCGAGCGCCGCCACCTGGACCAGGACCGGGAAGGACGACGGTCGTCTCATGCGGCGCCCCGGGGCGCATTGCGCCGCTCGACCTTGACGTCGAACATATAGCCCTCGCCGCGCAGGGTCTGGATCATCTCCAGGCCGGAGCCGTCGTTCAGTTTTTTTCGAAGGCGGCTGATCTGCACGTCCATCGCCCGGTCGAAGACGTCCGCGTCGGCGCCGCGCGCCCGCTCCAGCAATTGGTCGCGCGTCAGCACCCGTCCCGGCCGCTCGACGAAGGCGCGCAGCAGGGCGAATTCGCCGGCTGACAGCGCCACCGCCTGGCCGTCGGGCCGGGTCAGCTCGCGACGCAACAGGTCCAGCCGCCACCCCGCGAAGGTCAGGGCCGGGCCCTCCGCCGTCGCCTCCCTCGGGCGACGCAATACGGCGCGGACGCGGGCCAGCAGTTCGCGCGGATTGCAGGGCTTGGCCAGATAGTCGTCCGCCCCCAGCTCCAGCCCGATGATCCGGTCGGTGTCCTCGCCCATGGCCGACAGCATCACGATGGGCGGTCCCTTGCCGGTCAGGCGGCGGCACACCGAGAGTCCGTCCTCGCCCGGCATCATGAGATCCAGCACGATCAGGTCGGGCGCCTGGCGCGTCATGGCCCGGTCCATTTCGGCGGCCGAGGCGGCGCCCACGGCGTCGTAGCCATGCTGGACCAGATAGTCGCACAGCACCTCGCGGATGCCGGGGTCGTCGTCGACGACGAGAATGCGGGGGGCGGCGTCGGCTTGCATGAGGCCATTGTGGCGAAGCCGGCGCTCGCCGTCATTTCAGCATTGAAACAATCGCCGGCGAGGATGAAATACGACGGCAAGCGCGCCGTGGTCGAACAGGGGTCACAACAACGGGAGCCGAAGCCATGCTGACCCTGATCGCCCTTTCCGCCGTGCTGATGCAGCATCCGCCGGCGCACACCGCGCCACCCGCGCCGCCGGAGGTCCGCACCCGCGTCATGGTCATGGGCGGGGACGGTCCAGGCGGACTCGACCGGGACGGCGACGGCCAGATCACGCGCGAGGAGTTCGCCGCGCCGATGAACGATCATTTCGCGCGCATGGACAAGGACGGCGACGGCCGCCTGTCGACCGATGAACTGACGGCCGGCCACGCCGCGATGGCCGGAGCGCACGGCGGGCATGACGTCATGATCCGGCGCGGTCCGGGCGGTCCCGGCCATCATGGCGGTCCCGGCGCACACATGATGCCCCCGCACGGGGAGGGCGGCTCCGGCGAGCGGATCGAGATCCGCCGCATGGGCGGTCCCGGCGGCGAGCACGATCTGGACGCCGACGACGACGGCCGGATCAGCGAAGCCGAATTCAGCGCGCCCCTGCGCGAGGCCTTCATGCGCTTGGACGCCGACCGCTCGGGCTTCATCGAGGCGGGCGAGCGTGGTTCCGGCCACGCCGAGGTGTTCGTTCACCGCATGGAGACCCGGTCGGGCGACGAGGACTGACCGCGCCAGCGACTTCGTGACTTGAACGGCGGCCGGGGCGGCCTCTAATGGCGCGATGATCCTGCGTCGCCTTCTCTCGACCCTGGCCGCCGCGGCGATGAGCCTCGCGCTCGTCGCCGGCCAGGCCGTCGCGGGCGATCCCGGGGCGGCGGCCGCCCCGCCGGCCGCCGCGTCCGTTCCCCCGGATCGCGAGCGGGTGCGCATGAACCAGCGCGTCTTCGACCGGGTCTGGAACGAGGTCCGGACACAGTATTACGACCCGCGCCTGCATGGCGTGGACTGGAACGCCGCGCGGCGGACGTTCCGGCCGGCCGCCCTGGCCGCGCCGGACGACCGGGCCCTGTATCGCGCGCTCGGCGACATGCTCGATCTGCTGGATGACGATCACGCCGGCGCCGCTCCGCCGGCCGTGGCCCGCCGTCAGGAGCGGCTGCGCGAGCGCCGCGCCGCGATCGGCGTCTCGCTCCGGCCCGACGGCGAGACCGGGGGCGACTATGTGGTCGAACAGGTCCGGGCAGGCTCTCCGGCCGCCGAGGCCGGCGTGGCCGTGGGCTGGCGGTTGCGGATCGACGAAACGGGCTGGACGCCGGAACAGGACATCGTCGAAGGCCGACCGGTGACCCTGTCCCTGATCGACGGAGCCGGCGTTCTCCGGTTGCTGACCCTGAATCCGCGGCTCATGGAGCCCCAGCCGGCCTTCGTCGCCGACCGTTCACGACCGGGCGTGCTGGTGCTGGCGCTCGACGGATTCGAGGCCGGCCTCGGCCGATGGATGGGCGAACAGCTGGCCGGCCTGCCGCCGGAAACCGACGTCGTCATCGACCTCAGGGGCAATGCCGGCGGTCGGCTGATGGAGGCCGATGCGGTGCTGAGCTGTTTCCTGCCGCGGGATCGGGTCTGGGCGACGCGGACCGGCCGTTCGGGCCGGGGGGTGGAGCTCCGGACCGCCGGCGGCTGCGGCGACCTGGACAAGCCGGTCGGAAACGACGTGGCCGTGCTGGTCGACGCCAACAGCCGCAGCGCCGCCGAACTGACTCCCGCCGCCCTGCAGGAGGCGCGGCGCGCCGTGGTGGTGGGCGTCCCCACGGCCGGCGCGGTGCTGATCTCGCAGGAAACCCGCCTGCCGGACGGAGGCCGCCTGAGTCTCAGCCGCGCCGACTTCGTCACGTCCGGCGGGGTGCGGCTGGAGAAGCGCGGCGTGACGCCTGACGTCCTGGCGCCCCTGACCCTGGACGACCGGCAGGCGGGCCGCGATCCCGGGCTGGACGCGGCCGTGGCGGCGCTGGCCGGACCGGACGCGGAGCGGGCGCTGGCGCTCCAGACCGCCCCGGCGCTCTAGCCCGCGACCACCCGCACCCTCGATGCCGCCTCGCGGGCCCGCTCGCGGGCCTGTTCCACGGTCGCGCCGCGCGCCGTCGCCACGCCCATGCGGCGGCTGACATAGCTCTCGGGCTTGCCGAACAGCCGCAGGTCGGCCGTCGGGACGGACAGGGCCTCGGCCATCCCTTCGAAAGCGACCCCGATCGCATCCATGCCGCCGTAGATGACCGCGCTGGCCCCGATGTCGCGCTGGCTGACGTCGACAGGCAGGCCCAGGATGGCGCGGGCGTGCAGGGCGAATTCGCTCATCGTCTGGGTGGCCAGGGTCACCAGGCCGGTGTCGTGCGGACGCGGCGACACCTCCGAGAACCAGATCTGGTCGCCCTTGACGAACAGCTCGACCCCGAACACCCCGAGGCCGCCCAGCGCATCCGTGACCTTGCCGGCGATGTCACGGGCGGCGGCCAGGGCGGCCGGCGTCATCGCCTGCGGCTGCCAGCTCTCGACATAGTCGCCCTTGACCTGGCGGTGGCCGATGGGGGCGCAGAAGTCCGTCCGCACCGCTCCGTCGCGCATCGAGCGCACCGTCAGCAGGGTGATCTCGAAGTCGAAATCGATCCGGCCCTCGACGATCACCGTCGCCGTCTCGACCCGCCCGCCGGACTGGGCGTAGGCCCAGGCGTCATCGACCTGATCGGGGAATTCGACGAAGGACTGACCCTTTCCCGACGACGACATCACCGGCTTGACGAAGGCCGGCAGGCCGATCCGTCGCGCCGCCTCGGCCAGCTCGGCGGCCGATCTGGCGAAGGCGTAGGGGCTGGTCGGCAGGCCCAGGTCCTCGGCCGCCAGACGGCGGATGCCCTCGCGGTTCATGGTCAGTTGGGTCGCTCGCGCGGTGGGGATGACGGTCGCCAGTCCGGCGGCTTCTATCTGCGCCAGCACGTCGGTGGCGATGGCCTCGATCTCGGGCACGATGATGTGCGGCGCCTCGGCCATGATCACGCCGTTCAGGATGTGCGGATCGGTCATCGGTATGACGTGGCTGCGGTGCGCCACCTGCATCGCCGGAGCGTTCGGGTAGCGGTCGACGGCGATGACCTCGGCCCCGAGACGCTGCAGTTCGATGGCGACTTCCTTGCCCAGCTCGCCGGCGCCGAGAAGCATGACGCGGACGGCCGTGGCGGACAGGGGGGTGCCGATGCGGCTCATGGGTTGGTCTCCGGCATATAGGGCCCGCCGGGCGCGCCCCAACTCCATTTCGGCATCGGCGACGAGGGCGGCGGATCGACGCCGGCTTGCGAATTGATCACCGCCAGCCGCGATCCCCATTCCAGATAGCCGACGAAGGCGGATCGAAACTCGGGGTCGGCGGCCAGGCCGACGGCATCGGCGGTGTCCAGCAGCAGGTCGAACCAGCGCCGCCGCTGGGTCTCGGTCAGGTGACGGTTCAGATGATGGCCGATCATCCGCACATGGCCATCGCCGGACGGGTCGTAGAGCGCGGGTCCGCCCAGCACCTCGCCGATGAAGTCGGCGACATGGGCGGGATGGTCGGGATCCATGGCGGCAAAGACGGGCGCGAGGATCGGATCCAGGGCGACCCGCCGATAGAATTCCGTCGTCAGGCCGAGCAGTGCGCCGCGACCTCCGACCCAATCGAACAGGCTTGGCGTGTCGGACATGATCAATCCCCCCTTCGTCCGGTCTGGATGGGAGCCGACGGTGCGGACTCAATCAGGTCCCAGGCGTTTCCGTACAGATCCTCGAAGACGGCGACCTTGCCGTAGGATTCATGGCGCGGCGCTTCGCGGAACGCCACGCCGGCCGCCGACCAGTCCGCGTAATCGCGCGCCAGGTCGTCGGTTTCGAGGAACAGCCAGACCCGGCCGCCGGCCTGATCGCCGATCCGCGCCACCTGATCCGGCGTCACGGCGCGAGCCAGCAGCAGGGACGTCTGACCGCCCTCCGGCGTCACCCGTACCCAGCGTTTGCCGTTCCCCATGTCCGTGTCTTCGTTGAGCGCGAAGCCCAGCTTGCCGACGTAGAAGGCGATGGCCTCGTCGTAGTCGCGGACCAGAACGCTGACGGCGCCGATGCGGCTCATGGCGCCGGCGGGACCGCGTGGAGACGGCGGAAGGCGTCCAGCGCCGCGCTGTGATAGATCGTCGCGTGGGTTTCAGTGGGCCGCGGCTGGAAGTCCCAGGCCACGCCGGGCAGGGCGTGATCGCGCAGGTTGGCGGTCAGCGTCTCCATCAGCGCCTGCGCCTCGGCGCCTTCGTTCCCCATCGTCAGGATCAGGGTGCGCGGATCGTTGGAGTGATCCCGCAGATGGGCGCCCGACTGGCGCGCCAGCCGGCCGCCGTCCCACCACAGGCTGGGACTGACGGCGACGAAGGCGTCGAACATCTGCGGTTCCTTGAGGAAAGTCTCGACCACGAACAGACCGGCCAGGGACTCCCCCATCAGCGCCGTCTCGCCGTTGGTGCGGAAGCGCCCGTCGACGAATGGTTGGACCTCTTCCGCGACGAACCGCCGGAAGCGGGCGGAGTCCCCCTGGGTCGGATAGCGGGCGATCAGCTCGGCGTTGTCCGTCGGCAGGGCCAGTTCGTTGCGCCGATCGACCGATGCGACCCCGACCACGATCACGTCCCGCGTCGTTCCATTGACCGTGCCCAGCTGGGCGAGCCCCGAGATGTGGTGGAAGTCCTGGGCCTGACCGCCGTCCAGCACGAACAGTACCGGATAGGTCTGGCCGCTCCCGGCATAGCCGGGCGGCAACCAGACATTGATCTCGCGCGTCCCGCCCATGATCCCTGAAGGGAGGGCGTACGACTGGCCGATGACGATCGGCGCGAACCCGGGCGTCTGCGCCGCGGCGGCCGGCGTCAGGGTCAGCGACAGAAGGGCGGCGAACAGGGATGTCAGAAGCAGCCGGCTCATTCGGCGGCCGGGGCATGGAAGGCGCGGGCGGCGTGCCCTTCGCGCAGCGCGTCCACCAGTTCGGCCGAGGCGCCCAGCCGCGCGGCCGTCTCGATCGGCATGATCCGGGGCGCGCCGCAGGCCATGGCGGCGTGAGGCAGGGAGGCCAGGTCCATGCCGACGCCCCCGGTTTCGGCATCCAGCCAGATCACCACCGTCTCGTCCACCGGGTCGTCGCCGTACCAGTCGTCGCACTGGGCCAGCCATTCGGCGTCGCCGGCCGCGTCGGCCCTGACCGCGGCGCGGAACCATGCCGTCAGCGCCGGCGCGCGGCTGACGGCCGGCAGGTTTCCGTAGCCCTCCATGGAGGCGGTGATCCCGCCGCCGGGCCACAGGGCGGTCCAGTCGGGCAGACCGCCGGTCCGGCGGTCGAAGGTCATTGGACGGATGTCCACGCCCGGATGAGCGCCGCCGCAGTAGTAGTCCTCATTGACCGTGATCGTCAGGAACCGGGGGCCGGTGAACGGCGCCCGGATGGTGCGGGCGTAGTCGGCGTTGTGGTTCTCCGTCGCCAGGCAATCCGTGCGAGTCTCCGCGGCCGCCGCGTCCAGTCGGTCGAACAGGCCGTTCAGGTTCTCCGCCCCCTCGCCGGTCATGCGCGGCATGACCGCGAAACCGGGATGGACTTCGGCGGGCCAGACCAGGTTGTCGGAATCCGCAGACGCCCGGGCGCAGGCAGACAGGGCGGCGGTCGCCGCGATGGCGAGGGCCAGCGCCCGCGGGACCCATCTGAACGCCATCGCTTACCTCCCCAACTGTTCAGACGTCAGAGCCGCGCCTTGACCGCCGCGACCACCGCGTCCGTGGTGATGCCGAACTTCTCGTACAGGACTTCCGCCGGAGCCGAGGCTCCGAAGCCGGTCATGCCGACGAAGGCGCCGTCCTCGCCGATGAACCGCTCCCAGCCCTGCTGGATGGCGGCCTCGACGGCGATGCGAACCGTGCCGCGGCCGATGACGCTGTCCTGGTATTTTTTCGGCTGCTGGAAGAAGAGCTCGAAACAAGGGACCGATACGACCCGGGTCGGCGCGCCTTCGGCCTCAAGCACGTCGGCGGCGGCCAGCGCCAGCGCCAGCTCCGTGCCGGTGCCGAACAGGGTGACCTTCGCCTCGCCGTTGGCGGCGCGGATCTCGTATGCCCCGCGGGCCGACAGGTTTCCGGACGCCGTCAGGGTGCGGACCGCCGGCGTCTTCTGGCGCGACAGGGCCAGGACCGAGGGCGCGTTCCTGTGCTCCAGCGCCGCCTGCCAGCACTCCATGGCCTCGACCGTGTCGGCCGGGCGGAAGACGAGCAGGTTGGGAATGGCGCGCAGGGCGGCCAGATGCTCGACCGGCTGGTGGGTCGGGCCGTCTTCGCCCAGGCCGATGGAGTCATGGGTCAGGACATGGATGGCCCGCACCCCCATCAGGGCGCCGAGGCGGATCGCCGGGCGGCTGTAGTCTGAAAACACCATGAAGGTGCCGCCGTACGGGATAACCCCGCCGTGCAGCGCCATGCCGTTCATGGCCGCGGCCATGCCGAACTCGCGGATGCCCCAGTTGACGTAGCGGCCCTCATAGGTCGGGGCGTCGAAGATCGGCGTGCCCTTGACGAAGGTGTTGTTCGAGCCGGTCAGGTCGGCCGAGCCGCCGATCAGTTCCGGGATGGCGGCGAAAAGTTCGTCCAGCGCCGCGCCCGAGGATTGGCGCGTGGCCTGGGCCGGCTTCGTCTCGACCAGTTCCGCGATCTTCGCATTCAGAGCGTCGAAGGCGCCGGCCGGAAGGTCGCCCTTCATGGCGCGGGTGAAGTCCGCCGCCTGCGATGACGCGTTCAGTCGTGCTTCCCACGCCTTGCGCTCTTTCGCGCCGCGCCTGCCCACCTTCTTCCACGCCTTGTCGACCGCTTCGGGCAGTTCGAACGGTTCGTGCGCCCAGGACAGGCCCAGGCGGGTGGCGGCGACCTCGGCCGCGCCCAGGGCCGCGCCGTGGGTCTTGTGGCTGCCTTCCATGGTGGCGGCGCCACGTCCGATCCTGGTCTTGCAGGCGATCAGGGTCGGCCTGTCCTGCCGCGTCGCCCACTGCAGCGCCGACTTGATGGCCTTCATGTCGTGGCCGTCGATGGCCCTCACCGCCCAGCCGGCGGCCTTGAAACGGGCCTTCTGGTCGGTGGCGTCCGACAGGGCGACCGCGCCGTCGATGGTGATCGAATTGTCGTCCCACAGCACCGTCAGCCTGTTCAGCCTGTAGCGGCCGGCCAGGGCGATGGCCTCCTGCGACACGCCCTCCATCAGGCAGCCGTCGCCGGCGATCACCCAGGTGCGGTGGTCGACCAGATCGTCGCCGAACCGCGCCGCCAGATGGCGTTCGGCCATGGCGAAGCCGACGCTGTTGGCCAGGCCCTGACCCAGGGGGCCGGTCGTGGTCTCGACCCCGGGCATGTGACCGTACTCGGGATGGCCCGCCGTCTTCGAACCCCATTGGCGGAAGTTGGACAGTTCTTCCTTCGTCGCCGCCTTGTAGCCCGTCAGGTGCAGCAGGCTGTATATCAGCATCGAACCGTGTCCGGCCGACAGGATGAAGCGGTCACGGTCGGCCCAGTCGGGGCGGCTGGCGTCGAACTTCAGAAACTTCGAAAACAGCACCGTGGCTACGTCGGCCATGCCCATCGGCATGCCGGGGTGGCCGCTCTTCGCCTTCTCCACCCCGTCCATGGACAGCACCCGGATGGCGTCGGCCATCTGCTTCGAGGTGGCCTTTGCGGATGCGGTTTTGGCGTCGGTCACGGGGAGGACCTTTCGTCGGGAGGCGGAAAAAGGGAGGCGCGCCGCTTTACCCCGACGCGTCGGCGGGTTCTATACGGATTCTGGAGGATGTGACCCGAATGGATGCTGCATCGGCCGCCAAGGACCGAGTCGACCGAGCGCTGGCGCTGCTGGAGCGCCGCCTGCTGGACCTCAAGAGCCGGGCCGCGGGGACCAGCCGGGTGCCCGACGACGACCTGTTCGCGCCGGAGCCCTCGACCGAGACCGACCGCGTGCGCATCCATGAGCTGGAGGCCGCCGGCCGCGACGCCGCCGAGGCCCTGTCGCGCGCCGCCGACGCCATTCGCGACAGCCTGGCCGAACAGGAGGCCCGCTGATGGCGACGGTCACCGTCGAGATCAACGGCCGCCCCTATGCGGTGGGCTGCGCCGACGGCCAGGAGGATCGCGTCCGCATCCTGGCCAAACAGTTCGACGGCCATGTCCGCCAGGTCGCCGGAGAGGTCGGCCACGTCGGCGACATTCGCCTGTTCCTGATGGCCGGCCTGATGCTGGCCGACGAACTGCATGAGGCGCGCGCCGGCGGCGGAGTCGGTCCTGCGTCGTCCGCGGCCGCGACCACCGACGGCGTAGCCGAGGCGCTCAACGCCGTCGCCGCCCGTCTGGAGAAAATCGCCCAGGGCTTGTGACCAAACGTCGCTAATCACAGCGTTGACTCCTGATCTGTTAAGTCTGATATTTCTGTCATGACGGAAATAACGAAACTCCCTGCCGCCCTCGAACGCTTCGTCCTGCACTGGGGCGAGATGGGCGGCTTCTGGGGCGTCAACCGCTCGGTGGCGCAGATTCATGCGCTGCTGATCACGGCGGACGGGCCGATGACGGCCGAGGACATCGCCGTTGCGCTCGAGATGGCCCGGTCGAACGTCTCGAACTCGCTGAAGGAACTTCTGAACTGGAACCTGATCCGGCGCGTCCCGGTTCGGGGCGACCGCCGGGACCATTATGAGGCCGAGACCGATATCTGGGAGGTCGCCTCGCGCATCGCCGCCGGCCGAAAGGCCAAGGAGATCGACCCCGCCGTCGCCACCCTGCGCGCCTGCGTCGCCGAGGCCGAGGGAGATCCGACCGTCTCTCCTACCGCCCTCAAGCGGCTGAAGGAGATGCTGGAGTTCACCGAGACGATCGACCGCTGGTACGGCCAGATCACCACCGTGGCCCGGCCCAAGCTGATGGCTCTGCTGAAACTGGGCGCCCGCATCGCCGCGCTCATCCCCGGCGGCAAATAGCGGCGAGGGGAGGGATAATGGGGGCTGTCGCGATCAAGACTGAAGGGCTTCCGCCGGAAGGCGATCTGGCCGACGTCCGTTTTCGGGCGCTGCTGCCGTCAGCCGGCTGGTCCAGCCTTCCCCTCGCGGTTCGTCGCCGCTTCTCCAAACGGATGAAGGGCGGCGCGACGGTCGTCTATCGAGGTCGCGTCGTCACGGTGAAGGCCAACATGATGGGCCGCGTGCTGGCCCAGGCCGCGCGCCTGGTCGGCGGGCCTCTGCCGCTGGTGTTCACGTCCGGCGCCAGCGTCGTCACCGTGACTGAGGACGCCGTCGGTCAGGGCCAGGTCTGGAGCCGGATGTATGTCCGCCCCGACGGCTTCCCGCAGGTCATCCACAGCGCGAAACGGTTCGCCGGGTCGACGGGGCTGGAAGAGCATGTCGGCGGCGGGATGGGCATGGCCCTCACGGTGACGGCCGACGACGGCGCCCTGGTCTTTTGCAGCGCCTTCTATTTCGCGACCTTGGCGGGCCTTCGTCTTCGCCTGCCGCGCTGGATGGAGCCCGGCGCCCTGACCATCACCCATCGCGATCTGGGCGAGGGCCGTTTCGCCTTCACCCTGGCGCTGGACCACCCGCTGTTCGGCCGTCTGCTTGGTCAGGACGCGATTTTCCGGGATCCCCCGGACGATGAGGCATGAGATGACCAATCTGCTCTGGACCCTTGTGGCGCTCCAGATCGCCATGGGCGCGTTCGACACCCTGTTCCATCACGAGCTCACCGAGCGTCTGGCGTGGCGGCCGTCACAGAAGCACGAGCTTCGCCTTCACGGCGTCCGCAACCTCATCTACGCCGCCCTCTTTCTGATGCTCGGGTGGAGCGAGCCCCGCGGTCTCGCGGCGCTGGCCACGGGTGCCGTCCTGGGCCTCGAACTGATCATCACCCTGATCGACTTCGTGGAGGAGGACCGCACCCGCCGACTGCCGGCCTCGGAGCGGGTCACCCACACCCTGCTGGCGCTGAACTACGGGGCCATCCTCACCCTGCTGACGCCGTTGCTGATCCGGTGGAGCGGAGATTCGTCAGGTTTCGCGCCGGCCTCCCACGGTCTGTGGACCCTGATGGCCAGCGCCGCCGCGGCCGGAGTCTTCGTCTTCGGCCTGCGTGACCTCGCGGCCGCTGGACGCTCCGACCGCCTGGTCCAGCCCGATCCTGCCGCCATGGGCCGCGCCCTGACAGGGCGCCGCCGCGTGCTTGTCACCGGGGCCACCGGTTTCATCGGCCGCCGGCTGATCGCCGCCTTGACAGGCGCCGGGCACGAGGTGATCGCCCTGATCCGCAATCCGAAAACCGCGGACCTGCCCGCGCCGATCACGGTGGTGACCGATCTGGCCCGGATCGCGGCCGACACCCGCATCGACGCCATCGTCAACCTGGCGGGCGAGCCGATCAGCGACGGGCTGTGGACCCTCGCTAAGCGCCGCCGCATCCTTCGCTCCCGCCTGGATGTCACCCGCGACGTCCGTCGCCTCATCGCCCGACTTGACCACAGGCCGGAGGTGCTGGTCAGCGGCTCCGCCATCGGCTGGTATGGCCTGCACGCCGACGGGACGCTCGACGAAACGGGCCCGGCCAAGGCCTGCTTCAGCCATCGGCTGTGCCACGCCTGGGAACAGGCGGCCGCGCCGGTCGAGGCCTTGGGCGTCCGGCTGGTCACCCTGCGCATCGGCCTGGTTCTGGGAACCGCGGGCGGCATGCTGTCCCGCCTGTTGACCCCGTTCGAATTCGGCCTGGGCGGACCGATGGGGACGGGCCGGCAGTGGATGTCGTGGATCACGCTGGACGATTGCGTGCGTCTGATCCTGCACGCCATCGCCGAGCCGCGGGTGACGGGTCCGCTCAACGCCACGGCGCCGACCCCCGTGACCAACCGCGATCTGTCGCGCGCCCTTGGCCGGGCGCTCAGCCGTCCGGCAGTGATCGCCGCTCCCGCCATGCCGTTGCATCTGGCGTTCGGGGAATTCGCGGACGAGCTCCTGCTGGGCGGGCAGCGGGTGGTGCCGACCAAGGCGCTGGCTACCGGATTCCGCTTCCATCATTCGGAACTGGAGGACGCGCTGGCCGCCATCGTCGGCGCCCGGCCGCGCGCCACTGGCGCGGAGAGCCGCAAACGACTATCTTCATCGACGGCGGGTCTTGCTGCGGCCCTCGTCGAAGGCAACATTTCCTTGCGACCTTAATTCACTCGAAGGGAGCTGTCCCTGACCAGGCTCGTGGGCCTGGGCACACGGCGCCCACCTGGCTACCCAGGTCGAGAGGATTTAAACGTCCTTCACGGTTCTTGCGGCGCCGCCACCCCTATCCTCTGAGCACGCTCCCGTTCGCCGCGCGGCGGCTCACTGCTTGAGCGCGCCGGGATGACTGACAAGAGCGAACTCCGGGCGGCCATGCGCGCCACGCGCAAACGCCTCGCCGTCGAGCGCCCCGACGCCGCCGAGCGGGTGGTCGAACATCTCCCCGAGCTGCTCGAAACCATGTTCGAGACCGCCGGCAGTTTCGCTGAAGAGCAAAAGCGCCGCCGGTTCACCGCCGCCGTCTACAAGGCCGTGGGGTCGGAGCTCAGCGCCTTGCCGCTGGCGCGCGCTCTGCTGGCGCGGGATGTCGATCTGGCCTTACCGGTGGCCCCCGGCGTCGGAGAACCCCTCGTGTTTCGCCGGTGGACTCCCGGCGATCCGCTGGAGATCGACGCCTCGGGTGTTCCGGCTCCACTCCCCCTGGCGGAGGTCGTGACGCCGGATGTGATCTTCATTCCCCTGCTCGCCGTGGATCAGCGCGGCTACCGTCTGGGGCAGGGCGGCGGCTACTATGATCGGACGCTTCACGCGCTTCGCGTCGCCAGCCCCCTGCCTTGGTTCATCGGCCTCTGCTATGCGGGCCAGATGATCGACAGCCTTCCCGACGAAGTGCATGACGAGCGGCTGCACGGCGTTCTTACCGAAGCCTTCTGCTCGACGGTCTGGAAAGCGTGATCTGATATGCGTCTGGCTTTTTTCGGTGATGTCGTCGGCAAGTCCGGACGGGACGGCCTGAGCGATCACCTTCCGGGCCTGAAGCGCGACCTGAAACTCGACTTCGTGGTTGTCAACGCCGAGAACGCCGCGGGCGGCTTCGGCATCACGGAAAACACCGCGCGCGAACTGTTCATGGCCGGCGCCGACTGTCTGACCCTGGGCAACCATAGCTGGGACCAGCGCGAGGCCCTGACCTATATCGTGCGCGAGCCGCGCCTGATCCGCCCGGCCAACTATCCGCGCCTGATGGACGCCCCCGGCGCCGGGGCCAATCTGTTCGAGACCCACAGCGGCAAGACCGTGCTGGTCATGAACGTCTTGGGCCGCATCCATATGGACCCGATGGACTGCCCCTTCAGCGCGGTCGAGAAGGAACTGGCGTCGTGCCCCATGGGCGTCGCCGCCGACGCCATCATCGTCGACATGCACTGCGAGGCCACGTCCGAGAAGATGGCCATGGGCCATTTCTGCGACGGCCGGGCGAGTCTGGTGGTCGGCACCCACACCCATGTCCCGACCGCCGACTGCCAGATCCTGCCCGGCGGCACGGCCTATCAGACCGACGCCGGCGGCTGCTGTGACTACGACAGCGTCATCGGCAACGAGAAGGAAGAGCCGCTGCGGCGCTTCACCACCCGCCTGTCGGGCGGACGCTACGTCCCCGCCCACGGCCCGGCCACGGTCTGCGGCGTCTATGTCGAGACGGACGACAGGACCGGGCTGGCAACCCGCGTTGAGCCGATCCGCGTCGGGGGACGGCTGAGCCAGGCGATTCCTGTTCCGGGCTGAGCTATGCGGGGATCGACAGGCGCACCAGGGCCATAAACATCTCACTGATGCCGAGCACGATTCCGGCGATGGCGGGGCCGCCCTTGAAAAGCACCAGGCAGGCCAGGGCGACGATCAGCGCGGTCTCGACACGTTCGGAGCGAACGCGCCGTCGGCTCGCCTGCTCGATCCGGCTGAACCTCTTGGCTCCGGCATTTTTCATGTTTGAATCTCCTGACGCCTTGGTCGGGTATTGTTTGACATAGGAGTTTACAAGCGTAAACTCACTAGCTTACAGTTGTAGTCACGATGTGGCGGGCCCGTCCGCCTTCCCTTCCAATCTTGCAGCCAAGGAGTCGTTCATGTTTGACCACCGAGTTTCTCGGGCCGGTGTGGGGATCCTTCTGGTCGCCCTTGCGGCTCCCGGCGTCGCCTCCGCCGCGGGGGCCGGCCTCACGCCGGGCGATGTGTTCGGCGACGCCGCGCCGAGCGTGAAACTGGTCATGCTTCTGCTTGTCGCCGGCGCATTGGCCGCCGTGATCGTGACCGTGCTCAAGCTGGCTTCGGGGCGACGGCTGTCAGGCGGGTCGGCCTATGTTTCGGCATTGAGGCTGGGCGGCCCGCTGCTGGGCCTCATGGGCGCGATGTACGTGCTGCTGATGGGCTTCATCGGCATCGCCAACGCCGGCGCACCGGTTCCGGTGACCGTGCTGGCGCCCGGCTTCGCCGAGGCGGCCCTGCTGTTCCTGCTGGGACTGCTGGCGGGCGTCGTCGGCGTGATCTGTCACTGGATCATCGAGGCGCGCATCGATCGAACTGTCCTGGGGTCCTGACCGCCGTGCGCCTGCACGTCACCGAAGCGGAAAGCGCGGTTCTCGCCGCGATCTGGGCCCGAGGGCCGCTGTCCTTCGCCTCCCTGATCGAGGAGGTGAAGGCTGGTCAGCCCTGGGCGGACGCGACCATCAAGACCCTTCTTCATCGCCTGATGCAGAAGGGCGCCGTCAAATCGGTGAAGGAGGACGGCCGGCAGCGCTATCACGCCGTCATCGACCGCCAGACCTGGGTCGAGGGCGAGGTCCAGGACCTGCTGGACCGCCTGTTCGACGGCAAACCCGACCGCCTCGTCGCCCTGCTTGCGGATCGGCTCGACCTCTAGGCCGAAACCAGCGGGCGCGGTCTCGCGGCTGCGCTCGCCAAACAGCCTACCGGAAAAAATCGGACCAGGTGCATCCAGACGGGCGGCTCGGAGCCTCTCGCCTCCAGACCCCGGAGCCCGTCCATGCTGAGACTAGTCGCCGCCCTCGTGGCCCTCGCCCTGCCCGCCGCCGCCATGGCGCAGACGCCCGATCCGGCGCCGATCGAGGTGATGGTGCTGGGAACCTATCACATGGGCAATCCGGGCCAGGACCTGCACAACGCCCGGATCGATTCCGTCACCACCCCGGCGAAACAGGCCGAGCTCGAGGCGGTAGCCGAGGCCCTGGCCCGGTTCCGGCCGACGGCCGTCGCCATTGAGCGGGTGGCCCGGGACCAGTCCGACATGCTGGACCATCGCTACCGTGCGTTTACGTCGGCGGACCTTCTGACCGATCCCGACGAGCGGGTTCAGGTCGGCTATCGCCTCGCCCATCGTCTCGGGCTGCAGCGGGTCTACGCCATCGACGAACAGGACCGCGAAGGCCAGCCGTCCTGGTTTCCGTTTGAGGACGTCCAGGCCTGGGCCGAGGCCAACGGCCGGTCGCCCGCGCTGGGGACGATGCACGAACAGGTCGCGACGATGATCGGCGAGATGGAGACCCGCCAGCGGACGGACACCGTCAGCGGCGTGCTGCGCTGGATGAACACGCCCGAGAGCGCAGCCTCGGGCCAGACCTTCTACACCGCCCTGCTGGCCTTCGGCGCCGGCGACGCCCAGCCGGGCGCCATCCTCAATGGCCGCTGGTACACCCGCAACGCCCTGATCTTCGCGCGCCTGATGCAGGCGGCGAAGCCCGGCGACCGGATCGTGATCGTCTACGGCGCCGGCCACAGCTACTGGCTGCGGCAGTTCGTCCAGACCACGCCAGGCTTCCGGCTGGTCGAGGCCAACGACTACCTGCCGGCCGCCTGACCTCAGGCCGGGACCACCCGCGCGTCCCCGCTCGCCACCGCGAACGTCGCCCGCGTCGTCAGCGTCCCGCCCTTCTCCGACACCTTGTCCAGCACCTTGAACTCGGTCTGCCAGCGCTCCGCCGTGACATCGCAGACGACATAGCCGCGCTGGGCGTTGTTGAATTTCAGGAACGGATTGTCGGCCAGATAGCGCCGGCCGTCGGCCCGCTGGTCCTGCCCGTCGCCGGACGAACTGATCGATGTCGCGACGAACTCCGAGGCGATCGGCGCCCCCTCCGGGTTGCGGCTGTCGCGGTACAGCTCTCCGGCGTAGTTCTGATGCTCGTCCCCGGTCAGGATGATGGTGTTGCCGATGCGGCGCTCGCGCAGCCGGTCCAGCAGCCGCTGGCGCGGGATCGCATAGCCGGCCCAGGTATCCAGGTTGTAGCCCGGCTCGGGCCCTTCCTTGCGCTCCAGATCCATCATCATGATCTGCTGCGCCAGCACCTTCCAGTGCGCGCGCGACTGGTCGAGGTTGCGGTACAGCCACACCTCCTGCGCCTCGCCGAGCACATGGGCGTCGCGCGCCGAGACGCCGGCGCAGGTCGTCGCCCAGGCGTCGCCGCACGGCTGGTCCGAGCGGTGGGAGCGGGTGTCGAGGAAGTTCAGATCCAGCAGGTCGCCCCAGGACGACTGCCGGTACAGCTGCATCTCCGCTCCGCGGGGGAAGGCCGAACGGCGCAGCGGCATATGCTCGTAGAAGGCCTGGGCCGCCGCCTGCCGCCGCAGCAGGAAGACCTCGGGCGGCACGCCATCGTCGAAGGCGCCGACCCAGTTGTTCGCCACCTCGTGATCGTCCCAGGTCACGAACCACGCCGTCGCCGCGTGGCTGGCCTGCAGGTCCACATCCATCTTGTACTGGGCGTAGCGGCGCCGGTAGTCGTCCAGCGAATAGGTCTCGCCGCCCAGATGCTGGCGCGGGTTCTCCATCGTCCCGCCCGAGCCGGTGTAGGTCCGGCTGCCGCGGCCCTCGTAGATGTAGTCGCCGTAGCAGTAGACGAAGTCCAGGTCCTCGGCCGCCGCCTTGCGGTGGGCGGTGTAGAAGCCCTGCTCATAGGCTTGGCAGCCCAGCACGCCGAAGCGGGCGCGCGCGACGGCCAAACCGGCCGCTGGCGCCGTCTTCGCCCGGCCCGTGGCGGTGCGCTCGGTCCCGGCGGTGAAGCGGTAGAAATAGTCCCGCCCGGGCTCCAGTCCCTCGACCTCGACGTGCACGGCGTGACCCATTTCGGGCCGGGCGATCGCTTCGCCCCTCCGCGCCACGTTGGAGAAGCCGCGATCCGTAGCGATTTCCCACCGTACCGGCACCGGGGCCGACGGCATGCCGTGACCGATCTCCAGCGGCCGCGGGGCCAGCCGGGTCCAGATGACGAAGCCGTCCGGGGCGGGATCGCCCGCGGCGATGCCCAGCTGGAACGGGTATTCGGCGAACACCGGATCGGCGAGGGCCTGACGCCCTGTGCCCAGCGCCGCGCCGCCGGCGCCAAGGCCCAGCAGCAGTCCGCGACGGGACAGGAAATCGAATGCGGACATCGGGACCTCCGGAACGCGCCTGTCCCGACCTAGCCCGGAAATGTGACGGTCGTCACTGGCCCGGCGCCGCGGCGGGCTTCCAGGCCTGCAATTCCGCGATCTCGCGGGCCCGGGCGTCCCTGACCGCCTGCGCCATTCGCCGGACTTCCGGGTCCCTGGATTGCGCCAGTGCGGCGTCGGCCGTGGCGATCGTCTCGCGATGGTGTTCGACCATTTCCGCGACCCAGGCCCGTTCCATGGAGGTTGGTTCGGGCGCGACGGGCGTCGCGGTTTCCTTGATCGCGGCGGAATGGTTCGCCGCCGCCGTCTCGCGCAGGGCCTGCTGGACGGGATCGCCGCCTCCGTCGCAGGCCGCAAGGGTCAAGGCCGCCAGCAGGATGATCGGAACGGGACGCATCAGCCCTCGAGCCAGGCCGGCATCCAGCCCTCGTGCATCTCGCGCAGGTGGTCGAGCGGCAGGCGGAACAGGTCTCCGCCCGCATTGCCTGAGGCGAAGTCCCGGCCCCTGGCCCGGCCCACCACCGAGGCGTGCAGTCCCGCCTTCTGCGCCGCCGCGACGATCGACGCCGCGTCCGTCACCGCGACCAGATACCGCGCCTGATCCTCGCCGAAGAGCAGGATGTGGGCGTGGGTCGCCGAGGTGGCGTCCAGCTCGACGCCGCAGTCCGAGGCCAGGGCCATGTCCGCCGCCGCGCCGATCAGGCCGCCGTCCGACAGGTCGTGGACGCAGGTCAGCTGGCCCGTCTCGATCAGGCCGCGCACGAAGTCGCCGGTGGCCCGCTCCAGCGCCAGATCGACCGGCGGCGGGGCGCCGTCCTCGCGGCCCAGCACCTCGCGCAGATAGAGGGACGAGCCGAGCTCGCCCACCGTATCGCCGATCAGAACCAGCACGTCGCCTTCGGCCATGCCGCCGAAGCCGGCGACCGTGTCGTAGTTGGTCAGCAGGCCCACGGCGCCGACTGTGGGCGTCGGCGGAATGGCCGCGCCATTGGTTTCATTGTAGAGGCTGACGTTGCCGCTCACGACCGGGAAGTCCAGCACCCGGCAGGCCTCGGCCATGCCGTCGATGGCGCGGACGATCTGGCCCATGATCTCGGGCCGCTGCGGATTGCCGAAATTGAGGTTGTCGGTGATGGCGATGGGCCGGCTGCCGACGGCGGTCAGGTTGCGCCACGCCTCGGCCACGGCCTGTTTGCCGCCTTCGTAGGGATCGGCCTGCACATAGCGTGGGGTGCAGTCCGAGGTCATCGCCAGACCCTTGTCCGTGCCGTGCACCCGCACCACGCCCGCGTCCGCCCCGGTCGCCGAGTCCTGCAGGGTGTCGGCCATGACATGGCGGTCGTACTGCTCCCAGATCCAGCGCTTGGACGCCATATCGGGGCAGCACAGCACCTTGATCACCGCATCGACCCAGCTGTCCGGCGCGGGAATCGCCTTGGCGTCGAGGCGCGGCTGCAGCTCGGGCTGCACCCACGGCCGGTCGTACAGCGGCGCGTCGTCGAACAGGGGGGCCAGCGGCACGTCGCAGACCGTCTCGCCATGATGCTTCAGCACCAGCCGCCCGGTGTCGGTGGTCATGCCGATGACGGCAGCGTCGAGACCCCACTTCTTGAAGATGCGGTGGCCGTCTTCCTCGCGGCCCGGCTTCAGCACCGCCAGCATCCGCTCCTGGCTTTCCGACAGCATCATCTCATAGGCGGTCATGCCCTCCTCGCGCTGGGGCACGGCGTCCATGTTCAGCTCGATGCCCACCGCGCCCTTTCCGGCCATCTCCACAGAAGACGAGGTCAGGCCCGCCGCACCCATGTCCTGGATCGCCGCCACGGCGCCCGAGGCCATCAGCTCCAGCGTCGCCTCGATCAGCAGCTTCTCGGCGAACGGATCGCCGACCTGCACGGTCGGCCGCTTCTCGTCCGAATCCTCATCGAACTCGGCCGAGGCCATGGTCGCGCCGTGGATGCCGTCGCGGCCGGTCTTCGACCCGAAATAGACTACCGACAGGCCCGGGGCCGGGGCGGCCGAATAGAACAGGGCGTCGGCCCTGGCGACGCCCACGCACATGGCGTTGACCAGGATGTTGCCGTTGTAGCCACGGTGGAAATTGGTCTCGCCCGCCACCGTCGGCACGCCGACGCAGTTGCCATAGCCGCCGATGCCCGAGACCACGCCCTTGACCAGCCGCTTCGTCTTCTCGTGGGACGGGTCGCCGAAGCGCAAGGCGTTGAGCAGGGCTACGGGCCGCGCGCCCATGGTGAAGACGTCGCGCATGATGCCGCCCACGCCCGTCGCCGCGCCCTGGTAGGGCTCGATGTAGGAGGGGTGGTTGTGGCTCTCCATCTTGAAGATGCAGGCGTCGCCGTCGTCGATGTCGATGACGCCGGCGTTCTCGCCCGGCCCGCAGATGACGCGCGGTCCCTTGGTCGGGAATTTGCCCAGGTGGATTTTCGACGACTTGTACGAACAGTGCTCGGACCACATCACCGAAAACACGCCCAGTTCGACGTTGTTGGGCTCTCGCCCCAGCCGGTCGAGGACCACCTGATATTCGTTCGGGGCCAGGCCGTATTCGGCGGCCAGTTCGGCCATGGTCTTTTCGGGAGCGCTCATGGGCGCGCCTTCTAGCCGTTGAACGGAGTCGTGTCAGCCATTGCGCGGAACATCGTGGCCGGTCCGTCATTGAATCCGGCAGGAGCCGCAGGAAGCCGTCATGCCGGATCAGCCCATCGACCCCGCCGCCACGCCCGGGGACCCGGACGCGCCGGAGATCGCCGCCGACGACGCCGGGGCCAGCGCCGCGGCCGAGCGCGCCGCCCGGCAGGCGGCCAATGACGACCAGGCCGACGCCGGGAGCGGCTAGGCGGACGGCCGTTCGACGCCGGACCGCAGCCGGAAGGCCAGCGCCACCGCCCCGACGAGGACGGCCACCGCGGCGGCGAGGGCGGCATAGGCCAGCATGGGATTGCGCGCCTGCTCGGCGGTGAAGGCTCCCACCAGGCCCCAGGCGATCGGCAGGCCATAGGCCAGGGTGCGCAGACGCTGGGTGACGCCGAGGGCCGCCGCGCTCACGCCGACCATGGCCAGGATAGCCCAGACCGTGGGCGAGAGGGTGTCGGGCAGGGCGCCGTCGCCCGTCGCCACCGTGATCAGGTTCAGCGGCGCCGCCACGGTCAGCCAGCCGGCCAGCATCGCCAGCGGCCAGACCGTCATCAGCCGGTCGCGATCGAAGCGTGGCAAGGCGCGGATGGCGCCGGCGTTGGCCAGCAGAGGAAGCAGCAGCGCCGCCAGCGATGCGAAGATCAGGACGACGGTGGCGGCCTCCCAATCGAACGCCGCCGCCACGACCCACCAGCCGATGCCCAGCAGGGCGGCGACCGAGGGCCAGCCGAGCCGATGGATCAGCAGGCTCTCGCCGGTCCACGGCAGCGCCTGGCGCACCGCATAGACCAGCAGCCAGAGATAGATCAGGCCCCAGACGGCGAAGGCATAACCGGCCACCCGCAAGGTGGCGTCGCCGTCCGCCGAGAACTCCGCGGGCGACTGGCCCCAGCCGAGCAGGACCTGGGACTGGCCGATCGCCACGGCGAAGATGGCCGCCGCCAGCACGATCAGGCGGCGGGTCTTCTGGGCGGCTGTGGGACGGACGATGGACATGGCGGCTCCAGACCAGGGTCGCCTGACTACGCCTGCGCGCGGCGAAGGTTCAACGGCGCGGAACCGCTCACCGTCGGCGGCGGTTGATCCTCCGCACCAGGAAGCCCGCCATGACCGATCCCGATCGCCTGACCCCGGCCCGGAAGGGGGCGTCCGAACCCGTGGATCGCAACGCCGCCCCGCGCGATCCGATCGCCGGACGCGCCGGGGAGGCGTCCGGCGTCGAGAGTCCCGGCGGGAGCGCGGAGGGCGATCCGGACGCGCTCGACCAGTCGGTCGGCCGGGAGGACGGCGGACAGGGCGATGCGCGGAGCCGGGACGGGGCGATCTGACGCTTTCGCCTTGACGGACGCGGCGCGCCGTTCTCCGATCGCTGGATGGCGAACTCCGATCCGGGCCACCGCGCCGATCTCGAAGCGGCCGACCGCGCGCTCGCACGCGACCCGCGCGACCTTCGGGCCCTGATCGCCAAGGGCGACGCCCTCGCGGGGCTGGGCGACGAGCGGGCGGCCGCCAGCTTCTACAACTCCGCCTTGCGCGCGGCCGGCGACGGCAAGGGCCTAGCGCCCGACCTGGTCGCCGGCCTGCGTCGCGTCCAGGCGGCCGTCCAGGCTCAGGCGCGACGGTTCGAGGCCCATCTGGCGGACAGCCTCGCCGGCGCGGGGTTCGATCCCGCGACATCCAGCGACCGCTTCGCCCTGTCGCTGGACCTGATGGCGGGGCGCAAGCGCTTGTATCTGCAGGAGCCGCGCTTCTACCTGTTTCCGGGCCTGCCGCAGGTCCAGTTCCAGCCGCGCGAAACCCTGCCCTGGCTGGCGGCGGTCGAGGCGGCCGCGGGGGACATTCGCGCCGAACTGGACGCCCTGCTGGCCGAACCGGATCAGTTCAGACCCTATGTCGAGCCGCGAGCCGACCGGCCCAACCGGGACGCCCTCGGCATGGTCTCGAACGCCGACTGGAGCGCCCTGTTCCTGTGGAAGGACGGGCAGGAGCAGCCCGACATCGCGCGCCGCTGTCCCCGCACCCTGGCGGCCCTGGCCGAGGTCCCGCTGTGCCGGGTGCCGGGGCGAACGCCCTCGATCCTGTTCTCGCGACTGAAGCCGGGCGCGCGCATTCCGCCGCACCATGGCCTGATCAACACCCGGCTGATCTGTCACCTGCCGCTGATCGCGCCGCCGGGCAGCCGCTTCCGGGTGGGCAACGATGTGCGCGACTGGAAGGAGGGTCAGGCCTGGGCCTTCGACGACACCATCGAACACGAGGCCGTCAATGACAGCGGCCACGATCGGACCATCCTCATCTTCGACGTCTGGAAGCCCGAGCTGACGGACGAGGAGCGGGATCTGGTCGCGGCCATGTTCCGGGCCATCGACGGCTATGGCGCCCGCGAACAGGCCTGGGGCGTCTAGAACCCGGGCGTCCAGGACTCAGGCGGCGGCGAAGATACTGCGGAACAGGGTCGCCCCGTCGGCCGAGCCCAGTTCCTCCTCGAACGCCCGGTCCGGATGGGGCATCAGCCCCAGCACATTGCCGCGCGCGTTCTGGATGCCGGCGATGTCGTCGACCGAGCCGTTCGGGTTGTCGACATAGCGGAACACCACCTGGCCCTCGCCCTCGATCCGCTTCAGCGTCTCGGCGTCGGCGAAATAGTTGCCGTCGCCATTGCCCTGGGTCATCACCACCTCGCGCTGGCCCTGATAGCCGGCGGTAAAACGGGTCTGGCCGTTGGCGACCGTCAGGCTGACCGGCTTGCAGACGTATTTGAGCCCGGCGTTTTTCAACAGGGCGCCCGGCAGCATCCCGGCCTCGCACAGGATCTGGAAGCCGTTGCAGATGCCGACCACGGCCACCCCGTCGTCGGCGGCCTTCTTCACCGCCTGCATCACCGGCGACTGCGCCGCCATGGCCCCGCAGCGCAAATAGTCGCCATAGGAAAAACCGCCCGGCAGGACGATCAGGTCCAGGCCCGACGGCAGTTCCGTCTCCTGGTGCCAGACCATCTCGACCTGTTCGCCGGTTGATCGTTCGATCGCGACCTTGCAGTCGCGGTCGCAGTTGGACCCCGGGAAGACGATGACGGCTGCGCTCATGGCGCGGCCCTGTAGCAGCGTTTGCCGCGCTTGTCAGGGTCTGGCGCCCTCGGGGGTCTCGCGCCGCACTCCGGCCAGGAAGTCCGTCATTCCCGCCACGCGCGGCCCGGCCATCTCACGGGCGGCGGCGGTCTTCAGACGCGGCGGGATGTCGACGGCGAATCGCTCGATCCGCCCCAGCGCCTGATCGTAGTCGGGCCGCTCGCCGGTCGCCGCCAGCAGCCGGGCCGCCCCGAGTGCGCCGAGGAAGTCCAGCGCGTCGGCGTCGTGCAGGACGACGGCCTCGGGCCCCTCCGGCTCCTTGTCGTACATATGGCCCAGGATGGCGGCGCGGACGGCCGGGAATTTCCCCATCGGGAAGCCGGCTTCGGCCAGGAAGGGCTCGGCCAACTGCACGGAGCGCTCGGCATGGTCGATCCCGGCGACCGCGAACGGCGCGATCCCGCCCCAGTCGTGCAGGAAGGCCGCCGCGAACAGGACGTCGGCGTCGACCGTCAGTCCCTCGGCCTCCGCCAGGGCCATCCCCAACACATAGTTCCGTTCCGAGTGGCGCACGCCCCAGCCGGGATGCTGGAGGTGGGTATTCGCCTGCGCGTACACGGCCCGTCGCCAGGCGCTGCCCAGCGGAATGCCGGCGGGCGTCGCCGTCGGCGCTTCAGCGGTCGTCGGCGCCTCCTGGGCCGTCGATCCGGTTGGCGGGCCCAACAGAAGCGCGCCTGCCGTCACGGCCAGAAAGATGGTCTTCATGCCGCCCTCCCGATGAAGCTCGCGCTCAGCCGCGGTTCTCGTACACGCCCGTGATCGAGGCTCTCGCAAGGGTGTGGAAATGCAGGTTGAACCCGAACACCGCCCCCGAATTCTCCGGCGTCACGTCCAGCTTTTCCGTATCCACGGCGAAGACCGTGAAGATGTAGCGGTGCGGGCCGTGTCCCTTTGGCGGGGCGGCGCCGCCGAAGCCGGGCTCGCCGAAATCGGTCCGGCCCTCGACCGCGCCCCTCGGCAGGCCGGCGGGCGAGGCGCCCTCGGCCAGTTCGGTCACATCGGCGGGGATGTTGGCCACGGTCCAGTGCCAGAAGCCCGAACCGGTCGGCGCATCGGGGTCGAAACAGGTGACGGCGAAGCTCTTCACGCCCTCGGGCGCGCCGGACCAGCTCAGTTGCGGGGAGCGGTTGCCCTTTGCATGGACCTGGGCGTCGGGGAGGGGGCCGCCGTCGGCGAAGCCCGTTGAGGTGACGGTGAAGGTCATGGCGCGCTCCTCGTTGCGGTCGGGACTAATCCTAACGCACGATAGCGGCCGGCGTCGCTAGTGGGCCGCCTGCTTCGCCGCCGGCGTGAACGCCGAATCGTCGGTCAGCCCGCCGGCCAGGGCCGTCGCGAAGATCAGCACGCCGACCAGGACGAAGGCCGCGATCGAGAACTGGATCAGCCGTTTCACGCGACCTCGATGCGGTAGCTTTCGATCACGGTGTTGGCCAGCAGGGTCTCGCACATGCGTTTGACCTCGGCGGCCTTGTCCTCGACGCCCTCGCCGAGGTCGAACTCGATCAGCTTGCCGACCCGGGCGTTGGACACATCGGCCCAGCCCAGACCGTGCAGGGCGCCTTCGACCGCCTTGCCCTGGACGTCCAGCACGCCGGGCTTGAGGAAGACGTGAACCTTGACCCTGGCCATCAGTGCAGTCCCCCCTGGATCACGGTCGGCATGTCCTTCATGATGCCGAGGCGGCGGGCCACCTCGGTGTAGCTTTCGATCACATTGCCCAGATCGCGGCGGAAGCGGTCCTTGTCCAGCTTTTCGCCTGTGTTGGTGTCCCACAGGCGGCAGGAATCGGGGCTGATCTCGTCGGCCAGGATGACCCGGCTGAAGTCGTTCTCCCACACCCGGCCGAACTCGATCTTGAAGTCCACCAGGGTGATGCCGACGGCGCCGAACATGCCGGACAGATAGTCGTTCACCCGCACGGTCATGGCCAGAATGTCGTCCAGCTCCTGGGTCGTGGCCCAGTTGAAGGCGGTGATGTGCTCCTCGGTGACCATCGGGTCGTTGAGCTCGTCCTTCTTGAGATAGAATTCGATGATCGAGCGGGGCAGGGGCGTGCCCTCGTCGATGCCGAGGCGCTGGCTCATCGAGCCGGCGACGACGTTGCGGCACACGACCTCCAGCGGAATGATCTCGACCTCGCGGATCAGCTGCTCGCGCAGGTTCAGCCGCTTGATGAAGTGGTTGGTCACGCCGATGCCGTTCAGGCGCGACATGATGAACTCGCTGATGCGGTTGTTGATGACGCCCTTGCCTTCCAGCTGCGCCTTCTTCTCGCCGTTGAAGGCGGTGGCGTCGTCCTTGAAATACTGGATCAGGGTGCCGGGCTCGGGTCCCTCGTATAGGATCTTGGCCTTGCCCTCGTAAATCTTCTTGCGCTTGACGTTCATCATCTGGAGTCCGGGCGGGGCCCGCCGGAAACGCAAATCCCGCGGCCAGACGGGGGTCTGGGCGGCTTGATCCGGAATCGCGGGCGGGCGGGAAAAAAGTCGCGGGAACCCTTAGCGGATGCGGCCCCGCGATACAAACCAGCCGCGTTTTGATCCGCCCCGCGCCGCGTCGCCGCAACCCGGCCGGTTCCGGTTGCGTTCGGCCATGGTGCGGCTATAGACCACCTCGACCGCGGCCGCGCTTCCGGCCGCCCAAACGGAGCCTTGCGACGCCCATGACCACCTTCGACGATCGGGAAAAGGGCTTCGAGTCCAAATACGCCCTCGATCAGGAACAGGAGTTCAAGGCGGTCGCCCGGCGCAACAAGCTGCTGGGCCTCTGGGCCGCCGAGAAGATGGGCCTGGGCGCCGACCAGGCCGAGGAATACGGCCGCGCCATCGTCAAGGCCGACTTCGAGCAGCCGGGCGAGGAAGACGTCTACCGCAAGATCGCCCAGGACCTGGAAGGCGCCGGCCTGACCGTGTCCGAGGGCGAAATCCGCCGCAAGATGGACGAGCTGTCCTCGGTGGCGCGCGAGCAGATCCGCAACGCCGAATAGCCCCGAGCATCTTCTGCCGAAAAAGGGCCGCTCCAGCGATGGAGCGGCCCTTGTCGTTTCAGCGATTCCGTCAGGGCCCGGCCACGAAGGATTTCAGCCTGTCCCAGGCTTCGGCCTTGGATTCGAGGGATCGGGTGTGGGCGGGGCTTGAGGACGGCAGGTCGATCAGACTCAGTCCCCGGGCGGAACCCAGGGTCCGCCGCCCGATCCGCGCCGCCGTGCCGCCGTTGAACGCCACGGCGCGAAGTTGCGGCAGTCGCCCCACCAGAAGGTTCAGGTCCGCCGCCTCGGCGTCGCGGATGGCGGCGTCCAGACTGCCTGGCCGATGGGCGCGGGCGATGACGTCCCACAGGCCGACGCCCGCCTCTTTCAGCGCCTCAAGCCGATCGGGATAGGGCAGGGCGACGAGGTCGAGCCCGATTACCCCGCCGACCAGCCGCCAGAACCCGTTCTGCGGATGGCCATAGTACTGACCCGCCTTCAGGGAGGCGTCGCCGGGCAGGCTGCCGAGGATCAGCAGGCGCGTATTCGCATCGACGACCGGGTCGAAGGCGCGCTTGAGGCTCACGCCGCGCCGAACACCCGCGCGAACACCGTGTCCACGTGTTTGGTGTGGTAGCCGAGGTCGAACAGCGCCTCGAGCTGTTCCGCCGGCAGGGTCACGCGCGCGTCGGCCTTGAGGAAATCCAGGAACCGGCCCTCGCCGCGCCAGACCTTCATGGCGTTCTCCTGCACCGCCGCATAGGCGTCCTCGCGCGATACCCCCGCCTGGGTCAGGGCCAGCATGACGCGCTGGGAATGCACCAGCCCGCCCAGCAGGTTCAGGTTCTTCTCCATATTGACCGGATAGACCTGCAACCGCTCGACCACCCCCGCCAGACGATGCAGGGCGAAGTCCAGGTGGACGGTGGCGTCCGGCCCGATGCCGCGCTCGACCGAGGAATGGCTGATGTCGCGCTCGTGCCAGAGGGCGACGTTCTCCATCGCCGGCACCACGGCCGAGCGGACCAGCCGGGCCAGACCGGTCAGGTTCTCGGTCAGGATCGGATTGCGCTTGTGCGGCATGGCCGACGAACCCTTCTGGCCCGGATCGAACGGCTCTTCGGCCTCCAGAACCTCGGTGCGCTGCAGGTGGCGGATCTCGATCGCCAGCCGCTCGACCGAGGAGGCGACCACGCCCAGGGCGGCGAAGAAGGCGGCGTGGCGATCGCGCGGTATCACCTGGGTCGAGACCGGCTCGACGGCCAAACCCATCTTGTCGGCCACATACTGCTCGACCGCCGGATCGACGTTGGCGAAGGTGCCGACGGCCCCCGAGATGGCGCAGGTGGCGATCTCTTCCCTGGCGGTCAGCAGCCGGCGCTTCGCCCGCTGGAATTCGGCGTGGTAGCCCGCCAGCTTGAGGCCGAAGGTCACCGGCTCGGCGTGGATGCCGTGGCTGCGCCCGACGCAGGGGGTGAATTTGTGCTCCCTCGCCCGCGTCTCCAGCGCCGCCAGAACCCGGTCGACGCCCTCGACCAGCAGGTCCGAGGCGCGCGCCAGCTGCACCGCGAAACAGGTGTCCAGCACGTCCGACGAGGTCATGCCCTGATGAAGAAAGCGCGCCTCGTCGCCAACGATCTCCGCCACATGGGTCAGGAAGGCGATGACGTCGTGTTTGGTGGTGCGCTCGATCTCGTCGATGCGGTCGGCGTCGAACACCGCATCCTCGCCCTTGGCCCAGATCGCCTCGGCGGCTTCAACGGGAATCACGCCCAGTTCGGCCATCTTCGTGGCGGCGTGGGCCTCGATCTCGAACCAGATCCGGTATTTGGTCTCCTGTGACCAGATGGCGACGGCGGCGGGGCGGGAATAGCGGCTGATCATGGGCGCGGGGTGTCTTCCGGCAATGCCCACAAGTCAAGTTATTGCGGCCTCCGGACCCGACCGAGGAGCCGGCATTTTCGGCACGTAGACGTAGCCGTTGCTCGCGGGAAAGGCTCGCGTGACCCGTTGGTTGTTCTGCAGGATATACTCGACCGTGCCGGTGATCTGGCAGCGATCCGTCCCGGCGCCAGCCGAAACGGGATAGGGAATCTGCGCCACAAGGGTCAGGTTCACCTTCCGGGTCTGGCCGTCCAAGGCAATCACGGCGGGACTCTCTGTCACGGAGATCGGCGCGCGGCCGTCGCACAGGATCATCAAGTCCTCCATGACGATCCGCTGAACCTTGCGGGTCGCCAATTGAGGATCGGTCAGCGCATAGACCTTTGCCCAGGTCAGGGACGAATAGCCGGCTGAGTCGGCGTCGCCTACGCGTGGCTCGGGGTCTCCTGCCTCCAGTTGGATAGCCGGAGCTTCCAGTCTGGTGAAGGGCACAGGCAGGGTTCGCAGCACGAGATCAGCGCCGTCCGCCGTCGCTCCGAATTTCCACCGGAAGGAGAACGTCAGATTGCCTCCATTGGCGACCATGGACGCCGTGGGCGTGTAAACTGTTTCGAAGAGGCAAAGTCTCGACGCGACATCGAAATGAACATCGGACGGCCTCAGCCCAGGCTCCGAGATCTCCCATCGGGGAGCGCAAAGGGCCTGGGGAATTCCGGCAAACGAATGGATCAGCATCACTTCCGAGGTGTCGATCAGTTCCGTGCTATCGGACCTGCCCCTCTCGAACGTTGCTCGTGCATGGTCGGCGAATATCTGGGCGGCGGTTTCCACTGACGGAAGGGGTATGATGTTCCAACGCTGGCCGGATGCGTTCTGGTCATAGGCAATCGCCGTGACCAGGGACGTGAGGTGGTTCCTGCGGCCGATGGCGCCTTGCACGCTGGCTGATGCCCCGATCGTGGCGACCCGGGCGCCGCCGGAAGCCTCCCCTTCGAACACAGTCTCGTCGTCTGAGGTCGCCTGCTGCAGCAGTGCTGTGCCATGGAAGTCGCTGACCATGTAGTGTGCCCGGGTGCGTCTCGCAGGGTCGGCGTAGTACCAGAGCCAAAGCGCGGTTCCGGCAGTCAGCGGAGCGATTTCGCTCGGTCCGGGTTGCGGAGCGTGGAAGACGCTTCCCAGCGGGGACTGGAAATGACCCCTCACCAGATTGATCCTGTAGACCCCCGAAGCTTGGTATTGCGCGGAAAGCGAATTCTTCAGGCTGGCCACGGCTATGCTGAACTCGCTATCCTGCGATAGGGCAGCGGACAGACTGGTATTACAGTCGCTCTGGTAGGCTACGAGATTCTCGCCTGCGAGCGGAACAGGGACACTTCCGGTCCCGTCGTCGAGCACGAGGTAGGACCGGCCGGGATTGGGCGCGGTTCGCGGATCTCGATCGAAGATCGTCGCGAAAATCCGGCTAACGGAGTTGTCGGTCTCCACCATTACCCATTGCGGCTGATCGAGCCGAAGCTTCTGCTGGAGGTTGACCGGGATGGCAGTGGCGGGCCGCCTGACCAGCCTCCATGGCAGCGCCCGTCTCTCCAACGTCAGCGTGCCCGTCGAGCCTGTGCAGGATCGCACCATGGCCTGCATTTCGTCTTCTACCCAGCCGCTGAACGAGCGGGCTCCGTTGTTCCCTGTCTGCGCGGGAAAGGGCGCCTGGGGGTCTTGAGCCCAGGCAGGGGCCGCCAGGATGGACACGGCCGTCGCGGCAAGCGTCAGGATGCTGCTCTTCATGGTGATCTCCCGTCCATGCAATCCAAACACGAATTCATCCGGCGTGGAACAGTGTTTTTTTAAAGTGGCGGCGAACCCCTTGGACGGATTGGGTTCCGGTCCTTAAATGCGAGATCATGGAACTGATCATCGGACCCCGGCTGTACTCCACCTGGTCGCTGCGGCCCTGGCTGGTGCTGAAGCGCTGCAAGGCGGACTTCGCCGTGCGCGAGATCGACATCTATACGCCGGCCGGACAGGCCGAGCTCGAGCGGATATCTCCCTCGCGCCTGGTGCCCCTGCTCAGGGTCGAGGGCGAGACCATCTGGGACTCCATGGCCATCTCGGTCTGGTGCGCCGAACGCTATCCTGAAGCGAAACTGTGGCCGGCCGATCCCCACGCCCGCTGGCTGGCCCGGTCCGCCGCCTGCGAGATGCACGGCGGCTTCATGGGCCTGCGCACCGAATGCGGCATGGGACCGGATCACACCATGGTCGGCCCGGACCGCTCGCCGCCGCCGACAGGCGAGGCCGTCACAAGGGACATCCGCCGCATCGTCGCCCTGTGGCGGGAGATGCGGACCCGGTTCGGCGCCGGCGGGCCGTATCTGTTCGGCGACTGGTCCGTGCCGGACGCCTTCTTCACCCCGGTGGCCGCGCGGTTCCGGCATTTCCAGATCGATCTCGCCGCCCACGGCGACGACGGCGCGGCCGCCGCCTATCGCGACGCCCTGCTGGCCCAGCCCGATTTCCTCGAATGGTCCACGGAGGCGTTGGCGGTCCGTTAACCGGACCCCGGAACCCCGCCTTAAGACAACGGCGGTATGTTTCGACCTTCACGAGCGCGGAAGCGTTCAGGGGTCCGCCATGTCCATGCCCGTCCAGCAGCCCGGCGCCCGTCGCCCCAGCCTGATGGTCTACGGCCTGCTGATCGTGATCGCCTGCTGCCTGCCGGCCCTGCTGCTGGTCAGCATCACCTAGTTGGCGCTGACAGTCGGAACCGAGGCCACCTCGACGGCCTGCGCCGGAACCGGGGGCGGGGCCACATAGTCCAGCGCCAGCGAGATCGCCGTCGCGCCCGAGGCCACGGCGTCCAGGGTGTTCAGCGGCCGTCCGTTCATGCGCTGGTAGATCCAGTAGGCCGCCACGACCTTTTCCACATAGTCGCGGGCCTGGGGCACGTCGATCGTCTCGATCAGCAGCAGCGGATCGGCGTCCGGGCCCAGCTTGCGCACCGCCGCCACCATCGGTCCCGGCCCGGCGTTGTACGAGGCCGCGGCCCGCAGCAGGTCGCCGTTGATCGCCGGCATGGCCAGCACCCGGTTCACATAGGCCTGGCCCAGCCGGGCGTTGACGTTGGGCTGGAACAGCCGTTCGGGCTCGCTGACGAAGCCCCGGTCGCCCGACAGTTCGGCGGCCGTGGTCGGCATCACCTGCATCAGGCCATAGGCCCCGACCGGCGACCGGGCGCGGGCGTTGAAGTCGGTTTCCTTGCGGGCGATGGCGTAGACCAGCGAGCGCTCGATGGTGAAGCCGCCCTCCGGCTCGATCACCGGCTGGGGATAGCGGTCGGCGTCGATGCGGCGGGCGTCGTCGGCGCCGGTGACCCGGGGCCCCAGCGCCCGGCCGAGCGCGGCCCACAGGCGGCGTCCCTGGTCGGTGACGGCTTCGCGCAGGCCGGTGCGCAGCTCGTCGCGGGCGTCGAGGCGGCGGCCGACCTCAAAAAAGGCCACGGTGCGGCGCGCGCGCGGTTCCTGGCGGATGAAGTCCTCGAGTTCGTCGGTGTCCACCCCGATCGGCTCGTCAGGCTGGTACGACGCCTGTCGCAGGCCGGCCGGCTGGTACGGAACCGGGCCGAGGTTCTCGATGGCCGGCTCCTCGCCGAGCTGGCGCAGGGCGATCTGGCCGTAGAAGCTCGCGGGCCAGGCCGCGGCCCGGCGCAACAGGGGCTGGACCCGGTCCAGCTGACTCGACCGGCCCGCCGCCCGCGCGGCCCAGAAGGCGGCCCCGGAACGCACCCAGCCGTCCTCGGTCGGATTGTCCAGCACGCGCTCGAAGGCGGTCGTGGCCTTGCCGAATTCGCCGAGCCGGTACTGGGCGAGGCCCACCGTCCACCAGTCGCCGAGTTGTTCGCCGAGGGCGACGGCGCCGGTCAGGTCGTCGCGGTTCAGGGCGACGCGGGCGGCCTTCAACGGGTCGCCCTCGGTATTGCCGCCCGCCGCCGCGACGCTGTTCCAGTTCCGGCTGCCGAGGCGCGAGGGCCGCCGCGGCTCGGGCGCCCCGTCCGGCCGCCGGCGCATGGCCAGATTGTAGGCGCGATCGGCGCACGGCAGGTCGGCATACTCCTCCAGCCAGGCGGCCAGTTCCTCGTAGGTGGCTGAGTAGTCGGCGTGAAACAGCCGTTCGAACTCGACCTGGCCCAGCAGGACGCGGTCATTGGCCTGCCGCGCCGAGGCCCGGGCGGCGTCGAGGTCGCCGCGGCGCAGGGCGTCGAAGGCGCTGGTGTAGCTCAGACGGTCGGCCGGGCTCAGGGCGGAGAGGGCGCGTCGGCCGTCCTCTTCGGCGTGCGCGACGCCGGCCACGGCGCACAACGCCAGGGCAAGCGTCGGCGCGAAGATCGCACGGCGGAAATCAAGCAGCACTGCGGCGGCCCCCCTTGGAACGTTGAATCGCCCGTCTCGACTCGGGCCATTCAACGCCGTTCGTTCGGTCGTCAGGCCAGAAAGGCGCCACCGCCCCCGACCCATGTCAAGATTTGTCCCCTTTTTGGGGCGGTTTTGAGTCGCGGGGGTTAACAAGCTCAGCCGTGGGCTTCCAGCCGCGCCGCCAGCAACAGCAGATCGGCCCAGGCCTGCCGCTTGGCCAGCGGCTGGCGCAGCAGGAAGGCGGGATGCAGCGTCGGCAGCGCGGGAGCCGACACGGCCCCCTCGGCCAGCCGCCATTCCTTCCAGTTCCCGCGCAGGCGCATGATGCCTTCCTCCGCTCCCAGCACGGATTTCGAGGCCGCGGCCCCGACCAGCAGCACGGCCTTCGGCTTCAGCAAGGCGAAGGCGCGCTCGACGAAGGGCGCGCAGACGGCCTGTTCGGCCGGGGTCGGCGTGCGGTTGCCCGGCGGACGCCAGAAGACGGTGTTGGTGATGAACACCCGACCCTCCAGCCCCGCCTCTGCCAGCATCCGGTCCAGCAGCTTGCCCGCCTTGCCGATGAAGGGCTGGCCGCGCTCGTCCTCCTCCGCGCCGGGCCCCTCGCCGATGATCAGCACCTCGGCCTCGGGATTGCCGCGGCTGAAGACGGCCTGTCTGGCTCCCATGCCGCGCAGGGGGCAGCCTTCGAAGGCGGCGATGGCCTGGCCCAGGGCCTCCAGCGTGTCCGCGCCCGCCGCCAGCCGCCGCGCCTCCGCCACGGCGTCCCCCGAGTGGACCGGCGCCGTCACCGAGGCCGTGGCCTTCGCCACCGCCTTCACCGCCGGCGGCGGGGCGACATGGGTGCGGTCGACCGGCGCGTCCTCGAAACAGGCGTCGACCCCCGCGTCGCGCCAGAAGGCGAGCAGGCTTTCGGCGCTGGCGCTGTCGAGGGGTTGCGGGCTCATGGTTCGGTCCGGACAGGGATAGTCCTTGACCACCCCTGCGTCACCTTCCGATAAGCGGAAAACACCGAGACCCCACTGACCGCGAGGACATCAGGCCATGGCCGAGGAAGCGATCGAAGGCGGCGCCGCGAACGCCTGGCAGGAAGCCGTGATCGACAAGCTGCCGCCCGCCGAGGCCCTGGCCGGGGTCGAACGCGAGGTGATGGAATACGACGTCGTCATCGTCGGCGGCGGCCCCGCCGGCCTGTCCGCCGCCATCCGCCTGAAGCAGCGGGCGGAAAAGGACGGCAAGGAGATCACCGTCGCCGTGCTGGAGAAGTCGGCCGAGATCGGCGGCCACATTCTCTCGGGCGCCGTCATCGACCCGAAGGCCCTGAACGAGCTCTTCCCCGACTGGAAGGAACGCGGCGCGCCGCTGGAGACGCCCGTCGCCGAGGACAGGTTCATGATCCTGGGGCCGATGGGCCAGGCTTCCCTGCCGATGCCCCTGCTGCCGCCGATCATGCACAACGACGGCTGCTACATCGCCTCGCTGGGCAATGTCGCGCGCTGGCTGGGCGAACAGGCGGAAGCCCTGGGCGTCGAGGTCTATCCCGGCATGGCCGCCAGCCACGTGGTCTGGGACGAACCGTCCGGCCGGGTGAAGGGCGTGGTCGCCGGCGTCTTCGGCATCGACCGCCACGGCAAGCCGACCGGCGACTTCCAGCCCGGCATCGAGTTGCACGGCAAATACGTCTTCATCGCCGAGGGCGTGCGCGGCTCCCTGGCCAAGACCATCATGGCGCGCCACAACCTGTGCGACACGGCTGAGCCGCAGAAATTCGGCATCGGCCTCAAGGAGCTGTGGCAGGTCCCGGCGGAGAAGCATCGCCCCGGCCTGGCCCAGCACACCACCGGCTGGCCGCTGGACGAATTCACCGGCGGCGGCAGTTTCCTCTACCATTTCGGCGACCGCTACGTGGCCATCGGCTACGTCGTGCACCTGAACTACAGGAACCCCTTCCTGTCGCCGTTCGACGAGTTCCAGCGCTTCAAACACCACCCGGCCATCGCCGAACATCTGGAGGGCGGGACCCGCGTCTCCTACGGCGCCCGCGCCATCACCGAGGGCGGTTTTCAGTCGGTGCCGAAGCTCAGCTTCCCCGGCGGCGTTCTGATCGGCTGTTCCGCCGGCTTCGTGAACGTGCCCCGCATCAAGGGCAGCCACAACGCCATGAAGACCGGCATGCTGGCCGCCGACGCCGCCTATGACGCCGTCATCGCCGGGCGCTCGGGCGATCAACTGGTTGAATACCAGACGGCATACGAGAAGAGCTGGGTCTATCGGGAGCTGAAGCAGGTCCGGAACGCCAAACCCTATTTGTCGAAGCTGGGCACGACCCTGGGCGGGGCGGCGGGCCTGATCGACATGTGGTTCTCGTCGATCTTCCGCGTGAACCTCCCGTGGACGCTGAAGCACGGAAAGACCGATGCCGGGTCGACCGGGAAGGCCGCGAAGCACAAGCCGATCGCCTATCCGAAGCCGGACGGAAAGCTGTCGTTCGACAAGCTGTCCTCGGTCTTTATCTCCAACACCAACCACGCCGAGGAACAGCCGGCCCACCTGAAGCTGCTGGATCCCTCGATCCCGATCCGGGTGAACCTGCCGGAGTACGGCGAGCCCGCGCGGCTCTACTGTCCGGCGGGGGTGTACGAGGTGCTGTACGACGAGGCCGGGGGCAATCCGCGCTTCCAGATCAACGCCCAGAACTGCGTCCACTGCAAAACCTGCGACATCAAGGATCCGTCGCAGAACATCGTCTGGACCACGCCCGAGGGCGGCGGCGGACCCAACTATCCGAATATGTGACGCCCAAAATCTCCCCGGGGTGGCGGCAGGCCTTGTCGTCGCCGCATAATCCGGAGAGGGTCGCGCCATGCGCCTCTCTCGCCTCGCCCTTCTCCTGACCGGTTGCGCCCTGACGGCGCTGGCCTCGGCTTCGCCGACATCGTCGGCCCGGGCCCAGGACGCGCCTGTCGTCGTCCCCGCGCCGGACGAGACCGTTCCGGCCCCCGCCGGACCCGCGATCATTCTCGAGGGCGAGCCCGGGGTCATGGTGGAAGGCGGGCCGGTCGAGTCCGCGCCGCCCTTCGCCGTCGCGATCCCCCCGGTCTGGTCGCCCGTTCCGCGCGACGCCGAGGGCCAGTCCGCCTACGGCCTCTACCTGTCCGGCCGTCTGGCCAGCATCCGCGGCGACCGCGCCACGGGCGCGGAATTGCTGGCGGAAGCCCAGGTCCTGACTCCCGAGCAGCCCATGATCGTCGAGGAGGCGTTCAAGTCCGGCCTGTTCTCCGGCGACCTGGACGCCGTGGCGCGCCTGACGCCGATGGTCGAGGGCATGCCCGATCTGGTCGACGCCGGCCGGATGGTGGATCTGGTTCAGACGCTGCGGGCCGGGGACGCCGCCGCCAGCCTGGCCATGATGACGGCCCGTCCGCTGGCTCCGCCCTTCGATCTCGCCGGCCGCTATCTGACGCCGACGATCGCCGGCGCCGCCGGCGACTGGGACAGGGCGCTGCAGGCCGTCGATGTTCCGGCGACCGACCCCGCAGGCCTGATCCTGCGTCAGCAGCGCGCCAGCCTGCTGGAAAGCCGCCGCCGGTTCGATGAAGCCGAGGCCGAATACAGGACGCTGACGGCCACGCCGGGCGGCTCCCTCCTGTACGCCATGGATTTCGCCGAATTCCTCGAACGCCGCGGACGGCGGGACGAGGCGCTAGCGATCTACGACGCCGCCCTGACCGGGGACAATCCGGACTCCGCGGCCGTCCTCGCCCGCGCCCGGGTTACCGCTCGAGGCCGCCCTCCCGCCGCTCCGGATCATCTGGAACGGGCGGCGGACGCCCTGGAATTCGCCGCCATGCAAACCAGCGCCGGGGAACTGCATGACTACGCCGCCATCTATCGGCGCCTGGCCTACAGTCTGCACCCGAGCGACGAATCCGCCCTGCGGCTGGGTCAGAGCTTCACGGCGGGACGGCGTCCTCAACCGGAATCGGCGCGTGAAGCCTTCGGGCGTGTCAGCCAGGCCGATCCCATCACCTATGCCCGCGCCCAGATAGGACTCGCGCGCACCTTCACCGGGGAAGAAGACGCGGCGCGGGCGCTGGAGGCCTTGCGGCGCGCTGACGCGGCCGCCGCCGGCCAGCCGGCGTTCGCTTTCGAACTGGCCGCGGGGCTGGAAGACATGGAACTGCACGAAGAGGCGCTGGAGATCCTCAACCGGCCGACGATGAACGTCCCGGGCCAGCCGGTCGAATTCCGCTTTCTCAGGGGCGCCGCCCTTGAGGGTCTCGGTCGACTGGTCGAGGCGGAGAACGAACTCTGGGCGGCGTTGCAGGCCCGGCCCGAGGATCCCGGCATCCTGAACTACCTGGGCTATATGTGGGTCGACAGCGGCCGGAGGGTCGAACAGGGCGCCGAAATGCTGGCCCGGGCCCATGCGGCCTCGCCCGAGGACGGCTCCATCCAGGACTCCCTGGGCTGGGCCCAGTTCCGGCAGGGCCAGTACGAAGCCGCCGTCGAAAACCTGGAGGGCGCCGTCAACAAGCTGCCGGCCAACCCCACCATTGTCGACCATCTGGGCGACGCCTACTGGCAGATCGGCCGCCGTCGCGAGGCCGAATGGCAATGGAACCGCGTGCTGACGCTGGAGCCCGACGCCGAACGTCGCGCCGAGGTCGAGCGGAAGCTGGCGCGCGGCCTGTCGACGGTCCCGTCGGTATCGCCCGACCAGCTCTGAGCCATGGCCGCGGTCACCCGTCTGGCGCCCGCCAAGGTCAATCTGTTCCTTCACATCGGACCAGTCGACGCGGACGGCTATCATCCTCTCGCAAGCCTCGTCGCCTTCGCCGACGTCGGCGACCGGCTGACCCTCGAGCCGGCCGACCGGCTGTCGCTGACGGTCGCCGGGCCCTTCGCCGGGGCGCTGGACGGCCGGGACGACAACCTGGTTCTGCGCGCCCTGCGGACGCTCGGCGAGGCGGCGGGGGTCGGCGATCCGCCGCTCAGGGTCGCCCTGGACAAGAGATTGCCCGTCGCCGCCGGCCTGGGCGGCGGCTCGTCCGACGCCGGCGCGGCCCTGAGGCTGGCGCGCGACGCGCTGGGCCTGCCCCTCGACGACGCGGCGCTGGCCGGGATCGCCGACGTGGTGGGCGCCGACGGCCCCATGTGCCTGCACGCCCGCAGCGCCTGGGCGGAGGGGCGGGGGGAGCGCCTGACCTTCGAGCCCCGGCTGCCGCCCCTGCCCGTACTGCTGGTCAATCCGGGGGTCCCGTCCCCGACGGGCGCGGTCTATGGGGCCTATGACGCCGGGCCGGTGCGGGCCGCGGATCGACCCCGGCCGCCTTCCGGCTGGGATCCGGCCTCCGTGCTCGCGTGGCTGGCCGACCAGCGCAACGACCTGCAGGCGCCGGCCGTCGCGCTCCAGCCCGTCATCGGCGAGGCCCTGGCGGCGGTGGAAGCCCTGCCCGGCGTGCGCCTGGCGCGGATGTCCGGATCGGGCGCGACCGTCTTCGCCCTGTTCGCCACGGCGGCGGCGGCCGACGAGGCCGCCCGCCTCCTGGCGGCCTCGCGTCCCGACTGGTGGGTTGTGTCCACGAGACTGGCGTCCCCCCGGCTGAATTGAGATAAAGCCAGGCTGTTCGCCGACACGGCGAAGCTTAACGCGAATCTTCTTCATGCGGATTCGGTTCAAACAGCGATCTCCACAATCATTCCCGAGGAATTGGAACCGCCGGGTCGGCTGGGTTTTCCACCTGATAGTGTTGGTTGCTTACGGCCGCGCTTGACCTCCCTTTGCGGCCTTCCGTTTCAGAAAGGGATACTGTCATGCTTCGCCTCGGATTGCTGTCTGCCGCCGCCGCGACCGCCCTCGCGTCTGCCGCCTTCGCCCAGGATCCGCTCGTGCCGCCGGCTCCGTCGCCGGTCCCGGCCACGCCCGCCACCCCCGCCACGCCGGCGACTCCGGCGGAGCCGGCGACCACGAGCGCGGTTCCGGCCCAACCCGCCGCGCCGGCGGTTCCGGCGCAGGCTGTCGCCGCCGCCACGCCGGCCCAGGCGAACAACGTCATCGACGTCCTGACCGCCCAGGGCAATTTCACCACCCTGCTCGCCGCGCTGGACCGCGCCCAGCTGACCGAAACCCTGAAGTCGCGCCCCGCGGTGTCGATCTTCGCGCCGACCGACGAAGCCTTCGCCGCCCTGCCCGAAGCCGAGCGGGCGCGGCTGATGGACCCGGCCAACGCCGCGGAACTGCGCAGTCTGCTGCTCTACCATGTTATCGTCGCCGACGTGTCCTCGGCCCAGATTCGGGGCGCCCGGGGCGGGGTCGAGACCGCGTCGCGCACCCGGGTGTTGCTGGACGGCACGGGCGAGGCGCTTCGGGTCGACGGCGCCATGGTCACCCGCGCCGACATCGACGCCTCGAACGGCGCGATCTTCGCCATCGACAAGGTGCTGAACCCGGCCGAATCCATGGTCGCCGTGGGCGACGAGGAGGCCCCGACGCCCGCCGACGAGGCCGCCGTCGAGGAGGCGCCGGTGCCGACGCCGCCGACCCTGCCGGGGGAAACCCCGGCCGCGACTTCGCCCTCGCCGGCTGCCACCAACCCCGCTCCGGCCGCCCCGGCCGTCCCGGACGTCGCCCCGGCGCCGGGTTCGGGCGTGACGCAGACCACCCGGCCGGCGACAGGCGAGACCGCGCCGTCCGGCCAGCCCGCCGCCACCACCACGACGGTGCAGTCGCCGCCCGTGCCGAACCCGACCGACGGCCAGGTGGACGACGAGGAGGATCCGGGGAATCCGGCTCCGACGCCGAAAGACTGACCCGGGCGGGGGCCAGGGAAGGCGGCGGACCCGGAAGGGCCGCCGCCTTCGCCTGTTCCAGCCTTAACCGTCGGCAAACCGGTGTCTGCCAGACTGTCGGGCATGGAAACGCTCTCGCCCGACCAGATCGCCGCCTTCGAAGCCGTGCTGGCCCGCGTGCCGGCCGAAGACCGCGCCCGGCTCCACGCCCTGAAGGACGCCGCTGCGGACGCCGCCGCGGCCTCGGCTCCGCACTGGGATTTCGACCAGCCCGGCCATCGCGCCGAAGAGGCGCTGGCCGAAGCCTTCGGCGGCGCCCTGACCGACGACCATCGCCGCGCCCTCGTCGCCATCTGGGCGCTGGAGATGCCGGCCCGGGTTCCGGCCGCGAACATGCCGCCCGCGGTCATGGAGCTCTATCCGGAATGGATCCAGCGCCTCGCCGACTTCCTGACCGCCGCCGCCGACCCCTATGATCGCGACTTCTGGGCCAAGGACGTGCGCATCTCGCTGGTTCTCAGCGTGCCCGGCGCCCGCACCCAGATGATCGACCTGTCCTCGCCGATGGGGCCGGGCCAGATCCTGCGCCACGCCCGCGAGGGCTGGGGCTGGTCGGTGATCCCGGCCTACGCCGCCGCCCAGGCCTGGAAGCCCTGGCTGGAGGTGCATACCGAAAGCCGCGAACTGTCCGACTTCAACGAGGCCGGCTGGGACCGCGCCTGGGCGACGGCCGCGGAGATCCTCAAACGCCGCCCGGAGATGGCCGGCATGCTCGGCTCGTCCTGGTTCTACGATCCGCCGCTGGAGCAGATCAGCCCGCGTCTCGCCTATCTGCGGGTCAATCCGCTGAAGCACGGCGCCTTCATGATCCATCAGGGGCCCGGCGACATCCATACCCAGCGCGCCGCGACCAGTTCCCCGACCCGCGCAGCCCTGATCGAAAAGGGCGAATACACGGCCCGCTCGTGGATCGTCGCCTGGCCTCGCGCCGCGCTGATCAGATGGGCGGATGGACGCAAGGCCGCGGAGATGGCCGAAGCGGCCTGATCTGTTCCCGGATTATTTTGTGACCCGGCCCCACGCCGCCCCGACCGGCAGCACCTCCAGCCCCGCCGCCTTCGCCAGCCGCAGCAACCGGTCCAGGTCGTCGGGCGTGCAGCCATAGTCCGTCGGCCGGTCGGAGACGTCGTGCCCGTAGGCCGTCAGCCAGCCGCGCCGCGCCGCCGCCTCCGCCATCAGCCCCTCGAGGTCGTAGCCGGGCAGGCGCCGGCTCTCCAGTCCGATCGACCGGATCAGCGCCCGATCCTCACGCCCGGCGTTGACCCCGTCGCGCACGCCCCGGCCCAGATCGAACCGCTCGCGCACCACCCGCTTGGCTCCCAGCGTCGCGTCCCCGAACGGCCAGGCGAAGGTGGTCATGCGATAGCCGTCCAGCCGTTCGGCCACCCAGGCGGCGTTGGCGTCGAGGCTCAGCCGCAGGGCGTCGGCGTCCATCCGCAGCGCGCTGGTGTGGCCGAAGGTGTGGCAACCGACCTCGTGCCCCGCCGCGTGCAGGGCCTGCAGATGCTCGACCTCGAACTGGTCGCGGTCCATGTTGCGGCCGCCCGCGAGGCCGCCGCAGACATAGTAGGTCGCCTTGACCCCATGTTCCGCCAGCACCGGCCCCGCCTCGGTCCAGGCGCTGGCCGGGATGTCGTCGAAGCTCAGCGAGAATGCGCCGCGCGCCGGCGCGATGGTCACCGCTTCGATGTCGAGATAGCGCGCGGCACGCCGGCGCATCTGGTCGATCAGCTTCATGGGTGCAGAATGCACCCTCGGCGCTTAAGGAACGGTTTGGCCTCGCCTTGCCCGGCCAAGGCCGCCCGTCTAGGGTCCGCCGCCTTCTTCCCCGGACGAAAAAGCCCGCCGTGACCCCCGAACCGCTCGCCTTCCAGGACCTGATCCTGACGCTCCACAAATACTGGGGCGATCAGGGCTGCGCCATTCTCCAGCCCTATGACATCGAGGTCGGCGCCGGCACCCTGCATCCGGCCACCGTTCTGCGCGCCCTCGGCCCGCGCCCGTGGAAGGCCGCCTATGTCCAGCCCAGCCGCCGCCCCGGCGACGGCCGCTATGGCGAGAACCCCAACCGCCTCCAGCACTATTACCAGTATCAGGTCATCCTGAAGCCCAACCCCGACGACCTGCAGGCCCTCTACCTCGGCTCGCTGAAGGCGATCGGCATCGATCCGAAGCTGCACGACATCCGCTTCGTCGAGGACGACTGGGAGAACCCGACTGTCGGGGCCTGGGGACTGGGCTGGGAAGTCTGGTGCGACGGGATGGAGGTGACGCAGTTCACCTATTTCCAGGGCGTGGGCGGCATCGAGGTCGATGTGGTCTCGGGCGAGCTGACCTACGGGCTGGAGCGTCTGGCGATGTACGTCCAGGGCGTCGACAACGTCTACGACCTGAAGTTCACCAGGGAAGGCCTGACCTATGGCGAGGTTTTCCTCGAGAACGAGCGCCAGCAGTCCGAGGCCAATTTTCACGGCTATGACGTCGACGGGCTGAAACGCCGGTTCGAGGACATGGTCGGTGAGGTCACACGTTTTCTCGCGATGAAGGGTCCGCAGGATCAGGCGCTGGTGCTGCCGGCCTATGATCAGGTCCTGAAAGCATCCCACCTGTTCAACCTGATGGATGCTCGCGGCGCCATCGCGGTGGCTGAACGTCAGAGCTACATCGGCCGCATCCGCGACCTGTGCAAAGCCTGCGCCACCGAATGGGTTGAGCAGGAGAGAGCACGATCATGATCGCCCGTATCTGTCTGGCCGCCGTCGCGGCCCTTTCGCTGACCGCCGCCGTCGCGGTCCCGGCCTTCGCCCAGGACGGCGAGGCCTTCATCGACTACCAGTCCGGCGACACGGAGATGAACGCCGCCATCGAGGAGGCGCGGCGCACGCTGCCGGTCTTCTGGGCGCGATTGTCGGCCGGCGAACCGAATGGCGGCGAGATGCTGAAGGTGGCCCTGCCGGCCAGCAACGGCGGGCGCGAGCACATCTGGGTCGAGGGGGTGACGGTCACCCCGGACGGTTTCGCCGGACGCCTGTACAACCACCCGCGCCGCCTGCCGGGCATGGTCCAGGGCTCGCCGGTCCTGTTCGAGGCCAACCAGATTTCGGACTGGACCTATGTCCGCCACGACCGGATGTGGGGCAATTTCACCGGCCGGGCCATGCTGTCCGACCTGCCGCCCGAGGACGCCCGGCGCATGCGCGCCTACCTCTCAGACACTCCGCTTGAACCGACTTCGGACTAGATGCCCCAGCTTCTCCTCGAACTATTTTCCGAAGAAATCCCCGCCCGCATGCAGGGCGGCGCCGCGCGCGATCTCGAGCGCATGGCCGCCGAACGGCTGAAGGCCGCCGGGCTGACGTATGACGCCCTGACGACCTTCGCCGGGCCGCGGCGGCTGACGCTGGTGGTCGAGGGGCTGCCGGCGGCGACGCCCGACCGGGAGGAAGAGGTCAAGGGGCCGCGGGCCAATGCGCCGGAACAGGCGCTGGACGGCTTCCTGCGCAAGACCGGCCTGACGAAGGACCAGCTCGTCGAGCGCGACGGCGTCTTCTTCGCCGTCCTCCGCAGCCAGGGCCAGGCCACCGCCGCTCTGATACCGGGCATGGTCGACCAGATCATCCGCGGGTTTCCGTGGCCGAAGTCGATGCGCTGGGCCGACGGGACGCTGCGCTGGGTGCGGCCGCTGAAGCGCATCCTGTGCCTGTTCGACGGCAAGGTCGTGCCCTTCACCGTGGCGGACGGTTCGCCCGATCTGGGCGGGCGGGTTCAGGGGATCGAGACCTTCGACGCGACCGAAGGCCATCGCTTCATGGGCACGGGGCGACCGCTGAAGATCCGCGACTTCGCCGACTACCGCCGCCAGCTGGAGTCCAACCACGTCATCCTCGACGTCGCCGACCGCAAGCTGCGCATCCTCGAGGGCGCGCGGAAGGTCTGCGCCGACCGGGGCCTCGCGCTGGTCGATGACGACGGCCTGCTGGACGAGGTCGCCGGCCTCGCAGAATGGCCGACGCCGATCCTCGGCGACATGGACCCGGCCTTCCTCAGCCTGCCGCCCGAGGTGGTCCGGCTGTCGATGAAGACGCACCAGAAATATTTCGCCGTGCGCGATCCGGGGACGCACGGGCTGGCCCCGCATTTCGTGGTCGTGGCCAATGTCGAGGCGACCGACGGGGGCAAGGCCCTGGCCGCCGGCAACAGCCGGGTGTTGTCGGCCCGTCTGGATGATGCCCGCTTCTTCTGGGACGAGGACCTGAAAACCGGGTTCGAGGTCTGGGCCAAGAAGCTGGAGGGGGTGACCTTCCATGCGAAGCTGGGGACGCTGGCCGAGCGGGTCGAGCGGATCGCGGCGCTGGCCCGCGAGATCGCGCCGCTGGTGGGGGCTGACCCGGATCAGGCCGAGGCCGCCGCGCGGATCGCCAAGGCCGATCTGGCTTCCGGCATGGTCGGGGAGTTCCCGGAGCTTCAGGGCGTCATGGGCGGCTACTACGCCCGCGCCTTCGGCCATCCGGACGCCGTCGCCGACGCCGTCCGCGATCACTACAAGCCGCAGGGGCCGGCGGACTCCGTGCCGACCGCGCCGCTGACGGTGGCGGTGGCTCTGGCGGACAAGCTGGACACGTTGGTCGGGTTCTTCGCCATTGATGAGAAGCCCACGGGGTCGAAGGACCCGTTCGCCCTGCGACGGGCGGCGTTGGGGGTGATCCGGCTGGTGCTGGAGACCGGCATGCGGGCCCGACTGCTTTCCCTTGCAACCACGGCCTATGACCGCGTGGATGAAGGCACCTTCCAACGACATGTCGCTGAGCGACGCGCCGCTGGGGGGTCGTTTGCGGCGGGACGAGCGACAGTTCGAAATTCAAATGGCAACGATCCGCGAGCCGGTGACCTCCTCGCCTTCTTCGCCGACCGTCTGAAGGTGCTCCTCCGCGATCAGGGCAAGCGCCACGACCTCGTCGATGCCGTCTTCGCGCTGGGGGACGACGACCTCGTCCGCATCGTGCGGCGGGTGGAGGCCCTCGACGGCTTCCTCGCCACGGACGACGGGGCCAATCTGCTGGCCGGGTACAAGCGGGCGTCCAACATCCTCAGGGCCGAGGAGAAGAAGGGCCCCGTGCCGACCGGCGAACCGGCCGTGCGCGAGGGCGCGCTTGCCCAGGAGGTCGCGCTGATCCTCGCCGTCGCCGGCGCGGACTTCGAGGTCGGCAAGGCGCTGGAGACCGAGGACTTCGCCGAGGCCATGCGTCAGCTCTCCCTGCTGCGCGCGCCGGTCGACGCCTTCTTCGACAAGGTGATGGTCAATTCCGACGTGGCCGCGGAACGCGACAACCGCCTGAAACTGCTGGGCCGGGTCCGTGCGGTCATGGGCCGGGTGGCGGACTTCGGCCAGGTCGCGGGGTAAATCAGCGTCCTTCTCCCCTTGCGGGAGAAGGTGGCCCGCGAAGCGGGTCGGATGAGGGGTCATTCCGCCGGAAGGATATCTGGCGGGGGGCGATCGCTCTCCGGAACCGCTTGTGCGACCCCTCATCCGTCAGCCTTCGGCTGCCACCTTCTCCCGCAAGGGGAGAAGGAATGGGGCGAGAGTCTCGCTTCGACCGAAAAATGCGAATTCCGCTACTCTCGCCCCTTTGAGGACACGCGTCCGGGCGTTCGGGTGTGTCGCCGCGCCTGGGCGGTCGCGGCGTGGAGGCTGGATTGTCAAAGACCTGGCGGCGATCCGGAGATCGACACGGGTATTTTACGGCCGCTGGAACGGGCGCCAGGAAGAAAATTTTCATGAGGGACGGGAAGGGCGGGTTTCGGGGGCGAGAAGGGCGGCCTGTCCGGGGCGAAAGTCCTGATCCGGGTCAGCGGTTGGCCAGATCCGGCTGATCCATGAACGCCGCATCCAGCCCATGGGCCGCGAACCGGGCCAGCCGCTCCCTCAGCCGCCCGTGCGCCGCCGGGGCGTCGCCGATCCGGTCGCCCTCCGGCAGGAAGGCGTTCTCGGCGCGGAAGGTCCAGCCGGCGACCCTCAGGCCGGCGGCGTGGGCGTCGGCGATCAGGGCGGTCGGGGCGTCGGGCGCCGGTTCGATCAGGGCTGTGTCGGCGCCGATCCAGCTGCCGTATCCGGCGATCCCGGCGAGGCCTTCGGGCGTGGTCATGGCGGCGAAGGTCAGGTCGGGCCGGTCGAACGGGCCGCCGGACGCGGCGACCAGTTGCAGCAGCGGCGCGGCGATCCGGTGGCGCAGGCGCTGCAGCGTCCCGACCTCGAAACACTGGATCAGGATCGGGGCGTCCGGACCCGTCAAACCCCGTCGCTCCAGCGCCCCGATAAAGGCGTCCTCCATCGGCAGGCCGAGGGCGGCGAAACAGGACGGATGCTTGAGCTCGGGCGCGATCCCGACGCCCGCCGCCGCGGCGATGTCGAGCGCCTCGTCGAAGGTCAGGATCGGCTCGCGCCCGTCGAAGGCCGTGTTGGCGGGCCGCAGCTCGGGCAGGCGCTCCCGGGCGCGCAGCGTCTTCAGCTCGGCGAGGGTGAAGTCCTCGGCGAACCATCCGGTCACGGACCGGCCGTCGACGGTCCTGGTCGCGCGACGGGCGGCGAACGCCGGCCGGGCGGCGACGTCGGTCGTGCCGGAAATCTCGTTCTCGTGGCGCACGATCAGCACGCCGTCCCGGCTCATCACCAGATCGGGTTCGATAAAGTCGGCGCCCTGTTCGATGGCCCGTTCATACGCCGCGCGGGTGTGCTCCGGCCGTTCGCCCGAAGCGCCGCGATGGGCGATGATCAGGGGCCGGCCCAGCCGTCAGGCCCCCAGGATCCAGCCCTCTTCCTGCTCGACCTTCGCGATCAGGGCCTCGTCCGCGTCCCTGGGCGGGGCGAAGGCGGCGGACAGGCTTCCCGCCTCGTCCAGCTTCGCGAAATGCTCGGCCGTGAGGCGGACCTGGGCCTGGTCCTTGAACTCGCCCGGTGCGGGCTTCACGTCGAACATCGACGGATAGACCTCGACCACCAGGGCCGAGAGGGGCTCGACATCGGCCGGCTCCAGCGCCCGCCAGCCGGTGCCGAACGGCCAGACGGCGCCCGAGGGGCCGAGCGTCTCCAGCAGGCGGCGCACGGCCGGCACGCCCACCAGCGTCTGCCCGCCGACCGCGCCGGCGCCGTGCATCTGCCAGACCGATTTGGGCTGGAGCCTGCCCTTGCGCACCGCGGTCTGGGTGGCGCGGTACTCGGGGATGTCCGCGCCCGCGCCGGCCGGCGGCTTGGTCGTGGTCAGCCAGCGCTGGGCCTGATTGGCCGGAGCGCCCCACATGGGCCAGGCCTCGTCGGTCATCAGCCGGTTGATCTTGGCCGCGACCTGATAACGGTTGTTGGTGTTGTCGGCCTTGTCGACCACGTTGGAGGCGAGGAATTTCCACATCGCCGACCATGGCGTTCCCGTCAGCTTCAGCCGCGCGGCCGTGCCGGCGGGGAAGCCGAAATTGAAGTCGAACCCGACCAGCACCCGGTCGCCGCGCTTGCGGTGCTCGGCCAGCAGGGAGGCCAGCAGGGCCTCGCCCTCGGCCCGGGTCGCGACATTGTGGGTCTCGGTATAGAGGCGGAACCGCACGTCCCGCTTGGCCACGCCGAGCCACACCGAACCTTCGCCCAGCTTCCTGCCCTCGGCGGCGGTCCAGTCGGCGATGATGTAGGCGTCAAACAGGCGGGCCACGGGGGCTCCTCGGGAACTCGGGAACGGGGATGGGGGGTTCTAGCCCTCCGCCCCGTGGAGCGGCAATGGCCGGACCCAAATCATCCGTTGGGTCACCCCTTCAGCAGCGCCTCCAGATGCGACAGCCAGCGGCGGCCGAGCCTCAGGGCCTCGCCGGGCGAACTGGTCTGGACCGGCAGGGTGGCGTCCCAAAGGGCCAGTTCGAACTCGGGGTGGCGGGCGTCGGCGAACATCAGCCGCAGCACCACCTGTTCGGCGTCGGGGGCCATCAGGTCCAGCGCCTTGCGGGCCTCGCCGCGGCGGACGCGGGCGACGACATGACCGTCGACGATGATCTCGCCGCCCTCGATCTCCTCGAAGGCGTAGACCAGACCCGAGCCGCCGCGGTTCCACAGCACGGCGACCTGGGCGCCGTCGAAGTCGAGGCCGGCGGCGCGGCCCTCGGCGGGCGACAGGGCCTCGGCCTCCGGCGTGGCGCCGAGCGACTTGAGCAGGGCCCGGCGCATGCGGCGGACGGGTTCCATCCACCAGGCCAGGACCAGGGCGGCCGTGGTCAGGGCCGCCGCCGCCAGCGCCACCAGCAGGATGACCCGGAGCGCGTCGGCCACGGCTAGACCTCGATCGGCTGAGGGGGAACCGCTTCGCGGTTCCACTGATGCCGTGAATCGAGGTCCAGCATCATACCGGGACGTGATCTCGTCCGAAAACCGCTCACACTTTTCGGGATCACGTCCTAGTCCTCCAGTTCGACGACGACGGGGACGTGATCCGAAGGCTTGTCCATGTCGCGGGCGTCGCGATGGGTCTCGACCCCCACGAAGCGGTCGGCGGCCTGGGGCGAGAGCAGGTGGAAGTCGATGCGGATGCCGTGGTCGCGCTGCCAGGCCCCGGCCTGGTAGTCCCAGAAGGTGAAGGTCCCGGGCGGCTGCTTGCCCAGTTCGCCGGCGTCCGACAGGCCGAGATGGCGCAGGGCGCGGAAGGCGGCCCGGCTCCCGGGCTGGAACAGGGCGTCCGTGACCCAGGCCGACGGGTTCCGGGCGTCCTCCGGCGTCGGGATGACGTTGTAGTCGCCGCACAGGGTGAAGGCCTCTTCCTGCCGCAGCAGATCCTTCGCATGGGCCTGCAGCCGGTCCATCCACGCCAGCTTGTAGGCAAATTTCTCGGTCCCGATCGGATTGCCGTTGGGCAGGTAGAGGCAGCCGATGCGAACGGGACGGGGGGCCTCGATCACCGCCTCGATGTAGCGCGCCTGTTCGAACTCGGCCTCGAAGCCCGAGGCGTCGACGCCGGGCAGGCCGCGGCGCACGTCGGACAGGGGATATTTCGACAGCAGGGCGACGCCGTTGTAGGTCTTCTGGCCGTTGGTCTCGACATTGTAGCCGAGCGACTCGAAGGCCTCCCGCGGGAATTTCTCGTCCAGGCATTTGATCTCCTGGAAGCCGACCACGTCCGGCCGGGCGGCCTCCAGCCACGCCAGCACCGTCGGCAGGCGGGCGTTGACCGAGTTCACGTTCCAGGTGGCGATGCGCATGCGCCATGCTTACGGCGCATCGGGGCCGTCTGTGAAGCGGGCATCGCCCAAACGAAAACGCCCCGGAGCGAACTCCGGGGCGTCGTTCATCGGGCCCCGGAGGACCGGCTATTGTTCGGACGTCGCCGGCGCGGCGGCGGGAGCCGGCGTCAGGGTGCAGCCTCCGCCGATGTTCTGGGCGGTGGCGCAGGGGTGGAACTGCTGCGCCTTCCAGGCGGCGTCGACGCGGACGAAATAGCCGTCGCCGGCGGTGCATTTGACCTCGTAGACCGTCAGCCCCTGGGCGTCGCGGCCGACGCGGCGGGCCTGCTGGACGTCGCAGGGCGCGGCCGGGGAGTCGGCCAGGACGCCCCGCCACGACGCCAGCACCTCGGCGGGCGTGGTGTAGCGGCAGGCCGTGTTCGAGAGCGCCAGGTCCCAGCACGGAGTGGTCTTCCAGCCGTCCTGGAGCTTCTCGACCCAGTAGCCAACGCCCTCGGAGCAGCCGACCTCGTAGATGAGGTTGCCGGCGGCGCTCTTGCCGATCGCGGCGGCCTGGTCGGTCGTGCAGGCCAGGCCGGCGTCGCGGGCGAAGCCGCCGATGACGGCCAGGCCGTTCTGGTTGGCGGGAAGGGTGCACTGCTGGCCGACGTTGGCCGCCGGATCGCGGAGACGGGAGGTCTCGGCCTGGCCGGCCAGCTCCAGGCAGTTGAAGACCTGGGGCGGGGTGGACGCCAGGGCCAGATAGCCGGGCCCCGAGGCGCAGACGGCCTCGTACAGCGATTGCTGCTCGGGGTTCACGCCCAGCAGGGAGGCCTCGGTGACCTCGCAGACCACGCCCGCCGCCGTCAGCTGGGCCCGGACGGCGGTCTTGACCTCCTCGGCGCTGGGCTGCGGGGCCTGATCGCGGTTCCGGCGGCCGCGCGGGTCCCGGGTGCGGGTCGCGCGGTTCGACTCGGGCTGGGCTTCCTGGGCGTCGGCCGGGCGGTCCGTGCTGGCCGCGGCCGATCCGGGCTGGGGCGTATACTGGGCGAGCGCGGGCTCGGCGACGGCCAGGGACAACGCAAGGGCGCCGGCCGCCAGGGCGAGAAGCTTGGTCAGGGACACGGGGGAACTCCTGCTGGTGAACTTCCAAAGCGTTTGAAGGCCCTCCATGGCGCGGTCAAGGCCAACCGGTGTCCGCGTCTGGACGGGAACGGTCCGTTCGGCTTATCTAGGCTGAGTTTCGATTGGAGACGGACTTGGCGGACGGCGTCGCCCCGGCGGAGACTGACCCGGCTTCGCGCGACGCGCGCGGCCTGACCTATCCGTATCCGGCCCCGCCGGCGTCCGGCGAGGCGGTCGAGGTCGCGCCCGGCGTGTTGTGGATGCGGCTGTCGATGCCGATCGCGCTGAACCACATCAACGTCTATGCGGTCGAGGACGGCGACGGCTGGGCCCTGGTCGACACCGGCCTGAACATTCCCGATTCGCGGGACCGCTGGGAAGCCCTGCTGGCCGGCCCGCTGGGCGGAAAGCCGGTGACGCGGGTGATCTGCACCCACATGCATCCCGACCACATCGGCCTGGCCGGCTGGCTGTGCGAACGGCTCGAGGCGCCGCTGGTGATGACCCGGCTGGAATACGTCACGGCGCGGATGCTGCTGGCCGACACCGGCCAGCCGGCGCCGGAAGCGGGCGCCGTCCACTATCGCGCGGCCGGCTGGGACGAGGCGCAGGTCGAGACGTATCGCCGGGAGTACGGCCAGTTCGGCCGCGCCGTTTCAGCCATGCCCTCCGGCTATGTCCGGATGCGCGAGGGCGACCGCCTCGGCATCGGCGGCCGCGACTGGCGGGTGGTGGTCGGGGAGGGGCACAGTCCCGAACACGCCTGCCTGTGGCGCGAGGACGATGGCGTGGTGCTGGGCGGCGATCAGATCCTGCCGAGGATTTCGTCCAATGTCTCGGTCTGGCCGACCGAGCCGGACGCCGATCCGTTGGGCGACTGGCTGGCCTCGCTGGAGCGGATGAAGACGGTGTTCCCCGACGACGTGCTGGTGCTGCCCTCGCATGGCGAGCCGTTCCAGGGCGTGCAGAACCGGCTGGACGCCCTGATCCGGGGACATCTGACCGCCCTCAGGCGGCTGGAGCGGACGCTGCGGGAGCCCCGGCGGGCGGTGGACGTCTTTTCCGCCCTGTTCGCGCGGCCCGTCGGCGACGGCGTCCGCGGCATGGCGACGGGCGAGGCGATCGCGCATCTGAACTATCTGCTGCAACGGGGCCGGGTCAGCCGGACCCGGGACGCCGGGGGCGTCGACTGGTGGACCATCATCGAACAGGGAGAGGCGGCGTGACCGACCATATTCGCACCGGGCTTGAGGGCGGCGTCCTGACCGTCACCCTGGCGCGGCCGGAGAAGAAGAACGCCATCACCCAGGCCATGTACGCGGCCCTCTCGGACGCGACGGAACGGGCGCGCACGGACGAGGCGGTCCGGGTGCTGTTGTTCCGGAGCGAGGGCGACAGCTTCTCGGCCGGCAACGACATCGCCGACTTCATCGCCATCGGATCGCAGACCGGCGAGCCGCTGGACATGTCGGTTTTCCGCTTCCTGAAGGCCCTGGCCGAGCTGGACAAGCCGGCGGTCGCCGCCGTGCGGGGCCGGGCGGTCGGCATCGGCCTGACCCTGCTGCTCCATTGCGACATGGTGGTGGTGGCGGAGGATGCGCTGCTGTCGGCGCCCTTCATCAACCTGGCGCTGGCGCCGGAAGCGGCCTCGTCGCTGCTTCTGCCGGCGGTGCTGGGGCATCAGCGGGCGTTCGAGATCTTCGCCCTCGGCGAACCGATCGACGGGCGGACCGCGCTGGCCTGGGGCCTGGCCAACCGGGCGGTTCCGGCCGACCAGGTCGAGGCGACGGCGCTGGAGCTGGCCGGCAAGCTGGCGTCCCGCGCGCCGAACTCGATCCGCCGGACCAAGGCGCTGATGCGGGATTCCGAACGCCTCTGGGCGCTGATGCAGCGCGAAGGCGAGGTCTTCGGCAGCCAGATGAAGAGTCCCGAGGCGATGGAGGCCTTCATGGCCTTCAGCCAGAAGCGCGCGCCCGATTTCTCGAAAGCCGGTTGATTCGGCTGGGCGACGGTCCTAGTTGCGCCGCCTGATGTTCGACGTCGTGCCCAAGCCCGCGCCTGTGCGCATCGAAGCCGAGACGCCCGCCGACGCCGCCGCGGTCGAGGCGCTGGTCCTGGCCGCCTTCGGCCCGGGCCGGTTCGCCAAGACGGCGGAGCGGCTGCGCGAGCGCTCGAGCGTGGCGGCGGCCTTCGTGGCGCGCGACGAGGGACGGCCGATCGGATCGGTGCGCCTGTGGCGGATCACGATCGGCGAGACCCCGGCCCTGTTCCTGGGGCCCATCGCGGTGGCCCCGGACAGCCGCAAGGCCGGGCTGGGCGCCGATCTGGTCCAGGCTTGCGTGGACCACGCCGCCAGCCTCGGCGTCGGCATCCTGCTGGTCGGAGACGTGGGCTATTTCGAGCGTTTCGGCTTCGCCGTCGCGCCCGACGTGCGACTGTCCGGCCCGGTCGATCGCGCCCGCCTGCTGTGGCGAGGCGAGGGAGAGCCCGCCGGTCTGGCGCGCGCCGTCAGTCAGGGCTGACGGAAAAAACACAGTGCGAAGTGTGCGAAGCGTCCGCTGCGTGCGCTCCGTACGCGTGCGAAAACAGCGTCCGAAGCGTGCGAAGCGTCCACTCCGTCCGCACGGCGTCGACGGCGGGCGCGCGCGGTATTCGATTGTCAAAAGACCCGTCCGGACTGGACGGCGGTCATGATGCCGTGCGCCTGCGTCGGATATGGACGTAGGGGGGAGATAGAGCCGACAGGGGTTTGCCGCCGCCGTCACGACGCCTAAGTCTGGACCATGGCATCCACCGCCGACAGCAAGACAGGACTGGCCGCCATCGCCGAGGCGGCGAAACAGGCGCCGGGCCGGGGCCTGCCGCCCGTGCATCTGTGGCATCCGGCGCACTGCGGCGAGATCGACATCGTCATCCGCCGCGACGGCGTCTGGATGCACGAAGGCTCGCCGATCGGCCGGGCCGAGCTGGTGCGGCTGTTCTCGACGGTGCTGCGCAAGGACGACGACGGCTATGTGCTGGTCACGCCGGGCGAGAAGCTGTCGATCACGGTCGAGGACCTGCCGTTCCGGGCGGTGACCGTGGAGCGGCGCGGGGAGGCGCTGGTCTTCACCACCGATGTCGGCGACGAGGCCGGGGCGGGGCCTGAACACCCCATCGTGGTCGAGACGGATCCGGAGACGGGCGAGCCCTCCCCATCGGTGCGCGTCCGGGCCGATCTATGGGCGCGGATCGCCCGGCCGGTCTTCTATGAACTGGTCGAGATGGCGGACGTCGCGGACGGGCGGTTGACGGTGCGCTCGAATGGCGCGGCCTTCGCGCTCGGCCCGGTCGGAGCGGGCGTGGAATGAGCCTGTCCACCCTGCGTGCACGCCTGATCGAGCGGCTGGAGCCCGCTGCCGGCTGGAGCCCGGACAGGGTCCCGGCGCGGTCGGACTTCGACCTCAATCCGGGCGCGGCGCGTCCGGATCGCACGTTGCGGCCCGCGGCGGTGCTGATTCCGGTGATCGCCGAGCCGGAGGGGGCCAAGGTGCTGATGACCCGGCGATCGGACAGTCTGGCCAGCCATACGGGGCAGATCGCCTTCCCCGGCGGCCGGCTCGACCCCGGCGAGACCGCCGTCGACGCCGCCCTGCGCGAAGCCTTCGAGGAGGTGGCGCTGGATCCTGCCCTGGTGGAGGTGCTGGGGCTGGGCGACGCCTATGAGACCGGCACGGGCTTTCTGGTGACGCCGGTGGTCGGCTGGTTGACGGAACGGCCCGCGACCACGCCCGCCCTGGACGAGGTGGCGGAGGTGTTCGAGGTCCCGTGGGACTTCCTGATGGACGTCGCCAACCACCGCCAGGACTCGTACGAGCGGGACGGCCAGCCGCCGCGCTGGTTCTGGGCCATGCCCTGGGGCGAGCGCTACATCTGGGGGGTGACAGCGGGGATCATCCGGGCCCTGCATACGCGGCTGTACGGTCTCGAGGCCGCGCCCGACGCGGCGGCGGCGGAGGATGCGGCATGAGCGTTCGGCTGACGGACCAGCCCTGGCTGACGGCCTCGTCCACGCGGGCTGTGATGGCGGCGCTGGAGGCGGCGGGCGGCCCCGGCTGCGCCCGCTTCGTCGGCGGCTGCGTGCGCAACGCCCTGATCGGCGCGCCGGTGGCCGACATCGATATCGCCACCACGCTGAAGCCGGAGGAGACCGACCGCGCCATCCGCGCGGCCGGGTTGAAATCCGTGCCCACCGGCATGACCCACGGCACGGTGACCGCGGTGTCGGAGCGCCAGCCGTTCGAGATCACCACCCTGCGCCGCGACGTTTCCACCGACGGCCGCAACGCCACCGTCGCCTTCACGGACGACTGGGCCGAGGACGCCGCGCGCCGGGATTTCCGCCTCAACGCCCTCTACGCCGACGCCGAGGGTCGGGTGTTCGATCCGACGGGGGAGGGGCTGGCGGACGCCGAGGCCGGGCGGATCGTCTTCGTCGGCGATCCGCGAACCCGCATCAGCGAGGACTATCTGCGCATACTGCGCTTCTTCCGCTTCCATGCGTGGTATGGTCGGGGCGACCCCGACGCGGCGGCGCTGGAAGCCTGCCGGGCGCTCGTGTCGGGCATGACGCGCCTGTCCGCCGAGCGGGTGTCCAAGGAGCTGATGACCCTGCTGGCGGCGCCCGATCCGCGCCCCGCCGTGACGGCGATGACCGGGACCGGCGTGCTGGCCCAGGTCCTGCCGGAGGCCGGGTCGAGCCAGCTGTTCGAGGCGGTGGTCGGGCTGAGTTCCGACCCGGTGGTGCGGCTGGCGGCGCTTCTTCCGGCGGACGAGAGGCTGGCGAGAGACGCTTCGGCCCGCCTGCGGTTGTCAAACTCCATCCGCGACCGGTTGGCCGCCGCCGCACGGATTGCGCCCATGGTCAGCCTGACGATGAACGAAGCCGCGGTCCGCGCCGCCGTCTGGCGCCACGGACGCCGGGCCGTCGCCGACGCCCTGTTCCGGCGCTGGGCCGGGGCTCCGGGCGAGGCCGTCACCGCCCGCCGCCTTCTCGCCGTCGCCGAAGACTGGAAGCGGCCGCCCATGCCCGTCGGCGGGCGCGAGCTGGCGCGGCTGGGCGTCGAGCCCGGACCGGAGACGGGCCGACTGCTCAAGGCCTTCGAGGAGAGCTGGATCGCCGACGACTTTCCACCGCACGGCCACGCCGAAAGGTTGGCCGCCCTGGTCAGCGCGCCGCGCGGGTGATCCCGGTCACCACCGGGCGATGGTCCGAGCCCGTGGAGCCGCCCAGACGGCGGCTGACGAAAGCCAGGTCCGGCGAGGCGTAGACCTGGTCGATGGTGATGCCGAGAACGGCGGGCAGGTCGCCCGGCCAGGTGCCGGGGAAGCCGGGCGCGGGATGCAGGCCGAGGTCCCGCCGGACCTGTTTGCCGATGCGGGCGCTCGAGACGCTGTTGAAGTCCCCCGCCGCCACGACCGGGCCGTCGAGACCCTCGATCACCGTATCCAGCGCCATGGTCTGGCTGATCTGGCCCCAGGAGTGCTGGAACGGCCAGGGTCGGGTCAGGTGGACGCCGACGACATTGACCGGGCCCAGCGGCGTCCGGACGGTCGCCGCGACTGAATGGAGGCCGTCCGGCGGGTCGGCCCGCGGGGTCAGCGGCCAGCGCGAGGCGATCACCGACCGGGATGGGCCGCGGGTCTGGTCCAGCCGCATCGAGGCGGCGCGGTGCGGATAGCCCGCGAGCAGTTCGTCGATCTTCAGCGCCGGATCGCTGGCCAGTTCGATCAGGACGACGATGTCGGCGTCGGCGGCCTCGATCGACTGACGAATCCGGGCGGTGTCGTTGTTCAGATAGAAGAGGTTGGCGGAATACAGACGCACCACAGGCGCGTCCGGCTCGCCCGCGGGCCCGCCGGGGAACCACTGGGGCCAGACGGCCAGGACCAGCAGGAGACCGGCGAACCCGGCCAGGCCCGCTGCGGCCCTCATCCGCAACAGCGCAAGGCCGGCGGTCAGAAGGACCGTCGCGGACAGCGCCGGCGCCACGAACTGGGCCAGCAGGTCGACGGCCCGGTTGTCGACGCCGGCGAGCACAAGGCCCGTGAGCGCCACGACGGGGGCCAGACCCAGCAGGAACAGGACCTCCAGCCCCCGCTTCAACGTCCACGCCGGAAGCCGGAAACGCCGGCCTTGCCTTTCATGGTGAACGGGGTTCGTCATGGCGCGTTACGGTCTCGCTTCAGGAGGGCAGGCATGGCCAGACGGTCCGTCGCGGATATCGAGAAAATCTGGTCCAATGTCGAGGGCGTGAAGAAGCTGTCCGACCGGGCCGTGGGCGTCGGTCCGTTCGGGATCGGCCTGGACGGCCTGCTGACCTGGATACCGGTGGTGGGCACGGTCTACAGCGTCGGCGCGGCGGGCTGGCTGCTGGTCCAGGCGATGAAGGCGAAGGCGACGCCCGGCACCCTCATGCGGATGGTCAGCTATCTGGGTCTGGACAGCGCCACGACGGTGGTCGGCGAGGTGATCCCGTTCGCTCCCGACGTCGTCGACCTGCTGTTCCCCGGCCACCTGATGGCGGCCAAGGCGCTGCAGAAGGATATCGAGAGCACCCACTGGGTCGAGGCGAACGAGCGCGAGGCCCGGGCGTCAGGCGCGCACGAGAGCCATGTCGCCGACATGCGGCGGAACCCGAAGCTGCGCCGCATCGTCTATCTGCACGACTGAAACATCGGCGGAACCGGGCCGGAGACTGCTACAATTTCATCGCCAGACATAGTAATTTTGCGGGCCGTTTCGTTGAAAAGACGATGAAATTTGTCGCCTGCAGCGTCATTTGCGCGCCGCAGGAAGAGGGGCGTCCACACTGATCTCCGACGACGATGTCCGGAGATTTTTCGATGAGCGACGACCACAGCGCCCGACTGACGCTGCCCTATCTGGCGGCGGGGCAGATGCAGAAGCATGTCACCCTGAACGAGGCCCTGACCCGGCTGGACGCCCTGGTCCAGACCGCCGTGGTCAGCCGTACGACGGCGGCCCAGCCGCCCTCCGCGGCGGACGGAGCCCTGTGGATCCTGCCGGCGGACGCCTCGGGCGCTGACTGGGACGGCAAGCCCGCCGGGGCGCTGATGCGGGCGGAAGGCGGCGGCTGGACCGGGATCGCGGCGCCGGACGGGCTGATCGCCCTTGTCCTGGACGCCGACGAACTGGTGGTGCGGCACGCGGGCGCCTGGGCGCCGCTGGGAGCGCGGCTGGGCGTGGCGCAGAACCTGGGTCGGCTGGGGCTGGGAACGACCGCGGACGCCGCCAGCCCGTTCGCGGCCCGCCTGAACACCGCGCTGTGGACCGCCCTGGACGCCGCCTCGGGCGGGACCGGGGACCTGCGTCTGACGCTGAACAAGGAGGCCGCCGGGGATGTCCTGTCGTTGCTGTTCCAGAGCGGCTGGGGCGGCAGGGCGGAACTCGGCCTGGTGGGCGATGACGACCTGCGGCTGAAGGTGAGCGGCGACGGCTCCGACTGGCGGGAGGCCTTTTCGGTCGACCGGACGACGGGACGGGCGACCTTCGCCCTGGGGGCGGGTCGCCGGTCCGTGACCGTGTTCGGCGCCGACGGCGTCTACACCCCGCCGGCCTGGGCCCGGTCGGTCGAGGCGATCGCCGTCGGCGGAGGAGGCGGGGGCGGCGCGGGCGGCTTCGGCGTGTCTGGCGACCGCTTCGGCGGCGGCGGCGGCGCCGGCGGGATCGGCCGGAGCGAATGGCCGGTCGAGGAGCTGCCCGGCTTCCTGACTGTCGTGGTCGGCCCCGGCGGCGCCGGAGGCCTGGCCGGGCCGGGGGCGGACGGCGGCGACAGCCGCGTCCTGCTGGACGGCCTTCCCCTGGTGACCGCCCCGGGCGGCGGCGGCGGGCTGGACGGGGTTTCAGGCGGCGCGGCGGGGTCGGGCGGCGCGGGCATGCCCGCGTCCAACGGCGGCGGAGCCTCCAGCGTGGCCGCAGGCGGCGGAACCGGCCGCAGTCTCGACCGGCCCGATGCGCCGGGCGGGGGCGGCGCCGGCGGCG
>NZ_JAUYNX010000004.1 GCF_030704825.1 Brevundimonas sp. | reverse complement strand
GGGCATGCGCGCCACGTTGCAGCGGGTCCACAGCTTGTCCATGGCGGCGACGAGGTCGTCCATCATGGCGTCGTCGTGGTTGGGCGACGGGGTGAAGCGCAGCCGCTCGGTGCCCTTGGGCACGGTGGGATAGTTGATCGGCTGGACATAGACGCCGTGCTCTTCCAGCAGCATGTCCGAGATCATCTTGGTATGGACCGGATCGCCGACGAACACTGGCACGATATGGCTCTCGGACGGCATGACCGGAATGCCGGCGGCGGCGAGACGGGCCTTGAGGGCGGCGGCGCGCTCCTGATGCGCCTCGCGCACCTCCGGATGGGCCTTGAGCCAGCGCACCGAGGCCAGGGCCCCGGCGGTCAGGGCCGGCGGCAGGCTGGTGGTGAAGATGAAGCCCGAGGCCCAGCTGCGCACGGCGTCGACTACACCTGCGTCGGCGGCGATATAGCCGCCCATGACGCCGATGGCCTTGCCCAGGGTGCATTCGACGATGTCGATCCCGTCCAGCACCCCGTCCCGCTCGGCCACGCCGGCGCCGGTCGCGCCGTACAGGCCGACGGCGTGGACCTCGTCGAGATAGGTCATGGCGCCGTACTTCCTGGCCAACGCAATCGTGCCGGCCAGGTCGGCGATGTCGCCGTCCATCGAGTAGACGCTCTCGAAGGCGACCAGTTTGGGCGCGCCGGCGGGCGCGGCGGCCAGCAGGGCCTCGAGGTGTTCCAGGTCGTTGTGGGCGAAGATGTGCCGCTCGCAGCCGCCGTTCCTGATGCCGGCGATCATCGAGGCGTGGTTCAGGCTGTCGGAAAAGACGATCAGACCGGGCAGGATGCGCTGCAGGGTGGTCAGGGTCGCCTCGTTGGCGACATAGCCCGAGGTGAACAGCAGCGCCGCTTCCTTCTGGTGCCAGGCGGCCAGCTCGCCCTCCAGATCGACCGCCGAGCGGGTCGTGCCCGAGATGTTGCGGGTGCCGCCGGCGCCCGCCCCGACCTGATCGATCTCGGCCTGCATGGCCTCCAGCACCGCCGGGTGCTGGCCCATGCCCAGATAGTCGTTCGAGCACCAGACCACGACGTCCTGCTCGGACCCGTCCTCGCGCCGGCGGATCGCCTTCGGAAACTGGCCGCGCACGCGCTTCAGATCGGCGAAGACGCGATAGCGCCCCTCGCCCTTGACCTGCTCCACGGCGGTCCGGAATGCGGCCTTGTAGTCGTACA
>NZ_JAUYNX010000037.1 GCF_030704825.1 Brevundimonas sp. | reverse complement strand
TGATGAAGATGGTCAAGGTCTTCGTGGCCGTGAAGCGCAAGCTTCAGCCCGGCGACAAGATGGCCGGCCGTCACGGCAACAAGGGCGTCATCTCCAAGATCCTGCCGATCGAGGACATGCCGCACCTGGAAGACGGCACCTCGGTGGACGTCGTTCTGAACCCGCTGGGCGTGCCCTCGCGCATGAACATCGGCCAGATCTTCGAAACCCACCTCGGCTGGGCCGCCGCCGGTCTCGGCAAGCAGATCCAGGGTCTTCTGGAAGCCTGGCAACAGGGCGGACAGAAGAAGGCGCTGGTCGATCACCTGACCAGCATCTACGGCCCGGACACCCCGCTTCCCGAGTCGGAAGAGGACCTGGTCGAGCTGGCCCGCAATCTGTCCAAGGGCGTTCCGTTCGCCACCCCGGTGTTCGACGGCGCGCACATCAACGACATCGAGGAACTGCTGGAGAAGGCGGGTCTCGACCGCACCGGCCAGTCGATCGTCTATGACGGCCAGACCGGCGAGCAGTTCAAGCGTCCGGTCACGGTCGGCTACATCTACATGCTGAAGCTGCACCACCTGGTCGACGACAAGATCCACGCCCGTTCGATCGGGCCGTACTCGCTCGTCACCCAGCAGCCGCTGGGCGGCAAGGCGCAGTTCGGCGGACAGCGTTTCGGCGAGATGGAGGTGTGGGCGCTGGAAGCCTACGGCGCCGCCTACACCCTGCAGGAGATGCTGACGGTGAAGTCCGACGACGTGGCCGGCCGGACCAAGGTCTACGAGGCCATCGTCCGCGGCGACGACAGCTTCGAGGCGGGCATTCCCGAGAGCTTCAACGTGCTCGTCAAGGAAATGCGCTCGCTGGGCCTGAACGTGGAGCTGGAGAACAGCTGACCGACCGGATGAACCCTCCCTGCGCGAGCGGGGAGGGACGGTCTCTCACTGTCTCCCTCAATGAAATTTGGCGGGTCACCCCGCAGAAGGAATCAAGATGAACCAGGAAGTCCTGAACATCTTCAACGCGGTCCCGGTCACTCCGACCTTCGACCAGATCAAGATCGCCCTCGCCAGCCCGGAGAAGATCCGGTCGTGGTCGTTCGGCGAGATCAAAAAGCCCGAGACCATCAACTACCGGACGTTCAAGCCCGAGCGCGACGGCCTGTTCTGCGCCCGTATCTTTGGCCCGACCAAGGACTACGAATGCCTGTGCGGCAAGTACAAGCGCATGAAGTACAAGGGCATCATCTGCGAGAAGTGCGGCGTCGAGGTCACCCTGGCCCGCGTTCGCCGCGAGCGGATGGGCCACATCGAATTGGCTTCCCCGGTCGCCCACATCTGGTTCCTGAAGTCGCTGCCGTCGCGCATCTCGCTGATGCTGGACATGGCGCTGAAGGACGTGGAGCGGGTGCTCTACTTCGAGAACTACATCGTTACCGAGCCGGGCCTGACTCCGCTGAAGCAGAACCAGCTGCTGACGGAAGACGAGTTCTACCGCTACCAGGACGAGTTCGGCGATGACGGCTTCACCGCCGAGATCGGCGCCGAGGCCGTGCGCAACCTGCTGATCGGCATCGACCTGCACGCCGAGGCCGAAAAGCACCGCGGCGAGCTGGCCGACAGCCCCTCGGAAATGAAGGCCAAGAAGGCCTCCAAGCGCCTGAAGCTGATCGAGGCCTTCCTCGAGAGCGGCAACAAGCCCGAGTGGATGATCCTGACGGTCGTGCCGGTGATCCCGCCGGAACTGCGTCCGCTGGTGCCGCTGGACGGCGGCCGTTTCGCCACGTCCGACCTGAACGACCTGTATCGCCGGGTCATCAACCGCAACAACCGCCTGAAGCGCCTGATCGAGCTGCGCGCGCCCGACATCATCATCCGCAACGAGAAGCGGATGCTGCAGGAATCGGTCGACGCCCTGTTCGACAACGGCCGTCGCGGTCGGGTCATCACGGGCGCCAACAAGCGTCCGCTGAAGTCGCTCGCCGACATGCTGAAGGGCAAGCAGGGCCGCTTCCGCCAGAACCTTCTGGGCAAGCGCGTCGACTATTCGGGCCGTTCGGTCATCACCGTGGGTCCCGAGCTCAAGCTGCACGAGTGCGGCCTGCCCAAGAAGATGGCGCTCGAGCTGTTCAAGCCGTTCATCTATGCGCGCCTTGACGCCAAGGGCCTGTCCGGCACCGTCAAACAGTCCAAGCGCATGGTCGAGCGCGAGCAGCCGCAGGTGTGGGATATCCTCGACGAGGTCATCCGCGAGCACCCGGTGCTGCTGAACCGCGCCCCGACGCTCCACCGTCTGGGCATCCAGGCGTTCGAGCCGAAGCTGATCGAGGGCAAGGCCATCCGCCTGCACCCGCTGGTCTGCACTGCCTTCAACGCCGACTTCGACGGCGACCAGATGGCCGTTCACGTTCCGCTGAGCCTCGAGGCCCAGCTGGAAGCGCGCGTCCTGATGATGTCGACGAACAACATCCTGTCGCCCGCCAACGGCAAGCCGATCATCGTGCCGTCGCAGGACATCGTCCTGGGCCTCTACTACCTGTCGCTGATCAAGGAAGGCGAGAAGGGCGAGGGCAAGCTGTTCGCCAACATGGGCGAGATCGATGCGGCGCTCGACGCCGGCGTCGTGTCCCTGCACACCAAGATCAAGGCCCGCTGGACCGAGATGAATGCGGCCGGCGAGACGATCACCAAGGTCATCGACACGACCCCGGGCCGGATGAAGCTGGGCGCGCTGCTGCCGCATAACGCGAACATCGGCTACCGCCTGCTTGAGAAGAACCTGACCAAGAAGGAGATCGGCAACCTGATCGATCAGGTCTATCGCCACTGCGGTCAGAAGGCGACGGTCATCTTCGCCGACCAGATGATGCAGCTGGGCTTCCGTGAAGCCGCCAAGGCCGGCATCTCCTTCGGCAAGGACGACATCGTCATCCCGGCCGCCAAGGCCACCCTGGTCGCCGCCACCCGGACCCAGGTCGAGGAGTACGAGCAACAGTACGCCGACGGCCTGATCACCAAGGGCGAGAAGTACAACAAGGTCGTCGACGCCTGGGCGAAAGCCACCGACCGCGTCGCCGATGAGATGATGGCCGAGATCTCGACCCAGCCGAA
>NZ_JAUYNX010000036.1 GCF_030704825.1 Brevundimonas sp. | reverse complement strand
CATTGTCGCCTTCAAGATGAGTGTAACCCAGCGATCCGTAACCACGCGGTTCGGGATTGGTTTGAGCAAAAGCCGGCGCGGCGATTACGGAGACGGCGACAGCGGCGAGAAGAATGTTACGCATTGTTTCTTATTAACTCCTAGATGTGATGACCGGTTGGATCATCAGCCCCATCCAGCGAATGCTTAAATAGGTGACGCCTTCGTCTGTTCCATAGGCGGCCGTCACATGACGCCGTCTGTGCGCGGTGAGACACATACTGCGTTCCGTCAATCACGACAGAAATGCGACGCGCAAGGAAAAGGGGCGTCGCCCTGCGGCGCCGCCCCTGATTTCATTTCACTCCGTCATCCTCGGGCTCGACCCGAGGATCAGATGCTGATGCGGACTGTGCGTCCGGGATGGCCCTCCGGTCGTGGCGCGCTGACCTGCGACCGGGCGCCGGACCGTCTGACCCTCGGGTCAAGCCCCAGGGTGACGGCGGGGTTAAATCGGGCGCACCAGCACGATCTTCTTCTTGCCGGCGGCCAGCTTGAGCACCCCCTCGGCGTTGACGTCGCCGGCCTCGATCAGGCGGGCGCCGTCGGCGATGGCCTCGTCGTTCAGACGCAGGCCGCCGCCCTGGGCGAGGCGGCGGGCCTCGCCGTTGGAAGCGGTCAGGCCGGCCTTCGTCGTCACGGCGGCGATCATGGCGCCGATGACCTCGTCGCGCGGCAGTTCGACGGTCGGCAGGTCGACGGACAGCCTGCCCTGTTCGAAGGCCGCCTCGGCCGCGCTGCGGGCGTGGGAGGCCGCATCGGCGCCGTGCAGCATGGTCGTGGCGGCGTCGGCGAGCGTCTTCTTGGCGTCGTTGATGCCGGCGCCTTCGAGCGCCTCAAGTCGGGCGATCTCATCCAGCGGCAGGTCGGTGAACAGGCGCAGGAATTTGCCCACGTCGGCGTCGTCGACGTTGCGCCAGAACTGCCAGTAGTCGTACGGGCTCAGCTGTTCGGCGTTCAGCCACACCGCGCCCTGTGCGGTCTTGCCCATCTTGCCGCCCGAAGCCGTGGTCAGCAGGGGGGTGGTCAGGCCGAAGGCGGCCTTGTGGTCGACGCGGCGCACCAGGTCGACGCCCGAGACGATGTTGCCCCACTGGTCCGAGCCGCCCATCTGCAGGGTGCAGTTCCGGGCGCGGTTGAGCTCGAGGAAGTCCACCGACTGCATCAGCATGTAGTTGAACTCGAGGAAGGTCATCGGCTGTTCGCGCTCAAGGCGCAGCTTGACCGAGTCGAAGGCCAGCATCCGGTTGACCGTGAAATGCGTGCCGTATTCGCGCAGGAACTGGATGTAGCCGTAGGTCGACAGCCACTGGTCGTTGTCCAGCATGACGGCGTCGGTCGGGCCGTCGCCGAAGGTGAGGAATTTCTCGAACACGGTGCGGATCGAGGCGATGTTCGACTGGATGGTTTCGTCGGTCAGCTGGGGCCGCGAGGTGTCCTTGCCGGTCGGGTCGCCGACCTTGGTGGTGCCGCCGCCCATCAGGACGATGGGCTTGCCTCCGGCCTGCTGCAGGCGGCGCAGCATCATGATCTGGATCAGGCTGCCGACGTGCAGCGACGGGGCGGTGGCGTCGAAGCCGATGTAGCCGGTGACCACGCCGGCGGCCGCGGCGGCGTCCAGCTCGGCCGGGTGGGTGATCTGATGGATGTAGCCGCGCGCCTGGAGGGTTCGCAGGAAGTCGGACTGGAAATCTTGGTCGCTCATGGCGGCTCCGTTAGCAGGGATGCCGGCGGGCGTCATGGGAGTTTGCGCGCCGGCGAAGGTGCGGCGCAGAGGATCGCGGCCGCTCGCTATTTCAGCGGGCGGTAATACAGGCCGGAAAGGGCGCGGGCGGCGATCATGGAGTTTGGATAGGACTGGAAGGGCGAGGCGGTCAAGGCGGCGCCGGGTTGGAGGTTTCGACATTTGACCGGGAAGCGACCCGCGCTATCGAGAAGCCATGCAATTCGAGCGCGCCCTCGTCCCATGCCCCGATACGGTTGAGCCGCCCGCGGGGCGGATTGACGTCGAGGTCGACTGGGAGGGACGCTCGTGGATCCATGTCGTGTTCCGCGCGTCGGGGTTCAGCGCAGGCGTCGTCCTTCCCGCAGCAGGCGGCGGGCGCCGCGACGAGCTCTGGAAACACACCTGTTGCGAGGTCTTCGGGCGGCGTGGGGATGGAAGCTATGTCGAGTTCAACCTGTCGCCCTCGACGGCCTGGGCCGCCTACGGCTTCGCCGGCTATCGCGCCGACATGACCAACCTGAATGTCGCCGACGCCCGCATCACCTTTGTTGAAGCCGAAGACGGGTTCGAGCTGACGGCGATCCTGAACTGGCGCGAATGGCCACACGTGGAGGCGATCGGGCTATCAGCCGTGATCGAAACCACAGACGGAGCGAAAACATATTGGGCGCTCAACCATCCATCGGATAAGCCGGACTTCCACCATCCGGAATCGTTCGCCCTGAAGTCGCCTGTGCTGGGGAAGCCATGAAATTCGGCATCGACCGCCTGTTGTCCGAACCCGAGTTGCGGGCGGCCCTGAGCGGCCGGCGGGTCGCCCTGTTGGGGCATCCGGCCTCGGTGACGGCGGACCTGACGCATTCGCTGGACGCGCTGATGGCCTGTCCGGACCTGAAGGTCACGGCGGCGTTCGGGCCGCAGCACGGCATGCGGGGCAACCTGCAGGACAATATGATGGAGAGCCCGGACTTCACCGATCCGCGGCACGGCATCCCGGTGTTCAGCCTGTACGGCGAGACGCGCCGGCCCAGCGGCCAGGCGATGGGGACGTTCGACGTCCTGCTGGTCGACATGCAGGACCTGGGCTGCCGCATCTACACCTTCGTGACGACCCTGCTCTATGTGCTCGAGGAGTCGGCGAAGCACGGCAAGGCGGTGTGGGTGCTGGACCGGCCCAATCCCGCGGGGCGGCCGGTGGAGGGCACGACCCTGCTGCCGGGCTGGGAGAGTTTCGTCGGGGCCGGGCCGATGCCCATGCGGCACGGCATGACCCTGGGCGAGATGGGTCGGTGGTTCATCGACCACTTCAAACTGGATGTGGAATACCGCGTCATCGAGATGGAGGGCTGGGCGCCGGAGCAGGGGCCGGGCTTCGGCTGGCCGACCGGCGAGCGCAGCTGGATCAACCCCAGCCCCAACGCCGCCAACCTGTCGATGGCGCGGGCCTATGCGGGCACGGTGATGCTGGAGGGCACGACCCTGTCGGAGGGCCGTGGCACGACGCGCCCGCTGGAGCTGTTCGGGGCGCCCGATATCGACGCGCGGGCGGTGATCGCGGAGATGCAGGCCTTCGCGCCGCAGTGGCTGGCGGGCTGCCGGCTGCGCGACTGCTGGTTCGAGCCGACCTTCCACAAGCACGTCGGGACCCTGTGCAACGGGGTGCAGATCCATGTCGACGACCCGGCCTATGACCATGCCGCCTTCAAGCCGTGGCGGCTGCAGGCGCTGGGTTTCAAGGCGATCCGGCGGCTGTATCCGGACTATGCCCTGTGGCGGGACTTTCCGTACGAATACGTGTTCGACAAGCTGGCCATCGACGTGATCAACGGCGGGCCGGGCCTGCGGGAATGGGTCGACGACCCGGCGGCGACGCCGGCCGATCTGGAGGCGCTGGCGGGGCCGGACGAGGCGGCGTGGGAAGCGGCCAGGAAACCGTTCCTGCTGTACTGAGGTATCAAAATATCCGCTCATCCCGGCGAAAGCCGGGACCCAGTTCTTTGGGCGAGCGGTCTATCTGAATGCGCACAGCAGCCAATCCCAAAGCGCCAGCGTCAAGCTGGACAGGACTGGGTCCCGGCTTTCGCCGGGATGAGCGGAAATGTGAGACTTACGCCGGCTTTTCGGCCAGCCGCTTGTCCAGATAGGCGCCGACGCGGCGTTCGACGGCGTCGATGTGGTCCTGCCAGAAGTGGGTCGCGCCTTCTTCCAGTTCGTAATCGATGACGATGCCCTTCTGGGTGCGCAGCTTGTTGACCACGCGCTCGACCTCGACCGGCGGGACGACGGTGTCGGCGGTGCCGTGCAGGAACAGGCCCGAGGCCGGGCAGGGGGCCAGGAAGCTGAAGTCGTACATGTTGGACGGCGGCGAGACCGAGATGAAGCCGTCGGTCTCAGGCCGGCGCATCAGCAGCTGCATGCCGATATAGGCGCCGAACTGGTAGCCGGCGACCCAGGTCTGGGAGGCGCCGGGATTGTTGGCCTGCAGCCAGTCCAGGGCGGTGGCCGCGTCGGCCAGCTCGCCGATGCCCGAGTCGAACTCGCCCTGCGACTTGCCCACGCCGCGGCTGTTGTAGCGCAGCGTCGCGAAGCCGCGCTTCTGGAACAGCTGGTACAGGGTCACGGTGACCGGGTTGTTCATATGCCCGTTCGCCTTGGGGTGCGGATGCAGGATCAGGGCGATCGGCGCGTTCGGGCGCTTGCCCGGGGAGTAGCGGCCTTCGATGCGGCCGGAGGCGCCGGGCAGGATGACTTCAGGCATGTGCGGCGAATTCCGTGTTCAACTGTCGTTTCGCACCTGCGTAATACTTGACCGCAGCGGTAGGACTTTCTAAGTCCAGCTTGCGCGCCGACGCCTTTGCGAAGGCGCGGGTTCTAGCACAGGACCCTCGAAAAGCGCGCGATTTTTGAAGGTGCGCGATGCGTCTGTCGACCAAGGGACGATACGCCGTGATGGCGATGGCCGATCTGGCCAGGAACGGGCAGGCCGACGGCGTCGTCCGGGCCGTCTCGCTGGCCGAGATCGCCACGCGTCAGGAGATCTCCCTGAGCTATCTGGAGCAGCTGTTCGCCCGGCTGCGCAAGAGCGGCCTGGTGCAGAGCGTGCGCGGGCCTGGCGGCGGATACCGGCTGGCCAAGGGCGCGCGGGACACCGTCATCGCCGAGATCGTTCTGGCCGTCGACGAGCCGATCCGCGCCACCCGCTGCATCGGCCATTCCTCGCCCAAGGGCTGCATGATGGCCGGCGAACGCTGCATCACCCACAATCTGTGGGAGGACCTCGGCGACGAGATCCACCGCTATCTGGCCGCGGTGTCGCTGGAAGACGTGGTGATGAACCGCACCGGCGCGCGGCGCCGGACGACGGATGCTGAAGTGGGAGTGGCGGCGTGAGCGGCGTGTATCTGGATTACAATGCATCGGGTCTGGTTCGGCCCGAGGTCCAGGCTGCGATGGCCGAGGCCCTGGCGGAGGGCGGCAATCCCAACGCTGTCCATGCGGCGGGGCGGCGGGCGCGGGCGCGGGTCGAAACGGCCCGGGCGCGGGTGGCCGATCTGGTCGGGGCCGATCCGACGGCGGTGGTCTTCTCCAGCGGCGGCACGGAGTCCAACGCCCAGGCCGTGGCCAGCGCCATCGCGGCCGGCTGCGAGCGGCTGATCGTCAGCGCCACCGAACATCCGTGCGTGGCCGAGGCGGCGAACGCCAGCGGCGTGCCGGTCGAGATCCTGCCGGTCGACGCCGACGGCGTGGTCGATCTGGCCTGGCTGGCGGTGACGCTGGGCCGTCCGGGCCGGGCGCTGGTGGCGATCCACCATGCGAACAATGAGAGCGGGGTGATCCAGCCGATCGCCGAGGCGTCGCTGATGGTGCAGGCGGTCGGCGGCTGGCTGCACGTCGACGCCATCCAGACGGCGGGCAAGATCCCGGTCGACATGCGGGCGCTGGGCGCGGACACCCTGACCCTGTCGGCGCACAAGCTGGGCGGGCCGCAGGGGGTGGGCGCGCTGATCTCGAAGGACGGCGTTCCGGTCATCCGCACCTTGCACGGGGCGGGACAGGAGCGCGGCCTGCGCGCCGGAACCGAGAACGTGCCCGGCATCGCGGGCTTCGGCGTCGCGGCCGATTCCGCGGCCCGCGACCTGTCCGACGCCATGGCCCATGCGGCCTGGCGTGACGCGGCCGAGGCGAAGGTCAGGGCGGCGGGGGCCACGATCATCGGCGGCGCGGTCGAGCGCCTGCCCAACACCCTGTTCATGGCCGTCGAGGGCTGGGACAGCCCGCAGCAACTGATAACCCTCGACCTGCAGGGCGTCATGGTCTCGGCCGGCAGCGCCTGTTCCTCGGGCAAGACCAAGCCGTCCAAGACGATTTCGGCCATGGGGCTGGATCATCTGGCGACCGGCGGCGTGCGCGTTTCGGGCGGCTGGGGCACGACGCGCGAGGACTGGGTCCGCTTCGCCGACGCCTGGGTCGCCGCGTATGAGAAGCACCGCGCGCGAACCGCAGAGCGGGCGAAGGTTGACGCCTGATGGCCGCTGTCCAGAAGACCATCGACGCGGTCGCGGCCCTCGAGAAGTACGAGCACGGCTTCACCAGCGACATCGACACCGAGTACGCCCCGCGCGGGCTGAACGCCGACATCGTACGGTTCATTTCGGAGAAGAAAGGCGAGCCGGAGTGGATGCTGGAATGGCGGCTGGCCGCCTATGAGCGCTGGCTGGCGATGGAGGAGCCCACCTGGGCGTCGGTGAAATACACGCCGGTCGACTATCAGGACCTGTTCTACTACGCGGCGCCGAAGAAGAAGGAGGGGCCGAAGAGCCTCGACGAAGTCGATCCGGAGCTGCTGGCCGTCTACGCCAAGCTGGGCATTCCGCTGAAGGAGCAGGAGGTGCTGGCGGGGGTCGAGGGGGCGCCGCGCTATGCCGTGGACGCGGTGTTCGACAGCGTCTCGGTGGTCACCACCTTCAAGGCCGAACTGGCCAAGGTCGGGGTGATTTTCATGCCAATTTCCGAGGCCTTGCGCGAACATCCTGAGCTGGTGCGCAAATATCTGGGCTCGGTGGTGCCGGTCTCGGACAACTATTTCGCGGCCCTGAACAGCGCCGTCTTCAGCGACGGCTCGTTCGTCTACATCCCGCCGGGCGTGCGCTGCCCGATGGAGCTGTCGACCTATTTCCGCATCAATGCGAGCCAGACCGGCCAGTTCGAACGCACCCTGATCATCGCCGACAAGGGGTCGTACTGCTCCTATCTGGAGGGCTGCACCGCCCCGATGCGTGACGAGAACCAGCTGCATGCGGCGGTGGTGGAGCTGGTCGCCCTGGACGACGCCGAGATCAAATATTCGACGGTGCAGAACTGGTACCCCGGCGACGCCGAGGGCAAGGGCGGCATCTACAACTTCGTCACCAAGCGCGCCGACTGCCGCGGCGACCGGTCGAAGGTGTCGTGGACCCAGGTCGAGACCGGCTCGGCGGTGACGTGGAAATATCCGTCCTGCATCCTGAAGGGCGAGGAGAGCTCGGGAGAGTTCTATTCCATCGCCATCACCAACGGACATCAGCAGGCCGACACCGGCACCAAGATGATCCATCTGGGCAAGAATTCGAAAAGCCGGATCATCGCCAAGGCGGTGTCGGCGGGGAAGTCGGACTCGACCTATCGCGGCCTGGTGTCGGTGCATCCCAAGGCGACCGGGGTGCGCAACTTCACCCAGTGCGACAGCCTGCTGATCGGCAAGGACTGCGGCAGCCACACCGTGCCCTATATCGAGGCGCGCAACGGCTCGGCCCAGCTGGAGCATGAGGCGACGACGACGCGCCTGTCGGACGACCAGCTATTCTACGCCCAGCAGCGCGGCCTGTCGCAGGAGGAGGCGGTGGCCCTGCTGGTCAACGGCTTCGTCCGCGACGTGATGCAGAAGCTGCCGATGGAGTTCGCCGTCGAGGCGCAGAAGCTGGTGGCGATCTCGCTGGAAGGGAGCGTGGGGTGACGAAACTTCCCCGCGACCAGATGGAGTCCGAAACCTGGACGCAGGATGGCGCCTTCGCAGGTAGCGATGGTCGAGCTGTTCGTTGCTACGACGACGTCGTCCTGTCGCGAGCGATCCCGGTCGATGGCGGTGTAGGGACCGCGGTGGACGAGGTGCCAGCCGGAACCGTCGGCACAGTTCTTTTCTACTCAACCGGTCCCGTCGGTGTGGCGCAGCTCGAATGCTACGTCGGCGATGACGCCTTCACCTTTGGCTACGAGGAGCTCTCGCGGCTGAAGCTACATATGACGAACGAAGAAAAGTACGCCCGCTGATGCTCTCCATCTCCAACCTCCACGTCGCCGTCGGCGACAAGCCGATCCTCAAGGGGCTGACGCTCGACGTTCCGGCGGGCGAGGTGCACGCCATCATGGGGCCGAACGGGGCCGGCAAGTCGACGCTGGGCTACGCCGTGGCGGGGCGGCCCGGCTATGAGGCGACCGAAGGGTCGGTGTCGTGGAAGGGCGAGGACCTGCTGGCGCTGGAGCCTGCCGAGCGGGCGGCCAGGGGCGTGTTCCTGTCGTTCCAGTATCCGATCGAGATTCCCGGCGTCCCGGCCCTGACCTTCGTGCGCACGGCGCTGAACGCGCAGAAGCGCGCGCGCGGCGAGGAGGAGGTCCCGGCGCCCGCCTTCCTGAAGCTGGTCCGGGCGGCGTCGATGGCGCTGAAGATGGATTTCGACATGCTCAAGCGGCCGCTCAATGTCGGCTTCTCGGGCGGCGAGAAGAAGCGGATGGAGATCCTGCAGATGGCCCTGCTGGAGCCGTCGCTGCTGATCCTCGACGAGACGGATTCCGGGCTCGACATCGACGCCCTGCGGATCGTGGCCGACGGGGTCAACGCCCTGCGTTCGCCCGATCGCGCCATGCTGGTGATCACCCACTATCAGCGGCTGCTGGACTACATCAAACCGGACCGGGTGCATGTGCTGGCCGGCGGGCGGATCGTGGCGTCCGGCGGTCCGGAACTGGCGCATCTGCTCGAGGCCGAGGGCTACGACAAGTACGGACTGGAGGCGGCGTGAACGCCCTTCCGCTCATCGATCTGAAGGACGCCTCCAGCTTCCCCTCGAAGCGCGTCGAGGCGTGGAAATATTCGGATCTGCGCCGTCATCTGCGCGAGGCGCCCGCGCCCTCGCCGTCGGCGACCGTGCCGCTGGTCGGCGGCGGGCCGTTCGAGTCGCTGGGCGGCGAGGCCATGGTGTTCGTCAACGGCCGGGCCGTGGGCGAGACTACGATGTCGGTCTCCGGCGACAAGACCGTGCGTCTGCGCCTGATCTCGCGCGCGGAGGGGACCGGCCACGCCCTGACCGCGCGCATCTCCGTGCGGGCCGGGGCCAGGCTGCTGCTGCTGGAGACCCACGAGGGCCACGGCTCGGCGTATGTAGCGCACAACCGGCTGGAGCTGGACGTGGCGCGCGGCGCCGAGGTGACGCGGGTGGTGCTGGCCGACGAGCCGGCGGACGCGGTGTCGATCACCCAGGCGCAGGTGCGGGTCGAGGCGGGCGGCCTCTATCGCCAGACCATTCTGACGACGGGCGCGAAGCTGCAGCGCCAGGAGACGCAGCTGACGCACCGGGGCCGGGGCGCGGACGTGCGGCTGGACGGAGTCTATGTGCTGGCGGGCGAGCGGCAGGCGGACCTGACGACGGTGGTCGATCACGTGGCCGCCGACGGCGTGACCAGCCAGCTGACCAAGGGCGTCGTCCGCGACACCGCCCGCGGCGTCTTCCAGGGCAAGATCGTTGTCGAGCGCGGGGCGGACGGAACCGACGCGCGCATGGGCCACCACGCCCTGATCCTCGGCGAACGGGCCGAGGTGGACGCCAAGCCGGAACTGGAAATCTACGCCGACGACGTGCAGTGCGCGCACGGCAACACGGTCGGCAATCTGGACGAGGCGGCGCTGTTCTACATGCAGCAGCGCGGCCTGCCGGCCGACGAGGCGCGGGCCCTGCTGACCCAGGCCTTCCTGATCGAGGTCGTCGACCGGATCGGGCACGAGGGCGCGAGAGAGGTGGTTCGGGAATGGCTGACGGATCGCCTGTGACCGCCTTTGACCCCTATGCCGCGCGGGCTCAATTCCCGATCCTGTCGCGACAGGTGAACGGCCGGCCGCTGGTCTATCTGGACTCGGCCGCCTCGGCGCAGAAGCCGCGGGCGGTGATCGACGCCATGACGGCGGCGATGGAAGGCAGCTACGCCAACGTCCATCGCGGCCTGCACACCCTGGCCAATGAGACGACCGAAGCCTTCGAGGCCGCGCGCGAGAGCGTGGCGCGGTTCGTCAATGCGGAGGCGGCCTCCAACATCGTCTGGACCAAGGGCGGGACCGAGGCGATCAACCTTGTGGCGGCCGGCCTCGGCCAGTCCATCCAGCCCGGCGACGAGATCATCGTCAGCCAGATGGAGCACCATTCCAACATCGTGCCCTGGCACATGCTGCGCGAGCGCCGCGGGGCGGTGCTCAAATGGATCCCGGTGCTGGACGACGGGTCGCTGGACATGGCGGCCTATGCCGACCTGCTGGGGCCGAGGACCCGGGTCGTCGCGGTGACCCACATGTCGAACGTACTGGGCACGATCAATCCGGTGCAGGCCATCACGGAGATGGCGCACGCGGCCGGGGCGAGGGTGCTGATCGACGGCTGTCAGGGGGCGGTGCATGCGGCGCCGGACGTGCAGGCCATCGGCTGCGACTTCTACGCCTTCACCGGCCACAAGCTGTACGGTCCGACGGGCATCGGGGCGCTTTACGGGACGGCCGAGGCGCTGGAGGCCCTGCCGCCGTACCAGGGCGGCGGCGAGATGATCGAGACGGTCGCCATGGACCGGGTCACCTATGCGAAGCCGCCGCACCGTTTCGAGGCGGGGACGCCGCCGATCCTCGAGGCCATCGGTCTCGGCGCGGCCATCGAATGGCTGTCGCGGTTCGATCATGGCGCCGTCGCCGCCCATGAGCGCGCCGTCTACGCCCACGCGCGCAAGCGGCTGGAAGGCGTCAACTGGCTGAAGGTCGTCGGCGAGGCGGAGGGGAAGGGGGCCATCCTGACCTTCACCGTCGAGGGCGCCCACGCCCATGACATCGCCCAGGTGATGGACCGCTACGGCGTCGCCGTTCGGGCCGGCCTGCACTGCGCCGAGCCGCTGGCCAAAAGGTTCGGCCTGACGTCGAGCGCCCGCGCCAGCTTCGCCCTATATAACACCCTCGAGGACGCCGACGCCTTCGCCGACGCCCTGATCAAGGCCCGTGAGTTCTTCGCATGAGCGATCCGACGACTCCAATTACCGACAGCGCGGCCTTCGCCGAGGCCTGGGACGCGCCGCAGAAGGCCGCCCTGTCGCAGGGCGAGATCGACCGGATGACGGACGGCATCATCGAGGCGCTGAAGTCGGTCTACGACCCGGAGATCCCGGTCGACATCTATGAGCTGGGCCTGATCTACAAGGTCGACCTGTCCGACGACCGCGACGTGGCCATCGAGATGACCCTGACCGCGCCGGGCTGCCCGGTGGCCGGCGAGATGCCCGGCTGGGTCGAGGAAGCGGTCAGGAAGGTCGAGGGCGTCCGGTCGGCCAGGGCGGAACTGACCTTCGATCCCCCCTGGGACGCGTCGAAGATGAGCGACGAGGCCAAGCTGGCCCTGAACATGTTCTGAGGACGCCATGACCGAGCTTCAGACCACCACCCGTCCGCGCCGCCCGCGCCCCAAGGCCGTCAGCCTGACAGACGCCGCGGCAGAACGCGTGCGCGACATCATGGCCAAGGCGGAGAAGCCCTATGTCGCCCTGCGCGTAGGGGTGAAGAACGGCGGTTGCGCGGGGCAGGAATACACCTTCGCCTATGCCGAGACGATCGAGCCGCTGGACGAGGTGGTCGAGGACAAGGGGGTCACCATCCTGATCGACCCCAAGGCGATCCTGTTCCTGATCGGCTCCGAGATCGACTACGAGACGACGAAGCTGGCCTCGAAATTCGTGTTCCGAAATCCGAACCAGACCGACGCCTGCGGCTGCGGCGAGAGCGTCACCATCATTCCCGCAAAGGCGCTGGAAGCGGACTGATGATCCGGCTGGAAGGGGTCACCAAGCGCTTCCGGAGCGCGGCGGGCGAGCGCGTGGCGCTGGACGCGGTCGATCTGACCGTGGCGGCGGGCGAGGTGTTCGGCGTGGTCGGGCGCTCGGGGGCCGGCAAGTCGACCCTGATCCGGACCATCAATCTGCTGGAGCGGCCGGACGCCGGGACGGTGACCGTCGACGGGCGCGAGATGACGGCCCTGGCGCCGGCCGAGCTGCGCGCGGCGCGACGGCGGATCGGCATGATCTTCCAGCATTTCAACCTGCTGAACGCGAAGACCATCGCCGGGAACGTGGCCTTCCCGCTGCGGCTGGAAGGCCGGCCGGCGGCGGAGGTGGACCGGCGGGTGGCCGATCTGCTGGAGCAACTGGGCCTGTCCGAGCACGCGAGGAAGCATCCGGCGCAGCTGTCGGGCGGGCAGAAGCAGCGGGTGGGTATCGCCCGGGCCCTGGCCTGCGAGCCGGGCGTGCTGCTGTGCGACGAGGCGACCAGCGCCCTGGACCCCGAGACGACGGACGAGATCCTGACCCTGCTGGACCAGCTGAACCGGGATCTGGGCCTGACCATCATTCTGATCACCCACCAGATGGAGGTGGTGCGCCGCGTCTGCGACCGGGTGGCGGTGCTGAAGGACGGGCGGGTGGTGGAGGAGGGGGCGACGGCCGACGTCTTCCTGCATCCGCGACACGCGGCGACCCGCGCCATGCTGGCCGAGGGCGAGGAAGGGTTCGAGACGGCCGACGCGCCTCCCGGCGGCGTGCTGGCGAAACTGACCTTCCGCGGCGGCTCGACCTACGAGCCCGAACTGAGCCGCGTCGCGCGGTCGGTGGGCGTGGACTATTCGATCCTGTCGGGCCGGATCAGCCGCATCCGGGGCGAGCCTTACGGCCAGCTGGTGGTGGCCTTCACCGGCGGCGACGCCGAGGCGGCGGTGGCGCAGCTGACCGCGCGCGGCGTGGTGGTGGAGGCGGTCTGATGGAAGCCTTCTTCGCCAACGTCGACTGGCCCGAAATCGCGCGGGCGTCGCGGGACACCCTGCTGATGCTGGGCGGGTCGATGGCCCTGACCGTGCTGTTCGGCGTGCCTCTGGGCGTGCTGCTCTATCTGTCGGGCAAGGGGCGGCTGGCGGCCAATCCGGTGGTGAACGCCGTGCTGTCGCTGATCGTCAACATCCTGCGGTCGGTGCCCTTCATCATCCTGCTGATCGTCATGCTGCCGGTGACGGTGCTGCTGGTGGGAACCTCGCTGGGCGTGGCCGGCGCCATTCCGCCGCTGGTCGTCGGCGCCGCGCCCTTCTATGCGCGCCTGGTGGAGACGGCCCTGCGCGAGGTCGACAAGGGGGTGGTCGAGGCGACCCAGGCCATGGGTGGATCGACTTTCCAGATCGTCACCCGGGCCCTGCTGCCCGAGGCCATGCCCGGCATCGTCGCCGGCGCCACCGTCACCGCCATCGCCCTGGTGTCCTACACCGCCATGGCCGGCGTGGTCGGCGCGGGCGGTCTGGGCGACCTGGCCATCCGCTTCGGCTACCAGCGCTTCCAGACCGATGTCATGGTCGTGACCGTCGTGCTGCTGCTGCTGCTGGTGCAGCTTCTCCAGATGCTCGGCGACCGGCTGGTCGCCGCCGTTTCCCATCGCTGATCGTCCCGAAAGACTCGCCCATGATCCGCCGTTCGCTCCTGACCCTCGCCGCCGCCTCGCTGGTGCTCGCCGCCTGCGGGCAGGGCCCCGCGAAGACGGCCGACGCCGACGCGCCGCTGATCGTCGGGGCGACAGCGGTGCCGCACGCCGAGATCCTCGAGCATATCAAGCCGCTGTTGGCGGCCGATGGAATCCGGATCGAGATCAAGGTGTTCAACGACTATGTTCAGCCGAACACCCAGCTGGCGGAGCGCCGGCTGGACGTGAACTATTTCCAGACCAGGCCCTATCTCGACGAGTTCAACGCCTCGCGCGGTTCGGACCTGATCACCGTGGCCGGAGTGCATGTCGAGCCGCTGGGCGCCTATTCGCGGCGCTTCCGCTCGCTGGACCAGCTGCCCGACGGGGCCGAGGTGGCGGTGCCCAATGACGCTTCCTCGATCGGCCGCTCGCTGATCCTGCTGCAGAAGGCCGGACTGGTGCGGCTGAGAGATCCGGCCAATCCGCTGCAGACGCTGCGCGACATCGTTGAAAACCCCAGGAATCTGCGTTTCCGGGAACTGGAATCCGCGACCCTGCCGCGGGTGCTGGACCAGGTCGACATGGCGGTGATCAACACCAACTACGCCCTCGACGCCGGGCTCAAGCCCCGCACCGACGCCCTGACGCTGGAGGGCGCCGACAGCCCCTATGTGAACTATCTGGTGGCGCGGCCGGACAACCGCGAAGACCCCCGGATCGTGGCCCTGGCCGCCATGCTGCGCAGCCAGGCGGTCAAGGACTTCATCGCCGCCAAATACGACGGCGCGGTCATTCCGGCCGCCTGATGGCTTACGATCCAGACTTCGGCGAATGGGTGGGCGAGCATTTCGCGGCCCTGGGTCCGATCGAGATCAGGCGGATGTTCGGCGGGGCCGCGGTCTATTCCCACGGCCTGATCTTCGCCCTGCTGGACGACGGCGTGGTCTGGCTGAAGGCGGACGAGGTCAATGCGCCGGTCCTGCAGGCCGCCGGGGCGCGACAGTTCACCTATCCGACGAAGGATGGGCAGGTGATGGCGATGGCCTACTGGTCGCTGCCGGAAAGCGCGCTCGACGATCCGGACGAGGCCGTCGACTGGGCCCGGCAGTCGATCGACGCCGCCCTTCGCAAGGCGGCGGCGAAGAAGCCGCGAAAGCCGAAGATCAAGCCGTAGCGGCCGTCCGTTTCGCCGCCTTCGCCGCCTCATCGGGGGCGAGCACCCGCACCGCCGGCGTGACGGGTCGCCCCGTGGCTTCGGCGATCAGTTCCGATGTCCTGCTCTCGACCGCGGCCTCCAGCCGGGCCAGGAACTCGTCCTTGCCCAGTCCCGTCGGAATGGGATCGAGAAATTCCAGCGTCGCCACGCCTGGGTTCTTGCGGAATTCCTCCTGCGGCCAGAACAGGCCGAGGTTGGTGGCCAGGGGAACCACGGGCATGTCGAAGTCGCGGTACATGTGCCAGACCCCGGAGCGATAGCGGAATTTCTCGCCGACCCTGGCCAGATTGCCCTCGGGATAGATCAGGATCCTGCGGCCTGCGGCGTGGGCGTCGGCCGAGCGCTGCTTCAGCGCATCGCGGGCTTCGCGACCGCCGCAGTTGTTGACCACGATGGCCCCCAGCTTGCGCAGCACCGTGCCCAGCAGGGGGAATTTCTCCAGATGGTCGCCCGTGACGAAGGCCAGGTCGTCGAACTGGTCGTAGGTCGCGAAGCCGTCGCCCCAGCTCTGGTGCTTGGAGGCGATGATGAAGGCGCCCGCCGGCAGCCGCTCGCGGCCGCGCACCTGGAGGCGGATGCCGGCGAGAATCCGCATGGCCTGGACCATGCGCTTCACATAGCGGCGGATGATCCAGCTGGTCGCGCCCCGGCCGGGCGCCAGGGCCGCGAAGGCCGCCGCCGAGGCGTAGACGATCGACAGGAGCCAGTAGGCTGTGTTGAAGGCGAGACTGCGCATCGAGCCACTATGAAGCGAAACGGGGCCGGCGGAAGGCCTCGCCCGTCAGGCGGCCTGCTCCAGCTGGTCGGCGCAGGTGACGCGGTTGCGGCCCGCGTGTTTCGAGGCGTAGAGGGCGGCGTCGGCGCGTTCCAGCAGGCCGGCGGCGCATTCGTTCGGGCGGCGCTGGGCGAATCCGGCGGACAGGGTCACCGCCCCCAGCTCGTCGTTGGTCGAGCGCCGGCGCAGCGAGCGGGAGCCGATCTCCTTGCGGATGGACTCCAGGGCCGTCTCGACCTGGCCGATGGTCTCGCGCGGGAAGATCAGGGCGAACTCCTCGCCGCCGTAGCGGGCCGCGACGCGCGGATGGGCGGCCACGCGCGCCATGACGCTGGCGACGTAGCGCAGGACCTGGTCCCCGGTCTGGTGGCCCCAGGTGTCGTTGAAACGTTTGAAATGATCGATGTCGAGGACGGCCAGGGTCAGGGCGCCGCCGTCGGCGTCGGCCTCGTCGCAGGCGCTGGCCAGATGTTCGTCGAAGGCCTTGCGGTTGGCCAGGTTGGTCAGGGCGTCGGTCAGGGAGTCGCGCCGCACCTGCTCCAGGTGCTCGCGCAGCCGGGCGACCTCGCGCGTCGAGGCGTCCAGCTTCTTCTCCAGCGTCTCGTTCTCGCGCTGGACGCGGCGGGTGGCGGTGGTCAGGTTGGAGACGATGGCCTGCAGCCCCGCGCCGTCGCCGACGGCCTCGATGCCGGCCGCCGCCTTGTCCAGGGTCTGGCCATAGGCGGCCTGCGACTTGTGGGCCTTGGCGATGGCCTCGGACACGCTGGACAGTTCGCGGTCCAGGACCCGACCGGCGTCGCGGATTTCCTCGGTCAGCCGGCTGCGCGGCAGATACTCGGCCGCGAGCATGTCGGCCGTGGCCTCGGTGAACGGTTCCGACGCGGCGAGAATGCGCCGGATCTCGCGACCCAGCGCGCCCTCGGGATCGCCGAGATAGTGGACCCAGATCTCGAAATTGAGCGGCGTGGGCCAGACGCTGGCCGCCTCCATGTCCTCGATGACCCGGCGCGCCAGACCATAGGCTTCCGGACCCCGAAGCGTAGTCTCGACCTGAGCGACCGCCATGCGCATTCCCCGACACGCCGTTCCCCGGCGACCTTCTTGCCGGTCAAGCTAGGCTTCGATCCGTAACGTCGCGTTAAATCGCGTTCGTCGACCGTCGATTTTTAAAGCGCTCAGCCCTTGACCGGGACCGGCCGGCGCAGGAAGGCCGGCACGTCGCTCTCGCCGAACGGCCGGCCGTTCGACCGCTGGGTCTCGGGCTCGGCCCGCGCTCCGCGGCGATCCGACTGGCGCAGGTGCGTCTCCTGAACGGGCCGATCCGGAGAGGGAGAAGAGGCGGGGGCCGAATCCTGAACCGGAACCGGCGCCGGCGCCGGAGCCGGAGCCGGAGCGGGCCTGGCGCCCTCAGCCGGGGTTTCCCCCGACGACCGGGCGCCGCGGCGGCTGCGCGAGCGCCGCGCCGGCGCGGCCCCGGCGGCCGGAGCCGGCTCGGGGGCCGCGGCGCGAACGGTCTCGACCGGAGCGGTGGTTTCCGGAGCCGGTTCAACCGCGGCCGCGGGAGCCTCGACGGAAGTCTCGCGGCGGGTGCGGCCGCGTCCACGCGGCGCGGCGCTCTCGCCCGACGCGGCGTCGCGACGGGGCTGGCTCTTGCCGGGGGCGAAGTCGACGCCGTCCAGCACCAGTTCCTCGGGCGCCATCTTGATCAGCTTCAGCACCTTGTCGAGCGACCGGTCGTCGGCCGGCGTGACGATCATGAAGGTCTGGCCGGTCTTGCCGGCGCGGCCGGTGCGGCCGATGCGGTGGACGTAGTCGTCGGCGTGGTGCGAGACGTCGTAGTTGAAGACGTGGCTGACGTCGGGGATGTCGAGGCCGCGCGCGGCGACGTCCGAGGCCACCAGCAGCTTCAGCTCGCCCGAACGGAAGGCCGCCAGGGTCTTCATGCGCAGCGACTGGTCGAGGTCGCCATGGATCGGCGCGGCGTCGAAGCCGTGCTGCTTCAGCGACTTGGCGACCACGTCGACTTCGGATTTGCGGTTGCAGAAGACGATGCCGTTCTTCACGTCGGCGCGGCCGATCAGGGCGCGCAGGGCGGCGCGCTTGGCCTTGGGATCGCTGGAGGGGATACGGACCAGATACTGGGTGATGGTCTCGGCCGTCATGGCCGGGCGCGAGGCCTCCAGCCGGGTCGGGTCCTTGAGGAACTGGGTCGTCAGCCGGGTGATCTCGGGCGGCATGGTGGCCGAGAAGAACAGGGTCTGGCGGCGCGGCGGCGTCAGTTTGAAGATGCGCTCGATGTCGGGAATGAAGCCCATGTCGAGCATGCGGTCGGCTTCGTCGATGACCATGATCTCGACGCCGTTCAGCATGACCTTGCCACGCTCGAACAGGTCCAGCAGGCGGCCCGGCGTGGCGATCAGGACGTCGACGCCCTTGTTCAGCAGGGTCACCTGGTCGCCCATGGAGACGCCGCCGATCAGCAGGGCCCAGCTGAGCTTGGTGCCCTTGGCGTATTTCTCGAACGAGGAGGCGACCTGGTCGGCCAGTTCGCGGGTCGGGGCCAGGACGAGGGCGCGCGGCATGCGGGCCTTGGCGCGGCCCGACGACAGCCGGTCGATCATCGGCAGGGTGAAGGCGGCGGTCTTGCCGGTGCCGGTCTGGGCGATGCCGAGCACGTCGCGGCCGGCGAGGGCGACCGGGATGGCCGAGGCCTGAATCGGGGTGGCGGTGGTGTAGCCGGTGTCGGCGACGGCCTTGAGAGTCGTGGCCGAGAGGCCAAGCTGGGAGAATTCGGTCATGGGTCCTTGGACTGGATAAGGGCGTCCCGCGCATCGGGCCGCCGTGCGATGTCGCGGAACCGCCCTGTCTCTGGGCGAGCGGGCGGCGCGGATTCGCCAGTCCTGTCCCGAACGTGCGCCGCATATAGAAGCCCCCACGCCAGAGTCAACTATTCGTGTGTCCGGCGTCGGGGCTTGGCATTCCCTAAACGATTGTTAATAGTCCGCGTCGGGAAGGGCTGAGTTGAGGGCTTCATATGCTGCGAACGCTTGCCGTCGCGACCATGGCTGTCGCGTGCCTGGTCGCGTGGCCGGGCCGGGCCGAGATGAACAACGCCGTCTTCGGCAACACGGTCGTGACGCGCTATCCGGACGGAGGCTGGGTCAAGCACTGGTTCAACCCGGACGGCACCTATGCGGCGCAGTTCTCGGACGGTCGTCGCCTGGCCGCGCGCTGGTCCGTAAGCGGCGAGCGGGTCTGCCTGACCCATATGCGGCCCAATATGCTGATCCCGCGCTTCTGCACCGACATGGTCGAGGCCGAGGTCGGCGAAACCTGGCAGTCGCGCGATCCGCTGGGCCGGCGGGTCCAGAACGTGCTCGTCGCGGGCCGGAACTAGCATCCCGTCTCCCCAACCGGTTGCGCGCGCTCGCCGGACGGCGCTGCGGCGCTAGCGTACGGGTCTGAACCTCGGGGGAGGGCGTGTGCGTCTGTTCCTGATCGCCCTGACGGCGGCCTTCGCCGTCTGGCTGCCCCGCGCGCCCGCAATGGGCGGCGAGGTTCCCTACGCCCCGGCCGCGACCGTGCAGGCGGGGCAGGTGCTCCTGACCCTGCCGCCGGGACGCTACGGCTCGATCCAGCATGTCCGCACGCCGCTGCCGCCCCGGGCCATCGCCCTGACCTTCGACGACGGCCCCAGTCCGCTCTACAACAGCCGGGTGCTGGACATCCTCGACGCGCGCGGGATCAAGGCGACCTTCTTCTTCGTCGGCCAGTACGTCCGGGCGCATCCCGAACAGGTGCGCGAGGTCGTGCGCCGGGGCCACAACGTCGCCAGCCACAGCTGGTCGCACCCGACCTACCTCCGCTACTGGGCCCGCGAGGCCCAGGTCGGCGAGGTGCGCAGGAGCTACGCCGCCCTCGAGGCCGCCCTGGCCGACGCCCCGCCCGGGGAACGCGCCCGGCTGGAGCCGATGTTCCGCTTTCCGGGCCTGGGCGAGGGGGCGTATCTGGCCGACTGGCTGAACCGGCGGGGAATCATCGTGGTCTCGGCCGAAGCCGGCACCGACGACTGGCGCGGCTATTCGGCGGAATCGATCACCCGCATCACCCTGAATGTCATGGAAGACAACCAGGGCGGCGTGCTGATCCTGCACGAGACCCGGCCGCAGATGATCCAGGCCCTGCCGGGCCTGCTCGATGAGCTGACCGCGCGCGGCTACACCTTCGTTCAGATCACGGCTGGACCGGACGGGCGCGATCAGGCGCTGGCCGCGGAGGATGCGGTGCTGACGCTGCGGTGACGGGGGACCGGTTCACACCGGCGGGGCGCCATTCCCTGACTGCGATATCCAAGGGAATGGCGCGAGTGACGGGACTCGAACCCGCGACCTCCGGCGTGACAGGCCGGCACTCTAACCAACTGAGCTACACCCGCGTATTCCCGACGCGAAGCAGTGCTCCGCGGCGAGGGGCGTCGTTTAGGCGGGGGGGGCTCGCACTGTCAAGCGACGAAGCGACGGCCCGCGACAGTTTTTGGGCCCGCCCGGGGGCGGCCGGCGACCCCTGTCGCGGGGACCGAAAACCTGCGAACCATTCGCAAGAAAAACCTTTCGTCACATGGGTTTGAACGGGCGCGGTTCCGGGGCTAGAAAGCGCCGAATCCGCCCCTCCCTTTGAAGGCGGACGAGGTCCTTCCGGATGAATGCATTCCTTCTCGAATATCTGCCGATCGTGATCTTTCTCGGGATCGCGGCGGTGCTCGGGCTCGGCTTCATGCTGGCCGCCTGGGTGCTGGCCCCGAAGAACCCCGACTCGGAGAAACTGTCGGCCTATGAGTGCGGCTTCAACGCCTTCGACGACGCGCGCATGAAGTTCGACGTCCGGTTCTATCTGGTGTCGATCCTCTTCATCATCTTCGACCTCGAAGTGGCCTTCCTGTTCCCGTGGGCGGTGTCGATGTTCGACCTGTCGCGCTCGGGCATGGTGTTCGCCTTCTGGTCGATGATGGTCTTCCTCGGCGTGCTGACCGTCGGCTTCATCTACGAATGGAAGAAGGGCGCGCTCGAATGGGAGTGACGACCACGAACACCACGCCGCTGATCGGCGTCGGCAACCAGGGCGCTTCGCCCATGGGGCCGGGGGCGTCCTCGCGTCTGCCGGGGCCGATGAGCACGACCATGTTCAACACCGGCGCCCGGTCGTCGGTGGAGGGCTATGATCCGGCCATCCACGACAAATTCTTCGAGGCCGTGAACGCTGAACTCGGCGAGCGCGGCTTCATCACCACCTCGCTGGACGACGTCATCAACTGGGCCCGGACCGGCTCGCTGATGTGGATGACGTTCGGTCTGGCCTGCTGCGCCGTGGAGATGATGCAGGCCTCGATGCCGCGCTTCGACATGGAGCGGTTCGGCATGGCTCCGCGGGCGAGTCCGCGCCAGTCCGACCTGATGATCGTGGCCGGCACCCTGACCAACAAGATGGCTCCGGCCCTGCGCAAGGTCTACGACCAGATGCCGGACCCGCGTTACGTGCTTTCCATGGGCTCGTGCGCCAACGGCGGCGGGTATTATCACTACAGTTACAGTGTCGTTCGCGGTTGTGACCGCGTTGTACCTGTTGACGTCTATGTGCCCGGGTGCCCGCCGACGGCGGAGGCGCTGCTGTACGGGCTGCTGCAGCTGCAGAAGAAGATCCGGCGGACGGGGACGATCGACCGATGAACGCCCCCACCTCAGGTCATTTGGCCCGCATCGCGGAGATGGAGACCGCCCTGACGCCGCTGGGCGCCGAGATGGTCGGGGCGCTGGGCGTCGAGGCCCAGGTGGCGTTCGGCGAGCTGACGCTGATCGCGACGCGCGACAGCATCCTGGAGGTGCTGACGGCGCTGAAGGAACGGTTCGGCTTCCATCAACTGCTGGACCTGTGCGGCGTGGACTTCCCGGACCGCAAGGAGCGGTTCGAGGTGGTCTATCACCTGCTGTCGATGACGCGGAACGCACGCGTGCGGGTCAAGCTGACCACCGACGAGGTCCAGCCGGTGCCCAGCGCCGTGGGCGTCTTCCCCTGCGCCGACTGGTTCGAGCGCGAAGCCTTCGACATGTACGGCATGCTGTTCGAGGGCCATCCGGACCTGCGCCGGCTGCTGACCGACTACGGCTTCCAGGGACATCCGCTGCGCAAGGACTTCCCCATGACCGGCTATGTCGAGGTCCGCTACGACGAGGAGCAGAAGCGGGTGGTCTATGAGCCCGTCAAACTGACCCAGGAGTTCCGCAACTTCGACTTCTTGTCGCCGTGGGAAGGCGCGGAATACGCCACCACCGTCCTGCCGGGCGACGAGAAGGCCCAAGGCCTGGCTGGGAGCAAGGCCTGATGGCTGACGGACACAACACCCCCCTGCCGATCGGCGCCACCGACGTCTTCGACGACGGCCTGACCGATCACGCCCGCGCGCTGGACGACCGCAAGTTCACGATCAACTTTGGCCCCCAACATCCTGCTGCGCATGGCGTTTTGCGTCTGGTGCTGGAGCTGGACGGCGAGCTGGTGACGCGCGTCGATCCGCATATCGGCCTGCTGCACCGCGGCACCGAGAAGCTGATGGAGGCCCGCACCTACCTTCAGAACGTGCCCTATCTGGACCGGCTCGATTACGTCGCGCCGATGAACCAGGAGCATGCCTTCTGCCTGGCCATCGAGAAGCTGCTGGGCGTGGACGTGCCGTACCGGGCCCAGCTGATCCGGGTGCTGTATTCCGAGATCGGCCGCATCCTCTCGCACCTGCTGAACGTGACCACCCAGGCCATGGACGTCGGCGCCCTGACGCCGCCGCTGTGGGGCTTCGAGGAACGCGAGAAGCTGATGGTGTTCTACGAGCGCGCCTCGGGCGCGCGTCTGCACGCCAACTATTTCCGGCCCGGCGGCGTCCACCAGGACCTGCCGATGGACCTGATCGACGACATCGGCCGCTGGTGCCGCGAATTCCCGGCGGCGCTGAAGGACATCGAGTCCCTCGTCACCGAGAACCGCATCTTCAAACAGCGCAACGTCGACATCGGCGTGGTGTCGAAACAGCAGGCGCTGGACTGGGGCTTTACCGGCGTGATGCTGCGCGGCTCGGACATCCCGTGGGACCTGCGCAAGTCGCAGCCCTACGAATGCTACGCCGATCTCGAGTTCGACATCGCCGTGGGCAAGAACGGCGACTGCTGGGACCGCTACCTGTGCCGCATCGAGGAGATGAAGCAGTCGGTGCACATCATGGAGCAGTGCATCCACAAACTGCGCAACTGCCCCGGCGAACCGGTGATGGTCGAGGACAACAAGATCGTCCCGCCGCGGCGCGGCGAGATGAAGCGGTCGATGGAAGCCCTGATCCACCACTTCAAGCTCTACACCGAGGGCTTCCGCACGCCCGAGGGTGAGGTCTACGCCTCGGTCGAGGCGCCCAAGGGCGAGTTCGGCATCTATCTGGTCTCGGACGGCACCAACAAACCCTACCGCGTGAAGATCTCGGCCCCGGGCTTCCGCTCGCTGCAGGCCATGGACTGGATGAACCGCGGCCACATGCTGGCTGACGTGAGCGCCATCCTGGGCTCGCTCGACATCGTTTTCGGAGAAGTGGACCGATGAGCGTTCGTCGTCTCGCCAAGGAACAGCCCGCCTCGTTCGCCTTTTCGAAGGCGACGAAGGCGAAATGCGACTGGTGGATCGCCAAATATCCGGCCGACCGCCGCCAGTCGGCGGTGATCCCGATCCTGTGGCTGGTGCAGAAGCAGGAGGGCTGGTGCCCCGAGCCGGCGCTGCGCGCCATCGGCGAGCTGCTGGGCATGCCGTATATCCGGGTGCTGGAGGTCGCGACCTTCTACACCATGTTCATGCTCGAGCCGGTCGGCTCGGCCGCCCTGATCCAGGTCTGCGGCACCACGCCCTGCATGCTGCGCGGGGCGGGGGAGCTGATGGATGTCTGCAAGAAGAAGATCGGGCCGAAGGATACGCTGAGCGCCGACGGCCGCTTCACCTGGCAGGAAGTCGAGTGCCTGGGCGCCTGCGCCAATGCGCCGATGGCCCAGATCAACGACTATTATTTCGAGGATCTGACCGCCGAGAGCATGGGCCAGATCATCGACGACTTCGCCGCCGGCAAGAAGCCGAAGCCGGGGTCACGTATCGGCCGTGCCAGTTCGGAGCCTGAGGGCGGGGCCCTGACCCTGACCGATCCGAAGCTGTACGACGGCTCGGCGGCCAGGCCGATCAGGAAGCTGCCGAATTCCGATCCGGTGCCGGCATGACCCGTCCCGACCTGTCGGACGACGCCAAGGTCGCGCAGTACCGCGCCGAACTGCGCGTGGTCGGACGCAACCAGCGGCTGGCCGGCTTCGCCCTGATCATCCTGGGAGCGATCGCCGTCTGGGCCGCCGGATACGCCGGCGGCGCCGGCCCGGCGGTGCAATGGGCCGGCTATGCGGGACTGGCCGTCGGCTGGGCCCTGATGCTGGCCGCGATCTTCCTGCGCACGCGCTACCACCGCGCCCGCATGCGGGAGGAGGGGTGATGGCCGATCCCCGGAAGGCTGTGAACTGGCGGCTGTTCGCCATCGTCGCCCTGATCGACGTTGTGGTCGGCTTCGGCCTGGTGGCGGCCGGCCTCGTCGGCCTGCTGGGCGAGGACGGCCGCTACTTCGCCCTCGCGGGCGGAGGACTGGTCTTCGCCGGCGGAGTCATCGTCCTGTATGCGCGCAACAAACTCAGCCAGGTCGAGAACCGGCGCGGAGATCTGAACTGACCATGGTCGGAATCCTCGAAGACAAGGATCGCATCTTCACCAACCTCTATGGCCTCCAGGACTGGACGCTGGAGGGGGCGAGGAAGCGCGGCGCGTGGAACGCCACGAAGGACATGCTCGACCTCGGGCGCGACTGGATCATCGCCAACGTCAAGAATTCGGGCCTGCGCGGACGCGGCGGCGCCGGTTTCTCGACGGGGCTGAAGTGGTCCTTCATGCCCAAGGAGGTGAAGGACCGGCCGCACTATCTGGTCGTCAACGCCGACGAATCCGAACCCGGGACCTGCAAGGACCGGGAGATCATGCGCCACGATCCGCAGCTGCTGATCGAGGGCTGCCTGATCGCCAGCTTCGCGATGCAGGCGCACGCCTGCTACATCTATCTGCGCGGCGAATATGTGCTGGAACGCGAGCGCATGGAGGCGGCGGTCAAGCAGGCCTATGAGGCGAAGCTGATCGGCAAGAACAACGTCCACGGCTGGGACTTCGACGTCTACATCCACCACGGCGCCGGGGCCTATATCTGCGGCGAGGAGACGGCCCTGCTGGAAAGCCTGGAGGGCAAGAAGGGCCAGCCGCGGCTCAAGCCCCCGTTCCCCGCCGGCGCCGGCCTGTACGGCTGCCCGACCACGGTGAACAACGTCGAGTCGATCGCGGTCGTCGGCACCATTCTGCGCCGCGGGGCCGAGTGGTTCGCGGGTTTCGGCCGGCCGAACAACACCGGCACCAAGATCATGTCGATCAGCGGCCACGTGAACCGGCCGTGCAATGTCGAGGAGGCGATGTCGATCCCGCTGCGCCAGCTGCTGGAAGACCATTGCGGCGGCGTGCGCGGCGGCTGGGACAACCTCAAGGCCATCATCCCGGGCGGCTCCTCGGTGCCGCTGATCACGCGCGAGATGAGCGAGACCGCGCTGATGGATTTCGACAGCCTGCGCGAGATGCGTTCGGGCCTGGGCACGGCGGCGGTGATCGTCATGGACCAGTCGACCGACCTGGTCCGCGCCATCGCCCGCATCAGCTATTTCTACAAGCACGAGAGCTGCGGACAGTGCACGCCGTGCCGCGAGGGCACGGGCTGGATGTGGCGCGTGCTGGAGCGGATGGCCGTCGGCGAGGCCGACCCCTCCGAGATCGACATGCTGCTGGAGGTCTCGACCCAGATCGAGGGCCACACCATCTGCGCCCTCGGCGACGCCGCCGCCTGGCCGGTGCAGGGGCTGATCCGGCATTTCCGTCACGAGATCGAGGAGCGCATCGCCTCCTACCGCAGCCGCCGCGCGAACTTCGCCGGCCATGCGATCGCGGCGGAGTAGGGGATGCGGGCTTTCGCCGTCCTCGCGCTGACCGGACTGACCCTCGCCGCCTGCGGCGAGCGGGCGGAGCCGGCCGCGCCGACGCCGGCGGAGCGGGTCTCGGCGGTGAACCCGGCGTCGGATGCCGAGGCCAGCGTGCCGGCGGCGCCGACCGCCGACCAGCTGCGCCGCATCTGCCAGGCGGGGCTGGCGGCCATCCACGGGCAACGGGCGGCGGACATCCAGATCGACGGGCTCGAGGGCCGGGTCGTCAACGCCTCGTGGCGGGCGCCGGTCGACGGCGGACGGCGGCGAGCCCAGTGCCGGGTCGACGGCGACCTGGTCACCTGGAAGCCCGTCGACGTCACCGATCCGGCGCAGGACCGCTGGATGAACCGGGCCGGCGATCCGGTGACGCGGTTCGCGCTGGACGGCGAGACGGTGACCATCGACCAGACGCTTCCGGACGGCAGGGCGGACCAGACCGCCGTGGCCGTTCCCGACGAAGGGGGGAATTGACATGCGCGGCAAGGTTCTGAGCTACGACGACTACACCGGTTCCGGCCTGATCAGCGGCGACGACGGCGTGCGCTACACCTTCACGCGCGGCGGGCTGATGGGCGGTGCGCGCGAGGCGGCCCCGGGATCCCAGGTCGATTTCGAGGTCGCGGACGGGGTGGCCACCAACATCTACATCACCGGCGGCGCGCCGCTGAACCTGTCGGGCGACAAGAACCGGATCGTCGCGGCCATTCTGGCGCTGGTGCTGGGGGGGATCGGCATCCACAAATTCTATCTCGGCAAGACCACGGCCGGGGTGATCATGCTGGTGGGCGGCACGCTGGGCTGGATCACCTTCGGGTTTGTCCCGGCGCTCGTCTACCTGATCGCCTTCATCGAATTCATCATCTACCTGCTCAGGACCGACGGCGACTTCCACCGCGACTATGTCGCGGGGAACAAGTCCTGGTTCTGATCCGGTCCGCTTGTAAGAAACGCAGAGGTCGCGGCGAATGCCCATCGCGAAAGTCAACGGCGTAGAGGTCGAGTTCGAGCCCGGCATGACCGTGCTCCAGGTCGCCGAGCGCGCCGGCGAGGAGATTCCGCGCTTCTGCTATCACGAGCGGCTGTCGATCGCCGGCAACTGCCGCATGTGCCTGGTCGAGGTGAAGCCCGGACCGCCCAAGCCGCAGGCGTCCTGCGCCCTGCCGGCCGCCGAGGGGCAGGAGATCTTCACCGACACGCCGATGGTGAAGAAGGCGCGCGAAGGGGTGATGGAGTTCCTGCTCATCAACCACCCGCTGGACTGCCCGATCTGCGACCAGGGCGGCGAGTGCGACCTGCAGGACCAGGCCATGGGCTATGGCCGCGACGGCTCGCGCTACGCCGAGAACAAGCGCGCGGTCGAAGAAAAGAACATGGGTCCGACGGTCAAGACCTTCATGACCCGCTGCATCCAGTGCACCCGCTGCGTGCGCTTCATCACCGAGGTGGCCGGCGTGCCCGACATCGGCATGATCTCGCGCGGCGAGGACGCCGAGATCACCACCTATCTCGAGAAGAACATCGACTCGGAGTTGTCGGGCAACGTCAACGACCTGTGCCCGGTCGGCGCCCTGACCCACCGGCCGTGGCAGTACCACTATCGCCCGTGGGAGCTGAAGAAGACCGAGACCATCGACGTCATGGACGCCCTGGGATCGAACATCCGCGCTGACGCCAAGGGCGCGGAAGTGATGCGCATCCTGCCGCGCGTCAACGAGGGCATCAATGAGGAGTGGCTGTCCGACGTCAGCCGCTACGCCGTCGACGGCCTGCAGGCCCGACGTCTGGACCAGCCGTATGTGCGCGAGAACGGCCGCCTGCGGCCCGCGACCTGGGACGAGGCGCTGGACGTCGTGGCCGGTAAGCTGACGGCGGCCGCGGCCGACCGGATCGGCGTCATCGCCGGCGACCTGCAGGACGCGGAATCGATGAAGGCGGCGCTGGACCTGTTCCGCGCCCTCGGCTCGCCGAACACCGACTGCCGCCAGGACGGGTCGGCGCTGGGCTACGGGCCGCGCGAGAGCTGGCTGTTCAACTCGGGACTGGCGGGGATAGAGAACGCCGACGCCGTGCTGATCGTGGGCGCCAATCCGCGCACCGAGGCGCCCCTGCTCAACACCCGCCTGCGCAAGGCGTGGCTGGCGGGCACGGCCGAGATCGGCCTGATCGGCGAACAGGCCGATTTGACCTATGAATACAGCTATCTCGGCGCGGGTTCGAAAACCCTGGGCAAGCTGCCCAAGGCGGCTGTGGAAGCGCTGACGAAGGCCGAGCGGCCGGCGATCATCGTCGGCGGCGGGGCGCTGTCGGGCGAGAACGGGCCGGCCGTGCTGAACGCGCTGGGCGCGCTGGCGAAGAAGGTCGGCGTGGTGGCCGGGGTCTGGAACGGCTTCAACGTCCTGCACAGCGCCGCCTCGCGGGTCGCCGGCCTGGACATGGGATTCGTGCCGGCCGGGGGCGGCCTGACCGCGGCGCAGATGGCGGGCAAGGGCGCGCTGGACGTGCTGTTCCTGCTCGGCGCCGACGAGATCGACGCCTCGAAGTCGAAGGCGTTCAAGGTCTATCTGGGCAGCCACGGCGACCGCGGGGCGCACGACGCCGACGTGGTCCTGCCCGGCGCGGCCTACACCGAGAAGCCGGGCCTGTACGTCAACACCGAGGGCCGGGTGCAGATGGCCGAACGCGTCGTCTTCCCAAAGGGCCAGGCCAAGGAGGACTGGGCCGTCCTGCGGGCCCTGTCGGCCCGCGTCGGCCAGACCCTGCCGTACGACACCCTCGACGCCCTGCGTTCGAGGCTGATGGCGGACCATCCGACCTTCGGCCGCATCGACTGGCTGCCGGCGCCCATGTCGTTCGACGTCGGTTCGCTGGGCAGGAAGGGCGACCTCGGCGACGCGGCCTTCGTTTCGGCCGTGCGCGATCCCTATCTGAACAACCCGATCACGCGCGCCAGCGCGACCATGGCCGAGCTGTCCGCCCTGCGGATCGCCCCGGTTGCGATGGCGGCGGAGTAAGGCCCGATGGATTTCTGGACCACCCCTCTCGGCTGGACCCTCGCCACCGCCGGCGGCATCCTGCTCGTCACCGTCGGCATCCTGATCTCGCTGGCCTTCCTGCTGCTGATGGACCGCAAGGTCTGGGCCGGCGTGCAGATGCGCAAAGGCCCCAACGTCGTCGGGCCGTTCGGCCTGCTGCAGTCCTTCGCCGACTTCTTCAAATTCGTGCTGAAGGAGATCATCGTCCCCGCCGGCGCCGACAAGGTGGTCTTCCTGCTGGCGCCGCTGCTGACCTTCGTCCTGGCCTTCATCGCCTGGGCGGCCATTCCGTTCGCGCCGGGCTGGGTGATCTCCGATCTGAACGTCGGCATCCTCTACATCTTCGCGATCAGTTCGCTGGGCGTGTACGGCATCATCATGGGCGGCTGGGCTTCGAACTCGAAGTATCCGTTCCTCGGTTCGCTGCGGAGCGCGGCGCAGATGGTGTCCTATGAGGTCTCCATCGGTCTGGTGATCATCAATGTGATCCTGCTGGCCGGGACGATGAACCTCAGCTCGATCGTGACCCAGCAGCAGGGCATGTTCTGGAACTGGTACGCCTTCGGCGGCGGGGCCGGAACCTGGCCGACCATCGCGGTGATGTTCCCGATGGCCATCATCTTCTTCGTCTCGGCCCTGGCCGAGACCAACCGCCCGCCGTTCGACCTGCCCGAGGCGGAGTCGGAGCTGGTGGCCGGCTACCAGGTCGAATATTCCTCGACGCCGTACCTGCTGTTCATGATCGGCGAGTACGCCAACATCGTCTTCATGTGCGCCATGATCAGCCTGCTGTTCTTCGGCGGCTGGAACCCCGGCGTGCCGCAGGACTGGCTCGACGCCCTGCCGGCCTGGCTGGAGCAGGCGATCTATCTGGTCACCTTCCTGGGCAAGATCGTCGTCGCCTTCTTCATGATCGCCCTGGTGAAGGCTTTCGTGCCCCGCTACCGCTACGACCAGTTGATGCGTCTGGGCTGGAAGATCTTCCTGCCGACCTCGCTGGTCGCCGTGGTCGTGGTCGCCGCCTGGCGCGTGTTCGCGGTGGGCGCATGAGCCGGCCTTTCGCCCTGTCCGGCCTGATCCTGGCGGCCGTCGTTCTCGGCGGCTGCAGCTGGACCCTCGACGACCGGGGCGACGATACGCCCCTGGGCAGGCTGGACCGGTCCGAGCGCGCCCGCGCCGAGGCGGCCCGAACCCACCCCGACTGTCGGGATGATCGCGCCGACCGCGACGACCAGCAGGACGGCTGCCGCGACGTGGTGAGGCGAGACTGATGACCCGCGTCCTGACCTTCCTCCTGGCCGCCGCGGCGCTGTCGGCCTGCGCCGCCCAGCCCTATGAGCCCGAGCCGGTTTCGGCCTGGCAATGGCAGCAGCGGCAGGAGCGCATCGAGCGGCAGGAAGCCGAGCGCCTGCGCCGCTGCGAGACCATGGATAAACAGAGCGAGCGTTACGCCCGCGAGTGCGCCCGCACCGGAGCCAGCCAGTAATGTTGAACCGTCTCGTCCAGGCCGCGAAGGGCGCGCTGCTGATCGACGCCGTCGGCGCGATCGGCCTGTCGCTGAAATACATGGCCCGTCCCAAGGCCACGGTGAACTATCCGTTCGAGCGCAATCCGCAGTCGCCGCGTTTCCGGGGCGAGCACGCCCTGCGCCGCTACGCCAACGGCGAGGAACGCTGCATCGCCTGCAAGCTGTGCGAGGCCATCTGCCCGGCCCAGGCCATCACCATCGAGGCCGAGCCGCGCGCCGACGGGAGCCGCCGCACGACCCGCTACGACATCGACATGGTCAAATGCATCTATTGCGGCCTGTGTGCGGAAGCCTGCCCGGTGGACGCCATCGTCGAGGGTCCGAACTCGGAGTTCACCGTCGAGACGCGGGAAGAGCTGCTCTACGACAAGGACCGGCTGCTCGCCAACGGCGACCGTTGGGAAAGACTGATCGCGAAGAATCTGGAACTCGACGCGCCTTACCGGTAAGGCGCACACGCTGAACAGGACGGCGATTCCGAACGGGATCGTCCTCCACTAACCGAAAGGGGCCGAGGCCTCCGATGTTGCAAGGCATTGCCTTCTATCTGCTGGCCACGGTGGCCGTGCTGGGCGGCCTGATGGTCGTGACGGCGAAGAACCCTGTGCACAGCGTGCTGTGGCTGATCCTCGCCTTCTTCTCGTCGGCCGGGCTGTTCGTCCTGCTCGGGGCCGAGTTCCTGGCCATGCTGCTGGTCGTGGTCTACGTCGGCGCGGTCGCGGTGCTGTTCCTGTTCGTGGTGATGATGCTGGACGTCGACTTCGTGCGCCTGCGCGAGGGCTACGCGCGCTACCTGCCGCTGGCGGCCATCGTGGCGGGCGTATTGCTGGCCGAGATGATCATGATCTCCCTGGCCGTGGTCAGCGGCGGAGCCGCCGCCGATGTCGCCGGGCCGGTCGCGGCGACGCCCGAGGCGTCCAATGTCGAGACCATCGGGCGGGTGCTCTACACCGACTATGTCTACATCTTCCAGGCGGCGGGGATCGTGCTGCTGATCGCCATGATCGGGGCCATCGTCCTGACCCTGCGCCACAAGCCCAACATCAAGCGCCAGAACGTCGCCCGCCAGGTCGGCCGCGACGCGAAGACCGCCATGGAGGTCAAGTCCGTGACCACCGGCGCCGGCGTCACCCCCGAGGACCTGCTCTGATGGAAATCACCCTGCAGCACTATCTGGCGGTGGGCGCCATCCTGTTCACCATCGGCGTTTTCGGCATCTTCGTGAACCGCAAGAACGTCATCATCATCCTGATGTCGATCGAGCTGATCCTGCTGGCTGTGAACATCAATTTCGTCGCCTTCTCGGCCTATCTGAACGACGTGCAGGGGCAGATCATGGCCATGTTCGTCCTGACCGTGGCCGCGGCCGAGGCCGCCGTCGGCCTGGCCATCCTGGTGACCTTCTTCCGCAACCGCGGCGACATCGCGGTTGACGATGCGTCCGTGATGAAGGGCTGACCGTGGATCTCGCGCTACTCGTCACCCTCGGCGTCTTCGCCCCGCTGCTCGGCGCGGCCATCGTCGGCCTGTCGGGCCGCCGGCTCGGCGACCTGATCTCGAAGACGATCACCACCGGCCTGCTGTTCTTCTCCTGCGCCGTGGCCTGGATCGTGTTCAGCCAGTGGACCTGGGGGCATATGGAGGCCTTCACGGTCGAGCTGTTTCCCTTCATCAACGTCGGCGATTTCCAGTCGGTCTGGTCGATCCGCATCGACGCCCTGTCGGCGGTCATGCTGGTCGTCGTCACCAGCGTGTCCTCGCTCGTCCACCTCTATTCGTGGGGGTATATGGCCGAGGATCCCGACAAGCCGCGCTTCTTCGCCTACCTGTCGCTGTTCACCTTCGCCATGCTGGCCCTGGTCACCGCCGCCGACTTCATGCAGCTGTTCTTCGGCTGGGAAGGGGTGGGGCTGGCCTCCTATCTGCTGATCGGCTTCTGGTACAAGAAGTCCACCGCCAGCGCCGCCGCCATCAAGGCCTTCGTGGTCAACCGCGTCGGCGACTTCGGCTTCGCCCTGGGCATCCTCACCGTGTTCTGGATGTTCGGCACCATCCAGTTCGCCGAGCTGTTTCCGATGATCGCCGGGCGCGAGGGAACGGGTTGGGACTTCCTCGGCCACACCTGGTCGGCGCTCGACCTGGCCGGCGTGCTGCTGTTCATCGGCGCCATGGGCAAGTCGGCCCAGTTCTTCCTGCACACCTGGCTGCCCGACGCCATGGAGGGCCCGACCCCGGTGTCGGCCCTGATCCACGCGGCGACCATGGTCACCGCGGGCGTCTACATGGTCTGCCTGCTGTCGCCGATCTACGAACATGCGCCCTTCGCCGCCGCCGTCATCGCCCTGACCGGCGCGGTCACCGCCCTGTTCGCCGCCACCGTCGGCCTGGCCCAGAACGACATCAAGCGGGTCATCGCCTATTCGACCTGTTCGCAGCTCGGCTACATGTTCTTCGCGGCGGGCGTCGGCGCCTACCAGGCGGCCATGTTCCACCTGTTCACCCACGCCTTCTTCAAGGCCCTGCTGTTCCTCGGCGCCGGCTCGGTGATCCACGGCATGCATCACGAGCAGGACATGCGGAAGATGGGCGGGCTGTGGAAGCTGCTGCCGGTCACCTATGCGGTGATGACCATCGGCACCATCGCCATCACCGGCCTGGGCATACCCGGCGTCGGCGGTCTGGCGGGCTTCTATTCCAAGGACTCGATCATCGAGAGCGCCTTCGCCTCGTTCTCCAGCGGCCACAGCGCCATGGGGCTGTTCGCCTTCTTCGTCGGCATCCTCGCGGCCGGCCTGACCGCCTACTATTCGTGGCGGCTGGTGTTCATGACCTTCCACAACAAGCCGGTGTGGAAGGACGCGCATCACGACGACCACGCGCACGACGACCACGCCTCGCACGCCCAGCTGGAAACCCATTCCGAGCCGATCGCCGACGATCACGCGCACGACGACCATGCGCACCACGGCCCCCTGCAGCCGCACGAGAGCCCTTGGGTGATGCTGGTTCCGTTGCTGCTGCTGTCGGTCGGGGCCGTCGCCGCCGGCTTCGCCTTCGCGCCGCAGTTCATCGGTCACCACGAAGCCGAGTTCTGGCGCGGCGCCATCTTCTCGGGCCCGCACAACCACGTCCTGCACGACAGCCACGAGGTCCCGACCTGGGTGAAATGGTCGCCGCTGGTGCTGACCCTGATCGGCACATTCGCGGCCTTCTGGCTCTATGTGCTGAAGGAAGGCATGGCGCGCCGCATGGCCGACCGCGGCGGCGTGATCCACGCCTTCCTCTACAACAAATGGTATTTCGACGAGCTGTATGACTTCGTCTTCGTGAAGGGCGCCAAGGCGGTCGGCGACCTGTTCTGGAAGATCGGCGACGTGAAGATCATCGACGGGCTGGGCCCGAACGGCGCGGCCTGGGCCTCGCTGAAATCGGCGGCGCGGCTGGCGAAAATCCAGTCCGGCTATGTCTACCACTATGCGTTCGTGATGCTGCTCGGCGTGGCCGGCTTCCTCGCCTTCGCCATCTATGCGTGGGGAGCCTGATCTTGCCCCAGATCCCCAACATCCTCAGCGTCGTCACCTTCCTGCCGCTGGTCGGCGCGGGTCTGATCCTGCTGGCGCGCCTGTTGAACAAGGGCGGGGCGGACGGCGCCGCGCGCTGGATCGCGTTGATTGCGACCACGGCCGTCCTGGCGGTGTCCGCCGTTCTGGTGATGCAGTTCAAGCCGGAACTGGCGACCTACCAGTTCGTCGAGCGCTACGTCTGGTTCGCGGGCGCCCAGTACCACATGGGGGTGGACGGGATTTCCATCCTGTTCGTCCTGCTGACCGCCTTCCTGATGCCGATCTGCATCCTGGCCAGCTGGACCACGATCAAGGACCGGGTGGTCGATTACATGATCGCCTTCCTGGTGCTGGAGACGCTGGTCATCGGGGTGTTCACCTCGCTGGACCTGTTCCTGTTCTACATCTTCTTCGAAGGCACCCTGGTGCCGATGTTCATCATCATCGGCGTGTGGGGCGGGGCGAACCGGATCTACGCCTCGTACAAATTCTTCCTCTACACCCTGCTGGGCTCCGTCCTGATGCTGCTGGCCATGCTGTGGATGGCGGCCGAGACCGGCACCACCAGCATCCCGGCGCTTAAGGACTACGCCTTCAGCCCCGCGGCGCAGCCCCTGCTCTGGCTCGCCTTCTTCTCGAGCTTCGCGGTCAAGATGCCGATGTGGCCGGTGCACACCTGGTTGCCCGACGCCCACGTCCAGGCGCCGACGGCGGGGTCGGTGATCCTGGCCGGCATCCTGCTGAAGCTGGGCGGCTACGGCTTCCTGCTGTTCAACCTGCCCATGTTCCCGCAGGCGTCGCAGACCTTCGCGCCGCTGGTCTTCACCCTGTCCGTGATCGCGATCGTCTACACCTCGCTGGTCGCCTTCCGGCAGACGGACATGAAGAAGCTGATCGCCTATTCGTCGGTGGCGCACATGGGCTTCGTGACCATGGGCATCTTCGCCGGCAACGACCAGGGCGTGCAGGGGGCGGTGTTCCAGATGCTGAGCCACGGCCTGATCTCGGGCGCGCTCTTCCTCTGCGTGGGCGTGGTCTATGACCGGATGCACACCCGCGAGATCGCCCTGTACGGCGGCCTGACGGCGCGCATGCCGTGGTTCGCGGCCATCTTCATGCTGTTCACCATGGCCAATGTCGGCCTGCCGGGCACCTCGGGCTTCATCGGCGAGATCCTGACCATGGTCGGCATCTACGAGGTCTCGACCTGGACCGCCCTGTTCGCCGCCTCGGGCGTGATCTTCTCGGCGGTCTACGCCCTGACGCTGTACCGCAACGTGATGTTCGGCGAGATCACCAATCCGGCGATGAAGGCGATCACCGATGTCGACAAGCGCGAGCTGCTGATCTTCGCCCCGTTGATCATCGGCACCCTCTGGCTGGGCGTTCAGCCCGGCCTGGTGCTGGACTACACCGCCGCCTCGGTCGAGGCCCTGACGACCACCTATCGCGCCGCGATCGGCGGGTGAGACCGATATGCCTGACCTGATCTCCGCCCTTCACCTCTCGGCCCCGGAAGCGACCCTGGCGGTCGGCGGCCTGGTGCTGCTCATGCTCGGCGCCTTCATGGGCGAGAAGAGCGCGCGCCTCATCTCCATCCTGTCGGTCGGCCTGCTGGTCGCCGCCACCGCCGTGACCGTGACCGGTCCGCTGGGCCAGGCCTTCAACGGGGCCTATGTGGCCGATCCGCTGGCCGTCTACGGCAAGGCCCTGATCTTCCTGTCCAGCGCCGTGGCCATCGTGCTGGGCGACGGATGGATGCGCCGCGCACGGATCGCGAAGTTCGAATACCCGATCCTGATCGTGCTGGCCTCGGCCGGTATGGGGATGATGGCCTCGTCGGGCGACCTGATCTCCCTCTATGTCGGCATCGAACTGCATTCCCTGGCCCTCTATGTGCTGGCCGCCTTCCACCGCGACGACCTGAAGGCGTCCGAGGCGGGGCTGAAGTATTTCGTCCTGGGCGCCCTATCGTCGGGCCTGCTGCTGTACGGCGCCAGCCTGATCTACGGCTTCACCGGCTCGATGCGGTTCGACGAGATCGCCGCCTACGCCGCGGCCAACCAATCGACAGGCCTGATCTTCGGCCTGGTGTTCCTGATCTGCGGCCTAGCCTTCAAGGTCTCGGCCGCCCCGTTCCATATGTGGACGCCCGACGTCTACGAGGGCGCGCCGACCCCGGTCGTGGCCCTGTTCGCCACCGCGCCCAAGGTCGCGGCCATGGTGCTGATCGCGCGCACGCTGGAAGGCGCCTTCGCCGGCTCGCACGACCAGTGGGCCCAGGTGCTGATCCTGATCTCGCTGATCAGCTTCGCTGTCGGGGCCTTCGGCGGTCTGGCGCAGAAGGACCTGCAAAGGCTGCTGGCCTATTCCTCGATCGCCAACATCGGCTACGCCCTGCTGGGCATCGCCGCCGGGACCACGGCGGGGGTTCAGGCCATGCTGGTGTTCATGACCCTGTACGTGATCGACCAGTTCGGCTTCTTCGCCATCCTGCTGTCGCTGTCGCGCGGCGGAAAGCCGGTGCGGCGGATCGCCGACCTGGCGGGGCTGCGCAAGGACAAGCCTCTGACAACAATTGCGCTGACCGTGCTGTCGCTGTCGGTGCTGGGGATGCCGCCGTTCGCGGGCTTCTGGGGCAAGTTCTATGTCTTCGGCGCGGCCGCGGACGCCGGCTACTGGATGGCGGGGGCCGCCGGTCTGGTCGCCTCGGTCGTGGCCGGCTTCTACTATCTGCGCATCATCAAGCTGATGTGGTTCGACGCGGCGCCGGAGGGCATCGAGCCGACCGATGCGTCGCCGATCGAGGCGAAGGCCATCGCCTGGGCCGCCGCGGCCTTCTCCTTCCCGCTGGTGATCCTCGGCCTGGTCTGGATCGAGCCGCTGAGCCGCGCCGCCGCCGTCGGGTTTGGAGCGGGTTGACGCCATGCTGACGGTAACCGCCGCGATACTGGCGTTTACCGTCCAGGCGGAGCCGACGCGGGAGCCGCCGACGCCCTACGACGAGGCGCGGTTCACGCCGCTGAACCCCGCGGCCCCGAACGGCCCCGCCATCGCGGTGCTGCGCGGCGATCCCCGCACGGGGCTGTCGGACATGCTGATGCGCTTCGGCCCCGCCGAGCCCGTCATGCACATCCACACCGCCGACTATCGGCTGGTGGTGCTGAGCGGCGAGATGAAGCACTGGACGCCCGAGGTCCGCGAGGAAGACGCGGCGGTGCTGGGGCCCGGGTCCTACTGGATGCAGCAAGGCGGGAAACCGCACGCCGATCGGTGCCTGAGCGAAACGTGCGTGATGTTCATCAGCTGGTCGGGGGCCCGTGACGGCCGCCTGGCTTCGGCGCAATAGAACGGGTGGGCGAGGCGATCTCGCCCCGAGCTGGAATGAACGCCCCCCGATGACGCCGCCTGTCCTCATTCTCGACCAGACGGACTCGACCAACGCCGAGGCTCGCCGCCGGGCCGAGGCCGGCGAGACGGGGCCGTTGTGGATTGTCGCGCGCCGCCAGACCGCGGGCCGCGGACGGCGCGGACGCGAGTGGGCGAGCGAAGGCGGCAACCTGTTCGCGACCCTGCTGCATGTGACGCGCAAGCCGCCGGCCGAGGCGGCGCAGGTGACCTTCGTCGCGGCCCTGGCCATCGCGGATCTGCTGGATGTCTGGGCGCCGCCGTCGCTGGTGACGATCAAATGGCCCAACGACGTGATGCTGGCGGGCGAAAAGGTCGCCGGCGTGCTGGTCGAGTCCGGAGCGCACGAGAGCGGCGGTCTGTGGCTGGCGGTCGGGATAGGGGTCAATCTGGCCCATGCGCCCGAGGGGACCGAACGGCCGGCGACGGCCCTGGTCCACCATCTGCGCGGCGACGTGCTGGCGCCGCCGACGGTGGAGGCGGCCGCCGCGGTTCTGGCCGAGGCCTTGGCGGTCTGGATGGACCGGTGGGAGACGCTGGGCTTCCAGCCGATCCTCGACGCCTGGCAGGCGCGGACGCCGGGGCTGGACGGTCCCGCCGTGGCGCGGCTGGGGCGCGAGACGGTCGAGGGCCGGGCCGAGGGCGTGGCCCCGGACGGGGCGCTGAAACTGAGACTGGCGGACGGGTCGCTGCGGCTGATCTCGGCCGGCGACGTCTTTTTCGGGGAGGCCGCGTGATGCTGCTGGCGATCGAGCAGGGCAACACCAACACGCTGTTCGCGGTGCATGACGGCGCGGACTGGATCGCCCAGTGGCGCACGGCCACCGAGGCCAGCCGCACGGCCGACGAATACGCGGTCTGGCTGAGCCAGCTGCTGGCCATGCGCGGCCTGTCGATCAGCCAGCTGGACGGCTGCATCATCTCCAGCGTCGTGCCGCAATCGATCTTCAACCTGCGCAATCTGGCGCGCCGCTATCTGTCGGTCGAGCCCTTGGTGATCGGCGAGAACGTCGAACTGGGCATGACGGCGCGGATCGCGAAGCCGAGCGAGGCGGGGGCCGACCGGCTGGTCAACGCCATCGGCGCGCACATGGTCTATCCCGGCGACCTGATCGTCATCGACAGCGGCACGGCCACCACCTTCGACGTGGTCGCCGCCGACGGGGCCTTCGAGGGCGGGGTGATCGCGCCCGGCATCAACCTGTCGCTGCAGGCCCTGCACGAGGCCGCCGCAATGTTGCCCCGCATCGCCATCCAGAAGCCCGACCGCGTGATCGGCAAGGACACCGTGTCCAACATGCAATCGGGCGTCTTCTGGGGCTATGTCGCCCTGATCGAGGGCCTGGTCGCGCGCATCAAGGCGGAGTGGGGGAAACCCATGACCGTCATCGGCACCGGCGGCGTCGCTTCGCTGTTCGAAGGGGCCACCCCATCCATCGACCGGTTCGATCCGGACCTGACCATCCGCGGCCTGCTCGAAATCTGGCGGCGGAACACCCATCTCAAGGACGTATGAAAAAGCAAACCAACGACGAGTTCGTCTTCCTGCCGCTGGGCGGGTCGGGCGAAATCGGTATGAACCTGAATCTGTACGGCTACGGCCCCGAGGCGAACCGCGAATGGATCGTGGTCGACGTGGGCGTGACCTTCGGCGACCTGTCGACGCCCGGCGTCGACGTGATCGTGCCGGATCCCGCTTTCCTCGAGGGCGAAACCATCCGCGGCATCGTCCTGACCCACGCGCACGAGGACCATATCGGCGCCCTCGGCTGGCTGTGGTCGCGCATGAAGGCGCCGCTGTACGCCACGCCGTTCACCGCCTTTCTCATCCGCGAGAAGCTGCGCGAGGCGGGCATTCTGGACCAGGTCCAGCTGATCGAGGTGCCGCTGGGCGGGACCATCAATCTCGGGCCGTTCGACGTCACCTTCGTCACCATGACCCACTCGATCGCCGAGCCGAACGGGCTGGCGATCAGGACCCCCCTGGGCACGGTGCTGCATACCGGCGACTGGAAGATCGACGACGACCCCATCGTTGGCGGCGTCACCGACTCCGGCGCCATCAGCCGCCTCGGCGACGAGGGCGTCCTGGCCATGGTGTGCGATTCCACCAACGTCTTCGTCGAAGGCTCGGCGGGGTCGGAAGGCGGCGTGCGCGACGCCCTGGCCGAGCTGATCGGCGGGCTGAAGGGCCGGATCGCCGTTGGCTGTTTCGCCTCGAACGTTGCACGCATGGACAGCGTGATCCGGGCGGCGGAGGCGGCGGGACGGCGCGTGTCGCTGGCCGGACGGTCGATGCAGCGCATCACCTCCGCGGCCAAACACGTCGGCATGCTGCAGGACATCAAGCCGTTCCTGTCCGAGCAGGAGGCCCGCGTCTGGCCCGCCGACGAGATCCTGTATCTGTGCACCGGCAGCCAGGGCGAGGCGAGGGCGGCCCTGTCGCGCGTCGCCGAAGGCACCCACCCCTACATCAAGCTGAGCAAGGGCGATCACTGCATCTTCTCGTCGCGGGTCATCCCGGGCAACGAGCTGTCGATCGGCCGGCTGCAGGACAAGCTGACCGACCGCGGCGTCCGCCTCTACACCGAGAAGGATCACCCCGGCATCCACGTCTCCGGCCACCCGTGCCGCGAGGAATTGCGCCAGATGTATCGCTGGGCGCGGCCGAAGATCGCCGTGCCGACCCACGGCATGCGCAGGCACCTCGCCGAGCATGCCAACCTGGCGAAGGACATGGGCGTGCCGGAGACGGTCACCCCGCGCAACGGCGACATGGTGCGGCTGGCTCCCGGGCCCGCCGCCATCATCGACGAGGTCCCGAGCGGCCGGCTCTACGTCGACGGCGGGCGCCTTGTCACCGAACAGGGCGAGGCCCTGCACGAACGGCGTCACGCCTCGACCAACGGAGTGCTGATCGTCAGCTTCGCCATGGACAGGCGCGGCAAGATCGTCAGCGACATCGACGTGCGCGCCATCGGCCTGCCCGGCGACGAGCAGTCGCCGCTGGGCGACGCCCTCGATGATCTGGCCGAGCGCGCCGAACAGGCGGTGATGAAACTGAAGGGCCCGGCGCTGGAGGACGAGATGGTGATCGAACAGGCCGTCTCGCGGGCGTTGAAGAAGGCCAGCCAGCAAATCTGGGATCGGCGTCCGATCGTCGAGACGATCATTCTGAGGCTCTGACTTTAGGCAGTCAGGCCTTTGAACCGGCGGGTTCGCTTCCTATAAGGAGCCGAATCCGCCGCCCCCAGGACCGCCCCATGCCCGACGCCCCGCCCGAGTTTCTCTACAAGCGCGTCCTGCTCAAGGTCTCGGGCGAGGTGCTGATGGGCGATCAGGCCTATGGCATCGACATGAAGACCGTCGCCACGGTGGCCCAGGCCGTGGCCAATGTGGCGCGCGAGGGCGTGGAGATCTGCCTCGTCATCGGCGGCGGCAACATCTTCCGCGGGCTGAGCAAGGCCGCCGGCGACATGGAGCGCGCCACCGCCGACTATATGGGGATGCTGGCGACCGTCATGAACGCCCTGGCCATGCAGGCGGCGCTGGAGAAGATCGGCGTCCAGACCCGGGTGCAGAGCGCCCTGACCATGAACGCGGTGGCCGAGCCCTATGTGCGCCGCCGGGCGCTGCGCCATCTCGAAAAGGGCCGGGTGGTGATCTTCGCCGCCGGCGTCGGCGCCCCCTTCTTCACCACCGACTCGGGCGCCGCCCTGCGGGCCGCCGAAATGGGCTGCGACGCCCTGCTGAAGGGCACCAGCGTGGACGGCGTCTACACCGCCGACCCCAAGAAGGATCCGACCGCGACGCGGTACGACACCCTGACCTATCACGACGTGCTGGCGAAGGACCTGAAGGTCATGGACGCCTCGGCCATCGCCCTGATGCGTGACTCGGGCATTCCGATCGTGGTCTTCTCGATCCGGGAAGACAATTCGCTGCGTCGGACGTTGACGGGGGAGGGGACCTTCACGGTCATCTCATCCAAAAAGGCCGCCTGAGCCTTCAAAGCCAAGAAAACGCGAGAGAAACGACCATGGCCAAGCCTGACCTGAAAACCTATCGCGAGCGGATGGACAAGTCCGTCGCCGCCCTGAAGGAAGAGTTCAACGGCCTGCGCACCGGCCGGGCCAACGTCGGCCTGCTGGATCCCGTGCAGGTCCAGGCCTACGGCTCGAACGCGCCGCTGAACTCGGTCGCGGCCATCAGCGTGCCCGAGCCGCGCATGATCTCGGTCAACGTCTGGGACAAGTCGATGGTCGGGCCGGTCGAGAAGGCCATCCGCGCGGCCGGCCTGGGCCTGAACCCGATCGTCGACGGCCAGACCCTGCGCATCCCCGTGCCGCCGCTGACAGAGGAGCGCCGCAAGGACCTGGCCAAGCTGGCCGGCAAATACACCGAACAGCAGAAGATCGCCGTCCGCAACGTTCGCCGCGACGCCAACGAGGACCTGAAGAAGGCCGAAAAGGCCGGCGAGATCAGCCAGGACGAGCAGAAGAAGATGGAGACCGAGGTCCAGAAGGACACCGACGCGGCCATCAAGCGCATCGACGAGGCCTTGAGGGCCAAGGAAGTTGAGATCATGCAGGTTTGACGGCGCGAATTGCCGTAGGATACGCGTCGCATGCCCGCCGAGCCCCTTCATCCCGCGCCGATTGACGGACCGCGCCACGTCGCCCTGATCATGGACGGCAACGGCCGCTGGGCCGAGGCGCGCGGCCTGCCGCGCGCCATGGGCCACAGGGAGGGTGTGCAGGCGCTGAAGCGCACGGTCGAGGCGGCTCCCCGGTTCGGCATCCGCTGTCTGACGGTGTTCGGCTTCTCGACCGAAAACTGGCGTCGGCCGGCGGAGGAAGTCTCCGACCTGATGGGGCTGGTCCGCTCCTATGTCGCCAGCGACCTGAAGCGGCTCGAGCGCGCCGGGGTACGGGTGCGGGTGCTGGGCCGCCGCGCCGGCCTGCCCGACGACATCGCCGCCATCATCGACCGCGCCGAGGCGAGCACGGCGCACAACGAAAAATTCCTGCTTCAGGTCGCCTTCAACTACGGCGGACGGGCCGACATCGTCGATGCGGCCCGGCGCTACGTCGACCGGGCCCTGGCGGGCGAGACGACCGGCCCCCTGGACGAGGAGACCCTTGGGGCGGGCCTGTCCACGGCCGGCGGCCCCCCGGTCGACGTGATCGTGCGCACCTCGGGCGAGCAGCGGCTGTCGAACTTCCTGCTCTGGGAGGCCGCCTACGCCGAGTTGGTCTATCAGCAGGTGCTGTGGCCCGACTACGGGCCGGAAGCGCTGGCGGATGTGGTCGAACAATACCGTAACCGGGATCGCCGGTTCGGGGGGCGGGCCGCGCCGACCGGGCTTGTCGCGCCCGCCCACGCGGCCGGCTGATGGCGGTCAAGGCCGGCGACATTGGCCTGAGGGCCGCCTCCGCCGTCGTGCTGGCGCCGGCGGCCGTGCTCGCCATCTGGGCCGGCGGTATGTGGTTTCTCGCGCTCATGCTGCTGGCCTGCGCCCTGCTGGCCATCGAATGGGCGATGATGAGCGCCGCCCGGGCCTGGCGGGTGATGGCCGGCGCGGTGGCCTTCGGCCTCGTCGCCGGCGTGGTGGCGGCGCATGCCGGGCAGTTGTCGCTGGCGCTGGTCATGCTGGTCTTCGGCGCCGTGGCCGCCGGCCTGTTCGCGCGCAATCGCGGCCAGGAGGCGCTGGATGCGGCCTACGGCGTGCTCTACCTCGGCTGGCCGGCCGTCCTGCTGATCTGGCTGCGTGACGTCGACACGGCGACGGGCCTGGCCTGGACCGTGTCCGCCTTCGCCATCGCCTGGGCGTCGGACATCATGGCCTATCTGGTCGGCAGCCTGGTCGGGGGACCCAAGCTGTGGCCCCGTTTCTCTCCCAACAAGACCTGGTCGGGCTTCATCGGCGGACTGGCCGCCGGGACGGCCGCAGGCGCGGTTCTGGCGACCTTCCTGCGCATGGACATCGGCCCGCTCTGGGGCGCGGGGCTGGGGCTGGCGGCGGCGTTGGCGACCATGGCCGGAGACCTGTGGGAATCGGCGCTGAAGCGGCGCTACGGGGTCAAGGACGCGGGCAAGCTGATTCCAGGCCACGGCGGTCTGCTGGACCGCGTGGACGGCCTGATGTTCGCCGTGGTGGTGGTGGCCTGCGGGCGGCTGCTGGCCGGCGTGTTCGGAGGCGGAGCATGATCCGCCGCCGCGTCACCGTCCTGGGGTCGACCGGATCGGTCGGCTGTTCGACGCTGGACCTGATGGACCAGGCCGAGGCCGCGGGCACGGGCGCCTTCGAGGTGGAGGCCCTGACCGGCGGCGCCAATATCGCACGTCTGGCCGAACAGGCCCGGCGCTGGAAGCCGAAACTGGCCGTCACCGCCGATCCCGCCCGTCTGGGCGAATTGCGCGCCGCCCTGGCGGGAACCGGCGTGGAGGCCGCCGCCGGCGATCAGGCCGTGATCGAGGCCGCCGTCCGGCCGGCCGACTGGATCATGGCCGCCATCGTCGGCGCCGCCGGCCTGAGATCGGCCTGGGCCGCGGCCTCGATCGGCGCAACGCTGGCCCTGGCCAACAAGGAAAGCCTCGTCTGCTGCGGTCCGGCGCTGATCGAGCGGGTCCAACGGTCCGGCGGGCGGTTGATTCCCGTGGATTCCGAGCATTCGGCCATCCACCAGGTCTTTCCGCACGATGCGCCCGAAAGGGTCGCGAAGCTGGTCCTGACCGCCTCGGGCGGACCGTTCCGCTCGACGCCGCGCGCGGCGCTGGCGGCGATCACCCCGGAGCAGGCCGTGGCCCACCCCAACTGGAGCATGGGGGCCAAGATTTCGGTCGACAGCGCCACCATGGCCAACAAGGGGCTGGAGGCGATCGAGGCGGCCTATCTGTTCGACATGCCGGCCGACCGGATCGAGGTGGTGGTCCATCCGGAATCGATCATTCACAGCCTCGTCGAATACGTCGACGGCTCGACCCTGGCCCAGATGGGGCCGCCGGACATGAAGACGCCGATCGCCTATGCCCTGGCCTGGCCGGATCGCATGGCGTGGAACGCGCCCAAACTCGATCTCGCCGCCCTGGGGCGGCTGACCTTCGAGACGCCCGACGCGGATCGCTTTCCGGCGTTGAAACTCGCGCGTGAGGCGTTACAGGCGGGCGGCGCGGCGCCCATCGTGTTCAATGCCGCCAACGAGGTCGCGGCCCTGGCCTTTCTTGACCGTCGGCTGGGCTTTCTCAATATTGCCGCAGTCGTCGCCGACACCTTGTCGCGCGTGACGGCCTCGGGGGTGGATTCCGGTTCCGACAGCGCTTGCGACGCGGCCCTGGCCGTGGATGCGCAGGCGCGACGGATGGCGGAATCGATCATTCGCGGCATCGCGGCGGCAGCCTGAATGGCGGAGGGACCCTTATCGGCATGACGGGCTTTCTCGGTCAGGCGCTGCTCTACACCGTACCCTTCCTGCTGGTGCTGACGTTCATCGTCACCATCCATGAGCTGGGCCATTTCCTCGTCGCGCGCGCCTTCGGCGTGAAGATCGACCGGTTCTCCGTCGGTTTCGGCAGGACCATCGTCGCCCGCACGGACAAGCACGGAACGGAATGGCGGCTGGCCTGGCTTCCGCTGGGGGGGTACGTCAAGTTTTCGGGCGATCTGGACGCGTCCAGCGTACCGGACCAGGCGGGTCTGGCCGAACTGCGCCAGCGCGTCATCGCGGAAAACGGCCCTGGCGCCGAGCGCGACTATTTCCATTTCAAGCCGATCTGGCAGAGGGCGTTGATCGTGGCCGCGGGACCGGCGGCCAATTTCCTGCTGTCGATGGTGCTCTTCACCCTGCTTTTCAGCGTCGTCGGCGAACAGATCTCGCCGCCCCGTGTCTATCAGGTGGCTCCGGGATCGCCGGCGGCCGAGGCGGGCTTCCGCCCCATGGATATGATCAGGTCCGTGAACGGGCGACCCGTCTTCGAGAGCGCGCAGGTCACCAATACGGTGATCCTCAGCGCGGGCGATCCCCTGACGTTCGTTGTCGATCGGGGAGGGCAGGACGTGACCCTGGTCGCTACCCCGGCGCGGCGACTGGAACAGGACGAACTGGCCGGAAGGGTGCGCGTCGCCCGTATCGGCCTTGTCCTCGCCCCGCTGCAGTCCGACGTTCGCTTCCGCCGGCTCAATCCCATCGAGGCCGCGGGCAAGGGCGTCGAAACCATCGGCACGACCGTGGCCACGACCGGGACCTATATCGGCCGCATCTTCGCGGGCAGGGAATCGGGCGATCTGCTGAGCGGCCCGATCGGAATCGCGAGGGCCGCCGGGGGCGTCACCCAGCAGGCGGTGGCGGCGAATCCCGATCCCGGCTGGATGGCCCGCAACCTCGCCCTGACGTTTATCAGCTTCGCCGCCATAGTTTCGATCGGAATTGGCATTGTTAATCTGCTGCCGATACCGGTCCTCGACGGGGGCCACCTGCTGTTCTACGGCTATGAAGCTGTGGCCCGCAGGCCAGTCCCCGCCCGCGTTCAGGAGGTCGGCTATCGCGTCGGTCTTGCTTTGCTGGCGGGATTGATGTTGTTCGCCACCTGGAACGACCTGCAGAAGCTGAGCCTGTTCAAATTCCTCGGCGGGTTCGCATGACGAGCCGACGCCAGCCCCCGATGGTTTCCCGAATGATCCGACAAGATGCGTCCGCCCTCCGTTTCGCCCGAGGCCTGAGCCCGAGCCTGCTGGCCCTTGCGGTCGCCGCGGGACTGGCCGGTCCAGCCCTGGCCCAGACCGCGCCGGCCATCCAGCCGGGCGCCCCGATCGAGGCCGAACCCGCGCCGACGCCCCAGCCGGGCCCGCCGCAGGAAGAGCGGCTGGTGGTCAACCGGATTCTCGTGCGCGGCAACCAGCGCATCGACCAGACCACGGTGCTGTCCTATCTGCCGATCCAGCCCGGCGACACCGTGGACGCGTCGGTTCTGGACGTCGCGGTGCGCACACTGACCCGCACCCAGCTGTTCGCCGACGTCCAGCTGGGCGTGCAGCCCAACGGGGACCTGGTCGTCGAGATCGTCGAAAATCCCATCATCAACCAGGTGGTGTTCGAGGGGAACGGCGCGATCAGCGAGGACAAGCTGACCGAAGAGGTCACCCTGAAGCCGCGCGGCATCTATACCCGCGCCCGGATTCAGGAAGACGTCGGCAAGATCGTCGAACTGTACCGCCTGTCCGGCCGCATCTCCGCGACCGTCACGCCCAAGATCGTCCAGCTGGACCAGAACCGCGTCGACGTGGTGTTCGAGATCGACGAGGGCCCGGAAACCGGCGTGCGGGCCATCACCTTCCTGGGCAACAGCGCCTTTTCCGACAATGACCTGCGCGAGGTCATGGTCACCACGCAGTCGGCCTGGTGGCGGCTGTTCACGACCAACGACAACTACGATCCGAACCGGCTGGACTACGACCGCGAGCAACTGCGGAAATTCTACACCAACCGCGGCTACTACGATTTCCGGATCCTGTCGGCGATCTCCGAGCTGGCCCCCGACGACAGCGCCTTCGCCATCACCATGACCGTGGAGGAGGGTGATCGCTACAATTTCGGAACCGTCGACGTGGTCACCGAGAACGACCGCCTGAATCCGGATTTCCTCAAACTGCTGCTGCCGATCCGGACCGGCGACCTGTACGAGAGCGACAAGATCGAATCGGCGGTCGACGCCCTGACGTTCGCGGCGGGGTCGGCGGGTTACGCCTTCGTCGAGATCGAGCCGAACTATCGGGCGAACTCCGAGACCGACACCGTCGACGTGACCTTCAACGTCAAGGAGGGCCAGCGGGTCTACGTCGACCGGATCAACGTCATCGGCAACACCCGCACCCTGGACAACGTCATCCGCCGCGAGATGATGCTGACCGAGGGCGACGCCTTCAACCGCACCCTGCTGGAACGGTCACGCAACAATCTGCGGGCCCTGGGCTTCTTCAAGGACGTGACCGTCGAGGAGGCGCGCGGCTCGGCGCCTGACCGGTCCGTGGTCAATGTCACGGTCACCGAACAGCCCACCGGCGAACTGTCGGTCGGCGCCGGCTTCAGTTCGGTGGACTCCTTCGTGGTCAACCTGGGCATCACCGAGCGCAATTTCCGCGGCCGGGGCCAGAACGTCGTCGCGCGCGTCGAATGGGGCTCGCTGCGCCAGCAGATCGACTTCCGCTTCACCGAGCCGAAATTCCTCGGCCGCGATCTCCGCGCCGGTTTCGACGCCTTCCACTCGCGCTACGATCTCAGCGAATATTCGTCCTACGACTACCGTTCGACCGGCGGCGGCGTGCGCCTTTCCTATCCGCTGAACGGCTACACCCTGCTGAGCACCCGCTACTTCCTCAAGAGCGACGAGATCATTGTCCCGACGGGCTATTGCACCGGCGCCGGCGCGGGTTCAAACGCCCTGTGCGACCAGGTCGGCTCGTTCCTGAACTCCTCGGCCGGCTACACCCTGCTGGTCGATCGCCGGAACGATCCGGTCAGGCCGACCCGCGGCTGGACGGGCTCGTTGCGTCAGGATTTCGCCGGCATCGGCGGCGACGTGAACTATATCAAGACCGAGGCGGACGTCTCGGCCTACTGGGGCATCACGCCCGCCTGGGTGGTCACGGCCACGGCCTCGGCCGGCTATATCGGCGGCTGGGGCGGGGACCCGATCCGGATCAACGATCGCTTCTTCAAGGGCGGCAACAGCTTCCGCGGCTTCGAGACGGCGGGCATCGGTCCGCGCGACATAACGCCGGGCACCAACAACGACGCACTGGGCGGTAATTTCTACGCCATCGGCACGCTGGAGCTGACCGTTCCCAACGGCCTTCCGGAAGAATACGGCATCCGCACCTCCCTGTTCACCGACGTCGGCACCCTCGGCCTGCTCGATGACCGCTATACGGTCGACGCCAACGGAAATCCGAATCTGAACATCGTCGACGAGCTTGCGCTTCGGGCCTCCGCCGGCGTGAGCATCCACTGGCGCTCGCCCATGGGGCCGATCCGGTTCGACCTCAGCACCATCCTTGGTCAGGAAGAGTACGACAAGACCGAAACCTTCCGCTTCTCGACTTCAACCCAGTTCTAGCCGCGGGACCGTGTCCCGCACCAAAGGTTCAAGATGAAACTGTTCGCCATCGGCGCTTTCGCCCTCGCCTCCCTGGCCGCCGGCTCCGCCGCCGCCCAGGCCCAGGCCCCCGCCAACCCCGGCCCGGTCATCCCCGGCGTCTGCGTGTTCCACAATGACCGCCTGCTGGCCCAGTCGACGGCGGGACAGTCGGTCCAGACCGGCATGCAGCGGCTGGTCACCGAGGTGCAGGGCGAGCTCGCTCCCTACGCCGCTTCGCTGCAAACCGAGATGCAGGCGCTTCAACAGGGCGGCCAGACGGCTGATCCCGACGGCTCGCGCGGCCGCGCCTGGCAGCAACGGGCCCAGGAGGCCCAACAGCTGGAGCAACGCCGTCAGGCCGAGCTGCAGTACACCCAGCAGATGCAGATCCGGACCATCGCCCAGGCCGCGGACCCGATCCTGGTCGCCGTCTATCAGGAGCGGGGCTGCGGCGTGCTGCTGGACCGTTCGGCCGTCTACATTTTCAACCCGGCCATGGACGTGACCGACGTGGTCATCCAGCGCCTGAACACGGCGCTGCCGTCGGTTTCGTTCAACCGCCTCGAAGTGCCGGTCCAACAGCAGCAATAAGGCCGCCATGCCCGATCCGCGCTTCTTCGACAGCCTGCCGGCGCTGGACGTCGCCGAGCTGGCCAGGCGGATCGGGGGCGAAGTCATTCGGGGCGGAGATCGCCAGGTCTCCGCCGTCGCCCCGCTGGCGTCCGCGGACGCGGGGGAGGTGGCCTTTCTGGGCGACCGTAAATTCGCCGCCGCCCTGGGTCTGACCCGGGCCGGCTGCGTGATCGTTCCTGCCACGGCGCTGGAGTCGGCCCCGGCCGCGGCGGCGGTCATTCTTTCGAACGAACCCCAGGCCGCCTGGGCGCGGGCCTCGCTGGCCCTGCACCGCGCCATCGGCATCGGCGAGGCCGCCGATCCCAGGGAGGCGGCCGAGGACGATACGGTCGTGTTCGAGCCGGGCGTGATCCTCGGCCAGGGCGTCCGCATCGGACGGGGCAGCCGTATCGGCGCCAACAGCGTCATCGGCGCGGGCGTCCAGATCGGGCGCGATTGCGTCATCGGCTCCAACGTCAGCGTCGGCTTCGCCCTGATCGGCGACCGCGTCCGGCTGCTGTCCGGCGCGCGCATCGGCGAGCCGGGCTTCGGAGCGGCCCCCTCGAAGGCCGGTCCCGTCGACATTCCGCAACTCGGCCGGGTCATCCTGCAGGACGGGGTCACCGTCGGGGCCAATTCCTGTATCGACCGCGGCGCCTACGATGACACGGTCGTCGGCGAGAACACCAAGATCGATAATCTGGTCATGATCGGCCACAACTGCGTGATCGGCCGCAACGGCCTGATGGCCGCGCTGACCGGCATTTCCGGATCCTGCATCGTGGGCGACAACGTCATGTTCGGCGGTCAGGCCGGCGTCGGCGACCACATCCGTATTGGCGACAGGGCCCGGGTCGCGGGCGGCGCCGGAGTGCTGGCCGATATTCCGGCCGGCGAGACCTGGTCCGGCTATCCCGCCAAACCGATCCGACAGTCCTTGCGCGAAGCGATCTGGCTCGCCAAACAGGCGTCCGGAAAGGCGCGTTCCTAGCGCCGACGGCGAGGAAGGCCGAAGGATGAGCGACGACGGCAAGATCGACTACGCCGAGGTGATGCGCAGGCTGCCGCACCGCTATCCCTTCCTGCTGATCGACAAGGCTGAGGACTTCGTGCCGAACACCTCGATCACCGGCATCAAGAACGTCACCCACAACGAGCCCTATTTCCCGGGCCATTTTCCGATCGACCCGGTCATGCCCGGCGTGATGATCATCGAGGCCATGGCCCAGACCGGCGCCCTGCTGATGTCCAAGTCGATGGACGTCTCGGTCGAGGGCAAGGTGATCATGTTCATGTCGATCGACGGCGTCCGCTTCCGCAGGCCGGCCCGTCCCGGCGACCAGCTGCGCATGCAGGTGGTGGTGACCCGGATGCGCGGCGACATCTTCAAATTCCGCGGCGAGACCTTCATCGACGGCAAACTGGCCTCCGAGGCGGATTTTGCCGCCATGATGGTCACGGTCGACCAGCCGGTCGCGCCGTGAGCCGCGTCCACGCCACGGCCAGCGTGGACGCCGGCGCGCAGATCGCCGACAGCGTCGAGATCGGGCCATGGTGCACCGTCGGTCCCGGCGTGGTGTTGAAGGACGAAGTGCGGCTGGTCAGCCATGCGGTGGTCCAGCGGGACACGACGGTCGGGGCGCGGACGGTCATCCACCCCTTCTGCGTCATCGGCGGCGACCCGCAGCACGGCGGATACAAGGGAGAGCCCGTCCGTCTTGAGATCGGCGAGGACTGTCTGGTGCGGGAGCACAGCACCTTCAATCGCGGCACCCCGGGCGGCGGCGGCCTGACGAAGATCGGCAGGGGCTGTCTGTTCATGACCGGGGCCCATGTAGGTCACGATGCGGTGGTGGGCGACAATGTCACCTTCGCCAATCACGCCACCCTGGGCGGACACGCGGTGATCGGCGACCGGGTCTTCCTCGGCGGGCTGTGCGCCGTGCATCAGTTCGGCCGCGTGGGGCAGGGGGCCATCGTCGGCGGTCTGGCGGCGGTGACGCGCGACGTCATCCCCTATGGCTCGGCCTGGGGCAATCACGCCCGCCTGCACGGCCTCAACCTGGTCGGGCTCAAGCGCAAGGGCTACGACAAGTCGGCCATTCGCCGGCTGCTGGCGGCCTACCGCGACCTGTTCGAGGGCGGCGGGACCTTCGCGGCCCGGCTCGAGGCGGTCGAGGCCGGCTATGCCGACCTGCCCGAGATCATGGAGATCACCGCCTTCATCCGCGCGGACGGCAAGCGTCCCCTGTGCCTGCCGGGCGAATGAGCAAGCTCGGCCTGATCGCCGGCGGCGGGGCGCTGCCGGTTTCGGTGGCGGCGCGGTGCGAGACCGAGGGCCGGCCGGTCTTCCTGGTGCGGCTGACGGGGTTCGCCGATCCCCATCTGGCCCGCTATCCGGGCATCGAGGCCGGCATGGCCGAGATCGGCAAGGTGCTGTCGGCCCTGAAGAAGGCCGGCTGCGACGCGGTCTGTTTCGCAGGGACCGTCAACCGTCCGGATTTCAAGACCCTGAAGCCCGATTTCAAGGGCGCGACCTTGCTGCCGGGCATCATCTCCGCCGCGACCAGGGGGGATGACGCCCTGCTGCGCAAGATCCTCTCGATCTTTGAGGCCGAGGGCTACGCCATCGAGGGCGCCGACGACATCCTTGGCGGAGAAACCCTGCCGGCCGGCGCGCTCGGCGCGATCCAGCCGACGTCCGACCAATTGGCTGATCTTAGAAAGGCGCTGTACGTCGCGGAAAAGGCCGGAGAACTCGATATTGGTCAGGGCGCCGTGGTCTGCGACGGGCTGGTGCTGGCGGTCGAGGCCCAGGAGGGCACCGACGCCATGCTGGCCCGGGTCGCCGGACTCCCGGCCGACCTGCGCGGATCCGGTCCCGCGCGGAAGGGGGCCTTGGGCAAGGCGCCCAAGCCGATCCAGGATCTGAGGGTCGACATGCCGGTCATGGGCGCTCGGACGGTCGAGATGGCGGCCGCCGCGGGCCTGGCGGGGGTCGGCGGGGTCGCCGACAAGCTGATCGTCATCGACCGCGACGGCGTCGTCGCGGCCGCCGACCGGCTGGGGCTGTTCGTCTGGGGCGAGACGCGTTGAGCCGGCCGCTCAAGATCATGCTGGTCGCCGCCGAGGCCTCGGGGGACGCCCTCGGGGCCGGGCTGGCGCGGGCGCTCAAGGCGCGCCTGGGGCCGGACATCGCCTTCGTCGGCGTCGGCGGAGCGGCCATGGCGGCGGAGGGCGTCCAGAGCCCGTTCGATATCGCGGAGCTGTCGATCCTGGGCTGGCTCGAGGGGCTGAAGGCCTACGGGATCGTCAAACGTCGGGTCGCCGACACGGTGGCGCTCGCCGTCGCGGAAAAGCCCGATGCGGTCGTCCTGATCGACAGCTGGGGCTTCACCATCCGTGTCGCCAAACTGATCAGGAAGGCGCTGCCGAACGCCAGATTGATCAAATACGTCGGGCCGCAGGTCTGGGCTTCGCGTCCGGGCCGGGCGAAGACCCTCGCCGCGTCCGTCGATCACCTGCTGGCCCTCTACGTCTTCGATGCGCCCTGGTTCGAGCGCGAGGGCCTGCCGACCACCGTGGTGGGCTCGCAGGCCCTGCACGTGGACATGAGCGAGGCCGATCCGGCGCGGTTCCGCGCCTCGCACGGCATCGCGCCCGACGCCCCCCTGCTGCTGGTGCTGCCCGGCAGCCGGCCGTCCGAAATCCGCCTGATGACGCCGGTCTACGAGGCCGCCGTCGCCCGTCTGAAGAAGTCGGACCCGTCGCTGGAGGTGGCCGTGGTCGCCGCCGGCACGGTGGCGCATGAGGTCGCGGCCCGCGTCGCCGCCTGGCCGTTCAGGGCCCACCTCGTACCCGAGGCGCGGAAATACGACGCCATGCGCGCAGCCACGGTCGCCCTGGCCACCAGCGGCACGGTCTCGACCGAACTGGCCCTGGCCGGCGCCCCGATGGTCATCGCCTACCGCTTCCAGCCGCTCAGCTATGCGATCATGAAGCCGTTCTTCACGGGCAAGTACGCCACCCTGTTCAACCACGCCGCCGACGAGGAGATCGCGCGCGAACTGATCCAGAACGACGCCACGCCCGAGAGGGTGGCGGCGGAGGTCGGCCGACTTCTGGCGGACCCGGACGCGCGACGGACGCAAGCGGATCGGCAGACGGCGGCCCTGGACCTGATGGGCCGGGAAGGCCGCGATCCGTCGGAGGTCGCGGCGGAGGCGGTGCTGCGAGTGATCGCGGCGAAGGCGGGCAGCGCGTCGTGATATCGCAATCGCGCGCAGGACCGGCCTGAGGCTAGCGGCCGAAATGCTGGTCCGCGGCGTCCCGTGCGGCTTCCGGTCCCGGAAGAAGCGGACTCTGGAGGCGGGCGTAGTTGCAGGCCCCGGTGAGCATGGAGGCAGGCGGGGTGCCGGTTTGGCGCGCGGATGATGTGGTTTCTCCGGCCACATCGCCCATGTGCATGGTGTGAAAATATTTGCCGTATACGACCACGCGAGAGACGTTTGCGCCGCAGTCCACCTCGTTGAGCATCGTGAGGCCGTTCGTGGTCCCGTCGCTTTGGGTGTCCTTCAGGAAAACCCATCCCCAGGCTTGAATGCGACCGTCGCCCAAGGGCCGCGGCTCCCCGATGTACCCGACCGCCTGGGGTGAGACAAAGACCTGCCGCAACGGCTCCAACGGCGCGACAGGCGTGTCCTGGGCGATGAGCGCACCGCTCATCATGAGTGCGGAAAAGATCATCAAGGTCTCTCGGTCAGAGTTGACCTCGAAGTTTGCTCCGGGCAGCGAAAGCGGCCACCTTCGAAACCTGACGAGCCGGGGCCGCCCGGGTCTCGCCTCCCGAAGGCCTCAGTCCCGGTTCTGGATTGGTACGTAATCCCGCTCGGTCGGTCCCGTATAGAGCTGGCGCGGGCGGCCGATCTTCTGGCCGGGGTCGGCCATCATTTCCTGCCACTGGGCGATCCAGCCGACGGTGCGGGCCAGCGAGAACAGCACGGTGAACATCGAGGTCGGGAAGCCCATCGCCGACAGGGTGATGCCCGAATAGAAGTCGACGTTCGGGAACAGTTTGCGCTCGATGAAATACTCGTCGTTCAGGGCGATCCGCTCCAGCTCCTTGGCGACCTGGAACAGCGGATCGTTGGGATCGCCGACGGCGGCCAGCACCTCGTCGGCGCTCTCCTTCATCACCCTGGCGCGGGGGTCGTAGTTTTTGTACACGCGGTGGCCGAAGCCCATCAGCTTGTATTTCTTGGCCTTAACGCCCTCGATGAACTCCGGGATCCTGTCCGGGGTGCCGATCTCCTTGAGCATGTTCAGCGCCTCCTCGTTGGCGCCGCCGTGCGACGGACCCCACAGGCAGGCGATGCCGGCGGCGATACAGGCGAACGGATTGGCGCCCGACGAGCCGGCCAGACGCACGGTCGAGGTCGAGGCGTTCTGCTCGTGGTCGGCGTGCAGGATGAAAATGCGGTCCATGGCCCTGGCCAGGACCGGATTGACCACATAGTCCTCGGCCGGGACCGCGAAGCACATGCGCAGGAAATTCTCGGCGTAGTTCAGGTCGTTGCGCGGCGAGATGAACGGCTGGCCGATGTGATACTTGTACGCCCGCGCCGCGATCGTCGGCATCTTGGCGATCAGCCGGATCGCCGAGATGTTCCGCTGCACCGGATCGTGAATGTCCAGGCTGTCATGATAGAAGGCCGACAGCGCCCCGACCGTTCCGACCATGATCGCCATCGGATGGGCGTCGCGGCGGAAGCCCTCGAAGAAGCGGTCGAACTGGGCATGCAGCATCGTGTGCATGGTGATGTTGCGCTCGAACGCCTCGTACTGGGCGGCGGTCGGCAGTTCGCCGTGCAGCAGCAGATGGCAGACTTCGATGAAGTTGGACTTCGACGCCAGCTGGTCGATCGGATAGCCGCGATGCAGCAGGGTGCCGATGTCGCCGTCGATGAAGGTCAGGGCGCTTTCGCAGGCCGCGGTCGAGGTGAAGCCGGGGTCGTAGGTGAAGGCGTCTGTCGCCGCGTAGAGCTTGCGGATATCGATCACATCGGGGCCGGTCGAACCCGCGAGAACCGGCAGGTCGACGGACCTGTCGCCGTAGGTAAGGGTGGCCGTGCCGGCGGGTTTGGCGTGTTCAGTCATTGCAGCCCCTGGAGGTTAGGCGGCGGATCGGCGCGGGGAGGCGTAATCCACGGTCTGGTGAATTGTCAGATAGTCTGTTGCAGCGCGTCATCCAAGCGCCCGAGGCTTTCTTCGCGTCCCAGGGCGGCCAGGGTTTTGGCGATGTCGGGCGAGACCCCGTCCCCGGTCAAGGCTGCACGCACCGCGGGGCCGATCTTGCCGAAGCCGACGGCCTCTTCCTCGGCGAAGATCCTAAGCTCGGCCTCCAGCGCGAAGACGTCCCAGCTCGCGAACAGTTTCAGGCGGTCGCGCAGGCGGCCGATCCGCTCGCCCGATTCGCCGGTCAGCATCGGCAACGCCTTCTCGTAGATCGCCAAGGGCCGGGTCTTCAGCACGAAGGCGGTCTGATCCGCCAGCTCCAGGGTCGTCTTCGCCCTGTCCTTCACGAACGGCATGGCCTTCAGCAGCCGGGCCTCGTCGTCCGGGCCCAGCGGGTGACCGCGCCCCAGATGGACGTCGAGCGTCATCTTGGCCAGCCGGTCGTCGTCCGCCAGCCGGATCCAGTGGGCGTTGACGTGGGCCAGCTTGTCGAAGTCCAGCCGGGCGGGGGCCTTGCCGACACCGGCCAGATCGAACCATTCCAGCGCCTGGGCGTCGCCGAACAGTTCGTCGTCGCCGTGGGCCCAGCCCAGCCGGGCCAGATAGTTGCGCATCGCCTCGGGCAGATAGCCCATGGCGGCGTATTCGTGCACCGCCTGGGCCCCGTGCCGCTTGGACAGCTTGGCGCCGTCGGGGCCGTGGATCAGGGGGATGTGGGCGAAGCTCGGGCGCGTCCAGCCGAGCGCATCGTAGATCAGGCTCTGACGGGCGGCGTTGTTCAGATGGTCGTCGCCGCGGATGACGTGGGTCACGCCCATGTCGTGGTCGTCGACCACGACGGCCAGATTGTAGGTCGGAGCTCCGTCCGAACGCAGCAGCACCAAGTCGTCGAGATCATCGTTCGACCAGCTGACCGCGCCCTGGACCTGGTCCTCGACCGTCACCTGACCGGGCCGGGGGCGGCGGAAGCGGACGACGTGGGGCTGGGTCAGATCGTCCACGGAGGGCTCGCGGTCGCGCCACGGGGATTCGAACGTGCGCCGCTCGGCCTTGGCGAGGTCGCGCAGACGGCCCGTCTCCTCCGCCGAGGTGAAATCGCGATAGGCTCCGCCGCGCTCCAGCAGCTCGTTGACCACCTCGCGGTGGCGATCCGCCCGGCTGTACTGGAACACCGGCTCCTCGTCCGCGAACAGCTCCAGCCAGCTGAGGCCGTCGAAAATGGCCTTGACCGCTTCGTCCGTGGAGCGTTCGCGGTCGGTGTCCTCAACCCGCACCAGGAACTTCCCGTTGCGTCCCTTGGCATACAAATAGTTGAAAAGCGCTGTCCGGGCGCCTCCTATGTGCAGGGAACCCGTCGGGGAGGGGGCGAAGCGCGTGACAATAGCGAGCGTGGGGTCGGATGGGGAGGCCATGGCGGGCGTTATAGCGCCGGCGCCGCCGAATCCCAGCGTCCGTGCGCGCATCGGCGGCTTCCTTGCCGCACAGGTCGCCGCCCAGGCGCTGCGCTGGCGGCTGTGGGCGCCCGTGGCCTTCGGCGCCGGATGCGCCGTCTATTTCGCGCTCGGGACGGAGCCGCCGGCCTGGCCGCTGACGGTCGGAGCGTTCGTCGTCGTCGGGGTCTGGCTCGGCGTGCGCCGCATGGCGCCGGCGAGAATCTGGACCCTGCCCCTGATGCTGTCGGCCTGTTTCGCGCTCGGCATCGCCGCGGCGAAATTGCGGACCGACGCGGTGACGGCTCCCATCGCGCCCGCCATGGCCGCGCCCACCGTGGTCGAAGGCTGGGTCGTCGACGTCGACAGCCCGGGATCCGCCGGCCCGCGCGTGATGATCGCGCCGGTCAGGGTCCGCGGCCTGGCGCCGGAGGCGACCCCGATCCGGTTGCGGGCCACGGTCCGGGGCGCGGCGCCGGAACCGGGACAGGCGGTGCGGCTGTTCGCCATCCTCAACCCGCCGCCGGCGCCGGCCAGTCCCGGGGCCTACGACTTCGGCCGCAACGCCTTCTTCCAGAGCCTCGGCGGAGTCGTCTTCTCGCTCGGCGAGACGCGGCCGGCCTGGCTGGCGCCGCCGCCCTGGCGGATCAGGGCGGCCATGGCGGTCAACGGCCTGCGCTACGACCTGGCGAAGCGGATCGTGGCGCGGCTGGGTCCGCGGACCGGCGGGATCGCCGCCGCCATGGCGACGGGCCACGAGGCCTGGCTGGATCCGGACGATGTCGACGTCATGCGGGATTCCGGCCTGGCGCACATTCTGTCGATCTCGGGTCTGCACATGGCGGTGGTCGGCGGCTTCGCCTTCTTCCTGGTGCGCCTTCTGGTCGCGGCCTGGCCATGGTTGGCGCTTCGTGTCCCGGGCAAGAAGGTTGCGGCGACGGTCGGGCTGCTGGCGGTCGGGACTTATCTGGTCGTGTCCGGCTCGCCGGCGCCGGCCGAGCGGGCGGCGGTCACGGCCTCGATCGCCTTTCTGGCCATACTGCTGGACCGCCAGGCCATAACCATGCACGCCCTGGCGGTCGCGGCCTTCGTGGTGCTGGTGCTGCAGCCCGAGGCCATCGTCACGCCCGGCTTCCAGATGTCGTTCGCGGCGACGGCGGCTCTGGTGGCCCTGGTCGAGGCGTGGCCGGCGCGGCCGCGCGAGATTTCGGCGCCGTGGCCGATCCTGGTCGTGCAACGCATCGGCGCCTGGCTGGGCATGGCGGTGATGGCCAGCCTAGTGGCCGGGGCGGCGACGGGCCCGTTCGCCATGCAGCATTTCAACCGGACGGCCATGTACGGCCTGGGCGCCAATCTGGCCACGGCGCCCCTGTCCGATTTCGTCATCATGCCGATGCTGGCGTTGGGCGCCCTGCTGGAGCCGCTGGGGCTGGGCGCGCCCTTCCTGTGGCTGGCCGGGCAGGGGATCGGCTTCATGCTGGCCGTCGGCGAATGGACGGCGGGGCTGCCAGGGGCGGTGCGGACCGTGGCCAGCGCGCCCGATTTCGTCCTGCCCGTCGCCTTCCTCGGCGTTCTGTTCTGCTGCCTGTGGCGCGGACCTTTACGCTGGCTGGGCCTGCCGTTCGCGGCGGCGGTCATGCTGTGGCCGCGCGATCCGCCCCCGGACCTGTGGATCGGCGACGGCGGGACCAATGCGGCCTTCGTCGTGGCGGGAGAGGCCGTGGTCATGCGGCCCGGCGTGCGCCAGTTCGCGGTCGACGTCTGGTCGCGGCGCCGGGGCCTGGCTCCGGTCGACCGGGCGGCGGAGGGCTGGACCTGCACCCGCTTCTCCTGCGCGCCCGGCGAGGCGGATCGCGGTCCGCTGGCGATGTGGTGGGGCCGGCGGGCGCCGTCGGCGGCGCAGATCGACGCCCTGTGCCGGTCGGCGCCGGTAGTCAGCCTGCGGGCTGCGGTCGTCGCCCTGCCGCCGTCATGCGACGGGCGGCTGGTGCTGGACGGGACGGACTATGCCCGCGGCGGGGCGATCGAGTTGTGGCGCGACGGACCGGCGACTGCGAACCGCTGGCGGGGCGTATGGTCGGCGGATGTGCGCGGCGACCGGCCGTGGAGCCGGCTTGGCGATCCCGACGTCAGTGATAGCGACGGATGAGGCCGACCAGCTTGCCCTGGACCTCGACCTGGTCGGGACCGAAGATGCGGGTCTCGTAGTTGCGGTTGGCGGGCTCGAGCGCGATGGAGCCGCCCTTCTTGCGCAGGCGCTTCAGAGTGGCTTCCTCGCCCTCGACCAGGGCCACGACGATGTCGCCCGAGGTGGCGGTGTCGGTCGATTTGATGACCACCAGATCGCCGTTCAGGATGCCGGCCTCGATCATCGAATCCCCCTCGATCTCGAGCATGTAGTGCTCGCCCGCGCCCAGCATGGCCTCTGGCACCGGATAGCGGGCGGTCTCATGTTCGATCGCGGCGATCGGAGTGCCGGCGGCGATCTTGCCCATCAGCGACAGTTCGCGGATGTCGTTGGCGGGCTCGGTCGTCATCGGCCGGCCGCCCCCCTGGATGACGTCGGGGCGGAACGGCTGACGGCCGCGCGTCTGGGCCGTCGTGGCCTGTTCCGGCAGTTTGATGACTTCCAGCGCCCGCGCCCGATGCGCCAGGCGGCGGATGAAGCCGCGCTCTTCCAGCGCCGTGATCAGTCGGTGGATGCCCGACTTGGACGCCAGATCCAGCGCCTCCTTCATCTCGTCGAAGGAAGGCGAGACGCCCGTCTCCTTGATGCGCTCATGAATGAACATCAGGAGTTCGTGCTGTTTGCGCGTGAGCATGGAGGTCCTCGAGGCGAATCCCGTTGCGGGAACGCTAGCGGAACAAACCGCAAACGTCCACAAGGTGTTCCTGTGCTGTTCCGGTTAAGGTCCGGTTACCGGAGGAGCGCCCGCGTCGCCGCCTCGACATCCGCCTGCCGCATCAGGCTCTCGCCGACCAGCACAGCCTGCGCATGGGCGTCCGACACCCGCTGCACGTCGTCCGGCGTGAAGATGCCGCTCTCGGCCACGAGCAGGGCGCGGACCGGGCTCAGCATGGCCAGCCGTTCGGTGACGGCGAGATCGACCTCGAAGGTCCGCAGCGAGCGGTTGTTGATCCCGACCAGATCGCCGCCCAGCTTGCAGGCGCGGACCATCTCGCCTTCGTCGTGAGTCTCGATCAGGGCGTCCATGCCGAACCGCTCCGCCTCGGCCAGCAGGTCGGCGGCGAGGGCGTCGTCGACCATGGCGAGGATGATCAGGACGCAGTCGGCGCCCAGGGCCCGACTCTCGGCGACCTGCCAGGGATCGACGAGGAAGTCCTTGCGCAGGCAGGGCAGGCCGACAGCGTCGCGCGCGGCGGTCAGGAAGGCGTCGTCGCCCTGGAAGCTGGGGCCGTCGGTCAGGACGGACAGGCACTGGGCCCCGCCGCGCTCATAGGCGCGGGCGAGGGACGGCGGGTCGAAATCGGCGCGGATCAGCCCCTTGGATGGGCTGGCCTTCTTGATCTCGGCGATCAGGGCGGGACGGCCGCTCGCCTCGACGTGGCGTTCCAGGGCGGCGCGGAAGCCTCGGGGCGCGGCGGCCTGACGCGCGAGCGCCTCGACGGCGTCCTGCGAGCTCGCGGCCTTGCGGCTGGCCACGTCCTCGCGCTTGTAGGCGGCGATTTCGGCCAGGACGTCGGTCACGCCGGCTCTTCCTCGATCACGGCTTGGGTCGACTCGACCAGATCGGCGAGGGCCTTGGCCGCGCGGCCATCGTCGATGACCCTGGCGGCCTGGGCCGCGCCCTCGGCCAGATCGGCGGCCCGGTCGGCGACGACCAGGGCGGCGGCGGCGTTGAGCAGAACGATATCGCGGTAGGCGCCGGGGGCGCCGTCCAGCAGGGCGCGCAGGGCGGCGGCGTTCTCTTCCGCGTCGCCACCGCGCAGGTCGGCGATATCCGCGACCGGCAGGCCGGCGTCCTGCGGCGTGACGGTGAAGCGCCGCACGGCGCCGTCCCGCCATTCAGCCACGCCGGTCGGGCCCGTGGTGGTCAGTTCGTCCAGACCCTGTCCGTGCACGACCCAGGCGCGCTCTGCTCCGAGCCGACCCAGGACCCTGGCCAGCGGCTCCAGCAGGCGGGGATCATAGACGCCCATGAGCTGACGCTTCGCGGACGCCGGATTCGAAAGGGGCCCCAGAAGATTGAAAACGGTGCGGAAACCGATCTCGGCGCGAACGGGCCCGACGTGGCGCATGGCCCCGTGGTAGGCGGGGGCGAACAGGAAGGCGATGCCGGCTTCGTCCAGCGAGCGGCGCTGCTGGGCCGGGGTGGCGGCGAGATTGACGCCCAGCGCCGCCAGCACGTCCGACGAGCCTGACTTCGAACTCAGGGCCCGGTTCCCATGCTTGGCGACCTTCAGGCCCGCGCCCGCCAGAACAAGGGCCGCGGCGGTCGAGATATTGAAGGTGTGCTGGCCATCGCCCCCGGTGCCGCAGGTGTCGATGACGTCGTAGGGGTGATCCAGCTTCAGGGCCGCGTCGCGCATGGCCGTGGCGAAGGCGGCGATCTCTTCCACGGTCTCGCCGCGGATGCGCAGGGCGGTGACGGCGGCGGCGACCTGGGCCGGGGTGGGCTCTCCGCGCAGGCAGGCGGCGAAGAAGGCGTGCGCCTCCTCCGTCGTCAGCACGCGGCCGTCGACCAGCTTGGCCAGGAGCGGTTTGAATCCCTCGGCCATCAGACCATCGCCGTGCGCTTGATGTTGGCCAGGTCGAGGAAGTTGGCGAGCAGATCGTGGCCGTGTTCGGTGGCGATGGACTCGGGGTGGAACTGGACCCCGTGGATCGGACGGGTCCGGTGCGCCAGCCCCATGATCTCGCCGTCAGCGGTCCAGGCGGTCACCTCCAGCACGTCGGGCAGGGTTTCCCGGCGGACGGCGAGGCTGTGATAGCGGGTGGCCGTGAACGGCGAGGGCAGGCCCCTGAACACGCTCTGGCCCCCATGCTCGATCGGCGAGGTCTTGCCGTGCATCAGGGCCTTGGCCCGGATCACCTCGCCGCCGAAGGCCTGGCCCATGGCCTGATGGCCGAGGCAGACGCCGAAGACGGGCATGTCCAGCGGCGCGGTGTCGAGGATGGCCAGGCAGATTCCGGCCTCGTTCGGCGTGCACGGGCCCGGCGACAGCAGCACCGCTTCCGGCTTCAGGGCCCAGGCCTCGGCGGCGGTCAGGTCGTCGTTGCGCACGACACGCGTCTCCGCGCCCAGCTCCGCGAGGTAGTGGACGAGGTTCCAGGTGAAGCTGTCGTAGTTGTCGACGACCAGGATCATGGTTCGGCTTCTAGGGGGTGCGCAGGGCCTCGCCAAGCGCCCAACGTCCGTAAGGCTTCGTTAACCGAACCCGCCTGAACTGCCGTGGTCCAGCGGGAGGCTTCCATGGCGCACACAGACATCACCAGGGCGCGCGGCCTGCTGGCCCCGCCCCTGCATCGCGCCAGTCCCTATGCGGCCCTGGGCGCGGCCGCGCTCGCCGCGATGGCGGCGGTGCTGATGGCGGGCGTGATGGTTCTGGGCCCGGGCGTCCGGTTCGACGAAACGACCGTCTCGACCCGGCCCTAGCGGTTGCCGAACGGATAGCGCCAAGCGTCCTCGGCGGCGCGCATCGGGGCGCGAGCCTTGGCCCTCGTCTCCGCATATTCGGCCGCCGGATCGCTGTCCGCGACCACCCCGGCTCCGGCCTGGACGAAAATCCGGCCGTCGGCGAAAAGGGCGGTGCGAAGCACGATGCAGATGTCGGCCTCGCCGCCGGCGGAGATGTAGCCGACGCCGCCGCCATAGCCGACGCCGCGCTTTTCGGTCTCCAGTTCGTCGATGATCTCCATGGCCCGCACCTTGGGCGCGCCTGACAGCGTGCCGGCGGGCAGGGCCGCCAGCAGCGCATCCACGGCGTCGAGATCGGGATGGGCGTCGCCCTGGACTTCCGAGACGATGTGCATGACCGAACTGTAGCGCTCGATGCGAAAGCTCTCGATCACCTCGACCGTGCCGGGCGCGGCCACCCGGCCGACGTCGTTGCGGCCCAGGTCCAGCAGCATCAGGTGCTCGGCCCGCTCCTTGGGATCGGCCAGCAGTTCGACCTCCAGGGCATGGTCGGCCTCGGGCGTGTCGCCGCGGGGTCGGGTGCCGGCCAGCGGGCGGATGGTGACCCGGCCGTCCTTGAGTCGGACCAGGATCTCGGGACTGGACCCGGCCAGCTGGAAATCGCCGAAGTCGAGGAAGAACAGATAGGGCGACGGATTGGAGCGGCGCAGGGAGCGGTAGAAGGCGAACGGATCGTCGGTCCAGGGCGCGGCGAAGCGGTGGCTGAGCACGACCTGGAAGATGTCCCCCGCCGCGATGTAGTCCTTGGCCCGGGCGACCAGGGCTCCGAAGCCGGCCTCGTCGACCGGGGAGCGGAAGACCGGCGCCGCCGCCTCGAACGCTGAGGGCAGGGCAGGCAGGGGAGTTCGCAACTCGGCTTCGAACCGGTCCAGCCGTTCCGCGGCGGCGGCCCAGGCGCTGCCAGCGTCCAGCCCGGAGTCCGGATAGGCGGGCGAGACCAGCACGATCTCGTGTTTCACGGAGTCGAAAATGGCGACCAGGGTCGGCCGGGTCAGGACCGCGTCGGGCAGATCGAGCGGGTCCGGATTGGGCGCGCCCAAGGGTTCCAGCAGGCGCACCATGTCGTAGCCGAAGACCCCGAACAGGCCCGCGGCCATCGGCGGCAGGTCCCCGGGCAGGTCGAGACGCGAGGCCGCGATCAGCGTACGCAGGGAAGTCAGGGCGTCGTCGGACTCGCGCTGGAAGCGCCCCGCCGCGATGGCGTCGCCGCGGGACAGTTCGGCCTCGCCGTCGCGGCAGCGCCAGACCACGTCCGGCTCGCGAGTGATGATCGAATAGCGGCCGTTGACCGCGCCGCCCTCGACCGACTCCAGCAGGAAGGCGTGGGTCCGGCCGTGGCCGACCTTGAGAAAGGCCGACACGGGGGTTTCCAGATCGTCCACCAGCCGCCGAACCACGACCTGCGGCTCGGCCCGCGCCCAGCCTCGCGCAAAAGCGGCGAAGACGCCGGGGTTCTTCGCCGTCATTGACCCGGCGGGGTCGCCGGCGTCGCCGGGGCCTCGGCCGCCAGGCCGAGGGCGGCGCGGGCCAGGGCCTCGTCGTAACGCGCCTTGCTGCGCTCGGCGGCGGCCTTGATCGCGGCCTCGCCGACAGCGTTGACGCTGTCCCCGGCCATTCGCTGGCGGAACTGTTCGGCCACCGGGGCGGCCAGCACTGGCGTCGCCAGGGTGATGCCGTCGGTCCGGCCGATGACGAAGCTGTCGGCGGTGTTCTGCTGCGAGAACGGCTCGCCGCGCCCGGCGCTGAACACGCCCCTGATCACGCCCTGGCCATACTGTTCCGCCGACTCACGGTTGAGGCCGGTCCCGGTCTGGATGGCGGCGCCGACCGAAGCGGCGACGGCGGCCAGGTCCTCGCCGCCGCGAACGCGGGCGGCCAAGGCGTTGGCGCGGGCGCCCAGCAGGCGGGCGTTCTCGCGCAGCGTCCACTGCTGCGCGAGCGGCGCGCGGATGGCCTCCAACGGAGGCAGGGCGGCGGGCGCGACCTCATCGACCCGGACCACGAAATACTGGCCCTGGCCCATGTCGACGACCTCGCTCTCGGCGCCGCGGCCCAGGGTCCACATGGTCTGGAGCAACTGGGGCGGCAGCGGCGGATTGATATCCTGGCCGTTGCGAAGCTTCCCGTCCTGCCGGATCGCAGGAATACGGATGATCCGGGCCCCGACCTCGCCCACGGCGACATCCAGCGTCTTGCCCTCCTGGCGCGCCTTCTCGTAGGCCTCGACGCGCCGATAGACGGCGGCGCGGGCGTCCTCCGCCCGCAGCTCCTGGATCACCTGCTCGCGGACGTCGGCCAGGGTCGCGGCGCGCCCGGGCTGGATGCCGGTCACCCGGGCGACGACGAAGCCGACGCCGGCCTGGATCGGAGGCGAGACCTGGTTTTCGGTCAGGCCAAAGACGGCGGCGGCGACGGCGGGATCGCCGAGGGCGCTGCGTGGCGTGTCGGCGTACTCGGCGGGCTGGATGCCGTTGGCGCGAGCCACCTCGGCCGGCGACTGCCCCGCGCGCAGGGCAGCGGCGATCCGGTCGGCGGCGGCGCGGTTGGGCGCGGTCAGGGTGACGAAGGTGCGTTTTTCGGGCAGCGAAAGGGCGTCGCGACGGAAGTTGAACCGCTCCTCGATGCGGGCCTCGGTCAACTCCGCGGCCGGGGCGGCACCATCGTCGAACAGCACCACCGAGGCCGTGCGCGATTCAGGCAGGCGCAGCTGGGCGGCGTTCTGGTTCATGAAGGCGGTCAACTGGGCGTCCGTCGGGGCAGGGGCGGTTCCCGCCATCGCCTGGGTCACCGTGAACCAGCGGCCGTCGCGGGTCTCCAGCGCCTGACTGGCCAGGATCGCTCCGTAAATGCGCGGCAGTCGCAGGGCGGCGCCAAGGGCGGCGCCGTAGTGCTGGGTGGAATACTGGTCGCGTAGACGGGCTTCGAATATCTCCGGGGTGGCGTTGTTCTCGGCCAGGGCGTTTTGATACTGTTCCTCGCTGAACTGGCCAGTGACGCTGTCGAAGAAGGCCGACTCCTGGCGAATCTGGCGAAGGATCAGATCACGGCCCGGGCGGACGCCGGCCTTCCAGGCCCAGTTGACGAAACCCAGTTGCTCGGCCTTTTGCTCCAGGTACTGGCGCAGGCCGCCGTCGGCGGTCAGCTCCTCGAAGCTCAGGGCGCGGCCAGCCTGCTGCTGGGCCTGTTCGCGGATTCGGTCCAGTTCGCCGCGGAACTCGACCGGGCTCATGCTGCGGTCGCCGGCCGAAACCACGTGCTTGGGACCAAGATTGCCCAGCACATCCATCTGGGAGCCGCCTGTCACCAGCAGCCCGAGGGCCAGAACGACCAGCAGGCCGATGGCCCATTTGGACTTGGCGAAGGTGCGGAAGGCGGTGAGCATGGTCGGTCCTGGCGGATCAGCGGCAAGGGTGCTGCTTGGCCTATAGGGTGTCAGCGCCACGCACGGCAAGACGATGGCGTGATTGTCGACCTGGCGCGACGCGGTTCTCGATTCGCGCTGACTGCGGCTTGGCTTGTTGAAACACGCCGCATAGAAGGCGCGCATGAAACAATCCGTGAAGCTGATCGCCGGCAATTGGAAGATGAACGGTCTGGGCGTCAGCCTGGGCGAGGTCGAGGCTCTGGGAGCGGCGCTGGCGGAGGCGCCTCCGGCCTGCCGCGTGGCCCTGTGCCCGCCCGCGACCCTGATCGAGCGGATGGCGCGCGTCGCGCGGAGCGGCCTGGAGATCGGCGGCCAGGACTGCCGGGCGGAGACCCATGGGGCCTTCACCGGCGATATCTCGGCCGAGATGCTGAGGGACGCGGGCGCAACCCTGGTCATCCTGGGTCATTCCGAGCGACGTCAGGGGCATGGAGAGACAGATTCGCTAGTCTCGTCCAAGGCCGGGGCCGCCGCCGCCGCCGGTCTGGCGCCGATCATCTGCGTCGGCGAGACGCTGGAGCAGCGCCAGGCGGGCCGGGCGGTCGAGGTAGTGCGGTCGCAGATCATGGCGTCCTTGCCACTGGTTCTGACCGGCCGGGATTTCGCCGTGGCCTACGAGCCGGTCTGGGCCATCGGGACGGGCCTCACGCCGACCCTCGAACAGATCGAGGAGGTCCACCGGGCGGCCCGCGCGGCGATGATCGAGCGGCTGGGCCTGGGGATAGCCGCGACGCCGATCCTGTACGGCGGCTCGGTCAAGCCGGACAATGCCCGGGAGATTCTCGCCGTGGCCGAGGTGGGCGGCGCCCTGGTCGGCGGCGCGTCGCTCAAGTCGGCGGATTTCCTGGGGATCGTCCGGGCGGCGTAAAGGCGTGGCCGATCCCATGCCACCTCCCGCCGTTTGCTCCCGCTCCACATCAATGTTAGACGCCGCCGCTTGATCGGCGCCGCCTCGCGCCACACATATCGGCCGCCATGCTCCAGACCATTCTCCTCGTCGCCATGATCCTCATCTCGGTCGCGCTCGCCGGCGTGATCCTGATTCAGCGTTCGGAGGGCGGCGCCCTCGGGATGGGCGGCGGTCCGTCGGGCTTCATGACCGCGCGCGGCGCCGGCAATCTGCTGACCGTGACGACCTGGTGGCTGGCCGGCGCCTTCTTCGCCTGCGCCATCGGCCTGACCATCCTGGGCAATGTCGAGCGGTCGAGCGCCTCCGTCGTCGACGCCTCTGACATGGGCGAACTGCTCGCGCCGGCCACGCCGGCCGCCCCGAGCGCCGATCCGGCCGCCCCGGCCCAGCCCGCGGCTCCGTCCCTGCAGGACCTGGAAACCAGCCTGTCAGGCGTGTCGGCGGCTCCGGCCCCGGCGCCGCAACCCGCTCCGGCGCAATAGGGGTGAGCGGGGACCTTATCCCCGCCTTCCGCTCCCGCCCTCAAAGTCTCCAAGGCCCGCCGCGCGAATCGGCGGTAAGGTAGTCTCCCATGGCCCGTTACGTGTTCATCACCGGCGGCGTGGTTTCCTCATTGGGAAAAGGCCTCGCTTCCGCCGCTCTAGGCGCGCTCCTGCAGGCGCGCGGCTACAAGGTCCGGCTGCGCAAGCTGGACCCGTATCTGAACGTCGATCCGGGGACGATGAGCCCCTACCAACACGGCGAGGTCTTCGTCACCGACGACGGAGCCGAGACCGATCTGGATCTGGGCCACTACGAACGCTTCACCGGCGTGTCGGCCGCGAAATCCGATAACATCACCACCGGCCGGATCTATTCGACCATTCTCGAGAAGGAGCGGCGGGGGGACTATCTCGGCGCGACCGTGCAGGTCATCCCGCACGTCACCGACCAGATCAAATCCTTCTGCCTGACTCCGGCCCTGACCGACGACGGAGAGGATGTCGACTTCGTGCTGGTCGAGATCGGCGGCACGGTCGGCGACATCGAGGGCCTCCCGTTCTTCGAGGCCATCCGCCAGCTGGGCCAGGATCTGCCGCGCGGCCAGTCGTGCTTCGTCCACCTGACCCTGCTGCCGTTCATCAAGACCGCCGGGGAGATGAAGACCAAGCCGACCCAGCATTCGGTCAAGGAGCTGCGCTCGATCGGCATCCAGCCCGACATCCTGCTGTGCCGCTGCGAGTTTCCCATCCCACCGGAGGAGAAGCGCAAGATCGGCCTGTTCTGCAATGTCCGTCCGACCGGCGTCATTCAGGCCATGGATTCCAATGACATCTACGCGGTGCCGCTGGACTATCACCGCGAAGGGCTGGATGCCGAGGTCCTGGCCCATTTCGGCATCACCGACGCACCGGCGCCGGACCTGACGATGTGGGAGGAGATCGCGCGTCGCCGCCTGCACCCCGACGGCGAGGTCACGGTGGCGGTGGTCGGCAAGTACACGGTCCTGAAGGACGCCTACAAATCGCTGATCGAGGCGCTGCACCACGGCGGGGTGGCCAACAACGTCAAGGTCAACATCGACTGGGTCGAGGCCGAGACCTTCGAAGGCGACCGCGAGGCTTGCGACGCGCGGCTGCAGGCGGCCCACGCCATCCTGGTGCCCGGCGGCTTCGGCGAGCGAGGCTCCGAGGGCAAGATCGAGGCGGCCCGCTTCGCCCGCGAGCGCAAGATTCCCTATTTCGGCATCTGTTTCGGCATGCAGATGGCGGTCATCGAGGCGGCCCGGAATCTGGCCGGCTATCCGAAGGCGTCATCGACCGAGTTCGGCCCCACGACCGAGCCGGTGGTCGGCCTGATGACCGAGTGGACCCAGGGCAATCAGCGGGTCCTGCGCCAGCAAGGCGGCGACATGGGCGGCACCATGCGGCTGGGAGCCTATGACTCGACCCTCAAGCCGGGGTCGCGGATCGCGCAGATGTACGGCTCGACCACCATCAGCGAGCGGCACCGCCACCGCTATGAAGTCAACATCAACTATCGCGACGCTATCGAGCAGAAGGGCGGCCTGACCTTCGCCGGCCTGTCTCCGGACGGCGTCCTGCCCGAGACGGTCGAACGCGAGGACCATCCGTGGTTCATCGGCGTGCAATATCACCCGGAGTTGAAGAGCCGGCCGTTCAGGCCCCACCCGCTGTTTGCGGGCTTCATTGAGGCCGCTGTGGTGCAGAGCCGGCTGGTCTAGCGGGCGCCCAGCGTTCTTTCGCTCCCGGGTTTCCCGGATACAGGCGGGCCCTTCGGGAGACCCTCGAAGGGCTGGCGGTGACGGCAGCGGACACACACGAGAGTGCCGGGCTGGCTACGGCTGTCGACGAATACATGTCCCTTGGTCAGGCATTTGAGCGATTTGAACATGACGGCCCCGCGCAGACATCAGACTGCGTGAGAGAACAATGTTCCAGGATTTGCTGCAGTGCAAGATGAAATCGCTCTGACGGTTTCTGACGGGTGAAACCCGAAAAACCGGGCCCGGACGGGGTTGCGCGGGCCCGGCCGGAGCGTTGTATTCTTGCAGTGCGGCAGGGGCCGGGCATGGATGTCACTCCAGGCGCGCCGGGTCCGCGCCATCCGCCGGAGCATCGCCCATGCCGTCCCTCAAAGCCGCCTATCCGCTCTATCTGGCCAATGAGGCGCTGACGCCGAATCTGGACCTGGATGTCACGGACAAATACACCGGGGCGGTTGCGACGCGGGTTCCGCTGGCGGACCCGGCGCTGATCGACCGGGCCATCGGCGCGGCGGTCGAAGCGACCCGGCCGATGGCCGAGATGGCGGCCTACGAACGGCAGGCTGTTCTGGCCCACTGCGTGACGCGGTTTCAGGACCGGGCCGACGAACTGGCCCACGCCCTGTGCATCGAGGCCGGAAAGCCGATCAAGGATTCCCGGGGCGAGGTGAGCCGGCTGATCGACACCTTCCGCATCGCCGCCGAGGAGTCGGTGCGTATGACCGGCGAGGTCCAGCCGCTGGATATCTCGGCCCGGGCCAAGGGCTACCAAGGCATGTGGAAGAGGGTTCCGATCGGGCCGTGCTCCTTCATCTCGCCCTTCAATTTTCCGCTCAACCTGGCGGCCCACAAGATCGCGCCGGCTCTGGCGGCGGGGTGTCCGTTCGTGATGAAGCCGGCGTCGCGCACACCGCTCGGCGCGCTGATCATCGGCGAGGTGCTGGCCGAGACCGACCTGCCGAGGGGCGCCTTCTCCATCCTGCCGGCCACGCGCGACGGCTCGGACCTGTTCACCACCGACGATCGCCTCAAGCTGCTGTCCTTCACCGGCTCGCCCGAGGTCGGCTGGGCGCTGAAGGCCAGGGCCGGCAAGAAGAAGGTGGTGCTCGAACTGGGCGGCAACGCCGCCGTCATCGTCGATCGCGACACCGACCTGGAGGACGCCGCCGAACGCATCATCTTCGGGGCCTTTTACCAGTCGGGCCAGTCCTGCATCGGGGTGCAGCGCATCCTGATCCACGACGATGTCTACGGCCCCTTGCGCGATCTGCTGGTGGCGAAGGCGCGCGCCCTGATCGCCGCCGATCCGCGGGAGGAGGCGACCTTCATCGGGCCGATGATCGACGAGGGCGAGGCGAAGCGGCTGGAGCGCTGGATCGACGAGGCGCGCGCGGCGGGAGCGACCGTCCTGTGCGGCGGGAACCGCACCGGGGCTATGCTGGACGCCACCTTGCTCGAGGGCGTCGGCCGGGGCCTGAATATCCGGGAGGAGGAGGCCTTTGGTCCGGTCGCCATCCTGTCGCGCTTCTCGGATTTCGAGGCGGCCCTGGCTGAGGTCAACGACTCCCGTTTCGGCCTGCAGGCGGGCATTTTCACCCGTGACATCCACAAGGCCATGCGGGCTTGGGACGTGCTGGAGGTTGGCGGCGTCCTGATCGGCGACGTGCCCAGCTATCGCGTCGACAACATGCCCTACGGCGGCGTCAAGGACTCCGGCCTCGGTCGCGAGGGGGTGAAGTTCGCCATGGAAGACATGACCGAAATCCGCAACCTGGTGATCCGCAAACACACCTGAGGACGTCAGTCGGCGGCTGGCGGCGCGCCCCGGATCGCCGACCTCAGCAGCAGGGCGGCCGCGTAGAGGACCACGACCACGACCGCCCAGCGCAGCGGCTCGATCGGCATTTCCTTGACCACGAAGGCGGCGACCAGCACCGCCGGAATGCCGCCGAGGGCGATGCCGATCACGATCCGCAGGTCGATGCGTTCGGCGCGGATGTAGCGGAAGCCGGTGGTCGGCATCAGGAAGGCGCAGGCGCTGGCCATCACCGGGAAGGCGAGGCGCGGGTCCAGGCCCAGCAGGCTGAGCAGGATCAGGGACGGGGCGTACAGGCCGATCCCGAAGGCCATCAACATGCCCATGACGAAATGGGCGGCGACCGCGATCCAGAGCAGACGGGGTTCCAGCGCCGCGGCGGTCCCGCCGATCGGCATCAGGTCGAGATTGCTCATGGCGTAGAGAGCTGCCGCGATCAGCAGGGCGACGCCGACGACCCCCTGCACCACGCGAACCGGCGCGCGCACCATCAGGGGCGCTCCGACCACGGCCCCGGCCACCGCCGCGACGATGCAGGAGACCAGAAGCATGGGGTCGACGTGGACGCCCAGAAGCACGAGAAACACCGCCGACTGAACCATCGTCGGCAGCGCGTGGCCGACGTTCAGGGTCGCGGGGATGAAGCTGTCGGGCGTCATCTTGCGGAAGCGGAGCCAGGCGGTGGTCGGGGCGAAGGATCCGATGCCCAGGGTGTCGAAGAAATTGGCCGCCGCGCCGAGGATGATCGCTTCGGGTCCGGGCGCGCCGGTTCCGCGCTTCAGGGCGGTTCGCCCCAGCACCGCCACGAAGGCGGTCGCCAGTACGGCCAGGGCCGTCAGCAGAATTGTCAGGATCAAGGTCTTCCCCCCTTGCCGCTCGTTCCCCAACTGAGCACGATCGTATACGATACTCAATCCGGCGAGGACGGGAACGGACGATGGCGAGTGTTTCAGGATCGGTTCCGGACCCCATCGGCGCGGCCGAGCGGCAGGCGCGCCTCGCGGGCCTGAGAGGCGCCATGGAGGCGGCGCACGTCGAGGCCGTGCTGCTCGGCTCGACATCCAGCCTGCGCTATTTCACCGGCATCGACTGGTATGCCTCCGAGCGGCTGGTGGGCGCGGTGATCCATGCGTCGGGCGGGCTGGATTACGTCACGCCGCGCTTCGAGCTGGAGAAGGTCGAGGGGCTGATCAGCCTGCCCGGCGAAATCCTGACCTGGGAAGAGGACGAGAGCCCGTGGCGGCTGGTCGCCGAACGGATCGGCCCACGCGACCGGATGGCGGTCGACGAACGGATGGCCCTGGCCATGTACCGCAGCCTGAGGGCCGAGATGGACGACGACCGGCTGGTCGACGCCGCACCGCTGATCCATCCGCTACGGAGCCGGAAATCGCCGGCCGAGATCGCCCTGATGCGCCACGCCAAGGCGATCACGATCGAGGTCCATCGCCGGGCCCATGACCAGCTCCGCGCCGGTCAACACGCCTCGGAAGTGGTCCGCTTCATCGACGACCAGCATCGGGCCCTGGGCGGCTCGGGCAACTCCTTCTGCATCGTCTCCTTCGGCGAGGATACATCCCTGCCGCACGGCGGTGAGGCCGACCGGGCCCTGGCGGCCGGCGACGTGGTGCTGATCGACACGGGCACGCGCATCGACGGCTACAGCTCCGACATCACCCGCACCTATGTGTTCGGCGAGGCCACGGCGGATATGCGGCGGGTCTGGGAGGCCGAGAAGCGGGCCCAGGCCGCGGCCTTCGCAGCCGCCCGGCCCGGCGTGGCCTGCGAGGCCGTCGACGCGGCGGCGCGAGGCTCGCTGGAGGCCGACGGCTTCGGCCCCGGCTACCGCCTGCCGGGCCTGCCCCACCGCACCGGCCACGGCATCGGCCTGGACATCCACGAGGGGCCCTATCTGGTGAAGGGCGATTCGACCCCGCTGGCGACGGGGATGTGTTTCTCCAACGAGCCGATGATCGTCGTGCCGGGCCAGTTCGGCGTGCGGCTGGAGGACCATTTCCACATGACGGACGCCGGCCCCGAGTGGTTCACCCAGCCGCAACACAGCCTGGACGAGCCGTTCGCCAACGCACCGGCCTGGCCGGCGGCCTAGGCTTCCGGCAGCTGGGCGCGCAGGTCGACCAGGGTCGCCCGGATATGCGCCCGGGCCTCGCGGCGCACGACTTCAGCCCGGCGCTCCAGCCAGGCCTGCAGCAGGGTCTCGTGCTCGTGGCTGGCGCGGTCCACCCGGCGGTGCTCGCCGAGATGCACCCGCACATAGCGTTCGGACAGGGCCAGCAGCCGGTCGACGGTCTCGATGGTGACGCCCCGTCCCGAGGGCCGGACCAGGGCAAGATGGAATTCGCGGTTGCGCCGGCCGACGTCGGCGAGGCCGTTGCGCAGGGCGGCGTCGAGGGCGGCGAAGGCGGCGCGGGCGGCCTCCTGCGCGGCCTGATCCGCCTCAAGGGCTCCCAGCACGCAGGCGGTCGGCTCGATGCGCAGGCGCAGGTCGAAGACGTCCTCGGCGTCGGCGCGCGACAGGGGGCGGACGATGAAGCCGCGGTTGGGATGGGAGATCACCAGGCCGTCGCTCTCCAGCCGCGCCAAGGCCTCGCGCAGGGGAATTTTGCTGACGCCCAGCTCCAGCGCCAGGGCGTCCTGACGGATCGGCGTATCGGCGGGCAGGCGGCCCGACAGGATGCGCTCGCGCGCCTCGGCGAAGACCTGGTCGGGCAGGGGGCGGGGCCTCGCCATGCTCAGATCACCTGAAAGCCGTGGGCGAAGACGTCCTCGTCGTCGATCCAGATCTCGTTCAGGCCGGTGGCGATGGCCGAGCCCTCGACGGAGGGAATGATGCCGGAGCGGCCGCCGATCTCGGTCTCGGCCTCGACCCGGCCGGTGAAACGGCTGCCGATATAGCTTTCGTGCACGAAGGCCTGGCCGACGGGCAGACGGCCCGTGGCGTGCAGATGCGCCAGCCGCGCCGAGGTGCCAGTGCCGCAGGGGCTGCGGTCGATGGCCTTGTCGCCATAGAAGACGGCGTTGCGCCCGTCGGCGCCCTCGCCCTTCGGCCTGTCGGCCCACAGCAGATGGGAGACGCCGCGGATGGTCGGGTCGAGCGGATGGATCGGCGTGAAGGCCTCGCGCACCAGGGTCCGGATGATCGGTGACAGCTGCAAGATGCGGGCGGCGCCGAGGGCGTCCAGCCCGGAATAGGCGCCCTGGGGCTCGATGATCGCGTAGAAATTACCGCCATAGGCCACGTCGACGGTCAGCGGGCCGAAGTCGGGGACATCGATCCCGATCCCCTGCTTGTCCAGCCAGGAGGCGACGTTGCGGATGCGGACGGACCGAACGCGCCCGCCGTCCTGCACATAGTCCAGTTCGATCACGCCGGCCGGGACCTCGGCGATTACCCGCCCGGGCGTGCGCGGCTTGATCAGCCCGTGCTCCAGCGCGAAGGTGACGATGCCGATGGCGCCGTGTCCACACATCGGCAGGCAGCCGCTGGTCTCGATGAACAGGATGCCCACGTCGGCCTCGGCCGTCGTCGGCGGATAGAGGAAGCCGCCGCTCATCATGTCGTGGCCGCGCGGCTCGAAGCAGAGGCCGGTGCGGATCCAGTCGTAGCGCGCCATGAAGTCCTGCCGCCGGGCGCTCATGCTGTCGCCGGTCAGTTCGGGCGCGCCCTCAATCACCAGCCGGACGGGATTGCCGGCGGTGTGGCCGTCGATGCAGCGGAAGACATGCCGCGCCATGGCTACAGGACCGGGCGCGTGGCGGCGGCCTTCTCGACCATGGCGACGACCTCGGCGCGCCGGGCGCCGACCAGCGGGTGGCGCGGCGGGCGGACCCGTTCGTGGCCCCGGCCCATGATCTGCTCGGCCAGCTTGATCGACTGGACCAGGTCATGATCGGCGTCGAGATGCAGCAGGGGCATGAACCAGCGGTAGATGGCGAGGGCCGTCTCCATGTTGCCGCGCTTGAAGGCCTCCCAAAGCGCGAGGGATTCTTTCGGGAAGGCGTTGGTCAGGCCCGAGACCCATCCGCGGGCGCCCAGCGTCAGCCCTTCCAGCGCCACGTCGTCGAGGCCGGCGAACAGGACGTAGCGGTCGCCGAACTCGTTCAGCAGGTCGGTGAAGCGGCGGGTGTCGGGCGCGCTCTCCTTGAGGGCCACGACATTGGGCAGGTCCGACAGGGCGTGTAGGGCCTCGAAGCCGATGCTGACCCGATAGGCGGGCGGGTTGTTGTAGAGCATGATCGGCAGGCCGGTCGCCTCGGCCACGGTGCGGAAATGGGCGGCCAGCTCGGCCTGGGTCGGCACATAGACCATGGCCGGCAGAACCATCAGGCCGTCGGCGCCGATGGCCTCGGCGTCGCGGGCGAAGGCGGCGGCGCGGCGGGTGTCCAGCTCGGCCACCCCGGCGATCACCGGCACGCGCCCGGCCACAGTCTTCACTGTCGCCGCGAGCATGGCGCGCTTCTCATCGGCGTCGAGCGAGTTGTTCTCGCCCACGGTGCCCATGACGATCAGACCGTGGACGCCGTCGCGGATCAAGCCGTCCTGCACAGCGGCGGTGGAGTCGAAATCGATCGAGAAATCCGCCGCGAACTGCGTGGTGGCGGCGGGGATCACGCCCTCCCAGGAAATCGACATCGGGTCCTCGCTTCCAACAGCTTAAGTCATTACCGTATACGATCCTGAGGTCGAGGCAACGGGAGTCCGATGCAGCCGAAGTCCTATCTCGTTATCGGCGGCGGCCTGGTCGGGGCCGCCTCGGCGCTGCGGCTGCAGGCGGCGGGCTTCGGCGTGACCCTGATCGACCCGGGCGATCCGCGCCGCGCCGCCTCGTTCGGCAACATCGGCCATATCGCGGCCGAACAGGTGTCTCCCCTGGCGTCGCGGGAGAGCCTGCGGACTTTTCCGGGGCGTCTGTTCGGCCTCGGCGGTCCGCTGGACTTCCGCTGGCGGGACGTCGGCCTCTGGGGGCCCTGGGCGCTGCGGTTCATCGCCGCCTCGGATCCGGCGCGGCATGCCGCGGGGCAGGCGGCCCTGACTGCTATCCTCGCCCATGCCCTGCCGGCGTGGCGGCGGTTGGCGGAGTTTTCAGGCGCCCCGGACGTCGTCGGCCGTGACGGGCATGCGGTGGTCTGGATGTCGGAGCGGGCGGCCGAGAAGGGCCTCAAGGGTTGGGAACGGGCGGCGACGGGCAGCGCCGCCTTTCAGTCGATGAGGCCTGACGACCTCGCGCCCTATGCCTCTGTGATGACCCGCGCGCCCGTCGCCGGCATTCGTTTTTCCGGCACCGCCCAGGTCAGCGAACCCCAGGCCGCTCGCGACGCCCTGATGGCCGCCTTCCGGTCGCACGGCGGAGAAGTCATCCATGCCCGGGTAGCCCGCCTGGCGACCGGGGACCGTGTGACCGCCCACCTCGACGGCGGCGGCGTGCACGAGGCCGAGGGCGCGCTGGTCGCGGCCGGGGCGTGGGCGGGGCGGCTGATGCGAGACCTCGGCGCAGAGGCACCGGTGATCGGCGAGCGCGGCTATTCGGTGCAGAGCGCCGAGCACGGCTGGGACGCGGCCCTGCCGCCGACGGTGTTCGAGGAGCATTCGATGGTGGTGTCGCGGTTCACGAGCGGCCTGCGGGCGTCCAGCTTCGTCGAGTTCGGATCGCCCGACGCGCCGGGCGATCCGCGCAAATGGCGCTATCTGGAGCAGCGGCTGGTCGACCTCGGCATTTGCTTCTCACCCGGTCCGGACCGCTGGGTCGGGCCGCGACCCACACTGCCGGACTATCTGCCCGCCATCGGTCGGCTGGAGCGGGATCCGCGCATCCTCTACGCCTTCGGCCACCAGCACCTGGGCCTGACCATGGCGGCGGTCACCGCGGAGCTGACGGCGGCGCTGGCGACGGGCGCCGAGCCGTCGGTCGATCTGACGCCGTTCCGGATCGAGCGGTTCGGCTAGCCCGATGCTGGCGGACAGGGTGGGATTCGAACCCACGGTGGGCTTTCACCCACGGCGGTTTTCAAGACCGCTGCCTTAAACCACTCGGCCACCTGTCCGTGCTCATCGAGCGGACTGGCCGCATAGCGCCAAACGCGGCGTTAACCAAAGCGGAAATGTCCGGCGCCATTCTGGGGGCCTTCAGGGGCGGGCCATGGCTGCGGGACTTCCGGCGAGAGTGTTGAAAGGCGCGCAGGCCGCGATCCTGCTGACGCTGCTGGCGGCCTGCGCGGGCGTGGCCCGGCCGGACGGTGGGCGCTTGCCCGTCGTGACGGATCCGGCGCCCGTCGTCCCGGGGACGATGCGCGCCTATCAGATCCGGGGACGTTGGTATCAGCCGGCGGAACAGCCCGGCTACGACGAAACCGGCATGGCGTCCTGGTACGGCGACGCCCACCACGGCCGTCCCACGGCGACGGGCGAGCGGTTCGACATGAACGCCCTGACCGCGGCCCACAAGACCCTGCCGCTGCCGGGCCTGGTCGAGGTCACCAATCTCGCCAACGGGCGGCGCATCGTCGCCCGGGTCAATGACCGCGGGCCGTTCGTGGACGGGCGGATCATCGATCTTTCGCGCGGCGCCGCGGAAGCGCTGGGGATGTTGTCCGCCGGCGTGGGCGAGGTGCGGGTGCGGTACCTGGGCCGCGCGCCGCGTCTGGGCGGCGGAACGACGCTGCGATACGCCGAGGCGAGTCCGCCTGCCCGGGGTCCCGCTCCGGAGGCCGCGTCCGGAGCCTTCTGGATCCAGGCCGGGGCCTTTTCCGACCGCCGCGCGGCGCGGCGGGTCGCCGACCAGCTGGGTGAACGCGCCACCGTCGATGTCGCCATGGGCGACGGCCTGTTCCGCGTCCTGGTCGGTCCGTGGCCTGACCCCAACGCCGCCGAGCGCTCGCGGCAGGCGGTGATCGCGCGCGGTTACGCCGACGCCCTGTTGATATCGGCGCGCTGAGGCTTGCTTGATCGCCCGCCGTCGCCATTGTGCGCCGGTGACCCAGGGCAGATTCATCACCTTCGAGGGCGGCGAGGGAACCGGCAAATCGACCCAGGCGGCGCGCCTGGTCGAACGGCTGCGCGCGCTGGACCTCGAAGTGGTGCAGACCCGCGAGCCCGGCGGCTCGCCGGGGGCCGAGGACATCCGCGCCATCGCCCTGAACGGCGACGCCGGGCGCTGGTCGGCGATGACCGAGACCCTGCTGATGTTCGCCGCCCGGTCGGACCATCTCGAGCGCACCATCCGACCCGCGCTGGAGGCCGGCCGCTGGGTGGTCTGCGACCGGTTCGCCGATTCGAGCCGGGCGTACCAGGGCGCCGGCGGCGGCACGCCCGCGGACTTTATCGAGAGTCTGGACGCCGCCATCGTGGGCGCGACCCAGCCGGACCTGACCCTGGTGTTCGACCTGCCGGTCGAGGTTGGGCTGGAACGGGCCTTCGGACGCGGCCTGTTCGAGACCCGGTTCGAGTCCAAGGGACTGGAATTCCACGAGCGGCTCCGGCGCGGCTTCCTCGATATCGCGGCCCGCCATCCCGAACGTTGCGTCATCATCGACGCCGACGGCGACCAGGATGCGGTGGCCGCCCGCGTGTGGGCGGCGGTCGGGGCGCGGCTGCCGTGAGCGACCACGCCCGCGACCGTTTCGACCTGGTCCCCGACGCCGCCGCGGAGGCGGTCTTCCTCGACGCCTTCGACAAAGGCCGGCTGCACCATGCCTGGCTGTTGTGCGGGGTCGAGGGCTCGGGCAAGGCGACCTTCGCCTTTCGCGCCGCCCGTCGCCTGCTGGGCGCCGCGCCCGATCCGTCGCGCGGGCCTCTGGGGACCAGCCCGGACGACCCCGTCGCACGACTGGTGACGGCCCGGTCCCACCCCGATCTGCTGGTGCTGGAGCGCGCCGTAGAGGGCGGCAAGACCAAGAAGTCGATCTCCGTCGATCAGGCCCGTGAGCTCCCGGAGTTCTTCTCCAAGAGCCTCTCGCAGGCCCGCTATCGTGTCGCCATCATCGACGCAGCCGACGACCTGAATCTGAACGCCGCCAACGCCTTGCTCAAGGTTCTTGAGGAGCCGCCGGAGCGGGGCGTGCTGTTCCTCGTCGCTCATGCGCCGGGCCGGCTGCTGGCCACGATCCGCTCGCGCTGCCGCCGCCTCGCCTTTCCGGTGTGGCCCTTGCACGCGCTCGAGGATCTGGTGCGGAACGGCGCCGGCGTGTCGTCGGCCGAGGCCGCGCGCATCGCCGGCATGGCCGGGGGGTCGCCGGGCCGGGCGCTGGCGCTGGCGTCGGGCATGACGCTGGAGGCCGATCAACTGGCCCAGGCCTGGGTCGCGGCCCCGGCGGTCGATCGCGCCGAGGTCATGGCCGCCGCCGACAAATTCCGCGGCGCCGAGGGGCAGGAGCGGTTCGAGACCCTGATGGACCGGCTGATCGCGGCGGTGAAGGTCAGGGCGCTGGAGGAGGGGGCGTCCGGCGCGCGCTGGGCCGAACTTTGGAGCCGGCTGTCCGAACTGCCCGACCGCGCCGCCGCCATCAACCTGGACCGGGCCGACGTCCTGTCCGGGGCCTTGGCCGATCTGCAGCGGGTCAAGGCGGGCGGCGGATGATCATCGACAGCCACGTCAACCTGCACGCGCCCCAGTTCGACGAGGACCGGGACGTCGTCATCGCGCGGGCGCGCGAGGCCGGCGTCGGGCTGATGGTCGAGATTTCGGACAGGCTGTCGACCTTCGAGGCCACCCACGGCCTGGCTATGGCGCACGACGACATCTGGTGCACGGTGGGGGCCCATCCGCACGAGGCGAAGGACCACGTTGACCTGACCGCCGACCGGCTGGTCGGGTTGGCGGGACGGCCGCGGGTGGTCGGGATCGGCGAGTGCGGGCTGGATTTCCACTACGACCTCAGCCCCCGCGAGGTGCAGGCGGCGGTGTTCCGGACGCATATCGAGGCCGCGCGTCGCACGGGCCTGCCGCTGGTCGTGCATACCCGCCAGGCCGACGACGTCATGGCCGCCATCCTGGCCGAGGAGCAAGCCGACGGCCCGTTCCGGTTTCTCATGCATTGCTACACCAGTGAACCGGAACTGGCGGAAAAGGCAGCGGAACTGGGGGCGTGGTTCTCGGTGTCCGGCATCGCCACCTTCAAGGCGGCGAACGAGGTGCGCGAGATCGTGGCGGCCATGCCGGCGGACCGGATCATCGTCGAGACCGATTGCCCGTACCTGGCGCCCATGCCGCATCGAGGGCGGCGCAACGAGCCGGCGTATGTGGTCCACGTGCTGGACAAGCTGGCCGAGATCCGGGGCTGGAGCCGGGAGGAGGCCGAGGCGCGCACCACCGACGCCTTCTTCGCCCTGTTCGATCGCATCCCCCGACCGGAGGGGGCGTGAGCGCGACCGGCGAGCTGGAAGTCGTCATTCTCGGCTGCGGCTCGTCCGGAGGCGTGCCGCGCGGGGACGGCGACTGGGGCGCCTGCGATCCGGCCGAGCCCAGGAACTACCGCACCCGCTGTTCGCTGCTGGTGCGCCGGTACGGGCCGGACGGCGTGACGAGCGTGCTGATCGACACCTCGCCCGACCTGAGGGCCCAGATGCTGACCGCCGGGGTCCGGCATGTCGACGCCGTGCTCTACACCCACGACCACGCCGACCAGGTCCATGGGATCGATGATCTGCGCGTCTTCGCCATGCATGCGCGACGGCGCATTCCGGCCTGGATGGACCCCGCGACGCGCGAGGCCCTGACGGGCCGGTTTCCCTATATTTTCAAAAGCCAGGAAGGCTATCCCGCCATTCTCGACGAGATGCCGCTCCCGCCGCACGGGCTGCCCTGGACCGTCGACGGCGCGGGCGGAGAGGTTCCTGTCGTCACTTTCGACCAGGCCCACGGGCCGATCCGCTCGGTCGGCTACCGCATCGGGCCCGTGGCCTATTCCAGCGATGTCTCCGACCTCGACGAGGCCGCCATCGAGGCCGTGAGCGGCTGCGATCTGTGGATCGTCGACGCCCTGCGCTGGACGCCCCATCCGACCCACGCCCATGTCGACAAGACCCTGGACTGGATCGTCCGGGCCGGGGTGAAGCGGGCTGTGCTGACCAATCTGCATCTCGACCTCGACTACAACGCCCTCAAGGCCGCCGTGCCCGCCCATGTCGACGTCGCCTTCGACGGATGGTCCGCACGGCTCTCGCTCTGACGATGGAGACCTGACGCAATGAAACGCCTCGTTCCGGCCCTGTACGGCCTCGCCGCCCTGCTGATGTCCTCCGTGGCCGCCGCCCAGCCCGCGCCGGCGGAAGGGGACTTCAGCGTCGCCGGCTTCACCCTCGCGTCGGGCCAGATCCTGCCGGAGTTGCGCATGCACTACCGGACTCTGGGCCAGCCGCGGCGCGGCGCCGACGGCCGGGTCGGGAACGCCGTCCTGGTGCTGCACGGCACGGGCGGGACCGGCGCCCAGTTCCTGTCGCCACAGTTCGCGAACGAGCTGTTCGGCCCGGGCCAGCCGCTGGATACGGCGCGCTACTACATCGTCATGCCGGACAACCTCGGCCATGGCGGCTCGTCGAAGCCGTCGGACGGTCTGCGGGCGGGGTTCCCGGAGTACGGCTACGCCGACATGGTCGAGGCGCAGCGGCGGCTGCTGGTCGACGGGCTGGGCGTGGACCGGGTGCGGCTGATGCTGGGCACGTCGATGGGCTGCATGCACATCTTCGTCTGGGCCGAGGCGCACCCGGACTTCGCCGACGCCCTGATGCCCATGGCCTGCCAACCGACCGCCATCGTCGGCCGCAACCGGCTGTGGCGGACCATGCTCAAGGACGCGATCCGCAGCGATCCGGCCTGGGCCGGCGGCGACTATGCGGCCCAGCCCGTCGAGGGCCTGCGTACGGCCGTGGATCTGCTGCTGCTGGCGGGCTCGGCGCCCATGGCCATGCAGCAGGATCTGGCGACGCCGGCGGCGGTCGACGACTGGCTGGCGGCGCAGCAGGCGCGACGCATCCCGGCGTTGGACGCCAACGACCTCTGGTACCAGGTCAACGCCTCGCACGACTACGATCCCTCGGCCGGGCTGGAGCGGATCACCGCGCCGATGACCTGGATCAACTCGGCCGACGACTTCATCAACCCGCCGGAGCTGGGTCTGGCCGAGCAGTTCGTCCCGCGCATCGCCGGGGTCCGTTATCGCCTGATCCCCAACAGCGCCGGCGGGAAGGGGCACGGGACCCACACCTGGGCGGCGTTCTGGAAGGCCGATCTGGTCGACCTGCTGACGCGGACGGAAGACTAGCCTCCCATCAACCGCGCCGCCTGCGGCGCGAAATAGGTCAGGACCCCGGCGCAACCCGCGCGCTTGAAGGCGTGCAGGCTTTCGATAATGGCGCGGTCTTCCTCGAGCCAGCCGTTGGCCATGGCCGCCCGCATCATCGCGTATTCGCCGGACACCTGGTAGGCGAAGGTGGGGACTTTGAAAGTCTCGCTAACCCGCTGAACGATATCGAGATACAGCATCCCCGGCTTGACCATGACGGCGTCGGCGCCCTCGGCGATGTCCATGGCGACCTCGCGCAGGGCCTCGTCGGAATTGGCGTAATCCATCTGGTAGGTCTTCTTGTCGCCGGTCAGCGCTTTCGCCGAGCCCACGGCGTCGCGATAGGGGCCGTAGAAGGCTGAGGCGTATTTGGCCGCGTAGGACAGGATCAGCGTGTCGTGGAAGCCGTTGGCCTCCAGCGCCTCGCGGATGGCCTGGACGCGGCCGTCCATCATATCCGAAGGGGCGACCACATCGGCGCCGGCGTGGGCGTGGATGAAGGCCTGTTCTGCCAGCCGCTCGAGGCTGGCGTCGTTGAGGATGAGGCCGTCCTCGACCACGCCGTCGTGGCCGTGGTCGGTGTAGCAGTCCAGGGCCACGTCGGTGATCACCCCGATCTCCGGCGCGGCGTCCTTGATGGCCTTGATGCAGAGCGGGATCAGGCCGTCGGGGTCCGTCGCGCCGGAGCCGATGGCGTCCTTGATGGCGCCGTCGACATTGGGGAACAGGGCCACGGCCGGAATGCCCAGGCCGCGGGCCTCGACGGCGGCCTCGGCGGCGGCCGTCGGCGACAGGCGGAAGACGCCGGGCATGGAGGCGACCGGGACCCGGTCCTCGGCGCCGTCGTGGACGATCAGCGGCCAGACGAGGTCGGCGGGCGTCAGCACGGTCTCGGCGACCAGCCGGCGCACCCAGGGCGACGAGCGCAGGCGGCGCGGGCGGGCGTAGGGAAAGGCGGCGGGGGCGAACGGCTGGGTCATGCAGGGGTCATAGGCGGGTTGGGAGCTCGGGAAAACAGGGTCCGAAGCGTCCGATGCGTCCGAAGCGTGCGGATCGGACCTCAAAAACACTGTCCGATGCGTCCGATGCGTCCGAACCGTGCGGATCGGACTTCAAAAACGCCGTCCGAAGCGTTCGAAGCGTCCGAAGCGTCCGGATGGACCGAACGTCGCGGGTGAGAGGATCCAAGGCGCTGATGGGTCATGGGCGCATACTGGCGCCTGTGTACGTCAAAATCGGTCGTGCAAGGGCGTGAGGGTGACGCCGCGCGAGGGGTTGGATAGAAGCACGCCGAGCGGCCCGGCAGAGGCCGCCGACGCGACGGGAGCTTTCATGGACTTCGCCCTCAACGACGACCAGCGCGCCATCCAGGACGCGGCCCGGCAGTTCGCGGAGGCGGAACTGGCCCCGCACAGCGCCGAATGGGATGAGACCAAGCATTTCCCGGTCGACGTCATGCGTCATGCCGCCGAGATGGGCTTCTGTGGCATCTATACGGGCGAGGAGCACGGCGGCATGGCCCTGGGCCGCGTCGAGGCGGCCCTGATTTTCGAGGAGCTGTCGCGCGGCGACGTGTCGACGGCGGCCTTCATCAGCATCCACAACATGGCCACGTGGATGATCGACAAGTTCGGCTCCGACGATCTGCGCGGCCGCTATGTGCCCTCGCTGGTGACCATGGAGAAGATCGCCAGCTACTGCCTGACCGAGCCGGGTTCGGGGTCGGACGCGGCGGGCCTGCGCACCACCGCGCGGCTGGACGGCGACCACTACGTCCTGAACGGCTCCAAGGCCTTCATCTCGGGGGCGGGGACGTCGGACGTCTATGTCGTCATGGCCCGCACCGGGGCGGACGGTCCAAAAGGCATCTCCGCCTTCGTGGTCGAGAAGGACGCCCCCGGCCTGAGCTTTGGCGCCCAGGAGAAGAAGATGGGCTGGAATTCCCAGCCCACCGCCATCGTCGCCTTCGACGACTGCCGCATTCCGGCGGCCAATCTGCTGGGCAAGGAGGGTGACGGCTTCCGCTACGCCATGATGGGTCTGGACGGAGGGCGGCTGAACATCGCGGCCTGTTCGCTGGGCGGGGCCCGGCTGGCGCTGGAGACGACGCAGGCCTACGTCACCACGCGAAAGCAGTTCGGCAAGCCCTTGTCAGACTTCCAGAATACCCAGTTCAAGCTGGCCGACATGGCGACCCAGCTGGAGGCCTGTCGGCTGATGGTGCTGCGCGGCGCCTGGGCCATCGACACCAACCACCCCGAGAAGACCAAATGGTGCGCCATGGCCAAGCGGATGACCACGGACGCCTGTTTCCAGATCGCCGACGAGGCCCTGCAGCTGCACGGCGGTTACGGCTATCTGAAGGACTATCCGCTGGAGCGGATCGTGCGCGACCTGAGGGTGCACCGCATCCTCGAGGGCACCAACGAGATCATGCGGGTGATCACGGCGCGGGAGATGCTGCGCCAGTAGCGGATGACGGCGTTCGGCGACCGGTTCATAGTGGCGGCGGGAGGACCACCACCATGAAAATGCTCCGGATCGCCGCGGCCGCGGCGCTGATCGCATCGCCAGTCGTCGCCCAGGAGGCGTCGAACGCCGTCGGGATGGACGAGATCATCGTCACGGGCTCGCGGGCCATCGAATGGGATCCGGACGACATTCCGGTGATCCAGCTCGAACGGCGGGCCGACAATCTGATCGTCGCCGTGCGGGTGGTGAACGACACCCGCGACGCGCCGGGCCGGCGCGACGAGATCACCCGCACCCTGCGCGCCATGGCCCGCGCCGCCGCCGGCCGCGAGGACATCGACCTGAGCATCGAGGATGACGGGACGCTGGTTCCGCTGACCGAGGACATGGTCTCGACCCTGACCCTGGGCATGGACCCGGGCCGCAGCGACACCAGCGTGGCCAGCCTGGTGGTCAAGACCCCGATCCGCGAGGGCGACACCCTGGACGCCGCCTCGGAACGGATCGAGGAATTCGTCGAGGGCGTCGACCCGGTCGGCCGGTCCCTGGCCGACGTGGTGGGCGACTGGCAGCTGTCGGTGGTCAATCCGGCCCAGTACCGCGCGCCGATTCTCGCCGCCATCGCCGCCGACGCGCGCACGACCGCCGCGACCTTCGGCGACGGCTATGCGGTCCAGGTCGAAGGGATGTCGAACCGCGTCACCTGGCGTCAGTCGGGTCCGCTCGAACTGGCCCTGTTCATTCCCTACGACATGACGGTGACGCCGACGCGTTGAAGGCTGGACGGCCCCGCTTCGCCCTTCTAGAGCGGCGGCATGGTTGAGTCCGAAGTCCTGACCCGCGTCGAATCCGGCGTCGGCCACATCACCCTGAACCGGCCGAAGGCGCTGCACGCCCTGAACCGCGCCATGTGCGAGGCGATGACCGACGCGTTGGCGGCCTGGCGTGGGGACGACGGGGTGCAGTCCATCCTGATCGACCACGCCGGCGAGCGCGGCTTCTGCGCCGGCGGCGACATCCGCATGATCGCCGAAAGCGGGGCGGGGGACGCGTCGGAGGCGAAGGCCTTCTTCAAGGTCGAATACCGGCTCAACCATCTGCTGTTCGAATATCCGAAGCCGGTCACGGCGATCGTCGACGGAATCGTCATGGGCGGCGGCGTCGGCATCTCCGAGCCGGCCGACGTCCGAATCGCCACCGAACGCACCACCTACGCCATGCCCGAGACCGGCATCGGCCTGTTCCCCGACGTCGGCGGCGGCTGGTTCCTGCCGCGCCTGCCGGGCCAGACCGGCGTCTGGCTGGCCCTGACCGGGACGCGACTGAAGGCGGCGGACACCGTGGCGCTGGGCATCCATTCGCATTTCGTCCCGGCCGAACGGGTCGAGGCGCTGAAGGCCGCCCTGACGGCTCATCCGGACAACCCCCAGGCCGTCGCGGCCAGCTTCGCCGCCGATCCCGGGCCGGCCCCGAGCGGACCCCATCGTGAGGCCATCGACCGGCTGTTCGCCTTCGATACGGTCGAGGCCATTTTCGCCGCCCTCGAGGCCGACGGCTCCGACTGGGCCCTGGCCCAGCTGGCGACGCTGAAGACCAAGTCGCCGCAGTCGCTCAAGGTCACCCTGCGCCAGCTGCGTCTCGGCGCGACCCTGCCGTCGTTCGCCGCCAACATGGCCATGGAATACCGGCTCGGGGGCCGCGTGGTCCGCACCCACGACTTCCAGGAAGGGGTGCGCGCCGTGGTGGTCGACAAGGACAATGCACCGCGATGGTCGCCGGCGGAGCTGTCGGGGATCGCGGACGAGGACCTCGACGCCCTGTTCGCGCCCCTGCCGCCGGGCGAAGAATGGACGTCGATCGCCTGATGTCTTGCATCCGTCCGCGATCCGGCGTTCAGCTTCGCCGTCCGCTGGAGGGATCGTCATGCTGAAGCCGCTGCTCGCCGCCGCCATCGCCCTGTCGTTGGCGGGCTGCGCCTCCGAACCCTGGGCCGGCCGCGGCGACCGCGAGGCGACGCGGACCTACCAGGCCCTGGCCCTGGCCGACCTGCAGCGCGCCGCCATCGCCGATCCGCTCCGCCCGGCCGACGAGGTCGCCCGCGATCCGTTGCGCCATCCCGACCGGATCCTGGCCTTCGCCGGCGTCGCGCCGGGCTGGAGGATCGCCGACATCCGTCCCGGCGCCGGCTATTTCTCCCGCCTGTTCGCCCGTGTCGTCGGGGATACGGGCAAGGTCTACGCCTTCGTGCCCAACCGCACCGCCGAGCGCGAGAACGGCCGGGCCGACGCCCTGGTCGCCGCCTATCCCAACGTCGCCCGCGTGAACGGCGACCTCGATACGATGAGTTTCCCCGAGCCGCTCGACGCGGTCTTCATGAGCCAGGAATATCACGACTTTCACATCCCGGCCTTCAACACCGACGTGGCGCGGATGAACCGGGCGATCTTCGCCGCCCTGAAGCCCGGCGGCGTCTTCATCGTCATCGACCACGCCGGGCGGGCGGGAACCGGTCACAGCGAGGTCCTGACCCTGCACCGCATCGAGGGAGCCTCGCTGCGCGCCGAGGTCGAGGCGGCGGGCTTTGTCTTCGACGGGGAATCGACCGCCGTGGCCAATCCGGCCGACGACCGCACGACCAATGTCTTCGACGAGGCCATCCGCGGCCGCACCGACCAGTTCGTCTACCGCTTCCGCAAACCCGGCTGAGACCGGCCGGGCCTGCATCATCCGCGCTGCTCGGGCGCCCAGGAAAGGATATCTCATGCGCCGTTCCGTCATTCTCGCGGCCGTGGCGGCCCTCGCCCTGTCCTCGGCGGCCTGCATGGGCGGCGCGGGCGCGCCGTCCGCGCTTCTGCCGGCGGACTACGCCGAAGCCCTCGCGACCCCGTCCCGTCCCGCCGACGACCGCGCCCGCGACGCGGCGCGGCATACCGCCGAGACCCTGGCCTTCGCCCGGGTCCGGCCGGGGCAGAAGATCGCCGACATGATCATCGGCGGCGGCTATTTCACCCGCGTCTTCTCCGCCGCCGTCGGTCCGGAGGGCCGCGTCACGGCCTGGCAGCCGGCCGAGTTCATCGCCTTCCAGGCCAGCTATGGCGAGAGCCTGACCGCGGTCGACGCCCTGCCCAATGTGGACGGCGTCCGCTCGCCGATCGCCGCGCCGGTCTTCCCCGCGGGTCTGGATCTGGTCTTCACCGCCCAGAATTATCACGACCTGCATCTGAACGTCATGCCGGACGACACCGCCGCCCGGGTCAACGCCGCCGTGTTTCAGGCCCTCAAGCCGGGCGGCCTCTATGTCGTCATCGACCATCACGCCGCGGCGGGCGCGCCGCTCACGGCCGCCGACACGGTGCACCGCATCGACATCGAGACGGTCAAGCGCGAGGTGCTGGCCGCCGGCTTTGTGCTGGACGGCGAGAGCGACGTCCTGGCCAGTCCCGCCGATCCGCTGACCGCCAGCGTCTTCGACGCCTCGATCCGGGGGCGCACCAGCCAGTTCATGCTGCGCTTCCGCAAGCCGGGCTGATCAAAATCCGCCCTGGCCGCTGGCGACGGCGCGGGCGAGCGGCTAACCCTCCCGCCAAAGCCATCGGGAGACGACGCCATGACCCACACCATCGCCTTCATCGGCCTCGGCAACATGGGCGGGGGCATGGCCGCCAACCAGGCGAAGGCCGGCCATCGCGTCCTCGCCTTCGACCTGTCGCAGGCCGCGCTGGACCGCGCCGCCGCGGCGGGCTGCGCCCCGGTCGGCTCGGTGGCCGAGGCGGTGAAGGACGCCGATGTCGTCATCACCATGCTCCCGGCCGGGCCGCATGTGCTGAAGGTCTATTCGGAGCAGGTACTCGGCGCGGCGCCGACCCCGGCCCTGCTGCTCGACTGCTCGACCATCGACGTCGACACGGCGCGCAAGGTGGCCGGACTGGCCAGGGACGCGGGCTACGCCTTCGCCGACGCGCCGGTCTCGGGCGGGACCATGGCGGCGGACGCGGGCACCCTGGCCTTCATGGTCGGCTGCGACGAGCCGGACTTCGCCCGCATCGAGGCGGCGCTGGAGCCGATGAGCCGCGCGACCTTCCGGGCCGGCGATCACGGGGCGGGGCAGGCGGCCAAGATCTGCAACAACATGATTCTCGGCATCACCATGCTGGGCACTTGCGAGGCCATCGGCCTGGCCGAGAAGCTGGGCCTCGATCCGGTGAAGATGTTCGACATCGTGGCCAAGTCGTCGGGCCAGAGCTGGAGCGTGACCACCTACTATCCCTGGCCGGGCCCGGTGCCGACCGCGCCGTCGAACCGCGACTACGATGGCGGCTTCGCGGCGGCGATGATGCTCAAGGACCTGAAACTGGCCCAGGACGCGGCGGCCAAGGTCGGGGCCAGCACGCCGCTGGGGGCGCAGACCGAGGCGCTGTTCCAGATGTTCAACGGCCTCGGCTACGGCGGCCGGGACTTCTCGGCCATCCTGCAGATGCTGCGCGGCAAGCTGGACGAATTGCCGAAGGGTTGAGCGCCGGCGATCGACGCGCAAGGAAACTGAGAACCATTATCAATTAAGGGTTTGCGGCGATTTGTCCGGTCCGTTTCATGGACAAATCGGCCCGATCGGCGCATCAGGCGGCAAGTTTTCGCCGCCAGCAGAGCTGTTCGTTTTGTACGACTACAAGGCCGCATTCCGGACCGCCGTGGAGCAGGTCAAGGGCGAGGGGCGCTATCGCGTCTTCGCCGATCTGAAGCGCGTGCGCGGCCAGTTTCCGAAGGCGATCCGCCGGCGCGAGGACGGGTCCGAGCAGG
>NZ_JAUYNX010000035.1 GCF_030704825.1 Brevundimonas sp. | reverse complement strand
CGGGCCGGCGGCGGGCTCGCGGCCGGGGGCGACGAGGCCTCCGCGGTCGGGGCCGGAGCGGCGGCGGGCGGGGCAGCGCCGGGCGAAGGAGCATCGGTCGCGGCCGCGGCGGCGCGGGCGGCGAGCTCCCGACGAGCGTCGAACCGGCGGGCCAGTTTCTCGGTCAGGCTGCGTGCGGCGGCGGGCTCCATCTGGGCCATGACGGCCGCCAGCGAGCGTGGCCGCATGGCCGCGGCGACGGGAAGACGGACGTCGTCGTCCAGCGTGGCGAACACCCGGGCGGCCTCGCGCGGACGCATGGCCGAATAGACGGCGACCAGCCGGTCGTTCTCGGCCTTTTCCTGCTCGCCGACCTGACCCAGCAGGACCCGCACCTCGGCCTTGACGGCTTCGAGAGCCGCGACCCTGGCGTCCAGCTTCTGCTCGGCGGTCGCCAGCAACGGCAGCATGGAGGCCAGATCGACGTCACGCGCGTCCAGTTCGATACGGCGCTCTTTCAACGCGTCCAGAATGCGCATCTCGGCCGGCGACAGCCCGGCCTGCTGAGCCAGTTGCTCGGGCGTCAGGGCGCAGACGGCGGGCGCCGACGCGGCGGCAGGAGCCGGGGGCGCGGCCTCCTCGGCCCAGGCGCGGGCGCCTTCGAACAGGCCGGGAGCGACGCCCACGGCGCGGACCAGCACCACCCCGCCGATGGCGATGGCGATCAGGGGCAACAGGCGGGGAATCTTGCTCATGATCGGCTACTCTTGAGAGCTCCTGATCCGACGGCGCGCGCCGGGCCGGGGGCGGGAAAAGGACTCAGGCGGCGAACAGGTCTTCGTCGAGGCTGCGCCGCGTCTGGTTGAGGCTTTGCTTCGCAGCCTGGTTAGCGGCCCGGCTGGCCGTCAGGGCGCCGAGGATCGCGGCCACCGGCGCCGGCGCCCGGGCGGCCGGAGCCATGCCCTGGATCCGTTCGGCCAGGGCGGCCATCCGCAGGGCGCGATCCTCGGTGTCGGCCTCCCTCCCCTTCACCGGGGCAGAGGGCTGGCGCGAAACGCCGGCCAGCAGGGAGTCGGAAAGGGCGGGCGCACGCTCGGAGGTCACCCCGTCCGGATCGGCTGGGGTCGGTCGTCCCGCCGCGCTCCGAGGGAGGGAAAAGTCGCCGCCGCCCCGGACGATGAGCGCCTCCAGCTGGGCCTTGACCTCGCGCGCCTTGACGATGCGGTCGTGCAGGAGATCGGTTTCCTGACCCGAGGCCCGCAATGACGACAGGGCGGCCTCGGCGCGGCCGGCGGCGGCGTTCAGTTCCGTGACCGCCGAGGCGAAGGCCTGCTGGCCGGCGCGCAGCGCCGACAGCTTCTTCTCGAGTCTCACGCCGTAGCCGAGCGCGGCCACCAGCAACAGCATCAGCACGCCGTCGAGGATCATCCCGGTCATCAGCGTCTTCCCTTCGTCAGGCTGGCGGCGGCCTCGATGCTGATCGGAGCCTCGATGCGCACGGCGATATGCCGGCCCTTGCGTCCCATCTTTCCCGTCGTGACCGGGATGGAGCCGCACCGGACGGAGATGTCCGAATCCGGCGTCGCATTGAGCATCAGGGTGTCGCCGACCTTGAAGTCCAGCACCTTGGACAGGGGCAGTTGCTGCTCGTCCAGTACGGCGCGGACCTCGGTCTCGGTGGTCCAGAGCTCGGTGGCCAGGTGGCCTTCCCAGATGTTGTCGCGGCCGAATTTCTCGCCCATGAATTGCTGCAGCAGCATCTTCCGGATCGGCTCGAGCGTGGCGTAGGGCAGCAGCAGTTCGATGCGGCCGCCGCGGTCTTCCATGTCGATCCGCAGCTTGACCAGGATGGCGGCGTTGGCCGGCCGGGCGATGGCGGCGAAGCGCGGATTGGTCTCCAGCCGGTCGAGGGTGAAGTGCACCGGGGTCAGGGGTTCGAAGGCGGCGCGCGCGTCGGCCAGCACGACCTCGACCATGCGCTGCACCAGCACGCGCTCGATGGTGGTGTAGGGCCGTCCCTCGATGCGCAGGGCCGCCGTGCCCCGGCGGCCGCCCAGCAACACGTCGACAATCGAATAGATGAGGTTGGAGTCGACCGTCAGCAGACCGTAGTTGTCCAGCTCCTCCGCCCGGAACACCGCCAGGATGGCCGGCAGGGGGATGGAGTTCAGATAGTCGCCGAACCGGATCGAGGAGATGTTGTCGAGGCTGACCTCGACATTGTCCGAGGTGAAGTTGCGCAGGGAGGTCGTCATCAGCCGCACGAGGCGGTCGAAGACGATCTCGAGCATCGGCAGGCGCTCGTAGGACACCAGGGCCGAGTTGATGATGGCCCGGATGCCCGAGCGATCGGCGTCGTCGCCCTCGCCGAGATCGAAGCCCAGCAGGCTGTCGATCTCATCCTGGTTCAGGACCCGTTCGGACAGGGCGGATGGACGATCGACATCGTCCGCCTCGGCCAGCGGATCGATGGCTTCGGCGAAGGGGTCGGCGCTTTCGGCGAAGGCCGCGTCGGTCATGCCTATTGCACCAGCATTTCTTCGATCAGCACGGCGTCCACCTTGCCAGGCGCCGCGATCAGGTTGACGCGGCGCAGGATTTCGGCGCGGAGCTGGAAGGTGCCCGATGAACCGGCCAGATCTTCCGGGCGCAGCTCGCGCAGGAAGCCCTGGAACATGTCCTGCATCCGCGGCATCTCGGCCTGCAGCTGCTCGGCGACATGGGCGTCGTGCGTCTCCAGCGTCAGCTTGAGCTTGAGGAAGGTGGCGCGACCGTCCGGCGACTGGATGTTCACCACCATGTCCGGCAGGGTGAAGAAGGTGACCCCGTCCGGGCCTTCGGCGATGACGCCCAGCGACGGATCGGCGGCGCCGTCGGCGGCGGCGCCGTGGCCGCCCTTCTTCTCGGCCTTCTTGTCGTGGCCGCCCTTCTTCTCCGCGCCGTGGCCCCCGTCCTCCGCCGCGGTCGCCTTGGGCTGCATCATGAAGAAGGCGGCGGCTCCGCCTCCGCCCAGCACGAGGACCGCGACCGGAATGACGATGAACAGCAGCGGCAGCTTCATTTTCTTCGGCGCCTCGCCCTCCGCGCCCTCGATCGCGGCCGCATCGGAGACAGCGGGCAGGTTGGCGTCGTCGCCCTCCTTGGCCGCCTTCTTCTTGCCGAATTTGAACATCGAACGCGCCCCGGGAATCTCTCGACCCATTCGAGCGTTTTTTGGTTAACGAGCCGCTAAGAACCGGCAAATCCTGCCGGGCTCCGGGACCAGCTTCACCGGCCGAATCCCCGCCACGACTGGATTAACCCTGTTGGCACGGGCGTTGCGAAGCGATGGGCGAAAGGAGCCGCCCGTGGAAAACGCCGCCTATGTCGGACTGTCACGCCAGATGACGCTGCGCCGCGAGCTCGACATCGTGGCCAACAACATCGCCAATGCGGACACCACCGGCTTCAAGGTCGAACAGCTGCTGATCGGAACCGAGGTCGGCGAGCGGGCCCGCAACGCCTTCGTCCGGCCCGGGGTGAGCTTCGTGCTGGATAACGGCGTCGGGCGGGACTACGGCCAGGCGGCGCTGGAGCAGACCGGCCGCGACCTCGACTTCGCCATCGAGGGCGAGGGCGCCTTCTTCAAGCTGACCGACGGAGCCGGCGAGGCCTATACCCGCGACGGCGCCTTCACCCTGGACCCGGAAGGCCGGCTGACGACCCAGGGCGGCGCCGCCGTCCAGGGCGACGGCGGCGACATCATCCTGGATCGCGCGCTGGGCGAGCCCGCCGTGGCGGCCGACGGCACGATCAGCCAGGACGGCCAGCCGGTCGGCCGGCTGTCGATCGTGCGTTTCGACGCCCTGGCCGCACTCGAAAAGGGCGGCGACGGCCTGTACCGCAACGCCTCCAACGCCGCCGCCCTCGAGGCGACCGACGCCCGGGTGCGCCAGGGCATGCTGGAAGGCTCCAACGTCAATCCGATCCTCGAGATCACCAACCTGATCGAAATCCAGCGCGCCTACGAGAGCGTGACGCGGATGATCGAGAACACCAACGACCTGTCACGCCGCGCCGTCGAGCGGCTGGGCCGGGCCTAGAAAGGGAGACTGAGACATGCGTGCGCTCAGAACCGCAGCCTCGGGCATGGCCGCCCAGCAGCTGAACGTCGAGGTCATCTCGAACAACATCGCCAACATGAACACCGTCGGGTTCAAGCGGCAGAGGGCCGAGTTCCAGGACCTGCTGTACCAGAACCTCGAACGGATGGGCGCGCAGTCGTCGAGCCAGGGCACGGTGGTGCCGACCGGCATCCAGATCGGCGCGGGGGTCAAGGCCGGGGCCGTCTACCGCGTCACGGAACAGGGCTCGCCGACCCAGACGGGCGGCCGCTTCGATGTCGCCATCGACGGACGCGGCTATTTCCAGGTGCTGCTCCCGTCCGGCGAGACCGCCTTTACCCGGGCCGGCAATTTCGCCCTCAACGGCGAGGGCCAGCTGGTCACGGACGACGGCTATGCCGTGCAGCCGAACATCTCGATCCCACAGGACGCGGTCGACGTCTCGATCTCCAAGTCCGGTCAGGTCCAGGTCATAACCGCCGGAGAGACCGAACCGTCGGTGGTCGGCCAGCTGGAGTTGGCCAGCTTCTTCAACGAAGCGGGACTGGAAGCGGTCGGCGACAATCTGCTGATGGAGACGGCCGCCTCGGGCGCCGCCAATGTCGGCACGCCGGGCGAGGTCGGTTTCGGCCAGCTGCTGCACGGCTACACCGAGGCCTCCAACGTGGACGCCGTCGCGGAAATCAGCGCCCTGATCATCGCCCAGCGCGCCTACGAGATGAACTCCAAGGTCATCACCACCGCCGACCAGATGCTGTCGGTCAGCGCGCAGGTGAAATCGTGAAGTCCCTGATCCTCGGCGCCGTCGCGGCGCTGGCGTTCGCGGCCCCGGCCAGCGCCGGCCCGGTGACGCTGAAGGTCAATCCCGTCGACGCCGACGGCCGCGTGACCCTGGGCGACCTGTTCGACGGCGCCGGCGCGGCGTCCAACGTGGTGATCGGCCAGCGATCGGGCCCTTCCATCGTGTTCGAGGCCGGACAGCTGCAGAGCCTGGCGCGCCAGTCGGGTCTGGACTGGGCAAATCCGACCGGGCTGCGTCGGGTCGTGGTGCGCAACGCCGCCTCCGCGCCGGCCGCGCCGGCGCCGGCCGCCGCCCTTGACGACGACGCCCCGCCGCCGGTCGCCGCCCGGCCCCAGCCCGCCCGCGGCGCCTATGCCGACCGCATCATCAGCCGCAACGACATGGTCGAGGTCGCCTATGAGATGGGCGGCGTCCGCCTGACCATCACCGGCCGGGCCGAGGGCAACGCCGGGGCCGGTCAGCGCCTGGCGATCCGCAATCTGCAGTCCGGCCGCACCATCGACGCCGTCGCCATCGCTCCCGGTCAGGCCGTCGCCGGCCCGGCCGCCCCCACCGCCCGATAGAGGGACACAGTCTCATGCGTACCGCCCTGACCATCGCCGCCGCCCTCTCGCTCGGCGCCTGTTCCACGGCCATCGAGGCCGTGCGCGGGCCGGAGCTGGCGCCGATCGGCTATCCGGCGGCCCTCGTGCCGACCAGCCAGGCCTATCTCCCCTCGCCCGAGCAGCAGCAGGCCGATCGCGCCGCCAGCGCCAACAGCCTGTGGCGCGCCGGGGCCCGCACCTTCTTCGGCGATCAGCGCGCGCGCCGGATCGGCGACATCGTCACTGTCAATATCGACATCGACGACCGCGCGCAGACGCAGAATTCGACGGCGCGCAGCCGGACCAACGACATCTCGGGCGGAATAAGCAACTTCTTCGGCCTTGAGAACAGCCTGGGCCAGGCCTTCCCGGGCGGCTTCGATCCCCAGAATCTGGTCGGGCTGGAAGGCGAATCGAATTCGAACGGCTCCGGCTCGGTGAACCGGTCCGAGAAGGTCAGCCTGACCATCGCGGCCGTCGTCACAGACGTCATGGTCAACGGCAATCTGGTCATCCAGGGCCGGCAGGAGGTTCGCACCAACCGCGAGGTGCGCGAACTCACCGTCGCCGGCATCGTGCGCCCCGAGGACATCAGCTCGGCCAACACCATCGCGCACACCCAGATCGCCGAGGCCCGCATCAGCTACGGCGGCCGGGGGGACATCAGCCGGATCCAGGGCGCGCCCGCCGCCCAGTCGCTGGTGGAGCGGTTCAGCCCCTTCTAGGGGTCCGGACTCGCGTTCGCCGAACGCGCGATAAATTCGTCACAAGCCGGACGGCGTCGACACGCGTCCAAGCTCGGCGGTGAACCGTTAATGGAGAGCAGCGTTGGAAAGCCGTACGCGAGTGTTTTCCTCATGCTTAAAATCGCCATACCCGCCGTCGCCGCCCTGGGCCTGATCGCCTTCGCCGCCCAATCGCAGGCGACGAACCCTGACGCGCACACCGGCGTGGTCCCTATGGGCTGGCACCTGAGCCACGAGGGCCCGATGGCCAAACTGGCCTATGGCGTTGAAAACTCGGATCAGCTGGCGCTGATGATGACCTGCGAGCGCGGCCAGACCCAGGCGACGGTCTATGGCGACGCCCGGCCGTCCAGCCCGCGTCTGATCAAGGCCTCCCTGTCGACGGAGGCCCTGGATCCGCTCAGCGGCGAACTGGCCGACGAGGCGCGCATTTCTGTCCGCGACCCGGCGCTGCAACAACTGGCCCGGCGGGGCACGCTGGAGGTCGAGGGCGAGGCTGGTCGGTTCGAGCTCACCGCCACCCGGGACGAGCGCCGCCTGATCGGCGACTTTTTCGCCTATTGCGGAACCGGCCGCGCCTGACCACAACAGTGGACAGACCATTTCAGCGGGGGGCTGAACCATGATCGCCTTCGTCATCGCCGCTGCCCTGACCGCCCAGAATGCGGCGCCCGAGCCCGTCTGGACCTGGGCGCTGTACGCCGACGCCGCGCCCGTGGTCCTCGCCAACGAAGTCACGGACACCCCCAATCTGCGCGCCACCCTGGAGTGCGACCCCGGCTCCAGCATCGCGCGGGTCACCCTGTACGGCGGCACGGCCCTGGTCGGCATGGCCCGGGTGACCGCCGGCGAGGCCTCCGCCGTGACCGAGGCCGCGGCGGCGCGGGGCGGCGGCGTCAAGCTGGCGCTGCGCACCGACCACCCGGTCTTCGCCGCCTTCGCCGTCGATGGCCGGATGTCCGTCGTGGTCGGGGACCAGCGCCGTCCGGTCGAGGTCCCGTCGGCGCACCTTGCCAAGCTGCGCCGGTTCGCCGAACTGTGCTCGGGCTGATCGCCGGAGTCGTCCATGCGCGTCCTCGCCCTTGTCGCCCTGACCGGTCTGGCGCTGGCCGCCACGGCCTGCGCCACGGTCGAACCTGCACCGCCTCCCTCCCCCGCCGTCGCCGCCGCGCCGACGCCGGTCGAGGGCTATGACTGGTTCTTCCATCAGGACGCCGCCGCCGCCCGGCTGGCCTACGGGCTGGAGGCCAGCGACGACCTGAGGCTGGGCCTCGACTGCGACCGGGCGTCCGGGCGCCTGTCGCTCAGCGCCACCGGCCCGAAGGGCGCCGCGCCCGAGATTCATCTGGAGTCGGGGGGCGAGACCGAACGGTTCGCCGCCCGATCCGAGCCGTCAGAACTGCATGACGGCGTGTTCCTGACCGCCGAGGCCGACACGGATGCGCCGGTGTTCCAGAGGTTCCGTCGGATCGGCTGGCTGGCGATATGGCAGGACGGCGCGCGTCAGGCCTACGCCCCGCATCCGCAGTCCGCGCCCGATATCGAAAAGTTCTTCGCCTTCTGCGGTTGACGCGGCGGCCCGGCTCCGCTGCAGTCCCGCCCGATCCGGGAGGGACTTCATGAAGACCGTCATCGCCGCCGGCGCAATCGCCTTGTTCGCCATCGTCGCCGCGCCCGTCGCGGCCCAGACCACGCCGCCGGCGGCCGTTCGCAACGCCGGGAATCAGGCCCTTGCCGCGGTGCTGGCGGACTACGAGACCTATCTCAGAACGGTCGATCCGATCACGGCCGGAATGGAGGGCGACCGCGCCGCCCTGGCGCACATGCCCGACGCCTCGCGCGCCTTCGAGCAGGCGCAGGAACCGGTGCTCAAGGGCTTCGCCGACCGTCTGGCGGCGATAGACCCCGCCGGCCTCGGCGATGACGATCGGCTGAACCACGCCTTCGCGACCTACGTCATCCAGCGTTCACGAGCCCGCATCCCGCTGGACACCGGCCGGATCGACGCCTTCAATTCCGAAGGCGGGCCGGGCCAGGGCATGGGCTATGTCGCCAGCGTCACCCGCATCGCCACCGCCGCCGACGCCGAGGCCTGGATCGCCCGGCTCGAGGCCATGCCGAAGATCTATGCGGACCAGCTGGCCAACGCCCGCCGCGGTCTGGAGACCGGCCTGGTCCAGCCCCGGTCCATCGTCGAGAACGCCCTGACCCTGATCGAGCCGGAGGCGGCCCTGACGCCGGCGACAGATCCGCTGCTCAAGCCGTTCGAGGCCCTGCCCGCCTCCATTCCGGCCGCGCAGCAGGCGACGCTGCGCGAGCGCGCCACCCGGGCCGTGGCCGACGGGATCATGCCGCAGCGGCGCGAATGGGCCCGGTTCCTGCGCGAGGACTACCTGCCCCGCGCGCCCGAATCCCTCGGCCTGGTCCATCGGCCCGGCGGGCGGGAGCTCTACGCCTATCTGGTGCGTGGCTTCACCACGACGGAGCTGACGCCCGACGAGGTCCACGCCATCGGCCTGGAGGAGGTCGCCCGCATCCGCGCCCGCATGGACGGCGAGATGCGCGCCGCCGGCTGGACCGGCGACTTCGCCTCGTTCCTGAACTTCCTGCGCACCGACCCGCAGTTCTATGTGACCAGCCGCGAAGCGCTGATGGAGAAGGCGGCGGAGATGGCCAAACGGGCCGACGACGGCTTGCCGGCCCTGTTCGGAACCCTCCCCCGCCTGCCCTACGGCGTCCGCCCCGTTCCGCGCGAGATCGAGGCCAACTACACCACCGGTCGCTACAACCCCGGCTCGATGGAGAACGGCGTCGCCGGCGGCTATATGGTCAACACCTCCAGCCTGAACCAGCGCGGCCTGTACGAACTGCCGGCCCTGACGCTGCACGAGGCGGTGCCCGGCCATCACCTGCAGATCGCCCTGCAGCAGGAGGCCGAGGACGGTCCCTATTTCCGCCGCAGCGTGGACGTCACAGCCTTCGTCGAGGGTTGGGGCCTGTATTCCGAATTCCTCGGCGAGGAGATGGGCTTTTACCGCACGCCCTATGAGCGGTTCGGCCGGCTCAGCTACGAGATGTGGCGCGCCTGCCGGCTGGTGTCGGACACCGGCATCCACTGGCTGGGCTGGGACATCGAACAGGCCCGCGCCTGTTTCCGCGACAATTCCGCCTTGGCGCCGCTGAACATCGAGACCGAGCTGCAGCGATACATCGGCTGGCCCGGTCAGGCGACGGCCTACAAGATCGGCGAGATCCGGCTGCGCGGGGTGCGGTCGCGGGCGGAGGCCGAACTGGGCGACCGGTTCGACGTGCGCCGCTTCCACGACGCCCTGCTGGTCGACGGCCCCCTGCCCATGGCCCTGCTGGACGAGCGGATGGACCGCTGGATCGCGGAAGAGAAGGCGCGGCCGGCGAACTAGCCGAGCCCCAGATCCGTCCGCGTCTTCTTCGTCAGCTTCGCCGCCACGATGCCGTGGGCGATGGCCAGATGCTCGGCCAGTTCGTCGTCGGCCCAGTCGTCGATGCGCGGCAGGTTCACCCACCTGTTCCGCGCCATATAGGGCGCCGGGCGGGCGTGACCGCTTTCGGTCAGAACCTCATAGGCGATGTCCGAGACCTTGAACGAGATCCCGCCCTGCTCGCCGACCATGCAGAACATCTTGCCGCCCACGCGGTAGGCGTCGTGATGGTCGCCGAACGGATGGTCCAGCGTCGCCGCGGGCAAGGCCAGGCAGACCTTGCCGACCCCATCCCGATCCATGGTCAGGCCTCCACGCCGACGCCGATCGGGCAGACCACGCCCGTGCCGCCGATGCCGCAGTAGCCGGCGGGATTCTTGGCCAGGTAGCCCTGGTGATAGTCCTCGGCGAAATAGTAGGGGCCGGCCGGGGCGATCTCGGTGGTGATGCCCCCCCGGCCCGCCTTCGACAGGGCGGCTTGATAGGCGTCGCGCGACGCCTCCGCCTCGGCCCGCTGCTCATCGTTCAGATAATAGATGGCCGAGCGATAGGTGGTGCCGATGTCATTGCCCTGGCGCATCCCCTGGGTCGGATCGTGGTTCTCCCAGAAGGCCTTCAACAGCTCGCCGTAGGTGATCTCGTGCGGATTGAAGACCACCTGCACCACCTCGGCGTGGCCGGTCTTGCCGGTGCAGGTCTCCTCATAGGTGGGATTGGGCGTGATCCCGCCCGAATAGCCGACCGAGGTCACCCAGACGCCGGGCAGCTGCCAGAAGATACGCTCCACGCCCCAGAAGCATCCCATGCCGAAGATGGCGGTCTCGAACCCCTCGGGGTGCGGGCCCTTCAACGGGCGCCCGGTGACGTAGTGGACCTCGTCGGTCGGCAATGGCGTCGACCGGCCCGGCAGGGCCTCCGCGAGGGTCGGCAGGTCACGGGATTTATGGAACGGCATGGCGGGGCTCCCTGGGGGCCGCGGTCGGAAGGCCCGGCCTTCCCGATCGACGCGGCCGGTCGAACGATCATTCGTCCATATGGGGCGCCACGCGCCGCTTGCCGAGGGGGTCGGCTTGTTCTATCAGCCTCGCCTCCCGCCGGATCGACCTCCGGCGGCTTCACGCGCGTCGTGGAACGGACAGGTGGCGGAGTGGTCGATCGCGCACGCTTGGAAAGCGTGTGTAGGTGAAAGCCTACCGAGGGTTCGAATCCCTCTCTGTCCGCCACCGCGCCCTGATCGATAGCGGGCGGGTCCGGCTGTCGGCTTCGGTCAGCTGCGCCACATCGCCGACGTCGCGTCGGGGCCGACCCTGATCATCACCGGAGACCAGGCGCAGCCGTTATTCAGTGAGACCGTGCATCAGCCGGCGCCGCGACATAGCCGTAATCTCCCCCAGCGGGTTGGCGTTCGCTTTCGAACTTTCCGGAGGTTTCGCCGCTCGCGTGAATCATCGTCGAGCCCTGGTCGGCCACGACGGCATGAACGAACCCGTCCGTCTCCGGAATGAGGCCCCGGTCAAAGGGCCGGCGATCGAACAGCTGGTAGCGAATGGCCAGCCCGGGGGCGAGCGTGGTGCTGAAGATCCATAACTCGGGATCACCGGGGTCGGGGGCCAGACGCACGACCATGTCGTTCGAGCCCAGGAAGTCGCCCCAGAGCCAGAGCGGCTCCGTCTCACCCGGCTGGCGGCGGAGACCGATGGTGACCGGCCGCGGCTCCACATAGCTGTGGCGGGCATACTGCGCCGCACGGGTCAGTTCATTGCCCCGGCGCCAGTCGAAGAAGGTCGCGTTCTCCCAGTTCGAGCCGACGCCCCACCGGGTCGAGCAATGGGTCGAGACCCAGGCCGGCTCCCAGTAGACCACGCCGACTCCGCCGTTCGACTTCACGGTCTGGGTGAGGTCGACCATGTACCGGAACTGGCCGTCCTCGGTGGCCGGATAGCCGGGCAGCAGGGTGTCCGGGCCGAGCAGGTTGGGCGAGGTGTCGGCTCCCTCATTGGTGAAGGGATAGGACGTCTCGACCACCAGAACTTCGGCGGGATACCGGTGGCGCAGGCGGTTGATCGTCGCTCCGAGGCCGTCCAGTCCCTGGGTCGACCATTTGCGATAGTAGCTGACGCCGATCAGGTCGAAGTCGGTGACGCCGTGCTCCGCGGCAGCCGCGAACCAGGGTTCGACATTCTCGGGCTGGGCGATATGCAGCATGACCAGGGGCTGGACGGCGCCGGTCCTGCCGGCGTCGCGAACGGCGCGAATGCCGGCATTGAGCAGGGCGGCGTTGCGCGGCCAGTTGATGCCCGGACGCGTCTCCTTCCAGTCAAGTTCGCCCATCAATTCGGGATTGGTCTCGTTGCCGACCTGCACCAGGTCCGGCATCAGCCCCTCCGCCTCGAGCGCCGTCAGGACGCCGAGCGTATAGTCGTAGAGCGCTTGCGAAAGCGCCGGAACGTCATCGCGGATCGGGCGCCAGGCCTTGGGCACGATCTGCTTGTCGCCGTCGGCCCAGTCGTCGGAATAGTGAAAGTCGAGCAGCACCTCCATGCCCTCGGCCTTCGCGCGGCGGATGGTCTCGCGGACGTCGTCGAGGTCGGAATAGTCTGTCCATTCGGCATCGTTCCAGATCCGAACGCGGACCAGGTTCGTGCCGGCCCCGGCGAACAGGCGATAGGGGTCCATCGCCACGCCGTTGACGCGGTAGACCGCGCCGCAGTCCTCCATCTCGTTCACATAGGACAGGTCCGCCCCGAAGTAGAACGGGGCCTGGGCGGCGGCGGGGCCTGCCGCACCCGTCAGGATGGCCAGCGCGGGAAACAGGAAACGGATCATGCAGCAGGCCCGGGAAAGGCCGGCGGGCGACGCGGAGTCGCCCGCCGGGGAAGTCAGAAACGCAGGGTGATGTCGAAGCTGAACCGTCGACCGTAGTGGTCGTAACGCGCCAGCCGGTCCGGGCTGTTGTCGTAGTGGACCCGCACCGGCTCGTCGGTCAGGTTGCCCGCCTGGAAGCGCAGACCCACCTGGTCGGTGACCTGGTACGAGGCGCTGAAGTCGAGGATGCCCTCGCTTTCCAGCGTCCGCAGGGCCGAGCCGTCCCAGCCGGCGATGATGGTGAAGGGGCTGTGATACTTGTAGCCCAGCCGGCTCTCGAACCGTCCGTTGCTGTACCACAGGTCGATGGTGGCGGTCCGCTCGGCCAGCCCCGTTCCTTCCAGCGGATCGTTGGCCGGATAAAACTCCTTCACGTCGGAATTGACGAAGGCGAAGTTGGTGTAAATGCCGAAGTCCTGCAGGCCCGGGATGAAGCTGAACGGGGTCTGGAAGGTGAACTCGGCGCCCGAGATGCCGCCGCCGTCGCCGTTGAACGGGCCGGTGACGTTGTAGGTGACGCCGCCGATGGTGACAGGCTGGGTCGAATAGCCGATGTGGCTGTCGACATCCTTGTAGTAGACGGCCGCGGCGAACAGGGCCTCTGGCGCGAAATACCACTCGTACGACAGGTCAAACTGGGTGGCGCGGAAAGGCTCGAGCAAGGGGTTGCCCGCGCTGCCGGTCGGGGGAGGGGCCGTATTCCACAGGGTCCGTCCGGCGCGCAACTCGTCCAGCGGCGGGCGGGCGATGGTACGGGCGGCGCCGAGGCGCAGCAGTCGGTTCTCGCCCACCTCGAATGTCAGGTTCAGGCTGGGCAGGACTTCGACATAGTCGTTGTCGATACTGACCGGCGTCAGCGGGCCGCCGTTGACGGACTCGAAGCCAGTGCTGGTCGTCTCGGTCGCCACTATCCGGACGCCGACGTTGCCTGAAACGGGCGTGTCGCCCCACCGGCTGGCGAAGTCGGCCTTCACATAAGCCTCGGCGACCTGCTCCTCGACGTCCCAGCGCGAGCCCATGACCTCCGACCCGGCCGGTTCGGTGAAGCCCCCGTAAGCGGCCTGGGCCAGGGCGTCGAAGTCGCCGTTCAGCAGCGGCGGGGCCGTGAAGTCGTCGACCGAGAAGCTGCTCAGCAGATTGGCCGGAAGGGCCCCCGCGATCGGCGCCTGGAACCACTGGGTTCTGCGGTAGCCCTTGGCCCGATCCGACACCCGCGCGCCGAACGAAACCTCGGTCACGCCTGTGTCGCCCAGCCAGCGCCGGGCGTCGAAGCGCGCCGCCATCAGTTCGTCCTCCAGACGGCCGCCGTCGGTCTGACCCGGCACCCAGCCCGGCAAGGCCTGGATATTGGGATCGGCGGGATTGGAGCTGGTGTACACCGACGGCGCCACGCCCGAGCGCATGTCGAACGACAGCCAGTTGGGATAGACCTCCGTGAAGACCGCCTGCCAGGTGTTGTCCCGCTCGGCCTTCGAATAGGAAAGGTCGCCCAGCACGGTCCAGTCGCCGGTCGTCCAGCGTCCGTTCAGGCCGGTGACGAACAGCGTTTTGTCCTCGACATAGCGGGCGATGACGTTCGTCACCGAGACGAAGGGAAGGGTCGCCGCGACGACCGTATTGTCGATGATGGTGTAGGAGGCTCCCGGGTCGTTGTAGGCCCAGCCCGAGCCTCCCGCCCAGTTGCCGATAGCGCCGTTGCGACCGTACCAGGCCTGGTTCTGATCCTCACTGATATCGATCTGGGAATAGAGGGCGTCGAAATTCAGCTCGAAATCGGCGTTGGGGCGCCACTGGAAGGCGCCGTTGAGGCCGGTGCGATCCTCGGCCAGCCGTTTGACCTCGGTCTGGGCGCCCCAGGGAGTGGCGTCCAGGTCTCCGTCGCCATCGACGTCACCCGGCTGTCCACCGGTGTCCTGGTCGTTGAAGCCCCAGCCCTGGAAGGAGGCGAATCCGTTCCTCTGCTCCTGACGGCTGATCCCCAGATTGACCCCGAAGGTATCGGACAGGCGGTCGGTGAAGCTGGCCGACGCGCGGTAGCCAAGGGGATCGTAGTCTGGCAGATCCTCGCCCGATTCATAGTAGACGAGGCCGGCGCTGGCGGCGACCGCCGCCCCCGAATAGTCCAGCGGCCTCACGGTGCGGATGTTGATGGTGCCGGCCACGCCGCCGGCGACCAGGTCGGCGGACTGCGACTTGTAGACCTCGACCCCCGACACGACCTCGGAGGGATAGATCTCCCAGCGTACGTTGCGATCCGGCTCGGAGGAGGCGACCTCGCGATCATTGACCAGGCCCAGCACCAGACGCGGGCCCAGGCCGCGGATCGCCGCCTGGCTCTGGTTGCCGCGGTCCCGGGTGCCATTGATGCCGGGCAGGCGCACCAGTTCCTCGGCGATGGTCACATTGGGCAGTTGGCCGATGTCCTCGGACGAGATGGCCTCGATCACCAGCGGCGACCCCCGTTTGACGGCGATGGAGTCCCGCAGCGAGGCGCGGATGCCGGTGACCACCACCTCGTCGATCTCGGTCGGCGCCGTGTCCTGCGGCGGCGGCGCCTCCTGGGCCCAGGCGAGCGCGGGCATGGCAAGGCCCGCGACCAACGCCAGCGCCGATGCGCCCGTCCTTTTTTTCCTGGTCATGGTCTTGTCCTCCCCTGTCCGCCCCTGTCCGGCGCGGTTGATTGAAATGATGGCTAGCTCCGCTGGCCCGACGCCAGATCGAGAGTCGCCGGCGCCAGGCCGTCCGCGCGGGCGAGTAGGCGGATCGGGCCGGCGCGGCGACCGGTCTGCACGATGGCCTGGGCCAACCCATTGAACAGCCGGCGCTGCGAGGCGCGGTCCGGTTCATGGCTGACCGGATTGCCGTTGCCGACGCCGATCACCCGACCCGCCCCCTGGATCTCGAACACGATCAGATCGTCAGCCAGGGGCGCGGGCCGGCCCCGCGCGTCCAGCGCCCGGGCGGTGATCATGGCCACGTCCTCGCCGTCCGCCGACAGCCGCGACCGGTCCGCCGTGAGTTCTATCCGCGCCGTGGGCCCGGCCGTCTCGCGCCGGACGCGGCGGACCATCCGCCCGTCCTTCCAGCCGCGCGCCTCGATCGCCCCCGGCGCCCAGGGCACGGACCATTCCAGGTGGCGGTCGCGGACCACGGCCTTCGCTCCGAGAGACCGGCCGTTCAGGAACAGTTCGACCCGGTCCAGATTGGAATGGACCCAGACGTCGATCACCTGCCCCTCGCGGCCTTCCCAGTTCCAGTGCGGGAACAGGTGCAACAGCGGTTCGGGCCGCCACCAGGCGCGGTAGAACCAGTAATTGTCCTTGGGGAATCCGCAGGAATCCATCGCCCCGAAGTATGAGGCGACGCTGGGCCACCGGTTGAACGGCGTCGGTTCGCCGCGGTAGTCGAAGCCCGTCCAGATGAAGCCGCCGGCGATATAGGGCCGCACGGCCGCGAGGGTCCACCAGGCCTCGGCCGTCGACGCCCACCAGGGATGTTCGCGGTCATAGGCCGGCACGATGTGGCGCGCGTCGTCTCGGACGTATTCGCCGCGGGTCGAAACGGTGCTGCCGGTCTCGGAGCCGACGATCGGCTGGTCGGGAACCCGGGCGTGATAGGGCTCCATCTGCGGCGTGCGGTAGTTGAAGCCGAGGACGTCGACGACCGGAGAAATGCCCTCGCCGAACGCCTGGTCCATGGCCGCCGTCACCGGCCGCGTCGGATCCAGCCGGTTGACCAGCCGCTTCATGGTGCGGGCGATGCCGGCTCCGCGGGGCGTGCCCTGGATCACCTGCTCCTCATTGCCGATCGACCAGGCGATCACCGACGGCCGGTTGCGGTCGCGACGGACCAGTTTCGCCAGCTCGTCCAGTGCGGCGGCGTCCGATGACATGCGACGGGTCTCGTCGATGACCAGCATGCCCAGACGGTCGCAGGCGTCGAGCAGTTCCGGCGTGGGCGGATTGTGCGAGGCCCGGTAGGCGTTGCAGCCCATGCCCTTCAGCTGCTCGATCCGCCAGGCCTGCAGCCGGTCCGGAACCGCCGCGCCGACGCCGGCGTGGTCCTGATGGCAGCAGGCGCCCAGCAGCTTCAACGGCTGGCCGTTCAGCAGAAAGCCGCGCCGGGCGTCGAACACGGCGGAGCGAACGCCGAACAGGGTTTCGACGCGATCGACGACACGGCCGTCGACCACGACCTCGGTCACCAGCGTGTGCTGCTGCGGCGAATCAACGGACCAGGGAGGCGCGACGGGCCAGCTCGCCGACAAGGTCGCCTGCCCGGAACTCCAGTCATCGATCGCCAGCGGGGCCCGCGCCGTGACCGCGGCCGATCCATCCGGCAGGCGAACGGTGCACTCGACCTCACATGAGCGCCGGTCGCCGGAGGTGTTGGCCACATCGACCAGAATGTCCGCCCGGGCGCCATCCCCCACCGGCCGGCTGCGCACCGTCACCCCCCACTGCGGCACGTGAACGGGATCGACGGCCGTCAGCCAGACGTGCCGGTACAGGCCCGCGCCCTCGTAGAACCAGCCCTCTCCCAGGCTGGCGTCGACCCGGACGGCGAGCAGGTTGGTGGCGCCCGGCGCCGCGAAGTCGGTGATGTCGACCGAGAAGGGCGAATAGCCCCCCTCGTGCTCATGCACGATGAAGCCGTTCAGGAACACCACCACGTCGCGGAAGGCCCCGTCGAACTCGAGCGACAGCCGGCGTCCCGCCATTTCGGCCGGGATGTCGAGGGGCGACCGATACCAGCCGACGCTGGTTTCCGGATACTCGCGCCCCAACGGCTTGAAGCCGTGCGCGGCCCGCGGATCATCCTCTCCGGTCGGCGGCGGCGACCGACTCGGGGTGAAGGGCAGATCGATGGCCCAGTCGTGCGGAATCTGGATCCGGCTCCAGTTCGAATCGTCGAAGTCCGCCGCCACGGCTACGGCCAGGTCGCCGCCGGCCTTGGCGTAGGTGCGCTGGTTGCGCCCGAATCCGAAGTCCCGTTCCGGGTCCGACGCATGGCCGAAGGCGAACCGCCAGTCGAACGCCAGCTTGCGGCGCAGCCTGGGAGCTGCGGCCGGGACCGGCGTCTGGTCCTGGGCCGGGACGGGGCCGGCCAGCGCGGTCGCACCCGCCGCCAGGAGCAGCGTCCTGCGGTCGGCCATCAAGCGTCCCGGTCGCGGTGGCGTGGTCCTGCCGTGCATCGATTCTCCCCCGACGCGGCCGTGTCGCCCGGCGCTGTCGCAAGCGAAGGAAAACCTCGGGCGTCCGGATTGTCAACGAATTGTCTGACAATAGGTGAAAATCATTTTACCCATGAGGGATGAAACACATCGGACGACTCGCCTGAACGATCCTGGCGGCGTAAGGAACGGTCCATGACGACGGCATCGCCCCGGGATCGCACGCGCTCGCACGGCATCGTCCAGGAGCTGGGCGCGGCCATTGTTACCGGCGCCTATGCGGATCGGCCCTTCCCCGTCGAATTCGAGCTGGCGCAGCAGTTCCAGGCGAGCCGGTCGGTGGTCCGCGAGGCGGTCAAGATGCTGACCGCCAAGGGCCTTCTGCGAGCCCGGCCTCGTCAAGGCACGTGGATCCAGGCCGAGGAATTCTGGAACCTGCAGGACCCGGACGTGCTGCGCTGGATGTTGCAGCGACGATTCTCCCTGCCCCTGCTGATTGAATTTACCGAGGTCCGGCTGGGCGTCGAACCGGCGGCCGCGGCTCTCGCCGCCGTCTCCGCCACCCGCACCCAGAGCGCCCGGATCGCCGAGGCCATCGAGCGGATGTACGCCGCCGGCCGGGGCGAGGACGATTCCCTGGAGTCGGACATCGCCTTCCACTCCGCCGTGCTCAAGGCGACCGGCAACCGCTTCTACGCCCAGCAGTGCGAGCTGATCGAGACGGCCCTTCGCTTCAGCATCCGCCAGACCAACTCCTACAAGGGCGTCAGCCTGGCCAGTATCGAGGACCATCGACGGGTCGCGGACGCCATCTTCGCGGGCGACGCCGCCGGGGCGGAAGCGGCCATGCGCTACCTGGTCCAGGAAGCGCTGGGGCTGATGCAGTCGGCGCTGGCGCCGAATGTCGAGGCCGAGCCGTCGAAGAGCGTCCTGCCCTTCCCTTCGGCCAATCAGACGACAGGATAAGGTCGCCGCCGAGGGCTCGTTCGACTGATGAATAAGAGCGGAATCGGTCCTTCACCGGTCAGACACGACGGCTTCGCGCTCACGGACCGGATCGTCGCCTGAGCTGGCCCGCCCCCGCGAACCAGACCCTGGTGGAGCCCGATTTGCGGCGGCCGAAGCGTAGCGCACGGTACGTCCGGAGAAGGGATCGGCGGTGCTGGCCCCTCCTCCGGTCCGAAGATCTCAACGCCCCGGCAGCGGCCGCATCACGCGTTCCAGCACGATCCGCGCCGTCTCCCGGCCGATCTGCTCGCCCGCCTCATTCGAGAACCGGAAATGCACCCCGCCATAGATGCGCGAGTCCGACACCTCCCGGGACCACTCATCCCAACCCGGCAGCACCTGCACCGCCGACATCGGCATGGCCAGGGCCCCGACCCGGACGCCGGTCGGCGGGCGCGGTCCGGTTTCCGCCTTCATCACCCCGGCCTGGGCGGCGGCGACAACGCAGTGCCCGCACGGGTACTCCGCGAAGTTCGGCGTGCCCAGCAGAGGGGTCCAGCCGGCGTCCAGCGGCGTAGCGTCGTTGCCGTCCTCGTCGCCATTGCGGATCGCGGTGATCGGCCGCCAGAAGTCGTAGTGGGCCTTGGCGTCCGCCATCGCCAGCACCGCGTCGTCGAAGGTCATCTGGTACAGGGCGAACATGCGTGCGTTCTGGACCGGGCTGCGGCCGGGTCCGTCGGCGACGAGCCGCAACATCGGCGTCAGGTCGAAAGCCTGCCGGTAGCGGGCCATCAGGGTCTGGTGCGGCGTCCGCTCGGCGCTGGTGCGACCGCCCAGCCGGCGGACCTCCTCATAGTCCCGCGCCCAGCGTTCGCTGGTCAGGGCCGGCGGCGGGGGCGGTCGCAGGGCGTCGGCCGACGATATCACCCACGGGCGGTAGGTCACCGCATAGCCCTCGATCTGCGGCAGCTGGGTGGCGACCCAGACCCCTGGCGCGGTGCGCGGCCGATAGGGCGTCGCCGACAGCGCCGGATCGATCCCGCCGGCGGCGATCGCCGCCGCCGCGGCCTGTTCGCCGATCCGCCGGCCCGCCTCGCGCGCCGGCCCGTCGGCGATGGCCGCCATGGCGATGGCGTAGCTGTCGTCGAGGGCCGTCTTCTGGGCCGGGAAGTGGTGCAGCATGACCGTATAAGCCGCCGTCGCCGCGGCCGCGTCCTGCGACGCGGTCGGGTCCCCGGCCGGGAAGTTCAGGTAGCTCTCGTAGCGGCGGTCGATGGCGTTGACCGCCTCGAACATGGCCAGGGAGGCACGGGTGACGGCGCGGCCCTGTTCGGGCGTGTTCCCCGAGGCCATATAGGGCGCGATCTTGCCGGCGAACTCCCACCAGTCCGAGACGGTGTCCGCGGCCGCGGGCTGGGCCCCCGCCAGGGCCGCGACGGCGGCCATTCCCATCATTAATCCACGCATGTCTTGTTCCTCCGGTTGACTGGTGTGTCGAAGCCGTTCCACGCGCGTCAGGGCGTCGCGGGAACGCTTTTGAAGGCCCGGGTGAGACGCACCCGAAACATCCAGAAGAGCAGGGCGGCCAGGGGCGCGAGCGCCAGCACGAACAGGTGCGGTCCGCGCAGGGCCTGCGGAATCTCGTCCATCTGGCCGAGGAAGAAGGAGCCCGAGGCGATGAACAGCGCCGTGCACATGCGCCACAGGTGCCGGGCGATGCGCGACGGGCCGGACACGCCCCGCCGCAGGATCACGCGCAGGTCGCTGGCGGCGCCGAGGGCCGCGACACTCGCGAACACATAGGGGACCGGACCGGGAATTCCGTCTCCGCCCGCGCCCTGCCAACCAACCACCAGGCCGGCCGCGGCGATGGCCGAGGCGGCGAGAAATCCGGTCGTTTCGGCCCGTCCCGCGACGCCGTCCGGGCGCCGCACGGCCAGCCACGCCGTCCCGATCAGATACAGGGTGAAGGCGCCGCCGATGGCGTTCAGCGGCTGGTTCCGCTGCAGGGCCACGACCATGGCGAAGAAGGCCATCACCGCCATGGCGAGGACGAACACCGTCCCGGCCGCGCGGTGCAGGCGCCGGCCCTTGGGCGCGGCGAGGGCGGCGAACCCGGACACGAGGCCCAAGGCGCCGCCGCTGATGTGCAGGACGAGCGCGGCCTGGGCGAGGCCGTCGAGGCTGAAGGCAGGCAAGGTCATGGCGTCCTCCGTTCGCGGCGTCGCGAAAAAGTCGGTGGGGTGAAAGCGGTCGGAGTCGGGGATCGGGGGCCGGGGGGGAAGCCGGGGGATTAGCCGGTGTCGGCTCTGGATCGGTCTGAGGTCATGGGCGGATCCTTCCGGGATCGACGATCAGTTGGGCGTTCGCGAGCGGCGGATGCGGATCGCCGCATACAGCAGGCCAGCGGCGATCAGGACTCCGATCCACAGGCCGGGCAGTGAATAAATCCGCATCGGATCGAGGTCGGACAGGCGTTCGATCCAGACCACGCCCTCGCCGTCGATCGACCAAGGCTGCAGCACCCCGCCCGCGATGCGTCGCTCCAGCATCCAGTGCGATGGCGTATGGTGCAGGGCCAGGTGTTCGATCATCAGGATCGCCGCGAACGGAGCGGCGGCCCACAGGAAGGCCACCCGCCGCGACCATGCCGACATCAGCAGCATCCAGGCGTAGAGCGGCGCATTCCACAGCGCCATGAACGGCAGACCGTAGAGCAGGGCCAGCCACAGGAACGGCAGGTTCACCCGGGCCCACAGCTGGCCCGGGTCGTACCCGTCGAGGCTCCAGATCAGCGATTGCAGACCCAGCATCAGCAGGCTGGCGACGACGACGATCGGGAAGACGATCAGCGGGACGACGACCAGCGGGACGATCGCCTTGGACAGCACGGTCATGCCGTCCGACACGGGCAGCGACTTCCAGAACAGGATGCTGCGGTCGCGCCGCTCCCCCTGCAGCGCGTCGAGGCTGTACAGCACCCCGACCAGCAGGCCGGTGACCACCGTGGCGCCGATCATCGCGCTGTAGTGCGTCATGAATTCCCCGGCCCGGGCCGGGTCCGCGAGGGCGGCGGTCCGTCCAGCGTCGGTGGCGGTCAAGGTGGTTCCCAGATGCACCAGCGCGGCGAAGGCGGCGACCGCCAGCGGCGCGACCCACAGCGCGCGATGCTCCCACAGCTCCCGCCGGACCTGCCACAGGAAGGTCCTGGCCCACTGTTTCGGGTGCCGTTCCCCGCTCATGCCGCCGCCTCCCGCGGGGCGCCGCCGCCGAGCAGGGCGACGAACAGGTCCGCCAGACCCGGCGTCCGCGGTTCGCCCAGCGGCGCCAGCCGTTCGCGGTCGACCCCGTCGAACAGCAGGCTGTGGCGCCCGAACATCCGACGTTCGGAAACCGGCTTCAGGGCGCGCGCGGCCGCCAGCCGGTCGTCCGTCGTCAGCACCTCGACGAAGCGCGCCTCGACCTCTTCCATGGTGGCGCTGAGAGCCACGCGGCCCCGGTCCAGGAAGATCACGTCGGTCAGCACGTGCTGGATCTCGTGCACGTCGTGCGTCGACAGGATGATGGTGCGGTCGTGATCGACATAGTCGCTGAGCAGGGCGTCGAAGAACGATTTGCGGTACAGCAGGTCCAGCCCCAGCGTCGGCTCGTCCAGCACCAGCAGCCGGGCGTCCACCGCCATCACCAGCGCCAGATGCAGCTGGGTCACCATCCCCTTGGACAGTTCGCGGATCCGACTGTCCTTGCGGATCGTGCTCCGGGCCAGGAAACCCTCGGCCCGGGCGCGGTCGAACCGGGGGTGCACCCCGGCCATATAGTCGACCGCCTGCCCGACCCGCATCCAGCGCGGCAGCACGGCCACGTCGGCGATGAAACAGACCTCGTGCACCAGCTCGCCGCGCTGGCTCCACGGGTCGCGGTCCAGCACCCTCAGCTCGCCCTCGTGCGAGACCAGCCCGAGGATGGCCTGCAGGGCCGTGCTCTTGCCGGCGCCATTGGGGCCCAGCAGGCCCACGATCCGCCCCTCGCCGATCGACAGGTCGACCCCGTCCAGCGCCAGGGTCTTGCGGTAGGTCTTGCGCAGGTTGCGCGCTTCCACGACGGCCACGGCTCAGTCCTCCCCGGGTTCGGGAGCGGCGCCCAGCGAGGCGCGCAGCTCGGGCCCGAGGCCCAGTCGCTGGATGGTCGTGCGGATCTCGGGCCAGCGCTCCGCCAGGAACCGCTGGCGCTCTCCCTGCAGCAGCAGGTCCCGCGCCCCGGCGCTGACGAACATGCCGACGCCGCGCTTCTTCTCGACCAGGCTCTCGTCGACCAATTGCTGATAGGCTTTCAGCACCGTCAACGGATTGATCCGGCTGTCGGTCGCCACGCTGCGCACCGACGGCAGCGGGTCGCCCTCCCTGAGCAGGTCGTCAAGAATCATGGCGACGACCCGGTCGCGGAGCTGTCGATAGATCGGCTGGTTGTCGTTCCATTCTGAGTCCATCGTCGGTTCCGGACAGTCCTGACTGGACCATCATCTTACGCTCCCATGCCGATCGGCCTGTGGTAGTGTTATACATGACCATAACACTTGCGCAAGCCCCGCGGCCGCATTCGCAGGATCGTGTGACCCACGTCTTTTCCGGCTCGAACTGACGCCGAAGGACCAGCTCACCGACCATTGGGCGCTCAAGCGGCGGACATGGTTAAGGAAACTTCGCCTCGCCCAGGAGTTGGTTCAGTGCGCCCCGGACAAGCTTGCCTGGGCGCGCGAGACGGAGTCGAGGCCCCATGAGCGCAAACAGAATTCTGATCGCTGACGACGATCCGCTGCTACGCGCCCTGCTGGTGCATCGCCTTTCCGCCGACGGATACCAGGTCGCGACCGCGGAGGACGGAAGCCAGGCGCTTGAGGCCATTGCGGCGCATCAGCCGGATCTGATCGTTCTCGACGCCCTGATGCCTGTGATGGACGGGTTCGAGGTGTTGCGCCGCCTGAAAGCCGGGGGGTTGTCGGACGCGCCGGTGATCATGCTGACGGCCCTCAAGCGCGAGCAGGACATCGTCGGGGCCCTCCAGCTCGGCGCCGCCGACTATCTGGTCAAGCCGTTCATACCGGACGAACTCGGCCATCGCGTCCGGCGTTTGCTCATGCCGGCGAATCTGGCGGAGGGAGCCGGCCGTGATCGTCGCCCCGCCTGAACCCGCTTCGGTCGTACAGGTCGATCCGCAGAGCTTGTATCAGGCAGCCGTAGCCGACCGTGTGGGCGGGCGTCCGGCGGAGGCCGTTGCGAAGCTCGAGCGGGTCCTCGCCGTCCGACCGGACCATGTCGACGCACGGCTCAATCTGGGCCTCGCGCTTCTGGCGCTCGGTCGCCTGGACGAGGCGGAAACCGCTTTTCTCGCCGTGGCCCGGCAGACGCCGGCCTATGTGGACGCCTGGGTCGGGCTGGCGCGCGTCGAGCAACGTCGCGGCGATCTGCCGGCGGCCCGCCGCGTGGCCGGTGAAGCGGTCCGCCTGGCTCCGGGAGACGCCGAGGCCCGCGCGCTGCTGGCGTCCCTGGCGTCCCCTCCATCCTGGCGCGTCGACATCACGGGAGCGAGAAGTCGCCTGTCGGCGGGCCTCCCGGACTGGACGGAGGCGCGCGTGTCGGCTTCGCGTCGGCTGGGGGAGGGCTGGAGCGCGGGCGGGGCGGTGGAGGTCACGGAGCGGTTCGATGACACCGACGTCTATCTCGAAGCCAGACTCGACCGGGCCTTCGACGGCGGAGATCTCCATGTGGCCGTGGGCGGCGCGCCGGACGCGGACTATCGCCCCGAGATCGCGCTGGTCGCCGGCGGGAGCGTGCGCCTGACCCGGCGATTCTCGGCCACTCTCGACGCCTCCGTGGCCCGGTATCCGACCGGCACGGTGACGGGGCTGCATCCCGGCGTCCGGGTGGACCTGCCCGGCGACCGGGTCCAGCTATCGGCGCGGTGGATCAACGTCCGGGATGAGAACGGCGACCACCGGAGCGGCTATGCGGCCCAGGCCCGATGGCAGGCGACGAACCGGATCGCATTCCGGGCGGGTTATGCGGACGCGCCGGAATCTTCCGAAGGCGCCACGGTCGATGTAGAGGCCTGGAACCTCGGGACCGATCTGGATGTCACGGAGCGTCTCACGCTCCGGATCGGCTTCTTGTCCGAAGACCGGGGCGCCTACGACCGCGAGGAACTGTCGCTGGGACTGGGCTGGCGCTTCTGATGAGCGGGCTGGCGCTCATATGGACGACTTCGGTCGTGCTGGCGGCCCTGGCGCTGATCTGGATGTCCGGCCTGATCGTCGCCCGGGTGTTGCGGGAGCGGGAAGAGGCGCGGCGGCGCCACGACCAGCGCCTGGTCCAGCAGGTCTTCCTCGACATCATGAGCGGCGAGGGCGACGCGGTCGGCCGGCTTCAGGGCGTGAAGCACCGGGCCCGGCTGATGGCTGAGTCGCTGCTGGAGGTCATCGCCCTCGTGCGCGGCGCCGAGCGGGAGCGGCTGATCTCGGCCCTGGCCGCCTTTGGCGTCGACGACATCTTCTGTCGCCGCCTGTCCCGCGGCTCCGTGGCCGGCCGGATCGCATCCGCCGAGGCCCTGTCCATCTTTCCGGGCGAGCGCACCCGCGCGGCCTTGCGTCGGGCGGTGGGGCGGGCTCGCGAGGGAGAGCTTCGCGTCAGCCTGATGCGATCGCTGATCGAAATCGACGCCCCGCCCGCGCTGCGCGAGGTGCTGGCCGACATCAGCGGCCGCAAGGCGTCGGACTCCCTGCTCTACCTGCCGCTCGTCGCGCGGCTGGTCGCCGACGATCCGATGACCGCCCTGAGAGCGTTCGGGGATCCGCAGGTCACCGGCGAGGCCCGGGTCATCCTCGCCGAAGCGCTCGGCGCAAGCGGCGATTACCGGGTGCTGCGGCCCCTGTGCATCGCGGCGGGGGCGCCTGACACCGAACTGCGCATCGCCGCCATCCGGGCCCTCGGGGCTCTTGGACACCCGGCGGCCGAGCCGACCATCCTGGCGGGCCTTCAGGACCGGATCTGGATCGTGCGCTCGGCGTCGTGCGAAGCCGCCGGCCGCATCGGCCTGCAAGCCGCCATGCCCTGGCTGGAAAAGCAGCTCGGCGACCCCGTATGGTGGGTCAGATTCAGGGCCGGCGAAGCGCTCGCCGCTCTCGGCGCGGCCGGACAGGATCGCCTGCGCGATGTCGCCGCCTCGGGCGGCGAACTGTCCCGCCGAACCGCATCGATGGTTCTGGCCGAGCGCGAGCTGGCGGACGCAGCCTGATGTCGTTCCCGGCCCCGGGCATCGAGGACCTCGCGGCGATCCTCGCATTGTTCGTGATCAGCGTGGGCCTGCTGCAGAACCTGATCTATCTGGTGCAGCTGGCCCTCGCCGCCGCGGCGCTGATCGAAAGGCCCCCGACGGCCTCCAGCAGCCTGCTGTGGCGGCGATACGCGGATGCGGCGCCGCCGATCGCCCTGCTGGCCCCCGCCTACAACGAGGCGATGACGATCGCCGAAAGCATCCGGTCGTTGCTGTCGCTGCAGTATCCGAGTTTCGAAGTGATTGTGATCAATGACGGGTCGAGCGACCGGACGCTTCAGGTTCTCATCGACGCCTTCGAACTTCGCCCCATCCGGCGCCACTACGAGCTGGCGATCTCCCACCGCCCCATCCGGGGGGTCTATGGCGCAGCCCACCAGCCTCGCCTGATCGTCGTCGACAAGGAAAACGGGGGCAAGGCAGACGCGCTTAACGCCGGCATCAACGTCTCGCGCGCGCCGATCTTCTGTTCGATGGACGCCGATTCCCTGCTGGAGCCGGACGCCCTGCTGCGCGCGGTGCGGCCATTCGTGGAGGACCCCGAGCGAACCGTGGCCGTCGGCGGCACGGTGAGGGTCGCCAACGGGTGCCGGATCGCCCACGGACGGGTGCTCGATGTCCGCCCGCCCCGGAATCTGCTGGCGCTGCTCCAGACCGTCGAATATCTGCGCGCCTTCCTGATGGCGCGCCTGGCATGGAGCCGGATCAACGCCCTGACCATCATCTCCGGCGCTTTCGGCCTGTTCCGCCGGGCCCGCGTCATCGAGGCGGGCGGCTATACCCACGGCACGGTGGGCGAGGATATGGAGCTGGTGGTCAAGCTCCACCGGCTCATGCGCGACAAGCGCCTGCCCTACCGGATCGCCTTCGTCCCCGAGCCGGTCTGCTGGACCGAGGTTCCCGAGGATCTGCGGGTGCTGGGCCGGCAACGGGCGCGCTGGCATCGTGGCGCGCTCGAGACGTTCGAACGGCATTGGGACGTTCTGATCAAGCCGCGGTACGGCCGCGTGGCCGTCGTCGGCTTCGGCTACATCCTGCTGGTCGACGTGCTCGGGCCGATCGTGGAAGTACTCGGATATGTGCTGATTCCGATGTTCTGGATGTCCGGCGTCCTGGCCGTTGAATACATGCTGGCCTTCGTGGCCGTCAGCTTCACCTTCGGGGTCGTCATCTCGGTGGGGGCCTTGGCGCTGGAGGAATCCGAGCTGCGGCGGTTCCCGCGCGCGCGGGACCTCGTCCTTCTGACCTTCGTCGCGGTGCTGGAGAATTTCGGTTATCGCCAACTGAACAACCTGTGGCGGCTGCGCGGCATCTGGCAGTATCTGCGCCGCAGCCAGTCATGGGGAACCATGACCCGCAAGGGGTTCGCGACCCCGGCTCCGGCTCCGGCTCGCGTCCCGGTCATCGGGGAGCGAGCCCCATGACCCGCAGGAAGATTTCGAGGCAGGCCGAACGCGCGCGGGTCGATACGGTGCGGAAGCTCCGCATCCTCGATACGCCGCCGGATCTCCGGTTCGACCGGCTGACCCGACTGGCCGCTGACATTTTCGATGTGCCCATCGCCCTGGTGTCCCTGGTCGACGAACACCGGCAGTGGTTCAAGTCCCGGCAGGGAATGGATCTGCCGGAGACGAGCCGCGTGGACGCTTTCTGCGGCCACGCCGTCAACGAACCGCCCGGCGGTCTCCTCATCGTGCCGGACGCGACCCGCGACCCGCGCTTCGCTGATAGCGCGCTGGTGACGGGCCCCGACGGCGTGCGCTTTTACGCGGGAGCCGTCCTGACGACGCCCTCCGGCCACAACGTGGGAACCCTTTGCATCAAGGATCGGGTTCCCAGAACCTTCAGCGACGCCGACGCCCGCCGGCTTCGCGACCTGGCTGATCTGGTGACCGAGCAGATCGAACTGACCCGCGAGCGGAGCGCGGCCAGGGACACGCGCCGCCTGCTGGATCTGGTCGAGGCCGTGTCGCGTGTCGGACACTGGCGCCTGGAGGTCGACACCGGCGAAGTGACCTGGTCGGCCGAGGTCTATCGCATCTTCGGCTTTCCGACCGACCAGCCGCTGTCGCGCGCCGCCGTGGCGGCTGTCTACACCCCCGAGGATCGGGCCAGACGCGACGCCATGATGCGCAGGGTGATCGAGGACGGCGGCGAGGAGGCGTTCGAAGCCACTATCGTGCGTCCGGACGGAGAACGCTGTCGGGTGGTCGCGAGCGCCCTGCGCGAGCTGGACAGGGACGGTCGCGTCGATGCCGTGTTCGGCGTGGTCCAGGATATCACCGAGCGGCACACGGCCATGGACCGCATGGCGCGCAGCGAGGCCCGGTATCGCCTGCTCGCGACCCACATGGACGACGTCGTGACCCGGCTCCGCCCGGACGGACGCAGCAGCTACATCTCGCCGGCGGTGAAATCGCTCCTGGGCTACCGGCCCGGCGAGATGGCCGGCCGGCCGGCGCAGGATTTCGTCCATCCCGACGACCGGCCCGAACTGCTCAAGGCCTTCCGCAAGCTATCAGGCGGCCTGCGCCGGTGCACCTTGCAGCAACGCGCGCTTCGCAAGGACGGCACGTCGGTGTGGGTCGAAACCAGCTTCCAGGCGGTGAAGGACGACGCCGGCAAGACGCTCGAGATCATTGCCGTCATCCGCGACCACTCGGTGCAGCATCGGCTGGAAGAGGATCTGCGCGAGGCGCGGGACCGGGCCGAAGCGGCGTCCGAGGCCAAGTCGCGCTTCCTCTCCAACATGAGCCATGAACTGCGTACGCCGCTGACCAGCGTCATCGGCTTTTCCCGGATATTGCAGGCCCGTGAGGGCCTGGCCCCGGTGGAACGGCAGTGCGCGGACCGCATCCTTCTGTCCGGAGAGGTTCTCCTGGCCGTGATCAACGACATCCTCGACTATTCGAAGCTGGAGGCGGGGGCCGTCCGCCTGGAGCGGCGGCCCTTCGATGTGCGGACCGTGCTGCGGGAGGCGGCGGAGATCGTCCTCGGCCAGCTTGAGGAAAAAGGTCTCTGGTATGCGCAGGACATCGCCGAATCCGTGCCGCAAACCCTGTTCGGCGATCCGGGCCGCCTGCGGCAGGTGCTGCTGAACTTCCTCGGCAACGCCGCGAAATTCACCCAGCGCGGCGGCGTCAGTGTCGCGGTCGGCGCCACCCCGCTCGCGGAGGGCCAGGTTCAGGTGCGCATCGCGGTCTCGGACACCGGTGTGGGCGTGGAGCCGGAAGCCGCGAAAGTCCTGTTCGAGCGGTTCGTTCAGGCGGATCAATCGACCAGCCGCCGCTTCGGAGGGACCGGCCTGGGTTTGGCGATTTCAAAGGAATTGATCGAACTCATGGGCGGTCGGGTGGGCGTCGAAAGCGTCCCCGGCCAGGGATCGACCTTCTGGTTCGAGATTCCGCTGGAACTTCAGGAGTAACGGGCGATGGCCGGGCTTTGCGTCCTTCACGTGGATGACGACGAGAACATCCGGGCGCTCACCGCCCTCGCCTTCGACCTGACCGGCGGCGGCGAGGTCCGCTCCGCGGCCTCCGGCGCCGAGGCCCTGGAGGTGCTGGCCGCGGGATGGCGGCCGGACATGATCCTGCTGGACGTCATGATGCCGGACATGGATGGCCCGGGCGTCCTGGCCCGTCTGCGCGAACTGCCGGCCCACCGGAACACGCCCGTCGTGTTCATGACGGCGCAGACCCAGGATCACGAAATCGCGGGGCTTATGGCTCTGGGCGCCGCGGGGGTAGTGATCAAGCCGTTCGATCCCATGACGCTGGGCCAGCAGGTGCTCGCCCTCCTGGGAAACCAGGCCCGTGACTGATCCGCTCGAGCGCCTGCGCACCATGTTCATCGAGCGGTGTCGGACCGATCTTGAACAGCTCAGGGCCCTGGAGCCCGGCCACCCGGATGTCGGGGCGATCGCCCATCGTCTGGCCGGGGCCGCCGGATCGTTCGGCTATCCCGAGATCAGCGAAGCCGCCTCCCTGGTCGACGACCGGGCGCGGTACGGTCCCCCGCCCTCGACGGAGGAGGTCCGGAACATGACACAGGCCATGGAGAGGGCCATCGTATCCGGGTGATGTTGCAGATCGCGAAACGGCCCGCGCTGCCCGCCGCTGCTCCGCCCTAGTGTCGCACCCTGACATAGGTCCCCGGGGCCGCGGCGCCGGCCTTGAGTTTGCCCGAACCGACCTTGCGGGCCTTGACCTTGTCGTCGGCCGCGGCGGCGTCGAGCCAGCCCTGCCATTCGGGCCACCACGAGCCGGTCTTCTGCTCGGCGCGGGCCAGCCAGGCATCGGCGTCGACAGGCGCCTCGTCATTGGTCCAGTAGCCGTGCTTGTTGGCCGCCGGCGGATTGATCATGCCGGCGTTGTGGCCCGAGCCGCCCAACAGGAAGCGGGTCGGCCCGCCGAAGAAGCGCCGGCCGGCATAGGTGTTCTTCCAGGCCGAGACGTGGTCGTCCTTCAAGGCCACGATCATGACCGGGGTCTCGATGGTCTTCAGGTCCAGCGCCACACCGTCGATCTCGACCCCGCCGTCTTTGAGCCGGTTGCCGCGCAGGATCTGGCGGCCGTATTCCTTGAGCATCCGGGCCGGAATGCGCGAGCCGTCGTCGAACCACCACAGCAGGTCCGAGGCGCGGGCGTCGTCGCCCAGCAGATAGTGGTTCACCACCGAGGACCAGATCAGATCGTTGGCCCGCACCGCCGAGAAAAGTTTGGTCAGGTCGTGGGCCTCGACATAGCCCTTCTCGTCCAGATAGCGGTCGAAGGCCCTGAGGTCGTCCTCGCCCGTGAACACCGACCATTCGCCCATGTCCCCGAAGTCGACGAGGGTGGCGATCAGCGTCGCCGAGGCGATCCGGTCGGCGCCGCCGGTCTTCGCCAGATACGCCAGCGTCATGGCCGAGAGCGTGCCGCCGAGGCAATAGGAGACCAGGTCCGCGTCGGGCTCGCCCGTCGCCAGCTCAACCGCGTCCAGGGCCGCGATCACGCCGTCCTTCACATAGGCGTCCATGCCGTTGTCGGCGTGGCTCTCGTCCGGATTGGCCCAGGAGATGACGAAGACGGTGTGGCCCTGGTCGACCAGCCATTTCAGATAACTGGCCTTAGGGGTCAGGTCGAAGAGGTAGTATTTGTTGACCAGCGGCGGCACGAACAGCAGTGGGCGGCGATAGACCTTGTCGGTCGTCGGCGCATACTGGATCAGCTCCATCAGGTCGTTCCTGAACACAACCGCGCCCGGCGTGGCGGCGACGTTGACGCCGAGTTCGAAGTCATTGGGCGCGCGACGGCCGACCAGCCCCTGCCCCTTGCCGATGTCTTCCAGCAGGTTGGACAGGCCGGTCATCAGGTTCAGGCCTCCGCTCTCGATGGTGCGGCGGGCCACCTGCGGATTGGTGTGCGGGAAGTTGGTCGGCGCCAGGGCGTTCATCATCTGGCGGCTGGCGAAGTCGACCTGGGCGCGGGTCGCGTCATCGACCGGGGCCGAGGCGACGAAATCCTGCAGCTGGCGCGCGGCCAGCAGATAGGCTTGTTTCAGATAGTCGTAGACGGGCTCGTCGCTCCACGCCGGATCGGCGAAGCGGCGGTCACCCCTGGCCGGGGCGGCGGCGGGAGCGGCTTCCTGGCCCAGGGCCCGTTCGCCCATGGTGCGCCACAGGGCGGTCCAGTCGTTCCAATTCCTGGTCTGGGCCTCGAACAGGGCGGCCGGCCGCATCATCACCGCGGTGTTGAAGTCGATCATCGCCCGCGTCAGCGTGGTCGGGTCGTAGGGCAGCGCCTGCGGCGTGGTCGCCTGGACCATGGTGGTGCGCACCGCGGCGGCGGCGTTGTGCATCAGGGCCGTCAGCGTCTCGGCCACGACGGTCGGATCGGGCAGCTGGGGAACCGGCGGCGGGGAAACGGTCATGCAGGCTTTCCGATCAGAGGGAAACGAGGATGTCCACGGCCACGCAGTCGCGCGGGGCCACGAACAGCAACGCCAGCGCCCTGTCGGGGTTCTCGGCCGTCCAGATCGGGCAGGGATCGCCGATTGCGTCGATCAGCGCGGCTGCCGAACGGGCCGGAAAGGTCGAGGTGGCGAGCGAATAGGCCGCGGCGTCGAAAGCCATGACGGGTGTCCTGAGAACGGAGACGTTCGGATGGCGGCGGTATGTCATGGCTTTTATGTTCTGACGATGCCAAGGTTTGCGTAATCGTTGTGCGTTTTTGCACAGGAGCGGATGTGGCGGATTTCAACTGGAATGACCTGCGCGCCTTCCTCGCCGTGGCTCGTACCGGTCGGCTGACGGCCGCGGCGACGCGGACGGCGATGGACCACACCACCGTGGCCCGGCGCATCGCGGCGCTGGAGGACGGGCTCGGCGCCCGTCTGTTCGACCGCAGCCCTCAAGGCTACGCCCTGACCCCGCACGGCGAGCGGCTGATGCCGACGGCCGAACGGATCGAGAGCCTGACCCTGCTGGCCGCCAGCGAACTGGGCGAGGCCGACCAGGCCCTGACCGGCACCGTGCGGATCGGCGCGCCCGAAGGGTTCGGCAGCTATGTCCTGGCGCCGCTGATGGCGAAGCTCGCCGATCGGCACCCGGAACTGGACATCCAGCTGGTGGCCATTTCCGGCGTGCTCAGCCTGTCCAAGCGCGAGGCCGACATCGCCGTGACCCTCAGCGCGCCGCGCGAGGGCCGGCTGATCTCGCGCAAGCTGACCGACTACGGCCTCAGCCTGTACGCCGCGCCGGCCTATCTGGACGCCCGACCGCCGATCCGGACCCGCGCCGACATGGCCGGCCATCGGTTCATCGGCTACATCGGCGACCTGCTCTATGCGCCCGAGCTCGACTATATGCAGGCTCCCGACGTCGACATCCACGTCGCCCTGCAGAGCTCCAACCTGATCGCCCAGCTGCAGGCGGCCCTGGCGGGCGCGGGCCTGTGCGTGCTGCCCGACTTCATCGCCACGCGTGAGGCCGGCCTGCGGCGGGTGCTGCCGGACGCCGTGCATCTGGACCGCAGCCTGTGGCTGGTCACCCACGCCGACCTCAAGCCCCTCGCCCGTATCCGCGCGGTGACGGCGATGATCGTCGAGGCGGTCAAGGCTGACCGGGCCATGTTCACCGGCGGCTGAGCTACCCGGGCAAGGCGTTGCGAGCCAGGGCGATGGCCCCCAGCGGCCCGGCCCGGGCGCCCAGCCCGGGCGGCTGAACGAATGCGTCGAGGCCGGCCGCGATCCGGTCGGCGGTCGCGTAGCCCGCGAGACTGTCGATCAGGGCGGCGCGCAGGCGCGGGAACAGCCAGGCCTGCCCATCCGCCACGCCGCCGCCGATCAGGATGCGCTCGGGCGCGGTGGTCAGGACCAGATTGTGCAAGAGGCCGCCCAGGGCGTGGACGACCATGGTCCAGGCGGGATCGTCGGATTCGAGCGCGCCGCCCGGCCGTCCGGCCCGCGCTGCCACCGCCGGGCCGGAAGCCAGCCCCTCCACGCAGTCGCCGTGGTAGGGGCAGACGCCCGGCCAGTCGTCTCCTTTCAGGCGTCCGACCCGCAGATGCCCCGCCTCGGAATGGCCCAACCCCCGCACCGGACGACCGTCGATGACGGAACCCACCCCGATCCCGGTCCCGACGGTGACATAGGCGTAGCTCCGCAGCCCTCGCGCCGCCCCCCAGCGGCCCTCCGCGAAAGCCGCGCCATTGACGTCGGTGTCGATGACGACCGGCACGCCCATGTTCTCGCCCAGCGCGGTCAGCGCCCACCCGCCCCAGCCCGGCTTCGGGGTGGCGACGATCTGACCGAAACGGGGCGAGCGGTCGTCCAGATCCAGCGGGCCGAAGCTGGCCACGCCGAGGGCCTCGAACCCCGACCCGGCGCGCCACTTTTCCAGCACCGCGGCGATGGCCGGCAGGGTCTCTTCCGGCGTCGTCGTCGGTATCCGCACCTCGTCGCGGACGTCTTCCGGGCCGGCCGCCAGCAGGCAGACGATCTTGGTGCCGCCCAGTTCCACCCCCGCCATCAGCGGTTCGTCAGTCCGATAGGTCATGATCCCACCCTGCCCGGTCGGACAGGTTTCGGCTACCCGTGCAACCAATTGTGGACTATCGCCGGAATATGTTTCAAGCTTAAAACATGTCGTCGGATCACGCCATCAGAAGCATCGCCGTCGTGGGCGCCGGGCCGGGCGGCCTGTACCTCGCGATTTCCCTGAAGCTGCGCGATCCCTCGCTCGATGTCGTCGTGCACGAGCGCAACCAGGCCGATGACACCTTCGGCTGGGGCGTGGTCTTCTCGGACCAGACGCTGGCCAATTTGAAAGCCAATGACCCCGAAACCGCCGCGATCATAGAGGCCGCCTTCGTCCACTGGGACGACATCGACGTGCACATCCACGGCCGAACCATCCGCTCCGGCGGACACGGCTTCGCCGGCATTGGCCGGCAGCGCCTTCTGACGATCCTGCAGGAACGCGCCCGGTCGCTGGGCGTCGACCTGCGGTTCCAGAGCGAGGTCGCCGACATCCTGGCTCTGGACGCCGACGTCGTCGTGGCCGCTGACGGCCTGAACAGCCGCACCCGCAACGACAGCCCCGAGGTGTTCGGCGTCGACATCGACATCCGGACCAACAAATACATCTGGCTGGGCACGAGACAGTCGTTCGACGCCTTCACCTTCGCTTTTGTCGACACTCCGCACGGCTGGATCTGGGCCCACGCCTACCAGTTTGAACCCGGAGCCTCGACCTTCATCGTCGAATGCACCGAGGCGACCTGGCGCGGGCTCGGCTTCGACGGGATGGATCAGGACCAGACCTGCCGCGCGGCGGAGGCCCTGTTCGCCGACTGGCTGGGCGGCCATGCCCTGATGAGCAATGCGAGGCACCTGCGCGGCTCGGCCTGGCTGAATTTCCCGCGCGTGGCCTGTTCCAATTGGCGCGACGGCAAGGTGGTGCTGCTGGGCGACGCCGCCCACACGGCGCATTTCTCCATCGGCTCGGGCACCAAGCTGGCGTTCGAAGACGCGATCCGGTTGGCCGGGGCCCTGACCGGGGGCGGCGATCTGGACGACGCCCTGGCCGCCTACGAGATCGAGCGCCGTGTCGAGGTGCTGAAGCTGCAGAGCGCGGCCCGCAACTCCACGGAATGGTTCGAGACGGTCGACCGTTACGTCGGTCTCGACCCGCTGCAGTTCGCCTACAGTCTGCTGACCCGCAGCCAGCGCGTCAGCCACGAGAACCTGCGACTGCGCGACCGCGACTTCCTCACAGGCGTCGAGCGCTGGTTCGCCGACAACGCAGGCGCTCCCCCTACGGACAATCCCCCCGCGCCGATGTTCGCGCCGCTGCGCCTGCGCGGCCTGACCCTGCCCAACCGCGTCGTCGTCTCGCCCATGTGCATGTACTCGGCCGAGGAGGGGATGGTCGGAGACTTCCATCTGGTCCATCTGGGTGCCCGCGCCCTGGGCGGCGCGGGACTGGTCTTCACCGAGATGACCGACGTCTCGGCCGATGGCCGCATCACCCCCGGCTGCGCCGGTATGTACCGACCGGAACACCGCGACGCCTGGAAACGGATCGTCGACTTCGTTCACGCCCAAGGGTCCCGCATCGCCATCCAGCTGGCCCACGCGGGCCGCAAGGGTTCGGTCGAACGGCCCTGGGGACCGCGCGCCGACCAGCCGCTGGAGAACGGCTGGCCCCTGATCGCTGCCTCCGCCATTCCGTGGTCGGACGAAGACCAGCTTCCGCGGGAGATGACCCGCGCCGACATGGACCGCGTCCGCGACGACTTCGTCCGCGCCACGGTCTGGGCCCACGAGGCCGGATTCGACATGGTCGAGTTGCACGGCGCCCACGGCTACCTGCTGTCATCCTTCCTCACGCCGGTCTCGAACCACCGCACCGACGAGTACGGCGGCTCCGTCGAGAACCGGCTGCGCTTCCCGCTGGAGGTCTTCGCCGCCATGCGCGCCGTCTGGCCGGACGACAAGCCGATGTCGGTGCGCCTGTCCGCCACCGACTGGGTCGACGACGGCCTGACGTCCGCGGACTCAGTCGCCATCGCCCGCGCCTTCGCCGAAGCCGGCTGCGACCTGATCGACGTCTCGGCCGGCCAGACCTCGGAGGAGGCGCGGCCCGTCTACGGCCGCATGTTCCAGACCCCGTTCAGCGATCGCATCCGCAACGAGGCGGGCGTGTCCACCATGGCTGTCGGCAACATCTTTGAGACCGACCACGTGAACAGCATTCTCGCCGCCGGCCGCGCCGACCTGTGCGCCCTCGCCCGCCCGCATCTGGCCGATCCGAACTGGAGCCTGCGCGCGGCCGCCGAGCTGGGCTGGCGCGGTCAGAAGCCGCCGGTCCAGTATCTCGCCGGCTTCGCCCAGCTGGCCCGAAACCTCGAGAAGCAGCAGCAGGCGGGACCGGTATGAGCCTGGCGGGACATCACGCGGTGGTCACAGGCGCCGGCTCCGGCATCGGCCGGGCCACGGCCGACCGCCTGGCCGAGGCCGGATGTCAGGTCACCCTGATCGGCCGCCACCTCGCCCGCCTCAACGAGACGGCCGACCGCATCGGCGACCTCGCCTTCGTCGCACCCGCCGACGTCACCGACCCGGACGCCCTTGCCGCCGCCATCGAGGCCGGCCGCGACCGGTTTGGCCCGATCGACATCCTGGTCAACAACGCGGGCGCCGCCACCTCGGCCCCCTTCCTCAGGACCGACGCCGATGCCTTCCGCGCCATGCTGGCCCTTAACCTCGAGGCCCCCGCCGAGGCCGCCCGGCTGGTCCTGCCCGGCATGCTGACCCGCCGCCGGGGCCGCATCGTCAACGTCGCCTCGACCGCGGGGCTGAAGGGCTACGCCTACGTCTCGGCCTATGTCGCGGCCAAGCACGGCCTCGTCGGCCTGACCCGGGCCCTGGCGCTGGAGGTCGCCAGCAAGGGCGTGACCGTCAACGCCGTCTGCCCCGGTTTTACCGACACGGACCTCGTCGCCCGCTCGGTCGAGGCCATCACCGGCAAGACCGGACGCAGCGAGGAAGAGGCCCGCGCCGCCCTGGCCGCCTCCAACCCGCAGGGCCGGCTGATCACGCCGGACGAGGTGGCCCAGACCATCGTCTGGCTGTGCGGCGACGGGGCCTCGGGCGTCAACGGCGCCGCCGTTCCGGTCGCGGGCGGCGAGCTGTGAGCCCGGCCGCCACCCACCTGCCTGATCGCCCCCTCCCCGACAGATTGGGCGGCGCGCCGGACGGCAAGCGGTCCCTGCGCCTGTGGCTGCGGCTGCTGACCTGCGCCACCACCATCGAACAGACCATCTCCCACCGCCTGCGCGACGAGTTCGGCTCGACCCTGCCCCGTTTCGACATGCTGTCGGCGCTGGACCGCGCCGGCGAGGCCGGCCTGACCATGGGCGAGGTCTCGCGCATGCTGATGGTCTCCAACGGCAACGTTACCGGACTGGCCGCGCGCCTCAAGGTCGACGGCCTGATCGAGGCCATGGCCGGGGCCGACCGCCGGGTTCAGCGCGTGCGCCTGACGCCCCTGGGCCAAACCCGGTTCACCGCCATGGCCCGGGCGCACGAACGCTGGATCGAGGCCCTGTTCGCCGACCTGACCGAGACCGAGGCCGACGAGCTGACCCGCCTGCTGGAGCGCGCCAAGCGATCGCTCCACGCCACCACTCACGAGGAGCTGAACGGATGAAGGCGCGCGACTACAAGGCGGCCCATTTCCTGTGGTCGGTCGACGACGACGGCGTCGCCACCCTGACCCTGAACCGGCCCGAGCGGAAGAACCCCCTGACGTTCGACTCCTACGCCGAGATGCGCGACCTGTTCCGCGCCCTGGTCCACGCCGACGACTGCAAGGTGGTGATCGTCACGGGCGCCGGCGGAAACTTCTCATCGGGCGGGGACGTGCACGAGATCATCGGCCCGCTGACCAGAATGGACATGCCGGCCCTGCTGAACTTCACCCGGATGACCGGCGATCTGGTCAAGGCCATGCGCGGCTGTCCGCAGCCCGTCATCGCCGCGCTGGACGGGGTCTGCGTCGGAGCCGGCGCCATCATGGCCATGGCCTCGGACCTGCGGATCGCCACGCCGCGCACGAAGACCGCCTTCCTGTTCACCCGCGTCGGCCTGGCCGGCTGCGACATGGGCGCGTGCGCCATCCTGCCCCGCCAGATCGGTCAGGGCCGCGCGTCGGAGCTGCTGTTCACCGGTCGGGTCATGACCGCCGACGAGGGCGAGCGCTGGGGCTTCCACAACCGCGTCGTCGAGGGCGAGGCCCTGATGGAGACGACGCTGGATCTGGCCCGCTCGCTGGCCCGGGGGCCGACCTTCGCCCACGGCATAACCAAGAACCAGCTCAACGTCGAATGGGACATGAGCCTGGACGCCGCCATCGAGTCCGAGGCCCAGGCCCAGGCCATCTGCATGAAGACCAACGACTTCCGCCGCGCCTACGAGGCCTTCGCGGCGAAACGCGAGCCGGTGTTCGAGGGGAACTGAGCGATGGCCGCCAAAACCGCCCGTGACACGACCTTCCTCGACTGGCCCTTCTTCGACGACCGCCACCGCGCCTTCGTCGCAGACATCGACGCTTGGGCCGAGGCCAACGGCGATGTGCTTCACCAGCACGGCGACCACGATCTGGACGGCGATTGCAGGACGATCCTGAAGGCGTTGGCCGACGGCGGCTGGCTCAACAACGCCGTCCCGGACGCGAACGGCAAGCTGGACGTGCGCACCCTGTGCCTGACGCGGGAGACCCTGGCCCGCCATTCCGGCTTGGCCGACTTCGTTTTCGCCATGCAGGGCCTGGGCTCCGGCCCCATCAGCCTGTTCGGCACGGACGAGCAGAAGGCGCGCTGGCTGCCCGGCGTGGCGGCGGGTGAAACCATCGCCGCCTTCGCCCTGTCCGAGCCCGACGCGGGCTCCGACGTCGCCGCCCTGTCAACTTCCGCGAGCCGCGAGGGCGACAGCTGGGTCCTCGACGGGACCAAGACCTTCATTTCCAACGGCGGCCTCGCCGATCGCTACACCGTCTTCGCCCGCACCGGCGAAGGGACCGGCGCCAAGGGCATCAGCGCCTTCGTCGTCGACGCCAATACGCCCGGCTTCGAGGTCGTCGAACGCATCCCCCTGATGGCCGCCCATCCGCTGGCCACGATCCGCTTCAACGGCTGCCGCATCGACGGGGACCGCATCCTCGGCGCGCCCGGCGAAGGTTTCCGCATCGCCATGGCCACGCTGGACGTGTTCCGCTCCACGGTCGCCGCCGCCGCCCTCGGCTTCTCGCGCCGCGCCTTCGACGAGGCCGCGTCGCGGACCGTGGCCCGCAAGCTGTTCGGCGCGCCGATGAGCGACCTGCAGCTGGTGCAGGCCTCGCTGGCCGACATGGCCCTGAAGATCGACGCCTCGGCCCTGCTGATCTACCGCGCCGCATGGCTGAAGGATCAGGGCGCGCCGCGCGTCACCCGCGAGGCCGCCATGGCCAAACTCTACGCCACCGACGAGGCCCAGGCCGTGATCGATCAGGCGGTCCAGCTGTTCGGCGGGCTCGGCGTCGTCTCGGGGCATCCGGTCGAGCGGCTGTATCGCGAGATCCGCGCGCTGCGCATCTACGAGGGCGCCTCGGAGGTGCAGAAGATCGTCATCGCCCGACAGGTGCTCGCGGGTCTGGGAGGCGCCTGATGGGGATCAGCGCCCATATCGACCGGTTCGTCCTCGATCATCTGCCGCCGGCGGATCAGCAGCCGGAACTGGTCTTCGACCTGCCGGAACTGGCCTGGCCCGAGCGACTGAACGCGGGGGTCGAACTGCTTCGCCGGGCCATCGAGGCCGGCGGCCCCGACGCCCGCGCCCTGATAGACGTCGATCACGAATTTTCGTGGAGCCGCGTCGACGCCATCTCGGGCCGGATGGCGCGGGTGCTGGTCGAGGAGATGGGGCTGGTCCCGGGCAACCGGGTGCTGCTGCACGGACCGAACTCGTCCTGGACGGTGATGGCGTGGTTCGCGATCCTGAAAGCGGGCGGCGTGGTCGTGGCGACCATGCCCATGCTGCGCGCCGCGGAACTGGCCACCGTCATCGACAAGGCGCAGATCAGCCACGCGCTCGTCTATGAGGCCTTCGCCGAGGTGGTCGCCGAAGCGCGCACGACGACGCCGTCCCTGACGCATGTCATGGGCTCCGCCGCCCTGCAGAGGGCGGCCCGGGCCCTGCCGATGGGTTTCCGCTTCGAGGCCGTCGGCACCGCGGCCGATGATCCGGCCCTGATCGCCTTTACCTCCGGCACCACCGGCAAGCCCAAGGGCTGCGTGCATTTTCATCGCGACATCCTGGCCATGGCCGACACCTTCGCAAAGCACATCGTCGGCCTGACGAAGGACGACATCGTCGTCGGCACCCCGCCGATCGCCTTCACCTTCGGCCTCGGAGGGCTGGTGGTCTTCCCGGCCGCCGCAGGCGCCGCCACCGCCTTCGCCAGCCGCCCCGGCTTCGACGCCCTGGCCGAGACCATCGCTCGTCAGCGCGCCACCGCCCTGTTCACCGCCCCTACCGGCTACCGCGCCCTGCTGAAGCTGGCCGGCGACCATGACCTGTCGAGCCTGCGAACCTGCGTCTCGGCCGGCGAGGCCCTGCCCGCCGCCACCTCTGACGCCTGGCACGAGGCGACCGGGATCCGCATCATCGACGGCATCGGCTCGACCGAGATGATCCACGTCTTCATCTCGGCGCGCGGCGACGACATCCGTCCCGGCTCCACGGGAAAGGCCGTGCCCGGCTATCAGGCCCGGATCGTCGACGACGCCGGCCGGCCCCTGCCCCCCGGCGAGACCGGCCGCCTGGCGGTTCGCGGGCCGACGGGCTGTCGCTATCTCGATGACGAGCGGCAGGCGGCCTATGTGAAGGACGGCTGGAACCTGACCGGCGACGTCTACCGGCTGGATGAGGACGGCTATTTCTGGTTCGTCGCCCGGTCCGACGACATGATTATCTCATCCGGCTACAATATCGGCGCCCCGGAAGTGGAACACGCGCTGCTGCGCCACCCCTCCGTCGCCGAGGCCGCCGTCATCGGCGCCCCCGACCCCGAACGCGGCCAGATCGTCCAGGCCTTCGTGGTGCTGAATGAGGGCCATACCCCGTCCGACGCCCTGCGCGCCGAGCTCCAGACCTTCGTGAAGGGCGTCATCGCCCCCTACAAATACCCGCGCGGCCTCGATTTCGTGGACGCCCTGCCCAGGACCCAGACCGGCAAGCTGCAACGCTTCCGGCTCAAGGAGTCGACATGACGGGCCAGGTCTTCACCGTCGAACGCCGCGTCCGCTTCGCCGACTGCGACGCGGCCGGCATCGTCTTCTTCCCGCGTTATTTCGAGATGCTGAACGGGGTGGTCGAGGACTGGTTCGCCGGCCCGCTCCAGGCCTCGTTCCGTGAACTGCACGTCAACCGACATGTCAGTGTGCCGACCGCCGCCGTCGAAGCCCGGTTCATCGCTCCCTCGCGGCTGGAGGACGAGCTGACCTTCGCCCTGACGGTGACGAAGCTGGGCGGCGCCTCCTGCGGCCTGCGCCACCGCATCAGCTCGGGCGGCGACCTCCGTTTCGAGGCGACCCAGACCATCGTCTACGTCGGCGCCTCGCTGAAGCCCGAACCCTGGCCCGAGCCCCTGCGCGCCCGCATCGCCCCTTTCGTGGAGACCGTCCCATGAACCGCGTCCTGCTGCCGGAAGGCTGGCCCAGGCCCAGGGGTTATTCCAACGGCGTCGAGGCCAGCGGCCGAATGGTCTTTGTCGCCGGCCAGATCGGCTGGACGCCCGAAGGCGTGTTCGCCGAGACGGGTTTCGCCGGTCAGTTCCGCCAGACGATCAACAACACCCTCGCCGTCCTGACGGAAGCGGGCGCCGGTCCCGAACATATCGTCCGCATGACCTGGTACGTGGTCGACAAGCGCGAATACCTGGCCGCCCTGCGCGAGATCGGCGCGATCTGGCGCGAGCTGATCGGGACTCACTACCCCGCCATGGCCGTGGTCGAGGTCAAGGGACTGATCGAGGATGCCGCCCGCATCGAGATCGAGACCACGGCCGTCGTCCCCGCGTGATGCTTGGCGCCGCGCGATTCCGGGGCCAAAGCTGAACCATGCGGCTGCACGACGACGTCCTTGGCGCCCTTGAAGCCGAGGCCATTCACATCTTCCGGGAGGTCGCCGCCGAATGCGAGCGGCCTGTGCTGCTGTTCTCGGGCGGCAAGGACTCGGCCGTCCTGCTGCATCTGGCGAGGAAGGCCTTCTATCCCGCCCCGCCGCCCTTCCCCCTGCTGCACGTCGATACCACCTGGAAATTCCGCGAGATGTACGCCTTCCGCGACCGGGCGGCGGCGGATGCGGGGATGCAGCTTTTCGTCCACCGCAATCCCGAAGCCGAGGCCGAGGAGGTCAATCCGTTCGATCACGGCGCCGGCGTCCACACCGATTTGTGGAAGACGCAGGGGCTGAAACAGGCGCTGGTCCTGCACCGGTTCGACGCGGCCTTCGGCGGCGCCCGCCGCGACGAGGAGAAGAGCCGGGCCAAGGAGCGGATCGTCTCGATCCGCAGCGCCGCCCACGGCTGGGACCCCAAACGCCAGCGGCCCGAGCTCTGGAGCCTTTACAATACCCGCCTGAACGCCGGGGAATCCCTGCGCGTCTTCCCCCTGTCTAACTGGACCGAGATCGACGTCTGGCGCTACGTCCAGCGCGAGGCCGTCGCCCTGCCCTCCCTCTACTTCGCCGCCGAACGGCTCGTCATCGAGCGCGACGGCGCCCTGCTGATGGTCGACGACAACCGTATGGCTCTTCGCCCCGGCGAACAGCCGTGCCTACGCCGCGTACGTTTCCGCACCCTCGGCTGCTGGCCCCTGACCGCCGCCGTCGAGAGCGACGCAGACACCCTGGACGCCGTCGTCCGCGAGGTGCGCCAGGCCTCGATGTCGGAACGTCAGGGCCGCGCCATCGACCATGACCCCGCCGCCTCCATGGAGCGGAAGAAGCGCGAGGGCTATTTTTGATGGCTCCCGACACCGGTCCCCGCGAAATCGTCCGCCTCATCACCTGCGGCTCCGTCGACGACGGCAAGTCGACCCTGATCGGCCGCCTGCTGCACGAGGCCGGCGCCGTGCCCTCGGACCAGACGGCGGCCCTGCCCCTGATCGACGGCGAGCCGGACCTGTCCTTCCTCGTCGACGGCCTGGCCGCCGAGCGCGAGCAGGGCATCACCATCGACGTCGCCTACCGCTTTTTCGACATCGGCGAGCGCCGCTTCATCCTCGCCGACACGCCGGGGCATGAGCAGTACACGCGCAACATGGTCACCGCCGCCTCGACGGCGGACATCGCCGTCGTCCTGATCGACGCGCGCAAGGGCATCCTGACCCAGACCCGGCGGCACAGCCGGCTGCTGGCCCTGCTGGGCGTCCGGCGCGTGGTGCTGGCGGTCAACAAGATGGATCTGGTCGACGGGTCGCGGGACCGGTTCGAGGCCATCGTCGACGACTACCGCGCCTTCGCCGCCTCGATCGGCCTGACCGACGTCACCGCCATTCCCCTCAGCGCGAGGCGAGGCGACAACGTCCTGACGGCCGGCGCGTCCATGCCTTGGTACGCGGGCCCGCCGCTGATGGCGCATCTCGAGACGGTGCGCGTTTCGGAAGTCGCATCCGGTCCGCTGCGCATGGCGGTCCAGGGCGTGACCCGGCACGCGGATTTCCGCGGCTTCACAGGCCGCATCGAGTCCGGCGCCGCCCGTCCCGGCGACGTCATTCGCATCCTGCCGTCGGGCGTCAGCGCGTCGATCGACCGGATCGTCGCTTTGGTCGGAGACCTCGACGAAGCCCGCGCGGGCCAGTCCGTCACCTTGACCCTGACCCCCGATGTCGACGTCTCGCGCGGCGACCTGATCGCATCCGCCGACGCTCCGCCCGAGGTCGCCGATCAATTCGACGCCCATGTCGTCTGGATGTCCGACCGGCCGCTGCTGCCGGGCCGGGCGTACTGGCTCAAACTCGGCGCCGCCACCGTGCCCGCCCGGGTCAGCGACATCCGGCACAAGGTCAATGTCGACACCGGCGAGGACCTGGCCGCCGCGACCCTGACGCTGAATGACATCGGCCGCTGCACCCTGGCGCTCGACGCCCCTGTCGCCTTCGAGCCCTACGCCGTCAACCGCGACCTCGGCGGCTTCATCCTGATCGACCGGATGACCAACGAAACCGCCGGCGCGGGCATGATCCGCTTCGCTCTGCGCCGCTCGGCCAATGTCCGGCCCCAGGCGCTGAGCGTCAGCCGCGCCGACCGCGCCGCCCTGAAGCGCCAGTCGCCGCTGGTGCTCTGGTTCACCGGCCTGTCAGGCGCCGGCAAGTCGACCATCGCCAACCGCGTCGAGCAGCGGTTGAACGCCGAGGGCCTCCACACCGTCCTGCTGGACGGCGACAACGTCCGCCATGGCCTGAACCGCGACCTGGGCTTCACCGACGCCGATCGGGTCGAGAACATCCGCCGCGTCGCCGAGGTTGCCCGGCTGATGACCGACGCGGGGCTGATCGTCCTGGTTTCCTTCATCTCCCCGTTCCGCGACGAACGCCGAATGGCGCGAGAGCGGATGGAGCCGGGCGAGTTCGTGGAAATCTTCGTCGACGCCCCGCTCGAGGTCGCCGAGGCGCGCGACGTCAAGGGCCTGTACGCCAAGGCCCGCGCCGGCCAGCTCGCTAATTTCACCGGCGTCGACAGCGCCTATGAGGCGCCCGAGGCGCCCGAACTCCGCATCGACGCCGCCGCCTGCTCGCCCGGCGAGGCCGCGGATCAGGTTCTGGCGCTCGTCAGGGCGCGCCAGACGGGCTGATCAGACGCCGGGCCGGCGCCCGGCGTCGCGGAACGGGTCAATCCCGACTGCCTTTGCCGAACCGCCACTTCATGACCAGGACTCCCGCCGCCATGACGAGAGCGCAGGCGTTGGCGACGACGATGGGCCAAGCCGTCGTCAGCACGCCATAGGCCGTCCACAGCACGAAACACGCGACCGTCAGGGAATAGGTCTTGAGAGACACCGCCGATGCGTCGCGCGTCTTCCAGATCTTGATCATCTGCGGCGCGAAACTGACGATCGAGCACAGGGCCGCGGCGGACCCGACGACATTGGCGATCAGGCCGCTCACGGCGTCGGCTTGCGGGAGGGTTTCTTGCGAGACCCCGTTCCGGCGGGCTTGGTCTTCGGCCGCGCCCGTTTCGGCTGTACCGCCCCGATCGCCTCGGCCCTGGCGCCCGGAGTGCCGCCGATGGCTCGTGCGGGCTTGCCGGCGTGCACCGCCAACCCCCGTTCCTCCACCTCCTCAAGGATGGCGTCCAGCTCCTTCTCCGTCAGATGCTCGATGCCGATGAAGCGCGCATCCGCCCGCTTCACCGCGAACACCAGCTCATCCAGCTTGGCTTGCATCGCCGCCCCGTCTCGATTCTGGGTGTTCTGGATCAGGAACACCATCAGGAAGGTGACGATGGTGGTGCCGGTGTTGATGACCAGTTGCCAGGACTCGCTGAACTTGAAGATCGGTCCGGATACGGCCCACAACAGAACGATGACGAGGCAGGCGATGAAGGTCCAGGGCTTGCCTGCCACCTTGGCCGTGGCTGTGGCGAATTTGACGAACTGCTTTTCCATTGCGCCTCAACCGCCGGTCGAGGACGAAGGTTGCGCGGGCGCCGGGGGCGGGCGCCGTTCGTGGGTCGCCTGCTCATAGGCGTGGCCCAGCGACAGGATGCGGGCGTCGTCCCACTTGCCGCCGATGAAGCTGAGGCCGACGGGCATGCCGCGGTCGAAGCCCATTGGCACGGTCAGGTGCGGATAGCCCGCCACCGCCGCCAGCCGGCTGGCCGATCCCTGGGCGTTGTCATCGTCCTCGCGGTCGTTGGTCCAGGCCCGCGAGGTAGTCGGGGCGGTCAGGGCCACGACCCCGTGCGTCGCCATCATCCGGTCGATGCCGTCGGGCCCGGCGGCGCGGAACGACCGCTCGCGCGCCTCGACATAGGCCGGATCGTCAAGCCCTCCGGTCGCCTCGGCCCGGTCGAACAGTTCCTGGCCGAACAGCACGGTCTCGCGCGGCTCGGCGGCGTTGAAGGCGATGACCTCGGCCAGGGTCCGCGTCCGCACCTGCTGTGGGTCGGTCGAGGCCAGGTAGAGGTTCAGGTCGTGCTTCAGTTCGGTCAGCAGCACCGTCAGCTCCCAGCCGCCGATCTGGCGGAAATTCTCCGGCGCCTCGGTGATCTCGACGATCTCGGCCCCGGCGGCGCGCAGGTTGGTCAGCGCGCGTTCGAACTCGGCCTGGGTCTCGGTGGAATAGTTGGAGACGAGGAAGCGCATGACCCCGAGGCGGGCGCCCTGCAGCGAATTCGCGTCCAGCGCCGCGCGATAGTCGACCTTGCGGGCATCGGCTTCGATGGTCGCCGGATCCAGCGGGTCCGAGCCGGCGATGGCGGTCAGGACGACGGCCGCGTCCTCGACCGTGGCCGCGATCGGCCCGGCGGTGTCCTGAGAATGCGCGATGGGCACGATATGGGTGCGGCTGACCAGTCCCACCGTGGGCTTGAACCCGACCACGCCGTTCACCGAGGCCGGGCAGGTGATCGAGCCGTCGGTTTCCGTTCCGATCGCCGCCGGCGCCAGGCCGATGGCCACCGCCACGGCGCTGCCGGAGGAAGAGCCGCACGGCGTACGCGCCGGGTCGTACGGATTGCGGGTCTGCCCGCCGACGCCGCTCCAGCCGCTGATGGAATTGTTCGACCGGATGTTGGCCCATTCGGAGAGATTGGTCTTGCCGAGGATGATGGCGCCGGCCTCGCGCAGGCGGGTGACCAGCGGCGCGTCGCGGCCGGGCGCGTTGTCGACCAGGGCCAAGGAGCCGGCCGTGGTCGGCATGTCGGCGGTCTCGATGTTGTCCTTGAGCAGGACCGGGAAGTTCCAGAGCAACGACGCCGGTGCTCCACCGGTCGTACCCAACGCTTCGGGCGCGCTCCATCGAAGGACGCTTTCGGACCGCCCATCCATCGAGTCCAAGGAAGCGAGAACCTCCATGACGCGTCTGACCCGGCGATCTGCTGTTCCCTCGGGAAGGCAGATGTCGGCCGCCCCTCTCGCGGCAGCGCTTCGCCATTCGGACTGAATCATCTGCGGCCAAGCCTGCAATGGTCGGCAGTCCTGCCCGACTTGATGAGGCACAAGCACCGGTTGATCGCCTTCCGGGAGGGTTGGGCGGATGACTACCTCCTGCGCAATGGCTGTTCCGGCCAGTAGTGCCGCGAACGCCCCCGCGATCAGTCCCGCGCGGCGGGCGCCCTTGCACCGATCGTCCGGTCCAGGAAGTCCAGATACGTCCGCCATTGCTGCAGCTGCCTTTCATTGCCCCGGACGCCGTGGCGCTGGCCGGGGTAGAGCATCAGTTCGAAGGGAATGGACGAAGCCTGCAGCGCGTCGATGACCCGCGTGGAGTTCTCCAGGATGACGTTGTCGTCGGCCATGCCGTGCATCAACAGCAGCCGTCCGGTCAGGTTCGGCAGGCGCGGAATGGCGTCCGAGGCCGCGTAGCCCTCGGCATTCGCTTCCGGCGTCGACATGTACCGCTCGGTGTAGTGAGTGTCGTACAGGCTCCACTCCGTCGGCGGCGCCCCCGCGATGGCCGAGGCCAGGCCCATCTCCGGCTCGGTCAGGGCCATCAGGCTCATGAATCCGCCGTAGGACCAGCCCATCATGGCGATGCGGTCGTCGTCAACATAGGGTAGCGAGCGCAGATGGTTCGCCGCCAGCACCTGATCCTCGATCTCGGGCTGGCCCATCTTCAGATACAGGGCCTGTTTGAAGGCCGCCGACCGGTCGCCCTCGCCGCGATTGTCGAGGCGGAAGACGATGTAGCCGGCCTCGGTCAGCAGTTGGCTGGTGGCCGGCTGCCACCCCTGCTTGACCCCGCCGCCCGACGGGCCGCCATAGACCTGCATGACCACCGGATACTGCTTCGACGGATCGAAGCCCGGCGGCGTGGTCATCTGCCAGACCAGCATCTCGCCATGGCTGTCCAGTGTGCCGAAGGTCGGCGTCTGACGGCGGGAAGCGTAAGGCCAGAAGGGATGGGTCTCGTCGAGCCGGTTCTCCTCGATCCAGCGCACGAAGGTCCCGTCGGCCCGATACAGCCCCGACTGCGGCGGCGTGCCGGGATCCGAATAGTTGCCGACGAAGGCCGTGCCGGTCTTGTTCATCGAGGCCGACCACCAGCCGCCGTCGCTCGTCACCGGCGTGGCCTGGCGCAGTTCGTTGAGCGACGCCCGCCACAGCCGCTGGATCGTCGGCCGCTCGCCCTGAACGTCGCACATCGCCACCCGTCCCCCCGGCAGCGGGCAGGCGCTGTGGCCGCCGGTGACGCCCTCGGGCCGTTCGGCATAGCCGAAGGAGGCGGTGAAGAAGACCTCGCCGGTCTGCTGGTTGACCCCGTTAAGGCTCTTCACCGGCCACGGACCGTGGGTGATCGGCCGGATCATCGTCCCGTCGCGGTCGTAGAGATACAGGTGTTTCCAGCCCGTCTCCTCCGACGACCAGATGAAGTTCCCGTCGTCCAGCGCCCGGAAATCGTGGTTCAGAGGCACCCATGCGTCCGAGGTCCGGGTCAGGATCACCCGCGACGCGCCCGTGGCGGGATCGACGCTCAACAGGTCCAGCGTCTTCTGGTCGCGCGACTGGCGCTGGACATACAGGGTGCGGCCATCGACCGACCAGTCGACCCGGGCCAGATAGATGTCGCGGTTCTCGCCCAGGTCGACCTGCGTCCGGCGTCCGCTTTCGCGGTCGTGGACGAACAGCTCGACCACCGCATTGGGCCGGCCGGCGCGCGGGTAGCGCTGCTCGATCACCCTGGCCCCGCCGCCGGTGATGTCCAGTCGCGGGATGACGTCGACGGTCGCCTCGTCGGTCCGCTGCAGGGCGATGTAGCGCTCGTCCGGGCTCCACCAGTAGCCGGTGTCGCGATCCATCTCCTCCTGGGCGATGAATTCGGCGGTGGCCCAGGTGATCAGGCCGTCGCCTTCGGTCGTGACCTCGGTCTCGCGGCCGGCGGCCAGATCCACAACCACCAGATCCTGGTCGCGCACGAAGGAGACGAAATTGCCCTTGGGCGAGACCTTGGCGTCGATCTCGTCGGCTTCGGTTTCGGTCAGACGGCGCACCGCCCCGCCCCCTCCCGCGTTATCCGGGCGCTCGGCCAGGAAGATGTCGCCTTCCAGCGGAGCCAGGATGTAGCGCCCCTGCTCGTCCCACGAATACTCGACCACCCCGCGCTGCGAGATCCGCATCCGCTCGCGCCGCGCCTTCTCGGCCTCGGACAGTTCGCCGGCGTCGGGGACCAGCGCCCGGGCGTCGATCAGCTTGAACGGCTCGCCCTCGCCCGTCGGCGCCGCCCACAGGTCCAGCACGTCGACGTCGTCGTCTCTCGAGCGCAGGAAAGCCACCAGTTCGCCGTCCGGCGACAGGCTGACGCCCCGCGCGACCGGCCCGGTGAGCGAAGGATCGGCGAAGACCCGTTCGGGCGTCAGGACGGCCGGGTCCGGCGCCCTGTCCGAACTTTGCGCCATCGCGGCGGTGAACGGCGAAAGCGCCGCGAGAAACAGGGTGGAGACGAGAAGTTTGTTGCGCATGGCGGCGACGCTAGAGGGAGATTCCGGCGTCGTCATCCCCCTTGCGGCAAGCGCGACATCCGCACGGCTTCCCCCCCGCCCCCTCACCCCCTAATAAGCCCGCAATGACCGACGTCGCCGCCTCTCCGTCACCCGCGAAAGCCTCCGCCTTCCATGAACTGGAAGTGCTGTGGGTGCGCCACTGGACCGACCAGCTGTTCAGCTTCGCCATCGCCCGACCCGACGATTTCCGCTTCCGCTCGGGCGAGTTCGTGATGATCGGCCTGCCCGGCGAAGACGGCGGCAAGCCCATCCTGCGGGCCTATTCCATCGCCAGCCCCGCGTGGGACGAGCAGCTGGAATTCCTGTCGATCAAGGTCCCGGACGGCCCCCTGACCTCGCGCCTCCAGAAGATCCAGCCGGGCGACACGGTCCTGATGGGGAAGAAGCCCACCGGCACCCTGGTGCTGGACGCCCTCACCGGCGGCGAGCGCCTCTGGCTGATCGGGACGGGCACCGGCCTGGCGCCCTGGCTCAGCGTGGTCCGCGATCCCGACACTTACAGCCGTTTCGACCATGTCGTGGTCTGCCACACGGTGCGCCATGTCGCCGACCTGACCTACCGCGAATTCCTGACCTCGGGGATTCACGACGATCCCCTGATCGGCGAGGAGGCGAAGGCCCGGCTGACCTACTATCCCACCGTCACCCGCGAGCCCTTCGAACACCCCGGCCGGATCACCGACCGGATCAGGTCCGGCGCCCTGTTTGACGACCTCGGCCTGCCGCGCGGCTTCTCGCCCGACCGCGACCGGGTCATGCTGTGCGGCTCCATGGCCATGATCAAGGAGACGGGCGAACTGCTCGAGGCCCTCGGCATGAAGGAAGGCTCGAACGCCGAGCCGGGCGACTATGTGCTGGAGCGCGCCTTTGTCGGATAGCGTCACGATCGATCCGCGCACCGCGCCGGAAGCCTGCGCCACCATGGCCGAGGTCCGTCAGGGCGTCGACGCCCTCGACCGCGCCCTCGTCCAGCTGCTGGCCGAGCGTCAGCGCTACATGGACGCCGCAGCCCGCATCAAGCCGGACCGTTCCGTGGTGCACGACGACGCCCGCATCGAGGACGTGGTGAGCAAGGTGCTGGCCGCCGCCGGCCCCGCCGGCCTGTCGCCCGCCATCGCCGAGCCGGTCTGGCGCACCCTGATCGACCGCTGCATCGCCTACGAGTTCGAGGCCTGGGACCGCAGACGCGCCTAGCCTCGGAGAGACCTCAGCATCAGCGCGTGCCGATAGGCCGCGACGTCGGCCAGGGCCGTCTCCAGCGCATCCCGAACCCGTTCCAGCAGCGGCGGAGCCTCGGCCTTCTCCGCCGCCTCGGCGGTCTGGCAGGCCTCCGCAAGTTCGCCCGCGCCGATGCCCGCCGCCGCGCCGCGGAGAGTGTGGACCCCGTCGCGCCAGCCATCCTCGCGCACGTCCAGCATCGGCGACCACATCGCCGCCTGCTGTGCGAACAGGCCCAGCACCTCCTCGGTGATGGCGTCGTCGCCCCCGGTCATCCGCTCCAGCACGGCGAAATCGACCGCCCCGGACAGGTCGCGCAGGGCCATCAGCCCTCGGCCTCCTCGCCCCTGGCCAGCCGCGAATTCCACGCCGACCAGGCGAAATAGACGATCAGGCCGACGCCGTTCCAGGCGAAGAACCACTGCTGCGTCGAGCCCCGCAGGCTGAAGAAGAAGATGATGCAGCCGACGATGGTGATCGTCCCCACCAGCCACCACAACGGCGCCTTGAACAGCCGCTTGCGGTTCGGTTCGCGGATGCGCAGCACCATCAGGCAAACCCCCACCGCCGCGAAGGCCGCCAGCGTCCCGGCGTTGGCCAGCGACGCCAGTTCGTCCAGCCGCATGACCCCGGCGAGGGCGGCCACCACAATGGCGGTGAAGATGGTCACCACCGCCGGCACGCCACGCACCGAGACCTTGGCGAGCTTGCGGGGCAACAGGCCGTCGCGCGCCATGCCGAGGAATATCCGGCTCTGGCCGAACAGGAAGGCCAGCAGCACGGTCGGCAGGGCGATCACGGCGCTGGCCGCGATCCACTGCGCCGCTGTGCCCTGCCCCATCTCGCGCAGGATCAGGGCCAGGGGCTCGGGGCTTTCGGCGAAGCTGGCCACTGGCCGGGCGCCGATCGCCGCGGCCGCCACGACCAGGTACAAGGCCGTGCAGACGACCATGGAGCCGACGATGCCGATGGCCAGATCGCGCTCGGGCCGCTTGGTCTCCTCGGCCGCCGTCGAGATGGCGTCGAAGCCGTAGAAGGCGAAAAAGATGATCGCCGCGGCCGCCATGACCCCGGTCTGGACCACGGGCTGACCCGTGATCTGCTCCATGAAGGGCAGGCTGGGGGCGCCGAAGCCGTTGGGCATGAAGGGGGTGAAGTTGGCGCCGTCGAAGGCCGGCAGGGCGATAGCCACGAAGGCGATCAGGGCGGCGATCTTGATCGCCACCAGAACCGCGTTGACCGTGGCGCTTTCCCGCGTGCCCAGAAGCAGCAGGCCCGTGACCACGGCGATGATGAACACCGCCGGCAGGTTGATGAAGCCGCCCGGTACGTGCGGCCCCGCCGTCAGCATGGTGGGCAGGTCAATCCCCATCCCGGTCAGGAAGCCGGTGGCGTAGCCCGACCAGCCCACCGCCACCGCCGAAACCACCAGGGAGTATTCGAGGATCAGGCTCCAGCCCACGATCCAGGCGATCAGCTCGCCCAGCACGGCGTAGGAATAGGTATAGGCGCTGCCCGCCGCCGGCATCATGGTCGACAGTTCGGCATAGGCCAGGGCGGCGCAGGCGCAGACCAGGCCCGCCAGGGCGAAGCTGATCATCACCGCCGGACCCGCCAACCCGGCCCCGACCCCGATCAGGGTCAGGATGCCGGTGCCGACGATGGCCCCGACGCCCAGCGCCATCAGGTGGGGCCAGCCCAGCGTCTTCTTCAGCGCGGGCCCTTCGTGCGGGGCCAGCATGGCGTCGATCGAGCGCCGGCGGTTCCAGAAGGCCATGATGTCGCGTCTCCCCTGCGCCGCTCCCCGGCGGCTGATTTGCGCGGAGCCTAGCCCGCCCGCCGGCAAACCGGAATGGCCCGCTTGCACGCGCCGGGCTTCCTGCAATGATACCGGTGTCAGGCTGCAGGAGGTGTCCAATGTCGATCCGGTTTTCCCGTCGCGGCCTGATGGCGGCGGCGGCCGCGGCCGCGCTCGCCGGCCCGGTGTTCGCGCAGACGGCCGGGGCCGACCGCACGGCCGTACTGGAGACCATGAAGCGGGCGACCCGCTTCATGGTCGAGGAGGCCGCGGTGGGCGGCGGCTACGTCTGGTCGGCCCTGCCCGACTTCTCGCGCCGCTGGGGCGAGCTGGAGGCCTCGCCGACCATGATCTGGGTCCAGCCCCCGGGCACGGCGACCATGGGCCACCTGTTCCTCGACGCGTACCACGCCACCGGCGACGAGGCCTATTACGCCGCCGCGAAGAGCGCCGCCGACGCCCTGGTCAGGGGTCAGCATCCCTCGGGCGGCTGGAACTACGTCATCGACACGGCGGGCGAGGAGTCCCTGCGCCGCTGGTACGACACCTATGGCAAGAACGCCTGGCGGATGGAGGAATTCCAGCACTACTACGGCAACGCCACCTTCGACGACGCGGGCACCTCCGAGGCGTCCCAATTCCTGCTTCGGCTCTATCTGGAGAAGCGCGAGCGGGCGTACCGCGTCCCGCTGGACCGGGCCATCCGCTTCGTCCTCGACAGCCAGTATGCCAACGGCGGCTGGCCCCAGCGCTACCCGCTCAGCCAGGACCCCGGCCTGCACGGACGGCCCGACTACACCGGCTACATCACGTTCAACGACGACGTGGCCGGCGAGAACATCAAGTTTCTGATCTTCTGCTACCAGACGCTTGGCGACCGCCGTCTGCTCGACCCGATCCGCCGGTCGATGGACTGCTTCCTCGCCTGCCAGCAGCCCGCGCCCCAGGCCGGCTGGGGCCTCCAGCACGACGCCGCCACCCTCAGGCCCGTAGCGGCCCGCACCTACGAGCCCGAGGCCTACGCCACCCACACCACGGCGGCCAACATCGGCCAGCTGTTCAGCTTCTATCGCCTGACGGGCGACCGGAAATACATCGCCCGCGTGCCCGAGGCCCTGGACTGGCTGGAGTCCGTCCGCCTGCCCCAGCGGCTCCAGCGCGACGGCCGCACCCATCCGACCTTCATACAGCCGGGCACGAACAGGCCGCTGTACGTCCACCGCCGCGGTTCGAACGTCGTCAACGGCGCCTACTATGTCGACGGGAACCCCGAGGACACGGTCATCCACTACAGTTCGTTCCGGGCGGTCGACGTCGCGGGGCTGCGCGCCGAGTATGACCGTCTGGCCGCGATGACGCCCGAAGCCGCGCGCGAGGGCTCGCCCCTGCTGGCGCGCCAGGGCTCGGTCGCCCTGCCCCGCTATTTCACCCTGCAGGACATTTCGGTCTCGGACATGACCAGCAGCGGCGCCCGCCCACCGGCCGAGCCCGCGGTGATCGCCGCCCTGATCGCCGGACTGAACCCGCGCGGCTACTGGCCCACGCCGCTGAGGGCGGTCAGCAATCCCTACATCGGCGACGGTTCGCCCGAGGTCGCCCCCGGCGAGTTCCGCCTCACCCGCGTCGGCGACGCCAGCGACACCTCGCCGTACATCACCGACTTCCCGGTGATGGGCGTCTCGACCGGCGAGTACATCAAGAACATGGGCGTGCTGATCCAGGCGCTTGAGGCCGCCGCCCCGGCCTGACCGCGCCTGCGACAAACCGGAACGCCGGGCCAAATCCCCTTGCGCGCGCGCGGCATTCCCATTAGGTACGCCCCCTCGCCGCAGCCGGTCCCCAACCGGCCCGGTCGGGACGGCGCGAGCCTTGAAAGGCTCCGCCCGACGCATGGTCCGGGTGATTAGCTCAGTTGGTAGAGCAGCTGACTCTTAATCAGCGGGTCGTAGGTTCGAACCCTACATCACCCACCATCGTCCCCGCCGGCCGACCGGCGCATCGGCGTCCCCTGCGGAACCAGGCGGGGACGGCCAAGGATCGACACGCCTCCGACCGGCATGAGGAAGGTCAGGAAGAAGGCGACGATCATGAGCAGGATCGGGAGAGTGTCTTCGGACATGGCCGGGCTCCTTTGCGGCCTCACAGGACCGCGCCCGGCGCGGGAACGCATTGATCGGCGTCAAACGCGGAACGGCCTCAGGGCGCGGGCGCGTCGGACCCGGGGTCGTCCTCGATCAGGATGCGGGCCGCCGACCCTTCGATGTCGTCGTACTGGCCGGAGCGCAGGGTCCAGACAAAGGCCCCCACGGCGATCAGGCCGAGGGCCACCGAGAACGGCGCCAGCAGGAAGATGATGTTCATCGCCCGCCCCTGACCCTGAGCGCATTGAGGGTGACCACCAGCGACGAACCGGACATCGCCAGGGCGGCGACGAACGGATTGACGAGGCCGAGCATGGCCGCCGGCGCGGCGACCAGATTGTAGAGGGCGGCGAAACCGAAATTCTCCAGCGCCCGGCGCCGGGCCGAACGGGCCACGTCGATCGCCTCGACGATGGTCGTCAACGCGCCCCGGGTGAGCACCAGATCGGCGGCGTTCTGGCTGGCCTCGAGCGCCGACCCCGGCGCGATGGCCGCGTGGGCCCGCGCCAGGGCGGCGGCGTCGTTGAGCCCGTCCCCGACCATCAATACCTTGCGGCCGTCGGCGGCGAGGCGGTCGATGGCCTCGGCCTTCTCCTGCGGCATCAGTCCGGCCCTCCAGGCCGCCACGCCCACCGTATCGGCCGCCGCCCGGACCGCGCCGACCTGATCGCCGGACAGGATTTCCACCGTGATCCCGCGCGCCGTCAGGGCGGCGATGGTCGCGGCCGCATCCGGCCTGACGATGTCCGAGAATTGCAGCCGGACCTTGGTCTCGCCCTCGAAGCCGAACCAGAGTTCCGTTTCACCCGATCGCAGGGTCGGGGCGCCGACGAAGACCGCCCGGCCGAGGCGGGCGCGCCGCCCGTCGATCAGCCCCTCGACCCCCAGACCGGCGTGTTCGACGACGTCGGCGGCGACAGGTCCGTCCCCCGCGGCCCGGGCCACGGCGCGGGCCATCGGATGACCGGAGGCGCGGGCCAGCGGGGCCGCCATGGCGATAACGGCCTGAGACGCGCCCACCAGCGCCGGACGGCCCTCGGTCAGCACGCCGGTCTTGTCGAAGACCACATGGTCGATCTCGGCCAGACGCTCCAGCGCCGCCCCCGACTTGACCAGCACGCCCCGGCGGAACAGCCGGGCCGAGGCGACGACCTGTACGGCCGGAACGGCCAGGCCCAGGGCGCAGGGGCAGGTGACGATCAGGACGGCCACGGCCCGGATCAGGGCTTCCCGGGGGTCCAGGCCCAGGGCCCAGCCGCCGGCGAAGGTCGCCAGGGCCGCCGCATGCACCACCGGCACATAGAGGGCGGCGGCGCGATCGGCGAGCCGGACATAGCGCGAGCGCGACTGGGCCCCCGCCTCGACCAGCCGGGCGATGGCCGCCAGCGTCGAGTCCTCCGACCGGGCGCTGGCCCGCAAGGTCAGCAGGCCGGCGGTGTTGACGGCGCCGGCGCGGCACAGCTGTCCCGGGCGAACCCGTTCCGGGACGCTCTCGCCGGTCAGCAGGCTGTTGTCGAGGAGCGCCTCGCCCTGCTCCAGGGTTGCGTCGACCGGAATGCGGTCGCCAGGCCGCACGCGAAGGAGGTCGCCCGGCCGGATGTCGCCGAGCGGCACCGATCGTTCGACGCCCCGCGCGTCGACGACGCAGGCGGCGGGGGCCTGAAGTGCCAGCAGATCGCCGGCCGCGCTCCGCGCCTTGGCCCGCAGCACATGGTCGAGCCACCGCCCGATCAGCAGCAGGAACAGCAGGGAGACGGCGGCGTCGAAATAGGCGTCGCGCCCGTTCAGGATGGTCTCGGAGAAGCTGATCGCCAGGGTCAGGATCACCCCGACCGAGATCGGCACGTCCATATTGGCCCGGCCGGCCCTCAACGACCGCCAGGCCGACTGGAAGAAGGGCATGCCGGCGAAGATGGCGCAGGGCGCTCCGACGGCGGCCGACATCCACATCATCATGGAGCGGGTCGCCGGGCCCAGCTCCTGATCGAACAGCCCGGCCCAGATCGGCACCGAGAACATCATGGCGTTCATGGCGCCGAAGCCGGCCACGGCGAGGGCGAGGATCAGCCGCCGCCCCTCGCGGTCGCGCTGGACCATGGCGGCGCCGGGATCGAACGGCGTCGCCGGATAGCCCAGCCGGTCCAGCGCAGAGATGATCCGGCCCGGGTCGACGCTGGCGCTGGCCAGGCCGATGGCGAGGCGGCCGGTCGACAGGTTCAGGCGGACCGACTCGACCCCCGGCAGACGCGACACCTCCCGTTCGATCTTCGAGATGCAGCCGGCGCAGCGGGCCCCCGTCACCAGCAGATCGAGGCGGGCGCGGCCATCCTCCTGCCGGCGCAGGAAGGCCGACATGTCCGGTCCGGTCGCCGCCTCGAAGGTCACGGCCACGTCAGCCTCCGCTCGGCGATGAAGGTGCGGCCCGCGTCGTCCGCGGCCTCGATCCGGGCGTCCCAGGCGCCGGAGAGGGCGCGGTCGACGGCGTACCGGCCGGGGGCCGTTTCCCCGAGGACGACCTCGGCGCGGCCTTGTTCGGTCGCGGGGCGCTGGAGCGTGGCCGACACCCTGAGTCCCGTGAGCGGACGGCCCTCGCGGTCCTGCATCAACACGTCCAGTCCGTTCGCCCGGGCCTCGGCCCCCGCCCGCCAGCCCAACGCATCCTGGACCCGGAGGCGCTCCAGTTCGGCGTTGTAGATCAACCCCGCCTCATAGGGCCGCGCGGCGACCTGGCCGGGATGGGTGCGGTAGGCCATCACCAGAAAGGCGGCGTCGACGCCGACCACCAGGGCGAAGAAGGCCACGACGCCCGCGGCGACGTGCCATCCCTTGACGACGAACGGCGGCTTCACGGACTTCGTCGCGGCGTTCATTGCGGCTGGCTCCCATAGTCGAAGGCGGTGGGGACAATCTTCGTCTTCCCGCCCGAGAGGACCTCGAAGGCGGCGTCCCGGCTGCCGTCTCCGACGTGATCCGCCGGGGCGGTGACGAAGATGCGCAGCGGGGTGACGCGGTTCGGCTCGACCTCGACACGGAGTGGATCGGCGCCCGGCTGGCCGGGGATCCTCAGTTCCGCCCCGGGAACCCCGGCGTAGCGAATCTCGACGGTGGCGGTTTCGAACCCGTGGTTGGCGATCTTCAACGTGTAGCCATTGCGGACGGCGCCGTCGTGCAGCCGGACATAGGCCGGGTTGCGGTCCCGCAGGGCATGGACGCCCAGCTGCTCGCGCGTGCTGAAGCCCCAGATCATCAGGCCCCCGACCAGCATCAGCGCCAGGCCGTAATAGAGGGTGCGCGGCCGGATCAGCCGATGCTCCGGTTTCTGACCGCAGTTCCGGGCCGCGACGGCCGCGTCGGTGTCATAGGCGATCAGGCCGCGCGGCCGGCCGACCTTGTCCATGACCTCGTTGCAGGCGTCGATGCACAGGCCGCAGTTGATGCACTCCAGCTGCGCCCCGTCGCGGATGTCGATCCCCATCGGGCAGACCACGACGCACTGGTTGCAGTCGATGCAGTCGCCCCGGCCCTCCCAGGATTCGGCCTTCTTGTGCGGGCCGCGGGGCTCGCCGCGGTCGTAGCGATAGGTGACCTGGAACGACTGGTCGTCCAGCATGGCCCCCTGGATCCGCGGCCACGGGCACATATAGGTGCAGACCTGCTCGCGCATGTGGCCGGCGAAGACATAGGTGGTGAAGGTCAGGACCGCGCACGACACATAGGCCGTCATCGGAGCCGTTCCGACCCAGAAGGTGCGGATCAGGTCGGGCGCGTCGTGAAAATAGAAGATCCACGCCCCGCCCGTGCCGAAGGCGATGCCGATCCAGACGAGGTGCTTGCCGGCCTTGCGCCACAGCTTGTTGAAGGACGTCGGGGCCGCGTCGAGCCGCATGCGGGCGTTACGGTCGCCCTCGAACATCCGCTCGATATGGATGTAGAGGTCGGTCCAGACCGTCTGCGGGCAGGCGTAGCCGCACCACAGCCGTCCGAACAGGGCCGTGACGAGGAACAGGGCGAGCGCCGAGATCACCAGCAGGCCGGTGATGAAATACACCTCCTGCGGCCACAGCTGGATCATAAAGAAGTAGAAGCGTCCGCCGTCGAAATCGACCAGCACGGCCTGGTCCGGCAGGGCGCCCGGGCGCTCCCAGCGGATCCACGGGGTGATGTAGTAGATCGCCAGCATGACGATCAGCAGCGCCCATTTGAGCCACCGCCACCGGCCGTGAACCAGCTTGGGGTAGATCGGTGTACGCGGCTTGTAGAGACCCTTGGGACGGGCCTTCTCGCGCTGCTTCTCGGCGACGGAAACCGGACCCGTGGTCGCCGGGCGTTCGCGGGTCCGGTCGATGATGAGGGTCATCGCACGGCGGCTTCAACCGCGCCGGAGGAGACTTCATCGCCGCCTGCGGAGGCTTCGCCGCTGCCTGTGGAAACCTCATCGCCGCCTGCGGAGGCTTCGCCGCCGCCGGCGTTGACGTGGACGTAAACGGCCAGGGCCTTGATCACACCGGGCGAGAAACGGCCCTCCCAGGTGGGCATGACCCCGTTGCGGCCGTTGTGGATCTGGCCGCGGATGGTTTCGCGGTCCGAGCCGAACAACCATTCGCGGTCGGTCAGGTTGGGCGCGCCCTGCGCGCGGTCTCCGACGCCGGTGGGCGTATGGCAGGCCGCGCAGTTGTCGGCGAACAGCTGCCGGGCCCGCCCCACGGCCGCGGCGTCCGCCTGTCGGCCCGACAGGGCGACGACATATTCGGTCAGATCGGCGGTCTGGCCGGCGTCGAGCATGCCGTCGCGTCCGAACGCCGGCATCTGCGAGATGCGGGTCTCGGCGTGGCCGGACCGGACGCCGACGCGGATCGTGTGTTCGATCTCTTCCAGCGAGCCGCCCCACAGCCACACGTCATCGCGCAGGTTGGGATAGCCCTTGGCTCCGCCGCCGCCCACGCCGTGGCAGCTCGCGCAGTTGTCGCCGAAGACCGACTGCCCGACCGCGAGCGCGTGCGCCTGCAGGTCCGGATCCGCCTCGATCTGTTGCAGGGAGGCCGTCACCAGCATCGCCTCGCCCCGGCCGCGCTGGGCCTGCAGGGCGTTCAACTCTTTGACCACATTGGCCCGGTCGGACTGCTTCAACAGGCCGGGCGTGTAGCCGTTGGCGCCGGGCCAGGCCGGCATCAGGACCCAGTAGATCACGGAGAAGGCGATGCAGCCGTAGAAAATCCACAGCCACCAGCGCGGCAGCGGATTGTCCAGCTCCTTGAGGCCGTCCCATTCGTGTCCGGTCGTCTCGACGCCGGAGTGTTCGTCGCGCTCGCGTTCAGACATGCTCGTCCTCGTCCTTTTCGAGCGGCAGGTGAGAGAGGCGGCGGAAGGCTTCGCCGTGTTTGGGCCACAGGGCGTAGACCAGCCCCGCGATGAAGATGGCCCCGAAATAGAGGGTGCCGCCTTGCTGGGCGAACCGCGCCACGGCTTCGTAATCGAGCCCGCTCATCGCATGTTGTCCGGGTCTTCGGCCTGGTAGGTGCGGAAATCCACCATCGTGCCGAGTTGCTGAAGATAGGCGATCAGGGCGTCCATCTTGGTCAGACGCGCAGGGTCGCCGTCGAAATCGCCCTGGGCGACCCTCGGGCCGTAGCGGCTCCGCAACTCGGAGGTCTCGCTCGCATACGGATCGACCTGGGCGTTCAGGTCCGCCTCAGCGTTCGCGATCTGCTCGGCCGTATAGGGCACCCCGACCGCCAGCATGGTCCGCAGCTTCGCCCGGATGGCGTGCTGGTCCAGGTCCTGGTCGGCCAGGAACCGGTAGGGCGGCATGTTGGACTCCGGCACCACGGCGCGCGGATCGCCCAGGTGTTCGCGATGCCACTCGTTCGAATACTTGCCGCCCACCCGGGCCAGATCCGGCCCCGTGCGCTTGGAGCCCCACTGGAACGGATGGTCGTACATGCTCTCGGCGGCGAGGCTGTAGTGGCCGTAGCGTTCGACCTCGTCGCGCAGCGGACGGATCATCTGCGAGTGGCAGCTGTAGCAGCCCTCGGCGATGTAGATGTCCCGACCGGCCAGCTCGAGCGGGGTGTAGGGGCGGACGCCCTCCACCTCCTCAATCGTGCTCTCGACCCAGAACAGCGGGGCGATCTCCACGATGCCGCCGATCGACACCACGATGGTGATTCCGATCACCAGCCAGAACGAGTGGCGCTCGAATTTCGCGTGCTTCTTCCACATGGGGCTGATCCTCACCCGACCGGCTGTTGGTGGGGTTCGATCAGGGTCGCGGGCACGTTCTCGGCGGAGCGCGAGGACGGCATGCGGATCGTACGCCACAGGTTGTAGGACATGATGAGCGTGCCGCTCAGGAACATCAGGCCGCCGACGGTGCGGATGACGTTCTCGATATGCTTGGCGGCGACGGTCTCGATGAAGCTGTTGGCCAGGAAGCCGTCGGGCGTGTACTCGCGCCACATCAGGCCCTCCATGATGCCGGAGACCCACATCGCGGTGATGTAGAGAACGATGCCGGTCGTCGCGATCCAGAAATGCCACTCGACGAGGGCGTTGGAGTACAGGCGGTCCTTCTTCCACAGCCAGGGCACGAGGCAGTAGATGGCGCCGAAGCTGATGAAGCCGACCCAGCCCAGCGCGCCGGAGTGAACGTGGCCGATGGTCCAGTCAGTGTAGTGCGACAGGGCGTTGACCGTCCGGATGGACATCAGCGGCCCCTCGAAGGTCGACATGCCGTAGAAGGCGATGGCCACAACCATCATGCGGACGACGGGGTCGGTGCGCAGCTTGTCCCAGGCCCCCGACAGGGTCATCAGGCCGTTGATCATCCCGCCCCAGGACGGCATCCAGAGCATGATCGAGAAGGTCATGCCCAGGGTCTGCGCCCACTGCGGCAGGGCCGTGTAGTGCAGGTGGTGCGGACCCGCCCAGATGTAGATGAAGATCAGCGACCAGAAGTGGACGATCGACAGGCGGTAGGAATAGACCGGCCGCTCGACCCGCTTGGGCACGAAATAATACATCATCGCCAGGAAGCCGGCGGTCAGGAAGAAGCCCACGGCGTTGTGGCCGTACCACCACTGGACCAAGGCGTCCTGGACCCCGCCAAAGGCCGAATAGCTGCGCGCCTCGAGCAGACCGACGGGCACGGCGGCGTTGTTGACCAGGTGCAGCAGGGCGACTGTGACGATGAAGGCCAGGTAGAACCAGTTGGCCACGTAGATATGGGGTTCCTTGCGCTTCCAGATCGTGCCCAGGAAGACCAGCAGATAGGCGACCCAGACGATGGTCAGCCAGATGTCGACGTACCATTCCGGCTCGGCGTATTCGCGCGACTGGGTGATGCCCGAGACATAGCCCGTGGCGGCCAGGACGATGAACAGCTGGTAGCCCCAGAACACGAACCACGGCCAGACCCCGCCCGCCAGGCGCGCCTTGCAGGTGCGCTGCACGACCCAGAAGGAGGTGCAGATCAGGGCGTTGCCGCCGAAGGCGAAGATCACGCCGGAGGTATGCAGGGGCCGCAGGCGGCCGAAATTCAGCCAGCCATGCTCCGGAAAATAGAAGATGTCCGGCCACGACAGCTGGGCGGCGATGAAGACACCGACGGTCATGCCGATGACGCCCCAGAACATGGTGGCGATCACGCCGGCGCGGATCACCCCGTCCTCATACCGGCCCGGATCCGACCGGAACCGTCCGTTGGCGACGCCGATGGTCATGGCGGCCAACGCCACGACCGAAGCAGCCATCAGGATATAGCCATGGAAGCGAAAGGCCGCGTCGTCGGTGAGGGCGGTGGCGAGCAGGGCCACGATCGCCGCTACCCCCAGGAACAGGAACAGGGCGGCCACGTCGCCCGGCGTATTGGTATCCTTTGAGACGGTCGTCGGCATTCGGCTGGACCCCGGTGAGTAGAGTTCCCTCCGTGCTCCGACTCGCCGCCCCCTGCTTTGCGCCAACGCAAAGCCGCCGCCGGAAAATCGTGGCTCAAACGACCCGGAGGTTCAAATGCCACACAGCGACACCCAGGATTCACGAAAGCTCGGCGTCGGCCTGATCATGATCGGCGCGACACTGTTCATCGCGGCGGCGGCCTGCGCCGTCGCGGCCGTCGGTCACATGGCCGGCGCCGCGGCTCTCTGCGGACCCGCCGCCAGCCACTGCATTCTGTGCATCGCCTCGGCGGGAAGCCTGCTGGCGTCAGCCGGCGTCATCGCCGCTGGCATGATGTTGCTTGGAGATCGTTCCGCGCTGGAGCAGGCCCGGCCGCACGGCTGACCGCGGCGCGGCTCGCGGCCTAGTCGATGTGGGCGAGCGCGCTGCGCACGGCGGTCAACAGGGCGTCTGTAAGCAGGGGCTTCTCGATGATCGGAACGCCCGCCGCGGCGGCGCGCGCCCTCAGATGAGGGCGCGGATTGGTGGTGATCAGGACCGCCGGCATGCGGACGTCGTTCGCCCGAAGCCGGTCCAGCAGCTCCAGCCCGTTCGCGCCCGGCAGGTGGTAGTCGAGAACCAGGCAGCCCTTTTTCGGCAGCGCTCCGGACGCCAGCAGGCTTTCCGCGTCCCTGAAGCTGCTCACCTCCAGCCCTTCCAGGTCGAAGGAGAATTGCACGGCGTGCGCGACCGCCGGGTCGTCGTCCACGAGGAAGACGGCCGGGCGCGGCAGACTGGAAGAAGCAGAGGTCACGCGCAGATGCCGTCCAGGCGGCCGCGTTGCAGCAGACGCACGTGCCGGGTCGAGCGGGCCTCGATCAGTCCGGCGGTCTGAAGCTGGGACAGGGTCCTGGACACGGTGTGGATCGTCAGACCGACATGGTCGGCGATGTCCTGCCTTGTCATCGGCAGGTCGATGGATTCCGGGTGTCCCTGGCGCGCCGCGAAATCAAGCAGAAAGGCGACGACGCGTTCGGTCGCGCCCTGCCGGGCCAGGATCAGGGCGTGGTCCTCGCTGCGCTGGACGGCGCGGACGGTGATCTGCCACAGGGCGCGCGCCAGGCCCATGTCCGTGACGGCCCGCTCCGCCAGCTCCGCGCGCTCGATGGCCGAGGCGTGGACGGCGCCCAGGGCTTCGGCGGTGGTGGCGTGCTCGACGCCGGCTTCGAGGCCGACGAAGTCTCCTGGCAGATGAAAGCCGGAGACCTGGCGACGACCGTCGCTGAGGAGCCGGTAGCTCACAGCCGCGCCCTTCAACACGCGATAGACCAGACGGACCGGATCGCCTTGCCGGAACAGCTGCTCGCCCGGCGCGAACGGCGACCGCGGGGCCGCCGAGGCGTTGGCGAAGACGGCGCACAGATGGCAATCCGGCGTCTCCTCACGCGCGGTGGGGATCGGCTTGTCCGTGATTTCGCAGATGCGGAGGGCGGGCATTGAGGCGGTCCGGTGAACTTGTAGCCGCACACTAGAGCCCGGCCCCTCTCCGCCGATATTCGGGAGTGCCCCCTAGGGAGTTTACCGGAGTCGACGGCGCCGTGGTCGGCCGCTCTGGTGGGATGGCCGTCACTCTTGTCGGCTCGCAGAATCACGCCATGCCCATCGCCTTCGACATCGACATCCTGAGGCGCTCGGAGATGTTCGCCGGCCTGGGCGCCGAAGCGCTCCAGGCCGTCGCCGCCGCGGGTTCGGTCCGGCGGCTCCCGGCCGGAACCCGCATCTTTGTACAGGGCGATCCGGGCGTCAGCGGTCACAGCCTGCTGGAGGGGCGGGTCAAGATCGTCCAGACCCGGGCCGACGGCGGTCAGGCGGTGCTGCGCTTCATCGGCCCGGGCGAGATGTACGGCACCGTCGCCGCCCTGATGAACCAGGCCTTCCCCGCGGACGCCGTCGCGGTGGTCGACAGCGTCGAGATATGGTGGACCATCCCCGCCTTCCGGCAACTCATCCGCCAATTCCCCGAAATCGGGCTGCGTTCGACGGCGGCGGCCGGAACGCGCCTGATGGACCTGCAGAGCCGGATGGGAGAAATGACCGGCGAACGGGTGGAGCAACGTATCGCGCGCACCCTCCTGCGTCTGATGGAAAAGGCCGGGCGGCCGACCAGCGAAGGCATAGAGATCGACTTTCCGATCACCCGCCAGGAGCTGGCCGAGATGGCCGGTTCGACCCTGCATACGGTCAGCCGGACCTTGGCGGCCCTGGATCAGCGAGGCGTCACGGGCAGCGCCCGCCGCCGGATCATCGTGCGCGACCCTCGCGCCTTGGGCCAACTGGCTGAACACGGCGTCGGCTGATCCATCGTTCTTTCAAGCGGATGGCGAAAGGCCGGCCCCTGCGGGCCGGCCTTCCCCGGATTCCCCGGGCAGGGTCAGCGGACCCGGGTCAGCATCTCGGTGAAGCGCCGACGCGCCAGCGGCGGCGTGCGCGCCACGGCCGTCCGCACGGATTCCAGATTCGAACTCGCCGGGCCCACCTGGATCAGTGCGACCATGCCCATGCTGTAATGCGGCGCGCATTTCACGCCATAGACGCCCGGCTGGGTCACGCGCAGGACGAACTCCCGTCCCATCGGGCCCCGCTGGACGGTCGCGCCCGCCGGAATCATCCCGGCGATGGTTTCGGCATTGTGGCCTGGATCGGTGGGCACGAAGCGGATCGTGTCGCCGGGCCGCGCCTGAACCACGGCGGGCGAGAAGACCATGGCGCCGCCGGCGCCGCGGTTCAGCATCTGAACGACATGTTCGCCCGCGACGGCCGGCGTGGCGGCGATCAGCGCGGCGGCCGCACAGACCATGGGAAGAAATTTCGGGAACATGACCTGGACCTTGAAGTGACTGCGCGAGATGTTCGCGCCATAGCTCTGTTCTAGTCTTTGCCGTCACCTAAACATTGCGTCCGAACAAACAGAGGCCTCCGTAGATTCCCGGATGCGAGGAGAAAACAGCTCGCGCTCCTCCAGTCGCATTTGTTCACGGACGTCGACGTTGATCTTGCAGCACAGGACATAGAGCACGCGCCACTTGGCGCAGGCTTGCGCGGGGACCTCGAACCCTTGCGTGAGGGCGAGCACGACGTCGAGCTGGTTCCGGATCCGGGCGTGCTCGGCTTCCATGATCCTCGCCGCCTCGGCCGCTTGCGGCTTTTCGGCCAGCAGCATGGGGAAGACGACGGCGTCCTCGCGCTGTTGATGGTGCTCGAGCGATTCGAGGATCCCCATCAGCCGGTCGGACAGGCCATGCGGCCAGAGCTCCTGGCCGCCATGCGCAGCCTCGCAGGCGGTCGCCAGCGCGACGGCGTCCTCGATGACCCCGACAAGGGCGCGATGATAGCGATCGCGGATGTGGCGGATAAGACGGGTCGTGTCCGCCGGAGGCGCGACCTCGTCGTCCTGCAGAAGCGTGAGGCTGCGGGTCAGGGCACGGCGGTCGACCCGGCCGCAATCCGTGACGCCCCAGCGCCGCAGAACGCTCGGATCCGCTTCCGGAATCAGGTCGAGACGCGGGGATTGCGGTCGCATGGACTCATCTCCTTGAGCCGCCCCGATGGCAGGGGCGGATCGTCGCGTCGTTGCGCCCGAACAATCCCGCGCTGGAGGGAATCGGTCAGCCTTCCGGGGAAGGAGACTCCCCCATGGCGTTCGACAATCCGCTCGCGGCCGACATCTGGTCCAGCAAATACCGCTTCAAGCCGGCGGAGGGCGTCGGCGACGACACGGTCGAGCAGACCTGGGCGCGGGTGGCGGCGGCCATCGCCGAGGCCGAGCCGCCGAAGCTGAGGCGCCACTGGCGCGAGCGGTTCGCCGAGGCCCTGTCCGACTTCCAGTTCCTGCCCGCGGGCCGGATCATGGCCGGGGCCGGCACCGGCCGCGCCGTGACCCTGTTCAACTGTTTCGTCATGGGCACGGTGCCCGACGACCTGAACGGCATCTTCGAAGCGGTGCGCGAGGCCGCGGTGACCATGCAGCAGGGGGGCGGCGTGGGCATGGATTTCTCCACCATCCGCCCGTCGGGCGCGCCGGTGAAGGGCGTCGGCGCCGACGCCTCCGGGCCGCTCAGCTTCATGGACGTGTGGGACTCCATGTGCCGCACCATCCTGTCGGCGGGCCAGCGGCGGGGCGCCATGATGGGCTGCCTGCGCATCGACCACCCGGACATCGAGGCCTTCATCGACGCCAAGCGCGACCCGGTCCGGCTGAGGAATTTCAACGTCTCGGTGTTGGTCACCGACGCTTTCATGCGGGCGCTGGAAGCCGGGGCCGACTGGCCGCTCGTGTTCGGCGGGGAGACGTATCGCACCGTCCCGGCGCGCGACCTCTGGGCCCGTCTCATGCAGGCTACCTACGACGTCGCCGAGCCGGGGGTGATCTTCATCGATCGCGTCAACGAGCGGAACAATCTCGCCGACGTCGAGACCATTTCGGCCAGCAACCCGTGCGGCGAACAGATGCTGCCGCCCTACGGCGCCTGTCTACTGGGCTCGATCAATCTGGCGCGGCTGGTCAACAACCCGTTCGAAGCCGGGGCGACGCTGGACGAGGAACGGCTCGGCGAACTGACGCGCACGGCGATCCGCTTCCTCGACGACGTCATCGACGTCTCGCGCTTTCCGCTGGAGGCCCAGGCCGAGGAGGCGCGCGCCAAGCGCCGCCTCGGGCTCGGCGTCACCGGCCTGGCCGACGCCCTGGTGTTCTGCGGCATTCCTTACGGCGGCGAGACGGCGGCGGAGACGACCCGTCGCTGGCTCGGCGTCATCAAGCGCGAGGCCTATCGCGCCTCGGCCGAGCTGGCCGCCGAAAAGGGTCCCTACCCGCTCTACGATTCCTCGGTGCTGGACCGCCCCAACCTGCTGGAGCTCGATGAGGAGACCCGCGTCCTGATCGCGCGGCACGGGCTGCGCAACGGCTGCCTGACGTCGATCGCCCCGACCGGGACCACCTCGCTGATGGCCGGCAATGTCTCGTCCGGCGTCGAGCCGGTGTTCGCCTTCGCCTACACCCGCAAGGTGCTTCAGCCCGACGGTTCGAAGCGCGAGGAGGCGGTCGAGGACTATGCCCTGGCCGTTTGGAAACGGCTGCACGGCGACGCGCCGCCGCCCGCCGGGTCCTTCGTCACCGCCCAGACCCTGACGCCCGCCCAGCACCTGCGCATGCAGGCCGCCGCCCAGCAGATGATCGACAGCTCGATCTCCAAGACCGTCAACTGCCCCGAGAACATCGCCTTCGACGACTTCGCCGACGTCTATGTCGAAGGCTGGAAACTGGGCTGCAAGGGCCTGACCACCTACCGGCCCAACGCCGTCACCGGCTCGGTGCTGTCGGCCACGCCGGCCGCCGCGCCCCCGCCGACGCCGCCCGCCGAAATCCGCCTGAGCCCGCGGCCCGAGGCTCTGACCGGCTCGACCTACAAGATCAAATGGCCCGACAGTCCGCACGCGGTCTACGTCACCCTCAACGACGTCGAGGGCCCCGACGGCCCGCGTCCGTTCGAGATCTTCGTCAACTCCAAGAACATGGAGCACTACGCTTGGACCCTGGGCCTGACCCGGATGATCTCGGCGGTGTTCCGGCGCGGCGGGGACGTGTCCTTCGTGGCGGACGAATTGAAAGCGGTGTTCGACCCGCGTGGCGGCGGCTGGCTGAACGGCCGCTATGTGCCGTCGCTGCTGGCGGCGATCGGCGGGGTGATCGAGCGCCACCTGGCCCGGGACGCGGCCATCTGCGAACACGACGATCACACGGCGTTAGCGCCGGCCGAAGCCGCCGCCCGCCCCACGGCGTGCTGCCCCCGTTGCGGCGCCGGCGGTCTGGTCCGCAAGGAAGGCTGCGACACCTGTTTCGAGTGCGGTTATTCGAAATGCGGCTAGGCGGAACCGGAGGGGGCGGTCGCCGCCCCCTCCCCGTCAGTAGCGGTATTCCAGAATCAGCCAGCCCTTGTCGGCGTCGCCGAAGGCCGGGTGCTCGCCCTCGAAATGCGCCGCCTTCAGCTCGGCCGACCAGTGACGGTCGATCGGCAGGGCGACCGACAGATCCAGCTCCCGGCCCAGGTCGAAATCGCCATCGGCGTCGTGGAAGAAGTGCGCCTCGGCCGAGAGGCGAAGCGTGCGGCCCCAAGCCGGGACCCCCAGATGGCCGCGCAGGAACAGGTCGCGGACGCCGAAGGCCGGCGTGGTGGTGATCACGTCTGACCAGCCGAGGAAACCGTGGCCCGTGCCGAGCGGCGTCTGGAAGCCCGAGATTCCGTCCCCGTCGAACCGTTCATGGCCCAGGCCCGCCGACCAGAGCGGCGTCTGCAGCCCGACCGCCGCGGCCTGGAAGTCCAGCGAATAGTCGGCCGGATTGGCCCCGTTGTCGGACTGCACCGCATACTCGCCGGCCCAGGTCAGCGACAGGTCGTCAGCCACCGTCCGCGACCCGGCCAGCCGCGCGCCGATCGTGGTCGACGACTGCGCCGCGGCGTTGTCCAGATCGATGGCCAGGCCGAACGCGCTCAACCGGCCGACCGGCGTATCCGCCTCGGCCTGCAGCAGGTGGATATCGCCCCGCCAGACGCCCTGGGCGTGCTCATGTCCCAACGGGCGCTGGACCCGGTCGGCGAATACCCAGGTCAGGGTGAGGGGCTTCAGCGCCGTCGTGGTCATCCGGACCGCGTCGAATGTCTGTTCGTTCTGGCGCCAGCCGACATTGCCGACGAACCGGCTGTTGCCGACGACCAGCCGCTGGCGGCCGACGGTGAGCTCGGTGTCCGGCAAGCCGGTCCATCGCAGCTGGGCCCGGTTCAGCTCCACCGTCTCGCCGTCGGCCACCGCCGGACGGCCGGGGACCGGGTCGACCGGGGCCGTGTAGCGGTCGTCCAGCACGGCGACTCCCTCCCCCTCGATCAACAGCTGCAGGCCGTGCCTGGTTGACGACCGCCAGCCCAGACGGGCCCGGAGGGTGAGGGCGTGGGCCTGGTCGAGGAACCCCTGCTGATCCACCGTCTCGCTGCGCAGCCGCGTCTCGAACAGGATACGGGCGCCCGTGTCGTCCGCCGCCGTCTGGGCCGTGGCCGCCGCCGGAACCGCCGCGAGCGCGAGGGCCAGGGCCGCGATGCGTCTCATCGTCATGGTGTCTCTCCGGCAAAAAAGACGGCCGCCGGGGACATCCCCGACGGCCGCGAGTCGCACGCCATGCAGGCGGCTAGTGTTCCATGTGGTTGTGGGCCTCGGGCGCGCCCCGGAAGATCTCCGGGTTCTGCGGTCCAGTGACCTGGATGATGCCGGCGGCGCCGCGGTCGACGCGGCTCAGGGCATGGTCGACCATGATGTAGCTGCCGGGCACCTCGAAGGTCAGGTCCACCACCGTGGCGCCGCCCGGGGGCACCAGAACGGTCTGCACGTCGGTGATCGGCGCGCTGGTCAGCGAGGCGTCGCGGTACACCGTGTCGAAAATCTCGCCGATGACGTGGAAGCTGGAGATCTTGTTCGGGCCGCCGACGCCGAAATAGATGCGGGCGCTGTCTCCGACCTCGACCTGGAGGGCGTTGTCGCCGGTCAGGGCCTTGAAGGCGCCGTTCATGACGTAATAGGTCGGCCGTTCGTCAAGCAGGTTCCCGACGCTCTCGGTCAGCAGGCCCGGCGTGCCCTGCTCTTCCTCGGTGTAGATCTCGCCCTGCATCACGTAGAACTCATGGTCGACCGTCGGCAGGCCGCCCTCGGGCTCGACCAGGATCAGGCCGTACATGCCGTTGGCGATGTGCTGGGCGACCATCGGCGTGGCGCAGTGATAGACATAGAGGCCGGGCTGCAGGGCCTTGAAGGTGAAGGATTTGGTCTCGCCCGGGTTGGCGTTGGTCGCCGCCGCCCCGCCGCCGGGACCAGTCACGGCGTGGAAGTCGACGTTGTGCATCATGACGCTGTCGGCGGCGTTGGTCATATTGACCTCGACCGTGTCGCCGACGCGCACGCGAATGAAGGGCCCGGGCACGCGGTTGTTGTAGGTCCAGTAGGTGTAGCTGGTCCCGTCTTCGAGCTGGCCGATGACCTCGGTGGTCTCCAGCCCCACCACATGGTGGCGCGGGCTGTTGGCGTTCAGCGGCCCCGGCAGGTCCGTGGCGCGGCGGATGATGTCCGCGGCCGGAGCCGGCGGAGCGGCGCCGGCCTCCTGGGCGGAGGCGAGGCCGGGGATCGCGACGGCCATGGCCAGGACGGCGGCGCTGGTAAGGAGGGCGACGAGTTTCATGATCAATCTCCGGAGCTCTGTGCGGCCCCAATGGGAGTGATCTAGGAGTCGCCTCGGCGCCGGACTTTGCGCGGGAACAACGTTCCGGCGAGGCCGGCCGACGGCCGCGGCGGTTCCGTGCCGGACCGGATTTTTGAAGAATAAAGTTCTTATAAAACAACTTGTTGGCGGACGAGATAAACGTGTCGACGGGCTCCTCGCAGCATTCCCTAGGGGTTCATACGGAGGCGCGAAACCCCCACATCGACGCCCCGGGATCATGAGCCGGCGTCGGCGGAGTCCTTCTGACAGCCGCAGCAGCTGTCGCCGGGAATGTCGGCCCGGGCCTGCAGCCAGGCCGCTTCATGGTCGGCGCAACGCTCGACCAGCAGCCGCCAGACAGGCTCGGCGATGGCCGCGGACAGTCCGGAAACGCCGGCCGCCTGCAGCACATTGGCCAGAACCGCCTCGACCCGCTCGGGATCGCGAACCCTGGCGGGATCGCCCTTCAGCCGGGCGATGGCTTCGACGATCCGCTGCCGCCGGGCCAGGGCCTCGACGGTATGGCGGTCGAGCGCGTCCAGCTCGGCGCGGAGGTCGGCGAGTTCCCGCCGGGCGAACTCCGTCATGACGGCATGCCCACGGGCTGGAGTCCCGCTTCGCCGCGGAGATAGCCGCCGACCAGCGCCCCGGGCAGGCCCGAGGCAACCGCCCGGGCGGCAAGCTCTGCGCCGCCGATCCCGCCGTCCGCCCGGTCGCGGAACGCCCTGGCCACGGCGACCATGTCGGCGGTGTGCGGCGACAGGCGCAGGGCGGTGACGCCGGCCGCCCTCAACGCCTCCGGCGCCGCGTCGACCAACTGCACGCCATGCGACAGCGTCTGGACGCCGTTGACGGCCAGGAAGTCGCGCCCGTCCAGCGTCTTCAGCGCCAGCCCGTCGGGGTCGCGGTCGCAGATGAACTGGCAGGCGTCCTTGTGCAGGCCGTGGTGGCGGGCATGGTAGCATCGCCCCGACAACGCCAGCGGCAGTCGGCCGAAGGCGAACAGCTCGATCTCCAGCCCCGGGCAGGCGGCGGCGATCGCGGACACGGCTTCCAGCGACAGCTCGACATTGGCGCACAGCCGGACGCAACCGCGCGTCATCAGTTCGCGCGCCGCCCCCTCGTTGTAGACGTTGAGCAGGGGCCCGGCCACGAACGGCTCGGTCCGGCCCCGCAGGCCCGAGACGTCGTTGATCTCGATCAGCATCTCCTGTTCGGCCGTCAGGGCGGCGATGGCCTTGCGATCACGCTTGAGCGCCGGAAGCCCGAGCGTCGACCAGACCACCGTCTTGCCCGCTTCGGTCAGCCGATCGGCGGCGTCGGCCAGGGCCGCGTCGATCAGCGGCGCGCGCTTGCCGCACACCACCTCCCCCAGATAGACGCGGTCGACCGGCGCCTCGTCGGCGATCCGCGCGTAGAAGTCGCGGATGCGGTCGGGCGCCCAGTGAAACAGCAGGGGGCCCAGGGTCAGCTGGATCGGATCGGTCATCGCCAGGTCTTCCGGTAGGCGCCGGCGGTCTCGCGGCCGCCCTCGGCGAGATCGGTCAGCAGGCTTTCAAACGGCGCGGGGTCGGCGCCCTGGTCCAGCGCATCGATGGCCCCCCGGAAGGCAGAGGCCACCCGCGCCACATAGGCCTTGCCCCGCTGCCGACCTTCGATCTTGACCGCCGTGACGCCGGCGCGGCGCAGCGCCGCCAGCAGGCTCATGGCGTTCAGGCTGACCGGATCCTCGAACAGGTAGGACAGGCCGCCCCCGACATCGAACCGGCCCTTGCACAGGGTCGGATAGCCGGCCGGCTCGCCCGGCGCGTAGCGGTCCAACGCCAGTCCGCCGAGGCGCGATACGAGCGCCCCCTCCTCCTCGGTGTAGGTCACCGACTCGGGCGGCGAGCAGACGCCGCTGAGGTTGGGCGACCGGCCGGTGACGTAGGACGACAGGGCGCAGCGGCCCTCGGCCATGACGCACAGGCCGCCGAACACGAAGGCTTCGGTCTCCACCGCGATCTCGCGCATCAGGGCGGCGATCTCCTCGACGCTGAGGACGCGCGGCAGCACCACCCGCTTCACCCCATAGGCCTCGGCGTAGAAGGCGATGGCCTCGGGCGAACCCGCGGCCGCCTGGACCGACAGGTGCAGGCGCAGGTCCGGGTGGGCCTCCCGGGCGTGCGCCAGCACGCCGAGGTCGGCGACGATGACCGCGTCCACGCCGGTTCCCGCCGCCGCGTCGACCGAGGCGCGCCAGCGGTCGCCGGCTCCGGCCCGGGCGAAGGTGTTGACCGCCAGCAGCACCTTGGCTCCGTGGTCATGGGCCCAGGCCACGCTGTCCGTCAGCTCGGCCGGCGAGAAGTTCAGGCCCGGGAAGTTGCGGGCGTTGGTGTCGTCCCGCAGGCCGCAATAGACGCTGTCGGCGCCCGCCTCGACCGCCGCCCTCAGCATGGCGGGAGACCCCGCCGGGCACACCAGTTCGATCGACCCCATCTCAGGCCTCCGCCCCGGCCGGATGCAGCCGGTCCAGCGCCCGGGCGAGGCCCGCGTTCAGCCGGTCGCGGAAGGGCGGCCCGACGCCCAGCAGGTCGGCGAGGGTCAGTTCGGCGGCCTCCAGCGTATTGTGCAGGGCGACCACCGCCCGCGTGTCGCCATCGACGCGGATGCGTCTGGAGAAGAAGGCCGAGTCGGCGTCGCAACGACCGTCGAACAGCGCCACAAGGGTCAGCAGCGGACCGGATATCCGGGCGGCGTGGGGCGCCGCGTCGTCGTCCCGCACCACCTGGACATCGCCATATCCGCGACCGGGCCGCAGACGGAAGGCCACCGGAAAATCGGTCGGCGCGACGATGAAGATCACGTCGCCGGCCTCGCCGAGGCGGTCGAACACATCGGGCCGCCGCCGCGCCACCCGGCGCAGGGCGAGGGTCAGGAGACGCTCCACCGGATCGCGCAGGGCCATCAGGACGCCGGCGGCGGCCTTGCTCCGCGCGAATGCGGCGCGCCTTGTCCCTCCGGACCGCCAGCCCGCTCCCGAGCCGGTCACGCCGCCGCCTCCAGGCCGTCCCCGAGGCACTGGCGCACCAGGGCGATGAACGGCGGGAACAGGGCGGCGCGGAACGCCGGGGCCGCCCAGTAGGGGTTCATGAATACGCAGCGGACCAGCACCATCCCGGGAGCGTCGACGACGCCGCCGAAGCCATCGACATGGCGGGCGATCGCCGCCGCATAGTCGGGGCCGAGGGTCGTCTTCGAAACCGAGAATTCCGGCGAGTGGTGGATCCGGTCGAACAGCGCCGTGGTGCGGCGGTTGGCGCCGGCCAGGGACTCGCCCGGCAAGGCCACGGAGAAGCAGACGATGTTGGCGTCCGCGGGCTCGAGGAAGCGGACGTTCGGCACGGCGGCGCCGAGGGCGGCCTCGAACGCCTGCCGCGCCCGCACCGTCTCGGCGAGCAGCGCCCCCAGTCCCGGCGGGCCGAAACCCATGGTGCGGCCGCTCAGCCAGACCGCCGCCGCGCCGGCCGCCGACCGCGACCCCTCCAGGGTCGACGACCATTTGCCGTCGCCGAGCTCCGGCCGGTCCAGATAGGGGGCGTCGAAGGCCGAAACCGCGTAGCGGACGGTGTCCCGGGTCAGGAAGGCCCCGCAGGCGTAGGGGACGTAGCCCAGCTTGTGCGGGTCGATGGTCACGGAGTCCGCGCGGCCGATGGCCCGCAGCGCGGCGACGCTGGCGGGGGTGAGCACACCCTCGTCCGGCCCGCCCAGAATGGCGCACAGGAAGCCGCCATAGGCCGCGTCCACATGCCGCCAGATGTGCATGCCTCGCTCGGCTTCCCAGCGCTCCAGCCGGTCGTGCAGGACGTCGATCGGGTCAATCTCGCCCGTCTCGGTGGTCCCGGCCACGCCGACCGCCATCAGCACGGGGCGGCCCGCGGCCTCCGCCCGCCGGATCAGCCGCTCCAGATCGTCGACGTCGAGCCGACCTTCAGCGTCGAGATCGACCGCCCACAGCGACTCCTCGCCGAGGCCGAACAGATTGGCGGCCTTGGACCACGAATAGTGTTTGTTGCCCGGGACAAGCAGCACCGGGCCCAGGTAGTCCCGGCCGGACGCCCGGCCGATCCGCAGCCAGATGGCGGCCGGCACGCCGACGGCGCCGCTGTAGCGGCGCAGCACGGCGTCGGTCAGCCCATGCTCGTCCCAGAGCTGGCGGAACCGGTCCCAGCCCATATGCGCCGAGGCGAAGACGTCGAGGGGTTCGCCGGTCTTTTCGGCGATGTAGAGACCGAGGCTGAGCCAGTGGTCGAGCCGGTAGCGGGCCCGCCAGACGGCTTCGAAATTTGCGACCGTGCCGCCGGAGGTGAAATGGCCCTCGGCCTGAGCCGGGTCATAGCCGACCATGGCGGCCAGCATGGCGATGGCCTCGGTCTCGATCACCGTGCCGACCTTGCTGGCCTCGCGCGAGGTGTTGTTGGGATTGTGCAGCATGGCGGCCAGCCAGCCCAGCAGGGCGGGCAGGGACACCTCGGCCTTCATATGGCCGATGTAGCGGGGGGTGTAGGTGGGGGTCTCGGCCGTCAGCGCCTCGCACAATTCGGCCAGTTCGCGGGACAGGACCTCGCGCCGCTCGAGCCGCTCGGGCGACAGCCGGTCCGCGGGCCCGACCAGACACGGGTCGTCGGCGAACAGGCCCTTGCGCCAGTCGAACCATTGATCCAGCACCGCCTGGAACTCGCCCCGCACCCAGGTCTCGTTTTCCGAACGGGGGCCGGGGAAGTAGGCGCCGGCGACGACGGCGGCGTGGGATGAGTTCATGGGATCTCCTGCGGGATGGATGGCGCGGCTCCGTCGGGTCGTCGTTGTCGGCGCGCAAGCCCCGCTCAGGACGGTCGGGTCAGGATCCAGCCGCCCACGCAGGCCAGCGCGACCCCCACCGCCGCGGTGACGGCCAGGCCGGCCCCTGACGCGTGAACCAGCAGGCCGCTGAGCGGCAGGCTGGCCACGGCTACGGCCTTGGCCCCGCGCGGGATGGCGCGACGCTCCTCCCAGGCCTTCAACGGCGGACCGAGCCGGGGGTGATCCCGCAGCCATGCCTCGAGGCGCGGCGACGACCGCGCGAACGCCCAGGCCGACAGGAGAACGAAGGGCGTCGTCGGCAGAAGCGGCAGGGCCACGCCGGCGACGGCCAGGGCCGCGGCCCCCAGCCCGAGCGCCTGCAGCATCAGCCGGTCGCCGCGAGGCGCGGAGGGGGAGCAATGACACTCCCCGTGACAGGACAGGTCGGTCGGACACATCGCCGGGTCACAGCCGTTGGTGGCGAAACGGATCATGCCGGATTGGTCGCACGACTCGGCCGCCGCCGCCTTGCGCGGGCGCAAAGTCACAGCGACCGCCGCCACAGCATCGGCCCGTAGGCGGCGACGAAGCCCGCGAAGGCCAGGGCCCAGAGCGTCGCCGAAACCGCCAGCAGGACTGCGGTCCATTCGGTCAGGAAGGGAGCCGACACCCGCACCACGGCTGCTGACAGGATCAGCAGATAGATGGCCGTCGTCGAACGGTCTGCGACTCGCGGCCGGCCGGTATGACCCCGCGTGGCCCGGGTCATGATGGCCAGGGTCTCGACGCCCATCGCCCCGGTGGTCAGGGCGTGGACGCCGGCAGTGAACGGGACGGCGTCCGGAACCAGGGCGGCTAGTCCCAGCAGGATCAGCCCGAGGCCCAGCCACGCATAGCCGAGGTGCAGGATCCAGACGAGCGCCTCCCGCCGCGCCAGCCAGCCGCGCCAGCGCGCCAGCCGGACCAGATTGGCGGCGCCGGCGATGACCAGGGCCGCGCCGGTGAACGGCGACAGCGGAGCCGCGACCCAGGCGATCAGCGCCATGCCGGTCACGGCCAGCACGCCGGCGTCGAACCGGTTGAAAGCGGTCGGCCCCTTCGGGAGCCCCTGGGTCTGGGTCCAGTTCTGGGTGAAGCTGGGGGTCACCCGGCCGCCGATCAGGGCGATCAGGCCTGTGACCACGGCGACGGCGGCCCGCTCGCCGCCCGGACCGAACAGCGGGATCTGGTCCCGCAGGTGGAAGGCGATGTTGGCGGCGGCCAGCACGGACACCAGCAGGCAGACCGGCAGATTGCGCCGGTTCTTCGCCGCCAGCACCTCGCGCCAGATCAGGCCGGCGAAGACGACCAGAAAGGCGCTGTCGATCACGGCCCCGGGAACGGCCATCGACGCCGGAAGGAAGCCCGCCGCACGGCCCGCTGCCCAGAGGGCGAACAGGCCCGCCAGCTTCAGGCCCGTGACCGGCAGGCGACCGGTCCAATTGGGCACGGCCGTCAGCAGAAAGCCGGCGATGACCCCGGCCAGGTAGCCGAACAGCATCTCGTGGATATGCCAGAGACGGCCGTCCATGCCGCCGACCGTCCCGTCGCCCAGGGTCATCGACGCCACCCAGACGGGGACAGCGAGGGCGGCCCACGCCGCCGAGAACAGGAAGAAGGGCCGGAAGCCGAAACTGAACAGGGATGGGCCGGAATACCGCCGGATGGACTGGGCTGTCGTGGCCACGGGAAAAGCATCCTCTGGAAAAGAAAGGGCGGGGAGAGGCGAGCCCCTCCCCGCCCGACACGCTGGCGGCCCGTTACTCGGCCGGCAGCGCCGCCGGACTGGCCATGGGCTCGGAGACCGATTTCGGCTTGAGCCCCCCGATCACCAGCCGCGCGGCGAAGATCGCCAGGGTGACGGCCCCCGCCCCGAACACCACGTCGCCAGGAACGCGCATCCACACCAGGGTCTGGACCAGCGGCGAATGAAGCACCGCCGGAGAGCGCGCGTACCACATGCCGTGCTCGATGCTGGCGAAGGCCTGCACCACCCCGATGGGCAGCAGCGACAGGAACAGCATCATCGCCAGGCCGATGTTCAGCAGCCAGAAGGTCCAGGCCAGCAGCGTGTCGCTCCACGCCTCGCGCCGGGCCAGGCTGCGGAAGCAGAACAGCAGCAGGCCGATGCCCAGCATCCCGTAGACCCCGAACAGGGCCGCGTGGGCGTGGGTCGCCGTCGTGTTGAGCCCCTGGATGTAATAGAGGGCCAGCGGCGGGTTGATCATGAAGCCGAAGACGCCGGCGCCGAGCAGGTTCCAGAAGCCGACGGCCACGAAGAACAGGATCGGCCACTTGTAGGCCTTGACCCACGGCGCGGCCTTGGTGTGCCGCCAGTTCTCAAAGGCCTCGAAGCCGACCAGGGCCAGCGGCACGACTTCAAGGGCCGAGAACACCGAGCCGATGGCCATCACCGAGGTGGGCGTGCCGGCGAAATACCAGTGGTGGGCGGTGCCCAGCACGCCGCCGGTCATGAAGACGATGGTGCCGAACACGACCGCGACATTGGCGACCATCGGCCGGACCAGGCCGAGGCGGACGAACAGCAGGCTGATCACCGCCGTGGCGAACACTTCGAAGAAGCCCTCGACCCACAGGTGGACCACCCACCAGCGCCAGTATTCGACCATGCTGATGTGGGTGTGTTTGCCCCACATGAATCCGGCCGCGTAGAACAGGGCGATCGCCACCGTCGACAGGAACAGGATCACCAGAACGGGTTTGGCCTGGGACTTCTCCTTCAGGGCGGGCCACAGGGCGCGGGTGACCAGCAGCAGCCAGAGCAGCAGGCCGACGAACAGCAGGCTCTGCCAGAAGCGGCCCAGGTCGATGTATTCCCAGCCCTGGTGGCCGAACCACCAGTTGGTGTCGAGGTCGAAGATCTGCTGCACGCCGAACCATTCGCCGGCCATCGAGCCGAGGACGACGAAGACGAGCGCGGCCCAGAGGATATTGACCCCGAGGGCCTGGAACCGGGGCTCCTTGCCCGAGACGATGGGGGCGATGTAGAGGCCCGTGCCCAGCCAGGCCGTGGCGATCCAGAACACCGCCAGCTGGGTGTGCCAGGTGCGGGTCACGGCGTAGGGAATCCATTCCGAGATCGGAATGCCGTAGAAGTCGTGGCCCTCGACCGCATAGTGGGCGGTGATGGCGCCGAGCCCGACCTGCAGCAGGAACAGGGCGATCACGGTCAGGAAATACTTGCCCGCCGCCTTCATCGAGGGCGTCGGCTTCATGCCCAACAGCGGATCGGCCGTGGGCGGTTCGAGATGCTCGTCCTTCGGCTGTCGCGCGTGCCAGAAAACCAGGGCGGCGACGCCGAGGATCAGCAGCAGGACGCTGGCCACCGACCAGACGATGTTGGCCGGGGTCGGCACATTGTCGATCAGCGGCTCGTGCGGCCAGTTGGAGGTGTAGGTGATGACGTCGTTCGGACGCTGCGTGCCGGCGCCCCAGCTGGCCCACCAGTAGAAGGCGGCGATCTGGTTGCGGCGGCTGATGTCCGGCACGGCGTTGTTGGCGACGGCGTACTGCTCGCGCAGCGATTCCAGCGCGGGGTCGTCGCTGAACAGGGCGACATAGTGCGCCTTGACCTCGCGCATGGCCGCGGCCCGGTCGGCCGAGACCGTGATGGTGTCGGTGGCCGGATCATAGGTATTGGTGCGCATCTCGCGCTTGACCCGGGCCTTCAAGGCCGCCTGCCGCTCCTCGTCGAGGCTGACCCACGACTGGCCGAAGTCGCGCTGCGACCACATCTCCAGCAGGGCCATCGTCTCGCGGTGCAGCTGGTCGGCCGACCAGTCCGGCGCCACATAGCCGCCGTGGCCCCAGACCGAGCCGACCTGCTGGCCGCCCATGGACTGCCAGGCCAGTTGACCGGTCTGGATGTCCTCGCGGGTGAGCAGAACGCGTCCCGAGGTGTCCACGACCTGCGCCGGTATGGGCGGCGCCTGCCGGTTGATCTCCCGCCCCATCATCCCCAGCACGGCGAACGAAGTCGCCATGATCAGGGCGAGGACGATCCAAAGTCTCTTGGTTGTCATCTCGCGGTATCCTTGCGGCCGTGCGGGATGCCCCGGGTCCGGCCAGTTGAAGCTTCCATTCCGTCGAACAGGGTGCCGGGACGTTGTCGGCCGACAAACTCCGGGCTTCCCCCAGTGCGGGATGTCCCGGAGGTCACACGGCCCGCGCGTGCCGGCTCGCGGCGGCCGGCAGACGGGCGTCGAAACAGGCCGCGACCACGCGCATGACGCGGTGGGCTTCGGCGGGGATTCCGATGGTCCGGCCGGAGACCACGCACAGGCCGTCGGCCTGCAACCGGCCCGCGGCCACGATCGAGCCGTCCAGCGTCGCGTCGGCGAAGCCGTGCGCCCGGCAGACCTCCGCGACATCGACGGTCAGATCGCACATGAGGCGCTCGATCACGCTGGCTCGCAGTTCGTCCTCGGCGCCGACGGCCAGCCGGCGCGCGACGGGCAGACGGCCCGCCTCGACCTCCCGGCCCCAGACGTCGGTCGCCGCGGCGTTCTGCACGAAGCCCTCGGCGAACCGCCCGATCGAGGATGGTCCGATCGGGACCAGCACGGGAGCCGGATCGTCGGTGTAGCCCTGGAAATTGCGGCGCAATCTCCCCGATGCCGCCGCGACGGCCAGCGGATCGTCGGGCAGGGCGTAGTGATCAAGGCCGATGCGGACATAGCCCGCCGCGCGCAGCGTCTCGTCGGCGGCCTCGGCCTGGGCCCAGCGGCCGTCGCCGTCCGCGAGGTCGGCCTCCCGGATCATCACCTGATGCTTCTTCATCCACGGCACATGGGCGTAGCCGAACACGGCCACCCGGTCCGGGCGCAGGGCGACGGCCGCCACGGTGGACGTCGCGACATTCTCCGGTGTCTGGCCCGGCAGGCCGTACATCAGGTCGAAATTGATCGCGGAAACCCCGGCCTTGCGCAGCCGGTCGTTGGCGGCGGCGACCATATCGAACGGCTGGATGCGGTTGACCTTCGCCTGGACGTCGGGATCGAAGGTCTGGACGCCGAGGCTGACCCGGGTCACCCCGGCCTCCCCGCAGGCGTCGATGAAGGCCTCAGTCAGCATGCCGGGATCGAGTTCGGCCGCGACTTCGGCGCCGGGGCGCAGGGCGAAGCGGTCCGCCATGTGCCGGACCAGGGCCAGGAAGTCGTCGGGCGACAGGGCGTTCGGACTGCCGCCGCCGAAATGCAGGTGGGCGGCGCCGGCGTGCGGACCGATGGCGCCGGCCCACAGATCCACTTCCAGCATCAGCGTCTGGAAGAAGGCCCGGACCCGGTCGTACTCGTGGAAGACGCTGGTGTGGCAGCCGCAATACCAGCAGAGCCGCCGGCAGAAGGGCACATGGACATAGGCCGAGATGGTCTGGTCCGCGCGGGTGTTTCCCAGCCACTCCCGCGCCTCCGCCTCCCCGGCGGCGGTCTCGAAGGCGACCGCCGTCGGATAGCTGGTGTAACGCGGCAGGTTGCGCTCGGCGTGGGGGCGCCAGGCGGGCGGAAGGGTGCGGAGCGTCATGCGGGAACCTGGTCTGTCGTTCGTCGCTAGGCCGCCGCCTTCCATGCGGGCTGCAGTTCGACGTGCGGCGGGCAGGGCGCGATGGCGATCGGCGCGGCGCCGGCCAGTTCGTTGGCGAAGCCGTGGTTGACGTCGCGGTGGTGAGCTTCGTCGGCGCGGACCACCAGCACCACATCGCGCAGGGTGGCGTCGGCCGGCAGGTTCCAGTAGTGGCGGGCGATCGTCGGCGCGGCCACGTTCGGGCTGCGGCCCTCGTCGATTTCGGCGAGGTAGTGGGTATAGCTGATGACGGCCTCTTCCTCGAAATAGCCGACCACCCGGTGCGCCGTCTTCGCGGACACCAGATAGAGGCCGAAGAAGAACAGGTAGAAGACCCACTGCACGGCGATAACCATGAAGCGCTCGAACAGCGACGGCCGCGCCACCTCGATGAAGGTCATCAGGTGCATCCGCTCGTTCTCGGCCTCGTCCATCAGGGTGCGGATCCAGCCGTTGTCGTCCTGCATCCGGCGCAGCGCCTTCAGGTGGTTCAGGGTCGCGCCGACCATGCCGGGCACGGCGGCGACGGTTTCCAGCACCACGGCGCGGTGGCCGTAGCGCTTGGCGAAGAAGGTGTCGGCGAAGAAGCGCAACGCCTTGACAAAGCCCCAGGCGGTGCGGTCGGACAGGCCCCTGGGCGCGTGGTGGACGGACAGGTCGACGAGGGGAGCGATCATGGCGGCTTCCGTAAGCTGGAGAACTGGGGCCCGCGGCCCGATGCCGGTGAAGTAGCCGCCGCCCGCGACTGGCGAAATTCGGGTGTTTCACCTACGGGGTGTTGCGGAGGCGACGATGATCACGACCCCCACGAACACGCTTGATGTCCGCACGGCCTGGAACTGGATGCTGGCCAGCCGACACACCGGCGCGGGCCTGACGGCCGCAATCCTCGGCGCGGCGGGAGGCCTGACGCTGCGCCTGGCCCTGATCCCGTGGCTCGAACACCGGCTGACGCTTCTCTTCTTCGTCCCCGCCGTCGTCGTGGCCGCGGCCCTGGGAGGCGTGATGCCGGGCGCGCTGGCGACGGTGCTCGGCCTCGCCTGCGGCATGTACGTCACCTGGTCGGTCGGCGCGCTGAACGCTGGCGACTTCGCCAGTATCGCCGTCTTCCTTTTTCTGGGCCTGGTGATCGCCGCCGGAGGCGAGGCGTTCCAGAACATGCGGTCGCGGGCCGTAACGGTGAACCGCGACCTGAGGGCGCGCGAGGCGCACCTGCAGTCGATTCTGGCCACGATTCCGGACGCGATGATCGTCATCACCGAACGCGGGATCATGCAGTCCTTCAGCGACGCCGCCGAACGGCTGTTCGGCTGGACCCCCGAGGAGGTGATCGGGCAGAACGTCAGGATGCTGATGCCCGAACCCTATCGCGAACAGCACGACGGCTACCTCGACCGCTATCTGACCACCGGCGAGCGGCGGATCATCGGCGTCGGCCGCGTGGTGGTCGGCGAGCGCAAGGACGGATCCACCTTCCCGATGGAGCTGGCGGTCGGAGAGATGATCTCCGGGGACCAGCGCTTCTTCACCGGCTTCGTCCGCGACCTCAGTGAGCGTCAGCAGACCGAACAGCGGCTTCAGGAGTTGCAATCCGAACTGGTCCACATCTCCCGCCTCACCGCCATGGGCGAGATGGCCTCCGCCCTGGCGCACGAGTTGAACCAGCCGCTGTCGGCCATGGCCAACTATCTCAAGGGTTCGCTGCGCCTGCTTGACGCCGAAACCATCGCCCGGGAGCGCTTGCGGGACGCCATCCAGAAGGCCGGCGACCAGGCGCTGAGGGCTGGCGACATCATCCGGCGCCTGCGCGATTTCGTCGCCCGCGGCGAGGCTGAACGGCGGGTGGAAAGCCTGCCCAAGCTGATTGAGGAGGCCAGCGCCCTGGCCCTGGTCGGGGCCAAGGAACACGGCATCCGCGTGTTGTTCCGCTTTTCACCCGAGATCGATCTGGTGCTGGCGGACAAGGTCCAGGTCCAGCAAGTGGTGCTGAACCTGATCCGCAATGCGATCGAGGCGATGGAGGAGGCGAAGCGGAAGGTGCTCGAAATCCGTCTCGACCCCGCTGCGGACGAATACGCCCTGGTCACCGTGGCCGACACCGGTTCTGGCATCAGTCCGGACATCGCCGATCAGCTGTTCCAGCCGTTCGTCACCACCAAGCGAACGGGCATGGGCGTCGGCCTGTCGATTTCGCGCACCATCATCGAGGCCCACGGCGGCCGGATCTGGGTGGAGCCGAATCCGGGCGGCGGCACCCGATTCTGCTTTACGCTGCGTTCTGTAGGCGAGGAGGAACTCTACGATGGCGAATGAGCCGATCGTCCACGTGGTCGACGACGATCCCGCGATCCGGGATTCCCTGGCCTTCCTGCTGGATACGGCGGATCTGGTGTCCAGGACCTACGAATCGGCCGCGGCCCTGCTGGCCCAGGCCGACACCCTGGCCCCGGGCTGCATCGTCACCGACGTCCGCATGCCGGATATGAACGGGCTGGAGATGGTCCGACGGCTGTCCGAAATGGGGGTACGGCACCCGGTCATCGTCATGACCGGCCATGCCGACGTGCCGCTGGCGATCGAGGCCGTCCGGGCCGGGGTCAAGGACTTCATCGAAAAACCCTTCGACGACGAGGCCCTGCTGTCCTCGATCCGCTCGGCTCTCGCCGACCTTGCCGGAACCGCCGAGCGCGAGGGACAGGACGCCGAGGTCCGCGACCGCCTCGCCTCCCTGTCTACCCGCGAGCGTCAGGTGCTCGAGGGTCTGGTCGCTGGCCGCGCCAACAAGGTGATCGCCTACGACCTGGAGATCAGTCCCCGCACGGTCGAGGTCTATCGCGCCAATGTCATGACCAAGATGCAGGCGCGCAGCCTGTCGGAGTTGGTCCGGATGACCATCCTGGCCCAGTAGGCCGCGGACGGACGACCCTGTCGCAGCCCGGCGTCAGGGGTTTACCGGAGGTGACGCGGACGGTCGGCGGTGGGAGGAGAAGGTTCGACCGCCACGGGATCCATCCTGATGTACGACTACAAGGCCGCATTCCGGACCGCCGTGGAGCAGGTCAAGGGCGAGGGGCGCTATCGCGTCTTCGCCGATCTGAAGCGCGTGCGCGGCCAGTTTCCGAAGGCGATCCGCCGGCGCGAGGACGGGTCCGAGCAGG
>NZ_JAUYNX010000030.1 GCF_030704825.1 Brevundimonas sp. | reverse complement strand
GTCGGTTCGCGGGCGAAAGAAAGCGTGCGGCAGAATTTTCTGATGAGCCGGCTATTAGAGGACTGGTTCGATCTCCTTTCTGAATACGAACGGCCGGTGGTCTGATCGCTTTGGATTCGAGAACCTCTGATAACCTCAATGGTGGAAAGCCGATGCGCATTGCCCAAGTAGCGCCTCTTGCCGAAAGCGTTCCTCCCAAGCTTTACGGCGGCACCGAGCGTGTAGTGGCGTGGCTGGTCGATGAACTGGTAAGCATGGGGCACGAGGTGACCCTGTTCGCCAGCGCGGATTCGAAGACCTCCGCCAAGCTTCATGGAGTCTGGCCTCGGGCTCTTCGACTCGGCCGCCCGCGGACGGACCCGATGGTTGCCCAGGCAGCGCTGTTGGAAGCGGTTGCCCTGCACGCGCCCGAATTTGATGTCATTCACATCCATATCGATTGGCTGCACCTGCCGCTCCTCAGCCGACTTGGCGTGCCCTTTTTGACAACCTGCCACGGGCGCATGGACTTGCCGGGCTTTTCAAATGTGGTCCAGCGCTTTCCCGACGCGCCGTTCGTTTCGATATCGGACAATCAGCGCCTCCCGCTGAAAGAGGCAAAATGGCTGGGCACGGTTTACCACGGCTTGCCGGCCGACCTTTTCCGTCCCTCCTTCGAGCCCGGCTCCTATCTTGCCTTCCTGGGCCGGTTGACGGCCGAGAAAGGCCCGGAAGCCGCGATCCGGATTGCGCGCGCAGCCAAAATGCCGCTTCGTATCGCCGCAAAGATACCGCGGGGCGAACGAAACTATTTCAAGGAGAAACTCGAACCGCAGATCGACGGAGAGCAAATCCAGCTCACCGGAGAGGTCAATGATGAAATGAAACGGCAGTTTCTGGCGGGCGCGGCTGCGTTGCTGTTCCCCATCGATTGGCCAGAACCGTTCGGTCTCGTCATGATCGAGGCCATGGCCTGCGGCACGCCGGTGGTGGCCTTCCGCTGCGGCTCGACCCCCGAGATCGTCGAGGACGGCAAGACCGGCTTCCTCGTCGACACGCTGGAGCAGGCGGTGGCGGCGGCCGGCCGGGCCCGCCTGCTGGACCGCGAGGCGATCCGGGCCCGGTTCGACCTGCGCTTCTCGGCCACGGCGATGGCGCGGCGGTATCTGGACGTCTACGGCGACCTGCTGGCCAGGCGGCCCTATGCCGAGGAGCCGCTGGCCGACGTGGTGACGCCCCTGCGGCCGACCGAGGAACGGAGCTTCGCGCTCGGGGCGTGATATCCCTTCCCGTGTCCGGCGCCGTATGAACGGGAAGCCGCCCTCAAGCGTTCGCATTCCGCAGCCAGCCTGACGACACCGACGGAGCCGCGCCCGGAGCCCCCATGGACGACGCCTACAGTGTTGCGACCACCGCCGCGGAGACCGGCGAAGCGGACGGACTGGAACGGTTGATGGCGCTGAAGGACGCGGACACCTTTCTGGTGGCCGACGGCTGGGGCGACATGAAGGGCGGGGCGGACGGCCTGTTCGACCACGACACCCGCCTGCTGTCGCGGCTGGTCCTGACCATGGGGCTGGCGCGGCCGTCACGGCTGAGCTCGGGCGTCAGCCAGGACAACGTCTATTTCACCTGCCATTCGACCAACCGGCCGCTGCCGCCGATGGGCGGGCGCTCGGCCCCGGCCGGGGTGCTGCACATCGAGCGACGGCGCTTCGTGCGGAACCGGCGCATGTTCGAGCGGGTGCGCATGGTCAACCACGGCGTCGAGGACGTGCTGTTGCCGCTGGCCTTCGACTTCGCGGCCGATTTCGCCGACATCTTCCAGGTCAGGGGCACGCTGCGGGAGCACCGGGGGAAGGTCGAGACGCCGACCCACGACGGCCGCCGCGTGACCTTCCGCTATTCGGGCCTCGACGGTGTGGTGCGGACCAGTTGCCTGGCCTTTTCCGAACCGCCGGCGCGGCTGGGCGAAAGCCGGGCGGAGTTCATGTTCAGCCTGCCCATGGGCCGGCGCTGCGACCTCTATGTCGAGTGCGGCGCCGACAGCTGTGACGCTCCGGACGAGGCGCGGTACCGGCAGAACGCGGTGCAGGCCCGGCTGGCGATGCGGACGCGGCGTCGCCGGGGGGCTTCGCTGAGGGGCCCGCGCAGCCCGCGCTTCAACGACTGGCTGGACCAGTCGCGGGCCGACGTGGCCCTGCTGACCACCGACCTGCCGACCGGACCCTATCCCTATGCGGGCGTGCCGTGGTTCTCGACGCCGTTCGGGCGCGACGGGATCATCACCGCCTGGCAGATGCTGTGGCTGGACCCGAGCCTGGCCAAGGGGGTGCTGACCTATCTGGCCATGCGTCAGGCGACCGACGTCTCGGCCTTCCAGGATTCCGCCCCGGGCAAGATCATGCACGAGACCCGTGGCGGCGAAATGAGCGCCCTGGGGGAGGTGCCGTTCGGCCTCTATTACGGCGGGGTCGACACCACCTGCCTGTTTGTGGCCCTGGCCGGCGCCTACGCCCGGCGGACGGGGGACTTCGCCCTGATCCGCCAGCTGTGGCCCAATCTGATCGCCGCGGCGGGCTGGATGAAGGACCACGGCGACATCAATGGCGACGGCCTGGTCAGCTACCAGCGCGGCGCCGAGACCGGCCTGTCGAACCAGGGCTGGAAGGACTCCGAGGATTCCATCTTCCACACCGACGGGCGCTTCCCCAGGGGGCCGATCGCCCTGCTGGAGGTGCAGGGCTACGCCTACGCCGCCTGGCGGGCGATGGCCGAGCTGGCCGCCGCGACGGGCGACGCGCGGGAGGCGGAATGGGCCGCGCGGGCCGAGGCGACGCGCGCCCTGGTCGAGGACCGGTTCTGGATGGAGGACGAGGGCTTCTACGCCATCGCCCTGGACGGCGACGGGGCGCAGTGCCGGTCGATCGGCTCCAACGCCGGCCACCTGCTGTTCACCGGCCTGCCCTCGGCGGAGCGGGCGCAACGGGTGACCAAGCGGCTGCTGGGCGCCGAGTTCCGCTCGGGCTGGGGCATAAGGACCCTGGCCACCGGCCAGGCCCGCTTCAATCCGATGAGCTATCACAACGGCTCGGTCTGGCCCCACGACACCGCCATGGCGGCGGCGGGCATGGCCCGCTACGGCGAGCGACGGGCCGTGGCCCTTCTGCTGGGGGAGATCTACGCCTCGGCCGCCCATTTCCACCTGCGCCTGCCCGAACTGTTCTGCGGCTTCGAGCGGATCCCCGGCGAGCCGCCCATCGCCTATCCGGTCGCCTGCCTGCCCCAGGCCTGGGCGGCGGGCTCGGTCTTCCTGATGCTGCAGTCGGCGCTCGGGATCGGCATCGACGCCATCGCCGGGACGGTGGAGATCGACGACCCTGTCCTGCCCGCCGGCATCGACCGACTGAATGTCACCAACCTTCGGGTCGGGGACGGCGTGGTCGACCTGGCCTTCCAGCAGATGGGGCTGCACACCGTGGTGATCCCGCAGCGCCGTGACGGCCCGGTCTCGGTCCGGACCGTCCGTTAGGCCAGGCCCCGCTCCAGCGCCTTACGGAACACGGTCGGCAGGGACCGCAGGGCCTCCTCCGGATCGGTCCAGAGGAAGTCGCCCGCGCCCTCGGCGACCTGGACGGACAGGGTCAGCGAGAAATGGGTGAAGACGTGCTCGACGGCGCCGGCCTCTCGCCAGTCGGCGGCGGCTGGCGGCACGGCTTCCGGGACGTTCGCAACCCAGTCGGAGGTCGGCAGGCCCAGCATGCCGCCCAGCAAGCCCTTGTCGGGCCGCCGCGCCAGCGCCACCCGCCCCTCCCCGTCCCGCAGCACCCAGGCTACGCCCGTCCGGTGCGGCCGGTCCGTCTTCCGCGTCTTCAGCGGCCAGCGCCCGGGATGGCCCGAGGCGTAGCCGGCGCACCACGGGGTCAGCGGGCAGGCCTCGCACAGCGGCGTGCCGGGGCGGCAGACGGTGGCGCCGAGGTCCATCAGGGCCTGGGCCCAGTCTCCCGGGCGGTCGTCGGCGACCAGCGAGGCGGCGAGCCGCTTCAGCTCGGGCCTGGCGGCGGGCAGCGGCGTCTCGACCGCGAACAGCCGGGCCATGACCCGCTCGACGTTGCCGTCCACCACATTGGCCGGGCGGCCGAAGGCGATGGCGGCCACGGCGGCGGCGGTATAGGCGCCCACCCCCGGCAGGGCCAGAAGCCCGGCCTCGGTGTTGGGGAAGACGCCCCCGTGGTCCCCCGCCACCGCGCGGGCGCAGGCCAGCAGGTTGCGGGCGCGCGCGTAGTAGCCCAGCCCCGCCCAGGCGGCCATGACGTCGCCGTCCCCGGCCGCGGCCAGGTCGGCCACGGTGGGCCAGCGGGCGGTGAAGGCCTGGAAATAGGGCGTGGCGTGCGCGGTGGTGGTCTGCTGCAGCATCACCTCGGACAGCCAGACGCGGTAAGGATCGGGCGGCGACGATCCCGGCGGCGCGCGCCAGACCAGCGTCCGCCGGTGGGCGTCGTACCAGGCCAGCAGGGCGGCGCGGAGGGCGGCGACGTCGATGGGGACATCGATGGGGACGGGGAACATCGACCGCGCTATAAACCGGAAATGCCCCGCACGCTGCCCACAGACGCCGAGGTCCGAGAAATCCTGTCGCGACGGCGCACGCGTCCGGCCCCGCGTCCCGCCCCCCGGGCCGGACGGGCCTTGCAGGGGCTGATCAAGGAGCTGGACGCCAAATTCGGGCGCGGGGCCGCGGCGCTGGAGCCGCGCTGGCGCGAGATCGTCGGCGACCGGCTGGCCCGTGTCACCCGGCCGCAGAAGCTGACGAAGGGTCGCGGCGGCGCGGGCGGAACGCTGGAACTGCGCGTGGCCGGCCCCGCGGCCCTGCTGGTCCAGCACCAGTCGGAAGACATCCTGGCGCGGGTCAATCTGTTCCTCGGCGCCGGCAGCGTCGACCGGCTGAGGATCGCCCAGGGGCCGGTCCGGCCGCCGTCCGACATCGCCGCGCCGCCGAAGCGCCGGCCCGCCCTCCAGCCCCTGTCGGCCCACGACGAGGCGGACCTGAAGGCCGCCGTCGACCAGGCGCCGGAGGCGTTGAAAGGCCCGCTGGAACGGCTGGGACGGGCCGTTCTGGGCGATCCCGAAAAAGGCCGCGACCGTTCGGGCCGTTGACAAAACTTCGCCGTTTCTGTTCTCGAAAGTCGTGACGCGCGCGTATTCGCGGGGAATCGCGCAATGCTTCCGAAATCCCGCCCCCAGTTGAGGACGACGCCATGAGCGCCAAGACCAAATACGCCGCCATGAGCCGCCGCGCGGCGATGACCGCCGCGGCCATGGCCGCCATGGCCACGCTCGCCGGCTGCGGCGGCAGCGGCGCCGGGGCCGCCGCCACCGGCGACATGGCCCTGGGCGCCGCCGAGGGGGCCAAGGTCACCGTGGTCGAATACGCCTCGGTCACCTGCGGCCACTGCGCCGCCTGGCAGGAGGAGACCTGGCCCGCGTTCAAGGCCGCCTATGTCGACACCGACAAGGTCCGCTTCGTGTTCCGCGAGCTGCCGACCCCGCCGGCCAATGTCGCCGTGGCCGGCTTCCTGATCGCCCGCTGCGCCGGCGCGGACAAGTACTTCGACGTCGTCCACGGCATCATGTCCAGCCAGCGCGAATGGCAGGCGGGCGTCAATCCGCGCGACACCCTGTTCCGCGTCGGCAACGGCGCCGGCCTGAGCAACCAGCAGATCGAGACCTGCATCACCGATCCCGAGGGCCTGAAGGCCGCCGAGGAGCGTGAGCGGGCCGCCGTCCAGGCCGGCGTGACGGGCACGCCCGCCTTCTTCGTCAACGGCGTCAAGATCGAGACGCCCGGCGGCGAGGGGGCGTCCATGGAAGACCTGTCGCGCGCCATCGACGCCGAACTGGCCAAGGGCTGATCGCTCCGGTGACGACGCCGCGGCGATCCCTGCTGATCCTGGCGCTGGGCCTGCTGGCGCCCGTCGTCGCGGCCTCGGCCCCGGCGGTCGCGACCGAACAGGTCGCGCCGCCGACGGCGGCGGACCGCAGCATCGGCCGGGCCGACGCGCCCGTGACCGTCATCGAATACGGCTCGTTTTCCTGCCATGTCTGCGCGGCCTGGCATGAGATGGTCTGGCCGACGTTCAAGCAGCGTTTCATCGATACGGGACAGGTCCGGTTCGTGTTCCGCAACCTGCCCACCCAGCCGGAGGAACTGTCCCTGTCCGGCGCGGCCCTGGCGCGTTGCGCGGCCCCTGACCGCTTCTTCGACGTGGCCGCCAGCCTGATGCACGGCCAGGCCGCGGTGCTCCGGGGCGGAAACCGGGAAGACTGGTACAACCCCGCCATCGCCGTCAGCGGCCGGACTCGAGCCCAGATCGACGCCTGCGTCACGACCCCCGCGACCCGGGCGGCCATCACTCGCGATATCGAAAGCGCGCACGCCGCCGACGTTCATTCGACTCCGGCCTTCTTCGTCAACGGACGCCGTGTGACGGACCGCACGCTGGGCGGGCTGGAGGTCGCGATCCGGGCGGCCGCCGCGGGCCAGTGACCGCGTAGGGGCCGATGCAGTTCCAGCGCCTCCGGCTCGTGGGCTTCAAGTCCTTCGTCGACCCCGCCGAGGTGCATATCGAGCCGGGCCTGACCGGCGTGGTCGGCCCCAACGGCTGCGGCAAGTCCAATGTGCTGGAAGGCCTGCGCTGGGTCATGGGGGCCAACTCGGCCAAGGCCATGCGCGGCCAGGGCATGGACGACGTCATCTTCGCCGGGGCCGCCGACCGGCCGCCGCGCAACCACGCCGAAGTCCAGCTGACCATCGACAACGCCCAGCGCCGGGCGCCCCAGCCGTTCACCGACAGTCCGATGCTGGAGGTGTCGCGCCGCATCGACCGGGGCCAGGGCTCGACCTACCGCATCAACGGCAAGGAGGTGCGCGCCCGCGACGTCCAGCTGCTGTTCGCCGACGCCTCGACCGGGGCCAACTCGCCGGCTCTCGTGCGGCAGGGCCAGATCAGCGAACTGATCGCCGCCAAGCCCCAGAACCGCCGCCGCATCCTCGAGGAGGCCGGCGGCGTGGCCGGGCTGCATACCCGCCGCCATGAAGCCGAACTGCGGCTGAAGGCGGCGGAAGCCAATCTGGAGCGGCTGGACGACATCGGCCGCGAGCTGGAAACCGCCCTGACGCGGCTGAAGCGCGAGGCCCGACAGGCGGAGCGGTACAAGAAGATTTCCGCCGAGATCCGGGCCCTGCAGGCCGCCCTGCTGTTCGTGCGCTGGAACGACGCCCGCGTGGCGGCGGAGGCGGCGGCGCAGGAATTGGCCCAGGCCGACCGGGCGGTGGGCGAGGCGACGACGGCGTCCAGCCGGGCCCAGACGGCGGCCCTGGCCGCGCAGGAAGCGCTGAAGCCCGCCCGCGAGGAGGACGCCGTCGCCGGCGCCCTGCTGCATCGCGCCTCGCTGGAGCGCGACCGCCTCGACATGGCCGAGCAGGCCGCCCGCGCCGAGGTCGACCGCCTGACCGCCGAGGCCGCCCGCATCGCCGCCGACATCGAACGCGAAACCGCCATGGCCGGCGATGCGGAAGGCGAACTGGCCCGGCTGGGCGTGGCGCTGGAAATCCTGACGGCGGAGATCGCCGGCGCCCCGACGCGCGGGCCGGAACTGGAAGCCGCCCTCGCCGCCGCCGAGGACGCCCGCAAGGCCGCCGACGCCGAGGTCGAGCGCGTCGCCGGCGCCGCGGCCTCGGTCGAGGCGCGGGTCAACGCCGAAAGCGCCCGCAAGCGCGACGCCGAGGCGCGGGTGGCGCGGGCGGAGGCGCAGCTGTCGTCGGCCGAGGCCGAACGCGCGGGGCTGGGACCGCTGGTCACGCCGGAAATCGAGGCGGCCAGGGCGGCCCTGGAAGCGGCGCAGGCCGAACTGGCGGCGGCGCGGGCGGCGGTCGAGGCGGCGGAGGCCGAGCGCGGCGACCGGGCGCGGGCCGAGGCCGAGGCCCGGACGGCGGCGCGGGCGGCCGAGGACCGGCTGGGCCGGCTGCAGACCGAGGCGCGGGGCCTGGCCCAGCTGCTGGCCCAGGGCCGGCGTGAGTATCCGCCGGCACTGGACCGGGTGCAGGCCGACAAGGGCTATGAGGCGGCGCTGGCGGCGGCCCTGGGCGACGATCTGGACGCGGCTCTGGACAAGGCCGCCGCCGCCTATTGGGCCGGGGCGGATGTTCCGGCTCCGGCGTGGCCGGCGGGCGTCGCCCCGCTGGGCGACCACGTTTCCGCCCCCGACCAGTTGAAGGCCCGTCTCGCCCTCTGCGGCGTCGCGCCCGCGGACGAGATCGAGCGGCTGGCGAAGTCCCTGCCCGTCGGCGCCCGGCTGGTGACGCGCGAGGGCGACCTGTGGCGCTGGGACGGCTTCGTGCAGCGCGCCGAGGCGCCGCGCCCGGCCGCCGTCCGCCTGGCCCAGCGGACCCGGCTGTCGGAACTGGAAGCCGGGATCGACGCGGGCAAGCCGGCCCTGGAGGAAGCGCAGACGGCCCTCAAGGCCGCGACCGAGGCCTTCCGCGCCGCCGAGGAGGCGGTGAAGACCGCCCGCGCCGCCCCCTTCCCGCTCGACAAGGCCGTGACGGCGGCGCGCGACCGGGTCGAGGCCCTGGGGCGCGAACAGGCGCGCAAGGAGGCCCGGGCCCAGGCGCTGGACGAAACCCTGACCCGGCTGAACGCCGAGGTCGAGGCGGCGCGGGCGGCTCTGGCCGAGGCGCAGGGGACCGACGCCCCGTCCGAGACCCTCGACGGCCTGCGCGCTGAGCTGGCGGCCGCGCGGACGGCGGCCGATGCGGCGCGCGGCGCGGCGGCGACGGCGCGGGTCGAGCGCGACGCCGAGGCGCGCGAGGTCGCGGGCCGACAGGCGCGGCTGGACGGCCTGACCCGCGAACGCGACGGCTGGGCCGCCCGGGCGAAGGACGCGACGGCGCGGATCGCGGCGCTGGAGAAGGATGCGGAGAAGACGGCCGGACGGCTGAAGGTCGCCGCCGACGCCCCCGAACAGCTGGCGACGCAACGCTCGTCTCTGCTCGACGCCCTGACCGCCGCCGAGACCCGGCGCAGGGCGGCCGGCGACGCCCTGGCCGTGGCCGAAGGCGCGGCGGCCGAGGCCGACCGCGCCGCCCGGGCGGCGGAGGCGGAGGCGTCATCCGCGCGCGAGGCGCGGGCCGGGCTGGCGGCCCGGGCCGAGGGGGCCGCGGAACGACTGGCCGAGACCGAGGCCAACGTCAGGGAAACGGCCCAGATGTCGCCCGAAGAGCTCGGTCAGAAGCTGACCGACGACGCCATCGCCCGCCCGCCCGACGCGGCCGGGGCCGAGAGCCTGCTGTACGGCCTGGAGCGCGAGCGCGAGGCCCTGGGCGCGGTCAATCTGCTGGCCGAGGAGGAGGCGGTCGAATACGGCGACCGGCTCAACACCATGCGGGTCGAACGCTCGGACCTGACCTCCGCCATCGCCAAACTGCGCGACGGCATCGACGAGCTGAACGCCGAGGGCCGCGAGCGGCTGGTGGCGGCGTTCGACGTCATCAACGACAATTTCAAAAGCCTGTTCGAGGCCCTGTTCGGCGGCGGCCAGGCCGAGCTGAAGCTGGTCGAGAGCGACGATCCGCTGGAGGCCGGGCTGGAGATCTACGCCTGCCCGCCCGGCAAGCGGCTGGCGGTGATGAGCCTGATGTCCGGCGGCGAACAGGCCCTGACGGCGGCGGCCCTGATCTTCGCCGTCTTCCTCGCCAATCCGGCCCCGGTCTGCGTGCTGGACGAGGTCGACGCCCCGCTGGACGACGCCAACGTCGACCGCTTCTGCCGCATGCTGGACGAGATGCGCAAACGCACCGACACCCGCTTCATCGTCATCACCCACAATCCGGTGACCATGAGCCGGATGGACCGCCTCTACGGCGTCACCATGCCGGAACGCGGCGTGAGCCAGCTGGTCAGCGTGGACCTGACCACGGCGGAAGAGATCGTGGCGGCGTAAATCCTCCCCTGAAGGGGGAGGACCTAGCGCCCGATGACCTCAGTCCTGAGAAACCACCCGAAGATCGCCGGGCCCTCGATGACATAGCGGCGGAACATCCGGCGCGGCTGGCTCAGCAACCGGTGCAGCCATTCCAGCGACAGCGTCTGGAAAATCCGCGGCGCCCGCTGCTGGCGGCCGGTCAGGAAGTCCACCGACGCCCCGACGCACAGCGTCACGCCATGCGACCGCCCCGCCGCGCGCAGGGCGTGGGCGAACAGCTCCTGTTTGGGGAAGGAGACGCAGGCCAGCAGCAGGTCCCACTCGGCCCCGGCGGCGTGGCCGACGGCCGCCCGCCAGCCGAGCGCGCCGGGAACCAGCATCGGCGCCTCGAGAAACTTCAGCGTCTGGCGCGGATAGCGGGCCGCCAGGGCGTCGAACGCCGCGCGGTCGGGGCCGAAGACGGCGATGGTCAGGCCTTCCGCGGCCGGCGAGGCCAGCAGGTCGGCGGTCATGTCCGAGCCCGGATAGACCGGCAGCGCCACACCCCGCAGCCGCGCCAGATGGCTCAGGATGCGGCTGTCGCAGACCTTGAGCGCGGCGCCCTCATAGACATCGCGGGCGACCCGGCCGTCCATCAGCTTGACCACATGATCGACGTTGGGCGTGACGACATAGCCATAGGCCCCGCGCGCCATGTCCAGCACGCGGGCCAGCATCTGCGGCCGGTCGCCGTCGGCGAAATCGAGCGTCATGAAGCGGGCCATGGCGGCAGTGTATTCGCCACGCGGTCAACGCCCGGTTACGATGGGGCATGAAAAACGCGATCGAAGCCGCCTGTCTGGGCGCGATCCTGCTGGCCTCCCCCGCCTGCGCCCGATCGGCCGCGCCCCCGGACGGTCCCCGGCTGGTGCTGACCGGCGTCGGCCGGTTCGCGGTGCTGGCCGACCTGGCGACGATCCGCCGCGACGGCGACCGCGTGCGGATGCGGTCGCTGCAGGTGACGGAAGAGGACTTCACGGTCGCCGGCCAGACGTATTGGGGTGGCTGGTCGTGGTGGGCCTTCGACTGCCGCGCCCGCACCGCCGACCGGCTGGATTTCGCCTCGGTGCGCGAGGGCGGCGCGGAGGGCGCTTCCACCCCCGACGCCGAGCCGCCCTACCCCGCCGCCCCGGGCGGGGACGCGGCCGAACTGCTGGCCGTCGCCTGCGATCCCGCCTCGGCGGGCGAGGCGGACGCCGACAATCTGGAAGACGCGGTGCGGATCGGGCGGGCGGCGCTGGCGGCGCAGGACTAGCGCGCCGCCGCCTCGACCATGTCCGCCAGCTTCGCCGTCGCATCCGGCAGGGCCGCCGACCGCGCGCCGGCGCTCATCGCCGCCAGCCGGGCCGGATCGGACAACAAGGCCTGCAGCGCCGTCGTCAGCCGCTCGACCGACGCCTCGTCCTCCAGCACGACCTCCGCCCCGCCGGCCTCGGCCAGGCTGGCGGCGTTGAAGCGCTGGTGGTCGTCCATGGCGATCTTCAGCGGGATCAGCAGCGACGGGAGGGCCGCCACGGCCAGTTCGGAACAGGTCGAGGCCCCCGCCCGGCCGATGACCAGATGGGTCGTCGCCAGCCGCCGGGCCATGTCGCCGAAGAAGGGCGCGGCCTCGGCCTCGATCCCGGCCTCCCGATAGATGGCGCGGGCGGCCTCCAGCGTCTCGGGCCGGGCCTGTTGCTGCACCCGCAGGCGTTTGCGCAGCGGCGCGGGCAGGGCCGCCAGCGCACGCGGCGCGGCCCCGGCCAGGATGCGCGCGCCCTGGCTGCCGCCGGTGACCAGCACATGGATCGGCCCGCGCGCCGTCGGCGCCGCCCAGGGCCGGCCGTACAGGGCGCGGATGTCGGGCCGCACCGGATTGCCGACCAGGGTCACCCGCGCGCCGACCCCGTGCGGAACCATCCGCAGGTTCGGGAACGACGAGGCGATCGCGCCGACGTACGGGCTGAGCCAGCGGTTGGTGCGGCCGAGCACGGCGTTCTGTTCGTGCAGCAGCGTCGGCCGGCCCTGGCTCAGCGCCGCAAGCAGGGCCGGCGCCGACGGATAGCCGCCGAAGCCGACCACCACCGCCGCGTCCAGCCGCTTCAGCGCCGCCCGCGCCTTGAACACCCCGCGCGCGATGGCCACCCCCGCCTTCGCCATGCCGATCGGGCCGCGGCCGGTGGCGGCGTCGAGCGCGATCCGCTCCTCGGCCGGAAAGGCCTGGGCGTAGCTCTCGCCGCGATGGTCAGTGGCCAGCACGATGCGCCAGCCCCGCGCCTGAAGCTCCCGCGACAGCGCCTCGGCGGGAAACATGTGCCCGCCGGTGCCCCCGGCGGCGACGACGCAGACCCTGGATATCATCCGCTGTGTTTGCCCTACTGCTCGCAGGCTCGCCACCCCTCCTCCGTCATCCTCGGGCTTGACCCGAGGATCAGAGGTTGGGGCGAACTGTGCGGCGCCGATGGCCCTCCGGCCTGAAGTCTGCACCCACCACCCGGCGCCGGATGGTCTGATCCTCGGGTCAAGCCCGAGGATGACGGAACTACGGCAATATCCGCCCGCGATCGGGCAGGCTGGTCCCCGGCTCGTAGGCGCCCGGGCGACGGCGGGTCAAGGCCAGGGCCAGGCCCATGGTCAGGCCCATGGCCAGCATCGACGATCCGCCATAGCTGATGAAGGGCAGGGTCATCCCCTTGGTCGGGATCAGGTTCAGGTTCACCGCCACATTGATGCAGGCCTGAAGCCCGATCAGCATGAACAGGCCCGCCGCCGCCGTCTGTTCGAACGGATCGGTCAGCTTCATAGCCCGCCGCATGCCGCGCACGACGATGAAGGCGTACAGGCCGATCATGAACAGCGACAGGACCAGGCCGAACTCCTCGGCCCCGACCGAATAGATGAAGTCGGTGTGCAGGTCGGGGACGTGGCGTTTCATCACCCCCTCGCCGATGCCGCGCCCGACCAGGCCGCCGGCCCGGATGGCCTCCGACGCGCGGTCGATCTGGTGGGTGTCGGCGGTCTCGGGCGAGAAGAAGCGGCTGAGGCGGTCGCGCATGTGGCCGAAGGCGAAATACAGGCCGACGACGCCCCCCGCCCCCGCCGCGGCCAGGGCCGCCACCCATTTCAGCGGCACCCCGGCCATGAAGAAGACGGCCATGAAGGTGGTTGTGATCAAAAGGGTCTGGCCGATGTCGGGCTGGATCAGCAGCAGGCCGACGCACAGGGCCCAGGCCGCGAAGGCGATCGAAACCCCCGGCACTCCCTGCCCCTTCTGGGCCTCGGAAAACATCCAGGCGGCGAAGACGATCAGGCCGGGCTTGGCGAATTCCGACGGCTGCAGGCTGAACGGGCCCAGGTTGATCCAGCGCGCCGCCCCCTTCACCTCATTGCCGATGAAGGGCAGGGCCGCCATCACCAGAATGGCGCACAGCAGGGCCAGCAGGGCGATGCGCCGGACCCCGCGCGGCGACAGCAGGGAGGCGACCAGCATGGCGACCGTCCCGCCCGAGGCCCAGACCAGCATGCGCCAGGAATAGTGGAACGGGTCGACGATCGACTCGTCGGCGAGGATGGCCGCCGGGCTGGAGGCGAAGCTGAGCGCCACGCCGAGCGCGATCAGGGTCAGGGCCGCGGCCAGCAGGCCCCGGTCGACGGTCCAGAACCATTTGGCGATGGGGCTCTGGTCGTTGCGCGAGAAGGCGGGGCTGTAGCTGTGCGTCATGACGCGCTCGCGGGAATGGCGCCGAGGGCGAGGACGGCGGCGCGGAACGCCTCGCCCCGCGCCTCGAAGTCCGGATACTGGTCGAAGCTGGCGGCGGCGGGCGACAGCAGGACGACCTCGTCGCGCCCCGTCGCGGCGGCGGCCCCGGCGGCGGCCTTCACGGCGCTGGCCATGTCGCCGCTGATCCGGTGCGGCGTCTCGCCCAGCCGGGCCGCGAACGGTCCCGCCGCCTCGCCGATCAGGAAGGCCTCGACCACGCGCGGGAACAGGTCCTCCAGATCGTCGATCCCGCCCGCCTTGGCCCGCCCGCCCGCGATCCAGAAGCTGCGCTCATAGGACGACAGCGCTTGCCGCGCGGCGTCGGCATTTGTGGCCTTGGAATCGTTGATGAAGCGGACGCGGCCCAGGGTGGCGACGTGCTCCATGCGGTGCGCGAGGCCGGGGAAGGTCAGGAGGCCTTGAACGACTGCGTCATACTCAAGCCCAAGGAAGCGGGCTGCGAAATAGGCGAAGGCGGCGTTCTGGGCGTTGTGGCGGCCGGGGAGTGATCGCGCCGCGCTGAGATCAAGCAGTTCGATCTGGTCGAAAACGAGCTTGCGGCCCATAGCTGTTATGCGCTGCGGGACCCAATGCCTCGGATGGTCCTCCTCGTATTGAAGGGTGGGCGGATGCAGCTCTTCTTCGTACTCGGCCGTTTCGACCTCTCCCACCGTCCGGCCGGCAGCGCGCAAAGACGATGCGAGGTCTCGGCCCCAACTGTCATCGATACCGACCAGCGAAACCCAGGCGTTGTTGAAGATTCGCGCCTTCGCCGCGACATACCCCTCCATGCCGCCGTGGCGATCAAGATGGTCCGGGGAGATGTTTGTCAGGATCGCTACCGATGGAGAGAAGGTCGTCGTCAGATCCAGTTGATAGCTCGACACCTCGATCACATAGACCGCGCCCGGCGTCGGGGCCGGAAGCGCCAGCACGCCGATGCCGATGTTGCCGCCGACATGGACTGTCCATCCCGCCTGCTTCAGCACCCAGCCGATAAGCGCCGTCGTCGTTGATTTGCCATTTGTCCCGGTAATCCCGATGACCGCCGGCCGCTCCGTCTCCGGCAGGGCCGCGATCGCCCGCGCGAACAGCTCGATGTCGCCGATGACGGGCACGCCCGCCGCCTTCGCCTTGCCCACCGTCCAGTGCGGTTCCGGATGGGTCAGCGGCGCCCCCGGCGACAGCACCAGGGCGGCGAAATCCGACCAGTCGGCGCTCGTCAGATCCTCGACCGCGAACCCTTCCGCCTCGGCCTGCATCCGGCTGGAGACGCTGTCGTCCCACAGCACCGGCAGGGCCCCGCCGGCCTTCAGCGCGCGCGCCGCTGTCAGTCCCGACCGTCCCAGGCCGAAGACCGCGATGCGCCGCCCCTCGAAGCCGGGAACCGCGATCATGCCACCCCCTCCGTCATCCTCGGGCTTGACCCGAGGATCGGACGTGGTGCGGCTGTACGTCGGGAGATGGAGCCCGGGCGGCGGGGCTCAACAACCGGCCACCGCGCCAGCGGACGGTCTGACCCTCGGGTCAAGCCCGAGGGTGACGGCGATAAGGACGAACGCTCGCTCACCGCAGCTTCAGCGTGGCGAGGCCGACCAGGGCCAGCATGGCCGCGACGATCCAGAAGCGGATCACCACCGTCGACTCCGGCCAGCCCATCTTCTCGAAATGATGGTGGATCGGGGCCATCAGGAAGATGCGTTTCTTCGTGGCCTTGAAATAGGCCACCTGGATCATGACCGAGGCGGCCTCGATCACGAACAGGCCGCCGACGATGCCCAGCACCAGCTCGTGCTTGGTGGCCACGGCGATGGCGCCGAGCGCGCCGCCGAGCGCCAGCGAACCGGTGTCGCCCATGAAGATCTTGGCCGGCGGGGCGTTGTACCAGAGAAAGCCCGTGCCCCCGCCGATGATGGCGGCGGTGAAGATGGCCAGTTCGCCCGCGCCCGGGACGTGATGGACGCCGAGATAGTCCGAGAAGATGAAGTTGCCGACCAGGTAGCTGATGATGCCGAACGACGCCGCCGCCATCATCACCGGCACGATGGCCAGGCCGTCGAGGCCGTCGGTCAGGTTCACGGCGTTGGAGAAGCCGACCATGGTGAAGGCCGCGAACAGGACATAGAACCAGCCGACATTGAGCAGCACGGCCTTGAAGAACGGGAAGGCGATCGAGGTCTCCAGATTGGGCGAGGTCGGCGAGACCTTCATCCAGATCACCGTCAGCACCCCGGCGACGACCGAAACGACCACCTGGGCCAGCAGCTTCTGCTTCGAGGTCAGCCCGGCCGAGGTCTGTTTCGACACCTTGGCGTAGTCGTCGATGAAGCCCAGCAGGCCGAAGGCCGCCGTCACGCCCGAGACGATCCAGATATAGGGGTTGGTCAGGTCGCCCCACAGGAAGACCGCCACCGCTATGCCCGCCAGGATCATCAGCCCGCCCATGGTCGGGGTGCCGACCTTGGACAGGTGCGAAACGGGGCCGTCGGCGCGGATCGGCTGGCCCTTGCCCTGTTTGACCCGCATCCAGGCGATGAACCGGCTGCCCATGGTGACCGCGACGATCATGGCCGTGGCCATGGCCAGGGCCACCCGCACCGTCTGGTACTGGACCAGGTTGAGCAGGGGATAGTCCTGGGCGACGTCGGCGTAGTGGAGGTAGAGCAGGTAGAACATTTTGCTTCCCTATCGCTCCGCGCGCGGCGCGGCCCCGCCTGGGGGGGGTCCGAGCGCCGCCAGGGCCCGGGCGACCAGCGACGCCCTGGAGCCGTTCGAGCCCTTGACCATGACCACATCCCCGGCGCCGACCAGCAGCGGGGCTTCGGCGGCGAGCTCGGCGGCCGTCTCGCGCCAGAAGCCCTGACGCGAGAGCGGCAGGTTGTCGTACAGCCGCTTCATCTCCGGACCCGCGGCGTGGACCAGATCGAGTCCGGCGGCGTCGATGGGTCCGGCCAGACCCTCGTGCAGCGCTTCGGACTGGTCTCCCAGCTCCAGCATGTCGGTCAGGACCACGATCCGCCGTCCGCCCGGCGGGACCGGCCGGACGCCGAGGCTGCGGAAGCCCGCGGCCATCGACAGCGGATTGGCGTTGTAGCTCTCGTCGATCAGGGTGAAGGCGCCGCCGGGCGCGGCGACGACCGTGGTCTCGCCCCGGCCCGCCAGCGGCCGGAACCCGGACAGGGCCGCCAGGGCCGTGTCCAGCGGCACGTCCAGGGCGTCCAGCATCAGCAGGACGCACAGACTGTTCAGGCCCCAGTGGAAGCCGGACTGGGCCAGCGGGAAGTCCAGGGCCTTGCCGAACAGTTCGGCCCGCACGCGGGCGCCGGCCTCGTTCGGCTGGAAGTCGATCAGCCGGGCGTCGCAGCCGGCGGCCGAACCAAAGGTCGCGATCCGCGCCCCCGCCCGGCGGGCGGCCGCGTCCAGCACGGCGGCGAAGGTCACGTCGGCGTTGAAGACGGCCATGCCGCCGTCCGCCAGCCCCTCGAAGATGGCCGCCTTCTCCGCCGCCACCCCGGCCTCGCCGTCGGCGAAGGCCTCGATATGGACCGGTCCGACCGTGGTGACGCAGGCCGCGTGCGGGCGCACCATCCGCGACAGCGGCGCGATCTCGCCGGGGGCGTTCATGCCGATCTCGAACACGGCGCGTTCGGTGGCGCGGGGCATCCGCGCCAGGGTCAGCGGCACGCCGATGTGGTTGTTGTAGCTCCGGATCGAGGCGTGGGCCGAACCGGCCAGGTCCAGCCCGGCCTTGATCGCCTGGGTCACGCTGGTCTTGCCGACCGAGCCGGTGACGGCCCCGCGCCGAGCCGGGGTCCGGTCGCGCGCGGCCATGCCGAGCGCCTCGAGGCCGCGCAGGGTGTCGGACACGATCACCGACGGGCCGCCCTCGACCGCATGTTCGGCGAGCGCGCCGGCCGCGCCGGCGGCGAAGGCCGCGGCGGCGAAGTCATGACCGTCGCGCGCGCCCTTAAGCGCCAGGAACAGGTCGCCGGGCGCGATCTCGCGACTGTTGTAGGTGATGCCCGTCGCCTCGAAGGGCGCGCCGGACAGGGTTCCGCCGGTGGCGGTCTCGATCTCGGCGGAGGTCCACAGTGGCGTGTCAGGCATGGAGGCGCAGGGCTTCGGCGGCTTCGGCGGCGTCGTCGAAGGGGTGGGTCACCGCTCCGACGATCTGACCCTGCTCATGCCCTTTTCCGGCGATGATCACCACATCTCCGTCGCCCATCATGGCGATGGCCTGTTGAATAGCCGCGCGGCGATCGCCGATCTCCCGCGCCCGGGGGCATCCCTCGCGCACGGCCTTGCGGATGGCGGCCGGATCTTCCGAGCGGGGATTGTCGTCGGTGACGATGGCCACGTCGGCCAGGCGGCCGGCGATCTCGCCCATCAGGGGGCGCTTGCCCTTGTCCCGGTCGCCGCCGGCGCCGAACACCACGATCAGCCGGCCGGTCGCGTGCGGCCGCAGCGCCTTCAGCACCGTCTCCAGCCCGTCGGGGGTGTGGGCGTAGTCGACATAGACCTCGCCGCGCCCGCCGCCCGGAATGCGCTGCAGGCGGCCCTGCGCGCCGGTGATCTTCTCCAGCCCCGCCAGGACCCGCTCTGGCGTCTCGCCGGCGGCGATGCACAGGCCGGCGGCGACCAGGGCGTTCGACGCCTGGAAGGCCCCGGCCAGCGGCAGCAGCACCTCGTGCAGGGTTCCGCGCGCGTCGATGGTCAGGCGCTGACCCTCGGGCGTGGCCCGGCGGGCGACCAGCGACAGGTCCCGCCCCCGCTCGCCCACGCCCATGACGCCCAGTCCCGACATGATCGAGGCCGCGGCGAAGCTGGAATAGGCCTCGCTGTCCGCGTTCAGCACCGCCGTGCGGCCGCGCGGCAGCAGGGTCTCGAAGAGGCGCAGCTTGGCGTCGCGATAGGCGGCCATGTCGCCGTGATAGTCGAGGTGGTCCTGGCTCAGATTGGTGAAGGCCGCGGCCTGCAGCGTCACCCCGTCCAGGCGGCGCTGGTCGATGCCGTGCGACGAGGCCTCCAGCGCCAGGTGGGTGACCCCCCCGGCGGCCAGTTCGGCCAGCATCCGGGCGGCGTCGGCGGCGTCCGGGCTGGTCAGCCCCGGGCCGGTCAACGATTGATTAACGTTACCGGACTGAGCCAAAACCCCCAGCGTCCCCATGCTCGCGGCATGCAGGCCCAGGGCGGCCCAGATCTGGCGGCAGAAGGCGGCGACCGAGGTCTTGCCGTTGGTGCCGGTGACGGCCACGCAGGTCGCCGGCTGGGCGCCGTAGAAGCTGCGCGCCGCGATGGCGTAGGCCCGGCGGACGTCGCCCGATGTGACCAGCACCGGAGCCATGGCCGCGTCGGTGTCGGCCGGCGCCAGCACGGCGGCGGCGCCCTGCGACAGGGCCTGCGGAATGAAGGCGCGGCCGTCGGCGGCGCTGCCCGGCAGGGCCACGAACAGGGAGCCGGGCGCGACCTTGCGGCTGTCGGCGGTGACGCCGGTGATCAGCGGGTCGGCGGCCACGTCGCGGCGCAGCAGTTCGGACAGCTTGATCGAGGCGGGGCGGATCGCGCTCATCGCCCGTCCCCTTCCAGGTCCTCGAAGGCGGGGATGCGGTCGCCCAGGGCGGTGCGGTACGGGTCGGCCCGGCGCGCCACGCCGAGGAAGGGGGCGATGCGGTCGGCGATGCGGCCCACCGCCGGGGCGGCGACGAAGCCGCCCGTGCGCGGATAGGTCTGGGGCTCGTCGATCAGCACCAGGATCTGGTAGCGGCGCGCATTGACCGGGCCGTCGGCCGGGAAGACCCCGGCGAAGGTGCCGACGGCGTGGGCGGTGCTGTAGCGGCCGTTGACCGACTTGTTGGCCGAGCCGGTCTTGCCGCCGACGCGCAGGCCCGGCGCCTCGGCCCGTCCGCCCGAGCCGCGCACGACATTGCGGCGCATCAGGTCCAGCATGGTCAGCGAGGTTTGCGGCGAGATCACCTGCCGGGCCCGGGCATCGGGCAGACCGCCCTTGCGCAGGGTCAGCGGAATGAACCGCCCGCCATTGGTCAGGGCTCCCATGGCCGCCGCCATCTGCAGCGGGGTGATCGAGACGCCATAGCCGAACGACAGCGAGGCCAGGGTCGAATCCGACCAGTCGCGCGGCAGGATCGGATTTTCCGACGGGATCTCGAAGGGCGCCGTCGACAGCAGGCCGAAGCGGTCGAAATAGTCGCGCATCACCCGCGGGCCCATCTGGGTCGACAGCAGGGAGGTGCCGATGTTGGACGAGTGCAGATAGACCTCCTCCAGCGTCATCACCTTGTTCTGGGCGTGGAAGTCGGTGATGCGGCGGCGGCCGATCTGCAGCGCCTCCGAGGCGTCCAGCAGGGTGTTCATATCGGCCCGGCCGGTGTCGATGGCGGCGGCGACGGTGAAGGTCTTGAACACCGACCCCATCTCGTAGGTGGCCGACGAGGCGAGGTTGCGCGAGTTGGACGCGGGCCAGCTGGCCATGCCCAGGACCTCGCCGGTCTGGACGTCGGTCACGATGCCCACCGCGCCCTTGGCGCCCGTGGCGATGGCGGCGGCGGCCAGCTCGTTCTCGACCACGCCCTGGACGCGCAGGTCGATGGAGATCTGGAAGGGTTCGCCCCGCGCCCCGGCGGCGCGGATCTCGTCGTTGAAGGCGCGCTCGGCCGCCGACAGCCCCTGACCGCCCGTGTCGACGCCGCCGACCACATGGCGGCCCGACTCGCCCAGCGGATAGACGCGCACATCCTCGGGCTCGAAGCCGATCCCGCCCAGGGCCAGGGCGTGAACCGCCGCCTTTTCCTGCGGCGTCAGCCGGTTGATGACCAGCAGGCGCCGGTCGCCGTTCAGCGCCCGCGCGAGCCGGGTCGCCGACACCCGCGGCAGGGCCCGGCGAATCTGCGCCGCCGCCGCGCGCCGGTCCCAGACCTCGGCCGGATCGATATAGAGGCCATAGTGGACGATGTTGGTGGCCAGCAGGGCCCCGTTGCGGTCGACCAGGTCGGCGCGCACCACCGCATTGGGATGCGAGGCCGTCCCGGCGCCGCCCGCCACGGTCAGCAGGGCCGCGTGGACCGCCCCCGCCGCCAGGCAGACGAAGACGGCCGAAAAGGCGCTCAGGATGACGAAGATGCGGACCCGGGTGTCTTCCTCGGGGCGGGCGTCGGCGTGGGCGCGGCCGAAGGCATGCTCGACCCACCACATGGCCTCGGCCAGCCAGCGCCACGACGGGGTGAAACGGCGCACGCCCCACGAGGGAGCCGGCCGGGCGCCGGCGTGCGGATCGTGCGCGCTCATCGCGCGGCCTCCGGAACGGAGGTCGCGGCCTCGACGGCGGGGGCGGCGGCGGTCGGCGGCGTGGGCGCGATGACGACCGGGCGCGGCTCGGGAATCGGGGCCAGGTTCGGCAGGCTCTCGGCGGTGGCCTGACGGTGCACGTCCACCGGCGCCAGCCCGGCGCCGCGCGATAGCGCCTCCAGCCGGTCGGGCCGCTCCAGCCGGGCGACCTCGGCGCGCAGCAGGCGCACCCGCTGGCCGTTCTCGGTGATCTGGCGCTCGAGGTCGGCGATGCGGGCGCCCTCGCGGGCGGCGGCGGCCTTGGCCAGATAGACCGAGAACACCATCGCCGCGACCAGCAGCAGGCCGATGATCTCGATCCAGCGGACGCCGCGCACCTTCCAGGCGTAGAGACGGTTCAGGGTGGCGACGGCCGAACTCATGCGGCGATCCTCCCCCAGGGCGCGGCGTCGGTGCGGACGGCGGCGCGCAGCCTGGCCGAACGGGCGCGCGGATTGGACGCCAGCTCCGCCGCGCCCGCCTCGCGCGCGCCCTTGAACGACAGGACGAAGCTGGGTTTGCGGGTTTCGATCGCGACCGGGGCGTGGCGCGAGCCGCCGGGGGCGTTGCCGGTGCGCTCGGTCAGGAACGCCTTGACGATGCGGTCCTCCAACGAATGGAAGGTGACCACGACCAGCCGCCCGCCCGGCGCCAGGGTCGCCTCGGCGGCTTCCAGCCCGGCGCGCAGTTCGCCCAGCTCGTCGTTGACGGCGATGCGCAGGGCCTGGAACACCCGGGTGGCTGGATGGGTGGCGGCGCCGCGCCGCCCGCCCAGCGCCTTTTCGACCACGGCGGCCAGATCCAGGGTCCGCTCGAACGGCTTCTCGACCCGGCGGCGCAGGATGGCCGTGGCGACCCGGCCCGACTGCCGCTCGTCGCCGTAGAGCTTGAAGATGTGGGCCATCGGCCCGTGGTCCCAGGTGTTGACGATGTCGGCGGCGGTCTCGCCCTCGTCGCCCATACGCATGTCCAGCGGCCCGTCGCGCATGAAGGAGAAGCCGCGCTCGGCCTGGTCCAGCTGCATCGACGAGACGCCGATGTCGAACACCACCCCGTCCAGCCGCGCCGCGCCCGACTGCGCAAAGGCGTCGGCCAGACCCGAGAACGGCGTCCGGATCAGTTGGAACCGGCCCGGATAGTCGTTGGCCACCGCGTCGGCGTGCGGCTGGACCGTCGGATCGCGGTCGAGTCCGATCACCGTCGCCCCGGTCGCCAGGATGGCGCGGCTGTAGCCCCCGGCCCCGAAGGTGGCGTCGATGATCACGTCGCCGGGCACGGGGGCCAGGGCCTCGATCACCTCGTCCAGCAGAACCGGGGCGTGAGGGCTCATGCCTCCTCCCCGTTCATGACCTGGCGGGCCAGGGCGCGGCGGGCGTCGAGCCGGGCCTTCCACCGCGCCCGGTCCCAGATCTGGAAGCGCGCGCCCAGGCCGACGACGACCACGTCCTCGCCCAGCCCGGCGTCCTGGCACAGGCTTTCCGGCAGGGTGATGCGGCCGCCGCCGTCGTACGACAGGGGCCGCTGCCCGGCGTAGAAGGTTTCCTCCAGCGCGGTGCGTTTGTCGCTGCCGAACGGCAAGGCCTCGATACGGGAGACGTATTCGGCCATCAGCCGGTCGCCGCCGGCCTCGAGACAGTCGGACGCCAGGGCGAAAAAGCAGAAGACGCCGTGTTCGGCGCCGTTGTCGGCGGTGCGGAACTCCTGCGGAATCAGCAGGCGTCGCTTCCCGTCCAACTGTTTCTCATAGGTCGAGAGAAACACGCCCTGCCCAACTCGGACCGCTAGATCCGCCCCTCTGTCCCGTGAAACGCCCTCAGAGCGAATGGGATAGCATGGGATTAACTGGGCCTCAATGGGATTAGTTGACGCCGATTAACCTGATCGAGCGCGGGAAACGCTGTAACGATGAGAACATACATAGAACGTGGATAGTATTGGGACGTGTCCCTGAAGCCCGGACCCCGGGACCGGTTTCAACCGCCCATGCTGGATTTCGATCTGGTTTCGGGGCGACGGCCTCGGCCGAGGTGGCCGCGCGGTCCTCGACCGCGTGCCCCGGCGGTTCCGCGCGGGACTCAGGAGTCGTTGGCCGCCAGTTCGGTCAGGACGGAGCGAAACTCGATCAGGATGGCCTTCGCCCTCGCCACCTGTTCCTCGATGTGGGCGGAAGCCTCCTCGGCTTCATCCATGGAGACGGGGGAGGCGGCTGTGTCGGTAAGCGTACTCATCCCGCGCGGTAATGGCCGACGGGGCGTTTCGTTCCCGCCGGCTCGTCGGGTTCGCCTGCGGAACCCTCCGCGGGAGCGCGGGTTCTAGGCTCATGTCGACCAAGCCTCCTCCCGCCGACCCCACCAGGCCCATGTCCCCCCGGGCCGTGGACGGCATCGTGGTCGTCAAGGATCCGCCCCCGGCCGCCATGGACCTCACCGCGGACGCCGCGGAGATTTCCGGCCTCCGTCTGATCGACGCCGCCGACAAGGCCCGCAAGCGCTTCTAGGCGCGGGTCGGGACCCTCCGATTCAGTCGGAGGGTGACGGTCCGCGCTCAGGCAGCGAGCGATAGCGCCCAAAATAACGTCAGACGGCCTGTAAGCCGGATTCTGTTCCGTCCCGAAGGACGGCGACGATCATTCCTCTGGACCACCCGTCGCCGGATGGTTCTCGCGACCTACCCGGACGCCTCGGGCGGTGAACCCTGCGAGGCGAACCCCGCGCGACATCCCTATTCGGTCTTGCTCCAGGCGGGGCTTGCCATGCCGTCCCTGTTGCCAGGCACGCGGTGGGCTCTTACCCCACCCTTTCACCCTTCCCTGCCCCGAGGGGCAGGCGGTTTGCTTTCTGTGGCGCTATCCCTCGGGTCGCCCCGGGCGGGTGTTGCCCGCCGCCTCTTCACCGTGGAGCCCGGACTTTCCTCGACGGAGGCATAACCCCCGCCGCGACCGCCCGGCCGTCTGACGGGGCCTAGGTGGGCGTTTCGGGCGGCGACGTCAACGTCGCCGGATCGGCCGGGGCGTAGCCGTAGATCCAGAAGGTTTTCGCCTCGTCCTCGCGAAACGGCACGCCCAGCCGCACGAGCAGGTCGCGGAACGCGTCGCCGCAATCGATCACCTCGTCCGGCAGCAGCATGGCCACGTGTCGGGACCAGCGGGGCGCGACCCTCAGCCATTCGATTTCAAAGAACGGCTCCAGCTCAGACCAGGACCCCCAGAAAGACGGCGCGTCCGTGTCCATGAGCGGCTCGCGCTGGCCCAGGACGGTCTGCAGGTCGAAGGCCGGCGGGAAGGGCAGTTCCGCGTACACGGCCTCGCACAGCCTCTCCCAGCGGGTCCGGTTCATGAAGGAGGCGAGTCCCCGGCGCTCGACCTCGGCCAGCACCTTCGCCTTCATCTTCGGCCGCTCCACCTCCAGCCAGTGCTGGCGCCGCCCGGCCAAATCCGCCTCGCGCTCCGCCGCCCGCTCCGCCCTGGTCGGCTGTTTGGTCACGACAGCACCCCCGTCACGCTCTCCGCCGTGGCCAGTTGCAGCACCCCCATCAGGGTCGCCCGCGTCTCGCCGTCGGCGACGCCGTTCACCAGCGCCGGCCGCCAGTGGCGCTGGAAGGCCTCGACGGTCAGACGGGTGGCGTCGTCATAGTCGCCGCCGGGCGTCAGGGCGTAGCCCAGCCGGTGCAGGCCGGCGCGCAGCACCACCACGCCCAGCCCCTCGTCGCCCATGCCCAGCGGCGCGCCCAGGGCGGCGATCCGCTCATGCGCCGGTTCGAACCACAGGCCGTGGCCGACCGCGGCCAGCCGCTTCCACGGGAACAGCTCTCCCGGATCCTGTTTCCGGTCGGGCGCGAGATCGGAATGGCCGATGATGCGGGCGTCGGGGATGGTCCAGCGGGTGCGGATGTCGCTGACCAGGCTGATCACCGCGTCGATCTGGACCTCGGGAAAGTCGCGATAGCCGAACTCATGGCCCGGATTGACGATCTCGACGCCGATCGAGGCGGCGTTGCAGTCCGTCTCGCCCTGCCAGGCCCCCTTGCCGGCGTGCCAGGCGCGGCGCTCCTCGGCCACCAGCCGCAGGATCGAACCGTCCTCGTCGACCACATAGTGGGCGGAAACCCTGGCCTCGCGATCCTGCAGGCGGGCGACGGCGGCCTTCGCCGTCTTCATCCCGGTGTAGTGAAGCACCAGCATGTCGGGCGGGGCCCGACGGGCGTCGAAATTGGGGGACGGCGCGTCCTTGACGACCAGCACCGCCTATCGGCCCGGCCGCTCCCAGCCGTAGGCGACCCAGGCGCCGTCGACCTTGCGGGCCTCGATGACGTCGTCGGCGCGGCGGGTGCGGATCACGGCCTTGCGGCGCGCGCCCAGGGCGAGGCCGGCGAAGAAGACCAGGACGGCGGCGAACAGGGCGATGACGGCCACGGCGACCGCGGTAAACACCGCCAGCACCGCGCCGACGGCCATGGCCGCGACGGTCGCGATCACGCCGCCCAGCCAGAGAACCGGGGCCAGCCAGCCGCTTGCCGGGCGGCGCGCCGCCGGGCCGAAGATCAGACGGTCGGACTCGGTCATCAGATCACCTTCGCAGACGCTGGATACAACGTCGAACTCCCAATGTCGGTCCGCAAGGGTGAACGGTCAATGACCGGCTCCTTCACAGGCGAGTGTTCCGGCTCAGTACGGCTGATCCGCCAGCACCGACGCCCCGGAGGCCCGGGCGCGGTCGGTCTGGATGCGACGAACCGTCGCCTCGGCCGCCGGGTCGTTCATGACCCCGCCGATCCCGACCAGCACCCGCGCCGCCTCGCCCGAGACGCCGAAGGCCTCGGACAGGGCCTCGAACGGCGACTGGGCCTCCGGGTACCGCTTGAAGCGCACCGACTCGTCGGCCGGGATGCGGGCCAGTTCGCGCGCCTTGGCGATGGCTTCCTCGATCCCGCCCAGCTGGTCGACCAGGCCGATCTGCCTCGCCTGGGCGCCGGTCCAGACCCGGCCGCGGGCGATCTCGCGCACCCGGGCGGGCGGCAGGCGCCGGCCGGCCGCGACACGGGCGATGAACTCCTCGTAGGTCCGGTCGATCTGGGCCGCGAAGGCGGCGCGCTGGGCCGGGGTGAAGTCCTGGGACGGCGAGAAGGCGTCGGCGTAGTCGCCGCCGACCGACAGGTTGCGCATGTCGAGCCCGAACCGGCCCAGGGCGTCGGCCAGCACGAATTTGCCGCCGAACACGCCGATCGAGCCGGTCAGGGTCGAGGGCTGGGCCACGATCCAGTTGGCTTCCGAGCTGATCCAGTAGCCGCCGGACGCGGCGTAGTCGCCCATCGACACCACCACCGGCTTGCCCGCAGCCTTCGCCGCGCGCACCGCCGCCAGGATCTGTTCCGAAGCGTCGGGCGAACCGCCCGGCGAGGAGACGCGGAAGACGATGGCCTTGACGCTCTTGTCCTCGATGGCGTCGTACAGGGCCTCGGCCAGGTCGTCCGACATGATGGACGAGCCGCCGCCGAACGGGTCGCCTCCGCCCGTGCCGGTCATGATGCCGCCCTCGCCGCCGACGATGGCGATGGCGTTGCGGCCCGAGCCGGCCCGCTCGCCCTGCGAGTCGGCGTAGTCGGCGAATTCCACGATCTCGGCGTTGCGGCCGGCCCGGCGCTTCGCCTCGGCCTCGGCCTCCTCGACCTGGCCGATCTTGTCGATCAGCCGGCGCTGCAGGGCCTGGGCCGACGAATACGGCCCGGCCTCGATGGTCGTCCGCAGCGCCGCCGGCGTGACCTTCCGATCCTGGGCCGCATTGGCCAGGGCCGAGGTGTAGATCGAGGTCATCCACGCCGTCATCGCCTCGCGATGGGCCGGAGTGAAGTCGCTCTCGGTGTATTCGTTGACGGCGTTCTTGTACTCGTAGCGCTGCTCGAACTCGGCGTTGACGCCGTATTTGTCGAAGGCCCGGCCCAGGAAGACGCTGTCGGCCGAAAAGCCCGCCAGCTGGAAGCCGGCCGTGTTCTGCATCCACAGTTCCGAGGCCGAGGCCCCGATCATATAGCTGGAGATGGCCGTCCCGACCGGCTGGAAGCCCTGGCTGTGGGCGATGACCCGCTTGCCCGAGGCGCGGAAGCGCCGCACGGCCTGGCGGATCTCGTCGGCGGCGGCGGGGGTGATCCCGCCCTCGGGCAGGCGGATCAGCAGCACCTTGACCCGGGCGTCGTCCCCGGCCTGGGCCAGGGTGTCGACGATCTGCATGGTCGACAGGCCCGAGCCGCCGAACAGGGCGAACGGATTGGTCGGGGTCTGGTCGCTCACCCCCTCGCGCAGGTCCAGTTCCAGCACCGTATGGGCGGGTGTCGGCTCCCTGGAGGAGGCCGCGCCGATCGCCCCGAGGATCAGGACGAAGGGCACCACCACCAGAAAGAGGAACAGGCCGGCGAAGACGCCAAGCACGGTCAGGAAAAACTGCTTCATGGGGAGGGAAGTCGTCCGGGACGCGGGCCGGGTCATGGCCACATTTCGACCATAGAGCGGCGGAGCCGGCCGTCAAATGAACTGCCCGTAACGCGCGAGCGGCGGCGCAGCATCGGATGCTGCATCGCAACGACGGCGATTGATGGCCGGGGCCGGAACCCCTATATGAGCCATCTGCGAGCGGGGGCCTATCGCCCCGCGTCACATCCGGACCGCACTCCCCATGCTGGTCACCCTGATGAAGGCCAAGCTGCACCGCGCCACGGTGACCCAGGCCGATCTCGACTACGAAGGCTCGATCGCCATCGACGCCGACCTGCTGGACGCCGCCGGCATCTTTCCGCACGAGCAGGTCGATGTGCTGAACATCACCAACGGCGCGCGCTTCACCACCTACGCCATCGAGGCCCCGCGCGGCTCGCGCGTCATCGGCGTCAACGGCGCCGCCGCCCGCCTGGTGCAGAGGAACGACAAGGTCATCGTCGTGACCTACGGCCAGATGCCGCAGGAACAGGCCCGCCAGTGGTCCCCGACCGTGGTGCTGCTGGACGACCGCAACGAGATCAAGCGCGCGGCTTGACGGCCGCCGGGTTCCGGCCTCCCCTCCCCTGTCGGAGGATCATCATGGAACGCACCCTGCGCGCCGTCCGCTGGCCCCTGTACGGGGCCTTCGTGCTCGCCTCCGTCGTCTCCACCATGCTGGCCGTGCCGATCGGACTGGCGACCCTCGGCCTGGAGCCGAACCAGGTGACCTTCCTGCCGCTCACCGTCACCGGGCTGCCCTGGAGCGGCCCCCTGTTCTGGATAGAGCTGGATTCCGTCACGCGGCTGGCCGTCGCCCTGGTTTCCAATGTGCTGAACCTGGCCGTGGGCCTGATGCTGGCCCGCGGCTCGGACTGAGCGCGAAAAGGCCCCGGCGACGGGCGCCGGGGCCTTCGTTCCTCATCCGTCGGGACGATCTAGCGGTTCAGGTCGTACACGCCGGTGATGTCGATCCGCACCGTCAGCTGGCCCGCGGCGACCGGGGTCGAGGCGGCGTCCATGGCCATTTCGGCCCGGGCGTACATCGGCTGGGGCGGCTGGGGCGAATAGCCGCCGCCTTCCGACAGCGAGCGGATGCCGCCCAGCTCCACGCCCAGGGCCTGGGCGTACAGGGCCGCCTTGGCCTGCAGATTGCGCACGGCCAGCTGGCGGGCCTGGTTCTCGGCGGCGGTGGGGTCCTTCAGGCCGAACGAGATGCCGTCGATCTGGTTGACGCCGGCGGCGACCACGGCGTCGGCGGTCGCGCCCACGGCGTCCAGGTCGTTGATGATCACCGTCACCCGGTTGTTGGCCTGGTAGCCGCGCAGCCGGGGCGGCTCGTTCTGGACGTAGTCGTACTGGGCCGACAGGTTCAGGCCCGAGGTCTGGACGTCGCGCTCGGCGATGCCGGCGCGGCGCAGGGCGGCCATGACCTGGTTCATCCGCGCGGCGTTCTGGCTCATCGCCTCGGCGGCGGTCGCCGCCTCGGTGACCACGCCGAAGCTGATGGTGGCCATGTCCGGCGCGGTCCTGACCTCGCCATAGGCGGACAGGTTCAGCGCCGGCCGGTCGGCCACGGCGTGGATCATCATCGGCGCGCCGCCTTCCGGCTGCGACTGGGCGCGCGCGGCGGGGGCGGCGGCGAACAGGGCGGCGGCGGCCATCACCGCGCCGCTCATCAGCAGCATGCGATTGGACAGGGCGGGCGAGGCGACGGCGGCGGCGGGGCGGTTCATGGGTCAAACTCCTGGAAGCGGGCGGTCCGTTCCGCCGAGGGTGGGCGAGGACCATGGCCGCACCTTGGCCGTTGGCGTCTGAATGAACGCCCGGGCGCCCATGGCAGGTTCCATTCATCGGGGTGAATTCGCCGACAGACACGCGGCCGGCGGATCGCGCTTGGCAAGTCGCCGGACCGCCTGCTAGGCCAAGCCGTCGTCCCGGAGGGCGCGTAGCTCAATGGTTAGAGCCGACCGCTCATAACGGTCTGGTTGGGGGTTCGAGTCCCTCCGCGCCTACCGCCGCCGCCCCCCGCGGCTCCAGCGGTCCTCGCCCTGGTAGCGGTCGTCCTGGATGTAGCGGCCGTCGCGGTCGTACCAGCCGCGGCCGCCCTGGTAGTCGCGATAGCCCTCCAGCTGATAGCCGTCGTCCTGGTAGGGCAGGCCCAACAGGCCGTCCTCGTCCTGCCACCAGTTCTGGGGATAGGAGCCGTACATGCACTCCCAGCCCTGGCCGGGGCGCCAGTAGGGCTCGTAGCGGCCGTTGTAGCGGTCGCGGAACTGGGCCCGGCAGATGTACTGCGACCAGACGCGGTTGCCGCTGGCTTCGACCGTGGCGCGGTTCTCGGCGTAGATCACCTCGCGCACGCCCGAGAAGACGTTGTTGACCACCACCGCATGGCCCGAGGCGGCGGCGACGCCGACGGTCGAGGCCCGGATGCGGCTGTCGCTCAGGCGCAGTTCGCCGTTGTAGAGCACCACCCCCTTGTCGGAGCGGCCCACGCGGCTGTTCTTGATGTCGACCGAGGCGCCCTCGATGGCCACGCCCTCGACATAGCCGACGATGGCGGTGTTCTCGATCTCGACCCGGCCGTAGTCGCGGCCCGAGCGGATCAAGACGCCGATCGAGCGGGGTCCGAAGGCGTTGGGCGCGCCGGTGCCCTTCAGGGTCGTGGAGACGATGCGCGAGGTCTGGCCCGCGCCGGGGATCAGTTCGAGGCCCGACTGGGCGCCGGTGACGACCATCTCCCAGGCGTCCAGCACGGCCCCGTCGGCGACGATGGCCGGGGCGATGGTCTGGGCGTCGATGACCACGTCGCGTATGTGCAGCAGGCCGCCGTCGGCGTAGATGGCGGCCTCGTCGCCGGCGTGGCGGAAGCCGACCCGGCTCATGACGATCTCGGCGCCGTAGCCGACGATGCAGGCGGCGTCGCCCGCGCGCAGTGAGGCGAAGACCATGTCGCGGACCTCGACCCGCACGCCCTGCGCCACCGTCATGCACGGCAGGCCGTCGGGGGCCACGAGCGTCGGCTCGGGGTTGCTCGTCCAGCGGCGGGGATCGAAGCCGCCTTCGCCGATGATGGTCATCGGCTTGTCGATGTTCAGCCAGCCGACGCAGGCGCCGCCGCGGGCGCGGATCACCAGGGTGCCGCCGGGCCGCACCCGGCGCACAGCGTCCTCGACGGCTCCGGTGCCCGGATTGCCGCCGCAGTCGACCAGGACGATCTCCTCGCCGCCGGGCCGGTAGGGGCCGGGGCGCCAGTCGGGACGGTGCCGGCCGTAGTCGTAGCGCCGGTGATGCGAGCCGCGGTTGCGGTAGGTGCGCGTCGGCGGGTCCAGCAGCACGCCGAAATTCGGCCGCGTCTGGCTCTCGACCTTGGCCGCGACCTGGGCGTGGGCGGGAGCGTCCGCGGCGGCGAAACCGACGATGGCGGCGGCGATCAGGGCGACGCCGCCGATCAGGCCGAGGGGGGTGCGGGTCGTCATGAGTTCACGCCCTCCTAGCGGCGCTGCTGCGAACGGGAGACCTGGGCCAGCACCGCCTGCAGGCGGCCGGCCGAGGGGCCGAAGCCGGACAGGGCGGAGTCGATGCGGAAGGCGACGGCCTGGGCCTTGTCCTGGTCGGCCACGCCCGCGACGCCGAGGGCGAAATAGCTCGACATGGCGAATTTGGCCTCGGGACTGCCCTGACGCGCGGCCTCCTCGAACCATTTGAAGGCGCGGGCGTAGTCGGCCGGCAGGCCGACGCCCTCGGCGTACATCACCGCCAGCACCAGCTGGGCCTCGGACGAGCCGTTGATGGCGGCCATCTGGATGGCGCGGACGCGCTCCAGGTAGGACAGCCGGCCTTCCATCGGATGGCCCAGCATGGCCTCCAGCGTCTCGATCTGGCGCTTGGACAGGTCCTCGGGCCGCTGGGCGACCGTGTCGGTCACCCCGAGATAGCGCAGCGCCCGCCCGACGTGGACGAACGGCAGTTCGCCGCCCATCCGGCCCAGGGCGTATTCATAGGCGTCGCCGCGCGGCCGGCTCTCGTCCGAGAAGGGCACGCCCGACTGGGGCGCGGTGTTGGGGTAGAATTCGAACGGCGGCGTCCACTGGCGCGCCTTGGCCTCCACGAAGCGCTGGTACTGGTCGCGGCTCGGGGCCGAGCGCTCGAAATCCTTGAGCAGGACATAGGCCCCGACGTCGCCGGTCTGCACCGCCAGATAGTTGTACAGATAGGCGTCGACGTCGTTGCGCTGGAACAGGTTGGTCGCCGCCCAGTAGCCGCGGCGGTTGCGGTCGCGGCTGTTGCCGGCGAGGTTGCGGCCCCAGGCCTCGCGGGCCTCGCGGTTGTCCTCGGGCTCGCCGAACGGGCCGTACAGGCCGTCGTGCAGCCGGGCCAGGGTGCGGTAGCCGTAGGCGTCCTGGGTCGACAGGATGTAGATGACGCGGTCGCGCACCGCCTCCTGCTCTTCCCGGGTCATCTGGCCCAGCTGGCGGTCCAGCCGCTGATAGGCCATGTGCCGTTCGTAGGCCCGGCAGTCGTCGTATCTGGACAGCGGCCGCCAGCCGCCGAAGCCGCCGCGGTCCACCCGGTTGATCGGGGCGTAGCCCTCGTCGTTGGCCAGCGCCATGGCGTACCAGGTGGCGCTCTCGATCGGGTCCTCGATATTCTTGTCGGTGGCCCGCACGGCGGCGTAGCGGGCGCCCAGCTCCAGCTGGGCGAAGAAGTCGCCGCGGAAGGCGGCGCGGCGCAGCGCCCGCAGTCCGGTCTCCTGGGCGTTGAACTCGGATCCGGTCAGGGAGGCCGGACGCGGGCAGGCGTTGGAGGCGGCGTCGTTGCGCTGCCAGAAGCGCATGCCGCCCCGGTCGCCGCACGAGGCCATGCCGAGGGCGGTCAGGGCCAGGACTCCCGCCACCGCCGCTATGGCGACGGGGCCCCGTCCGCGGCTGAAGCGGGACCGGTCTTCCGGATTGGATCGGCCCTCGCTCATACTCCCCCTCGCACGATTACTGCGGGCAGCCCCCCGCCCGGCGCGTACCTTTGCGCGACGGGGACAGTCCGGTCCAGTTAACCATCTGTCAAGGTTAACGCTGGTTTCCGACAAAGCGTTGCCGGACCGCGGCCTTTTTATGACGCAGGCGTAGTTGTCCACGGGAATCAGAGGCTTGCCCACTCGCCTGTCAGGCGAAATCGTCCCCCTCGCCAGCCGCCCGACGGCCCCCTATATGCGTCGGCCGACCTTCCGGAGCCCCTCGCATGTCCTATGTCGCCCGCGACGACCGCCCCGCCGACAAGGCCGCCCGCTACGCCGAGGTCGAGGCTGAAATCCTGGCCGTTCTGGACGGCGAGCCCAACCGGACGGCGCGCATGGCCACCGTCGCCTCCATGCTGGCCGACGCCTTCCCCGTCTTCTTCTGGACCGGCTTCTACGTCGTCGATCCCGACAAGGCCGACGAACTGGTGGTCGGCCCCTACCAAGGCACGCTGGGTTGTCTGCGAATCGCCTTCGACCGCGGCGTCTGCGGGACGGCGGCCCGGGATCGCGCGACGCAGATCGTCGACGACGTCCACGCCTTCCCCGGCCACATCGCCTGCGACAGCCGCTCGGCCAGCGAGATCGTGGTGCCCGTCTTCGACCCCTCCGGCGCCCTGATCGCGGTTTTCGACGTCGACGCGACCGAGACGTCCGCTTTTGACGCAGCGGACGCCCATGCTCTGGAACGGCTGATGGCCCGGGTCTTCGGCTGAGCCACGCGGACGCAACGGACGCTTCGGCCGCTTCGGACGGTGTTTTTTCGACGGCGTAGTCCGTAGCATTGGACGCTTCGGACGGTTCGGACGCTTCGGACTGGATTTTTATGGAGGGCGCGGCATGTCGGATCGGGTCATCGCAATCACGGGCGGCCATGGCGCGCTGGGCCGCGCCGTCGTCGAGGCGGCCCTGGCCGACGGGCTGAAGGTGGCGATCATCGACCACGCCAGCGGACAGACCGCGCCCGACGGCGTTCTCGAACTGGGCGGCGTCGACCTGACCGACCCCGCCTCGGCGGCGACGGCCATCGACGCGGTCGCCGCCCGGTTCGGCCGGCTCGACGCCCTGCTCAACATCGCCGGCGGCTTCGTCTGGCAAACGACAGAAGACCCGGAACCCGCCTGGGCGAGGATGTTCGCCCTCAACCTGGCCACCGCCCTGAACGCCAGCCGCGCCGCCCTGCCCCATCTGAAACGCGCCGACGAAGGCCGCATCGTCAACGTCGGGGCCAATGGCGCCCTGAAAGCGGCGGCGGGCATGGGCGCCTACGCCGCCTCCAAGTCCGGCGTCCACCGCCTGACCGAGGCCCTGGCCGAGGAGCTGAAATCGACCTCGGTGACCGTCAACGCCGTCCTGCCCTCGATTCTCGACACCGACCAGAACCGCAGGGACATGCCCGACGCCGACCCCGCGAAATGGGTCCAGCCGTCCGACCTCGCCCGGGTCATGCTGTTCCTCGCCTCCCCCGCCAGCCGCGCGATCACCGGGGCCCTGATCCCGGTCACGGGCCGGGTCTGATGCAGCTCACCCGCTCGGTCCTCTACCTGCCCGCCAGCAATCCGCGCGCGATCGAGAAAGCGCGCGGCCTGAACGCCGACGCCGTCATCCTCGACCTCGAGGACGCCGTCGCCCCCGACGCCAAGGCCGGGGCGCGCCAGGCCGCCGTCGAGGCCCTCTCGGCGGGCGGCTTCGGCGGTCGGGTCGGGGTCCGCGTCAACGGCCTCGACACGCCCTGGGGCGCGGATGATCTGGCCGCCCTCTGCGTTCACAAGCCCGACTTCGCGGTCGCCCCCAAGATCGAGAGCCCCGAGGCCGTCCGCGCCGTCGCCGACCGCCTGCCGGCCGACGTCGACCTGTGGATCATGGTCGAGACCCCGCTGTCGGTCCTGCGGCTCGACGCCATCGCCGGGGCCGGCGCGCCGCTCACTGCGCTGATGTTGGGGATCAACGACTTCGGCGAGCGGATGAACCTCGTCCTCGGTCCCGACCGCGAGCCGCTGAAGCCGTGGCTCGCCGCCGTCGTCGCCGCCGCGCGCGGCCACGGCCTGCTGGCCATCGACGGCGTGGTCAACGCCACGGACGACGCCGACCGGCTTGGCGCCGAATGCCTGCAGGGCCGCGCCTTCGGCTTCGACGGCAAGAGCCTGATCCATCCGGCCCAGATTGAGGCCGCCAACGCCGCCTTCTCCCCGACCCCCGAAGAGGTCGCCCGGGCTCGCGAAGTCGTCTCCGCCTTCGCCGCCGCCGACGCCCGGGGCAAGGGCGCCATCCGGGTCGGCTACCGCATGGTCGAGCGCCTCCACCTCGACGCCGCCCACCGCCTGCTGGCCCGGCACGAGGCCGCGGAGTCGCGCGCCGGATGACCCATCTCGACCGCCGCGACGGACGGGCCTATCAAGACCGTACCTCAACGCAACGGACCACCCCTCAAGCAGCGAGGCGCCCCGCGCCGAGCGATAGGGAAAGAAGAGTTTGACCCACGCCGTCATCGCCGCCACCGGCCTGTTCACCCCTGAACAGTCGATCTCCAACGAAGAACTGGTCGCCGCCTACAATGCGTATGCCGCGCAGTTCAACGCCGACCACGCCGCCGAGATCGCCGAGGGCGACGTCGCCGAACTGACCCCCTCCTCGGTCGAGTTCATCGAGAAGGCCTCGGGCATCAGGTCGCGCTTCGTGCTCGACAAGGCGGGCGTCCTCGACCCCGCCCGCATGGCCCCCAACATCCCCGAACGCCCGGACGACGAGCTCTCGGTCATGGCCGAAATGGCCGTCGCCGCCGCGCGCCAGGCCATCGCCGCCTGGGGCAAGCCGGTCTCGGAGATCGGCGCCGTCCTCTGCGCCGCCTCCAACATGCCCCGGCCCTATCCCGCCCTGTCGATCGAGGTGCAGCAGGCGCTGGGCATCGACGGCTTCGCCTTCGACATGAACGTGGCCTGCTCCTCGGCCACCTTCGGCATCAAGACGGCGGCGGACTTCATCGCCTCCGGCTCGGTCAAGGCCGTGCTGATGGTCAACCCCGAGGTCTGTTCGGCGCATCTGAACTTCAAGGACCGCGACAGCCATTTCATCTTCGGCGACGTCGCCACCGCCGTCATCGTCGAATCGTCCGATCAGGCCGGTCCGGGCGGCTGGGACATCCTCGGCACGCGGCTGAAGACCGTCTTCTCGAACAACATCCGTAACAATTTCGGCTTCCTCAACAACGCCGCGCCCGAGGGCATCGGCCGGCCGGACAAGCTGTTCATCCAGCAGGGCCGCAAGGTGTTCCGGGACGTGGTGCCGATGGTGTCGGACATGATCGTCGACCACGCCGCCGACCTCGGCGTCGACCCCGCGACCCTGAAGCGGATGTGGCTGCACCAGGCCAACATCAACATGAACCAGTTCATCGGCCGCAAGGTGCTGGGCCGCGAGCCGACGCCCGAGGAGAACGTCATCATCCTCGACGACTACGCCAACACCTCCTCGGCCGGCTCGATCATCGCCTTCCACCTGCGTCAGCAGGACATGGCCCCCGGGGACACCGGTCTGATCTGCAGCTTCGGCGCCGGCTATTCGGCCGGGACCGTCTTCGTGCGGAAGCGCGCCTGATGGTCGACCGCGGCGATATCGGCGCCGTCGTGGACGCCATGTACGCCTGCATCTCCGGCCCCGCCGGGCCGCGCGACTGGGCGACCCAGCGCGAGATCTTCCACCCCGACAGCCGTCAGGCCCGCACGGGCCTGGACGCCGACGGTCGCCCGACCATGATCGTCATGGGCCGCGAGGAATACCAGGCCAACGTCACCCCCTTCTTCGCCGCCAACGGCTTCTTCGAGGTCGAGATCAGCCGCCGCATCACCGAGTTCGGCAACATGGCCCACGTCTGGTCGATCTACGAAGCCCGAACCGCCCCGGAGGACGCCGAACCCGAGCGCCGCGGGATCAATTCGATCCAGCTCTGCCGGGGGCCCGACGGCCTCTGGTCCATCCTGCACATGATCTGGGACAACGAGCGTCCCGGTCTTACGGCGTCGGTCTAGCCGCCGGCGCGCCGGCCGGATGCGTCGCCTTCCACTCCATGGCCATGCGGATGCGGTTCTCGACCGAGGGGTGGTCGTAGAACAGGATCTCCTCGATCGCCGACGGCGACGGCGCCCGATACTCGGCCGTCTTGATCAGGGCCTTCGACAGTCCGTCAGGCTCATTGGCGTGGACCAGCGAGAACTGGTCGGCGTCGGTCTCGATCAGCCGGATCATGGTGTTCGTCACCGGCGTCAGCAGCAGGCCGATGACCGCGCCTATGGCCGCCAGCACCGGCAGGCCGGCGGGGTCCGAAATGTCGCCCTCCCGGTTGGCGCCCAGCAGCCGCTTCGCCAGCGGGAACAGCCGGTCGATCAACCAGAACGCCAGCCCCGCCAGCAGGATCATGATCCCGGTCATCCACAGCGAGTGCATATGGACATAGTGGCCCATCTCGTGGCCCACCACGCCCCGCACCTCGGCCAGGTCGGCCCCCTTGGCGAACATCACGTCGCTCATCGCCACCCGCGCCGAGCCGAACAGGCCCGAGACATTGGCGGTGTAGCGGTCCGACTGTTTCGACCCGTTGTAGATATAGATCTTGTCGTCCGGCGTGCCCGTGGCATGGGCCAGTTCGACCACAGCATCGCGCATCGGCCCGTCCGGCGCCGGCGTGTAGTCGTTGAACAGGGGCTCGATGAAGATCGGCGAGACGATCAGCATGAAGACCACGGCCACGGCCGTCAGCCCCGCCCCCCAGGCCCACCACAGCCGCCGCGCATGCCGGATGATCGCGTACAGGCCGACGATCAGCAGTCCGAGGAAGACGACCGTGATCGCGGCGTCCATCAAGGCCTCGGTCAGCCAGCCCGCCAGCGGCTGTTCAGTCAGCCCGTACTGCGTCTCGCGCCACCAGCCCTGATAGATCGCCCACGGCAAGGTCAGGACGAAATCCATCAGCACCCAGGTCACGCCGACCACCAAGGACACCAGCTTGGGTCGTTTGCGCCGCCGCTCCAGTCGGTCGCGGATGCCGCTCAGCACCCCGGTGCGGATGATGATCCAGGCCACGACGATGCTGACGACCGCGCCCCACAGCAGCAGCCAATGGCCGCCGCGCGTATAGGCCACGGCCCGTTCGAGGTCCTCCGGCGAAATGGTCGCCAGCCAGCGCGCGGTCTCGGCCGCTGGGTCGATGCTCATGACGTGTCCCTCCCTGACGGCCGAGGATGCCGCCCCCGGCGGCCCGCTGTCAGCTTAAATCCGCGTCACGAATAGTCGCGCTCTTATTGCGGTTGATTCTGATAATCGTTCGCAGTAATTGAACGACCTCTCGCGACCGGGGCCGTTTCGATGCGCACGCTTCTCCTCTCCGCCGGGCTCGCCGCCCTGACCGCCGCCGCCGGGCCGGCCCGGGCGGAAGACCCCGACGCGTTGGCGGCTTCGGCAGAGCCGCAGGAACTGGCCGCCGTCACCGTCCTGGCCACCCGCACGGAGACGCGCGCCGACGAGACGCCGGCTACGGTCACCGTCTTCACCGCCGACGACATCGAAACCATGCTGGCGACCGACATCAAGGACCTGATCCGCTTCGAGCCGGGCGTCAGCGTCGTCACCCAGCCGGCCCGGTTCGGGGCCGCCCTCGGTACGGCCGGGCGGGCGGGCGCCGAGGGGTTCACCATCCGCGGGATCGGCGGCGACCGGGTGCTTGTGATCGTCGACGGGGTGCGCTCGCCCGACGGCTTCGTCTTCGGCGCCCAGAGCGTCGGGCGCGGCGGCTACGCCGACCTGGACCTGATGAAGTCGGTCGAAATCCTGCGTGGCCCGGCCTCGGCCCTCTACGGCTCCGACGGCGTCGCCGGCGCCGTCAGCTTCACCACCCGCGACCCGGCCGACCTGCTGCGCCCCGGTGAGAATTTCGGGGCCCGCGCCCGCGTCGGCTACAACTCCGCCGACGAGGGCCTGACCAGATCCGCCGTCATCGCCGGCCGCAGCGGCGCCGTCTCGGGCCTTCTGGCCTGGACCGGCCGCGACAGCCGGGAGACGGAGAACCAGGGCGACCGCACCGGCGAGGAGACCCAGACCGTGCTGGTCGGCGGCGTCCCCACGCCGTCCTACGTCTACTCCAGCCGCACCCTGCCCAATCCGCAGGAGATCGCGTCCGACGCCTGGCTGGGCAAGCTGGTGTGGGACGTCGCCCCGGGTCACAGCCTGCGTCTGACGTACGACAGCGTCCGGAGCGACATGGACGCCGTCGTCCTCAGCGGCCGCACCACCCGCAGCGTCGCCGCCCCGCCCGCCTCGGCCACCGCCGTCCTGAACCTGATCGCCGCCGACACGACGGAGCGCGAGCGCTTCAGCCTCGACTGGCGGCTGAAGGACGTGCTGGGCCTCGAGCGGGGTCAGGTGTCGTTCTACCGACAGGACGCGACCACCCGCCAGTTCACCTTCGAGGACCGGGTCGGGACCGACCGCATCCGCGACAACACCTTCGACAACGCGGTCCGCGGCGTCGCCGCAGACTTCACCCGCGGCTTCGGCGTCCATCGCCTCACCTTCGGCGGCGACTGGTCCGAAACGACCCAGCAGGGCGTGCGCGACGGCACGGTCCCGCCCATGGGCGAAACCTTCCCGACCAGCGCCTTCCCGAAGACCGACTTTATCCTCGCCGGCCTGTTCATCCAGGACGAGATCGGCCTGCTGGACGGCGCGCTGAAGATCATCCCCGCCGTCCGCTGGGACAGCTACGACCTGTCGACCGCCGACGACCCGCTCTATCCCGGCGCCCGCGCCGACCAGTCGGACGACCACGTCTCGCCCAGGCTGGGGGTGGTCTGGCAGGCCACCCCGACCTTCGGCCTGTTCGGCAGCTGGGGTGAAGGCTTCAAGGCGCCGACGCCGAGCCAGGTGAACAACTATTTCTCCAACCTGGCCTTCGGCTACACCTCCCTGCCCAACCCCGACCTCAAGCCCGAGACCAGCCGCAGCCTCGAGATCGGCGCCCGCCTGCGCGACGTCCGCGCCGCGGGCGGCCGGCTTTCGGCCCAGCTGGTCGGCTTCCGCTCGGAGTATGAGGACTTCATCAGCCAGCGGGTGACCTCGGGTTCCTTCACCCCCGCGGACCCGGCCGTCTACCAGTTCGTCAACTTCTCTGACGTCGAGATCTCCGGCGTCGAGGCCAGGGCCAACATCTGGTGGGACAACGGCGTCAGCGCCCGCTTCGCCGCCGCATACGCCGACGGCGAGATCAGCGACCCGGTCGCCGGCGTCCGCTCGCTGGAGACCATCGACCCGGTCAAGGTCGTCCTCGGCCTCGGCTACGACGACCCCGCCGGCCGGTTCGGTACCCAGGCCGTCGTCACCTGGTCGCAGGCGAAGGACCAGGCCGATACGGACAATCTGGCCTGCGCCGGAAACTGCGCCGTCGGCGACGACTTCGCCCTGCTGGACCTGACCGCGTACTGGAATGTCAGCCACCTCGTCACCGCCCGCGCCGGCGTCTTCAACGTCCTCGACGAGACCTACAGCTGGTGGAGCGACGTGCGCGGCGTCGCCGCGACCTCCGCCGTCCTGGACGCCTGGACCCAGCCGGGCCGCAACCTCGGCCTGTCGCTGGCCCTGCGCTACTGATCCTCAGGAGACCATGACCATGACCCGCGTCTTCCTCATCGCCGCCGCCCTGCTGGCCGCCGCTCCCGCCCTCGCCCAGACCCCGCCCGAGCCGGCCCCCGCCCAGGCCCCCGCCTCCCGGTTCGAACGCGACCGCCAGGCCATCCTCGCCCAGGCCGGCCAGTGGCGGGTCCGCTTCGACATGCGCGAGACCGTCAGCTTCCGCCCGGACTACGAACCGCTGGAGGAGAAGCTGTCCGCCGGGGACGAGATCGTTCGCGTCGTCCACGACGACGGAACCCGGATCAGCCTGCAGCACATCCTCGTCATGGGCGACGACGAGGGCAATTTCCACGTCATCAAACACTGGCGCCAGGACTGGGTCTATGAGCCCGAAACCGTCCTGACCTACGCCGGCCCCAACCGCTGGACCCTGACGGCCGTGCCCGAAGGCGAGCGGCGGGGCGCCTGGTCCCAGACCGTCTGGCAGACCGACGACAGCCCCCGCTACGGCGGCGTCGGCCGCTGGAGCGACGATCACGGCATGACGCAATGGACCAGCGGCCCGACCTGGCGCCCCCTCGCCCGCCGCGACGCCATCCGCGACACCCCCTACGATCGCTATCTCGGCTCCAACCGCCACGCCCTGACGCCGGCCGGCTGGGTCCATATCCAGGACAATATGAAGATGGGGCCCGCGCAAGACGACGACGGCGTGCCGACCGCCATCGTCCAGGAGGATGTGATCAACACCTACCGCAAGGTCGACAACTACGACCCCGCCCCCGGCGACGCCTACTGGGCCGCGACGAAGGACTACTGGGCCGCCGTGCGCGCCGCCTGGGACCAGGCCGTCGCGGCCTCGGGCGGACTGTATCTCGAGGAGGAAGCCAACCGCGGCGCCGTCACCGGCAAGCCGCTGATGGACTGGGCCGTCGACGTGCAGGAGGGCCGACTGACCACCGGGGCCGCCGCCGATCTGGCCCGCGCCCTGATCGCCCACGCCACGGCGGCGCCGGCGGAATAGTCGTTCTTCTTCCCCGCAGGAGAAGGACGCCTCAGGCCGCCGCGACCGCCTCGATCTCGACCAGCCAGGCCTCGTCGAAGATGCCCGTGACGATCACGGTCAGGGCCGTCTGACGCCCGCCCAGACGGCGGATGCGGACCTCGCGGTTCTCCAGCGCATGCCGGCGGTCCGACAGGAAGGTCGTGACCTTGACCAGGTTGTCCAGCGTCATGCCGGCGGCCTTCAGCTGGGTCTCGACATTGTCCCAGACCTGTTCGCACTGGCCGGTGAAGTCCGGCGCCAGCGAGCCGTCCGGCGCCACCGGAATCTGGCCGGACAGATAGAGCCAGCGGGTCGCCCCGCTGACCTCGGCGGCCTGGGCGTATTCGCCCTCCGCCGGCGGCGAGCCGTCGCCGGTCAGGGGGCGGATGACGGCGCTCACTGGCGTGCGGCGTCCGAACGCGCGCGCACCGCGGCGAACTCGGACGTCGGCTTCCAGCCGGGCCAGTCGTCGCTGTTCGCGAGGTCCAGACCGAGGCGATACAGCAGGGTCAGGTTCTCGACCGCCGAGGTCAGGTCCCAGTCCGCCGACCATTCGTCGGCCGGCTGGTGATAAAGGGCCTCGAAAAAGGCCGTATAGGCCGGCTGGCCCACGGCGACCCCGCCCTCGTCCAGATCCACGCCGTGCCAGGGCATCAGGGCCGGCACGCCCGCGCGGGCGAACGGGAAGTGATCCGAGCGGTAGTAGTAGCCCTGCTCCGGCTCGCGGTCGTCGGTGACCACGCGCCCTTCGGCCGCCGCCAGAACCTCCAGACGGTCCTCAAGGTCGTTCTGCCCCTTGCCGAAGATGGCCACGTCTCGCGTCGGACCGGACAGGGGCAGCATGTCGATGTTGATGTCGGCGACCGTGGTCTCCAGCGGCCAGACCGGATCGGCGGCATAGCCGTAGGCGCCCATCAGCCCCATCTCCTCGGCCGCCATATGGGCGAAGACGATGGAGCGTTTCGGCCGCGGCGCGGCGCTGATCTGGCGCGCCATTTCCAGTACGCCGATGGTGCCCGAGGCGTTGTCCCAGGCCCCGTTCCAGATCCTGTCGTCGCCCGGGGCGTTCGGGTGCTGGGCCTCGCCGCCGACGTGGTCCCAGTGGGCCGAATAGATGATCGTCTCGTCCGGATGCCCGGTCCCGGGAATGCGGGCCAGCAGGTTGTGGGTGACCAGGGTGTCGATGGTCTCCGCCGCCTCCACCGACAGGCGGACGCCCGGCAGTTCGACCGCCCTGAACGTTCCGCCGGCGATGTCCGGCAGCCGGCCGATATCGAGGCCGGCCGCCGCCGCCCAGGCCGCGGCCAGGTCGTGGTTGATCGCGCCCGAGAACTCCAGGTCCGCCGCGCCCGGCGTCAGGGTGCGGGTTCGCGTCGCGCCGCGCGCCGCCCCGGCCCACACGGACGAGGCCGCGCCGCCCGGCACGAGGGTGAGAACGCCCGCCGCGCCGCGCCGGAAGGCCTCGTCGGCCTTGTAGGCGCTGGATTCATAGGCGGTGGCGTAATCGCCGTTGAAGCGTTCGCCGTCGGGTTCGCCGGCCACGACGATCACGACCTTGCCGCGCACGTCGAGGTCGCCGTAGTCGTCCCAGTTCCGCTCCGGGGCGTGGATGCCATGACCGACGAAGACGACGCCCGCCTCGCGGATCGAGGCGCGGCCGTCATTGGTCGCCGCCCGCACCGTGATGTCGGTTCCGACCGTCAGGGGATGAACCGCGCCGTCCGGTCCGGTCCAGCCGGCGGTCGCGCCCGGTACCGGCGTGTAGCGTTTCAGCTCGACCGGCTGCAGCCATTGCCCATCCGGCCCGCCGGGCTCCAGTCCCATGGCCTCGTATTGCGCCTGCAGCCAGGCCAGCACCATCCGCTCGCCCTCGGTCCCGGGATAGCGGCCCTGGTATTCGTCGGCGCTGATGGTTCGGATGTTCTCGCTGATCCGCGCGGCGGAAAAGTCCTGCGCGGCGGCGCCGGTGGCGAACAGCAGCGCAGCGGCGGCGACGCCCCCCATCACCTTGCGAAACATCGAGAACTCCATCCCCGGATTGAGGGCCGTACTCTAGGACGGCCCCGCGGGACCGCCCGTTAAGTTTTGGTCATGGAACTAGCGCCGCTGGTTCGCGCTCGCCGCCCGCGCCGGTCCGAACTCCGACCCCGGCATCCATTCCGGCCAGTCGCGGCTGTCGGCCAGATCGCGGCCGATGGCGTAGATCAGTTCCAGATCCTCGACCTGGCCCCGCAGGTCCCAGTCCGGCGACCATTCGTCGTCGGCCTGGTGATAGCGGCGCGCGCCGTATTCGGACCGGGCGGCCTCGCGGGCGGCCACCGGCTCGTCGCGGAAGGCGCCGCCGCCGTCGACATAGGCCATCGGCACGCCGCGCTTGGCGAGCGGGAAATGGTCCGAGCGGAAATAGCTGCCCGAGGCCGGATTGCCGTCCGGCTTCGCCACGCGGCCCTGGCGCGTCGCCTCGGCGGTGACGCGGGCGTCCAGGTTGGACTGGCCCGAGCCGATGATGTCGACGTCGGCCACCCGGCCGTAGACGTTCATGGCGTCGATGTTGAAGCCCGCCACGGTCGTGGCCAGCGGGTAGACCGGGTTGGCGGCGTAGAATTCCGAGCCCAGCAGGCCGCTCTCCTCCGCCGTGAAGCTGATCATGACGATCGACCGCTCGGGGCGCGGCCCGGCGGCCCATAGGCGCGCCAGCTCCAGCAGGCCGGCGGTGCCGGTGGCGTTGTCGACGGCGCCGTTGAAGATGGCGTCGCCGTTGGCGTCAGGCTCGCCGACGCCGATGTGGTCCCAGTGGGCGGTGTACAGGATGGTCTCGTCCGGATGGGTCGTGCCCGGCAGGCGGGCGAGGACGTTGCGGGTGGTGACCTGGCTGGTGGCGACGTCGAACGCTCCGCTGAAGGTCGCGCCGGTCAGCTCGACCGGGCGGAACTCGCGGCTGCGGGCGCTGGCCTTCAGGGTTTCGAAATCCAGGCCTGCGCGGCGGAACAGGTCGACCGCCACGTCGCGCTGGACCCAGGCCTCCATCGGCACGCGTTCGGCGGCGGCGTTGGCGCGGACGATGTCGAACTGCGGTCCCGACCAGCTGTTCTGGACCGTGGCCCAGCCGTAGGAGGCCGGGGCCGTCTCATGCACGATGATCACGCCGGCCGCCCCCTGGCGCGCCGCCTCCTCGTATTTGTAGGTCCAGCGGCCATAATAGGTCATGGCCCGGCCGTTGAAGGTGTCCAGCGCCGGCTCCTCGAAGTCGGCGTCGTTGACCAGCACGACGATGACCTTGCCGCGCACGTCGACGTCCTTGAAGTCGTCCCAGTTCCGCTCCGGCGCCTTGATGCCGTAGCCGACGAAGACCAGCGGCTTGTCCGCCAGCGCGACCTCGCTGCCCGGCAGGCGGGTCGAGATGGTGATCTGCTGGCCCTGGGCCAGGGGGATGGCCTCGCCGCCGACCTCGAACCGGGCCCGCACATTGGAGGCGGTGAAGCGGTTCAGGGCCACGTCCTGGGTCCACGACCCGTTGGCGCCGCCGGGCTGGAAGCCCGCCGCCGCATACTGTTCGCTCAGATAGCGGACGGTCATGTCCTCGGCCGGGGTGGCGATGCCGCGCCCTTGGAAGCTGTCGTCGGCCAGCACCCGCACATGTTCGGACAGCCGGGCCGTGTCGAAGGTCGCGGCGGGGCCGGAGCCGGCCTCCCCGCCGGTGCTGGCGCAGGCCGAAATCAGGGTGCCGGCGGCGAGCACGGCGGCGGTCGGGAACAGACGCATGGACGGAAACACCCTCAGCCGGAAACGAGGCCGGGACGTTAGGGCGCCGCCTTGAGGCTGTCGATGCGCGGCGCGATCAGCGCCCGGCTTCAGGGCGCCGGATCGACCGCCTGGCCCGCCGGCCAGTCGGTGTCGCCGATCCGGGTCAGCCGCATCTCGATCATCTGCCGCGGCGGCTGGCCGTCGGCCACCCAGGTGCCGATCTCATGCCAGGTCCCGTCGCGGACGATCGCCACATATTCGATCTTCGCGTTCGGGCCGGCCGGCGTCTCCCAGCGGAAGCCGTCGTCGGTCACCTCGAACGGATAGTCGCCCGAATAGCCCTGGGCCCAGGAGCGGAAGCCGTACCTGTTCGCCCGCGCGTCCCATGAGACGACGGCCATGGCGTTGAACTGGGTCGAGCCGTCGGCGGCGTAGCCCCGGCCCTCGATGACCTTGATCGAACCGCCCAACATCGAGCCGACCCGTTCGGTCTGGGTCAGGGTCATGGTTCCGGCGGGCCCATGGATGGTCGCCTCCCCCCGCCATTCGCCGTCGAGCATGTCCAGCCGGTCGATGGCCGCGCGCTGGGCCTCCGAGCCGTTGGGCGACGCGGGCGCCTGGGCCTGGACCGTCGCGGGGACGGCCAGCAGGACGGCGGCGAACGTCAGTCGGACAAGCGACTTCATCGGTGATCCTCCCTGTTGCTTTGCAATGTAAAGTACTTTTACAGCCGCTGCAAGCGCGCATGAAAAACCCGCCGACGCTGCGGCGCCGGCGGGTCTGACGTTCAGGTTTTCGAGGCGGCCCTAGTGGGCCACGCCCTTCCAGATGCGGCGATAGCTGACATAGGTCACGCCGGCGAAGATGAGCAGGAAGATCAGCACGCCAACCCCGGTCTGCTTGCGCTGGACCTGCTTCGGATCGGAAGCCCAGGCGATATAGGCGGCGACGTCCTTGGCCATCTGGTCGGCCGAGGCGACGGTGCCGTCGTCATAGGTCACCTGGCCGTCGGCCAGCGGGGCCGGCATGGCGATGAAGCCGCCCGGCGGCACATGGGCGCCTTCGGGCATGAACGGCGTCAGGTCGCCGGCCATATAGGCGTTGTAATACTGGCCCGGCCGGATCTGCAGCCCGGTCGGGACCGCCTCGTAGCCGGTCAGCAGGGAATAGATGTAGTTGGCGCCGCCGTGACGCGCCTTGGCCATCACCGACAGGTCCGGCGGGGCCGCCCCGCCATTGGCCGCCATGGCGGCCGTGGCGTTCGGATAGGGGCTGGGGAAGCGGTCGGCGGGCGTGCCCTCGCGCATCACCGGCTCGCCGGTCTCGGTGTCGATGTCGGCGATCTGGGCTTCCTTGGCCAGGGCCTTGACGTAGGGGTTCTCAGCCGGGCTCGGCGCGAAGTGACGGTCCGCAGAGTAGAACGGTCCGCCGGGCTCGGCGAGCGTGCGGAAATACATCAGCTCCATGCTGTGGCACGAGGCGCAGACCTCGCGATAGACCTTGTAGCCACGCTGCAGCTGGTTCCGGTCGAAGCTCCCGAAGGGACCCTCGAAGCTGAAGCCGCCGTCACGCAGGGCATGGGCGCCGCCCTCGGCCATCGCCGGCTGGGCCGCGAATGTCAGGCCGGCGGCGGCGGCGATAAGGACCAGGGTCTTCTTCATGGCGCGGATATTCGTCTGGAGGGTCATGGTCCCGCTCAGCCCTTCTTCTCGGCCGAGGCCGGAGCCGCCGCCGTCATGGCGTCGCCGCCCGACAGGACCGGCTCGGAGATCGTCGCCGGGATCGGCTGCGGCGTCTCGCGCAGGCCCACCAGGGGCAGGATGATCAGGAAGAAGGCGAAATAATAGGCCGTGGCGAGCCGGGTCAGCCATAGATAGCTGTTCAGGTCGCCGTCGATCAGGACGAAGGTCTTGAAGGTCCCGATCACCGGCGCATCCGGCAGCTGCGCCCCGCACCAGCCGAGGATCAGGCCGACCAGGACGAAGATGAGGAAGAAGGCCCGCATGGTCGGGCGGTAGCGCATCGAGCGCACCTTGGACGTGTCCAGCCACGGCAGGATGAACAGCACGCCGATCGCGCCGAACATGGCCAGCACGCCGCCGAACTTGTCCGGAACGGCCCGCAGGATGGCGTAGAAGGGCAGCATGTACCACTCGGGCACGATGTGCGCCGGCGTCGCCAGCGGATTGGCCGGAATGTAGTTGTCGGCGTGGCCCAGGGCGTTCGGCATGAAGAAGACGAACACCGCGAACAGGATCAGGAACAGGATGATGGCGAAGCCGTCCTTGACCGTGAAATACGGATGGAACGGCACCGTGTCCTTCTTCTCGCGGTCCTTGGGGATCAGGATGCCGACCGGGTTGTTCTGGCCGGCGGTGTGCAGGGCCCACAGGTGCAGCACCACGCAGCCGGCGATCACGAACGGCAGCAGATAGTGCAGCGAGAAGAAGCGGTTCAGGGTGGCGTTGTCGATCGCCGGGCCGCCGCGCAGCCAGATCAGGATCGGCTCGCCGACGACCGGGATGGCCCCGATCAGATTGGTGATCACCTCGGCGCCCCAGTAGGACATCTGGCCCCACGGCAGGACGTAGCCGAGGAAGGCGGTGGCGATCATCAGGAAGAAGATCAGGCAGCCGACGATCCAGATCATCTCGCGCGGCGCCTTGTACGAGCCGTAGTACAGCCCGCGCAGCATGTGCAGATAGACCGCGACGAAGAACATCGAGGCCCCGTTGGCGTGGGTGTAGCGGATGACGTCGCCGCCGTTGACGTCGCGCATGATGCGCTCGACCGAGGCGAAGGCCATCTCGGTGTTCGGCACATAGTGCATGGCCAGGATCACGCCGGTGGCGATCTGCACCACCAGGCAAAGGGCCAGGATGCCGCCGAAGGTCCACCAGTAGTTGAGGTTCTTCGGGGTCGGCAGCGACATGTAGTCGGCGCCGAAACGGACGATCGGCAGCCGGGTGTCGAGCCATTTCTCGACGCCGGTCTTGGGGAGGTAGGTGGATTCGTGATCGCTCATCGGTCTCGCCCTCAGCCGATCTTGATGCGGGTGTCGGAGAGGTAGGCGTACTCCGGCACGACGAGGTTCTTGGGCGCCGGACCCTTACGGATGCGCCCGGAGGTGTCGTAGTGCGAGCCGTGGCAGGGGCAGAACCAGCCGCCGAAGTCGCCCGAGCCGAAGGTCGGGATGCAGCCCAGGTGGGTGCAGTTGCCCAGCACGACCAGATACTGCTGATGGCCCGCCTTGATGCGGTCGCCGTCGGACTGCGGATCCTTCAGCGCCGACAGCGGCGTCGCCACGGCCTCCTGGATTTCGCGCGGGGTGCGATAGCGCACGAACACCGGCTTGCCCTGCCATTTGATGACGATCTGCTGGCCTTCCTGGACCTTGCTCATGTCGAACTCGATCGACGCCAGCGCCAGGGTGTCGGCGGCCGGGTTCATCGAATTGATCAACGGCCAGGCCATCATGCCCGCCGCCCCCACGGCGGCCGCCCCGGCCGCGATGTGGATGAAGTCCCGACGGGTGGCGTCGCCGCCCTCACCGTTCTCAGTCACGACCGATTCGGCCACGTCCTACTCCTCGTACGCCGCATTCCGGACCCGTCGGGACCCGGTGGCTTGCGGCATGGATGCTTTAGCGCCTTCCCGCGAGACTCGCCCGGCCCGGCTTTGCGGCCCATCGCCGCAAGTCGCGCTGTCCACTTGAGAAACAGTCGCAATTCGAGCCGCGACAAGCCTCCGGGCCGCGCGTATGAGGGCCTTAGAATGCGTCTCGCCCTTTTTCAACCGGCCATTCCCCAGAACGTCGGCGCCTGCATCCGATTGAGCGCCTGTTTCGGCGTGGAACTGCACATTATCGAGCCCGCCGGCTTCCGTTTCGACGACCGGGCGATGAAGCGCGCCGCGCTGGACTACAGCCCCCTGGGCCATATGACGCGGCACGCCGGCTGGGACGATTTCCAGCGCGATCGCGGTTCCGGACGGCTGGTGCTGTTCACGACGAAGGGCGCGACGCCGCTCGGCGAATTCGTCTTCCGGCCCGACGACGTCCTGCTGTTCGGCAGCGAACCCTCGGGCGCCCCGGACTTCGTGCATGAGGCCGCCGACGCGCGGGTGGTGATTCCCATCCAGCCCGGGGCGCGCTCGCTGAACCTGTCAGTGAGTGCAGGGATCGCGGTCTACGAAGCTCAGCGCCAAACGTCCCTTCTCCCCTTGCGGGAGAAGGTGGCAGGCGAAGCCTGACGGATGAGGGGTCGCGCCGGCAGAGGGTGTTATCGGCCGCGCGCCGCGACCGTCTGCATGACCCCTCATCCGACCTCGCTACGCTCGGCCAACTTCTCCCGCAGGGGGAAAAGGATCAGAATTTACTCCGGCGCCCCCGCCTCCGGCAGCCGGGCCAGACCCGGCCGCTCCCCGCGCTTGCTCTCCGCCACGGCCTCCACCGCCCGCATGACCCGCAGCACATTCTCGCCCGCCAGCTTGCGGATGTCCGCCTCGGTCCAGCCGTTGGCCATCAGGGCGGCCAGCAGGCGCGGATAGGCGTCCACCCCTTCCAGCCCGACCGGCAGGGAATCCACCCCGTCGAAATCCCCGCCCAGGCCGACGTGATCGATCCCGGCCGTGTCGCGGACGTGCTGGATGTGGGCGACGACGTCGGCGATGGTGGCCACGGGCTCCGGATGCGCCGCCGTCCAGGCCGCCAGCCCGGCCGTGACCGCCGCCGGGTCGCCGGGGTTCAGCGACTTCAGCCGCGCGTCCTCGGCCGAGCGGGCGCTGTTCCAGGTCCGCACCGTCTCGGAGACGAAGCCCGGCACGAAGGTGACCATCACCACCCCGCCGTCCTGCGGCATCTGGCGCAGCACGCTGTCCGGCACATTGCGCGGATGGGCCGTCACGGCCCGCGCCGACGAGTGGGAGAAGATCACCGGCGCGTCCGAGACCCGCATGGCGTCCAGCATGGTCTCCTCCGAGACATGGCTCAGATCGACCATCATCCCCAGCCGGTTCATCTCGCGGACCACATCCTCGCCGAACGGCGACAGCCCGCCCCATTTCGGCGCGTCGGTGGCGCTGTCGGCCCAGGTGGTCGTCTTCGAGTGGGTCAGGGTGATGTAACGGGCGCCGGAGTCGAAGAACTCGCGCAGCAGGCCCAGGGAATCGTCGATCGAATAGCCGCCCTCCATGCCGATCAGGCTAGCGATCCGACCCCGGCGATGGCTACGCTCGACGTCGGCGGCGGTGGTCGCGATCTCGAAGACCTCGGGGTGCGCCGCGACGATCCGCTTGACCGTGTCGATCTGTTCGAAGGTCGCGACCGCCGCGTCGGGCGGGGCCATGGCGGCGGGCACATAGACCGACCAGAACTGGCCGCCGACCCCGCCGACGCGCAGCCGCGGAATGTCGGTGTGCAGTTCGGTCGAGGCGTCGAGGTTGGCGGTCAGGTCGACCGCATGCGGATCGTTGCCGTGGTTCTGGCGCAGGGCCCAGGGCAGGTCGTTGTGGCCGTCGATCAGCGGCGTCCGCTCCAGGATCCGCCGCGCCCGCGCCTCGCCCGCCGCGTCCGGGCTCTGGGCCAGGACGGGACCCGCCGTCAGGACGGCGGCGACGGTGCTCAGAAGGACGGTGCGGATCATGGCGGGCTCCCGGAAACGACGACGGCGGGACAGTGGCAGACGCGGCGATGATGGCAAGGTCGCCCCTCCTCCCGTCCTTCTCCCTCGAGGGGAGAAGGAAGCCGTGACGCTGCCCCCTTTCAACATAGTCGCATTGAGGAAAAAATATCCCGTCCGATCAAGCCCTTCCTCTTTTGAAGCGGTTTTCTCATAACACCCCCTCCCCCCGGCCTTATCCTTTTCCCATCCCGTCGAAGGGGAGGGCGTCGGATCCACGTTCTCGATGACGGCGGGCTGTGGTCGAGCGATGAAGCCCGGACGATGGAGAGTCCGGGGGTCCTTGCGGACGTCGAGGGATGGCGTCCGCCTGCTCGCCGCGCGCCGCTGGATGCGGACCGCCGACGCCTGATGGCGTCGTGTCCGCCCCGCGTCGCAGGCAGCAATGTCTGCGGCGGATGATCCGGCAAGGCCCGAATGTCAGGGCCGCCAGCCGGAGAGCGCGTGGAAAACGACCGCGCGGGGCAGGTCTGCTTCGTCGAAACGGTAAAAACATTCAAGCACCGGGCGAGGCCCGGCCGCCCCGCGCCCTCCCCGCACCGCTTCTCCCGAAGCGGCGATCACCCATGCTTCACCGCCGACGGCGGAAGGCCTAGAGGAACCCCATGACCCCCATCGCCGCCCCCTCGCTGGATCAACGGAAGGCCGAGGCCCGCGCCTGGTTCGAGACCCTGCGCGACCGCATCCACGCCGGCTTCGAGGCGCTCGAGGACCAGGCCCCCGCCGACCTCTTCCCCGGCGAGCCGGGTCGGTTCGTGCGCACCCCCTGGGAGCGCCCCGAGGGCGGCGGCGGCGTCATGGGCATGATGCACGGTCGCCTGTTCGAGAAGGTCGGCGTCCACGTCTCGACCGTGCACGGGACCTTCCCGGCCGACTATGCGAAGTCGGTGCCCGGCGCCGCCGGGGACCCCCGCTTCTTCGCCACCGGCATCAGCCTGATCGCCCATCCGGTCAGCCCGCGGGTGCCGGCGGTGCATATGAACACCCGCTTCATCGCCACCACGCAGAGCTGGTTCGGCGGCGGCGCCGACCTGACGCCCGTGCTCGACGTCGACCGCCGCCCCGACGCCCCCGACACCGTCGCCTTCCATGCCGCCATGAAGGCCGCCTGCGACGCCCACGATCCGGCGTGGCACGCGAAATTCAAGGCGTGGTGCGACGAGTATTTCTGGCTGCCCCACCGCAACGAGCCGCGCGGCACGGGCGGGATCTTCTACGACCACCACGACAGCGGCGACCGGGCCCGCGACTTCGCCTTCACCCGCGACGTCGGCGAGGCCTTCCTCGACGTCTATTCCCGGATCGTGCGCGGCCGCATGGGCGAGCCGTGGACGGCGGAGGAGCGCGAGGAACAACTGGTCCGCCGCGGCCGCTACGTCGAGTTCAACCTGCTCTACGACCGCGGCACCATGTTCGGCCTGAAGACCGGCGGCAATGTCGACTCCATCCTCAGCTCGATGCCGCCCGTGGTGAAGTGGCCCTAGGCCTTGCGTTTCAGGAATTTCAGACCGGACCAGTCGGCGCTGACGGCGCAGACCTTCACATCGACCCAGCCCGTCGGGAGCAGGACGTCGCGCAGGCCGTCCTCGGTCAGGTCGCGAAACAGGGGCGAGGTCTTCTTGGGCCACGACACCCACAGCATGCCCCCCGGCTTCACCGCCGCCAGGGCCGCGTCGGCGCCGCGCTCCAGATCGGCGCGGTCGCGGACGAACAGGTGGACGACATCGGCCTGGGCGGCGCCCGGATCGACCACCGCGCCGATCGGCAGCGGCTCGATCCAGTCGGCATGGGCTTCGGGCGCCGCGATCGGCTTGAGCACCTGAAAGTCCTTCAAACCCAGCTTCTGGATCAACGGCTTGCCGCAATAGCCCACGGGATCAGGCATGGCGGATGTTCCTCACGCGGACAGGAAATCGCGGATCCAGCGGCCCACCATCGCCCGGTCATCCGGCCCTTTCAGGCTGTCGACCGCCCGATCCACCAACGCCGGATCGATCCGGTCATGCCGCCCCGCCGTGAGCGCGGTCGCGAATGCCGGCGTGAACTCCGGGTGGGCCTGGAAACTGATCGCGTCGTCGCCCCACGCCAGGCCCGCGAACGGGGTGAAGTCGCTGCGCAGCAGGACGCGGGCGTCCACCGGCTTCTCGACCACCTGGTCCTGATGCGAGGCGGGAATGGCGATCTTCGCCGCGGCCGGCGTCATCCACGGCTCGTCAGAGACGACGTCGAACCGGTGCAGGCCGACGCCCCAGCCGCGCTCCGACTTCTCGACCCGCCCGCCCAGCGCCTCGGCCATGGCCTGGTGTCCGAAGCAGATCCCCACCAGCCTGGTCCGGCCCTTCGCCGCCCGGATCCAGTCCAGCAGTTCGCCGATCCAGGCGTCGGTCTCATAGACCCCCGCCGCCGAGCCGGTCAGGATCGCCGCGTCGAACGACTCCGGATCCGGCCATTCCCCCGCCTGCACGTCGAAGGTCTCGAACGCGAACCCCCCGCCCAGCAGGTCGCGGAACATGGCCGGATAGTCGCCGTGCACGGCGGCCAGCGCCGGCGGCGGCGCGCCGGTCTCCAGGATGGCGATGCGGGTCATTCAGGGCTCCTCGACCCGACCGATATGGGCGATGGCGCAAGACGGGGAAAGGGCGATCCGCTATGGGGCCGCCATGACCGCCTCCGACCCCGTCGTCCTGATCAACGTCTACCGCTGCGAGCCCGAACGGCTGGATGCGCTGATGGAGCGTCTGGCCGTCATGGTCCGCGCCCAGCGCGAGGCCGAAGGCTTCATCTCGGCCACCCTGCATCGCGGCCTGAACGGCAAGGTGGCGGCGGTGCACGCGGTCTGGCGCTCGAGCGAGGACTGGAAGGCCATGGCGCGCAGCCCGGCCGTCAATGCGGCGATGGAGCCGATCATGGCCATCGCCACCTTCGAGCCCCACCTCTACGAGGCCGGCGAGGTCTTCGACTGAGGTCAGCCGGTGAACCAGACCTCGGCCCGGGCCCCGTCCCCGCCCAGCGTCTTCGCCACCCAGCCGCAGACCTCGTTGGCCGCCGCCTCGGCGCCCGGCGGGGGGTTCAGCACCACCACCGCGCAGCCGTTCATCCGCATCGGGTCGGTCAGGGGCCGCAGCCGCGCCTCGGCGACCAGCGCCCGCTTGACCCCCGCCTGGTCCAGACGGCGCAGGAAGCCGTCGAAGGTTTCCAGGTCTTTCAGCGGCGTCCAGACGGCGACCGTCGCCCTCGGGTCCGCGCGGACGATGGCGGCGGCGGTGTCCGCGGCGCGGTGGTAGTCGTCCGGCTGTTCGAACGGCGGATCGATCAGGACGAAGGCCCCGGTCGCCTCGGCCGCCCAGGTCCGCGCCTGGTCGTAGCCGTCGCCGCCCTGGGCCATGGCCTGCGGAAAGGCCTCCAGCGCCTCGGTCAGCAGGCCCAGCACCGGCGGATGCAGTTCGAATCCGACATAGCGGTCGTCCTCGCCCAGCCGTCCGGCGATCAGCAGGGGCGACCCCGGATAGAAGATCACGCCGCCGTCGGGATTGAGCCGTCCCACCTCGGCCGCCAGCGCCTCGATCAGCGGCGGCCGGTCGGCGGCGGCCATCAGCCGGGCGATCCCGGCCTCGGCCTCCTTCGACCGCGCGGCGTCGCCGGTCAGGTCGTAGAGACCGGCCCCCGCATGGGTGTCGATGACGCTGACCGGCCCGTGCGCCTGCCGCCGCTCCAGCAACCAGAGCAGCAGGGCGTGCTTGACGATGTCCGCGAAATTGCCGGCGTGGAAGCTGTGGCGATAGTTCATGGCGGCTTCCGTCGTCCGCCCCGCCGTCGCGGTCAAGGGCCGACGGGAACCGTCCCCGCCCGCCCGTCGTTCGGCGACGCGCTCCGGAGTTGAAATGATCGACCACCCCGTCCTGTCCGACGAACAGCGCACGCCGCCCCCGGCCGTGGCCGAGGCCGCGCGCACGGGCCTGCGGCTCCGGCGGGAACACGGCCGGGGCGGAACCGAAGTCGGCGTGCGCCGCGCCGAACAACTGATGGCGCGGACGCCCCTCAGCGACCGGGACATCAAGTCGATATACAGCTATTTCGCCCGCCATGCGGTGGACCGGCGGGCCCGTCGCTGGGCCGACCCCGACAAGCCCTCGACCGGCTACATCGCCTGGATGCTGTGGGGCGGCGACGAAAGTCGGGACTGGATCGGCGTTCTGCGCCGGACCCTGCGCGAGGTCGGGGTGTGACCGCCGCCGACGCCACGCCCGAAATCCCGCGCGGCCTGACGTACTGCGGCGACGACCGTCCCGGCATCCGGCGGACCGTCTCTGGCAAGGGCTTCAGCTACCATGACGCCGGCGGGGCGCTGATCCGGGACGAGCCCACCCTCGCCCGCCTCCGCGCCCTGGCCATCCCCCCGGCCTGGACCGATGTCTGGATCTGCCCCCGCGCCTCCGGCCACATCCAGGCCACCGGGCGCGACGCGAAGGGCCGCAAACAGTACCGCTACCACGACGACTGGAGCCGCCATTCCTCCGAGGCCAAGTTCGACCGCCTGCCGGCCTTCGCCGCCGCCCTGCCGAAACTGAGGCGGCGGGTCGAGACCGATCTGAACCGGCGGGGCGTATCCCGGGACAAGGTGCTGGCCACCGCCGTGCGGCTGCTGGAGATCACCCTGATCCGGGTCGGCAACGCCCAGTACGCCAAACAGAACCGCTCCTATGGCCTGACCACCCTGAACAAGCGTCATCTGGACCTGGACGGCGCGGCCCTCACCTTCGCCTTCACGGGCAAGAGCGGGATCGAGCACGAGGTCAGGGTGCGCGACCGGCGGCTGGCGACGGTGGTCCGCTCCTTGCGCGAGCTGCCGGGCCAGCAGCTGTTCAAATACCGGGACGCCGACGGCGCCCTGTGCGCGATCACCTCGGATGATGTGAACGCCTATATCCGCGCGGCCATGGGCGACGGCTTCTCGGCCAAGGATTTCCGCACCTGGGCCGGGACGGTGTCGGCCGCGCGGGCCCTGCGGGAGACGGAGCCGCCGGGCTCGCCCACCGAAGCGAAGCGGCGCATCACCGTCTGCGTCAAGGCCGTCGCCGGACTGCTGGGCAATACGCCGACCGTGTGCCGGGCGGCTTACATCCATCCGGCGGTCTTCGATCTCTACGAGAGCGGCCGCCTCGCCGAAACCCTCCCGGGACCCGAAACCGCGAACTTCGAACGCGCCCTGGCCAGGGCCCTGACCGGTTGACGGCATGGCCCGGGATCGGCCCCCGCGCCCGGATTGCGCCCCTGACCTGAATCGGATGTAACTTGATCCCCGGGGAGAACGGCGGTTTACGACCGCCCTTTGTCGGAGGGACACATGATGTCGGTATCAAACAATTTTCTGCGTCTCGGCGTGCTGTCGGCCCTGGTCGGGATGACGCTGGGCGTCTGGATGGGCGCCAACCAGGACTTCGTCCTGCGGCCGGTGCACGCCCACATCAACCTGCTGGGCTTCGCCTCGATGATGCTATTCGGCCTGTTCTATCGATCCTTCCCGGCGGCGGCCCGGGGCTGGCTGCCGATGGCCCATTTCGCCCTTTCGGTGCTCGGCTTCCTCATCCTGATGCCGTCCCTGGCCCTGATGCTGCTGCAGCGGCCGCTGTTCCTGCCGGCGATGATCGCTTCGGAAATCATGCTGGTGCTGTCGATGCTGCTGTTCGTCGTCATCGTCTTCATGGCGACGATGAAGAAGGACGCGGCGGCGGTCGCCTGACCCTCAGGCAGTCGTCCAGTAGCCGCGGCTGCGGGCGCTGACCGGCGCCCGCGTCGCCTCGACCCGCGACAGGATCGCGGCCTTGAAGGCGTCCGCCTCGGCGTCGCCGACCAGCAGCCGCAGCGACCGGATGATCCGCGTGATGCGCAGATGGTTGTGGTCGTTTGGCATCAGCCAGTCGTGGGTCGCGCGATAGAAGGCGTCCATCCGGTCCGTCGCGGCGGCGAGGGCGATCCGGGCCATGCCCGAGTCCCGGATCGCCTCGACCTCGGCGTCGATCAGAACCGGCGCGTCCGGCACGGCGCGCGACGGCTCACGTAGGGGGAACAGCCACTGGATGTAGTCATGGGTCCGCTCCAGCGCGTCATTGTCCATGGCCAGGACCTCGAACAGCGTGCGGCCGCGCCCGTCCCGACCCTCGCCCTCCAGAAAGGCCGTGATAGCGCCGGGCGCTGACATGGGCTCCGGCCTAGGCCGCCTTGTCCCAGTTGAGCACCACCTTGCCGGACTGGCCCGAGCGCATGGCTTCGAAGCCCTCCTCGAAACGTTCGTAGCCCATCTGGTGGGTGATCAGCGGGGTCAGGTCGAGACCGGCCTTGAGCAGGCCCAGCATCTTGCGCCAGGTGGTGAACATCTCGCGACCGTAGACGCCCTTGATGGTCAGGGCCTTGAGGATGATGGCGCCCCAGTCGGTCTCCATCGGCTTCGACGGAATCCCCAGCAGCGCCAGGCCGCCGCCCATGATCAGGGTGTCGACGCATTGTCTGAAGGCGATCGGAGAGCCGGACATCTCCAACGCCACGTCGAAGCCGACCTTGAGGCCCAGCTCGTGCATGACGTCCTTCAGGTCCTCCTTCGTCGTGTTCACGGTGCGCACGCCCGGCGCCACCTTCCGCGCCAGCTCGAGGCGGAAATCGTTGATGTCGGTCAGAACCACGGTCCGGGCCCCGGCGTGACGGGCGACGGCGGCGGCCATCATACCGATCGGGCCGGCGCCCGTGACCAGCACGTCCTCGCCCAGGAGGTCGAACTGCTGCGCCGTATGCACGGCGTTGCCGAACGGATCCAGGATCGAGCCGATCTCATAGGGCACGTCGTCGGGCAGCTCGATGACGTTGAAGGCGGGGGCGACCACGAACTCGGCGAAAGCTCCCTGACGGTTGACGCCGATGCCGCGGGTATGGGGGTCGAGATGGAAATGACCGGCACGGGCCGCTTCCGAGTTCAGGTCAATCACGTGACCTTCGGCCGAGACGCGCTGGCCGATCTTGAGGCGGCGATCGACGTCCTTGCCGATGGCGACGATCTCGCCCGAGAATTCGTGGCCGGTGATCATCGGCACGGGCACGTTCTTCTGGGACCACTCGTCCCAGTTCCAGATATGGATGTCTGTGCCGCAGACCGCCGTCCGGTGCACCCGGATCAGCACATCCTCGTCGCCCGCCACGGGAATGGGGGCGTCGATCATTTCGAGGCCGACGCCGGGCTTCGTCTTGGCCAGGGCCTTCATGGTGTCCGCCATCAGATAACTCCCAATTCCCTGCCGGCCGTCGTGAACGCCGCGACCGTTTGATCAATCTGTTCGAAGGTGTGCGCCGCCGACATCTGGGTGCGGATGCGGGCCTGGCCGCGCGGCACCACCGGGAAGCTGAAGCCGATGACATAGACGCCGAGCTCCAGCGCCCGGGCGGCGAAATCCTGGGCCAGCTTCGCGTCGTTCAGCATGACCGGGATGATAGGATGCTCGCCCGGCAGCAAGGTGAAGCCGGCCTCGCTCATGGCAGCGCGATAGCGGACCGCGTTGGCGAACAGCTGTTTGCGCAGGGCGTCGCCCTCGGCGCCGCCGGCGATGCGGATCGCCTCCATGCTGGAGCCGCAGACGGCGGGCGCCAGGGCGTTGGAGAACAGATAGGGCCGCGCCCGCTGCTTGAGCAGGGCCACGACTTCGGCGGTGGCGCAGATGAAGCCGCCCATGGCCCCGCCCAGCGCCTTGCCGAAGGTGCCGGTCAGAAAGTCGATCTCGACCCCGTGGTGAGCATAGGAGCCGCGGCCCTCGGGACCGAGGAAGCCGGTGGCGTGGCAGTCGTCGACCATGATCAGGGCGCTGTATTTGTCGGCCAGCGCCCGGATGTCCTTCAGCTTCGCGATATAGCCGTCCATCGAGAAGGCGCCGTCAGTGGCGATGACGATCTCGTGCGCGCCGTCGGCCCGGGCCTGTTTCAGCTGGGTCTCGAGGTCGTCCATGTCCGAGTTGGCGAAGCGGTAGCGCCTGGCCTTGCACAGCCGCACGCCGTCGATGATCGAGGCGTGGTTCAGACTGTCGGAAACGATGGCGTCCTCGGCTCCGAACAGCGGCTCGAAGAGGCCGCCGTTGGCGTCGAAGGCGGCCGCGAACAGGATCGTGTCCTCGAAGCCGAGATAGTCGGCGACGGCGCGCTCCAGCTCCTTGTGGATCTCCAGGGTGCCGCAGATGAAGCGGACCGAGGCCGTGCCGGCGCCCCATTGCTCCTGCGCCCGGATGCCGGCCTGGGTCACCCGCTCGTCGCCGGCGAGGCCGAGATAGTTGTTTGCGCAGAAATTGAGGACATCCCGGCCGCCGACCCGGATCACCGGACCCTGTCGGGAAGCGATGATTCGCTCGGGCTTGGTCAGGCCCTGGCCGTCGATGTCGGCGAGTTCCGCGCGCACGCGGTCATGGAAACTGGCTGTCATGCGCGCTCCGCTACGCCGTTTCCGTCCGGGTTTGAACCCCCGCCTCTTCGTCTCAGGCGGCGCGAGCCGGTTCCGCGACCGGACGGAAGGGACTGACCTGGATGCGGCCGCCGCACGGAGTGAAGGTCTGGTCGAGGGAAACCGGCGAGGTGTCCCCGGGCGCTGTCATGCGAATACGTGCGGCGGACGGACAGGCGCGCTCGCCCTGGCCCTCGTGCGGGACGACGTTCCAGGCGATGTCGAAGAAGGCCTTGGCCTGGGGCGCCAGTTCGACCGGCGTCGGGGCCTGCCCCTGACGGAAGTAGCTGCCCAGTGTCTGGTCCGATCGGATGGTCGTCAGATTGCGGCCCTGCCGATCCTGAAGCACCACCGTCGGATAACCGGTCAGGCTGCAGGCCTGGGCGCCCACGTTCTGGACGCCGAGGATGGCGATGCGATTGCCCGCTCCGGCGTCACCGCCATCGGCGGACAGTTTCAACTGCGGGCCCTTGCAGGGCGCGGACGCCGGCAGGACGCCGCCGGGCGCCGGCTGCGGGCCCGGAACCGGACCAGGCGCGATCGGTCCGGACGATGGACGGCTGCACCGTTCCAGCACCGCCACGCCGACGTCCTCGTTGGGACCGAGGCGGCTGAGCGTGGCGCTTTCCGAACCGTCGCGGGTCGCGGTCCACCACTCCAGCCCCGACCCGGCGTAGCGGGCGCCGGAGGCTGACTGGACCGTGCGCAATGTATAGGCCTGGGCCTTGTAGGTCAGTTGGGCGGTGGCCGTGTCGGGATAGGCGACGGTGATCGACTGGCCGCTCTCGCAGGCGTAGCTGACCGGCGGCGCGGCGGACGCGGCGGGCGCGGGCGATGGCGTCACGGGCGCGGGCGGGTCCCCGGCCTCCGGCGTGCAACCGGCGGCGGCGATCAGGGCCAGGCTGGAGACGATCGTACAGACTGTGCGAAGGCGGCGCATGGTTATCCCCGTGAAGTTCGGACAGTTAACGCCAGCCAACGGCAAAGGCTCCGCTTGCGCAAGGCGGGGTCGCGTTCAGGCCGTCAGCAGCCGCGGCAGCTTGAAGGTGACGCTCTCGCGCTCGCCGGCGTCCTCGATCACCTCCGCGTCGAAGCGGGCGCGGACGGCGTCGATCAGATCCTCGATCAGACGTTCGGGGGCCGAGGCTCCGGCGGTGATCCCCAAGGTCGAAACCCCGTCCAGCCAGGACCAGTCGACCTGGGTTGCGTCATCGACCAGCCGGGCGTCGCGGGCGCCGGCGCGCATCGCCACCTCGACCAGCCGCACCGAGTTGGAGGAATTCTTCGAACCGATCACCAGCACCAGTTCGCACCCCTGCCCGAGCCGCTTGACCGCCTCCTGACGGTTGGTGGTGGCGTAGCAGATGTCTTCCTTGTGCGGATCCGGCAGTTCGGGGAAGCGTCGTTTCAGCGTGGCCAGAATCTCGGCCGTATCATCGACCGACAGGGTCGTCTGGGTGGCGTAGGCCAGGAGCGCGTCGCCGGGTCGCTGGAAGGTCTCGGCGTCCTCGACGGTTTCGATCAGGGTGATGGCGTCGGCGGGAAGCTGGCCCATGGTGCCGACGACCTCCGGATGGCCGGCATGGCCGATCAGGACGATGTGGCGGCCGGCGGCGTGATGGCGCTCGGCCTCGACGTGGACCTTGGAGACCAGGGGACAGGTGGCGTCCAGATACAGCATCTCGCGCGCCCGGGCCGTCGCCGGCACCGACTTGGGGACGCCGTGAGCCGAGAAGACGACCGGCCGGTCGTCGGGGCAGTCGTCCAGTTCCCTGACGAAGACGGCTCCCATGGCCTTGAGCCGCTCGACCACGTGACGGTTGTGGACGATCTCGTGCCGCACATAGACCGGCGCCCCGTATTTCTCGAGGGCCCGCTCCACGATCTGGATGGCGCGGTCGACTCCGGCGCAGAACCCGCGCGGCGTGGCCAGGCGTACGGTCAGGGGGCGAGGTCCGGCCGGTCGAATGGGCGTATAAACGATCATGGCCGGAACCTAGTCGTTCGCCCCCTTCGCCGCTACCGCGGTTTCCGTGCGAGCGGGTTTGCCGCGCCTCGGTTTAGCCGCTATCAGCGACGAGCGTGCGCCCCGCGTCGGGCCGTCGCCGCACCTCCTCGTTTCCGGAAGAATATTCGATGCGTCGCGTCTTCAAGGTTTCCCTGGCCTCGGCCCTCGCCGCCGCTCTGGCGGTCGTCGCCGCGCCCACCGGCGCCAGCGCCCAGTATCCGCAGGGGCAACAGGGCCGATCGGGCCAGAGCCCGGGGCAACAGCAGCAGGAGTCCGGCCAGGACGCCGAGCCGGAACGGCCGCGCATCGCCCCCCTTCGCCGCCGCACCGCCGCGGGACCCTGCCCCTTCGTCAAGGTGCTGTACGACGCCGCCCGCTATGTCGAACTGACCGGCGACCGCGTGGCGGCCGCCAATGTCGCCTTCACGGGCGAGATCGAGGGCCTCGTGTCGGACTGCAGCTATCAGTCGGACCAGCCGATCACCGTCGAGACGCGGGTGCTGTTCAATCTCGGCCGCGGCCCCCAGGCCCAGGGCGACGCCCGCACCTATCGCTACTGGATCGCCGTGACCGAGCGGAACCGAGCGGTCCTGGCCAAGGAGTATTTCGACCTGCCGGTCGACTTCCGTGGCGAGCAGACCGCATCGGTGACCCAGGACCAGGTCATCGTCATTCCGCGCGCCGAGGCTACGACCAGCGGCGACCATTTCGAGATTCTCGTCGGCTTCGACGTGACCCCGCAAATGGCCGAGTTCAACCGCTCAGGCAGCCGCTTCCGCGTCAATGCGGGAACGGCCGGCGCGACGCCGCCTCCGGCGCAGTAAATGACCGATCTCAGGACGGTTCTGGGCGAGGCGGTCGCAGCCGCCTTCGCCGCCGAAGGCGTGAACCCCGAACTCGCGCGCGTGACGACCTCGGATCGGCCGGACCTGGCCGATTTCCAGTCGAACGGCTCCCTCGCCGCCGCCAAGGCGCTCAAGGCCAATCCGCGCGAACTGGCCGCCCGCGTGGCCAAACGACTCAAGGACGACGACCGGTTGGCCTCGGTGGACGTAGCGGGTCCCGGCTTCATCAATCTGCAGGTCGCGAACGCGGCTCTGTCGGCCCGCGCGGCCGAGGTCGCGGCCGACGGTGAACACGCCGGCGCCTCCCTGGTCGCCGCGCCGCGCAAGGTGGTGATCGATTTCGCCGGCCCGAACGTGGCCAAGCCGATGCACGTCGGCCACCTGCGCTCGTCGATCATAGGCGAAAGCCTGAAGCGGCTGTTCCGCTTCCGCGGCGACATCGTCTGGGGCGACGCTCACTTCGGCGACTGGGGCTTCCAGATGGGCCTGCTGATTGTCGCCGTCGGCGACGAGGGCAAGGCCGACGCCTTCCTGGTCGGGGGCGACGGGCCATTTCCCGCCGAGAGCCCCGTGACGCTGGAGGATCTCGAACGGCTGTATCCGGCCGCGGCGGCCATGGCCAAGGAGGACGCCGACTTCCGGGATCGCGCCCGCAAGGCGACCGCTGAATTGCAGGGCGGACGCCCCGGCTACCGCGCCCTCTGGGCCCATTTCGTGGCCGTCAGCCGCGCGGCGCTGGAGCGCGAGTTCGGCGCCCTGGGCGTGACCTTCGACCTGTGGAACGGCGAGAGCGACGCCGACCCGGTGATGGCCGAAATGATCGCCCATCTGGAGGCGAAGGGCCTGCTGGTCGAGGACGACGGCGCGCGGGTGGTCCACGTCGCCCGGCCCGGCGAGACCCGTAAGAAGAAGCTGGCCGACGGCTCGGTCATCGAGGCCCCGAGCCCCCCGCCGCTGCTGGTCATCTCATCGGAAGGCTCGGCCATGTACGGCACGACCGACCTGGCCACCATTCTGGACCGTCGCAAGGCCATAGACCCCGACCTGATCCTGTACGTCGTCGACGAGCGTCAGGCCGAGCATTTCGAACAGGTGTTCCGCGCTGCCTATCTGGCTGGCTATGCCGCCGAGGGTTCGCTGGACCATCTCGGCTTCGGCACCATGAACGGCCCGGACGGCAAGCCCTTCAAGACCCGTGCGGGCGGCGTCCTGAAGCTGCACGACCTGATCACCATGGCCGTGGAAAAGGCGCGAGACCGGCTGCACGAAGCGCATCTGGGCGAGGACCTGAGCGAGGCCGAGTTCGAGGCCATCGCCCACAAGGTGGCGGTCGCGGCGCTGAAATTCGCCGACCTGTCGAACAGCCGGACCACCAGCTACGTCTTCGACCTCGACCGTTTCATGAGTTTCGAGGGCAAGACCGGGCCGTACCTGCTGTACCAGGCTGTCCGCATCAAATCCCTGCTGCGCAAGGGCGCGGACCAGGGCGCCGCGCCGGGCCCCATCATTGTCGCAGAGCCGGCCGAGCGCGATCTGGCCCTGACGCTGGACGCCTTCTCGCAGGCCGTCTCCGAGGCGTACGACAAGCGGATGCCGCACGTGGTGGCGGAACACGCCTACCGGCTGGCGCAGTCGTTCTCGAAATTCTACGCCGCCTGCCCGGTGCTGATCGCGCCGGACGAAGCGACGAGAGGTTCGCGGCTGGCCTTGTCTAAGGCGGCGCTGGATCAGCTGGAGACGGCGCTCCGCCTCCTCGGCATCGACACGCCGGAACGGATGTAGGTCAGGTCTCCGGCAGCTCCCGGCGCATGGCGAAACCGGCGCTGATCGTCCAGGCCCCTGTCGCCAGAACCACGATCAGCGCTCCGTGGACGTCGGGCCGCCACAGGCCGGTCGCCAGCCAGGCGAGAAAGCCCGCCGCGATCACGACGCCGGTGATCCCGAGACCTCGTCCGCCCGGCTGACGCATCCACGCCAGGCCGAACAGGCCCGTACCGACGGCGGCCAGCGTATAGTGGACCGCCGCGAAGCCCTGGTTGGTCCACCAGACCAGATGGCGCAGGGCCTCCAGACTGTTGGCGCTCGTCTCCTGCTCCGCCGTTGAACCCAACACCTCGGGCATGACCAGCCCGTTGAGGGTTCCCGCGATCATGCCGGCCACGAGGCTGACGAGCATGAAGCACAGACCCAGCAAGGGCAGCGGCCGCGAGAGGTCGAGCCCGCGCGCCATGCCGACATAGCCGCTGGCCAGAACCGGAATGATCAGAAGCGCCGTCCAGTGCACCGCGTCATTCAGATCGACATGACCCAGCGACGGTCCCCCCAGGTGGGTCGGATGCACCGCCATCAAGGCGATATAGGCTGTCCAGCCGAAGATCAGGGCGGCCGATCCGGCCTTCGAATGTCCGATCACGTGTGTCCCTCCCGACGATGCGCCGCTTGTGGTTGCCACGGTTCGGGCCGAAAACCATCGGGCGGTCGGCGGCGCCGAACTGATGCAGGACAACAGGGCCAGGAATGTCCGGAAACAGCGTCCAACCCCGCCGGATCGACCAGCGCGTGGCCCGCACGCGCGGACGGCTGGCCTCTGCGTTGATCGCGCTGGGGCAGACCCGGAACATCGACGACATCGGGGTCGGCGACCTGGTCCGGGCGGCGGGCGTGAGCCGTTCGACATTCTACGCCCATTACCTCGATCGGGACGACTTTCTGGGCCGCTCGTTCGCCGGGATGATCGCCATCTGCGACGAACTGGCCCGCCGTGAAGGGCTGACGGCCCACGTTCTGCCAGTCGCCCATGTGGTGACGCATATCGCCGGCAATGAAGCCTTCTCGCGTCGGGTCGGACCGTCGCGGTCGATGGAGGTCATGCTTGCCGCCGGCGAACGCAGCCTTCGCCGGATCGCCGAGACCAATCTGGCGGCCCTGGCGCCGCGATTGCCGCCTGAGGAGCGGCGCCAGACCGCGGCATTCCTCGCCGGGGCCTTCGTGGGGCAGTTGCGGCTCTGGCTGCAGAACGACTTCCGCACAGCGCCGCAGACACTTATCGTCACCCACCGACGGCTCGCCGCCGCCGTCCTTGCGGCGCTGGACGCCGCGCCGACCACGCCGTTCCCGCTCGACCGGAAACCCGCCCATGTCCCTTGACGCCTATATCGCCGGCCTGCCCAAGGCGGAGCTTCATCTGCACATCGAAGGCAGCCTCGAGCCCGAGTTGATGTTCGAACTGGCGCAGCGCAACGGCGTGGCCATTCCGTTCGACAGCGTCGAGGCGGTGCGGGCCGCCTATGACTTCTCCAACCTGCAGGACTTCCTCGACATCTATTACGCCGGCGCGAATGTTCTGCTGACCCGCCGCGACTTCGAGGATCTGGCCTTCGCCTATTTCCAGCGCGCCGCGGCCGACAACGTCCGGCACGCCGAAATCTTCTTCGACCCCCAGACCCATACCGACCGCGGCGTGCCCTTCGGCGTGGTGGTCGAGGGCCTGGTCGCCGGCATGGACCGGGCGAAGGCGGAACTGGGCGTTACCTCCGGCCTGATCCTCAGCTTCCTGCGCCACCTGAGCGAGGACGAGGCCTTCGCCACGCTCGAGGCGGCGAAGCCGTACCTGCATCACTTCGTCGGCGTGGGTCTGGATTCCTCGGAGGTCGGTCATCCGCCGTCGAAATTCGAGCGCGTCTTCGCCGCCGCCCGCGACCTGGGCCTGAAGCTCTGCGCCCACGCCGGCGAGGAAGGGCCGCCGGCCTATGTGCGGGAAGCCCTCGATCTGCTGCACATCGACCGCATGGACCACGGCAACCGCTCGATGGAGGACGAAGACCTGATCCGGCGGCTGGCGGCGTCGCAGATGACCCTGACCGTCTGCCCGCTGTCGAACCTGAAGCTCTGCGTGGTGAAGGACCTCGGGGACCATCCTGTCCCCGAAATGCTGCGCCGTGGCCTGCACGTGACCCTGAACTCGGACGATCCGGCCTATTTCGGCGGCTATGTGAATGAGAACTACCGGCAGCTGGCGCAGGCCGTGGGGCTGACCCGGGAACAGGTCACCCTGCTGGCGCGAAACAGCTTTGAGGGATCGTTCCTGGACGAGGCCGACAAGGCCGCGCGGATCGCCGAAGTCGAGGCATACGCCGCCCGTTCCGCTTGACAGCGCCCCGGAGTCGGGGCCTAGGTCGCGGCGCTCTCGCGGGAGAGATCGGAGCCCTTTCGAGGGGTCCGGAGCCGAAGGCGCAACCGCCCCGGAAACGCTCAGGCAAACGGACCGCGAGGACATACGGACGCTGGAAAGTCGCTCTCCGGAGCGCGCCGACGGAGCAAGGCGGGAGACCGCCGGAATCTCTCAGGCTTCAGGACAGCGGGGGCGCGAGGACGGCGGAGCTTTCCGCCCCAAGACGCGACCGTGGAGCCTGAACATGACCGACGAAACCCTCAAGACCACGCCCCTCAACGCCGCGCACCGCGCGCTTGGGGCCCGCATGGTCGGCTTCGGCGGCTATGACATGCCGGTGCAGTACGAAGGCGTGCTGGCCGAGCACCGCTGGACCCGCGAACACGCCGGCCTGTTCGACGTCTCGCACATGGGCCAGTGCCGGATTTCCGGCGACGACGCCGTGGCCCAGTTCGAGCGGTTCGTGCCCGGCGACTATGCGATCCTGAAGGCGGGCCGGCAGAAATACAGCCTGCTGCTGAACCCCGAGGGCGGGATCCTGGACGACCTGATGGCCGGCCGGCCGGATCACGACGGCCTCTATGTGGTGGTCAACGCCGGCAACAAGGATGCTGACTTCGCCTTCCTGCAGGCCAACCTGCGGGGCGACGCGAAGCTGACTGTGCTGGACGACCGCGCCCTGATCGCCATCCAGGGCCCCGAGGCCGCCGAGGTGATGGTCGCGCACGAGCCAGTGCTGGCTGAGTTCGGCTTCATGGACTGCGCCCGGCTGGTGCTGTTCGGGGTCGACTGCTTCGTCTCCCGATCGGGCTACACGGGCGAGGACGGCTACGAGATTTCCGTGCCGAACGCCGACGCCGAACGCATCTGGAACACCATTCTCAAGGACGCCCGGGTCAAGCCGATCGGTCTGGGCGCCCGCGACAGCCTGCGCCTCGAGGCCGGCCTGCCGCTGCATGGCCACGACATCGACGCCACGACCAGCCCGGTCGAGGGCGCCCTGACGTTCGCCCTGTCGAAGTCGCGCAAGGAGCGCGCCGACTTCAACGGCGCCGCCCGTATCCTGAAGGAACTGGCTGATGGCCCGTCGCGCGTCCGCGTCGGCCTCAGCGTCAAGGAAGGCGCCCCGGCCCGCGAAGGCGCCGAGATCGCCGACATGGACGGAAACGTCATCGGCAACGTCACCTCGGGCGGCCCGTCGCCGACGCTGGGCCGCAACATCGCCATGGGCTATGTCCCGCCGGAATTCTCCGAACTGGGCACGGACCTGAAAGTCATCGTCCGCGGCAAGCCCGCCGCCGCCGAGGTCGTCGCCATGCCCTTCGTCGCCCAACGCTACTATCGCAAACCGAAAGCCTGAGGATCGGATCGATGCATTTCACCAAGGATCACGAGTGGGTTCGCCTCGACGGCGATGTGGCCACCGTCGGCATCTCGAAGCACGCCGCTGACGCCCTGGGCGACGTGGTGTTCGTCGAGACGCCGGACGCCGGCAAGACCGTCTCGAAGGGCGACAGCTTCGCCGTCGTCGAGAGCGTCAAGGCGGCTTCGGACGTCTACGCCCCGGTCTCGGGCGAGGTGATCGAGGGCAACGCCGCCCTCGCCTCCGCCCCGGAAACCGTCAACGCCGATCCCGAAGGCGAAGGCTGGTTCGCGAAGATTCGCGTGTCCGACGCCTCGACCGACGGCCTGATGGACCGCGCCGCCTACGACGCCTTCCTCGCCACCCTCTAAGCCCTTTCACGCACGGATCTCCCCGCCATGCGCTACCTCCCGCTGACGCCCGACGACCGCTCCGCCATGCTGGCGGCCATCGGCGCGAAATCCATCGACGACCTGTTCGTGGACGTGCCCGAGGCGGCGCGCCGCGACGGCTTCGTCGACCTGCCGCGCGTGGCGGGCGAACTGGAGGTCGAGCGGGCGCTGGGGGCCATGGCGGGCAAGAACGCCTCGGCGGGGACGGTTCCGTTCTTCTGCGGGGCCGGCGCCTACAAGCACCATGTGCCGGCGACGGTGGATCACGTGATCCAGCGGTCGGAGTTCCTGACCAGCTACACACCCTACCAGCCCGAGATCGCCCAGGGCACGCTGCAGTATCTGTACGAGTTCCAGACCCAGGTCGCCAACCTGACCGGCATGCCGGTGGCCAACGCCAGCCTCTATGACGGCTCGACCGCCATGGCCGAGGGCGTGCTGATGGCCACCCGCGTGACCCGCCGCAACAAGGCGGTGATCTCGGGCGGGGTGCACCCGCACTACGTCCGGGCGACCGAGACCGTGGTCCACGCCGTCGGCGTCGAGACCCAGGTCCTGCCCGCCGCCGTGGACGCCGAGGCGGACGTCATCGCCCGCATCGGACCGGACACCGCCTGCGTCGTGGTCCAGACCCCCAACGTCTTCGGCACGGCCACGGACGTGACGAAGATCGCCGAGGCCGCCCATGCCGCCGGCGCCCTGCTGATCGTCGTGGTCACCGAGGCCGTGTCGATGGGTCTGCTGAAGTCGCCGGGCGAGATGGGGGCCGACATCGTCGCCGCCGAGGGCCAGTCGATCGGCAACGCCCTGAACTTCGGCGGTCCCTACGTCGGTTTGTTCGCCTGCCGCGAAAAGCTGGTGCGCCAGATGCCCGGCCGCCTGACCGGCGAGACGGTGGACGCCGACGGTACGCGCGGCTTCGTCCTGACGCTGTCGACGCGCGAACAGCATATCCGGCGGGACAAGGCGACTTCGAACATCTGCACCAACTCCGGCCTGTGCACGCTCGCGTTCACGATCCACATGAGCCTGCTGGGTGAGACGGGGCTGCGGAAGATGGCCCTGCTGAACCACGAGAAGGCGCTGGCGACGCGTGACGCGCTGGCAGCCGTCCCCGGCGTCGAGGTCCTGACGCCGCGGTTCTTCAACGAGTTCGCCGTACGCCTGCCGAAGCCGGCTGCCGAGGTGGTGGAGCAGCTGGCCCAGCATCGCATCCTCGCCGGCGTGCCCTACAGCCGTCTGGCTCCGGAAGCCGGCATGGATGACGTCCTGCTGGTCGCGGCGACCGAGATGACCATGGATGCCGACATCAAGATCCTGGCGGGTTCGCTCGCCAAGGTCCTGGCGAACTGAGGAGCGGAACGATGAGCACCATGAACACCGTCGGCCGCCCGACCACCCCGAACCGCGTCGAGAGCAAGCCCGCCACCCTGACGGGCGGCCGCGGCCTGTTGCAGGACGAGCACCTGATCTTCGAGAGCGACGGCTGGGGCAAGACCGGCGTCGACTTGCCGGAGCCGAAGACGGACGGGTCCGATCTCGGCGGCCTGGTCCGCAAGAATCCGATCGGCCTGCCGGGCCTCTCGGAGCCCGAGACCATGCGCCACTATGTGCGCCTGTCGCAGAAGAACCACGCCATCGACCTGGCCATCTATCCGCTGGGCTCTTGCACGATGAAGCACAACCCGCGCCTCAACGAGAAGATCGCCCGACTGCCGGGCTTTTCGGACATCCACCCGCTGCAGCCGACCTCCACCGTCCAGGGCGCGCTGGAGCTGATGGATACGCTGGCGCACTGGCTGAAGACCCTTACCGGCATGCCGGCCGTGGCCCTGTCGCCCAAGGCCGGGGCCCATGGCGAGCTGTGCGGCCTGATGGCCATCCGCGCCGCCCACGAGGCCTCGGGCCAGCATGAGAAGCGCCGCAAGGTGCTGGTGCCGACCTCGGCCCACGGGACCAACCCGGCCACCGCCGCCTTCGTCGGCTACACCGTCGTCGAGGTGGCCCAGACCGAGGACGGCCGCGTCGATGTGGCCGATCTGGCGTCCAAGCTGGGCGACGACGTCGCGGCCATCATGGTGACCAATCCGAACACCTGCGGCCTGTTCGAGCGCGACATCCTCGAGATCAGCCGGCTGACGCATGAGGCCGGGGCCTATTTCTACTGCGACGGGGCGAACTTCAACGCCATCGTCGGACGGGTGCGCCCGGGCGATCTGGGCGTTGATGCGATGCACATCAATCTGCACAAGACCTTCTCGACGCCGCACGGCGGCGGCGGGCCGGGCGCGGGTCCGGTGGTGCTGTCGGAGGCGCTGGCGCCGTTCGCGCCCGCTCCGTGGGTCGTGCATGACGCCGACGGCTATCGGCTGGTCGAGCGCGAGGAGGACGAGGCGGCCCAGGCCTTCGGCCGCCTGTGCGCCTTCCAGGGGCAGATGGGGATGTACACCCGGGCCCTGAGCTACATGATGAGCCATGGCTCGGACGGGCTGCGTCAGGTCGCCGAGGACGCGGTGCTGAACGCCAACTATATCAAGGCCCGGCTGTCGGACCTGATGAGCCCGGCCTTCCCGGACGGGCCCTGCATGCATGAGGCCCTGTTCGACGACGAATGGCTGAAGGGCACCGAGGTGACCACGCTCGACTTCGCCAAGGCGATGATCGACGAGGGTTTCCACCCGATGACCATGTATTTCCCGCTGGTCGTCCACGGGGCCATGCTGATCGAGCCGACCGAGACGGAATCGAAGCAGGAACTGGATCGCTTCATCGAGGCGATGCGGGCCCTGGCGACGGCGGCGAAGGCCGGCGACGTCGACCGCTTCAAGGGCGCGCCTTTCCATGCGCCGCTGAAGCGTCTGGATGAAACCCGCGCCGCCCGCTCGCCGGTGCTGCGCTGGACGGCGCCGGAAGGCTCGAACATCGCGGCCGAATAGGCCGGCTCAGACGGGTTCGAACAGGAAGTTGTTGCTGTAGTCAGGGTGACGCCAGAACCGCTCTCCGGTCTGGTTCTGATGGAGCGCGAGATCGAATTCCGACACCGGCTTCAGGGACTTGCCCTGGATGAACCGGCCCGCGTAGCCCCGCGCCTCGAGGTAGCGGAAACAGTCGAACACCGTGCCGGTCCGCAGGTGCCGCTGCTCGCATTCGAACAGCAGGACCGGTCGATCCTGGCGCAGGATGCGGTCGGCGCCCCTGAACACGTCCAGCTCGTGCCCCTCGACGTCGATCTTGAGCATGGCGAGGCGTTCGGACCCTGCGAAATAGTCGTCCAGCGACACGACCGGCACCTCGACCTTCTGCGCGCCGTCGATCGGCTCGAGGCTGGCTTCGGGTGAATTGACCGACGGCATGTAGAGGGTCAGCACGCCGGAACGCTCCGAGACCCCCTGCTGTTCGATGGTCACATTGCGCAGCGGCAGGGTCGCGGCGATGGTCTCCAGATACGAGGCCAGACCCGGCTGGGGCTCGAAGGCGACGACCCGCCCAGCCCAGCGCGCCATCCAGTAGAGATAGCTGCCCTTGTTGGCGCCGACATCGCAGGCGAGGTCGCCCGGCTTCGCATGCCGGCGGATCAGCGCCAGTTCGGTCGACTGGTCGAGCATGCGGGCCCGGTGGGCCCGCCAGAGGAAACGCGCTTTCATCCGGCGACTTATACAGACCCCGGCGCTGGCCGCCATCGGCGCCGTCATGTGGCGGCAAGGTGGCCGCGCACGGCAATGTGATCGCCGTTGTCCGCAGCAGGCGTATGCTCCTCTCGCGTAATCTGAACCACAACAAGCGTTTGGGAGGCGCTGAAGGTCATGATGTCACGCGTGCAAAAGGGCATGATCGCCGGCTTCGCCGCGACGGTCGCCGTATCGGTGCTGGAGGTGGCCAACCTCTATTTCGGGCCCTGGGCCGCCAGTTTCCCGCGGCTCCTGTCGGTCATGCTGCAGACGCCCGATCTGATGATCGTGGGCTGGATCGCCCACTTCGTCGTCGGAACCTTCGTTCTGGGCCCGGTCTTCGGGGCCCTGTGTCCCCGCCTGCCCACGGACACGCCCGAATCGAAGGGCATTCTCTTCGCCGTCGGCGCCTTCATCGTGATGGGTCTGACGGTGGCCCCGCTGGCAGGGGTCGTCGGTCGCCCGGTCGGCATCTTCTTCATGCAGGCCGGATTCGGCACCCTGGCGTGGATGATCGCCATCCACGCCGTGTACGGCATCGTGCTGGGCAATGTGTACGGACGGCTGGTCGCCCGCGACAAGCACCACCATGTGCCGATCGCCGGCGCGCCGGCGCATTGACGAAAAAGGCCCCGCCGGCGAGCGGCGGGGCCTGATTTTCCGACGGCGACGCCCCTAGTTGAGCCGCGAGCCGATCTGGCCGATGGCGGCGTCGAGCAGGGGGTCGGTCTTCTGGCCGGCCAGACGGGCGGCGAGAATCTGTTCAGCGGCGCGGGCGGCGAGGTCGGCGGCGGCGGTCTTGACCTCGGCCACGGCCTGGACCTCGGCCTGGGCGATGCGGCGTTCGGCCAGGGCCTGACGGCGGGCCAGGGTCTCTTCGAGCCTGGCCTTGGCCTCGACCTCCATCAGGCGGGCGTCGGCCTCGGCGGCGGCGAGCATATCGGCAGCCTGGGCCTCGGCCTCGGCCTTTTCCAGACGGATCTGGGCCAGCAGGGCCTCGGCCTCGGCGCGCAGACGGGCGGCCTCGTCGAGTTCCGACTGGATTTTGGCGGCCTTGCCGTCGAGCACCCCGGCGATGAGCTTGGGCACGCCCGCCACGACGACGATGACGAAGAACAGGATCAGACCGATGGCGACCCAGAGTTCCGGGTTCGACAGGTCGTAGAGGTGGGGATTGAAGAATTCCATCAGGCGGCGCCCTTCACGGCGGCGGCGGCTTCGGCGCCCGTCGGGGCCTTGCCGGTGAGACGTTCGACGATGGCCGCGGCCGTGTCCGAAGCGATGGCGGCGACGTTGGCCATGGCGGCGTCGCGGGTCTTGCCGATGGCGGCCTCGGCGTCCGCGATGCGGGCGCTGACGATCGCTTCCTCGGCGGCTCCGCGGGCGTTGGCCTCGTCGGTCACGCGCGCCTTGGCGGCCGCGGCGGTGGCGCGCGAGGCGGCACGGGCCGCCTCGACCTCGGCCTTGGCGGCCTCGGCCTGACCGGCGGCCTCGGCCTGGACCTGACGGGCGGTCTGAACCGCCGTGGAGATGGTCGAGCTCCGCTCGTCAAAGACACGGCGCATGCGCGGCGCGAAAACCCTGGCGATCAGGAAGTACAGGATGGCGAACAGGAAGATCAGATAGACGATCTGTCCGAACCAGTGCTGGAACTCGAACTGGGGCAGGCCGCCCGACTCGTGTTCGCCGCCGTGAGCGGCTTCGGTCGTGGCGTGCGTGTCCTCGATCGCGACCGGATGGGTCGCGTCAGCGGGCGGCACGGGTGTTGCGTGAACGGTCATCGATCGCCTGGTGGTGGAACGGGGGTTCGCGTCAGCCGGCGGCGCGGGGATCCGCGCCGCCGATAGAGCCGATTACGAAATCCAGATCAGGATGCCCATGACGAAGGCCAGGATGCCCAGGGCTTCGGCCAGAGCCGCGCCCACGAACAGGTTGCCGATTTGCGAGCCGGCGGCCGACGGGTTGCGCAGGGCGCCCGCCAGGAACTGGCCGAAGATGTTGCCGACGCCGATGCCGGCGCCGATCATGCCGCACATCGCGATGCCGGCGCCAATGAGCTTAGCGGCTTGAGGGTCCATGGTCTTAAGTCCTGTTATCGAGGTTGGGTTGGTTGGAACGAACTGGTCGCGGCTCAGTGGCCGTCGCCCAGGTTGACCACATCGTTGAGGTAGATGCAGGTCAGAACAGCGAAAACGAAGGCCTGAAGGAAGGCCACGAGGAACTCCAGCGCGGTCAGGCCGATGGTCATGCCCAGCGCGAGCGGGAAGATCAGCACGCCGAACCAGCCGGCGGCGCCGACGACCGCCGTGGCCACGAAGCCGGCGAACACCTTCAGGGCGATGTGGCCGCCCATCATGTTGCCGAACAGACGAAGCGTCAGGGTGAGCGGGCGGAGCAGGAAGGAGAAGAATTCGATCAGGCCGACGATCGGGCGCATCACCAGCGGGGCGCCGGTGGGCCAGAACAGCTTGAGAAAGTTGGCGCCGTTCTTCACCAGGCCGACGATCACGACGAGGCCGAAGGTGATGAGGCCGAAGGTGGCCGTCACGGCGAGCTGCGAGGTGGCGGTGAAGCTGAGGAACATGCCCAGCAGGTTCATCCCGAGGATGAAGGTGAAGACGGTGAAGACGAAGGGGAAATACTTCTTGCCGTCGTGACCGATGATGGACTCGGTCAGGCCGTCGATCATGCCGAACAGGGTCTCGCCCACCGCCTGCGTCCGGCCCGGGACCACCTTGGCGTTCGAGGTGACCAGCGTCAGGAAGCCCACGACCAGCAGGAAGCCGATGGTCATGGCGAGGTGGGAATTGGTGAAGGCCAGATGCACCGTGCCGACGACAGGCAGCGTCACTTCGCCGAAGTCGAGACCCGGCAGCGGCGTAACCTGAAACTGATGTAGCGGATCGGCCATCGGGCGATCAGGCTCCCTGGTCTTCGTCGTCATCGAAGGGAACCGACTCAGGCTCCCCGTGCTTGTTGGCTTCGGCCATCAGACGTTGCGCCGTGCGCCACGCCATCCAGACCGAAATGGCGAAGCCCAGCAGGACCCCGCCGATAATGCCCACCGGCGAAGTGCCGGCGAAATGGTCGACCCCGAAGCCGATCGCGAGGCCCACGAAGACGCCGCCGAACAGGTCGGCGATGATCTTCCAGGCCTGCCCCGCCGCCGCCTGCCCCGCGGCCTCGTGCGAGAGGCGGGGCGCGTTGCGCGCCTCCATCGCGGATGCGCTTTCGGCGAGGCGTTTGATCGCCTCTTCGCGCGATTCCGGAGGAAGGGACATAGGGGCCTCAGCGCCTCTCCGCTGACGTCGAAAGACGGGCGTCGAGGAGGGTCTGAATTCGGCGCGGAACCTATAGGCGTGACCCCGATTGGTCAAGGCGGTGTGGAAGTGCCTCAGGTCGTTGATTTTCCGCATGTTTGTTTCCCTAATTGGAGGGCGTGGCGAACGGTCGCTGGCGGGACGAAGGATTCCGGACATGCGTGCTCGCCTCTCCGGCGTGTCCCCGGATCGGCCTCGCCCCGCGGGGCTCGTTGTCCGGGGATGACGAAGTCATGCGGCCTCGTCCCGCCGCGCGGGCGCGGCAGGTCGAGTGGGGAGGAGGCGGAGCGCGGGCGGGTCGGCCCGGAACCGTGATGTGGCCCCCTGCTTTCGCGTTACGGGGACCGGATTGAGTTTTCGGCGTCGCCGCCTGCGCTCCGCGCGACCGGTTCACGCAAGCCGACGGGGGCGG
>NZ_JAUYNX010000017.1 GCF_030704825.1 Brevundimonas sp. | reverse complement strand
CGCCTTCGGGTAGAACCAACTCCCATGGTGTGACGGGCGGTGTGTACAAGGCCCGGGAACGTATTCACCGCGGCATGCTGATCCGCGATTACTAGCGATTCCAACTTCATGCCCTCGAGTTGCAGAGGACAATCCGAACTGAGACGACTTTTAAGGATTAACCCTCTGTAGTCGCCATTGTAGCACGTGTGTAGCCCACCCTGTAAGGGCCATGAGGACTTGACGTCATCCCCACCTTCCTCCGGCTTAGCACCGGCAGTCCCATTAGAGTTCCCAACTAAATGATGGCAACTAATGGCGAGGGTTGCGCTCGTTGCGGGACTTAACCCAACATCTCACGACACGAGCTGACGACAGCCATGCAGCACCTGTGTCCTAGTCCCCGAAGGGAAAGCCAGATCTCTCTGGCGGTCCAGGCATGTCAAAAGGTGGTAAGGTTCTGCGCGTTGCTTCGAATTAAACCACATGCTCCACCGCTTGTGCGGGCCCCCGTCAATTCCTTTGAGTTTTAATCTTGCGACCGTACTCCCCAGGCGGATTGCTTAATGCGTTAGCTGCGTCACCGAGAAGTAAACTTCCCGACAACTAGCAATCATCGTTTACGGCGTGGACTACCAGGGTATCTAATCCTGTTTGCTCCCCACGCTTTCGAGCCTCAGCGTCAGCAATGAGCCAGTATGTCGCCTTCGCCACTGGTGTTCTTCCGAATATCTACGAATTTCACCTCTACACTCGGAGTTCCACATACCTCTCTCACACTCAAGACACCCAGTATCAAAGGCAGTTCCGAAGTTAAGCTCCGGGATTTCACCTCTGACTTAAATGTCCGCCTACGCTCCCTTTACGCCCAGTAATTCCGAGCAACGCTAGCCCCCTTCGTATTACCGCGGCTGCTGGCACGAAGTTAGCCGGGGCTTCTTCTCCGGCTACAGTCATTATCTTCACCGGTGAAAGTATTTTACAATCCTAAGACCTTCATCATACACGCGGCATGGCTGCGTCAGGCTTTCGCCCATTGCGCAAGATTCCCCACTGCTGCCTCCCGTAGGAGTTTGGGCCGTGTCTCAGTCCCAATGTGGCTGGTCATCCTCTCAGACCAGCTACTGATCGTAGCCTTGGTGGGCCATTACCCCACCAACTAGCTAATCAGACGCGGGCCGCTCTAAAGGCGATAAATCTTTCCCCCGAAGGGCACATTCGGCATTACCACCCGTTTCCAGGAGCTATTCCGAACCTAAAGGCACGTTCCCACGTGTTACTCACCCGTCCGCCACTAACTCCGAAGAGTTCGTTCGACTTGCATGTGTTAGGCCTGCCGCCAGCGTTCGCTCTGAGCCAGGATCAAACTCTCAGGTTGAGTTGACTTCTGACCTAAGCAGATCGGACCGAAATCCGATTTGGCATTAGTTCTACGTATTATTGACGAGATCCCACGAACGTCTCTCCGAAGAGCGACGTCATGGTGTCTTTTCAAAAAGACCGCAGATGTCAGTGTCGATAGACAGTCCCGAAGGACTATCGCTAGGACACCGCCGCCTGCGTTTCTCTTTCCAGATCAACGATTTCAAAGACCGTAGAAGCCGGCTGACCGGCCCCACCGTTTAACGCCCGGTGACGGCGGAGGCGGCGATGTAGTCGCCTCGCTATTCCGTGTCAAGCGGTTATTCCGGGGAACAACCTCTTTCCAGTAGTCCCGCCCGGAGGCGAGGGAGGCGCTGTTTAGCGTCTCATTTTTCCGCGTCAAGTGGTTCTTTTTAAAGAAGAACCTCTGTCTGCGAACCCGCCCCGGAGGGCAGCGGAGGCGGCTGTCTAGAGAGAGCCATTCTCCGTGTCAACCGGGCCTTTCAGCCATTTCGCGGGAGAAGAAGACCAAGGCCCTCAAGCCGCAAAAAACCGCGCGGAAAGCCCGAGAGGCTCGCCTCTGTTTCGTTACCGACGATTCGATTGGAGCGCGGAACCTAACCGAACACCCTTAAGGAAGCAACCCGCTTTCGCGACTTTCTTCCCGAGGGACCCTGGAGGCTTTCGTCTCCGTGGCCCCGGCGGCCGGCCCGTTTCCGAGCGAGGCGGCGATATACGCAGGGGCCGTTTTGTCCGCAACCTGAATCCGACGGATTCCCGAACTTTCTCGCGGAATCCCGGTCGCCGGACCGTGGCCGTAATCCGTCCGGGTCAGCCCGCTATATATGTACGCAGGGATTCCGCTTCCTGGGTGGCCTCGGCGATCTGGCATTTGACCACGTCCCCGATCGAGACGACTCCGGCCAGCCGCCCGTCGCGCAGGACCGGCAAATGGCGGATACGCCGATCGGTCATCCGGCCCATCAGAATCGCCACGGTCTCGCCCGGCGCGGCGAAGACGACCTCGGCGGTCATGAAGGCGGACACCGGACGACCCAGCGCCGCCTGCCCATCGCGCGCCACTCCCCGGACCACGTCGCGCTCGGACAGCACGCCGACGACCTTGTCGTTCCGGCAGACCATCAGGGCGCCGACACGCAGGCGATCCAGCTCACCGCAGGCCTCGGCCAGGGTCAGGTCGGGCCCGATGGCGTAGACGGCGTCGCCCTTGTCCTTGAGAATTTCGGCGACCAGCATCGCGGCTCCTCCCTCTCTGTATCAGAGCGCGGCCGCGGACCGGCCGCTTCAGGCCTCAGGGTCGCGCAGTTCGGGCGGCGAATCAAATGCCTCGCGCGACGGGCCGAACGCCTTCGTCCAGGGCCCGATCAGCAAGGCGCCGCAGACAAAGCCGAACGCGTGCGCCTCCCAGGCGATCTGGGCGCCCTGCATGCCCGGGGCGAGTCCGAGCAGGCCCACCACCGCGTTGACGCCCATGATCGCCGCCGCCGTCGTCAGGAAGCGGCGATCGGTCAGGGCGCGCAGACAGCCGTCCCGGCGGCCCAGCAGCCGGATCGCGCCGCCCATCAGGCCGAACACCGCTCCCGAGGCGCCGACCAGCGCACCGAAACTGTCCGGATGAACCAGGCCGTAGCCGGCCGCGGCCACCAGTCCGCATGCTATATAGAAGAGCAGAAAGCCGACGACGCCTTTCGTCCCGCCCACCAGGCGCGCGACGGGCGGACCGAACGCCAGGGCCCCGACGGCGTTCATCGCCACGTGCGTCCAGTTCTCATGGATGAACATCGAGGTCAGGATTCCGGGCCACCAATACCCGTCCCACAAGGACGAGGGCCGGAAAGCCAGCGACAGGCCCCCGTCCGGCAATTGTTCCTGGAACCAGTACAGCGCCGGCATCGACGCGGCGACCAGCACCGCGACGGCAGGCGCGTTCAGAATCCGGTCGGGAGGAGGCTGGTCGCTCAGGGGAGGCTCCACCGGTTAGCTAAAGCGCCGTAGCCGGCGCAAAGGTCATCATGGCAAGCGCTTCTTAATAACCATGATCCAGATTGGCGCGCAGGGTCCTTGCCGGCCCGTAAACCATGTTTGCGTGGAGCCGCCCGCCATGACCGTCCGGATGAAGGCGTTGCCAACCCTCGTCGTTCTCGCCCTATCTTTCGCCCTCCCCGCCGTCGCCGCGGCCCAGTCGGCGGGATCGTCCGGTCTCGGCGGCTACCAGGCCGGCTACGGAGCCTCGCGCTACAGCACCGCCCGGTCCCAGACCGGCTCGACCCGCGACGCGAACGGCAACCGCCTGATCGTCGACGGCATCATCCAGGCCGGGGCCAGCACCTATTCCAGCGCCACCGGCGGAGTCTCCTCGAGCTTCAGCGGCGCGGGCGGGACCGGCGGCACGACGATCGGCGGTTCAACCGCGATCGGCAACAGCCTGAACGTGGTGGTGCAGGGCAACCACAATACGGTCATCGTCAACTCCAGCCAGGTCAACAACGGCGATGTCACTGCCGGAACCACCCTGAACGGCACTCTGAGGCTCCCATGAGCGCAGGCTCCATTTCGCGGCGCATCCGCTCCGCCGGCGTCGCCTGCGCCGCGGCGGCGCTGCTGAGCGGCTGTATCTCGGCCTCGGCGGGGCCGCGGGGCCTGTATGCGACGCCTATCGGCGATGCGCCGGTGACCGCCAATCCGACCCCCTACTCCGCGGCCCTCTACTGCATGGCCGACTATGCGCGCCGCTACAATCTGCCCTCGCCGAGGATCGCGATGGGCCGGATCGCCGATTACACCGGCACGGTCTCGGCCGATGGCGGCCGTCAGGTCACCGGCGGCGCCTCGCTCATGGCGACCACGGCGCTCGCCAAGTCCGGCGCCCGGATTGTCGAGCGCTACGACACTTCGGTGTCCGAGCTGGAGCTGCGCTACGCCAACAACCGCCTGATCGGCGACGAGGGCCCGGGCGGCGCCGACGACATCCAGTACCGCCGCATCCTGGCCGGCCAGGTGCCGGGCTCCGACTTCTACATCGTCGGCGGCATCACCGAGGTGAACTACAATATTCGCTCGGGCGGGTTCGACATGGCCGCGGGCCAGGCCAGCAGCCAGACTCCGCTGTCGACGGCCTTCGCCGGCAAGGCCTATGTGATGAACATCGCCATCGACCTGCGGCTGGTCCAGACCACCACGCTGGAGGTGGTCGATGTCGTCTCCTACCAGAAGCAGATCATCGGCCGGGAAATCTCGGCCGGGGTGTTCGACTTCCTGAACGGCAACGTGTTCGACATCTCGGCCGGCGAGGGCGGGCTGGAGCCTGTCCAGCTGGCGGTGCGCGCCCTGATCGAGCGGGCGACGGTCGAATTCATGGCCAATCTGTATGGCGCGCCCGGCCCCGAGGTCTGCCTGTCGGCCGGCCCGGATCCGCTGGGCGGCGCCGTCGGCCCCACCGGCGGCTTCTATCCGGCTTACCCCAACACGGACACGAACAATGGCGCAACACGAGCGGATCCGTCTCGCTGGCATGATCGCCGCGACGGCGCTGTGCGCCGCGGCCGCTACTGAGGCCGCGGCCCAGGACGGCACGATCGTCCTGAACCAGCAACTGCAACTGGGCGACGTTTTCGCCGGGCAGACGCTGAACGTGGTCGATTCGCAGGACCAGGTGACGGTCGAAACCTCGGCCCAGGGCAACAGCGCCTCCGGCGCCGTCGAGAACGGCTCGATCACCGTCCAGTCGAACCAGGACATGCGGGGCGACGCCGTCGCCACCACCGACATCACCCTGGGCGGCGACACTTACGGCGAGGTCAACGCCACGACCCAGGCTGGCGGCAACTATCTGGCGGTCAGCGCCTATGACGCCGCCCTCACGCTCGACGCGACCCAGACGACCGACGACGGCCTGATCAGCGCCACCACCGAGGTCGGCGACAGCAACGCCCGCCTGCACGCCGGCGCCGCCGTGGGCGCCTCGGCCATTTCCAACACCGTGGCCCTGTACGGCCAGACCTCGGTCGTCGGCGGGACGATCGACCAGTCATCTTCCGCCATCGTCCGCTCCTTCGGCCGGATCGAGAGCCAGTACATCCCGGCTGAGGCCAGCGTGACCAGCCAGGCCATCGTCAACGCCATCGCGGTCAACAGCGACAATACCTCGGGCCAGGATCTCAGCATCGCGCAGCGCTCGTTCGGCGCCTTCATCGAGTCCGAGGCCAGCGCCAACGCGGGCAACGCCTGGGATCTGGCCGCCCGCGCCCGCGCCACCGCCAACCAGGCGGTGCTGTACAATGAGGGCGGTTCGGTCGTGAACGCCTCGGACCAGCGGAACTCGAGCTTCGTGCGCGCCTCGGCCCTCACCACCGCCTATGACTACGGCGCCGCCGAAGCCTATGCCCGGGGGGCGGCCAACGAACTATCGGTCGGCAACAACGACATCTACGTCGAGATCGACAACAGCCAGTTCAACTCGGGCGGCGTGGACGTGATCGCCACCTTCTCCGGGACCAACGGCTATGATGTCTCCGTCGGCGCCGACGCCGTCGGCAACAGCGTCACCGGCTATGCCTGCTCCGAATGCGAGGGTTATCTGCAGGCCGCCAACGCCCAGACCAATTCGGGCGACGTGTCCGCCGTGGCCAACACCACCGTCGCCGGTTCGAACCGCTCCGTGATCACCGGAGCCAATGCGGTCGGCAATTCCGCCAGCTTCTACGTCTCGCGGTCCGGAGATTAATCTTCGGTAACTTGAGCCCCCCTGCCCCGTCGCCGAAAGGTTGAACGGGGCTCGGCGACAGGCGTATCGCGGTCCTTCCCAATGTCCGGCGCGGCCCCGATCCGGGAGCGGTAGCGTCTTTCGGAAAGAGATCGAGAATGCGCACCGCCCGTCTGCTTCTGCTCGCCGCGGCCTCCGTCGCTGTTTTGACCGCGGCTTCGCCGGCCCTCGGCCAGACCCAGGCCCAGCCCTCGGATCCATGGGCCCAGGCCGCCAGCGATATTCCCGCGGACGCCGATGTCCGTTTCGGGGTCATGCCCAACGGCATGCGGTACGCCATCATGCGCAACGCCACCCCGCCGGGACAGGCGTCCTTCCGCCTGCGTCTCGACGCCGGTTCGCTGATGGAGACCGAGGATCAGCTGGGCCTGGCCCACTTCATGGAGCACATGGCGTTCAACGGCACGACCAACATCCCCGAGAACGATCTGCTGCGCATCCTCGAACGGCTTGGCCTGGCCTTCGGGGCCGACACCAACGCCTCCACCGGGTTCGACCAGACCGTCTATATGCTGGAGCTGCCGCGCACCAACGACGAGACCGTCGACGCCAGCCTTCGCATCATGCGCGAACAGGTGTCCGAGGCCCTGATGGCCGCCGAGGCCATCGACGCCGAGCGCGGGGTCATCGAGGGCGAAGAGCGACTGCGCAACACTCCCGGACTGCGCTCGATCAAGGCCCAGCTGGCCTTGCTGGCGCCGGGCCAGCGCGTGTCGCAACGCCTGCCGATCGGCGACCTGAACATCATCCGCAGCGCGCCGCGCGACCGGTTCGTGGAGTTCTACAGCGCCTACTACCGCCCCTCCCGCGCGACCTTCATCGCGGTCGGCGACTTCGACGTCGAGGCGATGGAGGCCAAAATCCGGGGCGCCTTCGAAAGCTGGCGACCCCGCGCCGCCGACGGTCCGGAGCCCGATCTCGGCACGGTCGCGCCGCGCGAGCCGGAAACCCGCATTCTGGTCGAGCCCGGCATCCAGTCCTCGATCCAGCTGAACTGGATTCGCAATCCCGACCGCGATCCGGACACGTTCGCGGAACGCCGGGAAGATCTGCTGCGCGGTCTCGGCGTGGCCGTCCTGAACCGTCGTCTGGGCGAAATGGCCCGCGCCGACAATCCGCCGTTCTCGACCGCCGGCGGCGGCGAGGGCGCGCTGGTCGACAGTCTGGATATCGGCTCCGTCTCCGCGCAGTTCGCCCCCGGCGAATGGAGGCGCGCCCTTGAAGCGATCGAGCAGGAACAGCGTCGCCTCGTTCAGTACGGCGTCTCGGATGTCGAACTCCAGCGCGAGATCACCACCATCCGCGCCTCGCTCGAGAACGCCGTCGCCGGCGCGGCCACGCGGCGGACCCCCCAGCTCGCCGCCGTCCTCGTCAATGCAGTCAACGAGGACGAGGTCTTCATCTCGCCACAGACCAGCCTCGACCTGTTCAACGCCGCCGTCGAAGGGTTGACCGCCGCCCAGGTCAGCGAGGCGGTGAAGCCGGTGTTCGAGGGCGAAGGCCCGCTGGCGCTCCTGATCACGCCGGTCGAGATCGAGGGCGGCGAAGCGGCCGTCACCGCCGCGCTGGAGGCCTCGCGTCAGGTTCCGGTGGCCGCCCCCGCGGCCCAGGCCGAGATCGACTGGCCCTACGCCAGCTTTGGCGACCCGGGCGTCGTCCAGGACCGTCGCGAAATCGCCGAGGTGGGCGCGACCGTCGTGACCTTCGCCAACGGCGTGCGGCTGACGGTCAAGCCGACCACCTTCCGCGACGAGCAGATTCTGGTCAGCGTCCGCACCGGCATCGGCGAGCGCGGACTCAGCCCCGACCGCTCCGATCCCCAGCTGCTCGCCCAGGCCATGGTGCCGCCGGGCGGCCTCGGCCGGCTGACTTTCGACGAACTGAGCCGCACCCTGAACGGCCGGATCTATTCAGCCGGTTTCTCCGTCGGCGGCGACAGCTACCAGTTCCAGGGCGCCACCCGGCCCGAGGACCTGGCGCTGCAGATGCAGGTCCTCACCGCCTACCTGACAGACGCAGGCCTGCGTCCTGCGCCGCTGCAGTTGGTCAAGTCCGTCTTCCCGCAACAGATCGCCCAGCTGATGGCCACGCCCGGCGGCGCGTTCAACATCCAGGGCTCGGGCCTTCTGGCCAGCGGCGACAAGCGCGAATCCCTGCCGACAGCCGAGGAGGTCGCGAGCTGGACCATCGAGGACCTGCGCACCGGCGTCACCAGCGGCCTGGCCAGCGGCCCGATCGACGTGATCGTGGTGGGCGACGTGACCATCGAGGACGCCATCGCCGCCGTGGCTCCGACCCTCGGCGCCCTGCCCCCGCGCGGCCCGGACGCCCGGCCGGCGCCGGGCGCGACCGAACTGCGCTTTCCCGGCCCCACGACCGAACCGGTCCGATTGACCCACACCGGTCCGGCTGAACAGGCGCTGGCCTATATCGCCTGGCCGACCATCGACGCCGTCGGCGATCGCACCGATGCGCGACGCGCCGCGATCCTGGCGGAGGTGCTCAAGCTGCGGGTCCTCGAAGAAATCCGCGAGCGCCAGGCCTTGGCCTATTCGCCCGCCGTCAGGGCCAGTTCCTCGGACATCTACGAGGACTACGGCTCGATCTCCATCTCGGCCGAAACGGCGGCGGACAAGCTGGACGCCTTCTATACCGCGGTGGAGGCGATCACCGCCTCCCTGCGCGACGCGCCGGTCGAGGAGGATGAGCTGAACCGCGCCCGCCTGCCGGTGATCGAATCGCTGCGCCGCAGTCAGGCCGGCAACGAATACTGGCTGGGGCAACTGGCCGACGTGGCGGAGCGGCCGGACGACGTCCAGCAGACGCTGACCCACATCACCGATCTGGAAGCCATCACACCGGGCGATATCCAGGCCCTGGCGCGCCGGTATCTGCGCGCCGACGCGGCCTGGCGCGCCGTCGTCGTCTCGTCTCAGGCCCCCGGCCAATAGACGAAAAAAGGCCCCGGTCCTTGCGGGCCGGGGCAGTCTGCTTCTCAGGATGTCGACGGAGTCGACGCTCCGGACCCTGCGCCGGCGCGCCTGACCCGGCGCTGAACGCCAGTGTTCAGACTGGCGTCAGAAAACCCGCCCGCCGACGCCGCCGTCCAGCGTGATCATGGCGCCGGATACGGCCATGCCGGCCTGTTCGACGACTTCCTCGCGGTATTCGGTGTAGATTTCCTCGCGGACCCAGACGAGGACCTTCACGCCGGCGCCGTAGCGACGCAGCAGTGAACGCTCGTTGCATTCCCGCTCCGCCCGCTGGGCCTTGCACTCGATCCGGCCGCCGCGGCCGTGCCACAGGGCCTCGCCCTTGCGGCAGTCCATGGTTTCGCCGTGGCCGAAGTCGACGTCTCCCTGGTATTCCGCCCAGGTGATCTGAAGCCAGGTTCCCGCCAGACAGCGATACAGTTCGCCCTCGTAATCGCTATCCACGTCCCTGTCGGGACGCACCTGCGAGGCCGGGTGGGGCACATTGCGATCGTCGATGCAGAAGGCGCGGATGACCACCCGCTTCTCCCACCGACGGCGCGCCTCATAGGGCACGCGAATGACCTGGCGGACCCGCGCGCCCTCGACGTTCAGTCCGTTGATGGTGGTGGGATAGGGCTGGTCGACCGTCACATAGGCCGATCCCCCGCCGCTGACGAAGACGCTGCCCCCGGCGCGGGCGTTCAGCCCCGCCCGGGCTCCCGCGTTGGCGTTCGCATTGGCGTTGACGTTCACGTTGACGTTCAGGTTCCCGCCTCCGCCGCAGCAGGGGGGCGGAGGGGGATTCTCGCAGCAGGGCGGCGGCGGAGGCGGCGGCGGCGGCGGAGGAGGCGGCGGCTCGCAGCACGGCGGGGGGGGCGGAGGGCACACCGGTCCGCATTGCGCCGCGGCCTTGTCGGCGAACGCCGTCAGGGCGACGAAGCCCGCCAGCGCCGTCAGCCAGGTCATGATCCGCACCCTCATGGGCCGACCTCCAGTTAAGTCTGCGCGGTCCCGGCAAGGCGCGGGCCGCTCCAGCCTGCATCTGAACCGCAAAAGCCTTTCGTTTCCGTTGCCTTCCACCGGACGCCGTCACAGGCCCGGGCCTTGCGTCGAGGCCGCCAGAGGCCAAGCCGATGTTCCATCCTGACACGCAGTTCCTGATCGACCACTGGACGGGCCTGTCCCGCCACGCCGCCGTGCGGGCCGGGATTCCCGAGCGCGTGGCGCTCGAGCCGGACGCCCTGGGCCTTCGCCTGCCGCGTGTCTTCATCGCCGAACGCGCCGGCGAGGACGCCGTCGTTCGCCTCGCCGGCAGCTGGATCGAGGCCTTTCATGGCGAACCTCTGAAGGACTGCGCCCTGCTGTCTTTGTGGCGCGCCGCCTCGCAGCCCCTGGTGGCCGCCGCCGTGACCCAGACGATCCGCGAGGCCCGGCCCGTCGTGATCGCAGCCCTGGCCGGGACCCTGTCGGCCCAGATCGAAATCGTCCTCGTCCCCTTCCGCAGTCCGTCCGGCGACGCCGACCGCATCCTCGGGCTCTATGCCCCGGTCGCCACCCTCAGCCTCGCCGCCGACGAGCCGCGGCTGCTGACCGCCCGGGTCTCCATCGGCGTGGGCGAAGCGGCCCGCCCGCCCCTGGCCCTCGCCGCCGTCGGCGGCCGCCGCATCGCCTGATCGGCCGGGAACGACGAATTATGGGGAGCCCAATCACGCCCGCGGCGTTTGGAAGCCCGGGTTCGCGGGGGCGAGCGACCGCGGGACCGACCCCGATGCTGAAGCGTATCAAGCGCATGGTGTGCCGCCACAGCTACATGTGGTCCGAACGCCGCCAGGCGGAAGTCTGCTACCACTGCGGCCGCGCACGGATGGAACCGGCCATCGGCGCTTCTGACGGCGGTCGCGGGCCGGATCAGGCCTGATTCGGTCTCAGGTCGCGCCCATACCGCTTCCAGTTCTGGACGTAGTGGGCGGCGGAAGCCTTCAGCGCCTGAATCTGGCCAGGCTCCAGCTCGCGCACGATCTTGCCCGGCTGACCCATGACCAGGCTGTTGTCGGGAATCACCTTGCCCTCGGTGATCAGGGTGTTGGCGCCGATCAGGCAGTTCTTCCCGATCTTCGCCCGCCCCAGAACAACCGCGCCGATGCCGATCAGGGTGTTGTCGCCGATCTCGCAGCTGTGCAGCATGACCATGTGCCCGACCGTCACCCCGTCGCCGATGGTCAGGGGTTCGCCGGGGTCGGAATGCAGCACGCTGCCGTCCTGGATATTGGTGTCGCGGCCTATGGTGATCGGGTCATTGTCGCCCCGCAGGACGGCTCCGAACCAGACGCTGGCGCCCGGTTTGAGAATCACGTCTCCTACCAGAATCGCGTTCGGAGCCAGCCAGTATTCGCCTTCCGGCGGAAGCTGCGGTTTCTTGTCGCCGAGGCTGTAAACATTCATCAGAACACCGCCGTTTCTCAACAATCGTGGGCTTTAAGCTCTCGTAAACCACGCTAGCATCATAGTGTAGATGCGATTCGAGGCCGTCATTTCGGCCCCGGATCGGAAACCGGATCAAGCCCGGTCCGGTCAGGCCTTGGAGTGCGCGCGTGGTGCGTTCGGTTCGGCGGACGATTCCGCTGGAAGTCGATCCTTCCTCCGACCCGGGCGGATGCGTCGCATCCCCTGTCTCCCACCTCCCCCTGTTCGTTCGAGGCGATGCTTTTTCGGCATCGCCTTTTTTCATGCCCTGGAGGCGTCCATGACCAAGCGTGCGGCCATCAAGCGTCAGACCCGCGAGACATCCCGTGACCACGGGGTGCTCGATTCCCGTCAGTTCATGGAGGATTCCAAGGTACGCCGCCTGCCGACTCACGCCGGCCATGGCGGCTGGTCGCCCTACCCGTCCAACGACGACCGCGACCAGGCCTATCTGAAGACGCTCAAGCCCAAGTCGGACGGCCAGGCCGAGCTGATGACGGCGATCGACAATCACAACATGGTCCTGGCCCTCGGGCCGGCAGGCACGGGCAAGACCTATCTGGCCGTCGCCAAGGCCGTGGAAGCACTGGAAGCGGGCAAGATCGGCCGCATCGTCCTGAGCCGTCCCGCTGTCGAGGCCGGGGAATCGATCGGCTTCCTGCCCGGCGACATGGAGGACAAGCTGGCCCCCTATCTGCGGCCCCTCTACGACGCCCTGTCGGATCGGCTCAGCATGAAGCGGGTCAAGGCGCTGATGGCCGAGGGGCTGATCGAGATCGCCCCCATCGGCTACATGCGGGGCCGCACCCTCAACAACGCCTTCATCGTGGTCGACGAGGCCCAGAACTGCACCTATGTGCAGCTGAAGATGCTGCTGACCCGGCTGGGCTGGCATTCGACCATGGTGGTTACGGGCGATCCGCAGCAATCCGACCTTCTGCCGGGCATTTCGGGCCTGTCGGACATCGCCGAGCGGCTGGCGCCGGTGCCGAACATCGCCGTGGTGAAGCTGGCCGAACAGGACATCGTCCGCCACCCGCTGGTGGCGAGCATGATCGGGGTGCTGTGACGGGGGACGCGCCGGGCCGAATTGTCCGGGTTCTGCGAAAATTCGTGGGACATTTCGCACACTTCGGGCACTTTCAGTTCCGGGACAGGATGGCGCTCGACATCGTCCGGGCAGTCTGACGGGCCGCTGCGCCAGACTTCGGTCGTAGACCGGAAAGACGGATCAGGCCGTCGCGGGGTTCGCCGCGGCGGCCTTTTCCCTTGCGAGCGCCAGCCCCTCGACCGAACCGCCGGCCGGCGGTTTCGGCCGGGCGCCCATGCGGTCGATCAGGGCGAAGACGAACGGATTCAGCGAGATCGACAGCAGGGCCGCGGCCAGGATCAGGTCGTGCGTTTCCTGCCGCATGCCGCCCAGCTGGACGCTCAGGGCCGCGAGGATGAAGGAGAACTCGCCGATCTGGGCCAGGGCGGCGGCGACGGTCAGGCTGGTCGCCTTGTCCAGTTTGAAGGCGGTCGTGATAGCCAGGGCGGCGATCGACTTGCCGACAATGACGATGCCCAGCACGCCCAGAACGGCCAGCGGCTCGCGAACAAGGATGGTCGGGTCGAACAGCATGCCGACCGAGACGAAGAACAGCACCGCGAAGGCGTCGCGCAGCGGCAGGGAGCGTTCGGCCGCGTTGTGGCCGAGCGGCGAACTGTTGAGCACCAGGCCGGCGAGGAAGGCCCCGAGGGCGAAGGAGTGGAACAGCTGCCAGGCGATCCAGGCGATGCCAAGGGCGATGGCCAGGACGCCGAGGGTGAACAGCTCCCGCGACCGGGTATGGGCGATGCGCACCAGCAACCACGGCAGGACCCGGGGGCCGACGACCAGCATCACACCGGTGAAGCCCGCCACCTTGAACAGGGTCCAGCCGATGGATCGCGCCAGGTCCATGCCGTCCAGCGTCTCGCCGGGCTGGATGACCAGCAGCGGCAGGATGACAAGGGCGACGACGATGACCAGATCCTCGACGATCAGCCAGCCCATGGCGAGACGGCCGACCGGTCCCTTGACCTGTTTGCGCTCCTCCAGCGCCCGCAACAGCACCACGGTCGAGGCGACCGACAGGGCGAACCCCGTCAGGGTCGCCTCGAGGTGGCTCATGCCCATCAGCCGGCCCAGGCCCCAGCCCAGCCCCGTCGCCGCCGCGATCTGGACGAGGGCCCCGGGGATGGCGATCTTTCGAACCTTCATCAGGTCGGCCAGCGAGAAATGCAGCCCCACGCCGAACATCAGCAGGATGACGCCGATCTCGGCCAGTTGCGGCGCCAGTTCGTCATCGGCCACGAAGCCGATGGTGTGCGGGCCCACGGCGATCCCCGCCACCAGATAGCCCACCAGGGGCGACAGCTTCAGCCGGTTGGCCAACATGCCGAACACGAAGGCCAGCACGAAGCCGCCGACCAGGGTGAGAATCAGGCTGTCGGCATGCGGCATCGGCGCTCCTCGGACGTGGCGGGGGCTTCCTGCGTCGGAAGCCCTCTCAATTGGCGTCCAGGCTCCGTCCGGGCAACCCGCCGCGCCCCCGTGACACGATTGCCCCTTCGCGCGCGGCGCGGGGGCTGCTAACCGGACGCCCTTCACTTTTCAGCGACCCGAATGAAAATCCCCCGCATCGCCTACGCCGCCTACGGCTTCGCCCTGTGCGTCATCGTCCTCGACCAGTTGACCAAGGCCTGGGTGCTGGGCGGCCTGGACCTGCGCGAACTGAGGCAGATCGAGGTCTGGCCGCCGATCTTCAACCTGACCTGGGTCGAGAACCGCGGGGTCAGCTTCGGCCTGTTCGGCGACGGTTCCGGGCGCTGGTGGCTCAGCCTGTTCGCGATCGCGGTATCCGGCATCCTCGGCTGGTGGGCCATGAAGGCCGACCGCCGCCTGCTGATCACCGCCATCGGCCTGGTCATGGGCGGCGCGCTGGGCAACGTCATCGACCGCATCCGTTTCGGCTTCGTGATCGATTTCCTGGACTTCTCCGGGACCGGCTTTCCCTGGGTGTTCAACGTCGCCGACGCCGCCATCAATATCGGTGTGGTCCTGCTCATCCTCGACAGCCTGCTGTCGGAACGGGCGGCCAAGGTTGGCGTCGCCGCCGAAAAGTCGTAATCAGCCGCTTCCTACAGGGTTTACGCGCGCGCCTCGTCGGCGCCCCGCACGGATTTGAACATGCGCCTTCGCACCGCCGCCGTCCTGACCCTCAGCGTCTCGCTTCTCGCGCTCGGCGCCTGCTCCAGCGTTCGCCAGGGAATCGGCCTGACCAAGGTCACGCCGGACGAGTTCCTGACCGTCTCCACGGCCCCCCTGACCGTGCCGCCGGAATATGGCCTGCGCCCGCCCGCGCCCGGCCAGCCGCGGCCGCAGGAGCTGGCTCCCGAGTCCGCCGCCCGCCAGATCCTGCTGGGCCAGCGCCAGGCCGTGACCCGGTCGCCCGGCGAGCAGCAACTGGTCGCCCAGGCCGGCGGCGACCGCGCCGACCCGCTGGCGCGCTACGTCGTCGACGACGAGTTCGGCGACCTGGCTCACAAGGAAGAGGGTTGGGCCAACCGCATCATGTTCTGGCGCCGCGACGACGCCTCGACCCAGGGGCCGACCGTCACCCAGACCGCCGACGGCGCCGTCACCGTCGACGCCGCCAGCGAATACGCCCGGGTCCAGGCCCTGACCGGCGGCCGCAACGGCATCACCATCGCGCCCCGCCGCGACACCGGCTTCAAGCTGCCGGGCCTGTAGGGTTCGCATCCATCGGATGAGAGGGGCCCGGGTGCGGAAACGCCCGGGCCTTTTTTCTGCGTCAGGCCCTGGCGGCCCCGGCCCTGAGGCCCCGCTCGGCCAGGGCCACGATGGCGACGCCGCCCATGGTCAGGGCCGCGCCGGTCAGTATCTGCGGCGTCAGCACATCGCCCATGAAACCCCAGCCGATCAGAATCGACACCACCGGCGTGGCCAGCAGATAGGGCGTCACCCGGCCCGCCTCGCGCTTCTGCACCAGCCAGAAGACCAGGGTGGTGGCCAGCACAGACGACACCAGCCCGGCCCAGATCATGCAGGCCCAGACCAGGGCGTCGGCGCGTTGCACCGCCTCCCACTGGCCCCGCTCGAACGCCGCCGAGGCGAAGGCCAGGGACGGCAGGGCGACCAGCGCCAGCAGGCCCTGCATCTTCAACGGCGGGATCGAGCTGGTGCGCCGCGCCACCACCGTGGTCAGGGCCCAGGCTCCGGCCGCCGCGACGCCGGCCAGGATTCCCTTCCAGTCGGCGAGGGCGTGAGGGTCCAGCGCCATCCAGGCCACGCCTATGAAGGCCACGGCCATCCCGGCCAGGGCCAGCCGCGACAGCCGCTCGCCGAGCAGCAGGAAGGCGAACAGGGCCGTGAACGGGACCCAAAGCTGCGCCGCCACCGAGACCGGGCTGACGTCCTGCGCCAGCCAGAAGGCCAGATAGATCAGGCCGTAGTGGATGGGTCCGCCCAGGACGACGATGAACAGCAGGCTTTTCCAGTTGGGGAACGGCGGCCGCACGAACGGGATCAGGCACGCCGCCGCGATGGCGAACCGCAACGCGCCCGCCAGCAAGGGCGACAGGGTCTCGGTCGCCTGTTTGGCGGCGGCGTTGTTGACGCCCCAGATCACCACCACCGCAACGATGGCGGCGATCTCGACCGGAGAGAGCGGGCTGTGCGGCTTGTCGGGGATCACCGGAAAGCTATCGCACGGCCGAAGCGGGCGCGCGCGTCAAAGCCGGTAACCGACCGTTTCGTCGCCGCCGTCCGCGCGGGGCGACGGCCATCCTAGAACGGAATGTCGTCGTTCAGGTCGTAGCTTTCCCTGGGGCCGCTGGGCTTGTTGGCCCCGCCGGTGGAGAAGCCCGAGGAATAGTCGTCGTCGCCGCCCCGCGAGGCCCCGCCCGGGGCGCCGTCGCCGCGTCCGCCCAGCATGGTCAGCTCGCCCTTGAACTTGTTGACCACGACCTCGGTCGAATACTTCTCGACGCCCTGGGCGTCGGTCCATTTGCGGGTCGCCAGCGTGCCCTCGATGTAAACCGTCGAGCCTTTTTTCAGATAGTTTTCAGCGACCTTGATGATGTTGTCGTTGAAGATGACCACCCGGTGCCACTCGGTCTTTTCCTTGCGCTCGCCCGTGGCCTTGTCGCGCCACTGCTCGGACGTGGCGACCGACAGATTGGCGACCCGCTCGCCCGAATTGAGGGTGCGGATCTCCGGGTCCTTGCCCAGGTTGCCGACCAGAATGACCTTGTTGACGCTGCCCGCCATCGCCGAGCTCCTTCTTCGTTCAGGCCCGCCGCGCTTCGCGCCGTTCGGGGCCGGGTTGTCTGTCGTCCGGGCCTAGCGCGCTTTCGGCCCCCGCGGGGTCCGGTTTGTCGCCGCCATCCACAGGAACGCGTTGTTCCACGTTTGTTCTGCTTCGTCTAGGGCGCGGGCGGCGCGGTCGGGTCCGGCTCGGGATTGGTCGACACGGCCACCGGCGTGCCGTCGATCGCCCGCTGGATGGCGCCGGGAATGGCCAGCCGTCCGTCGCCGGTCCGCGCCAGCAGGATGAACCGCGACCCCTCGAGGGTCTGCGATATCCACACCCCGGCGCGGTCGATGAAGATGAACTGGCCCTGGTAGGAGCCGACGATCTCCTGGCGGCTGCCGCCCATGCGCAGGAAGCGCAGACGCACCTCCTCCAGCCGCGCCGCGCAGAACTCGATCTGGGGCTGGTTGTCGGCCACCTTGTTGAACCGGGGCGCCTCGTCCCCGGCGCCGGCCTCGACGGCGTAGCAGACGCCCTCGTCGAACGGGGCCTCGGTCGATTTCTGGCACCCGGCGAGCCCCAGTAGGCCCGCGCCGACGATGGCGATGGTCAAGACTTTCATCAGCGCAATCCCGGGAACCGGCAGCTCCGGTCCTGTTCGACCAGGGTCCGGAAGCGGTTGTTGTCGGCCGACTGCTCGACCCGCCGCGGCACGAGCCGGAGCGTGGTGTCGCCCCAGCGGCCGTACAGGGCCTCTCCGGGCCGGACGCAGGTGCCGGAATAGAGCGCCTGGACGCAGGCGTTCAGGCTCATGTTCGAGGACAGCGACCGCCAGTCCGATCCCGTATGCCGCAGACAGGCGCTTCCGGCCGCGGCCTGGACCGGAGCCTGGGCCGGTTCGGCCTCGGGCGGGGCCAGCTCAGCCTCGGTCAGTTCCGTGGGCGGCGCGCTGGGCGGCGGGGCGAAGGCAGCCGTCGGCGCGGCGGCCAGAGCCCCCGTCTCGTCGATGCCCACGTCCAGGGCGTCGGTCGCCAGGCCGTTGCGCCGGGCGCAATCGGTCAGCGTCGCCATGCCGATGAACTGACCGTCGACGAAGCAGCGCAACTCCCGGGTGGTGTTCAGTTCCGGCGCGTCGGCGACGTCGACGGTCAGGCCGCCCTGGGCGGCGGGCGGCGGCGCAGGACTCTTGTCCCGACCGCCGCTGACGACCAGGGCGATCACGACGGCCGCGACGACCGCCAGGCCGGCGCCGATCGCGATGAGAAGACGATTGTCCTGGGGCATGGATGGCTCGCGCGGCTGGAGAACCCAATAACCCCGCCGGGGCCTTCGCCGTCAACGTCCTTCGTGGGGATCGCCGCTATCCGCCGAGCCGGGACAGCGCCGCCTGGTAGTTGGCGAGTTGCGCCGTCAGATAGGCGGGCACGGGTCCGCTGGCGCCGGCCTGGGTCGTCTGGGGGGCCAACGCCCGATAGGCGTCGCGAACCGCCTTCATCGCCGCCTGCAGCCGCTCCCCCGACGCCTTGACCGCCGCCGGGTCGGCGAGGTTCAGGCTGCGCGGCAGGCCGAGGCCGAAGGTGCGAAGGGTGTCGTCGCCGCTGGTCGCGCCGACATAGCCTTGCGACAGGCCCAGCCCCGCCAGGGCGTCGCGACCCGGTTCGCCGGCGGTCAGAACCGCCCCCGTCTGGCCGTCCCGCGCCGTGATCGACAGTCGCTGGAACCCGCCGAACCGCGACACCGGCGTCTCCCCATGCTTGCCGGCTACACCGCCTTCCGAAGCGATCGTCACCTTGAGCTTGCGGTTCGAGGCCTGCTCGATCTTGCGGGCCAGGGTCTGAAGGGTGTCGCGGGCGTCGAGGGTGACGGCCACGGCCCGGCCGCCGTCCGCTGGAGAGACATAGAACCGGTCGCCGACCCGCGCCGAGGTCGCGACGGTCAGCAGTTTGGACTGGCTCTGATCGATTTCTCCCTGCGGCAAACCCAGCCGATCCAGCACGCTGGCCCCGTTCGAGGCCACGGCGAGGGTCAGGGGGGCGGCTTGCTGTCCATCGCCCTGCCAGTCCCGGCGCCATTCCACGGCGCCGGTGTCCGCGTCCAGTCGCGCGAGAAAGGCCTGGGTGGGATCGTCCTCATCGGCCGCGAGCGCACGGTCGGCCACCCCGGAGATCCAGACCTTGCCCGCGACCACCTTGACGTCGGCGGCCGTGTCGTCGCCCGCGGCGCCGACATAGGTCAGCCGGTCATTGGCCGAGGTCGCGAGATCGCCCTCGATCACGGCGACGAAGGCGTCGGTCCCGCCGTGATGGGCGGTGTTGACCGTGCCGATATCCAGGGAACCGTTGCGGGTGGTCCCGGTCAGGATCACCCGGCCGCCCGACACCGCCAGTCCGGCGACCTCGCCGCTGGCCTCGCCCAGGTCGCGGGTCGCGGCAAGGGTCGGCTTGCCGGCGACGTCCAGGGTGAACTGGCGCACGACCAGCCGGCCGTCCTCCACACCCGCGGAATACAGGTTGGACCCGTCCACGGCGATGGCGCCGACCCCGTCCTCGGCCGCCGTTCCGAACTGGGCTGCGCCGGCCGCAACGGAAATCACGGGCGCATAGATGTGGGCCTGGCTTTCGCTGAAGGCCTGGACATAGCCGTCCCATCCGCCCTGCCCCGCCGCCCCCGGGATCGATCCCTGCGAACGACCGCCGACATAGACCGTGCCGTTGGGCCCGAAGCTGACGGATGTGGCCTCGTCGGCCGCCCGCGCGCCCCGGCGCTGGGTCCAGACCTCCACGCCTTCGGCGTCGAAGACGGTCACGAAGCTGTCGGCGACGGCGGCGACATCGCCGCTCTTGCCGGGTTCCAGCGCGCCGGTCACCGAGCCGGCGACGGCGACACGACCCTGGGCGTCGACGGCGATCGCATAGCCGCTGGCGGTGGAGGCCGCGCCCAACGCCTGGGTCGAAACCACGCGTCCGGCGGAGTCCACCTTGATCAGGGCGACGTCGCGTTGCCCCTTGATCGGCTGGTTGGCCGGGCCGGCGTCCAGATCGGCGACCAGCCACAACGAGCCGTCCGGGCCCGCGGCGCTGGCGCGCACGGTTTCGACGCCTGGCGGCAGCGCGGTCTGGCCGGCGCGGCCCTCGACCCACTGCGTCTCGCCGGGCCGGGCGACCGCCGCGGGCGGGGCCCCGCCAAGATCCGTCTGGAACTTCAGCAGCTGATGACCGCCGCCCGTGCCGGCGCCCTGCACCACATAGACGGCGTCGGCCCGTTCCGTCGCGGCGAAGCCCACGGTCTCGGTCGAATCGCCCCGCACCACCAGCGCCCATTTGTCGGCGCCCGGCGACAGGGTGATGGTCTTGCCGCCGGACGTGATCGTCTTCGGTTCGGCCTTGACCTGTTCGCGGCCCAGCCGGGTGGTCACCCCCGCCGCCTCCAGCTTGCCGTTGATGTGACCCAGCACCGCCGTCAGCGTCCGGGGCGTGGCCCCCATCTCGGCGAGATCGATCGACACCGTCGTCGTGCCGGTCGTCCGCCGGATCGAGATGTCGAACGCCACCGCGCCGGCGAAGGCCGGGCTGACCGTGTCCGGCGAGCCTTCGTGGATGGGGGCCGTGACCGAGACGGCGCTGTCGCGAGCCACGCCCGCGCTCGTCTTGCTGATCGCTGAGGCCGTGCCCTGGACCATGCGCACGCCGTCGAAGTCGGCCGACGACAGCCACGATCCGACCTCGCTGACGCCGGCGGCGAATCGCTTGTTCAGCTGGCTCAGCTCAAGCGCGCTGACTCCCTTGGCGGCGGCGCGGTTGGCCAGGGCGTTCAACGTATCGAGCCCCTGATACAGGGCGAACAGCTTGCGGTAGTCGGCGGAAGCGGACTTGACGTCCAGCCTGGCCGCGTCCTCATTGATGAAGGCCCGCCCGCCCAGGGCCGCCCGCACCATGGCGTCGGCCTTGGGAGCGACTGCCGAGGTCGACCACGGGGGCGTCGGTTGCTTCTTCGCCGCCGCCAGGGCGTTGGTCGTCGAATACGACGTCGTATCGACCGTCGAACCCCCGAAGAGTCCCAGAAGATAGCTGTTGTTGATCACCGACGGCTCCTGTCCGTCAGTGTGAGGCCGCGAGCGTAACGAGGCCTTAACGTCCGCCTGCGGAGCGACTTCGGAGGCGACTCAGGGAACAATGGTCGGACGCGCTCGTTTAGGGCGCGCCGGATGAGGAGGACGCTATGCTGACCGCCTTCGTCAATGCACTGAAATCCTTGCTTTCCCTGTACGGCCTCGGCTCGCGCACCGCCCTGCGGCGGCGCCCCGCTCCCGTTCAGATCGGCCCGGCCGGAGCGCGCCGTCCAGCCTAGTTCTGGAACAGGGACAGGATGATCTGCGGCGCCTGGTTGGCGATCGACAGCGACTGGGCGCCGAGCTGTTGTTGAACCTGCAGCGCTTGGAGCCGCGCGCTCTCCTTGGCCAGGTCGGCGTCCACCAGGTTGCCGATGCCGGATTCGAGGGTGTCGATCAGCTTGGTGACGAAGGTGTTGTGAGCTTGGATTTGCTTCGCCTCCGCCCCGATCGCGCCCAGCGACGCGTTCAGTTGGGTGATCGAGGCGTCCAGCCGGGTGAGTGCCTGGGTCGCGCCCGTCAGGGACAGCAGGCTGTCCGAAAGCGACAGTTCGATAATGGCCCCGCCGAGCGACAGATCCTTGGAGGAGAGGGTGACGAAGCCGCTGGCGTCGGCGTTGGCGAGGAATTTGATCCCCGTGGTCAGCGATCCGTTCAGCAGGTTCGCCCCGTCGAAGGAGGCGTTGGCGATCTGCGAGCCTATGGCCTTCAGCAACGCCTGGAAGTCGGCGTTGAGCAGTTCCCGGGACTGGGTCTTCAGCGAGCTGTCCTTCGCCGCGATGACCTTTTCCTTGAGCTGGTTCAGCAGGTCGGAAACCGATTCCCCGGCGGACAGGGCCACGTCGCCGATGGAGGTCGCCCGGTCGAGGCTTTGCTTCACCGCGCTCAGCGCCCCGACATCCGCCCGCTGTCCCTGGGCGATGGCCCAGATGGCCGCGTTGTCCTTGGCCCCCTGAACCTTCAGGCCTGTCGAGATGCGGCTCTGGACATCGCCCAACCGGTCGTTGGTGCGGGTCAGGTTCTGCAGCGCGATGGCGGCGGAAACATTGGTATGGACGCTATTCGTCATCCGACTCAGCCCTGTGATATTTCCACGAGGCTAGAGGGCGAACCGTGCACACATGGTTAACGCGCGATAACCACGTGCTTTAACCGCGCGGATCGCTCCTGCGCGGCGGATGGGGCGGGAACTGCGCGCTCGTCAGGCCTTGGTGTCGATCACCGAACCGGCGCTGTACTGGGCGGTCCGCATCAGATCGACGACCTGTTCGCGGGGCAGTTGTTTGACGACCTCGCCCGTGACCCGGTCCAGGGTCTTGTAGATGAAGGAGCCGGCCTGTGGCCCCTCCTCGATCACCAGGCGATAGCGGGCTGTACGCTCGGCCTCCTCCATGAAGCGGGAGTCGTGAAAATCGCCGCTGGCGGAGGATCCGCTCGCGGCGCCGACTGCGGCCGAGGTGAGGACGGCGACGGGACTTATCTTCGCATTGGGGTTCATGTCTCCTTCCGACGGCGTTGAACCGGCGGCTCCCCTTCAAAGGGACTGGATCGGTCGGGCGGAGCCGCGAGGCCCCGCCCTTCCGGTCGATCCTTAGCGGAACAGTCCGAGCAGGATGGAGGTCGAGGAGTTGGCGATCGACAGCGCCTGCACACCCAGCTGTTGCTTGGTTTGCAGAGCCTGCAGCCGGGCGCTTTCCTTGGCCAGGTCGGCGTCGACCAGGTTGCCCACGCCGGTTTCCAGGGCGTCCTGGAGCTTGCCGACGAAGGTCAGGTGGGTCGAGAACGACTTGGAGCCGGTGCCCAGGCGAGCCAGGGAAGCCGAAACCTTGTCGATCGAGGCGTTGACCAGACCAAGGGCGGTCGTGGCCAGCGTCGCGGTGCCGATGGTGGTCGAGGCCGCGACCGTCACGTTCGCGCCGCCCAGGGACAGGTCTTCACCCGCCACCTTGATGGTCGAACCGCCGGTGTTGGACAGGGCCTTGAAGCCATTGGTCGTGGTCGAGTTGTCGATCAGGTTGACGCCGTTGAACTCGGCGTTCGCAACCACGGTGGCGATCTGGTCGCGAATGGCCTTGAAGTCTTCGTTCAAGGCCGAACGGGCCGAGGTGGTCAGGCTGGAGTCCGTGGCGGACAGAGCCTTTTCCTTCAGCTGAGCGAGCAGGTCGGCGACCGATTCACCCGCGGCCAGGCTGACGTCCACGGCCGATTGGCCCCGGTTCAGACTGTCCTTGACGGCATTCAGGGCGCCGATTTCAGCGCGCTGGCCCTGGGCGATGGCGAAGATGGCGCCGTTGTCCTTGGCGGACGAGACGTTCTTGCCGGTGTTGATGCGGTTTTGGACCGTGGCAAGTTCGTTGTTCGTGACTTGCAGGGCCTGGAGGGCGATTTGCGCGCCCACGTTCGTGTTAACGCTGTTCAGCGCCATGACGATAGTCCTTGTTTCAAGGTGTCCGACGCCGTTTTGGCTGCCGGGAGCATTTTGCTCGGCTGTGTCGCAGCAAGGACGGGACCAGTCGCCAAACCAACATGCCAGATCGCCGATCGTTGTTTTTGCTGCGTTAGTTCCTGTTAAGCACGTCCGGAGCCCGGCAAGATGTGCCGGGCGGACGGCAAGAATTGCCCGGTCGCCCTGCACTTTGTGCCTGCGGCGCGCGGCGCCGCCTTCGGTCAGGGCCCTCGGCGGGGCGACCATGACCGTCGGCGGCGCGGCGGTTCGATCCATCGGTCCAGCAGGGCGCGTTCGGCCAGCAGGGTTTCGACCGCCAGGCTCCGGGCGGCGTCGCACAGGACAAGGGCCCCTCCCCGCGCGGCGTAGGACGCCTCCAGGTCGGCCTGGGTCGCACCCTCAGGCAGCCGGTCCAGCCGGCACGGCGTCGTCGCCGCCCGGGGCAGGGTCAGCCGGGGCGGGGCCGCAGACGGCGGGGGCGAGATCGCACAGCCGGCGATCATGCTCGCGCAGGCGAGCGGCGCGAGCGGGGTCCAGCGGGAGTGAGGCGTCATGGGCGTTCCTTGCCTGGTCGGCGGCGCGGTCGGTCGCCCGGGCGACCGAGACGGCCTGTTGATGTTGGATGTCGATGCGGCGGGTCTGCTCCACGCCGCCTTCGAGCTCGAGGCGGCGGGCGACGGCGTCGGATTCGGCCGCCGCCGCCCGTCCCTCCGCGGCCGCGAGCCGGCGGCCCGCCAGGTTGAACGGATCCCAGCGCAGCCCGAGGCCATGGCCGAGCGCCAGCGCCGCGGCGAGCGCGGCGGCGACGGCCAGGCCCCGGCCGAGCGGCGTCAGGGCGCGAAGGATGTCAAACGTCTTCACGGGAACGCCTTGCGATCCAGTTCGAAATGCGGGCCGTCGCGCAGGGTCGGCCAGTCGCCGCCCCAGACGATGGCCGTGCCCTGCCGGGCGGCCGCCGCCTTGAACGCCGCGGCGATGCGCGGATAGAGCGGCCAGTCCCACCGGACCTGCCCGTCCACCACCGCCGCCACATCGACCGCGTGGCCGGTCAGGTGGCGCGAGCGTTTCGTCCGGCTGGCCCCGGCCCGCACCAGGGCGGCCTGCCGTTCCGGCGTGCGCAGCCCCTCGGTGACCATGAAGTCGACCGGCGTCAGGGCGGCGGCCTCCTTCACCAGGGCGACCAGCCGCGGGTGCAGGCCCGCCAGCCGCTGGAGCGAGCGCTGGGACAGGCGAAAGCTCATGGCCGGTCCTCCCCGCCGCGGGAGGGGCGCAGCAAGGCCAGGGTGGCGATCAGTTGCTGCGCGGTCGGCGCCACCAGATACAGCACCAGGGTGAGGGCCAGCAGGGCCATCAGACATTGCGCCAGCCTCGGCGCGGCGTCCGGCGGCGTCGCCGCGATCAGCCGGTCCAGCAACAGCCAGGCTCCGCCCGTGGTGGCGAACACATAGGTGCGACGCCACAGCCATCGGCCCTCGGCGAGGGCCGGCGGCGGCGCGCCTTCGTTGGAATCAGCGTTCATCTATCGTCCTCCGGATCGTCGGTGGGGCAGGCGTTGCGCCGCCAGCCCGGATTGGCGTGGGTGAAAAGATCGGCGTCGCTCAGCCGGGGCGGCTGCTCCCAGAGCTCGTCGTCCAGGAGCCCGGGATCGGGGCGTTGGCGGGAGCGGGTCATGGCGATCATCCGAGGGCGATCAGCCAGACCGCGCCCGCGGCTCCGGCCCCGCCTTCGCCGCCGGCCGAAACGCCGGCTCCGCCGCCCCCGCCCCCGCCGCCCGCAGCGCCTCCCCCGGCCCCCGCGCGCCCGGCTCCGGACCCTGTCGCGCCGCCGCCGCCTCCTCCGCCGCCGGACCAATGCAGG
>NZ_JAUYNX010000012.1 GCF_030704825.1 Brevundimonas sp. | reverse complement strand
GCGGACGTCGAGGGATGGCGTCCGCCTGCTCGCCGCGCGCCGCTGGATGCGGACCGCCGACGCCTGATGGCCTCGTGTCCGCCCCGCGTCGCAGGCAGCAATGTCTGCGGCGGATGATCCGGCAAGGCCCGAATGTCAGGGCCGCCAGCCGGAGAGCGCGTGGAAAACGACCGCGCGGGGCAGGTCTGTCTCGTCGAAACGGTAAAACATTCAAGCACCGGGCGAGGCCCGGCCGCCCCGCACCCTCCCCGCACCGCCGCGAAAGCAGGCGGCGAAGAGTCACGCCCGCGCTCAAGCGGCGAGCGACCGCGTCGCGAGCGATGGCGCCCTGAAGAAAGCCCCGCGCTCAAGCAGCGAGCGACCGCGTCGCGAGCGATAGCGCCCTAGAGAAAGCTGTACGGATCCACATCCACGCTCAGCCGCACCGATCCCGGGACCTTCACCCGCGCCAGCCAGGCGCGCAGGAAGCCCTGCAGGTCGACGTCGCGGTCCGCCCGCACCAGCAGCCGCTTGCGCCGCCGTCCGCGCACGAGGGCCAGGGGCGCGTCGGCGGGGCCGTAGACCTCCAGCCGCTCGGCGTTGGGGATGTTCCCGGCCAGGTCGCGGGCGACCTTCTCGACCGCCGCGGCGTTCTCGCTGGACAGGACGATGGCCGCCAGCCGGCCGTGCGGCGGCAGGGACGCGGCCTCGCGTTCGGCCATCTCCGCCGCGACGAAGGCGTCACGGTCGCCGGCCGCCAGCGCCATCAGCACCGGATGCTCGGGCGTCCAGGTCTGCAGGATGGCCCGCCCCGGTTTGTCGGCCCGCCCCGCCCGGCCCGTGGCCTGGGTCAGCAGCTGGAAGGTCCGCTCGGCCGCGCGCAGGTCCCCGCCGCGCAGGCCCAGGTCGGCGTCCACCACCCCCACCAGCGTCAGATGCGGGAAGTTGTGGCCCTTGGCCGCCGCCTGGGTGGCCACCAGAATGTCGATCTCCCCGTCCGCCATGCGCTGGATCAGGGCCCGGGCGGACCGGGCGTCGGGCGCGGTGTCGCTGCTGAACACCGCCGTCCGCGCCTGCGGGAACAGCTGGCGCACCTCCTCCTCGACCCGTTCGACGCCCGGGCCGACCGAGACCAGCGAATCCTCCGCCCCGCAGGCCGGACAGTGTTTCGGCCGGATCATGGAGAAGCCGGTCAGGTGGCAGATCAGCCGCCCGGTGTAGCGATGCTCGACCAGCCAGCTGTCGGTGTCGGGCGCGGTCAGCCGGTGGCCGCAGACGCGACACAGCACCACCGGCGCATAGCCGCGCCGGTTCAGGAACAGCAGGGTCTGCTCGCCGCGCCGCAGGGTCTCGCCGATGGCCTCGCGCAGGGGCTGGGACAGCCAGGTCTGTGGGTCGGGCGGATTCTGGCGCAGGTCCAGCAGGGCGATGTCCGGCAGCACCGCCGCCCCATGCCGCGCCGCCAGCTTCAGCCAGCCGTAGCGGCCCTGATGGGCGTTCCACAGCGTCTCCAGCGACGGGGTGGCCGAGGCCAGCACCACCGTCGCCCCCTCGATCCGCGCCCGCGCCACGGCCAGGTCGCGGCCGTGATAGACCAGCCCCTCCTCCTGTTTGAACGAGCCGTCGTGCTCCTCGTCCACGACCAGCAGTTTCAGATTCACATAGGGCAGAAACAGCGCCGACCGGGCCCCGACGACAATGTTGCAGCGCCCTGCGGCCACTGCCTCCCACACCTGACGCCGGCGCGGCGGGGCGACGCCCGAATGCCATTCCGCCGGAGCGGCGCCGAAGCGGTCGGCGATGCGGGCGATCAGGGCCTGGGTCAGGGCGATCTCGGGCAGCAGGATCAGGATCTGGGCGGCGGGATCGGCCTTCAGCGTCCGCGCCGCCGCCTCCAGATAGGCCTCGGTCTTGCCCGAGCCGGTGACGCCGTCCAGCAGGAAGGGGGCGAAGCCGCCCCGGGCCGTCGCCTCGGCCAGCTCATGCGCCGCCGCCGCCTGATCGGGATTGAGCGTCGCCGGGGCGTGGTCGGGGTCGGGCGCGTCGAAGGCCGCGACCGCCTCGATCTCGATGACCTCCAGCACCCCTTCGTCGACCAGCCCCTTGACCACGCCCGACGACACATCAGCCGCCCGCGCCAGATCGGCTCCCGGCATGGACCGCTGGCCCAGCGCCTCCAGCACCGCCGTCCGGGCCGCCGTCGGCCGGGCCGTCGCCCTGTCGCCGACGCGCCGCACGCGGCGCTCGGGCCGGGGCTTCGGGGCGCGCAGGCCCTTCAGCGCCGCCGCCGCCATCTCGCCCGGGGCGCTCAGCGTCCAGCGGGCGGCCCATTCGACGAAGTCGACGGTGCGTTCGGGCAGGCGGGGATCGTCCAGCACATTGTCGATCGCCTTCAGCCGCCGGTTCGAGCCCGTGGTCTCCCGCGCCTCGGAGACGATGCCCCGCATCAGCCGCGGCCCCAGCGGCACGGCGACCTGGTCGCCGCGAACGACGTCCAGCCCCTCGGGCACCTCGTAGTCGAAGGCCTCGGGCACCGGCAGGGGAATGAGGACGCTGGCGACTTTCACCGCCGGGCCCGCTCCGCTAGAGAGACGCTCATGAAACTCTTCCTCGACACAGCCGACGTCGCCGTCATCAAGGACATGGTCCCCACCGGCATGGTGGACGGCGTCACCACCAATCCCTCGCTGATCGCCAAATCCGGTCGCAACATCGCCGAGGTCATCGCCGAAATCTGCGCCCTGGTCGAGGGCCCGATCTCCGCCGAGGCCGTGGCGACCGATTTCGAGACCATGGTGAAGGAAGGCGACAAGCTGGCCGCCATCGCTCCGAACGTGGTCGTGAAACTGCCCCTGACCTGGGACGGGCTGCGCGCCGCCCGCGCCTTCGCCGACAAGGGGATCAGGACCAACGTCACCCTGTGCTTCTCGGCCGCCCAGGCCATGCTGGCCGCCAAGGCCGGCGCCACCTTCATCTCGCCCTTCGTCGGCCGTCTGGAAGACCACGGCGCCGACGGCATCGGCCTGCTGGAGGAAATCCGGGTCCTGTACGACGTCCACGGCTTCGACACGCAGATCCTGGCCGCTTCCTTGCGCAATCCGAACCATGTCAGCGCCGCCGCCGTGGCCGGCGCCGACGCGGCGACCCTTCCGGCCGACGTTTTCAAGGCCCTGGTCAAACACCCGTTAACCGACAAGGGGCTTGATGCCTTCCTGGCGGACTGGGGCAAGACCGGTCAGTCCATTCTGTAGTTGATGCCTCGAGGAGAGGTTCGTGAGCGTTTCGCCTGACCTCTCGTCCAAGCCGGAAGAGCCGTACTGGCCGGAAATCCGCGCGTGGCTGCAGGCCAACGCCCAGATCCTGCTGGACGACCGCTCGCTGCTGGAAGAGATCGGGCTGAAACCCCACGGCCGCAATGTCGTGGAGTTCGGTCGCGCCGCCCTGACCCGGCTCGAGGAAGTCGCCGAACGCGAAGCCGACGCCCGCAAGCGGATCGAGAACATCGCCCGCGCCAATTTCGCCGCCCAGACCCAGACCCATGTCGCCGCCCTGGACCTGATGGAGGCGCGCAATCCCTCCGACCTGGCCCGCCGTCTCGATGCGGTGGCGCAGGGGCGGTTCGGACTGGCCGGCGCCGCCATCGCCCTCGAGAAGCCCGGCGGCGTGCCGTTCGGCTGGCGCGGCCTCGAGGCCGGCGGCGTCGATGCCCTTCTGGGCGAGCACGGCCTGACCTGGCTGGGCCCCAATTTCGACGGCCTGAAGCTGTTCGGCGCGGCCGAGGCCGGGGTGAAGTCGGTCGCCCTGATCCGCATGGCGCCCCAATTTCCCGGCGCCGAGGCGCCCGCCCGTCACGCCATCTGCGCCTTCGGCTCGCCCGAGGAAGACGGCTTCGCCCCGACCATGGGCTGCGAGCTGGTGGCCTTCATCGCCCGGGTGGTGGAACGGACCGCCGAACGATGGCCCATCCTCAGCTGACCGCGGATGAGGCCCTGTCGGCCTGGCTGGAGCATCTGGCCCACGAACGCCGGCTGGCTCCCAATACGCTGGAAGCCTATGGGCGCATCGGCCGGCTGTATCTCGCCTTCCTGCAGCGCCACCGCGGCGAGCCGCAACGTCTCGCCGATCTTGGAACCGTGACGGCGGCCGAGGTCCGCGCCCATCTGGCCGAGCGCCGGTCCGGCGACCGCCCGCTGGCGGCGCGGTCCATCAGCCAGACTCTGTCGGCCATCCGCGCCTTCCACGCCTTCCTCGACCGGCGCTGCGGCACGCCCGCGCCCCAGTTGGCCCTGGTGCGCGGGCCCCGCATCAAGCCCTCCCTGCCCCGGCCGGTCAGCGAGGATCAGGCGCGCGGCCTGATGCGGGAGCCGGACGCCGATCCCGACGCCGAACCCTGGGAGGCCGCCCGCGACCGCGCCGTCCTGATCCTGCTCTACGGCTGCGGCCTGCGGATATCCGAAGCCCTGTCCCTGACGGTCGCGGACGCGCCGCTGCCGGAGACGCTGCGCATCACCGGAAAGGGCGGCAAGACGCGGCTGGTCCCGGTCCTGCCGGCCGTGCGGGCGGCTGTGGACGCCTGGCTCGTCCTGCAACCCTTCCCCGTCGCTCCGTCCGACGCCCTGTTCCGGGCGCGCCGGGGCGGGCCGCTGGGGCCCCGCCACGTCCAGGCCATGGTCCAGCGCCTGCGCGGCCGGCTCGGCCTGCCGGCGTCCGCCACGCCACACGCCCTGCGGCACAGTTTCGCCACCCATCTGCTCGGGGCCGGCGCCGATCTGCGCGCCATCCAGGAACTCCTCGGCCACGCCAGCCTGTCGACCACCCAGAAATACACCGCCGTGGACGCCGGCCGTCTGCTGGAGGCCTATTCGGCCGCCCATCCGCGCGCCTGACAAGGGCGGGCTGGTCAGGACATACGAACCGGGTACAGTGCCGCCAGGGATCGCTGGGGAGGCGGCGCTGGGTTCGGATCAAATGCACAGGCTGGATCGTCGCGCCCTGATCGCTGGCCTGACATTCGCGGCCGGGGCCGGCGTTTCGCCCGCCGTGGCGCAGGAGGCCGAACCGGTCGTCCCGCCGATCCAGCTTCTGAGCAATCTGTTCACCCGGGTCGGGGCGGCGGTCTTCATCGAGGGTCGCGGACCCTTCACCTTCGTGATCGACACCGGCGCCGGGACGACCTCCGTCGCCGACTCTCTCGCCGACCGGCTGGCCCTGTCCCCCCTGCAGCCCATGCTGGTTCACGGCATCACCGAGGCGACCGTCACCCGCAGCGTGGCGGTCAACCGGCTCGTGCTCAGCGGTCTCGGGTTCCGCGACCTGGCCTGTCCGGTCTTCCCGCGCGCGCAGCTTGGGGCGGACGGCCTGATCGGCCTGGACGTGCTGGACCGGTTCAAGCTCAGGTTCGATGTCACCCGCCGGACGGCCAGCCTGACCATCCGCGGCGTCAGCATCGTTACGGGCGGCGACATGGCGACGGGCTCGCGCATCAACCGCGACGGCCTGCGGGCGGACCGAGGGCGTTTCGGCCAGTTGATCATCACCGCCGTGACCGTGGACGGCCAGGCCACGGCGGCCTTCGTCGACAGCGGTGCTCAGTATTCGATCGGCAATCAGGCTCTTCGAAGGGCGGTCGCGGCGCGTCGGCGGGACGGCGGACGCCTGGGTCGCGCCGTGCCGATCTACGGCGTCACGGGCCAGAGCCTGAGCGCCGACCTGGCCCAGGTGGACGATCTCAGGCTCGGCGCCGCCCGACTGGGTCCGACGCCGCTTCTGTTCGCCGACCTGCACTGTTTCGAGACGCTGGGACTGGCCGATCAGCCGGCCATGTTGATCGGCGCCGATCTCCTGGGCCGCTTCCGGGAAGTGACGCTGGACTTCCCGGGCAGCAAGGTGACCTTCGCCGGTCTCCGCCGGCAGACCACGCGGCTGCTGGAGATGCCGGGCCAGTAGGCCTAGGCCTGCATGGTCCAGCCCTCGACGCCCATGGCCGCCTGCTTGACGGCCTCGGAGCGGGTCGGGTGCGGGTGGCAGATGCGGGCTATGTCTTCCGAGGCTCCGCCGAAGGCCATGGCCACGCAGGCCTCGCCGATCATCTCGCCGGCCTGCGGACCGAGGATGTGGACCCCCAGAATGCGGTCGGTCGCGGCGTCGGCCAGCACCTTCGCGAAGCCGTCGGTCTCGTGGTTGATCTTGGCCCGGCTGTTGGCCGAGAATGGAAATTTGCCGACCTTGTAAGCGACGCCGTCCGCCTTCAGCTGGTCCTCGGTCTTGCCGACCCAGGCGACCTCGGGGGCGGTGTAGACCACGCTCGGCACCAGGTCGTAGTCGACATGGCCGGCCTTGCCCGCGATCAATTCGATCACCGCCACGGCGTCTTCCTCGGCCTTATGCGCCAGCATGGGGCCGTAGGTGGCGTCGCCGATGACCCAGACTCCGCCGGTTCCGGCTTTGAAATGATCGTTGGCGATGAAGCCGCGCTTGTCCGGCTCGACCCCGACCGACTCCAGCCCCAGGCCGTCCGTGTAGGGACGGCGTCCGATCGCCACCAGAACGACATCCCCCTTCAGCGTCTCGGCGGCGCCGCCAGCGGCCGGCTCGATGGTCAGTTCGACGCCGTCCTTGCCGGCTTTGGCGCCCGCGACCTTCGAGCCGAGCTTGAAGCTCATGCCCTGTTTGGTCAGGGAGCGCTGGAACGCCTTGGCCACGTCGCTGTCCATGCCGGGGGTGATCCGGTCCAGATACTCGACCACCGTCACCTCGGCGCCGAGACGGCGCCAGACCGAGCCCAGTTCCAGGCCGATGATGCCGGCGCCGACGACGATCAGGTGCTTCGGGACGGCCGGCAGCGACAGGGCCCCCGTGGAGTCCACCACCCGGCCGTCCTCAAAGGCCACGCCCGGCAGGGGCGTGGGCTCGGAGCCGGTGGCGATGACGATGTTCTTCGCGCCGAGGACAGAGACCGATCCGTCCGCTGCAGTCACGTCGACCTGGCCCGGGCCGGTGATGCGGCCGCGGCCGCGGACCCAGTCGACCTTGTTTTTCTTGAACAGGAATTCGATGCCCTTCGTCAGGGCGGTCACGCTGTCGTCCTTCTGGGACATCATCTGCGCGAGATTCAGTTTCGGAGAGACCTCGATGCCCAGGCCAGCGAAGTCCTTGCCCGCCGCTTCATACAGTTCCGACGCGTGCAGCAGGGCCTTGGAGGGCATGCAGCCGACGTTCAGGCAGGTCCCGCCGAGCGTCTCGCGCATCTCGACACAGGCCGCCTTCATCCCCAGCTGGCCCGCCCGGATGGCGGCGTTGTATCCGCCCGGCCCGCCGCCGATGATGACGACGTCATAGGGAACGGCTTCGGCCATGGTCTCTCTCGGGTCTGGTCGCGGGCGCGGGGAGGCGCGGGGAACCTAGCGGCCCCTCCGCGAGGGTCAACCGCGCATATGGGCTCTCCGGCCTCGCGCCGATAGCGGCTAGAAGTTGAGCTGGCCCGCCGTCCGCTTGCGGCGGATGCGCCGACCGGCCACCGCCACCAGAATTCCCAGCAGGAACAGGGCGCCCAGCATCAGCCAGACCGGATCGACCGGCAGGCCGTCGAAGGCTCCGGGGGCGGCCATGGTGGTGGGGCCGTCGGACCGGGCGGCGGCGTCGGCGCCCCCTTGCCGATCCAGCGCGAGACGGAGCACGGCGTCGGCGATGAAGCCGAGGAAATAGGCGGCCGCGGCCTTCGAATTGCCAGCTCCCAGCATCAGGGCGGCGATCAGATACAGGCCCACCGCCCCGACCCACAGGGTCCAGACCGGCAGGAAGCCGAACAGTTCGTCCCCGGCTCCGGCCTCGGCGCCCATTCGCGATGCCGCCACGTCGGGCCCGGCGCCTTCGAGGAAGGGAGATATGAACGGCCAGGCCAGCCAGCCGGCGTAACCGACGACCGCCAGCGCCACGATGAACCGCAACAGCTTCATGTCGAACCCTCCCGAGCCCCGTTAACCACCTTACCCCGGGGACCGCGGCGGCGAAAGCGGATGGTTCAGGTCGCGCTTGGCAGGGTGATCGAGACCTCGGCGCCTCCACCCGGCGCGCTGTCGATGGAGAGGGTGCCGCCCGACTGGCGGGCGAAGGCATAGGCTTGCGACAATCCCAGCCCCGCCGCCCCCTCGCGCGTGGTGAAGAAGGGCTCGACCGCCCGCGCGGCCAGGTCGCGATCCATACCGGGCCCGCTGTCCTTCACGCTCAGCCGCACCCCGCCCTCCAGCATGGTTTCCAGCCGCACCGCGACCGACCCCTTGCCCTCAACCGCCTCGATGGCGTTCCGTGTCAGTCCCTTCACCGCGCCCTCGAAGGCGACAGGATCCAGCCGCACCGGAGCCTTCTCGGAAGGCCCCTCGATCATCAGATCGACCCCGGGTCCGCCCAGGGCCCGCAGGCGCGTCTCCATGCCGCGCAACAGCACCCCGGCGTCGAGGACGCGCAGCACCGGCCCGTCGTCGCCTTGGGAGAAGGCGGTCAGTCGGCGGGTCAGCAGTTCGCCCTTCTGGCCGGCGGCCAGGGCCGCCTGTCCGATGCGGCGCACCCGGGCCGGATCGTCGGCCTGGCGCAGCATCATGTCGAGGGCCCCGGTCATCACTCCCAGCAGGGCGTTGAAATCGTGCGCCAGCCCCCCGGTCAGACGACCGACGCTTTCCATCCGGCGGCCCCCGGCCAGTTCGGCCTCGGCGTCCTCGACGGCCTTGCGCGCCGCTGTCCTGGCGGCTTCCGCCTCGTCGCGCGCGGCGGCGGCGGCGGCGAGCGCCTCACCTGCCTGCCGTCGTGCGGCTTCGGCGGTTTCGCGCAGGGCCAGGGTCTCGCTGGAGCCGGCCTCCGCCGCGCCCCCGCTCTCTACGATGACGGACTCCTGGGCCGGCGCCGGGTCGGCCCGCTCTCCGGCCAGCAGCAGGGCGTCGACTCCACCGCCGGCGTCGGTCAGGGGCAGCATGGACCAGCGGATGCCTTCCTCGGCGCCCTGACGCGAAACGAAGGCCTCCGCCTCGCCGGCCGGGGCGGACAAGGCGGCGCGCAGGGCCTGCCGGCCCTCGACGCGTTCGTCTCCGGCCAGGAACAGGTCGGCGAAATCGCCGACCGCCTCGCTGCCGCCCAGCACCAGCAGGGCGGTTCGGTTGGCCTCGCGCACCCGACCGTCGGCGCCGACGACCACCAGGGCGCTGGAGGCGGCGTCGAACACCCGGCGGGTCAGGTCGTCGGACGGCGACGCCATGGGTTCCGGCGCGATGACTTCCGGCGTCTGAAGGCTCTCGGTCTCGACGATGGCCGCGGTGGAGCCCGTGATCTGGCCCAGTTCGTTCTCGATCGGCATGGCCGTGACCGAGACCAGCATCTTGCGGCGCGAGGTTGGATTGGCGAGCAGATGCTGGAAGCCCCGCACCGTCTGGCCGCGCAGGGCGCGGGCGCTGGGCAGCAGGTCCGGCGGCACCGGTCGACCGTCGGGGAAGGTGATGCCCCAGGTGGCCGAATGGAAACGCAATCCGATCAGTTCGGCGTCCTTGCGGCCCAGAAGCTGGTGGGCGGCGCGGTTGGCGAAGACGAATTTGCCCTGTTTGTCGGTCTCGACCAGGGCCACGGGGATGGCGTTCAGCGTCTCGAACAGCCGCTTCTGGGAATCGTCGGCCACGCGCTGGACCAGATCCAGTTGGTCCGAGGCGCTGACGTGGCGCGTTCGGTTGCGCAGGGCGAACCACAGGGCGACGAGCCCCACTGTCCAGCCCAGGGCGGCCACCGCCCCCAGCACCCACACCCAGTTGACCTGGCCTTCGAGAAACATGCGACCCGACTGTCCCGTTCTGGCGCCCGTCGCGCCCGTTCGGGAGATACCTTGCAATCGGCGAACCGGACCCATCCGGTTTCGCCCCGAAGGCGACCTAGCCGGGGTGGAGCGCGCGGTCCAGCGTCAGCGCGCCGGATTGGGACAGCGATGTTCGCGGCGCGGCGACTGCGGCGGCGATCATTCGAACCCGCGGGCGCGCCGGCGCGCCTCCTGCCGCCGCCGGCGTCTGAAGAAGCGCGAGATCTCGGGCATGAACAGCAGGGCCGTCAGGGCGCTCGTTCCGACCAGCAGGAGAAGACCGTTCGCCATCTCAGCCCCAGCGATAGGGCAGGGCCGCGGCGAACAATTGCTCACGGTTGTTGACGCCCAGCTTGGCGTAGATGCGGCGGACGTGTGTGCGCGCGGTCTGGACCGAAACGGCGAACCGGCTGGCGGTCTGCTCGATCGACTGCCCGTCCAGGAGACTCCGCAGGATACGAATCTCGGAGGGGGTCAGCCGGAGGCTCTCGCCGATATCGGCCCACAGGTAACGGTCGACCTGGTCCATCGCCTGCCAGGTCAACATCCAGCCGGGCGGCGCGTCGACCGGGGCGATCGGCTCGACCCGCACCAGCCATCGTCCGCCGGCCTCCAGGGTCCAGACGCCGCAGGTCTCGCCCAGCCTGGCCAGAAAGGCGCGCAGGCTGTCTTCCTGCCGCCGCTGCGGCAGAACCAGCCGATCCTCGCCCAGGCGGATCGGACCTCGCCGCGACGCCAGGGCCAGCGCGGCGGCGCTGGTCCACAGCAGTTCCAGTTCGGCGCCCACGATCATCTCCATCGCCCGGCCCGTGGCCGCGCGATGCTCGAAATAGCGGCCCACATTCGTCCCGCGTCTTGTCGCCGGGGAAAAGGCGCGTTGCGCCAGCATGGCGGTGCTCTTGAACTGTTCGATCCGGGGCGGGAGGCTATAGCCGCGCGGAACCCGGACCCACGTCCGTCCGTCCCAATCGCTTGCCCATCCGTCCCAATAAGGGACGCGACGGCGGGCCGGGCCCCGGTCAATCCGTCCAGGTTTCGAAGCCGCATACAGGGGGTTCGCGACGGCGCCCCTCTCGCCCGTCCGTCGCCCGCTGGGCCGGCGGCGCGGCGACAGGACCGGGCATGCGGCTCTTGCTGATCGAGCTCAGGCGAGCAGCCGCGCCACGAGCACGCCGCCCAAAGAGGGGATTTTCTCGACTGGAGCGGGCGAAGAGATTCGAACTCTCGACCCCAACCTTGGCAAGGTTGTGCTCTACCACTGAGCTACGCCCGCACTCCGCGACGACCGCAACCGGTCTGTCTCGTCGAGAGGCGGGCCTATACCGGACCCGCCCGACCTGCCGCAAGCCCTTCCGCCAAAATTACCGGGGCGCGAGCCGGATCGCGCCGTCGAGACGGATGCATTCGCCGTTGATGTAGACGTTGCGCGCCAGCTCCAGCACCAGGGAGGCGTAGTCGGCCGGCGTGCCCAGACGGCTGGGGAAAGGGATGGCGGCGGCCAGGGCGTCCTGGATCTTCTGGTCCATGCCGGCCATCATCGGCGTCCACATGATGCCGGGCAGGATGGTGTTGCAGCGGACGCCCTCCTGGGCCAGGTCGCGGGCGACCGGCAGGGTCATGGCGTAGACGCCGCCCTTGGAGGCCGAATAGGCCGCCTGGCCGATCTGGCCGTCCTGGGCCGCGACCGAGGCGGTGTTGACGATCAGGCCGCGCTCGCCGTCGGCCATGGGCTCCAGCGTCACCATGCCGGCCGCCGACTGCGACAGGACCCGGAACGTGCCGAACAGGTTGACCCGCACGGTGCGCTCGAACTGGGTCATGTCGTGGGCGCGGATCTCGCCGGTGTCCTTCTTGCGGCTGACGGTCTTCTGGCCCGTGGCGATGCCGGCGCAGTTGACGGTCAGACGCTCCTGCCCGTGGGCGGCGCGGGCCTTTTCGAAACCGGCGGCGACCGAGGCGTCGTCGGTGACGTCGACGTGGCAGAAGACGCCGCCGATCTGTTCGGCGATGATCTCGCCGCGCTCCCCGTTCATGTCGAAGATGGCGACCTTCGCCCCGGTCGCCGCGATGGCGCGCGCCGTCCCCTCGCCCAGGCCCGAGGCTCCGCCCGTCACCACCGCCGCGATCGACCCGTCGAGTTTCATGGCCGGAGCCCCTATGTTGTCTGAACCTGAGAACGTCGCGGGGATTTAGCCGCCATGACCTCCAAAGCCAAACCGATCACGCCCGAAGAGGCGCTGGACCCGTCGCGCGCGCTCGTCCCGTCGATCCAGCAGGTCAACGAGGTGCGGGTGCAGAAGGGGTTCTGGCCCAAGATCCGGCGCACCGCGGCCCGCATCCCCTTCGCCCGGCAGGTGGTCAGCGTTTACTACTCCGCCCGTGATCCCGAGACGCCGACGGCGGCCAAGGGGATCATGCTGGGCGCGCTGGCCTATTTCGTCCTGCCGATCGACGCCATTCCGGACATTTTCGCCGGCATCGGCTTCACCGACGACGCGGCGGTGATCGCGGCCCTGATCGCCACCCTCGGCGCCAATATCAAACGGCGGCACAAGGACCAGGCCGACGCGGCGCTGGAACGGCTGCGCGACATCTGATCAAACGTCCGGCCCGACGGCCTGATGCGAGCGCAACCAGCCGGTGATCGACAGCCGGTCGCGCGGCGCGAAGCCGGCGACCTGGGTCACGGCGTGCCGCATCGGCACGGCGAATAGGTTCAGGGCGTTGAAAGCGGGGGCGAAGCCTTCCTCGATGTGGCCGTCCGCGCCCTCGAAGGCCAGCAGCCCGCCCCAGTCGGCGCGCCAGTCGCGGGTCAGGTTCAGCACATAGGCGTAGAGCCGGTTCTTGCCGGTCGCCGTGTCGTCATGGCCGGTCAGGACGTGGCCGGGCCGGTAGCGGGTGGCCTGGGCGTCGGCGAAATCGATGCGGTCGTCCCCGGTCACGCCCCGCACGAGGGAGAGGAAATCCTGTCCGTTGAGGAAGGCGAGCACCTCGCCGACGGCGTCCCGCGGGGCGTCCTGCGGCTCCATGTCCAGCCGGCGGGTGTCGAAGATGTACTGCATGCGGGGGTCGGCCCCGTCGATCCGGGCCTGGTCGATCCAGCCCTGTTTGCCGGGCTCGGCGGCGACGCGATCGGCCAGGGGCAGTTCGAAGGTCTCGCCCCCGGCGGAGACGCTGAGCTTCCAGCCGTCGAAGGTTTCCATGGCGGCGACCACCGCCTCGGCGCTGTCCGGATCGAGGACGCCGGGAATGTGCAGCCGCCGCCGCGCCTCGAACGCCGCGCGCAGAGCCGCGACGTCGAGCGAGGGCGACAGCCGGAGCGTCATGATTCGACCGTCACCACGACCTTGCCCATCACCGAGCGGTCGCCGAGGGCCTGGATGGCCTCGTGAGCCCGTTCCAGCGGGAAGGTGCGGCTGACGCGCGGGCGGATCTTGCCGTCCTCCCACAGGCGCAGCAGGTCGGCCATGTTGGCGGCGTGGGCGGCCGGGTCGCGCATCACCGCCGCGCCCCAGAACACGCCGATGACCGACACCGACTTGAGCAGGGTCAGGTTCAGCGGCAGGGACGGAATGCCGGCGGGGAAGCCGACCACCAGATAGCGGCCGTTCCAGTCCATGGCCCTCAGCGCCGGTTCGCAATAGTCGCCGCCGACCGCGTCATAGACCACGTCCGGCCCGTCGCGGCCCGAGGCCAGTTTCAGCTCGCCCGACAGCTCTTTCTGGGCCGCCTTGTCCATCTTGCCGGTGGGATAGATCAGGCCGTTGTCGGCCCCGGCCTCCAGCGCGAACTGGACCTTGTCGTTGGTCGAGGCGGCGGCGATCACATGGGCGCCCATGGCCTTGCCCAGCTCGACCGCCGCGACGCCGACGCCGCCGGCGGCCCCCAGCACCAGCAGGCTCTCGCCCGCCTTCAGCTGCGCCCGGTCCTTCAGGGCGTAGTATGAGGTGCCGTAGGTCATCACCAAGGCGGCGGCGGTCTCGAAATCCATGGCGTCGGGAATCTTCATCACCGAGGCCGCCGGCACCGCCAGCCGTTCGACCATGCCGCCCCAGCCGGGCACGGCGATGACGCGGTCGCCCTTGCGGACATTCGTCACCCCCTCGCCGATGGCCTCGACCACGCCCGCCACCTCGCCGCCGGGCGAAAAGGGCCGCTGCGGCTTGAACTGGTATTTGTCCTCGATGATCAGGGTGTCGGGGAAGTTGACCCCGACCGCCTTCACCTCGATCACCACCTCGCCCTTCATCGGGCGCGGGTCCAGCACCTCCTCGACCACCAGGGTTTCGGGACCGCCGGGCGCCCTGGACAGAACTGCGCGCATGGGAGGGTCTTTCGCAAAGGCGTCCCGCCCCGGTGGCGCGCGCGTCGGCTTGAGGCTAATCAGCGCCACGCCCGTTTGAAAGAGGCGATCCGGAGACGACCCTGAATGACGGCCCTCATCCTCCACGGCGGCGCGGGCGCCCGGCGCGAGCGGAACTACGACCGCGAGATCGCCCATATGCGCGAGGTGGTGGAGGCGATGAAGGCGCGGCTGGACGCGGGCGCCAGCGCGCTGGACGTGGCGGTCGAGACGACGGTGCTGCTGGAGGACTCCGGCCTCTATGTCGCCGGGCGCGGGGCCTCGTCCAATCTCGCGGGGGCCTATGAGCTGGACGCCAGCCTGATGGACGGCGCGACGGGCCGGGCCGGGGCGGTGGCGGCCTTGCAGGGGTTCCGCAATCCGATCGTCGCCGCCCGCGCCGTCATGGACCGCACGCCGCATGTCATGCTGGCGGGGGAGGGGGCCGCCCTGTTCGCCCTCGACCAGGGGCTGGAGCCCATCGCCGACGAAGAGGCCTGGTTCACCCGGGCCGGGCAGGGCGAGGACAATCATCCGCCCGGGACCCTGAGCCACGGCACCGTCGGCTGCTGCGTGCTGGACGGCGAAGGCCGGCTGGCGGCGGCGACCTCGACGGCGGGCGTGTTCGGCAAGATGCCGGGGCGGGTCGGCGACACGCCCATTCCGGGGGCCGGCAGCTGGGCCGACGGCCGCGTGGCGGTCTCGGGCACCGGCCAGGGCGAGTATTTCATCCGCGTCGCGGCCTGCGCCCAGGTCAGTTGGCGCGTCGGGGCGGGCCAGACCCTCGCCGAGGCGGGCCGCGCCGTGATCGAGGAGATCGGCGCCCTCGGCGGCGACGGCGGCCTGATCGCTCTCGACCGCGACGGCAACATCGCCGCGCCGTTCAACAGCCAGGGCATGAAGCGGGCCTGGCTGACGCCTGCCGGCGAGATCGGGGTCGAGGTGTTCGGGCGCTGAGCCGGGGGTTTTTGCCCGGATACAATCTGCAAAACACCGTCCACTCCGTCCATAGAGTCCGGTCCGTCGACCGCTGAGGCGGGGATTTCACCCGGGCGCAATCTGTAGGCGCCGTCCATTCCGTTCGTAGAGTCCACTCCGTCGATCATGGCGCCTGGGTGGTTGCGTCCATGCACCGGCCGGACCGCAGTCTGGCAGGCGGGTACGTCAGGATCGGTCGCAGGCGCCTTACGGCGAATTAACTCCCGGTCGAACGCGGTTCGTTCTATGCCGCCGCGCGCCAAGCCAAAGCCTGGCGCGAACCGGGAGCCCGAAATGAAGTCCGCCACGACCGCCGTCCTCGCCGCCGCCCTGCTCGCCGCCACCGCCTGCGCGCCTGTGATCGAGGGCGGCCCGCCCGTCCCCCTGCCGATCGGCCTGCAGGAAACCGCCCAGGTCGGCAGCCTCACCCTGTCCACCGCCATGCTCAACGCCGAAGACGATTTCGCCGACACCTTCTCCGAAGAGGTTCACGAGGAACTGGGCCGCTGCATGTGGGGCACGGCGCCGATCGACGTCCGGGTCCACATCGACGGGATGCAGCGCGCCGGACGGCTGGAGACCCTGATCAACGGCGACGGCGTCCACACCCTGTCGGGCACGGTGGAGTTCGTCGATCCGGCCGACGGCAACCGCGTCCTCGGCCGGTTCCCGGTGTCGGTGGCGACGAGCGCCCGGGGGCGCGCCGGCGGCCTGCTGGGCGACCGGCAAATGATGGTGTCGGAGGAGTTCGGGCGGGCCGTGTGCGAGCAGGCGTTCGGGCGGAATCCGCGCGATCGGGGTCCGCACAACGCGACGGGGGGATAAGGCCGCCGCTCAGGCCGGGCGTTGCGCGGCCGGCGGGAAGACGAGGACCTCACCGTCCGCCGGAATCCGCAGCCGGCGACGTTCCGGCCCGTCAAGGTCCGCAGCCGCGCGTTCGAGGTCGGCGCGCGAGACCGTCGCGTGATCAACCGCGTCCATATGTGTCGCCACGACGGTCGCGGGCGCGGACAGCCGCATGGTTTCCAGAACCATGGCCGTATCCATGACCAGCGGCGCCGACCCCTCCCAGTCCGCGCCGCATGCGTGCACGACGACGACATCCGGCCTTTCGGACCGGATCACCTGTCGCACCTCGTCGCACAGGATGCTGTCGCCGACCCAGTAGACGGAAGGTTCGCCCGGCGCGCGCAACAGGAAGCCCGCGACCTCGCCCATGGCTTCGAGGACCTCGTCCGGTCCGTGTCGCCCCGGCGTCAGGACGATCTCTACCGGACCGACCCTGGTCGGCCGGGTGATGGCGGAGACATGGGCCAGGCCGAACCCCTCCAGCCCCGCCACGTCATGCTCAGGCGCGAACACCGGCGTGCCCGGACGGATCGCCGCCGCCGCCGCCATGTCGAAATGATCGGAGTGCAGATGCGAGATCAGTACGGCGTCTATCGCCTCGACGACGGCCTGCGCGGGCATCGGCAGGTCGACGAGGGGCGAGCGGACGTCGCCCGAATAGCTTCGTCCCTCGCCCTTCGCCGCGAGCCACGGATCGATCAGCAGGGTGACGCCCGCCATGGACACGCGAATCGTGGCGCTGCGGACGAGCTGTATCTGCAATCCGGGCTCCCTTGCGCGACCTTTTGATTACTCCGCCGTACCGCGCGCCAGGTTTCTCAGCACGTAGGGCATCACCCCGCCGGCCTTGAAGTAGTCCAGCTCGGTCTGGTTATCGATGCGGCAGCGGACCGGGAAGCGGGCCATCTTGCCGTCCGAGGGGCGGAACAGCTCGACCCACAGGTCCTGACGCGGACGCAGGCGGCCGACATTGGCGTCGGTGAGGCCGCGGATGGTGACGATCTCCTCGCCCGTCAGGCCCAGACGCAACCAGCCCTCGGCCTTGAACTGCAGCGGCACCACGCCCATCCCGACCAGGTTGGAGCGGTGGATGCGCTCATAGCTCTCGGCGATGACCGCGCGCACGCCCAGCAGGCGGGTGCCCTTGGCCGCCCAGTCGCGCGACGAGCCCGTGCCGTATTCCTTGCCCGCGAACACGACCAGCGGCCGGCCCTCGGACTGGTAGCGCATGGCGGCGTCGTAGATCGACATCGTGTCCTGCGACGGGAAGTGGCGCGTGACGCCGCCCTCGATGTCGGGGGTGATCTTGTTGCGGATGCGGATGTTGGCGAAGGTGCCGCGCATCATGACTTCGTGGTGGCCGCGGCGGGCGCCGTAGCTGTTGAAGTCGAGGGCGTCGACGCCGCGGCCCGACAGATAGACGCCGGCGGGCGAGGTCTTCTTGATCGAACCGGCCGGGCTGATGTGGTCGGTGGTGATCGAGTCGCCGAAGATGGCCAGCACGCGCGCCTCGACGATGTCGGAAACCGGGGCCGGCTCCATCGACAGGCCTTCGAAGTACGGCGGGTTGGCCACATAGGTCGAGGCCTCGTCCCAGGCGTAGGTCTGGCCGCCTTCGACCTTGATGCCCTGCCAGTGCTTGTCGCCCTTGAACACGTCGCCGTAGCGTTTGGCGAACATGGCCGGGGTGACCGACTTCTTCTGGATGTCGGCGATCTCCTTCGAGGTCGGCCAGATGTCCTTGAGGAAGACGTCCTTGCCCTTCTTGTCCTTGCCGATCGGATCCTTGGAGATGTCGATCCGCATCGAGCCCGCCAGGGCGTAGGCGACGACCAGCGGCGGCGAGGCCAGATAGTTGGCCTGGACGTCGGGGTTCACCCGGCCTTCGAAATTGCGGTTGCCCGAGAGCACGCTGGTCGCGACCAGGCCGTTGTCGTTGATCGCCTTCGAAATGGTCTCGGCCAGCGGACCCGAGTTGCCGATGCAGGTGGTGCAGCCGTAGCCGACCAGATTGAAGCCCAGGGCGTCCAGATCGGCCTGCAGGCCGGCGGCGGTCAGATAGTCGGTGACTACCTGCGAGCCGGGGGCCAGCGAGGTCTTGACCCACGGCTTGACCTTCAGGCCCAGCTTGTGGGCCTTGCGCGCCACCAGGCCGGCGGCGATCAGGACCGACGGGTTGGAGGTGTTGGTGCAGCTGGTGATGGCGGCGATGACCACGTCGCCGTCGCCGAGGTCGAATTTCTCTCCCTCGACCTTGACGCGCGGGGCGTCGGCCGGGCGGCTGAAGACCTCGCCGAGGGCGGTCTCGAACGACGGGGCGGCGACGGTCAGCTCGACCTTGTCCTGCGGACGCTTCGGGCCGGCCAGCGAGGGCACGACCTCGCCCATGTCCAGTTCCAGCACGTCGGTGAAGATCGGGTCTTCCGAGGTTTCGTCGATCCACAGGCCTTGCGCCCTGGCGTAGGCTTCGACCAGGGCGACGCGCGCCTTGTCGCGGCCCGTGGCGGTCAGATAGTCGATGGTCGCGCGCGACACCGGGAAGAAGCCGCAGGTGGCGCCGTATTCGGGGGCCATGTTGGCGATGGTGGCCTGGTCCTCGATGGTCAGGCTGGTCACGCCGGGGCCGAAGAATTCGACGAACTTGCCGACGACGCCCTTCCTGCGCAGCATCTGGGTGACGGTCAGCACCAGGTCGGTGGCGGTCGTGCCTTCGGACATGGCGCCGGTCAGTTTGAAACCGATCACTTCCGGGATCAGCATCGGGATCGGCTGGCCCAGCATGGCCGCCTCGGCCTCGATGCCGCCGACGCCCCAGCCCAGAACGGCCAGGCCGTTGATCATGGTGGTGTGGCTGTCGGTGCCCACGACGGTGTCGGGATAGGCGACGGTCTTCTTGCCCTCTTCCAGCGTCCAGACGGTCTGGGCCAGATTCTCCAGGTTCACCTGGTGGCAGATGCCGGTGCCGGGGGGCACGACGCGGAAATTGTTGAAGGCCGACGAACCCCAGCGCAGGAATTTATAGCGCTCGATGTTGCGCTCGTATTCGCGCTCGACGTTCTGGGTGAAGGCGCCGGGCGTGCCGAAATGGTCGACCATGACCGAGTGGTCGATGACCAGGTCGACGGGGTTCAGCGGATTGATCTTCGTTGCGTCGGCGCCGAGGGCCGACATGGCGTCGCGCATGGCGGCCAGGTCGACCACGGCGGGCACGCCGGTGAAGTCCTGCATCAGCACCCGGGCCGGGCGGAAGGCGATCTCGTGCTCGACCGAACCCTTGTTCTCGGTCCAGGCGGCGACGGCGCGCAGGTCGGCCTCGGTGACGGAAACCCCGTCCTCGTTGCGCAGCAGGTTCTCCAGCAGCACCTTCATCGAGCGCGGCAGACGGGAAATCCCGGCCAGACCGGCTTCCTCGGCGGCGGGAAGGCTGTAATAGGCGTATTTCTTGCGCCCGACGGAAAGGTCCTGACGGGTCTTGAGGCTGTCGTTCGACGGCATGGAGAGGCTTCCTCTGGTCAACGCCGCCCGACAATCCGGTTGCACGAACGCGCGACTTGCGGCGGGGCGCACAGGTCCCCGACGCGCGCGGCGAACGCCTGCTGCGGCGGGGCCGGATATAGCGAGGGTTCCTTCCCCCGTCCATGTATCCGCGTCGGGCGCATGGGTATTGAGAGGAGTTCGCAACTGGAGGGGGCGCGGATGATTTCCGTTTCCGGCCTGACCGTCTCGCGCGGCGAACGGACTCTCTTTCGCGACCTGTCGTTCTCGCTGGCCTCCGGCGAGGCCCTGGCGCTGACCGGGGCCAACGGGGCGGGCAAGACCTCCCTGCTGAGGACGCTCGCCGGCTTCATCCGCCCCGACGCCGGGACCGTGGCCTTCGCCGCCGCCGATCCGGCCGGGGCGCGGGCGAACCACATCCACTGGCTGGGCCATCTGGACGGATTGAAGGGGGCGCGCCGGGCCCGCGACGAACTGGCCTTCCAGGCGGCGTGGCTCGGGGCCGGGGCCGACGGGATCGCCGCCGCCGTGGACGTCCTGGCGCTGGAGCCCCTGCTGGATCTGGAGGTGCGCAAGCTGTCGGCCGGCCAGCGCCGCCGCCTCGCCTTCGCCCGGCTGATCGCCACGCCCCGGCCGATCTGGCTGCTGGACGAGCCCTTCGCCCCGCTGGACGCCCGCTGGCGCGCCGCCCTCGGCCTGCTGATGCAGGCCCACCTCGACAAGGGCGGCGGCATCATCGCCGCCGTGCACGACCCCCTGCCCCTTCCGGCGCGCGGCCTCGACATCGGAGCGGGCCGGTGAGGGCGCTGACGATCCTGTGGCGGCGCGAGCTGGCCCTGGCCTGGTCGGGCGGGGGCGGGCCGCTGCTGGCCTGCGGCTTCTTCCTGTGCCTGACGGCGCTGGTCCCGCTGGCCGCCGGGGGCGACCCGTCGGGCCTGAAGCCGGTCGCGGGCGGGATCGCCTGGCTGGCCCTGGCCCTGTCGTCGATCCTGTCGCTGGAGCGGCTGTTCGAGCGCGACCACGAGGACGGCGCGCTGGACCTGATCGCCCTGGGGCCCGTCCCGCTGGAGCTGGTCGTGCTGGCCAAGGCCAAGGCCCAGTGGCTGGCCGTGGGGGCGCCGCTGGCGATCACCGCCCCGGTCGCCGCCATCACCCTCGGCCTGCCGCCCGGGCAGGCTCCGCTGGTCGCCCTGTCGGCGCTGATCGGCGCCCTCGGCTTCGCCCTGACCGGGGCGCTGGGCGCGGCCCTGGCCCTGGGGTCGAAGCGGGGCGGCCTGCTGATCGCCGTGGTCGTCCTGCCGCTGTTCATCCCGCCGGTGGTGTTCGGCGCGGGGGCGCTGGAGCGGGCCGTCAACGGACTGGACCCGGCCCCGGCCCTGGCCTTCCTTGGGGCCTATGTCCTGTTCGCGGCGGTGGTCACGCCCTTCGCGGGGGCCGCCGCCATCCGCAACGCCCAGGGCTGACCCGGTCAGTGCAGGCCGACCGTGCCCCGCAGTCCGGCCAGGATCACGGCCGGATCGTAGCCGACGCCTGACTTGAACACATACTGGAACCGGTCCAGCGCCGCGGGATCGGTCGACGGGTCGCCGTCGATCAGGATCAGGTCCGCCCGCTTGCCCGGCGCGATCGAACCGACCTCGGCGTCGCGGCCCAGCAGCCGGGCCCCGTCCAGCGAGGCGATCCGGACCACGGTCTCGAAATCGAACCCGGCCTCCAGCATCAGCTGCAGCTGGCGGCGCGAGGAAAAGCCGGGAATGACGCCGCCGTAGCCGGTCGGATCGGTGCCGGCGACCAGGGTCCCGCCGGCCTCGGCGAAGGCCCGTTCCAGCCGCATCATATTGGCCAGCAGGTTGCGCGAGCCGTCATCCGTGCGCTCCTGGATCAGGGGCCAGATCTGCTCGTACTGGGCCCGGACCGGCGGGGTCAGCAGCTCCAGCGCGCCGTCCGGCGCCCTGGGCCGGCCGGTCGTCAGGGTTTCGATGATCGTCAGGGTCGAGGTCAGGACGACGCCCCGGTCGACCAGATGCCGGATCAGGGCCCGGACCTCCGGCGCGTCCGGGTCGAGCGCCGCCAGCGAGGCCTGGACCGCGGCGTCGTCGGGACAGACGTCCGGCTGTTTGCCGGCCACGAAATCCGTGGCGGCGAAGAAGCCGTGCTCGAGGTTGTCGATGCCGAGGTCGGCCGCCTCGCGATAGGTCACCGAACAGAGATGGCCGGTGACCTTCTGGCCGCGGGCGTGGGCCAGTTCGATCACCCGCCCCAGCTCGGCGCGGCGGATCTCCATATAGGTCTTGTACGAGGTCGCCCCCTCGGCGGCCCAGTATTCGACCATGCGTTCGGCGTCGTCGGCGCCCTCCAGCGCATTGACCTGGACGATCGGCAGGCCCGGACCGTTCAGATAGGGGGCGGTGACGTCCATGTCCGGCCCGGGCGTGCGGCCGGCCGCGATCTCGTCCCTCAGGTTCAGGTCGGCGTACGGGGACATCGACCCGGCCGTGCGCATCGTGGTCACGCCGCCGGCGAGATAGAGGCGCGGAAAGCTGAAGCTCATCTCGCCATAGTTCATCCGGCCGGTCGGATAGAACATGTGCTCGTGCATCAGGACGAGGCCGGGGGTCAGGGTCTTGCCGGCGCCCTCGATCACCCGGGCGCCGTTCGGAGCCGCGAGGCCGGGGCCGACGCCGGCGATGCGGCCATCGCGGATCAGAACGCTCATGCCGGGCCGGGCGCGCGCGCCGGTTCCGTCGACCAGCCGCACGTCGCGGATCAGGATCACGGGTTCGTCGAACGCCACATACGCCGGGCGTTGCGGAGCCGGCGCGGCCTGCGCTTCCGGCGGAGCGGGAACCTGGGCGAGGGCCGGGCCGGCGGCCAGGGCCAGGGCCAGTCCGGCCATGATGACGCAGGCGGTAGTCATGATCGATCCTCCGACACCGCCAACAGCTAGCGGACCCCGGCCGGCCCGGCCACTTAAGCCTTGGTAACCTGGGCCGTCAGGCCTTTTTGACGAACTCGGTCCGCAGGACGAGGCCGCGCACCTTCTCGACATTGGCCTCGATCTCGTCCGTATCCCCGGTCAGGCGGATGTTCTTCACCAGCGTCCCCCGCTTCAGCGTCACCCCGCCCGAGCCCTTGACCTTGAGGTCCTTGATCAGGGTCACGCTGTCGCCGTCGGCGAGGATGTTGCCGTTGCTGTCTTTTGTCACGTCGTCGGTCATGGAGGGGCCTCTCGGGTCGGAAGAGCCGTCGCCTTAGCATGCCCGCACCCCACCCGCGCCACTCCGGTGAAGTCCCCATATGGCGCGCGCCCTCCCGGCCCGCTAAAGAGCCGGCGATGTTCGGCCTCGCCAATCCCGACCGGTTCCTGCGCTTCACCCGCCCGCTGACGCCGGTGCTGTGGGGGCTGGCCGTCGTCCTGCTGGCGGCGGGGGCGGGGTTCAGCTTCGCCGCGCCCGAGGACTATCAGCAGGGCGACACGGTGCGGATCATGTTCGTGCACGCGCCGGCCGCCACCCTCGGCCTGATGGCCTATGGCGCCCTGGGCGTGTCCAGCTTCTTCGCCCTGGTGTTCCGCCATCCGCTGGCCGACGCCGCCGCCCGGGCCGCCGCCCTGCCCGGCGCCGCCTTCACCGCCCTGGCCCTGGTCACCGGCAGCCTGTGGGGCAAGCCCATGTGGGGCGCCTGGTGGGCGTGGGGAGACGCGCGGCTGATGTCGGTGCTGATCCTGTTCCTGTTCTATCTCGGCTATCTGGCCCTGCGGGCCTCGATCGACGACGAGGCGAAAGCCGCCCGCGCCGCCGCCGTGCTGGGGCTGGTCGGACTGGTGAACCTGCCGATCGTCAAATTCTCGGTCGACTGGTGGAACACCCTGCATCAGCCGGCTTCGCTGCTCAGGGCCGACGGGCCGTCGATATCGGCAGTCTATCTGACGCCGCTGCTGATGATGATGGCCGCCTACGCCGCCCTGTTCCTGGCCATCTGGGTGACATCGATCCGCACCGAGATCGTCCGCCGCCGGGTCGTGTCGATCCGCGCCCGCAAAGCCCTGGAGGCCTGAGCATGTTCGACCTCGACATGGGCCGCTACGCCGCCTTCGTCTGGCCCGCCTGGGGCCTGAGCGCCGCCGTGCTGGGCGTGCTCGCCGCCCGCGCCGTGATCGCCGCCCGCCGCTGGTCGGCCGATCTGCGGCGGCTGGAAGAGATCCCGCCGTCATGAGCCGGTGGCTGTCGCTGATTCCGCTGGTCGTGCTCGTGGCGCTGGCGGCCCTGTTCATCGGCTGGTCGCTGAAGCGCGATCCCTCGATCAAGCCCGACGCCCTCGTCGGACGGCCGATACCGGAAACCGTCCTGCCCATGCTGACCGGCGACGTGGCGGGTCCCGGCCACCTGGACCTCAAGACCGCCGGCGTCGGCAGGCCGATGCTGGTCAATGTCTTCGCCAGCTGGTGCGCGCCGTGCCGGGTCGAGCACCCCAATCTGATGGCGCTCAAGGCCCGCGGCGTCGCCGTCGTCGGCGTGGCCTGGAAGGACGAACCCGTCGCAACCCGCGCCTTCCTCGACGAACTGGGCGACCCCTATTCCATGGTGCTGGTCGATCGGGAGGGCCGCGCCGGTCTGGACCTCGGCATCAGCGGCGCGCCGGAGACCTTCGCCGTCAACGCCATGGGCGTGGTCGTGGCCAAGTCGTCGGGGCCGCTGGTCGACGCCGCCGAGATCGAGCGGCTGGTCGAGGCCATCCAGGCGCCGTCCCGGCCCCTGCCCACGGCCACCGCCCGCGGCCCGGGTCGTTAACCCATTTCCGACGGTTTTCATTAACCCTGTCGGCATGAGCGCGATTCGTCCCCAGTTGCCCGCCGCCCTGTTCCCGCCGCACCCCGCCGGGCAGACGCCCGTGCGCGCCTCGCGCTCGGACTTCTTCAAGGCCGCGCTGGACGCGGTGCAGTCGGCCCCGGCCGAGCCGGGCCTGCGCGCCGCGGCCCCGCAGCCCACGCCGGCGGCGTTCGAGGAGCGACCGACGCGTCCCGGCGCCCTGCTGGACATCCGCGTCTAGAACCGCCGATTCGGCCTTCACGCGAAAATGAGCGGCGCGGTTTCGTCCGCCGTGATTAACCTCCCGGCCATGCGCACGAGGGGCTGGATCATCCCTGCGGCGGCCCTCGCGGCCGCTATCACCGCGGCGGGGTCGGCGGCCCAGCCGGCGACGCCCCGCGTCCCGCGCGACGCCGGCGCCCTGTCCGAACCCGTCGTCGTCGAACTGTTCACCGCCCAGGGCTGCGCCGGATGTCCGGAGGCCAACGCCCGCTTCGAGTCCGTCGCCGGCGAGCCCGGGGTGATCGCCCTGACCTATGCCGTGGACTACTGGGACTACCTCGGCTGGCAGGACACCTTCGCCCGCCCCGAATTCGCCCAGCGGCAGCGCGCCTATCGCCGGGCCCTGCGCCTGCGCGACATATCCACGCCGCAGGTGGTGATCGACGGTCGCCGCCAGGTCGTGGGCGCCCAGGCCACGGCCCTGCAGAGCGCCATCGACGAAGAGGCCGCGCGACGGAATTTTCCTCCGGAGATCGAATTCCGCATCGGCGGCAAGCGCGTCGGCGTCGGTTCGGGTCGCTCGCCCTCCGGGGGCGCGGAGGTGGTGGCCGTGACCTATACGCCCGGGCCCCAGGAGGTCGATATTGTCGCCGGCGACAACCGCGGCCGCACGGTGCGGCACGTGAACGTCGTGCGGTCGGTGCGGACCCTAGGCGACTGGACCGGACAGCCCGCGCTCTACGCCCTGCCCGGCGTACGCGAACCGGGCGAGGCCGTCGCGGTCCTGGTCCAGGCCAAGGTCGATCGGCGCATCCTGAACGGGGCCGTGCTGGACCCGGGCTGAACCCGTCAGCTTCCGTCAGTATCCCTGTTCTCGCAAACGCCCGGACAGTGCATGATCGGCCCGCGGTCCATGGGCCCGGACGGCGACGGGGACGACGATGCACATTGGCGTACGAAAACTGACCGCCCTCGGCCTCGTGGTCGGCGTCCTTCTCGGCGCGGCCGCGGCGGTCCCCGCCCGGCAGGATGACGCCGCGGCGACGCCCGCCGCGCAGGGCGTGACCCAAGTCGTGACCGCCGCCGAACTGGCCGCCTGGGGCCGCGAGCGCGGCGACGCCGGGGCCCTGATCATGGCCGCCAGACTGCTGGCCGAAGTGCCCCTGCGGTCGGCCGGAGTCGAGGGCGAGGGCGACCGCGAGGAGGAAAGGCCCTTCCTGACTGCCGTGACCCTGCTCGACGAAGCCGCCGCCATGGCCGGCGACAACACCGCCCTGATCGACGCCATCGACCGGCTGCGGGACCCGCTGACGCGCGGCGTCCGCTCGTCGACCTTCGGAGCCGGTCCGGTGCTGACGGTGAAATCCCTGCGCGCCCGCGAAAGCTGGGCCTTCGACGTGGAGGCGCGCGGCGGCGAAATCCTGCGGGTCGCGGCCATCGGCGACGGCGACACCAATATCGACCTGACGGTGCGCGACGCGCACGGGGCCGTGGTTTGCCGCGACGGGTTCGGCGACCATTATCCGGTCTGCACGGTATCGCCGCGGACAGGCGGCCAGATGCAGGTCGACATCGTCAACCGGGGCGACGTGTGGACCAAGGTCCAGGTCCTGAGCAACTGAGGTCCGCGGGATGATCGCAGCCAAGGCGGCAAGATGTCTGGCGACCGTCGCCGTGCTGGCCGTCGTCTTCCTGGCCGGCCCCGCTCCGGCGCGACAGGATACGCTCGCGAGCTTGCGGGCCGAAGCCTGGGAGGCGGCGCAATGGGCCATCGCCTCGGACGCCGCCGACGCCCTGGCCCGGGTCTCGGCCCGGTTCGCCCAGGGCGACGACGCCCTCGGCCGGCTGGCGGAAGAGCGCGAGGCCCTGATCGAGCGCCGCGACCGGCTGGAGCGCGAACTGGAGCGGCTTTACGCCCTCGACGACCCCGCGGCCCTGGCGACCCGGACGCAGACCCGGGCGGCCTGGGAGGCGGCGGTCGACCGGCTCAGGGTCGTGGACGCCGACATCGAGGCGCGTTTTCCCGCATATTCCGATCTGACCAGCCCGCGCGCCCTGTCGATCGCGGAGACCCAGGCCTTGCTGGGCCCCGACGAGGGCCTGCTGCTGGTCCTGGTCAATCCGGAGGCGACCTATGTCTGGGGCGTGTCCCGCGAGCGCGTCGAATGGGCCCGCGCCGACACCCTCGGGGACGCGGCGATGACCGCGGCGGTCGACCGGCTGCGCGCCTCCCTGACCAGCGCCGGGACGGCGAGGGGCGGTCAGGAGGTCGATCCGATCCTGTTCGCCGGTCCGCAGGCGACCCCGTTCGATCGGGCCACGGCCTATCATCTTTATACGGAGCTTGTCCGGCCGGTCGAGGCGGCGTTCGAGGGCAAGACCACCCTGATCTCGGTGGTCACCGGAGCCCTGACCTCGCTGCCGCTGTCGGTGCTGACCACCGGCGCCCCGGTCGGGGCCGACACGGCGTCCGACGCCCTCGCGGCGACGCCGTGGCTGATCGATCGCTACGCCCTCGCCACCCTGCCGTCGGTCTCGAGCCTCGAGGCGCTGCGTTGCCATCTGGTGGCCGACGCCGCCCTGCGCAGCCCCGGATGCCCGCCCCGTCCCGGCGCGGCGGCGCGCCCGGAAGCGGCGCGGGGAGCCCGGCTCGAGCTGGCCGCCTTCGGGGCGCCCCTGCTGACCGGGACGCCGCGGGACGCCACGCGCGGCGCTCCGGCGGCCGACGACGTCATGGGCCAGGGGCGGCTGGCCGATGTCGGCAAGCTGCGCGCCCTGCCGTCCCTGCCGGGCTCGAAACTGGAGCTGGAGACGCTGAAGATCCGCTATCCCGGGGCCCTGATCCGGATCGGATCCGAGGCGACCGAATACGCCGTCCGCGCCGACGACGCCGACGCCCTGTCGCGGGCGCGGTTCGTGGTCTTCTCGACCCATGGCCTGATGGCCGGGTCCGCTGCGGCCGAGCCGGGTCTGGTGATGACGCCGCCCGAGGAGGCCAGCGAGGCCGACGACGGCTATCTGAGCGCCTCCGAGGCCGCCCAGCTGCGACTGAACGCCGAGTTCGTGGTCCTGTCGGCCTGCAACACCGCCGCGTCCAACGGCCGGCCCGGCGGCGAGGGGCTGTCGGGGCTGGCCCGGGCCTTTTTCTACGCCGGCGCGCGCTCGGTGATGGTGTCGCACTGGGAGGTGTCCGACGCCGCCACGACCACGCTGATCACCTCGACCTTCGCCGACCTCGACGCCCGCGGCGCCGGCGACCCGGGCGCCCGCGCCCGCGCCCTGCAGGCCGGGATTCGCGCCGTCCGGGCCGAGCGTCGCTGGGCGCATCCGGCCTATTGGGCGGCCTTCACCCTCGTCGGCGAGCCGGGCTAGGCGCCCGCCTTCTTCGCGAAGCCCAGGGCCCCCTCGGCCAGCATCGGCACCTGGGCGGCCATGGTGCGGGCGTGGGCCGAGGCGGCCGTGCCGTCGCGGACCCGCCCGGCGATGCCCTGGCAGATGGCCGCCAGCCGGAACAGATTGTAGGCGAACAGCCAGTCGAGGTTCGCCGGCGCCGTCCCTGTCAGTTCCGCGTAGCGCTCGACCGTTTCGGCCACCGAGGGAATGCCCAGGGCCTCGATGTCGGCCCCGGCGAGGCCGTTGCGCGCCGTGGCCGGAATGACCCAGGCGATCAGCAGATAGGAGAAGTCCGCCATCGGATCGCCGAGCGTCGACAGCTCCCAGTCCAGCACGGCGCGGACCTGCGGCCCGTCCGGGGCGAGGATCAGATTGTCGAGGCGGAAGTCGCCGTGGACGATCCGCGTCGGCCCATCCGGCGGCAAGGTCGCGGGCAGGAATTCGATCAGCCGGTCCATGGCCGGGATCGGATCGATCTCGGACGCGCGGTACTGTTTGGTCCAGCGCCCCACCTGGCGCTCGAAATAGTTGCCGGGGCGGCCGTAGTCGCCGAGGCCGATGGCGGCCGGGTCGAAGGCGTGCAGGGCCGCCAGCGTATCCACCTGGCTGTCATAGATGGCGCGGCGCTGCGCCGGCTCCATGCCGGGCAGTTTCAGGTCCCACAGCACCCGTCCCTCGACCTTGTCCATGACGTAGAACATCGAGCCGATGACGCCGTCGTCGGTGCACAGGGCGTGCGGCCGGGCGACCGGATAGCCCTGTTTGTGCAGGGCCGAGATGACGGTGAACTCGCGGTCCACCGCATGGGCGCTGGGCAGCAGGGTCCCGGGCGGCTTGCGGCGCAGCACATAGGCGCGGCCGGGGGTGGCCAGCTCATAGGTCGGGTTCGACTGGCCGCCCTTGAACTGGCGTACGGTCAGGGGCCCGGCGTAGCCCTCGACATGGGCCGTCAGCCAGCGGTCCAGCGCCGCCTCGTCGAGGGCGTAACGGGGGTCCACCTCGCGAGTGCCGGAGAAGGTGGACTGGGCGTCGTCGGGGGCGGTCTGGGTCATGCGTCTTCCGGGTGGGCGGCGATGATGGCCGCCCGCACCGCGCCGCGCCAGCCCCTGAGCAGCCATTCGCGCTCTTCCGGCGCCATCCGGGGCGTCCAGCGCGCCGGGGCCTCGACCGGGTGATCCTCCAGATCGCCGATCAGGCCGACGCCCAGCGCCGCCAGCTTGGCCGCCCCGAGCGCCGTCATCTCCTGGAAGGCCGGGCGCTCGACCACCACGTCGCAGATGTCGGCCACGAACTGCATGGCGAAGGCGTTGGCGGTGACCCCGCCGTCGACCTTCAGCGCCTTGAGCTTCGGCGCCCCGTCCTTCGCCAGGGCGTCCAGCAGATCGCGCGTCTGGTAGGCGAGGCTCTCCAGAGCCGCCCGCACCATTTGGGCCGGGCCGCTGTCGCGGGTCAGACCGACGATGGTCCCGCGCGCGTCCGGCTCCCACCACGGGGCGCCCAGGCCGGTGAAGCCGGGGACCAGATAGACCCCGCCATTGTTCTTCAGCCCCTGGGCCATGGCCTCGGACTGGCGCGATTCGGTGATGACCTTGAGGCCGTCCCGCAGCCACTGGATGGCCGAGCCGGCCGAGAAGATCGAGCCCTCCAGCGCGTAGGCGATGTCCTCGCCGACAGCGTAGCCCAGGGTCCCCAGAAGCCGGCTGGTCGAGCCGACCGGTTCGGCCCCGACATTGGCGACCAGAAAGGCGCCGGTGCCATAGGTGATCTTGGCGTCCCCGGCCTTGAGCGCGCCATGGCCGACCAGCGCCGCCTGCTGGTCTCCCGCCGCCCCGTGGATCGGCAGGGCCACGCCGAACAGGGCCGGGTCGCAGTCGCCGAGGTGATCGGCGCAGCCGCGAATCTCCGGCAGCACCGCCATCGGCACCTTGAACAGGTCGGCGAGGTCCGGCCGCCACTGGCGCGTGGCCAGATCCATCAGCGAAGTCCGGCTGGCGTTGGTGGCGTCGGTGACGTGACTGGCCCCGCCCGTCAGCTTCCAGATCAGCCAGCATTCGATGGTGCCGACCTTGACCTCCCCCGCTTCCGCCCGGCCGCGCGCGCCGGGGACGGCGTCCAACAGCCAGGCGAATTTCGAGGCCGAGAAATAGGGATCGAGGATCAGGCCGGTCGCCGCCTGCACCATCGGCTCGTGCCCGGCGGCGACCAGTTTTCCGGTCACGTCCGCCGTGCGCCGGTCCTGCCAGACGATGGCGTGATGCAGCGGCTCGCCGGTCGCCGCGTCCCACAGCACCGAGGTCTCGCGCTGGTTGGTGATGCCGATCGCCGCGAACCGCCCGACGCCGCCGGCCTTGCGGATGACCTCGCGGCAGGTCTGCAGGGTCGCGGTCCAGATTTCGGCGGCGTCGTGCTCGACCCAGCCCGAGTGCGGGAAATGCTGCTGCAGCTCGATCTGGCTGACGGCGACGGGCCGCAAGCCACCCTCGGGCGCGGCCTCGAAGGCGATGGCGCGGGTCGAGGTCGTGCCCTGGTCGATGGCGAGGATGAGACTCTTCATCCCCCCACCTTACGCGGACGAAAGCGATGCGGTTAAGTGGGCGAATGCACACCGCTTCCTTCGCCGGCGTACAGGACGCCGCCCGCCAGCTGCTCGGCCACGCCGTCCGCACGCCCCTGATCGAAAGCCCGGCGCTGAACGCGCGCGTCGGCGGCCGCGTCCTGATGAAGGCCGAGACCCTGCAGCGCGCCGGGGCCTTCAAATTCCGCGGGGCCTGGAACCGGATCAGCCGGCTGACGCCCGACGAGCTGAAGCGCGGCGTCGTGGCCTATTCGTCCGGAAACCACGCCCAGGCCGTGGCCTGCGCGGCGCGGATGACGGGGACCAGCGCCGTCATCGTCATGCCCGCCGACAGCCCGAAGGTGAAGGTCGACGGCGTCATCGGCTTCGGCGGCGAGGTGCGGATGTACGATCGCTATGCAGAGAGCCGCGAGGATATCGGCGAGGAGATCGCCCGCACCCGCGGCTCCATCCTCGTCCGCCCGTTCGACGATCCCTTCATCATCGAGGGCCAGGGCACCATCGGGCTCGAGATCATGGACCAGGCGGACGCTCCGCTGGACCAACTGGTCTGCGGCGCCTCGGGCGGCGGCATGATCGCCGGAATCAATCTGTCGATGGCCGCCCTGTCGCCCGACACGCCGGTGATCGCGGTCGAGCCGCGCGACTACAACGACATGCAGCTGTCGATCGCCGCCGGCGAGCGGCTGACCCATGCCCCGGCGAAGGGCACCATCTGCGACGCCCTGATGACCGACCGGCCGGGCGCGCTGACCTTCCCCATCAACCGCCGGGTCGACCGGGTCGAGACCGTGTCGGACGCCGAGGTGGCCGAAGCCGTCCGCTACGCCTTCCACACGCTGAAACTGGTGGTCGAGCCCGGCGGCGCGGTGTCGCTGGCCGCCGTCCTGGCCGGCAAGGTCGAGGCCAGGGACCGCACCACCGCCTTGATCCTGTCGGGCGGCAATGTCGACCCGGCCCTGTTCGCCGCCATCATCGAAGACCGCTTCACCCCGGTCGCCTGAGGAGCCCGAAGCCCATGAGCCGCACCGAACGCAAGGGAACGCCGACACCGGTCGCCGACCTGCCCGGCCTGATCGGACAGGAGGTCGGCGTCAGCCGCTGGATCACGGTCGACCAGGCCCGCATCAACGCCTTCGCCGAAATCACCGAGGATCGGCAGTTCATCCACATCGACCCGGTCGCGGCGGCGCAGACTCCGTTCGGCGGGACCATCGCCCACGGCTTCCTGACCCTCAGCCTGCTGTCGGCCATGACCTATGACGCCGTCCCGCCGCTGGAAGGGGTGGTGATGGGGGTCAACTACGGCTTCGACAAACTGCGCTTCCTCGCCCCCGTGCCGGCGGGATCGAACGTCCGGGGCCGGTTCAAGCTCCTCTCCGCCGAGGACAAGGGCGGCGGGCGCTGGCTGCTCAAGCATGAGGTCACGGTCGAGATCGAGGGCGCCGACAAACCGGCCCTGATCGCGGAATGGCTGGGGATGCAGGTGGTGGGCGGCTAGTCGAAGGCCGCCAGCCGCTCGTCCAGCCGCGTCCGGATCGCAGGCCATTCCTCCGCGAGGATGGAGAAGATCACCGAACTGCGCACGCGGCCGGTCCAGGTGATCTTGTCGTTGCGCAGCGTGCCCTCCTCGACCGCGCCCAGCTTGCGCATGGCGGCGCGGCTGCGGGCGTTGATCGAATCGACCTGGAAGGAAACCCGGCCCGCGCCACAGGCGAAGGCGTGTTCCAGCATCAGCCGCTTCGTCGCCGGATTGACGACGCCGCCTCGGGCTGGGGGCCAGTAGTAGGTCGTGCCGATCTCGACCGCGCCGTTCTTCGCGTCGGGCGCGATGAAGGTGCTCAGTCCGACGACTTCGCCGGCGTGGATCACCGCGAACGGGATGCGCCATCCCTTCGCCTGCTGCGCCCGAATGGCGTCCCAGCCGCCGTCGAACTCCTGACCGCCCAGCGAGGTGTAGTACAGCGCAGGCCACAGGTCGGGATCGGCGTCGCAGGCGATGCGCAACGGCTCCTTGTGACGCTCCTCGAACGGTTCCAGCCGGACGAACCGGTTCTCCAGCACCGCGGGGACGAGTTTCATTCGCCCAGACACCTCAGCGCCACTTCCAGGTTCCGCAGCCCGTCCTCGCCGGTCACCGCCGGCGGTTCGCCGGTGCGGATCGCGTGGGCGAAGGCCTCCAGCTCCTTCTTCAGCGGCTCGGCGGGCCAGCTGTTGACGGCCCGGGTCTGGTAGGAGCCGTCGGCCTGCTGGCCGAAATACTCCGTGACCTGACGGGTGATCAGGTCGGCGACCACGAAGCGGTTCATGGTGGCCACCTGCAGGGTGCGGACCTTGTAGGGGGTCACCCAGTTGGTGGTGATGTGGGCGATGGTCCCGTTCGCCAGCCGGAACTGCAGCAGGGCCGTGTCCTCGCGCTCGGCGCGGGTGCGGGCCAGCTGGGGTTGGACCTCGACGATCTCCGAGTCCGTCAGGTGACGGATGATGTCGATGTCGTGCACCGCCAGATCGATGACCACTCCGACCTCGCCCATGCGCGGCGGGAAGGGGCCGACCCGGGTGATCTGGATCGAGATGACGTCGTCGCCGTCGATGGCGCGCTTGACCGCCTCGACCGCCGGGTTGAAGCGCTCGACCTGGCCGACCATCAGCACCCGGTCGTTGGCCCTGGCCGCGTCGATCATGCGGCGGGCGTCCGCGACCGTCGCCGCGATCGGCTTCTCGACCAGGACATGGACCCCCTTCTCCAGCAGGGCCACGGTCAGATCGGCGTGGGCGCGGTTGGGCGTGGCCACCACCGCCGCGTCCAGCCCGGCGTCGATGAAGGCGCCGGCCGTGGTGACCGGCTCGGCGCCGTAGGCGGCGGCGACGCCCTGGGCGGTGACCGCGTCGGGATCGAACACATGGGTCAGTTCGACGTCGCGGATGTCGGCCAGGACCCGGGCGTGGTTGCGGCCCATGACGCCCGCGCCGGCGACGCCGATCCTGAGGACAGGCTGGTGCTGGGTCATCGGATCAGGCTCCGTACGAGGCGACGGCGGCGATGACGCGGTCCTGCGTCGCCTCGTCCAGGTCGGCGTGCATCGGCAGGCTGATGACCCGGTCCTTGAGTCGTTCCGTCACCGGCAGCCCCTGCGGCCCGCGCGGGTACATGTCATAGGCCGGCTGCAGGTGCAGCGGGATCGGATAGTAGACCGCCGTGGGGACGCCCTGTTCCCTCAGATGCGCCGCCAGCCCGTCGCGGTCCTCGTGCTCGATGGTGTACTGGGCCCAGTTCGAGATGTTGCCCGCCGGCACGTCCGGCACGGCCGCCACGTGCGGACGCAGGCCCGCGTTGTAGCGGGCGGCGATGCGGTTGCGCCATTCGATCTCCTGACCGAACACCTTCAGCTTCTCGATCAGGACGGCGGCCTGGATGGTGTCCAGACGACTGTTCAGGCCGATGCGCATGTTCAGATATTTGGGATCGTGGTCGAAGGTCTTGCCGTCCAGATCCCGCGCCACCGCCTTGCCGTGCACGCGGATGGAATCGATCAGCTGGGCCAGGTCGTCGTCATTGGTCAGAACCGCCCCCCCGTCGCCGTAGCAGCCCAGCGGCTTGGCCGGGAAGAAGCTGGTGGTGGTGATATCGGCCCATTCCAGCGGATGCTTCCCGTCGAGGGTGCAGCCGAAGCCCTGGGCCGAATCGGAGATCAGCTTCAGGCCGTATTTGTCGCAGATCGCCTTGAGGGCCGGATAGTCGGCCGGCTGGCCGAACAGGTCGACGGCGATGACCACGCGCGGCTTCAGCCGGCCTTCCTTGAGCGTCGCCTCGATGGCCGCTTCCAGATGGCCGGGGTCCATGTTGTAGGTCGCGGCGTCCACGTCGACGAACACCGGCTCGGCATCGAACCAGGGCACGATCTCTGCGGTGGCGGCGAAGGTGAAGCTGGGCACGAAGACCGCGTGGCCGCGGCCGATCCCCCAAGCCATCAGGGGCAGGGCCAGGGCGTCGGTGCCGTTGGCGCACCCGAGGGCGTGCTTCGCCTGACCGAAGGCGGCCAGATCGGCCTCGAACTGCCGCACCTGCGGCCCCATCACCCAGGCGCCGCCGACCACGGCGGCCTGCACCGCGGCTTCGATCCGGCCGTTCAGGCGAAGGCGCTGGGCCTGCAGGTCGATGAAGGGAATGGTCATGTCGGGACGATCTCCGGGCGTGCCCGCGGGCACAGGCGGCGCGGGAGCAACGCCCGGCCGAAGCTGGCGCTCCCTACCAAATCGCGCGCCGCCAGGCCAAACCCGCGCCCGTCACTTCGCGTGACGGGTTGCAACGACCGTGTACGGCGGCGTATGCGCAGGGACCATGACATCCGGCGTCCCCGCCGTCTTCCTCGATCGCGACGGCGTGCTGATCGAGGACACCGGCTATCCCCATCTGGAAGAGGACCTGCGGCTGGCGCCCGGCGCGGCCGAGGCGGTGCGGCGACTCAATCAGCTCGGCTATCTGTGCGTCGTGGTGACCAACCAGTCCGGCGTGGCGCGGGGTCTGTTCAGCGAAGACCAGATGAAGGCCTTCAACGCCCTGCTGGTGCGGCGGCTGGCGGCGAAGGGGGCGATCATCGGCGCGGTCTACGCCTGCCCCTTCCATGCGGAGGCGCGCGATCCACGGTATTTCCACGCCGACCATCCGGACCGGAAGCCCAACCCCGGCATGATCCTGCGGGCCATCACGGAACACCGCATCGACCCGGCGAAGAGCTTCCTGATCGGCGACCAGCCCTCGGACATGGAGGCGGCGAAGCGCGCCGGCGTGCCCGGCTTCCGGTTCGAGGGGGGAAATCTGGATTCCTTCGTCCGCGACCTGCTGGGGCACTGAGCGGGCGTCAGGATTCGGCGGGTGGGATTTCTCCGGCCGATGAAATAACCTCCGGCAAACGCGCCGGAGCCCTCGATGACCCAGACCTTCGCCGAACGCCGATGGACCAGCGCCGACGGCCTCAGCCTGTACGCCCGCGACTACGCCGCGGCGTCGGGTCCCGCGAAGCTGCCGGTGATCGCCATCCACGGCCTGACCCGCAACTCGGCCGACTTCGACGCCATCGCCCCCCTCATCGCCCAGAGCGGCCGGCGGGTGCTGGCGGTGGATGTCCGCGGACGCGGACGGTCGGACCGGGCCCCCGACCCGATGACCTACCAGCCGCCGACCTATGCGCAGGACGTGCTGGCCCTGATGAAGGACCTGGGCGTCGAGCGCGCGGTCTTCCTCGGCACCTCGATGGGCGGGCTGATCACCATGGCCCTGGCCGCCATCCGTTCGAAGGTCATCGCCGCCGCCATCATCAACGACGTCGGCCCCGAGGTGTCGCCGGTGGGGCTGGCGCGGATCGCGGCCTATGCCGGACAGCCGGTCGAGATCAACAACTGGGCGGACGCGGCGGCCCATGTCCGCAAGACCAACGAGATCGCCCTGCCGCACTATTCGGACGCCGACTGGGACGCCTTCGCCCGCCGGACCTTCCGCATGGGCACGGAGGGGACGCCGGTGCCGGACTATGATCCCGACATCATGGCGCCGATCCGGGCGGCGGGCGCCAAGGCCCTGGTCCCCAATCTGTGGCCCTTCTTCACCCGGCTGGCCAGGGGCCGGCCGACCCTGCTGGTGCGCGGCGAGACCTCGGACCTGCTGAGTCCCGAGATCGCGGCCCGGATGCGCAAGCGGGCCCCGAAGATGGATTTCGTCGAGGTTCCGGGCGTCGGCCACGCCCCCATGCTGGACGAGCCCGAGGCCAAGGCGGCGATCTTCCCGTTCCTGGGGGAGGTGGACTGATGCCCTGGGCCGGCGGCGTGCTGTGGTCCGGCCTGGCGGTCAGCGGCATCGTAACGATCTCGCTGCTGCTCTATCTCGAATTTCGCCTTCACGCGCTGAAGCAATCGGGCGATCTGCCCGCTTCGACTCCCAGCCTGTTCGGGTTCGGAGGGAATTTCACAGGCGTCTGGCAGACGGTTGACCTGCCCCTGCTCTATTCCCGCCACTACCGGGAGATCGACGCGCATGCCCGGCAGATCGTGCCGATCGTTCGCATAACCCTGCCGCTTACACCGATCCTTCTGCTGGCGGCCGCCTTCACCTGATCAGGCGTCCGGAACATTCGCCTCCAGCTCATCCAGCCAGACCCGCGCCGTGGCGTCCGAGGGCGCGCGCCAGTCGCCCCGGGGCGACAGCGAACCGCCGGTGACCACCTTGGGCCCGTTGGGCAGGGCCGAGCGCTTGAACTGGCTGGTCTGGAAGAAGCGGACGAGGAATTTCCGCAGCCAGTGTTTGATCACCGCCAGGTCGTATTCGATCTTCTCTTCGTCGGGCGTCCCCGCCGGCCAGTGACCGACCGAGGCGTCCTTCCACGCCTGATGCGCCAGATACGCCGCCTTCGACGGCTTCATGCCGAAGCGGGTGACGTAGAACAGGAAGAAGTCGTTCAGGGCGTAGGGCCCGACGGCGCTCTCGGTCGACTGGATCCTGCCGTCCTTCGCCGGCACCAGTTCCGGCGAAATCTCGGTCCCGAGGATGCCGCGCAGGACCGGAACCGCCTCGGCTCCCACCACCTCGCGGTCGGCTACCCAGCGGATCAGGTGACGCATCAGCGTCTTCGCGACGCCGCCGTTGACGTTGTAATGGCTCATGTGGTCGCCGACGCCGTAGGTCGACCAGCCCAGCGCCAGTTCCGACAGGTCGCCGGTGCCCAGCACGAAGGCGCCGTTCTGGTTGGCCAGCCGGAACAGATAGTCGGTGCGCAGCCCGGCCTGGACATTCTCGAATGTGATGTCGTGGACCGGTTCTCCCTTGGCGAAGGGATGGCCGATGGCCTCCAGCATGGTCGTGGCGGTCGGCCTGATGTCGATCTCGGCCCCGGTGACGCCCAGCGCCCTCATCAGCGCCCAGGCGTTCGACTTCGTCCCTTCCGAGGTGGCGAAGCCCGGCAGGGTGTAGCCGAGGATGCCGGTGCGCGGCAGGCCCAGCCGGTCGAAGGCGCGGCAGGCGACCAGCAGGGCCTGGGTCGAGTCGAGCCCGCCCGAAACGCCGATGACGAGCCGCTCGCCATTGGTCGCCTTCATCCGGCGCATCAGCCCCTGCACCTGGATGTTGAAGGCCTCGTAGCAGTCCTGGTCCAGCCGCGCCGGGTCGTCCGGCACGAAGGGGAAGCGGTCGAGGGGGCGGAGGAGGTCGCCGGCCGGGCCCGGTCCCGCCTCGAACGGCACGACGGTCGCGGGCTCGCCCTCGATGCGGGCGCAGTCGGCGAAGGTGCCGTTGCGCAGCCGGTCCAGTCCGATCCGCTCGACGTCAATGTCGGCGACGGTCAGGTGGGACTCCAGGGCGAACCGCTCGCCCTCGGCCAGTTTCGCGCCCGTCTCGTGGATCGTCGCCTGGCCGTCCCAGGCCAGGTCGGTGGTGCTCTCGCCCCAGCCCGAGGCGGTGAAGACATAGGCCGAGATCGTCCGCATCGACTGGCTGGCGCACAGGATCGCCCGCTCGTCGGCCTTGCCGATGACGATATTGGACGCCGACAGGTTGAGCAGGATGCGCGCCCCGGCCAGGGCGGCCCGGGTCGAGGGCGGTTGCGGGGCCCAGAAGTCCTCGCAGATCTCGATCGCGAAGACGAAACCCGGCCGGTCGGCCGCCTCGAAGATCAGCCCCGGGGCGAAATCGATCGTCTCGCCGCCCAGCACCACCGCGTCTTCCGACCGGCTGGCGGCTGGCGCGAACCAGCGCTTCTCGTAATATTCCCGATAGTTGGGCAGATAGGTCTTGGGCACGACGCCCAGCACCGAGCCCGAGCCCAGGGCCACGGCGCAATTGTACAGGGCGTCGCCGTTGCGGATCGGCGCGCCGACCACGGCGATCACCCCCGCCGCGTCCGCCGCCTCCGCCAGGACGGCGATCTGCCGTTCCACCTCGTCCAGCAGGGCGTCCTGCATCAGCAGGTCGTCGATGGCGTAGCCGCTCAGGGACAGCTCCGGAAAGACCAGCAGATCCACGCCCTGTTCGCCGGCCTGGCGGATCAGGGTGATGTGCTCCCCGGCGTTGGCGACGGGGTCGGCGGTGTGGACCACCGGCGTCGCGGCGGCGACGCGGACGAAGCCGTGGGTGCGGGGCGAGTGGAACGGATGGGACTTGGGCAAGCGTCGGTTCCTGCGGTTCAGTGCTCATTTAGAGGCAAAGGCCGCGGCGCGCCACGATTGCCCGTGACCTTCAAACCCCCGGCGGCTAAAGCGGGTCCATGAACGACGCGCCGAAAAAGGGCTGGCTCTCGCGCCTGACCGAGGGCCTCTCCCGCTCCTCGAAACAGATGACCGAACAGGTCGTCTCCGCCTTCGTCAAGGAACCGCTGTCCGAGGCCGCGCTCGAGGGGCTGGAGGAGCATCTTCTGGAGAGTGATCTCGGCCCGGCCGCCACCGACCGCATCGTCGCCCGCTTCCGCGACCTGCGTTTCGGGGCCGGGGCCAATGAACGCGAGGTCAGGGAAGCCCTGGCCGAGGCGGTCGCCGCCGAGCTGGTCTCGCACGAGGCCCGCTACGCGCCGCTGGACGGCCCGCGCCCTTTCGTGACCCTGTTCGTCGGGGTCAACGGCTCGGGCAAGACCACCACCCTGGGCAAGATCGCGGCCGACCTGACCGGTCAGGGCGCCAAGGTGATGATCGTGGCCTGCGACACCTTCCGCGCCGCCGCCCGCGAACAGCTCAAGGTCTGGGCCGAGCGGGCCGGGGCGACCTTCGAGAGCCGCCGCGACGGCGCCGATCCGGCCGGCCTGGCCTTCGACGCCTATACGAGGGCGAAGGCCGAGGGCTACGACGTGGTCCTGATCGACACGGCCGGCCGGCTGCAGAACAAGTCGGCCCTGATGGACGAATTGCTGAAGATCGTGCGGGTGCTGAAGAAGATCGATCCGGAGGCCCCGCACGAGACCCTGCTGGTGCTCGACGCCACCGTGGGCCGCAACGCCCTGGCCCAGGAGCAGATCTTCGGACGCACGGCCTATGTGTCGGGCCTGGTCATGACCAAGCTGGACGGCACGGCGCGGGGCGGGGTGCTGGTGCCCGTGGCCCAGGCGTCGGACGCACCGATCAAGCTGATCGGGGTCGGCGAGGGGATCGACGACCTGCAACCCTTCGACGCCCGGGCCTTTTCACGGTCCCTGGTGGGGCTTGAGGACTGACGCATGAACGACGCCGAACCCGCCCCCGCCCCCGCGCCCGCACGCGACAACCGTCTGCGTCAGGCCGTCGATTTCGGCGGCCTGCTGGCCTTCGGCCTCGCCTTCCTGGTCCTGCGCCTGCGCGGGATGAGCGGCGACGAGGCCCTGGTCCAGGCCACCTGGGCCCTGGTCGCCGGCTCGGCCATCGCGGTAGTCGTCGGCCTGGTGGTGGAAAAGCGGCTGGCCCTGATGCCGCTGCTGGTCGGCGGCTTCGCCCTGGTCTTCGGCCTGCTGACCCTGCTGACCGGCGACGGCCTGTGGGTGAAGGTCAAGGTCTCGGTGCTCAACGCCTCGCTCGCCGTCGCCCTGCTGGGCGGGCTGCTGCTGGGCAAACAGCCGCTGAGGGCCCTGCTCGGCACGGTCATTCCGATCAACGACCGGGCCTGGCGGATCCTGACCTTCCGCTATGGCCTGTATTTCCTCGCCGTCGCCGCGGTCAACGAACTGGTCCGCAGCGAGGCCCTGGTCGGCTGGGCCGCCGCCCGCATCGGCCGCGCCGACGTCGATCCGGCCGATGTCTGGGTCAGCTTCCGGGGCGTGCTGTGGGTCGCCTCGTCGGCGTTCGGCCTGTCCCAGATTCCGCTGATCATGAGGAACCTGACCTCGACCGACAAACCCGTCGATCCGATGGCGCCGGCGGAGCCCGACACCGCGCCCTGAACCGCCGGCGGATCGTCCGTCGTCAAACCGTAAAGCGCCGCTGCTACGTCTGCGTCATCGAGGCCCAAGGGGATACGGTTCATGGTCAAGTCCGGGAACAAGGCGAAACGCGCCGCAGGGCTGGCGGGATCGCCCAGCCACCTGATGCATCGCGTGCTGCAGCTGGCGCTCGACATCTACGCGGAAGAGACCGGGCCCGACGGCCTGACCCAGCGCCAGTTCGCGGTGCTGGAGGCGGTGTCGCACAAGTCCGGCCTGACCCAGACCGATCTGGTCCGCGCCACCGGCATCGACCGCTCGACCCTGGCCGACCTGGTCTCCCGCATGACGACAAAGGGTCTTCTGGACCGCGAAAAGTCGACGGTCGACGCCCGGGCCAAGGCGGTGCGCCTGGCGCCCGCGGGCGAGGCGGCGCTGAAGGCGGCCCGGCCGCGCGTCGAGGCCGCCGACAAGCGCATCCTGGCCCTGCTGCCCAAGGGCAAGCGCGACGGCTTCCTCGATCTTCTGGCCGAACTGGCCGGCGAGGCCGACGCCGCCCCCGCCAAGGCCCGGGCCGAGGCCAAGGCGGCCAAGAAGGCCGCCCGCGAGGCGAAGAAGGCCGAGAAGCTGGCGAGGAAGGCCGACAAGCCGGCGAAGGCCAAGGCCGAAAAGCCTGAAAAGGCCGCCAAGGCGAAGAAGGCCAGGGTCGTCGAGCCGGCCTGACGCCGGGCCTCCCTCAGTCCATCAGCTGCTGGGCCAGGTAGACGTAATGCCGGGCCCAGCGGCGGGCGTTGGCGACCGGGTCGGCGTCGTTGGAATGGCCGCCTGACGTCTCTTCATAATAGAGGTGGTCGTAGCCCATGTCGGTCAGGCGGGCGGCGAATTTGCGCGCGTGGCCCGGGTGGACGCGGTCGTCGCGGGTGTTGGTGGTGATGTAGACGCGCGGATAGTCCGCCCCCGGACGAAGGTTCTGGTAGGCGGAATAGCGGGCGATCCAGGCGGCTTCTTCCGGAATGCGCGGATCGCCGTATTCGCCGATCCACGAGGCCCCGGCGGGCAGTTCGTGATAGCGCAGCATGTCGATCAGCGGGCTCTCGATCACCGCCGCATTGATCAGCTCCGGGTGCTGGGTCATGGTCACCGAGGTCAGGACCCCGCCGTTGGAGCGGCCGTAGATTCCCGTGCGCCGCGGCGAGGTGATCCCGCGCCGGTGCAGGTCGGCGGCGACCGCCGCGAAGTCGTCGAAGGCCAGCTGGCGGTTCTCGTTCAGCACCGACTGATGCCACTCCGGCCCGAACTCCCCGCCGCCGCGGATGTTGGCGTTGACGTAGACGCCGCCATTTTCGAGCCAGAGCTTGCCCATCTCGGGGATGTAGGCCGGCGGCTTGGACACCTGGAATCCGCCGTAGCCGTAGATGATCGTCGGAGCATGGCCGTCCATGACCAGGTCGCGCGGCCGGGTGACGAAATAGGGGATCTTCGTGCCGTCGGACGAGGTGGCCTCGAACTGTTCGACGACGTGGGTGGAGGCGTCGAAGCGGGCGGGGGCGGACCTCAGGGTCTCGGGCGCCGACGTCGCCGGCTCCAGTAGACCCAGCGTGTTCGGCGTCAGGAACCCCTCGGACGACACAAAGACGCGGCCTGACTTCTTCGACGAGTCGCCAAGCCCTACCGCGCTGTTGTCGGGGCCCTGAAGTTCCGTCATGCGCCAGCGGCTCGGAAAGTCCCCGCCCGGGCGGTCAAATCTCATCAGCTTGCCGGTGACGTTGTCGGACATGGACGCGATCAGAACGCCGTCCAGAACCCTGACGTCCTGCAGCGACTGGCGCGGCGACGGCACATAAACCAGGTGGGGGTCGCCGTCGGTGGAGACGCTCGGGCGGACCGCCCCGGTCAGATGGGCCAGCGGAACCGCGAGCAGCGTGCCAGGTCTGAACCTCCCCGCGATGAGACCCCAGGGTTCGTCATTCGAGAAGATCAGGGCTCCGCGGGTCACGCCGAAGATGGACACCCGTTCCGGCAGGGTCAGTTTCACCGGCGCGCCCTCGACCACCTGCCAGGTCTCGCTGCGGAAGGTGTCCAGCGGCCGGCTGATGATGACCGCCTCGATAGCCCCGTCCCTGTCGCGATACACCGTCGGGCTGACCCCATACCCGCCGTCGCCGATGTCGCCGCGATAGACTTCGGTCGCCTGATCCAGCGTCTGGCCGCGCGTCAGCGACTTGACGATGAAGGGGTAGCCGCTCTCTGTGAGGGTGTTCGGGCCGAAGTCGGTGGCGACCAGAAGCGTGTCGCGGTCCAGCCATTCGAGCCGGTGCTTGCCCTCGGGCAGGATGAAGCCGTCCTCGACCCACAGGCCGGTCGTGGTGTCGAACTCGCGCACCGTCACGGCGTCCTTGCCGCCGTCGGACAGGCTGACCAGGCAGCGCGTCTCGTCGGGGGCCAGGCAGTCGGCGCCCTTCCACACCCAGTCCCTGTCCTCGGCCCGGGACAGGGCGTCGACGTCGAGCATCGTCTCCCACTGCGTATTCGCCGAGCGGTAGGACTCCAGCGTCGTGCGCCGCCACACCCCCTTGGGATTGGCCGCGTCCTGCCAGAAGTTTCCGATGCCCTCGCCGAGGAAGGATGGAGAGGGAATGCGGTCGGTGGCGGTCAGGATCGCCTCGGCCTGCTGCCGGAACGGCTCATAGCGGCGGTCGCCGGTCAGGGCGGCCAGCGAGCGCTGGTTCTCGCCCGCGACGAAGGCCATGGCCTCGGCGCCACTGACCTCCTCCAGCGCCAGATGGTCGTCGGCGGCGCGGACGCCGGCGGGGGTCAGGTCGGACGGCATGTGCGGCGGGGGCGCCTGCATGACGCGCGGGACATCGGCGACGTTCAGGGCCGGAACCTGCATCTGGTCCGGGCCGCCCGCGCAGGCCGCAAGCAGGAGCGCCGGGATTGCGGCGGACAGGATCAGTCGGTTCATCGCACTACAACTTTCCGCTCATCCCGGCGAAAGCCGGGGACCCAGATCTTTCGGGCGATCGGCGCCGCCCGTGTCGCAACCCGCTAATCCCAGCCGCCGATGCTTCAACGAAAGCACTGGGTCCCCGGCTTTCGCCGGGATGAGCGGATGGTTGGGGGCCTATTCCGCCGCCGGCCCATCCATCAGCCGCCGCGTCAGATAGGTGTATTCCAGCGCGATCCGCCGCGCCGTCTCGCGCAGATTGGCCCCCGCCGCATGGCCGCCGTCGGTGTTCTCATAGAACAGCACCGGATAGCCCAGCTCTTCCAGCCGCGCCGCCGCCTTGCGGGCGTGGCCCGGATGGACGCGGTCGTCCTTGGTCGAGGTGTGGATGAAGACCTCGGGATAGGGCTGGCCCGCCTCGAGCCGTTGGTAGGGCGAATAGGCCTCGATCCAGGCCCGCTCCTCCGGAATGTCCGGATTGCCGTATTCGGCCATCCACGAGGCGCCGGCCAGCAGCCTGTGGAAGCGCAGCATGTCGAACAGGGGCACCTGGATGACCGCCGCGTTGATCAGGTCCGGCCGCTGGGTCAGCATCGCCCCCATGAACAGCCCGCCCTGCGAGCCGCCCATGATCCCGAGCTTCGGCTGGCTGGTGACGCCACGCGCGATCAGGTCCAGGGCGACGGCCTGGTAGTCCTCGTGCGCCCGCTGCCGGTTCTGCTGCAGGGCCGCCTGGTGCCAGTTGGGGCCGAACTCGCCGCCGCCGCGGGTGTTGGCGATGACATAGACCCCGCCCCGCTCCAGCCACAGCTTGCCCACCGTGGCCGAATAGCCGGGCAGCAGCGACGACTGGAAGCCGCCATAGCCGTACAGCAGGGTCGGGTTGGAGCCGTCCATGGCCATGTCGCCGCGGTGGACGACGAAATAGGGGATCATGGTGCCGTCGGCGGAACGGGCCTCGAACTGGTCGACCGTCATGCCCGTGGCGTCGAATTTGGCCGGCAGGGATTTGGTCAGGTCCGCCGCGCCGGTCGCCGCGTCGGCGAGGAACAGGCTGGACGGGTTCAGATAGCCGGTGACGTTGACGAAGACGCGGTCGTCCTGCTCGCTGGCCGAGCCGACGCCGACCGAGACGTTCTCGGGCAGGTCCAGACGGCTGCGGGTCCATTCGCCCGACGGATTGGGCTCATAGACATAGACCGAGCCGCGCACGTTTTCGTACAGGGCCACGACCAGCTTGTTGCGGGTGTTGGAGATGCCCTCGACGGCCTCGCGCGGCCCCGGGCGGATGACCAGTTGCGCCGGGACCGAGGGGTCGGCCAGCCAGGCCTGCAGGTCATAGGCGATGGCATCGCCGGTTTTGAATTCCTGTCCCGAGGGGGCGGTCCAGTCCTGGTCGGTGGTGAAGACCATCTGCCCACGGACGAGGGCGTTGATGTTGGACTTGGCCGGCAACTCCAGCTTCGTCGTCGTGCCGTCGGCGTTCAGCCGGTGCGTCTCGCCCTCGTAGAAGCTGACGCCGCGGTTGATCAGGGTCGCCTGCACCACGCCGTCGGCGTCGCGCAGCGTATAGCCCGAGACCGAAACGTCGGTCGGCTGGCCGGTGAAGACCGTCTGCGCCTGGTCGATCGTCTGGCCGCGCTTCAGCACCTTGACGATCATCGGATAGCCCGAGCTGGTCAGGGTGCCGGGGCCGAAGTCGCGCGAGATCAGCAGGGTGTCCGCGTCCACCCAGGACGCCCCGCCCTTGGACTCCGGCAGGACGAAGCCGCCCTCGACGAAGGTCCGGGTGGCGCGGTCGAACTCGCGGATGGTCACCGCGTCCTTGCCGCCGTCCGACAGGGAGACGAGGCAGCGGGTCTCTTCGGGCGGCAGGCAGGTCGACCCCTTGTAGACCCAGTTCCTGCCCTCGGCCGCGGCCAGGGCGTCGATGTCGAGGACGGTCTCCCAGGCGGGGGCTTCGGAGCGATAGTTGTCGAGGGTGGTGGTGCGCCAGACGCCGCGCACATGCTCGGCGTCCTGCCAGAAATTGTCGATCGTGCCGTCGTGGTTGAAGCCGGGGGAGGGGATGCGGTCGCGCGACTGGACGATCTCCAGCGCCTGCTGGTGCAGGGTCTCGAAACGCGGGTCGCCGCGCAGAACGCCGAGCGAATGCTCGTTGTGCGCATTGACCCAGGCCATGGCGCGCTCGCCCTCGATCTCTTCCAGCCAGAGATACGGATCGGTCGCGTCCGACGTGGCGAAGCCGCCCGAGACCTCCGCGGCGGCCGGCGCGGGAACTGCGGTCTGGGCCATGGCGACGCTCGAAAGGACGGGGGAGGTGAGAAGCGCGGCGAGCGCGGCGGTGCGGATCATATGGTCTGGTCCCCGACGGAAGTCGGGCGGCACCTTATCCCCCGCCGGACCCCGGGCAAGGCGACCGGGGGCATCTTACGGATTTGTCATCTTGCCGGATCAGGCCCCGTCGTCGGGAATGCAGAGAACCTCGCCGCAGGCCTTGCAGTGGACGGCGTCGGGGTCGTGCTTCTGCAGGCCGCAAACGGGACAGGGATATTTGATCTTGTGCGGCTTGAAGATGGTCTGGGCCAGCCGCAGGAACAGGGTGATGCCGGTCAGCATGACCACGATCGACAGCAGCCGCCCCCAATTGCCCGGCAGGGTGATGTCGCCGAACCCCGTCGTGGTCAGGGTGGCCACGGTGAAATACAGGGCGTCCAGATAGCCGCTGATGCCGGGGTGGCTGTCGCGGAAGGTGGCGTAGACGAAGCCCGTGACCACGAAGATGAAGGTCACCAGCGACGCCAGGGCGCGCGTGATCTCCTCCACCCGGGTGTCGTCGTATTTGCGTCCCACGGTGCGCCAGAAGAAGTCCGAGTGCAGCAGGGTCCACAGCCGCAGCAGGCGCAGGAAGCCGAAGTTGAACAGCCAGGCCGGAAACAGCAGGGTCGCCAGCACGAACAGGTCGACCCAGGTCGCCGGCTTCCTGAGCCAGTCCTTCCAGTCGGTGTGGGCGTAGGCTCGCGCGGCCAGGTCGGCCCCCAGCACCGCGGCGATGAGGTAGTCCACCACATAGAAGACCAGCCCCGCCTCGTGCAGGATCGGGGCGGCGAGGAAGAAGCCGATGATGGCGAAGTCGATGACGATGACCGCCAGCCGGAACCGCACCGCCGGCGGCGATCCGCCATGGTAGAGGTAGCGCAGTCGCGCCCTCAGCCGCAGCCCTTCGGCCTTGTCGGGAACGGACTTGCTGGCGGGCGTCGCGCGACTCATGGTCCAGCTTAACGCGGTTCTCTCGCGTCAGGTCCAGCCCGTCGCTATATGTTGCCCGGTATGACCCGTCCCTTCGTCAAGATGAACGGCGCCGGCAACGACTTCGTCGTCGTCAATGCGCTGGAGACGCCGTTCGCGCCGACGGCCGATCAGGCGCGCGCCGTCGCCGACCGCGAGACCGGCGAAGGCTGCGACCAGCTGATCGCCATCGAACCGTCCACGACGGCGGACGCCTTCATGCGGGTGTGGAACGCCGACGGCGGGTCGGTCGAGACCTGCGGCAACGCCCTGCGTTGCGTCGGCTGGCTGCTGATGCAGTCGAGCGGTCGGGACGAGGTCCGGATCGACACCCTGGGCGGTCCGACGACGGCCCGGCGCGCGGCCGACGGCCGGATCACGGTGGACATGGGCGCGCCCCGGCTGGAATGGGATCAGATTCCGCTGGACGAGGAAATGGACACCCGCGGCATCGAACTGCAGGTCGGGCCGATCGACGATCCTGTGCTGCACACGCCGGGCGCCGTCTCCATGGGCAATCCGCACGTGGTCTTCTTCATGGACCACGCCCCGAACGACGGCTTCGTGCGCGGCACGGGCTCCCTGATCGAGCATCACCCGCGCTTTCCCGAGGGCGTCAATGTCGGCTTCGCCCATGTGATGGCGCCCGACCGCATCCGCCTGCGGGTGTGGGAGCGGGGCGCCGGCCTGACCCGGGCCTGCGGCACCGGCGCCTGCGCCGCCCTGGTCGCCGCCGCGCGGCGCGGCCTGACCGGCCGGGCCGCGACCATCGAGGTCGACGGCGGCGAACTGACGATCAACTGGGACGAGGCGACGGACCACGTCTTCATGACCGGGCCGGTCGAGGTCGAACGGACGGGAGCGCTGACGGTCTGACCCGTCGACGGTTGTCGCGGCCCGCCCTCCGGCTTAGGAACGGGCATGGCCGACCTGACCGACAAACAGACCTTCTCCGACGAAGATGCGCTGGAGTTCCACCGCAGCCCGACCCCGGGCAAGATCTCCATGGCGCCGACCAAGCCGATGGCGACCCAGCGCGACCTGTCTCTGGCCTATTCGCCCGGCGTCGCCATTCCGGTCCTGGCCATCGCCGACGACGTCGACAGGGCCTATGACTATACGTCCAAGGGCAATCTGGTCGCGGTCATCTCCAACGGCACGGCCATCCTCGGCCTCGGCAATCTCGGCCACATGGCCTCCAAGCCGGTGATGGAGGGCAAATGCGTGCTCTTCAAACGCTTCGCCGACGTCGACAGCTTCGACGTCGAGGTCAAGACCACCGACCCGGACGAGTTCGTCACCGTGGTCAAGAACATCGGCGACACCTGGGGCGGCATCAATCTCGAGGACATCAAGTCCCCCGAATGCTTCGTCATCGAAAGCCAGTTGCAGGACCTGCTGGACATCCCGGTCTTTCATGACGACCAGCACGGCACGGCCATCATCTCCACCGCGGCCCTGATCAACGCCGCCCATATCGCCGGCAAGAAGCTGGAGGACCTCAAGGTCGTCCTGGCCGGCGCCGGCGCCGCCGGCCTGTCGTCGATCGGCCTGATGAAGGCGGCCGGCGTCCGGCAGGAGAACACCGTCATCGTCGACCGCGACGGCGTCGTCTACAGGGGGCGCGACAACGTCGACCAATGGAAGGCCGCCCACGCCACCGACACCCCGCATCGCACGCTCGCGGAAGCGATGGTCGGCGCCGACGTCGTCCTGGGCCTGGCCGCCAAGGGGGCCATCACCAAGGAGATGGTCGCCTCGATGGCGCCGAATCCGATCATCTTCGCCATGGCCAATCCGGACCCGGAGATCACGCCGGAAGACGTGCTGTCCGTCCGCTCGGACGCCATCATGGCCACCGGCCGGTCCGACTATGTGAACCAGGTCAACAACGTCCTCGGCTTTCCCTACATCTTCCGCGGCGCGCTCGACGTGCGCGCCCGCCGAGTCAATCACGAGATGAAGATCGCCTGCGCCCGCGCCCTGGCCGCCCTCGCCCGCGAGGACGTGCCGGACGAGGTCGCCGCCGCCTATCGCGGCCGCAAGCTGAAATTCGGCCGCGACTACATCATCCCCACGCCGTTCGACCCGCGCCTGATCTGGTACATCCCGCCCTTCGTCGCCCAGGCGGCGATGGACACGGGCGTGGCCCGCAAGCCGATCGAGGACATGGACGCCTACCGCACCGAGCTGCGCTCGCGGCTCGATCCGTCCGCCGCCTTGATGCAGAACATCTCGGCCGCGGTGCGCGCCGGCCCGAACAAGCGGGTGGTGTTCGCCGAGGGCGAGGAGACGGCCGTCATCCGCGCCGCCTGGGGCTTCAAACAGGCCGAGCTGGGCACGCCCATCCTCATCGGCCGCGAGGAGCTGATCCGCAAGAACGCCGCCGAGGCCGGGCTGATCTTCGACGACCTGGGCATCGAGATCGTCAACGCCCGCGTCAGCGAGCACAACGCCGACTACACCGACTGGCTCTACGGCCGCCTGCAGCGCCGCGGCTATCTGAAGCGCGACGTGCAGCGGATGATCAACCAGGACCGCAACTATTTCGCCGCCGCCATGTGCGCGCGAGGCCAGGCCGACTGCATGGTCACCGGCGTGACCCGCAATTTCAACATGGTGCTGAAGGAGGTCCGGCGCGTCCTCGACGTCCGGAACCGCATGATCGGCCTGTCGATCCTGCTGTCAAAGGGCCGCACCCTGTTCGTCGCCGACACCTCGATCCACGAGCTTCCGAACGCCGAGGAACTGGCCGAGATCGCCATCCAGGCCGCCGAAACCGTCCGCAAGCTGGGCAAGACCCCGCGCGTCGCCTTCCTCAGCTATTCGACCTTCGGCAACCCTCCGGGCGACCGCGGCGAGAAGGTGCGCGAGGCCATCCGCATCCTCGATCAGCGCGGCTGCGATTTCGAATACGAGGGCGAGATGCCGCCCGAGCTGGCTCTCGATCCCGAGGCCCGCGCCGCCTATCCCTTCATGCGCCTGACCGGCCACGCCAATGTGCTGGTCATGCCGGCCATCCATTCGGCCGCCATCTCGACCCGGCTGGTGCAGCAGCTGGGCGGCGCGACGGTGATCGGGCCGCTGCTGGTCGGGCTGGAGAAATCGGTCCAGATCGTCAGCCTCGGCGCCTCGGTCAGCGAGATCATCACCGCCGCCACCTTCGCCGCCTATGACGAAGGGGCGGCGGTGGAGGGCTGACGGGTCAGGTGGAGGCCGCGAGTTTCCGCTTCTCCGCCGCCAGTCGCACCCATTCCAGGATGCAGAAGACCACGGTGATGCCTCCCAGCGCCGCCGCGAAGATGAACACGGGCGCGAAGCCCTGGTTCTCGATCATCTCGCCCAGCGCCCCGCGCCCGAAGGTGCCGATCAGAAGCGCCAGCGAGGTGAAGATGGCGAACTGCACCGCGCCGAACATCTTGTTCGACAGCGCCGACAGATAGGCCACGAAGGCCGCGCCGGCGAAGCCGCCGGCGATGTTCTCTCCGGCGATCGCCAGCATCAGCCGCGCCATGGGCTCGCCGAGACCGAAGGTCCCGAACAGGCCGTACAGGCCGGTCGCGCTCATGAAGCCGCCGATCACTGGCGCCCCCATAGCCAGATCGGCGAACAGCAGGTTGGTCGCCGCCGCCAGGATCGCCCCGATCAGCAGTGACGCCATCCGGCCGATCACCAGCAGGGCCCAGCCGCCGAGGCCGATGCCGATGATGGTCATGATCACCCCGAAGGTCTTGGACGCCAGCGCCACCTCCGTCTTGGTGTGGCCCAGCGCGCCGCCCTCGGCCCCCATGTAGAAGGGGAAGGCGAATGGCCCCCAGACGCCGTCGGTGATGCGATAGGTCAGGATCAGGCCCAGCACGATCAGGGCGCCCCAACCCAGCCGCCCCATCAACTCGACCAGCGGGGCGATGATGGCGTCGTAAAGCATGGTCAGGATCGGGCGGTCGCCCGCGGCCGGGACGGCCACCCGGCCGCGCCAGACGACGAAGCCCGCAAGGGCGCAGGGCAGCAGCACCGCCGCGCTGATGATCCACGGACCCCAGGTTCCGGTGAACTCGCCCGCGCTGGGCGCAGGGGTCGTGGTGAGGGCCGTGATCATGAAATTGACCAGCATGAAGGCGGCCCAGGCCCATGCCGCCAGGGTGGCGACGAGGGCGAACAGCCGGAGACGCGGTGAACCCAGCCGTTCCTTCGCTATGGCCTGCGGCGGGGCGGCTTCGGGTTCGGGCGCGATCGCGGCGCCCAGCAGGCCCAGGCCCATCAGCACGCCGCTCACCGCGAAGGTAGCGGGCCAGCCGGCGACGTCGGCGAGAAGAAGCGCGCCCGCGCCGCCCACCAGGGCCGCGGTCCTGAAGCCGAACTGATAGATGGTCGACAGCAGATCGATCGGGGCGCCCGGTCCGGCCACCTCGATGCGCCAGGTGTCGATGACGATGTCCTGGGTCGCCGAGGCGAAGGCGCCCAGGGCCGCCGCCCCGGCCAGCAGGCCGAGGGTCCCGCCTTCCGGGCTGGATACGGCAATGACGATCAGGGCCGCGCCGATCACCAGCTGGCAGCCGATCATCCAGCTCCGCCGCCGTCCCAGCCGCCGGCCGATGAAGGGCGGAACCACGCCGACCAGCGGCGACCAGAGGAATTTGAAGGCGCCGAACAGGCCGATCCAGGAAAGGATGCCGATGGTCGAGATCGCCACCCCGGCGTCCGACAGCCAGGCGTTCAGCGTGCCGATCAGCATGGTGAAGGGCAGGCCGGCCGAGAACCCCAGCAGCAGCATCGCCAGGGTGCGCCGGTCCCGGAAGGCGACCTTGATCACCCCGAGCCCCTTGGGCGCGGTATCGGTCGCAGCGACAGCCGGCGGCGCGGTCTCCGTGGCGTTGTCGGTCATCTGTGGCGTCCCTCGAAGCGACGCCCCCGCGTCCCTATCCGGCGGCGACCTTGGCGCGGTCCGTGCGGTTCGTCCAGCGGGCGAGCGAGGCGCGCAGGGATTCCAGCTCCAGCGGCTTGACCAGATGGTCGTTCATGCCGGCCTCGAGGCAGGCCTTGCGGTCCTCGGCGAAGGCGTTGGCGGTCAGGGCGACGATGGGGGTGCGGTCGCCGCCCGCCCGCACGGCCCGGGCGGCGCTGGGCCCGTCCATGCCCGGCATCCGCATGTCCATGAAGACCAGGTCGTAGCGGGCCCGCTTCATCGCATCGACGGCCTCGTGGCCGCTGGCGGCGGTCTCGACGGCGCAGCCCTCGCGCCGCAGCAGGGTCGCCGCCAGCAGGGCCCCGACGGGATTGTCCTCGACCAGCAGGACGCGCGTGCCCGAGAACCGGGTCGGGGCGACGCGGTCGTCCTCGGGCGGGGGCGGGGGCGGCAGGCCGGGCTTCAACGTCGTCTGCCCGGCGGCGGCGAGCACCCGCTCGGCCAGGGAGGCGCGGCGCAGCGGCTTGATCAGATAGCCGTGGAAGCCGGCGACGCGGTAGCGGGCGATCAGGTCGCGTTCGGCGGGCCTCAGCAGGACGATGGCGCGGGCGCCGGCGGGCTTCCGGGCCAGTCCGTGGCCGGGCTCGCGCGCGGCGTGGTCGATCAGGGCCACCTCCGCGTCGTCCTGCACCGTCCCGCCCGAGGCCTTGATCTGCTCGACGGCGGCGGCGCGGACGAAGGGGTCGCGGCTCAGCACCGCGACGGCGTGGCCGGCCAACGGCCGCCCGCGGCGGGACGCGCCCGGGGCGGCGTCGAAGCGCGCCTCGAAGCGAAAGCGCGCGCCGGGGCCGTCGGGTCGGTCGGCGACCGAGACGGCGCCGCCCATGGCGGCGGCCAGCTTGCTGACCACGGCCAGCCCCAGGCCGGCGCCGCCGAAGCGGCTGGCGTCGGAGGCGTCGACGTGGCCGAACTCCTCGAAGATCCGCGCCCGCGCCTCGACCGGGACGCCGGGTCCGGTGTCGTCGATGACGAAGGCGAGCCGGGGGGATCTGGCCGAGCCGCCGGTCCGTTCGACGGCGATGCGGACCCCGCCCGTGGCGGTGAATTTGACCGCATTGCCGGCCAGGTTGAACAACACCTGCCGCAGCCGCCCCTCGTCGCCCATGACGTCGACGGCCTCGGGCGCGACGGACCAGGCGATCTCCAGCCCCTTCTCATGGGCGCGCGGGCTGAGCAGTTCGGCGACGCCGCGAACCAGCGCCTCCAGATCGACGGGGGCGTGGTCGAACTCCAGCTTGCCGGCTTCCAGCCGGGCGTAGTCGAGCAGGTCGTTGACCAGGCCCAGCAGATGCTCGGCCGACGACCGGGCCGCCTCGGCGTAGGCGCGCTGGGCGCCGTCCAGCCGGGTGCGCGACAGCAGGCCCAGCATGCCGATGACGCCGTTCAGCGGCGTGCGCATCTCGTGACTCATCAGGCGCAGGAACTGCTGCTCCGGCGCCTCGGTCCCGGTCGTCTCCGCTGTGGTCTTCGCCCGCGCCATCGCCAGCCTCCTTGAACCGCAGGATGCGCCGACAGGCGTTAAGACGGGGTTGGATTCAGAAGGCGCGCGTCTCCGCCCCCGCGCCGGCCGTCCGCTCGAAGTCGCCACGGGCGCCGACGGTCGTCCGGCGATGAACCAGGGCCTCGGCGATGTGACGGCGCAGGACGCCGTCGCAGCCGTCCAGATCGGCGATGGTGCGGGCCAGCCGCAGCGTCCGGGTCCAGCCGCGCGCGGTCAGACCGCCCGCCTCTCCGGCCCGCATCAGCAGGGCCCGTCCGGCGTCGTCGGGCGCGGCGAACCGGTCCAGAGTCTCGCCCGAGGCGCGGGCGTTGACGGTCTGGTCCCGGGCGGTTTCGGGATCGATGCCCGCCGCGCGCAGCCGGTCTTCCTGCATGGCGCGGGCGGCCAGCACCCGGGCCGCGGCCTCGGCCGTGCCCTCGGCGGGCGGCGGCAGGGCCATGTCGGCGGCGGTGACTGGCGGCGTCTCCACCGTCAGGTCGATGCGGTCGAACATCGGGCCCGAGATGCGGTTCTGATAGTCGCGCTGGCAGCGCGGAGCCTTGCCGCAGGCCCCCTTGCCGGCGCCGCCGAGACCGCAGCGGCAGGGATTCATGGCGGCGACCAGCTGGAAGCGGGCCGGGTAGCGGACGTGGGCGTTGGCCCGGGCCACCACGATCTCGCCCGTCTCGAGCGGCGCGCGCAGGGAATCGAGGGCCTGGGCGCTGTATTCGGGGAGCTCATCCAGAAACAGGACTCCGTTGTGCGCCAGCGAGGCCTCGCCCGGTTTCGCCCTCAGGCCGCCGCCGGTCAGGGCGGCCATGGAGGCGGAGTGATGCGGCGAACGGAAGGGCCGGTCGCGGGTCAGCCCACCGCGCTCGATCAGCCCGGCGATCGACCAGACCATGGAGGTCTCCAGCAACTCCCGGGGCGTCAGGGGCGGCAGCAGGCCGGGCAGGCGCGCCGCCATCATCGACTTGCCCGAGCCCGGGGGGCCGACGAACAGCAGGTTGTGGCCGCCGGCCGCGGCGATCTCGAGCGCGCGCTTGGCGCTTTCCTGACCCTTGACCTCGCGCAGGTCGGGGACGCGGTCTCCGGACCGCATCGCCCCCGGCTCGGGCCGGCGCAGCACCTGGGTTCCCTTGAAATGATTGACCAGGCCGATCAGGGAGCGCGGGGCCAGCACCGCCGCGTCTCCGGCCCAGGCCGCCTCGGGTCCGTTGGCCTCCGGGCAGATCAGCCCCAGCCCCATGGCGTCGGCGGCGACCGCCGCGGGCAAGGCGCCCCCGACCGGCGCGATCCGGCCGTCCAGCCCCAGCTCGCCCACCGCCGCCCAGCCGGCCAGCATGTCCGGCGGGATGACGCCCATCGAGGCCAGCAGGGCCAGGGCGATGGGCAGGTCGAAATGACTGCCCTCCTTGGGCAGGTCGGCGGGCGCCATGTTGACGATGATCCGCATCACCGGCAGGGACAGGCCGATGCCGCCGAAGGCCCCGCGCACCCGCTCGCGGCTCTCGGCCACCGCCTTGTCGGCCAGGCCGACGATGTTGAAGGACGGATGCTCGCCGCACGGCAGCTGCTGGACCTGCACGTCCACCCGCCGGGCGTCCACGCCTTCGAAAGCCACGGTCACCACGCTGGCGAGCATCCGCTCCTCCCGCTGTACGGGAAAGGAACGAACCACGAACGCGTGGGATTTGCAAGGGGAGGACTTGGGGCCTGGGCTCAGGGCTTAGGAAGAGGCCCGGTCTCCGAAACCCAAGCCCCAGGCCCCAAGCCCTACGACCGCTTCTTCTCGATCACGTCCCACATCAGCGCCGCCGCATCGACGCCGGTGAAGCGCTTCAGCTGCTGGGCGCCGGTGGGCGAGGTGACGTTGATCTCGGTGAGGTAGTCGCCGATCACGTCGATGCCGACGAAGATCAGGCCGCGCCGTTTGAGTTCGGGGCCGATGGCGGCGCAGATCTCGCGGTCGCGGTCGGTCAGCTCGACCGGGGCCGCCGTGCCGCCGACACGCAGGTTCGAGCGCACCTGATCCTTGGCCGGGATGCGGTTGATCGCGCCGACCGGCTCGCCGTCGATCAGGATGATCCGCTTGTCGCCCTTCGACACCGCCGGAATGAATTTCTGGATCACCAGCGGATCGCGGCTGCCCGTCGCATGAATCTCGATCAGCGCCTCCAGGTTCGGATCGTCCGCCTTCAGGCGCACCACGCCCGAACCCGCCGCGCCGTGCAGGGGCTTGAGCACCACGTCGCCGTGACGCTGGTGGAAATCGACCAGGGCGACCGGGTCCGAACTGATCAGGGTCGGCGGCGTCAGGCCGGGGAATTGCGTCACCAGCAGCTTTTCGGGCGCGCTGCGGACCTCGGCCGGGTCGTTCACCACCAGGGTCTTCGGATGCACCGTCTGCAGCAGATAGGTGGCGGTGACATAGGCCATGTCGAACGGCGGATCCTGCCGCATCAGGATCACATCGACGTCCCCGGCCAGGTCCAGCTTCACCTCGTCGCCGAGGCTGACGTGGTCGCCGGGGGTCTGGCGCACGGTCACCGGTCGGGCGCGGCAGAACAGGCGGCCGTCCTCCAGCGCCAGGGTGCGGAAGTCGTAGACCCATTGGGCGTGGCCCCGGTCCTGGGCCGTCGTCATCATCAGCCAGGTGGTGTCGGACTCGATGTTGACCGCCTCGACGGGGTCCATCTGGATCGCGACTCTGAGCATGGACATCTTCCCTGGCCTACCGCGCTTCGCGCTACTTGAGGCCGGGCCGCAGGAGGCGGACAGCCGCGCATTGGCTAATGGGCAGCCGCGGGCGCGCGCGCAAGCCTGGTCCGGCCTCAAGTAGTCTGAAAGCGGCAGGCCAGCTCAATTGAGCTGCAGCCGGACCCGGTCGACCGACATCTGGCGGTGGGCCTCCATCGGATCGTCCACCGTGCGGGCGTGGGCCAGGGCTTCCAGCGCGCCGGCGAGGGCGCCCTGTTTCTCGCGGGCGGCGGCGACGTCCAGCCACGGCCGGTGATCCTCGGGGTCGAGCAGGGCCCGGCGCAGGGCGGAGCGTTCGGCCCCCTCATAGTCCTCGGCCCGGATGGCGCGGCTGAACAGCACGTTCTGCAGCCGGATCAGGGCCTGGCGGTCGGTCACCGGGGCCATCAGCACGTCCAGCCGGTCGGCCACGTGCGGCGTCAGCCCGGCCCTGAGCGCGCGCCGCGTCAGCTCCGACGGCAGCACCAGCCGGCCCTGGCTGAACGGATCGAGAGCGACCGGCCCCTCGGGGGTCTCGACCCGCAGCAGGAAATGGCCGGGGAAGTCGACGCCCCGGGCCTTGATCCCCGCCCGCCGCGCGGCGTCGAGGTAGAAGACCGACAGGGCCGCCGACAGGCCGCGCCGGCGCTCGGCCACGTCGATGACGTCGGTGTTGCCCGGATGGTCGTAGTTGAGCAGATCGCCGTTCAGGCGCAGGTCGGCGGCCATGGTCTCGGCCAGGGCGTCGTCGGGGCTTTCGCCGCCGGTGCGCTCGGCCAGCCGTTCGGCGGCGCGGGCGGCCAGGGTCCGCACCGGCTCGGGATCGCGAAACGGATGGTCGTGGATGGCGCAGGCGATGGCCGCTTCGAGCAGGGGAAAGGCCTCGTCCCCGACCTGTCCGGCCTCGGTGAGCACCTCTATCGCTTCATCGCGGGTCATGCGGCGCCCCTCCCGAAGGCGACAACCCCGCGACGATGGCGCGGAAACCGGCCGGGAGCCAGCGCCACCATATCGATTCTCAGCACGTGACCGGCCAAGCTGGGTCTTTGGCGCAACACCGACCGGCCGGCCGCCAGCAGCCGGTCGTACTGGTCGGGGCCAAGGGCGGTCAGGGCCGCCTCGAGGGTGGCGCGGCGCTTGACCTCGACCACGGCCAGCACCCGGCCGCGCCGCGCGAGGATGTCGATCTCCCCGGCGCGGGTCTTCAGGCGGAAGCCGAGGATCTGGTAACCCGCGGCCATCAGCAGGGCCGCGGCCAGCCATTCGGACCGATGGCCGAGCCGGTGGGACACGGCTCCGAGGGCGACCCGCCAGCCGCGCTTGACCCGCACGACCTTCGGGGCTTTCAGCCGCCCCTCCGGCCGCTTCCGGCTCACCGGCCCTGCAGCTCCAGCGCCCGCTTGTAGAGCGGCTTGCGCGGCAGGTTCAGGGCCCTCGACACCTCCGCCGCCGCCTCGCCGGGCGGCAGCCGGGTCATGGCCTCGGCCAGGGCCGCGTCGGCGTCCGCCTCCGAGGCGGCCTCCGCTTCGCCGGGGGCGACGACGATGACGATCTCGCCCTTGGGCGACTGGCAGCGCGGATCCACGGCCAGTTCGGCCAGGGAGCCGCGCACGCACTCCTCGTACATCTTGGTCAATTCGCGGGCGACGGCGGCGGGGCGCTGGCCCAGCACGGCGGCCATGTCGGCGAGGCTGTCGGCCAGGCGCGGGCCGCTCTCGAAGAAGACCAGGGTCTGTCGCGCGGTGCGGACCTCTTCCAGCGCCGCGCGGCGGGCGCCGGACTTTGCGGGCAGGAAGCCGGCGAACAGCACCCGATCCGCGGGCAGGCCGGCGATGCACAGGGCCGCCAGCAGGCTGGACGGGCCGGGGATCGGATGCACCGGCAGGCCGGCCGCGATCACCGCCCGGGCCACGACGAAGCCGGGGTCGCTGACCAGGGGCGTGCCCGCGTCCGACACCAGCGCGACCACCGCCCCTTCGCGCAGGCGCTCGATGGCCAGTTCGGCGGCGCGCGGCGAGGCGTGATCGTCGCAGCGCTCCAGCTTCGCCTTCAGCCCGTAGGCGGACAACAGCTTGCCGGTGACCCGGGTGTCCTCGGCCAGCACCAGGTCGGCGGCGGACAGCACATCGAGCGCCCGCAGGGTCATGTCCCTCAGGTTCCCGATCGGCGTCGACACCAGATAGAGACCCGACGCCACCGGTCGCCGCGGCGGGGCGATCGGGGGAAACGGCGAGGGATCGGGCACGGACTCTGGCGGAAACTCTGGCATCGGCGGACCGTGCCAGCGGGGATCGCCCGGCTCAAGGGGCCGCGGGGGCGAGGATCAGAGTGAGACCGTGCGTCGCTCGCGGGCGGCGCGGTAGATGGCCTCGATGATCCGCATGTCCTTCAGCCCCTCCTCGCCGGCGACGATCGGCGCGCGGTCGTTCATCACGCACAGGGACAGGTGATCGAGCTGGGCCGAGAACTGGTTTTGCCCGGCCTCGGGGACGGGATGTTCCGCCGTGCGACCGTCGCGGTGCAGACGCAGGCGGTTGCCGCCATAGCCCGTGGCCGATTCGGCGTCGATCCAGCCTTCCGTCCCGACCACCCGGTAGCGATTGTGATGCGAGCCGTAGGTCGAGACGCAGTCGGCGACGACGCCGGACGGAAAGCGAAGCTGGAAATTGATGGTGTCCTCGACCTCGCGGAACCGCGGGTCCGAGCGATCGGTCGATTCCAGCGCCGTGACCTCGACCGGCTCTTCGCCGGTGAGATAACGGGCGGCCTGGAGGCTGTAGATGCCGATGTCCATCAGCGAGCCGCCGCCGGCCAGGGCCCGGTTCAGCCGCCACTGGGTCGGATCGCCGATGTTGAAGCCGTGTTCGGCTGTGACGATGCGCGGGCGGCCCAATTCCCCGGCCCTGACGACCCGCATGGCCTCGAGGTTCGCCGCCTCGAAATGACTGCGATAGCCAATCATCAATTTCCGGTCGGCGGCCCGGCAGGCGGCGATCATCGATTCGGCCTCCGCCGCCGTATTGGCCATCGGCTTTTCGCACATGACGTGCTTGCCGGCCGCCGCGGCCCGCAGGGTGTATTCGTGATGCATCCCGTTCGGCAGGATCACATAGACGATATCGACGTCCGGATTGTTCCGGAGGTCGTCGAAGGTTTCATAGGAATATTGGCTGCGTTCCGGCACGCCGTACTGGACGCCGTAACGCCGGGCCTTATCCGCTGACCCGCTGACCAGGGCCGCAACCCTCGAGTGCCGGCACTCCGCGAAGCGCGGCAGGATGACATTAGCGTACCCCCCGAGGCCGACGATCGCATAGCCGAGCTTGTCGCGTGATCGCGCGTGGGCCGTCGCGGCGGTCGCGGTGGTCGCGGACAGAACGGCCGTGGCGGCGGCGAGTTCGAGGATACTGCGACGGGTGGGAAACATCTGCCTTGGAGCCCATTCGTTACGACGACCGCGACAAGACTAACCTGTTGGGGATGATGATCCACCCGCTGCCCAGGCGAGGGGTTCGGCGCTCAAACCAGCAAGGCCTTCAGCACTCCGTCCAGCACCGGCCGGCCGGCCGGCGTCGCCCTGACCCGTCCCGCAGTCGCCGTCAGGAAGCCGTCCGCGATCAATCCGGCGAGCGGTTCCGTGGCCCCGGTCCGGCCCAGCAGGGCCAGATCCGCCAGCGCCACGCCCTCGATGGTGCGCAGGCCCAGAAGCACCTTCTCCTCCGCCGCGTCCCGCGCCGACTGCGTCTCCCGCTCGCTCCACGGCGCGCCGGCCGCGACGCCGGCGACATAGGCCCCGATGCCCTTGTGCGCGACCGTCGCCGTCCGCGCGCCTTCGAGCGTCAGCCGCCCGTGCCCCCCCGGCCCGGCCCCGAGATAGTCGCCGCCGCGCCAGACGTGGAGATTGTGGGCGGACCGCGCCGCCACGCCGCGCGCGTGGTTGGACACCTCATAGGCGTCGAAGCCGGCGGCCTCGAGGACAGCCTGGGTGGTTTCGTACAGGGCGGCGGCGCGGTCCTCGTCGGGAGGGATCCAGGCGCCGCGGGCGACGGCGCGGCCGAAGGCGGTCGAAGGCTCGATGGTCAGCTGGTAGGGCGAGACGTGCTCAAAACCCAGGTCGATGGCCCCGGTCAGTTCGGCGCGCCAGCCGTCCACGGTCTGGCCGGGCCGGGCGTAGATCAGGTCGATGGACAGGCGCGGGAAGGCCCGGGCGGCGACGGCGACGGCGCGGCGGGCCTCGTCCGCCGAATGGTTGCGGCCGAGGAAGGCCAGGGCCGCGTCGTCCAGCGCCTGCACCCCCATGGACAGGCGGTTGACCCCGGCGTCGGCCAGGGCTTTGAACCGGGCCGCTTCGGCATCGGTGGGATTGGCCTCCAGCGTGATCTCGATTTCGCCCCGTGGCGGGAACAGGGCCTTCGCCCGCTCGATCACGGCGGCCACGGCCTCGGGCGCCATCAGCGACGGGGTGCCGCCGCCGAAGAAGATCGAGGCCAGCCGGCGCGGACCGGTCAGGGCGGCTTGCGCCTCCAGGTCGGCGAGGATGGCCTGGACCAGCGCCGCCTGTTCCTCCGCCCGGCCCCGGTCGCGCACGACGTTGAAGTCGCAATAGGGACAGATGCGGGCGCAATACGGCCAGTGGACGTAAAGCGCCACATCCGTTCCGGGGTCGGGGACCGCGTCAGTCAATCAGGCAGGCCTTCAGCTTCGCGAACGCCCGCGCCCGGTGGCTGATGCTGTCCTTCAGCGCCGGATCCAGTTCGCCGAAGGTCCGGGTCTGGCCCTCGGGGATGAAGATGGGGTCGTAGCCGAAGCCGCGGTCGCCGCGCGGGGGGAAGGTCAGCTGGCCGTCGACCCGGCCCTCGACCACCACCGCCGGCCCGTCCGGCCAGGCCACGGCGAGGGCCGAGGTGAACCAGGCGCGGCGATCCGGCGAGCCGGTCTCCTCCAGCCGCTCCTCGACGCGGCGCATGGCGAAGGCGAAATCCTTGTCCGGCCCGGCCCAGCGCGCCGAGAAGATGCCGGGCGCGCCGTCCAGGGCCGCGACCGAAAGGCCGGAGTCGTCGGCCAGGGCGACCTCGCCCGAACGGTCGGCTGCATGGCGGGCCTTCAGCAGGGCGTTGCCGGCGAAGGTGCTCTCGGTCTCGTCCGGCTCGGGCAGATTCAGGCTGGCGGCGGTGACCACCGCGTAATGTCCGCCCAGCAGGGCGTCGATCTCGACCGCCTTGCCGGGATTGTGGGTCGCCACGACCAGCCGCATCCCCTTGATAAGCTTCAGTTTCATTCCGATCACGCGCTCCGCAACAATCCATTGCCAAAGTTTAATATCGTTAAACGATATGTAACGTGCCTTTTCGTTAGGCACGTCCTATCTATGTCTTCAAGGACGGACGCCGGGACGTTCCCCGAACGAGCCGATACCGGCAAGATCGATGCAGCGGAACAATCAAAGAGGGGTGAAAAACATCCCTCACTCAGGACCAACGGAGAAAGACCATGAACACCATGAACGCTTCCTACTTCATCGAGAAGGTCGGCCACGGCATCCTCAACGCCTTCCTGCTCGCCGCCCTGCCGACCGCCCTGGTCGCCACCCTGATCCAGGCCCTGTGATTCTTCTCTTCTGTCTCACAGGAGCTTTGACGATCGGCATGACAATCGCGATGAATAAGACCGCGTGTGGGTTCGCCGGACCCCGCGCGGCATCCTCGCCCCGCCGACCGGCCCGCTAACAGAGAGGTCGACCCATGCGCTTCCCGAAGTCGTTTTCGCTCGGGATCCGCGTACCGGCCGTGCCGGGCCTGCCCGCCCGCTCCATGTCCCGGCTGCTGAACGCGGCCCTGGGCGTGGCCTACTGGCTGATGATCCTGCTGACCGTGATCGTCCTGGCGGCCTTCGTCGTCGCCGCCTTCCTGCCCATGGGGCCGACAGGCCTGATTTTCAGCGATGAATCGGGCGGCACCGAGATTCCCGTGTCCCGCGCCTACATCCTGTTCGGTTTCGGCGCCTTCGCCGGCTATTTCGGCGGCTTCGCCCTGATCCTGCGGCAGCTGCGGCGCATCTTCGCCACCCTCGCCACCGGCGACCCGTTTCATCCCACCAACGTCAGCCGTCTGAAACAGATCGGCCTGACCCTGGCCGTGGTCACGGGCGGCGCCTGGATCGGCCAGACCCTGGTGGCGCGCCTCGCCCGCGGCGAGATGGACCCGCCCTCCCTGTTCGACCTGGTCACCCCGGCCTTTTCCGTCCTCGTCGTCTTCGTCCTCGCCGAGGTGTTCCGCGAAGGCGCGCGCCTGCGGCGCGAATCCGAATTAACGATCTGATCGGGTTGAGCTAGAGAACCGTCATGGCCATCCGCGTCCAGCTAGATCGCATCCTCCTCGAGCGGCGCATGTCGCTGACCGAGCTGGCCGACCGCGTCGGCGTCACCCTGGCCAATCTGTCGATCCTCAAGACCGGCAAGGCCCGGGCCATCCGCTTCACCACCCTGGACGCCCTGTGCCGCGAGCTGAACTGCCAGCCGGGCGACCTGCTGGCGCAGACTCCGGGGCCCCAGGATCTCGGCTCGGACGAGGACGTCGACGGGAACGCCCCCGGCACGACATGAGCCGCCGCGACGACCTGAGCCCCGACGACCGCCGCATCTGGGCTCGCGTCGCCGGCTCGGTCACCCGCGCCCGGCCGAAGAAGGCCCCCCGCGTCATTCCCGGCGCGGCGGTGGTCGATCCGCCGGCCGCGCCGCAGCCGAAGGCGCCGGGCAAGGCCCGGGGAGTCGCGCCGTCCTGGACCCCGCCCGCCCCGGCGCCCGCCCGTCCGCGCGGCCATCCGGAAGAGCTGGAGCCGCGTCGGCAGCGTCGCCTGTCGCGCGAGCGCGATCCCATCGAGGCCCGGATCGACCTGCACGGCTTCGGCCGCTTCCAGGCCCAGGACGCCCTGACCGCCTTCCTGCTCGGCGCCCAGGCGCGCGGATACCGCTCGGTGCTGGTCATCACCGGCCAGGGCCGGCGCGGCGGTGCGGGGGTAATCCGCGCCTCGGTCCACGAATGGCTGCAGGGCCCGGCGCTGCGCGGCGTGGTATCGGGATTCGCGCCAGCCGCCCGGCATCATGGCGGCGACGGGGCGCTGTATGTGACGATCAGGCGAGGTTGAGCGTCAGCCCCGTCTCTCTCGCAAGCGTCTGCAGCGACACCATCGGCCGCGGGCCCCAGTGGGCGATGACCTCGGCCGCCGCCAGCGAGCCCAGCTTGCCGGCGTCCTCGAGCGACAGGCCGCGGGCGAGGCCCAACAGGAAGCCGGCGGCGTACTGGTCGCCGGCGCCGGTGGTGTCGATCACCTTGTCGACCGGGCAGGCGGCGACCTCGACCCGCTCGGCGCCGCCCTTGCCGAACACGACCGAGCCCGCGGCGCCGCGCGTGACGGCGGCGATCTCGACGATGCGGCCCAGATGGGCGGCGGCGTGGTCGAAGTCCTCGGTCTCGAACAGGGCGTGGAGTTCGCCCTCATTGGCCAGGACGATGTCGGCCGAGGCCTCGATGAAGGCCAGAAGTTCGGCGCGCCAGCGGTGGACCACGAAGCTGTCCGACAGGGTGATGGCGACCTTGCGCCCGGCGGCGTGGGCGGCGGCGGCGGCGGCCTCGAAGGCGGCGCGGGCCGGGGCCGGGTCGAACAGATAGCCCTCGAGGTAGACGATCGCCGAGTCGCCGATCAGGGCCGCGTCGATGTCGGCGACGGCCAGCTGGTTGGCGGCGCCGAGGAAGGTGCACATGGTGCGCTGGCCGTCGGGGGTGACGTTGATCATGCAGACCCCGGTGGCGAGACCCTGTTCGGCGCCGTCCTTCAGGGGCGCCGTGTCGAAGGCGACCCCGGCGGCGCGGATGTCGTGGGTGAAGACGCCGCCCAGCTGGTCGTCGGCGACCTTGCCGATGTAGGCCGCGCGCCCGCCGAAGGAGCCGACGCCGGCCACGGTGTTGCCCGCCGAACCGCCCGAGGCCTCCACCCCGGCGGCCATGGCGGCGTAAAGGGCGGCGCTCTGTTGCGCGTCGACCAGCTGCATGGAGCCGGCGGTCAGGCCCTGGGCCGTCAGGAAGCCGGGGTCACAGGGGGCGAGAACGTCGACGATCGCATTGCCGACGGCGCAGACATCATAGGCGGGGGGTTGGGTCATGGCGGGCCCATAGCGGGCCGCGGCGCGCTTGGCCAGACGCGCGGCCGATCTCCTTATGGACGGACAAGGAAACCGGTGTTGCGCCCGGGCGGGTTTCCGGCGAGGAGCCGGACATGACCGACGTCGCCGTCCTGACCCCCGACCCGTCCGATCCCTCCTACGCCGGCCAGTGGCCGGGGGTGCTGGAGCGCCTCGGCGAAGCCCTGTCGACGGCGGGACTGACGGCGGTTCCGACGCCGTGGACCGACCACGTCGCCGACGCCTCGGGCCTGGCCGGCTATCCGCTGGTCCTGCCACTGATCGCCTGGGGCTATCATCGCGATCACGACCGCTGGATGCAGGCCTGCGAAACCTGGGCGGCGGGGGTGCGGATGCTGAACCCGCCGTCGGTGCTGGGCTGGAATTCGGACAAGTCCTACCTGGGCCGTCTGGCCGACAAGGGGATCGCCATCCCTGACACGGTCTGGATCGACAGCCCGACGCAGGCCGACGTCGACGCGGCCTTCGATCGCTTCGCCACCGACCAGCTGGTGGTCAAGCCGCGCGTCTCGGGCGGAGCATGGAAGACCCTGCGGCTGTCGCGCGGCGACCGGCTGAAGGACGCGCCCGGGGGGCCCGCGATGATCCAGCCCTATCTGCCGACCATCGAGACCGAGGGCGAAACCTCGCTGCTGTTCTTCGGTGGCAAGCTCAGCCACGTCGTCAACAAACGGCCCGTCCCCGGCGAGTTCCGGGTCCAGGTCCAGTACGGCGGCGGCTACACCGCCCTGGCCGGGCCGCCGGCGGGCGCCCTGGCGCTGGCGGAACAGACACTGGCGGCGATCGGCGAAGACCTGCTCTACGCCCGCATCGACATGGCCCCCGACGTCGACGGCCGCTGGCTGTTGATGGAGGCCGAGCTGATCGAGCCGGACTTCTATCTCGGCTCGGCGCCGGAGGGCGAGAAGCGGTTCGCGGAGGCGGTGAAGGCGCGGCTCTAGACCGCTTCCCCAAGCGCCTGCAGCCCCGCCCGCGACGGGCACAGGTCGCTGATCAGACAGGCGCTGCATTTCGGCCTGCGCGCCGTGCAGGTGTAGCGGCCGTGCAGGATCAGCCAGTGGTGAGCCTTGGGCAGCCACGCCTCGGGAACGACCCGGAACAGCTGGGCCTCGACCTTGTCGGGGGTGGCGGCGTTGGCCAGCCCCAGACGGTGCGAGACGCGGAAGACGTGGGTGTCGACGGCGATGGCGGCCTCGACCCCCAGTTCGTTCAGCACCACGCTGGCGGTCTTGCGGCCCACGCCGGGCAGGGCCTGAAGCGCAGCGCGGTTCAGCGGAACCTGCCCGCCATGCTGTTCCAGCAGGATGCGGCTGAGGGCGATCACGTTCCTCGCCTTGCCGCGATAGAGGCCGATGGAGGCGATGTAGGGGATCAGTCCCTCTTCCCCCAACGCCAGCATCTTCGCGGGCGTGTCGGCGACCTTGAACAGCCGGTCGGTGGCCCTGTTGACCGAGACGTCGGTGGCCTGGGCCGAGAGGGCGACGGCGACGACCAGGGTATAGGGGCTGGAGAAATCCAGTTCGGTCTTCGGCTCCGGCATGACCCGCGCCAGCCGCTCGAAGATGGCCTCGACCCGATCCTCGTCCGGCGGCCAGCCCTGCACGGGGACCATGGCCCCGGTCATGACGGCGGGGCGCTTCGACGCGGGCTCGGGTCGGGCCTTGGGCGGCTTCATGGATGACCCGGTAGCAGACCCGGCCGGCGACCGGGAGGGCGTCAGGCCGCCCAGCGATCGGGAATGAACAGGGCCCCCGCGCCAATGACCATGCCGACCACGCCGACGGCGAGCGGCCAGTCGAACAGGATCGTGCAGCTGAGGATCAGGAGACTGGCGGGCTGGGCGAAACGGGCGGCGAGGCGCTTCATCAAGGGTCTCCTGTCAGCCTGGCCGTAGTCGAACCCTCCGCGGCGTCGCGGTCAAGCAGGTTCGGAAACAGGATGTGTCGGGACGGGCGTGAAGAAGGGTTGATTTTTGGACAGTCTTGTCCATTTATGCGCCGTCCTCCCTGACACGCCTTCGAGTCCGCCATGACCCTGTCTCCCGCCCACAAGAAGCGTCTGCCCCTGATCGTGGCCGCTGTCGCGGTCCTGGCGCTCGTCATCGGGGGCGTGGTCTGGTGGCAGAACAAGCAGCGCTGGGAGGCCACCGACAACGCCTTCGTCGCCGCCGACACCACCGGCGTCAGCCCCCAGATCGAGGGCTATGTCGTCGAGGTGCTGGTGGCCGACAACCAGCGGGTCGCGCCGGGCCAGATCCTGATCCGGCTCGACGGCGCCGACGCCCGCGCCGACCTGGCCCAGGCCGAGGCCAACCTCGCCGCCGTGATCGCCGCCGTGGGCAATGTCGACGCCCGCGCGGCCCAGGAACAGGCGGTGATCGCCTCGCGCGCCGCCGGCCTGGCCCAGGCCCGCGCCCAGGCCGAACTGGCCGCGCAGCAGGTCGACCGCTACGGCAGGCTGGCCGAGCAGGGCTGGGTCTCCCAGGCCCGCATCCAGACCGAACAGGCCGGCGCCCGCACCGCCCAGGCCTCTGTCGCCGAGGCTGAAGCCGCCCTGGTCGCCGAACAGCGCACCGCCGGGGTGCTGGGCTCGAGCCGCAACCAGAGCCTGGCCGCCGTCGACCTGGCCCGCGCCCAGGTCGAACAGGCCCGCATCGCCCTCGACCGCACCGTCATCCGAGCCCCGGTCGCCGGCGTGGTCGGCGCCCGCGGCGTCCGCGTCGGACAGTACGTCCGGCCGGGCGGTCAGATCCTGTCCATCGTGCCGCTGGGCGACGCCTGGGTGGTGGCCAATTTCAAGGAGACCCAGCTCGACCGCCTGCGCCTCGGCCAGACCGTCGAGATCAGCGCCGACGCCTTCCCCGGCGAGCGGCTGACGGGCCATATCGACAGCTTCGCCCCCGCCACCGGTTCTGAATTCGCCCTGATCCCCGTCGAGAACGCCACCGGCAATTTCACCCGCATCACCCAGCGCGTTCCGGTGCGCATCCGCGTCGATGCGGCGGGCGCCGCCGCCCTGCGGCCTGGCCTGTCGGTCGAGGTCAAGGTCGATCTGAAGAGCCGCGGCGGGCTGAATTTCGCCGAAGCCGCCACCGGTCCGGTCGTCGCCGCCGTCGCCTCCCCGGACGTCGCGGTCCGGTGACCGCCGCCGCGCCGACGGTCGAGGCCGCGCCCGCCCCGACGCCCGCCGTCAACTGGACCGTCCTGCTGCTCGGCTTCGCCGGCATGGTGATCGGCCAGTTCATGGCCATCCTCGACATCCAGATCGTGGCCTCGTCCCTGCCGCAGATCCAGGCCGGGGTCGGCGCCTCGGCCGACGAGATCAGCTGGATCCAGACCGCCTATCTGATCCCCGAGGTCGTGATGATCCCGCTGTCGGGCTATCTGTCGCGGCTGTGGGGGACGCAGAAAGTCTTCCTAGTTTCCTGCGCCGGCTTCCTGCTGATGAGCGTGGCCACCGGCATGTCGTCCTCGATCGAGGCGATGATCTTCTTCCGGGCGCTGCAGGGCTTTGTCGGCGGGGCCATGATCCCGACCGTCTTCGCCGTCGCCTTCACCGCCTTCCCGCCGGACAGGCGGGTCACGGCCAGCATCGTCATGGGGCTGATCGTCACCCTGGCGCCGACGGTCGGCCCGACCCTGGGCGGGCACCTGACGGAATGGCTCAGCTGGCGCTGGCTGTTCTTCATCAACGTCGTCCCGGGCATGCTGGTGCTGTTCCTGGTCGGCCGCTACGCCGATTTCGACAAGGGCGATCCGTCGCTGTCCAGGGGGTTCGACTGGGCGGGTCTGGGCCTCATGGCGACCTTCCTGATGAGCCTGCAGTTCGTGCTGGAGGAGGGGTCGAGGAACGACTGGTTCGCCGACGACACGATTCTGCTGCTGGCCGTGGTGGCCGCCATCACCGGCCCGGCCTTCATCTGGCGCTCCCTGACCTACCGCAATCCGATCGTCGAGCTGCGCGCCTTCGCCAATCGCAACTTCCTCGTCGGGGTGGTGATGACCTTCACCGTCGGGGCGGCCCTGTTCGGCGGCACCTTCCTGCTGCCGCTGTTCCTCGGCCGGGTGCGCGACTATTCGGCCTCGGAGGTCGGGACGACCATGGTGGTCTCGGGCCTGGCCATGTTCCTGACCGCGCCCTTCGCCGGGCGGCTGGTGCGCAAGGTCGACCTGCGGCTGCTGATGTTCGGCGGCTTCATGCTGTGCGCCTGGGGCATGTGGGACGCCCGGCTGGTCACCGCGGACTGGGGCTTCTGGGAGTTCGCCGGGGTGCAGGCGGTGCGCGGCTGCGGCGTCATGCTGGCCATGATCGCGGCCCAGCAGGTGACCATGTCGACCCTGCCGCCCGGGATGGTCAAGAACGCTTCGGGCCTGGTCAATCTGAGCCGCAACGTCGGCGGCGCCTTCGGCCTGGCCATCCTCAACACCTCCCTGACGCAGAACACCGCCCTGCACATGAGCGAGCTGACCCAGAACATCCCGGTGACGAGCACTGGAATGCAGGCCATGCTGGCCGGGATGCAGAAGCGGTTCGCGGGCTCGGTCGATCCGGCGGGGGCGGCGATGAAGGCGGTGTACGGGATGCTGAACCGGCAGGCGACGACCCTGGCCTTCGGCGACGCCTTCGCCATGCTGGCCATCGCCTGCGCCTTCGCCGCCTTCGTCACCCTGCTTTCGCGTCCGGTGAAGGCGCCGGCCGGGGCGCCGCCGGCGGAGGCGCACTGATGGCGCGGGTTCGCGGACAGGTCGACGAGGCCAAGACCGAGGCCATCCTCGAGGCGGCGTCCGCCCTGTTCGGGGAGAAGGGCGCCCTGGCCTCGATGGAGCAGATCGCGCGCCGGGCCGGAGTGTCGCGCCAGACCCTCTACAACCGCTTTCTCAACAAGCTGGAGATCGGCCGCGCCCTGGCCGCGCGCCGGTCCGACGCCATCAGCGCGCCGCTGCGCGCCGGCGGCGATCCCGAAACCGTGCTGACGGCGCTGGCCGTCGGCCTGCTGGACAAGCTGTGTCGGGCCGAGGCCGGGGCGTCGCTGCGCGGCGTGGCCCTGATGTCGCCCGAGATGCCGGACCTGGCCGACGCCATCTACCAGGCCGGCCCGGCGGAGGGCCTGCGCCGCCTGTCGGCCTGGCTGGCGGAACAGGACCGGTCGGGCCTGCTGTCGGTTCCCGACCCCGACGCCGCCGCCGAGATGTTCTCGGGCATGGTGCTGGGGCACGGCCATCTGCGCGGCGTGCTCGGCGTGGCGCAGCCTCCCTTCGATCTGCAGGCGCGCGCCGCCGAGGCCGCCCGCCGCTTCCTGCGCGCGTTCGCCCGCTGACGGTTGGCCCCGGCGCCCAATCGGCCTAGACCGCGCGCAAATCGTCGCGGAGTCCCAACCATGCTGATCCACCTGTCGTCCTGGCCCGAGATCGACGCCCGGCTGAAGAGCACGAAGACCATCGTGGTGCCGATCGGCTCGAACGAGCAGCACGGCCCGACCGGGCTGCTGGGCACCGACTGGATGTGCCCCGAGATCATCGCCCACGCCGCCGAGAAACGGGACGGGAGCCTGGTCGTCGCCCCGACCTTCAACATCGGCATGGCCCAGCACCACCTGGCCTTCGCCGGCACCATCAGCCTGCGGCCATCGACCTTCATGGCCGCCATCACCGACTGGGTTTCGTCGCTGGGCCGGCACGGCTTCGAGCGAATCTACTTCCTCAACGGCCACGGCGGCAACGTCGCCACCATCGAGGCGACCTTCGCCGAGATCCATGCCGAATGGAGCTTCGTCGAGGAACGGCCGCCCTTCGTGCTCAAGCTGCGCAACTGGTGGGACCTGCCGGGGGTCAACGGCCTGTGCAACCAGCTCTTCCCGAAGGGGCACGGCATGCACGCCACCCCGTCCGAGATCGCCGTCACCCAGGCGGCCTATCCCGATCATATCAAGACGGCCGATTACAGCCCGAAGATCGCGCCGTTGGGGCCGATCCGCGACGCCCTCGACTACCGCGCCCGCTTCCCCGACGGCCGCATCGGTTCCGATCCGGCCCTGGCCAGCCCGGAACACGGCCGCACCATAATCGACGCCGCGGCTCCGGCCCTGTTGAAGGATGTGGCCGCCTTCGCCGACGAGGTCTTGCCGGGAACGTGATTGCGGCCCAAGGCTGGGGCATGACCCAGATCGACCGCGCCCTGAAGACCGGCCGCCGCCTGGCCCGCGACGGCGCCCGCGCCGCGCGCACGGCCGTGTCCGGCGGCGAGATGCTGCAGGCCGCCGGGGACGTCATCAACGCCCGGATCGAGATCATGGCCGCCGGCCTGGTCGATCCCCGCAAGGCCGACCTGGCGGAGCTGTCGCTGATGACCTCCGAGAAGACGGAGGCGCTGGCGGCCTCGGCCGCCGCCCTGACGCGGACCTTCGGCGACATCGGCGGCCGCGTCGGCTTGGGCCTGGTGACCGAGGCCGGCCTGGCCTCGCGGGCGGTTTCGGCCATGGCGACCGCCGCGACCCCCGCCGCCGCGCTGCAGGCGCAGTACAGCTACGCCGTCGGCTGGTGGAGCCGGGCCGCCGGCCAGATGCTGACCCTCAACAGCGAACTGTTGAAGGGCCATGCCGACGCCCTGCGCCCCATCCACGCCACCGCCGTCGCCAATGCGAAGCGGCTGAAGAAATAGGCCCCGCGTCTCCCTCCCCTTTATGGGGAGGGATGTCGGCGCGAAGCGACGACGGGGTGGGGTGCGTCTGGACACTTCCCCCCCGGTCGCTGCGCGACCACCCTCCCCACAAGGGGGAGGGAGACGGCATTCCTTATCTGAACGGCGGCTCGTCGAAGGCCCTGAGCTTGCGCGAATGCAGGCGCGCGCCCTCGGCCCGCAGCAGGTCCACGGCCTGGATGCCGATCTGCAGATGCTCCGAGATCGAGCCCTCGTAGAAGCGGTTGGCCTGGCCCGGCAGCTTGATCTCGCCGTGCAGCGGCCGGTCCGAGACGCACAGCAGGGTCCCGTAGGGCACACGGAAGCGATAGCCCTGGGCCGCGATGGTGGCGCTTTCCATGTCGATGGCCACGGCCCGGCTCTGGTTGAAGCGCTGGGCGGATTTCGAATAGCGCAGCTCCCAATTGCGGTCGTCGGTGGTCACCACCGTGCCCGTCCGCAGCCGCCGCTTGACCTCCTCGCCGGGCGCGCCCGAGACCATCTTGGCGGCGTCGTAGAGGGCGCGCTGGACCTCGGCGATCGAGGGGATGGGGATGTCCGGCGGCAGCACCGCGTCCAGCACATGGTCGTCGCGAAGATAGGCGTGGGCCAGGACGTAGTCGCCGATCACCTGGCTGTCGCGCAGGCCGCCGCAGTGGCCGATCATCATCCAGGCGTGGGGCCGGGTCACGGCCAGGTGGTCGCAGATGGTCTTGGCGTTGGACGGGCCGACGCCGATGTTGACCAGGGTGATGCCGTTCCAGCCGGGCGCCGTCAGGTGATAGGCCGGCATCTGATGCTTCTTCCAGGCCGCGTCCATCACCGCCTGCTCGGGATCGGGCGTGTCGCGGGTGATGACCACCCCGCCGGCGCAGACCAGGCTCTCGTAGGCGCTGTTCGGATCGGCCAGCTGGGCGCAGGCCCAGCGCACGAACTCGTCGACGTAACGATTGTAGTTGGTGAAAAGGATATAGCTCTGCACGTCCTCGACCGGCGTGCCGGTGTAGTGCCGCAGCCGGGCCAGGGAGAAGTCGGTGCGCAGGCCGTCGAACTGGGCCAGCGGGAAGTCCTCGGCCAGGTCGAACAGGCCGTCCGAGATCTCGTCGCCGATATGGGCCAGGTCGGTGGTCGGGAAATAGCGGGCGACGGCCGCGGTCTGGCTGCGGTCCAGGGCCACGTCCGAACCGTCCATCACATAGGGGAAGGGAATCTCCTGGTCCGACGGCCGCACCTCGAAGGTGGCGCCGTAGTCCTGCTCCAGCAGGGACAGTTGCTCGGCCAGATAGGGCCGGAACAGGTCGGGGCGGGTGATGGTGGTCGAATAGACGCCGGGGCGCGACAGTCGGGCGTAGGCGCGCGTGGCCAGATTCGCCGGTCGGTCGCCGAACCAGCTGACCCTGAGCTGGGGATAGGAGAACAGGCCCCTGGCCCGCGCCTCGGGATCGGCGCGCTCGCCGGTCCGCAGGAAGGTCCCGACCGCGGTGCGCAGGTTCGAGACGGATTGTTCGTAGAGGGTTTCGAGGCGGTCCAGCGCCGCCTGTGCTGTCATTGTTTCTGTCATGGCCTCCTCTAGCGGATGATCATGACCTTGGCGAGACGGCGGAGCTTAGTCCCTCGGCGCCTCGGCCCGGGCGATCACCGCCAGGGTGCGCGGATCGTCGGCGTATCTGCGCCTCAGGGCCGCGCCGTCGGCCCTCAGCGTGGCGCAGCCCGGGTCCGGGATGGCCCCCGCCATGATGGTTCCGGCGGCCGCGTCGACCGGTTCCTCGCCGCCCCGGCGGTCGCAGCCGCCCCGACGGCCGACGTAGTCGAACACCTCTGCCGGCGTCCGCGCCGCCGTCTCCAGCACCGCATCGCGCACCGTGACGTGGGCCAGCACCAGCTTTTCGCCCTCGATGTCGAAGGACAGTATGGCGGTCCCGCCGGTGCCGCAGCAGTGGCCGTCGCCTGCCTGCCACAGCGGAGTGAAGGCCGTCATATTGGGCCAGTCGAACCGCACGCCCTGCCAGATTCCCAGCCCCTCGGGCAGCATGACGTCGAGGCTGTCGCGCCAGCTCCAGGTGTCGATCTGGGTCAACCTGCGGGTGTCGGGCAGGTCCCAGCGGAACAGCACGTCGGCGTTGCCGGAGCCCGAGCCGGCGCGGACGCCCGGGACGGCGATATAGGCCTTGCCGTCGAACTCGGGGCCGGTGAGCAGGACCGGGGCCTCGAAGCGGGCGCCGTCGAAACTCCAGGCGATGGGCGCCGTGGGGCCCATCCGCGCCGCGCCCGCGTCGCCGATGAAGACGATGCCGCCCGAAACGCCATCCTCGTCGGTGAATCCCTGCTGGAGCTGCCAGTGCAGCCCGCCCTCGTCGAGGGCGAGATAGCCGCCCATCGGGGAGGTGCAGCCTTTCAGGCCGGTGGCGACGCATTCGCGACCCAGGGGCGGCGCGCCGTCGCGGAAAATGGTCCGGGCCAGACCCGCGTCCCGATCGGCCTGGGCTGTCAGGGCCTCGATGCGGGACTGAATGTCGTCGGCGGGGTCGAAGCCTTCCGGCAGGTTGGCGTGGCTCTCCAGCCAGTCGGCCTGTTCCCGCGCCAGCGTCAGCGGCAGGGGCGAATAGTCCTGGGCCCGCCGCAAGGCCTGCTCCATCGTGGGCGTCTGGCCGGTCACGGGGCCGGCCCCGGCCAGGGTCAGTGACGCCAGAGTCAGAACGGCCAGAGCGCGCATGCGGTGTCTCCCCATGCTCCATGCTGCGCGCGCGCGTGAAGGCGCTCCACTGACGCCTTCTGACGTCAGCCCAGTTCGCGGTGCAGGAAGGCGGCGACGTCGTCCAGCACGGGGGCCTTCCCGCGGAACAGGGGTGAAAAGGTCGCGATCAGGTCGGCGTGGTTCAGGCCGGGATAGAGTTTCGCTTCGCAGCGCCCGCCGACCGCCTGCATCCGCTCGCACAGGATGGTGCTGTCCTCGGCGTGGACCACGACGTCCTCGACGCCGTGGCCCAGCCACAAGGGCGGGGCGTCGGCGCGGGCGAAGGTGACCGGCTGGGTCAGGGTGGGGTCCGGCGCGCGGCCGAAGGCGTTGACCGAGGCGGGAACGTCGAACGGCAGGAAGTCGTAGGGCCCGGCCAGTCCCGCGGCGGCCTTGATCAGATCGGGCTGTCCGGCGGCGGCCATGTAGCGCCGGTCCAGTGCGATCATCATGGCCAGATGGGCGCCCGCCGAATGGCCGATGACGCCGAGCCGGACCGGATCGCCGCCGTATCCCGCCGCGACCCCGGCGACCCGGGCCGCGGCCGCGGCGGCGTCCTCGATGAAGGCGGGGAAGTGGACGCCCGGCGCGACGCGGTAGTCCGGCGCGGCGACGAGGAAGCCGCGCGCGGCCAGGGCGTGGGCGGCCCAGGCGTACTGGCCGCGCGCGCCGCTGTCCCAGCCGCCGCCGTAGAAGAAGACCAGCACCGGCCAGGGCCGCCGGCCGGCGGCGTCGGGGGCGTAGAGGTCCAGACGCTGGCGAGGGTCGTCGCCGTAGGGAAGGTCGCGGACGACCCGGCGGGCGCCCCGGTCGCGCGGTCCCAGGCTGTTGAGCAGGCTCAGCGGCGAACAGGCGGCGGCGAGCAGACCGAGAGCGGGTGCGAACAGGCCTCTGCGGGTCATGCGGTCCCTGGCGTCGGAAAGCGTGTCGGCGTCACGATACCGCAACCCGCTCCCGGCTCAACGTCCGGCTCGATGCGCGGGTCAGCGCGCCGACGAGATCAGGGCCCCGCAGTTGGCGTCCTCGGCCAGGCCCGGATCGACGAAGGGCAACAGGGCGACCAGGGGGTTGATCAGGGCGCCCAGGGCCGCCCCGAGGCCGACCTGGCCGGCGACCGAGGCGCTGTCCACGCCCACCTTGGGCCCCGTCAGCGGTCCCTGGACCACGATCGGCGACCAGAGCCGGATCAGACGCGCCTGCTTGGTCTCGCCGTCGATCCGGAGGTTCATCGTCTCGGCCCCGAGGTCGATGGTTCCCGATCCCCGCGCCAGCACGGGGGTGGTGTCGATGACGAAGGTCCGGGCGGTCGCCGTGCCGCCGCTGACGGTGAAGTCGGCCACGGCGCAGCGGATTTCCGATGAACCCGTATCGCCCGAAAGCAGCTTGCCGAGGCCGGCGGTCAGGTTGATGCCCAGCAGTTCGGCGAAGGCCGCTCGCATCTGGCCCTGGGGCACCACGAGGCTGATGGCGCCTTTCGACCCGGCCGCGAAATCGTGCACCGACGCCCCGGGCCCTTCCAGCTTCGCGCGGCCCAGCGCGCGGCCCGTCACCGTCGGCACGCCGTCGCGGGCGGGAATGATCGATTCCAGCGGATAGCCGCGCAGGCGGAAGTCGGCGGTCGTATAGGGCATGTCCCGTGTGGCGTTGATGCGCGCCGTGCCGCGCAGTTCGCCGCGGTTGAAGTTGAACGCCACCGGATCGAGGTTGAGGATTCCGTCCTTCAGCTCGGCGCCCAGATCGACCTGACGGATGTCCAGGTCGTTGCGCTTAACCCGCGCCGCCCGGTAGCGCAGCGTCCCGTCCATGACCCTGAGCCGCTCGACGTTCAGGGGCGCGTCGGGCAGCAGCCGCCCCGGGGCGCCCGAGGTGACCACCGTATCGCCCGACGGGGTCACCCGGGGCTCGGCCCCCAGCACCGCCATCAGGTCCTCGATGTCGAGCAGGCGCGAGCGCAGGTCGGCCTCGACGCGGCGCCGGTCGCCGACCTTGTTGACCGTCAGGTCGCCCGACAGGTCCGACGAGCCGACCCGGCCGCTGAAGTCGCTGAAGGTGAACAGGGCGTCGTCGCGCGTCAGGGCGCCGCTGAGGCGATAGGGCGGGGTGTTCGGCGTGGTGACGCCGGTGAGCAGATACAGGTCGGCCATGTCGCGTCCCTGCAGACTCAGGGCCGCCTGGAACTGGCCCAGATCGAACGGGCGGGTGATGCTGCCGTCCGCCTTGAGCCGCGAACCGACCCCCGCCAGTTCGGCGGTGAAGGCGTAGGGCCGGTCGCGGCGGATGTTGATGAACGGCCCCCCGCGCACGGTGAGGGTCAGGGGCGTGCCGTTCATCGTTCCCCGCCCGTCCAGATGGAAGCCGGCCTCGCCGTCCGTGCCTTCCCGGGCGGTGATCGTGGCCTCCAGCGTCATGTCGCGGCGTTGCTCGGTGAGGCTGAGCCGGCCGTCCCGAATGGTCAGCCGGTGGATCGGCGGCAGTTTCAGCCCCTCGCCGGTGTCGGGCGCATCCGGATCCAGCTTCCAGCTCTTGCGGCCGTCCTCGGTGGCGATCAGCACGGCCTCGGGCCGGGTGATGGTCAGGGCCGGCATCTCGATCCGGCCCGACAGCAGGGGCAGAATCTTCACCGAGGCCTGGATGTCCTCGACCCTCAGGGTGTCGCGTTCGGCCGCCCAGTCCGGCCCGCCGATCCTCAGGCCGCGTATCCGCGCCGAGGGCGTTCCGCTGAACAGGTTGACGTCGAGGTCGCCGTTCAGCTCGATCTCGCGGTCGTAGCGCGCCGAGGCCCAGTCGCCGATCGGCCCGCGCAGCCAGTTCCACTGGAACAGCATCAGCAGGACGACCATCAGGGCGAGCAGGGCCACGGTCGCCCCGGCGGCGATCTGCTCCGTCCGGCCCGGCCGGCGCAGGCCGGCGTAGACCGGATCGCGGGTCACGATCCAGTCGCGGCGCGATCGCGCCCACGCGCCGGCGGGAACCAGGGCGCGATCCCGCACCACGAGCCAGTTCGGGTTCTCTTTCAAGGGTTTGGGCAAGAGGGAACTCCGCAGGACTTTCCACAACGCGCGAAGTTCCGGAAAGCCTCATGCCGGGCTGGCGATCCGCCCTGTCAAACTTCGTACTCGAAATCGTCGCATAATCTTTACATTCGCAGCGAAGAGCGCATTATTCCCTCCGGGTCCTGACTTCTTTCAGGCGTTCGGGAGCGATCGAGATGCGCACATTCACCCCGTTTGTCGGCCTGGCGGCCCTGGCCGCCGCGGCGATTCTGCCGGCCGGCGCCGTCTCGGCGGGCGACCCGGGCAAGGATGCGAGCCTGGCCTCGGCGCGCGCGGTGCTGATCTGCGACACCGACGAGGCGACCCGCCGGGCCTTCATTCGCCAGCACGGGGCGCCGCCGGTGTTCGTCACGGCCCGCGAGGCCCTGTCGGTGCGGCCGTCCGACCCGGCCTGGAACGCGCCGCGCTGCATGACGGCGCGCGAGCACGTCCGCTATCGCGAGGCCGCCGCCACCTACGCCGCCGTACGCTAGAGCGAAATCGGTCTTGGTGGATGCAGTCCGCCAAGGCTCAGATTTCGCTCCAGTATGATGCTGGACCATTTTTTGGATTCAGGTCGATCCGACCTGAAGCAAAAATGGTCTGGCAGAGAAACGGCAAAGGGCGCTTCCGCGGGGAAGCGCCCTTCATCCGTCGCCCGGGACCCGGCCCTATTCGGCGGGCTTCAGATATTTGTCGAGCCAGCCGAACACCTCGGTGTGCCACTGGCGGCTGTTGGCCGGCTTGAGCACCCAGTGGTTCTCGTTGGGGAAGAAGACCAGCCGACTGTCGATCCCGCGCCGCTGCAGGGCGGTGAAGGTCGACAGGCCCTGGGCGGTCGGGATGCGGTAGTCGAGGTCGCCCTGGATCACCAGCATCGGGTCGCGCCAGTTCCGCACATGGTTGGCCGGGTTGAATTCCTGGTAGGCGCGTGGATTGTCGTACGGCGTGCCGCCGTTCTCCCATTCGGTGAACCACAGCTCCTCGGTCGAATAGCCCATGCCGAAGGTGTCGAAGACGCCGTCGTGGTTGACCAGGCATTTGAACTCGCCCGGCCAGTTTCCGGCGATCCAGTTGACCATATAGCCGCCGTAGGAGGCGCCGAGGGCGCAGGCGTTGTCGCCGTCGAGGAAGGGATAGCGTTCCTGGGCGAAGGCCCAGCCCTTCTGCAGATCCTCGAACGGGCGGTCGCCCCAGTGCTGGCTGATCGAGTCGGTGAAGGCCTGGCCGTAGCCCGTCGAGCCGTGGAAATCGATCATCACCACCGCATAGCCGGCCCCGGCGTAGGTCGACGGGTTCCAGCGATACGACCAGCTGTTGCCGAACGAGCCCTGCGGCCCGCCGTGGATCAGGAAGGCCACGGGATATTTCTCGCCCTCGACGTAGCCGGCGGGCTTGATGACATAGCCGTGCACCGTCTCGCCGTTCCAGCCGGGGAAGCTGAACTGCTCGGGCTCGCCGAAGGTCTCGGCGTCCAGCGCGGGGTTCACGTCGGTGATCCGGCGCGGCATTTCCCGGCCCCGGAAGGTCTTGACGAACAGTTCGCTGGGCCGGACCAGGCTGTCCTGGGCGAAGACGAAGCCCGAAGGCGTCTGCTGGAAGGCCGAGACATGGCCCTCGCCGGTGATCGGCGTGACCGAGCCGCGGGTCGTGTCGATGGCGAAGATGCGGGTCTGACCGACGTCTCCGGCCGTGGTGTAGAGCGTCCGTCCGTCGCGCGACCATTGCAGGGTGTCGGCCGAACGGTCCCAGTCAGCCGCGATCTGGCGCACCTGTCCGGTGGCCATGTCGCGCAGGAAGATGGCGTATTTGTCGGCCTCGAAGCCCGGGCGGGCCATGGCGCGATACGCCATCGTCCGGCCGTCGGGCGAGAAGACCGGGCCGGTGTCCCAGGCGTCGTTGTCGTCGGTCAGATTCTCGAAGGTCCCGTCGCCGCCCAGGCCGTTGGTGCGGTAGATGTCGAAATTGGTGCTCCACGGCTCCGACGAACCGGCCATCCGCGCCGAGAAGACGATCGACTGGCCGTCGGGGGCGAAGACGAACTCGCTCTCGTCGCCGAAGGGCTTGGAGGGGGTGTCGCCGTCGAAGCCGCGGGTGACCATCACCGGCTCGCCCGAGCCGTCGGCGTTGACCACGAACAGGTGGTTCTGGGTTCCGTCGTTCCAGGTGTCCCAGTGGCGCACGAACATCCGGTCGTAGACCTGGCCGGTCGCGGGGTCGTCGGCCACGGCCTTCGTCCGGTCGACCGTGCAGGCCAGGTCGGCGCAATCGGGGAACACCGCCAGCGACACCGCGACCTTCGAGGCGTCGGGGCTGAGGCGGTAGGCGTTGACGTCCAGCGGCAGGCTGGTGACCTGCACGGGGCCGGTCCCGTCGGCCCCGGCGCGCCAGACCTGGCTGGAGCCCGAGCGGCCCGAGAGGAAATACAGAGTCCCGTCGGAGCCCCAGCGCGCGGTATTGGCCCCGCCCTCGTTGATGGCCAGCCGCACCGGCTCGCCGGGCTCGTTCAGGTCGATCATGAACAGGGCGCCCGAGCGGCGGTTGGCGGCGACGTCGGTGGCGGTCACCGAATAGACGACCCGCCGCCCGTCCGGAGACACCTGCGGATCGCCCAGCCGGTTGAGTCCGATCATGTCCTGCCAGGTGAAGGTGTTGACCGCCTGCGTCGCGGGGGGCGGGGCCGCGGGCGCCTCGGCCAGGGCCGGAAGGGCGGCCGAGGCCAGCAGGGCGAGGGCGCTCAGGCCGGTGAGAAGGCGGATGGATCGGCGCATGCGGGCTTCCTCGAACGGGGGACGAATTGCTCGGCGCGAAGGGGTAGCACCGGCGCGGCGCGCGTCAAAGGCGGCCCGGCCAGGAAGCCGCTTGCGGAGGCCCGCGCGAGCGGCGACAACCGGGGCGAATGACCGAGACCGTCGCCCTCACGTCGACCCGCCGCGAACCGCACATCTGCGACGTGCTGATCGCCGAGCGCGCGCCCCGCCTGACCGGGTCGCTGGCCTGGCCGGTGATCCGGCCGGTTCTCTACAGGCTGCTGAACTACCGTCACGCCGTGCGCATGGCCGACGCCGTCCGCCCTCTGTCGGGGTCCGAAGCGCTCGACTATATGAGCGACCTGATGGACCTGAAGGTCACGGTGATGAACAGCGAGCGGATTCCCGCCGGGGGCCGCTGCATCGTCGTCGCCAACCACCCGACGGGCATCGCCGACGGCATCGCCATGTTCGACGCCGTCCGCCGGCGACGGTCCGACGCCGTCTTCTTCGCCAACGCGGACGCCCTGCGGGTCTCGCCGCGGCTGGGCGAGGCCGTGATTCCGGTCGAATGGGTGGTGGAGAAGCGCACGCGCGAAAAGACCCGCGCCACCCTGCAGGCGGCCAAGGCCGCGTTCGAGGCCGAGCGCTGCGTGGTCATGTTTCCGGCCGGACGGCTGGCCCGCGTCGCCCGCGACGGCTCGGTCACCGATCCGGAATGGGCCCCGACCGCCGCCTCCCTGGCGCGCAAATACGGCGCGCCCATCGTGCCGGTCCATGTGGCCGGGCCCACCTCGACCCTGTTCCACCTGTTCGACCGGGTGTCGCCGGAATTGCGCGACATCACCCTGTTCCACGAGTTGCTGAACAAGCGGCGGAAGCCGTTCCAGCTCAAGGTCGGCAAGCCGATCCCGCCCTCGCGGCTCGATATCGACGCGGCCCGGGCGACCTACGGCCTCAAGGCCTTCACAGAGCGGGTCCTGCCCAGCCAGCCGGACGCCGAATTCGCATGAGCGAGGCGCGCGAACGGGTTCTGCCCGACGCCGGGGCCACCGCCCGTCTCGGCGCGGCGATCGCCCCCCTCCTGGCGCCGGGCGAGGCGGTGCTGCTGTACGGTCCGCTGGGCATGGGCAAGTCGACCCTCGCGCGCGGCATGATCCGCGCCCTGACCCGGCCCGACGAGGACGTGCCATCGCCGACCTTCACCCTGGTCCAGTTCTATGAAAGCGATCCCCCGGTGGCCCATTTCGACCTCTACCGGCTGACCCGGCCTGAGGAGGCGTCCGAGATCGGCCTGGACGAGGCCCTGGACCACGGTTGCGCGATCATCGAATGGCCCGAACGGCTGGGCGACGATCCGGCCCGGTGGCTGGGCCCCGACATCCTGACCGTGACCCTCGCCGAGCAGGGCGAGGGCCGGGTTGCGACCGTTTCCGGCGCGGGCGCATGGAAAGGGAAGCTCAGGGACCTTCATGTCTGACCGTGAACAGCAGCGCCTCGACTTCCTGAAAGCGGCAGGCCTCGCCGACGCCGTCCGCACGCCGCTGGCGGGCGACGCCTCGACGCGCCGCTACGAGCGGCTGACCACGCCGTCGGGCGTCAATCTGATGCTGATGGACCAGCCGCCCGCCGCCGAAAGCCCGCCCGCCGATCCGTCGTGGTCGCCCGAGCGCCGCAGAGCCGAGGGCTGGAACGCTGTGGCCCGCCTGTCCGCCGGGCGGATCGAGGCCTTCGCCGCCGTCGCCGCCCACTTGCGGTCGATCGGCCTGTCCGCGCCCGAGATCGTCGCCGTCGACGCCGCCGCCGGTCTGGCCGTGCTGGAGGATTTCGGCGACGACCTGTTCGCCCGGGTGATCGAACGGGGGGAGCCCGAGGAGCCGTTGTACCTCGCCGCCGTGGAGGCTCTGGCGACCCTGCACGACGCCGCCCTGCCCGAGGTTCTGAGCGGAGCCGCCGGCGACTGGCCGCTGCTGGCCTATGACGAGACCGCGCTTCAGGGCGGCGCCGACCTGTTCGTGGAATGGATGCCGAAGCTGGATCCGGCCCTGATCTTCGACGCCGCCGCGATCGAGGCATGGCGCGCCGCCTGGGCTCCGGTGACGGCGCGCGGCGCGGCCGGGGCCACGGTCATGGCCCACCGCGACTATCACGCCGAAAACCTGATCCGCCTGCCGGACCGCGGCGGCGCCGCCGGGGTCGGGCTGATCGACTTCCAGGACGCCGTGCGCGCCCACCCGTCCTGGGACCTGCATTCCCTGTTGCAGGACGCCCGCCGCGATGTGCCGGCGTCGCTGGAGGCCCGGGCGCTCGATCACTATTTCGCCCTGCGCCCCGCGACGGACCGCGAGGCCTTCCTGCGCGACTATGCCGGACTGGCGGCCCTGAACGAGGCCCGCATCCTGGGAATCTTCGCCCGCTTGATCGTCCGCGACGGCAAGCCGCGCTATCGCGCCTTCATGCCGCGCATGTGGGCCCATCTGGACGTCAATCTGAAGGCGCCTGGACTCGAACCTGTCGCCCGCTGGTTCGACACTCATGTCCCGGAAGCGAGACGCCGATGAGCGCCCCGACGACCGCGATGGTGCTGGCCGCCGGCCTCGGCACGCGCATGCGCCCCCTGACCGACGACCGGCCCAAGGCCCTGGTCGAGGTCGGCGGCCGGGCCCTGATCGACCATGTGCTGGACCGGCTGGCCGACGCCGGGGTCGAGCGGGCGGTGGTCAATGTCCACTGGTTCGCCGACCGCCTGGAACGCCATCTGGCCGCCCGGGGCCGGGCCCCCGACGTCGTCATCTCGGACGAACGCGCCGAACTGCTGGAAACCGGCGGCGGACTGAAGAAGGCCTCGGCGCTACTCGGGCCTGACCCGGTCTTCGTCGCCAATATCGACAGCGTCTGGACCGACCCGAAGGGGGACGCGCTGAATCAACTCGCCCGGCTGTGGAATCCGTCAATCATGGATGCGGCGCTTCTTCTCGCGAGACGCGAAGGCTCGATTGGTTTCGAGGGCGACGGCGATTTCTTCCTCGCGGACGACGGCCGGCTGACCTTCCGCGGCGACGCGGCCTCCGCCCCCTTCGCCTATATGGGCGTCCACATCTGCCGCCCCGACTATGTCGCCGACGGACCGGACGGACCCTTTTCGTTGAGCGGTTTCTGGCGCCGGTCCGCCGCCGCGGGCCGCCTCTATGGCTGCATCCTCGACGGCGACTGGATGCATGTCGGCGACCCTCAGGCCCGCGACGAGGCCGAGGCGAAACTGGCGAGGGAATGACCGCCCGCTTCGACCCTTTTGAACCGGCTGGCGCGCGCTGGTACGCCATCGAGGCGCGGCGGCCCTTCCTCGAGGACCTGGCCGCCGGGGTGCTGGACTGGCTGGGCGACCATCCGCCCGAGGCCCTGTCCGACGCCGTCATCCTTCTGCCCAACCGCCGCGCCGCCCGCGCCTTCGCCGCCGCCCTGTCGAAACAGGCCGGCGGCCGCCCCCTGCTGCTGCCGCAGGTCCGTCCGCTCGGCGATCTGGAAGAGGACGAGCCGCCGTTCGCGCCCGGCGAACTGGGCCTCGACCTGCCGCCGGCCATCGCCCCCCTGACCCGCCGCTTCGAGATGGCGCGGATGATCGTCGAGGACTTCCGTCCCGGCCTGTCGCCCCCGCGCGCGCTGGAGATGGCCGACGCCCTCGGCGGCTTCCTCGATTCCTGCCAGCTGGAAGAGATCGGGGACCTGCACCGCGTCGCCACCCTGGTCGAGGGCGACCTGGCCGAACACTGGCGCGAGTCCGCCGAATTCCTCGCCCTCGCCGTCGAGGCCTGGCCGAAGCGGCTGGACGCCATGGGCCTGGTCGATCCGGCCTGGCGGCGCGCCCGGCTGCTGCGCCTGCTGGCCACCGCCTGGACCGAGCGGCCGCCGAGCCAGACCGTCATCGCCGCCGGCTCGACAGGCACCGCCCCCGCCGCCGCCGACGTGCTGGCCGCCGTCGCCGCCGCCCCGCGCGGCTGCGTCGTCCTGCCCGGCCTCGATCGCGACCTGGACCCGGCGGTCTGGGCGACCCTGGGCGACAACGAGCAGCATCCGCAGAACGCCCTGTGGCGGCTGCTCGACGGCCGCGCCGAACGCGCCGACGTCCGCCCGTGGTTCAGGCCCGCCGAAAGCGCCGTGGCCGAGGCGCGCGGTCGCGCCCGGCAGCGGCTGATCAACGAGGCCCTGCGTCCCGCCGATGCGACAGACGACTGGCGCACCGTCATCGCCGCCCTGCGCGCCGACGCCTTCAAGGAACAGTCCGCCGACCCGATCGCACAAGGGCTGGAAGGCCTGTCGGTCGTCACCGTCCGGGCCGAGGAGGACGCCGCCGCCGCCCTCGCCCTGATGATGCGCGAGACGCTTGAAACGCCCGGCAAGACCTGCGCCCTCGTCACCCCCGACCTCGCCCTCGGCCGCCGCGTCGCCGCCCGGCTCGAGCGCTGGGGCGTCGCCGCCGACGTCTCGTCCGGCCAGCCGCTGTCGCGCATGCCGGCGGGGCGGCTGATCGATCTCGCCGTCCGGTTCGTCGACAAGCCCCTCGACCCGCACGCCCTGCTGGGCCTGGTGAAACACCCCCTGACCCGGCTCGATCCCGGCGACACCGACCCCGCCCTCGCCCTGCGCGCGCTCGAGCGCCACGCCCTGCGCGGCCCGCGCCATCGCGACTGGAGCCGGCTGCGGCGCGCCCTGCTCAGGGCCGGCGAACCCCGCGACGACGGCAAGGCCGCGTCCGAGGGAACCCGCGCCCGCCTCGCCGCCGCCGGAGCCCTGGTCGACCGGCTGGAGGCCCTGTCCGCCGCCGCCCTCGTCCCCTTCACGCCCGGGGCCCCGCTGGACGCCGCCGCTCGCGCCCTGACCCGACTGATCGAGGCCCTGGCCGGGCAGGACGCCTGGGCCGGTCCCGACGGCGAGGCCGCCGCCTCGTTGCTGTCCGGCCTGATCGAGGGCGGGGCGTCGCTGGGCGGCGTGTCGCGCGCCGAGTTCTCCGACCTCGTCCGCGGCCTGCTGGCCGAGGAGACGGTGCGCACGGGCGGCGCCACCCAGCCGCGCCTGCGCATCCTCGGCGCCATCGAGGCCCGGCTGGTCAGGGCCGACCGCATGATCCTGGCCGGGCTGGAGGAGGGCGTCTGGCCCAACGCCGCCCCGACCGATCCCTTCCTGTCGCGGCCCATGCGCCAGACCCTCGGCCTGCCGCCGCCCGAGCGCCGCCTCGGCCAGACCGCCCAGGACTTCGTCCAGGCCGCCTGCGCCGACGAGGCCATACTGGTCCATTCCGAACGCCGCGGCGGCCAGCCCGCGGTCAAGTCGCGCTGGCTGTGGCGGCTGGAGATGCTGACCCGCGGGGCCGACGCCCCTTCCACCCCCGTCGTCCTCGAACGCCCGTCCGCGACCGTGGATGTGGCCCGCGGGCTGGATGTCCCGCCGACGGGACCACCGCGTTACGCGCGCCGCCCGGCCCCGACCCCGCCCGTTCGCCGCCGCCCGCGCCAGCTGCCGGTCACCGGCGTCGAGCGCTGGGTCCGCGACCCCTACGCCGTCTACGCCCAACGCATCCTCGGCCTGCAGAAGCTCGACCGCCCCGGCGCCTCGGCAGAGGCCATGGCGCGCGGCAACGCCGTGCACCGCGCCATCGAACGCGTCGTACTCAGCTGGCCCGACGCCCTGCCCGAGGACTGCGCCGACCAGATCGAGGGCTTTCTGCGCGAGGCGCTCGACGAGGCCGGCTTCGAGGACCACGCCATGGCCCGCGAGACGCCGCTGGCCCGCAATTGCGCCGTCTGGCTGGCCGGCTGGGAGCGCGAGCGCCGGTCGCGCGGCGCGACCCTGCTGATCGAACAGACGGGCCAGATCACCTTCGGCGCCCCGGCCGGCCCCTTCACCCTGACGGCGAAGGCCGACCGCATCGAACTGGACGCGAACGGCGCCGCCATCATCGACTTCAAGACCGGCTCGACCCCCAGCGCGAAACAGGTGGCCCAGGGCTTCGCGCCCCAGCTGACCCTGACCGCCGCCATCCTCGCCGCCGGCGGCTTCCCCGGCGCCCCGCCGACGCCCGCGTCCGAGCTGCTCTACGTCAAGGTCACCGGCCGCAAGACCCCGGGCGAGGCCGTCGACGTCGGCAAGGTCACCCGCGGCCAGCCCCTGACCGCCGCGGAGCTGGCCGGGCGCGAGCTGGCCCGGCTGGTCGACGGCGTCGCCGCCTTCGACGATGAGGCCCGGCCCTATGTCTCCTGGGCCGCGCCCCAGTTCATGGGCAATTTCGGCGGCAACTACGATCACCTGGCCCGGGTCTGGGAATGGCACGTCGTCGGCGGCGAGGACGAGGCCCCCGAATGATCCTTTCCGCCCTCGACCAGGCCCGCGCCCACCAGACCGCCGCCGCCGACCCGGGTCGCTCGGTCTTCGTCACCGCCAACGCCGGTTCGGGCAAGACCACGACCCTCGTCGACCGCGTGGCCCGGCTGCTGCTGCGCAAGGTCCCGCCCGGCGAGATCCTGTGCGTCACCTACACCAGGGCCGCCGCCGCCGAGATGCAGGCCCGGCTGTTCGACAAGCTGGGCCGCTGGGCGGTCATGGACGACGCCGACCTGTCCGGCGACCTGGCCCGGCTGGACGGCCGCGACCCGGCCGGCCTGAAGCCCGCCGACCTGAAGGAGGCCCGCCGCCTGTTCGCCCGCGCCCTGGAGACGCCGGGCGGGCTGAAGATCCAGACCATCCACGCCTTCTGCGAAAAGCTGCTGCGCCGCTTTCCGATCGAGGCCGGGGTCTCGCCCGCCTTCAGGGTGCTGGAGAACGAGGCCGCCGTCGCCCTGTCGCACCAGGCCCGCGAGGATCTGGCGCGCGAGGCGCTGAAGGACCCCGACGGGCCCGTGGGCGCCGCCTATTCCCATTTCGCCGTCGAGCTGGACTGGAAGGCCTTCCACGCCCTGCTGGCCATGATCGAGAGCGAGCGTGGCAAGCTGATCGATTGGGTGGGCCGGGTCGCCTCGGGCGCCGCCCCCGGCCCGCATATCCTGGCCGGCGTTTCGAAAGACGAGACCCCCGCCGCGATCGAAAGCGACTTCCTGAACTGGCTCGACCCCGCCGCCTGGCGCGCCGCCGCCGACGGTTTCGCCATGGGTTCGGCCAACGACCAGAGGATCGCGGCGCAGATGCGCGAGGCGGTCCCGCCCCACGCCAGCCTCGCCGCCATGAAGGCCCTCTTCATCGACTCCAGGGGCGAGCCGCGGACGAAATTCGGCACGAAGAGCGCCCCGCCCGCGGCGGCCGCATACCTCGACTCCGTCTCGCTCAAATACTGCGCCGTCCTTGACCGGATGCGGGCGGCGAAGGTCGCCGACGACACGGTCAAGGCCCTGACCCTCGCCCACGCCCACGCCGCCCTCTACGAGGCGGCCAAGATCCGCCAGGGCGCGCTGGACTTCTCCGACCTCGTCGTGCGCACGGTCGAGCTGCTGACCGGACGCGCCACCGCCGCCTGGGTGCTGTTCAAGCTGGACGGCGGCATCGAACACGTCCTCGTCGACGAGGCCCAGGACACCGCCCCCGATCAGTGGGCCATCTTCAAGGCCCTGACCGAGGAGTTCTTCTCGGGCGAGGGGTCCGCCCGCCGGGAGGACGGTCCGCCCCGCATCCCCCGCACCGTCTTCGCCGTCGGGGACGAGAAACAGTCCATCTACTCCTTCCAGGGCGCCCGCCCCGAGCGGTTGCGGCAGGAAGCCCGGGCCTATGAGGCGCTGGCCCGCGGCGCCGGACGGCCGTTCGAGGAGGTGCCGCTCGACACCTCCTTCCGTTCCACCGAGGAGGTGCTGGCCTTCGTCGACGCCGCCTTCGAGGGTCCGGAGCGCACCCGCGCCCTCGTCGGCGTCCTGGGCGACATCCCCACCCACCATCCCGCCCGCATCGGTCAGCACGGCTCGATCGATCTCTGGCCCCTGTTCCACGATCCCGCGACGCCGGACCGCGAGGCCTGGAACGCCCCCGTCGACAAGGAGGACGCCCGCAGCGGCCGCAAACAGCTGGCCCAGGCCCTCGCCCGCGACGTCCGCAAACAGGTCGAGGCCGGGACCGCCGTCCACGACCGCGATACGCCCGGCGGGATGCGCCCGGCCCGCTGGGGCGACTTCCTCGTTCTGGTGCGCCGCCGCGACGCCCTGTTCGAGGAGATCATCCGGGCCCTCAAGGCCGAGGCCGTGCCGGTCGCCGGCGCCGACCGGCTGAAGCTGAGCAGCCATATCGTCTTCGACGACCTGATCGCCGTGGCCCGCTTCGCCCTCTACCCCGACGACGATCTGTCGCTGGCCGAGGTCCTGCGCAGCCCCTTCTGCGACGTGACCGATTTCGGCGATCCGCACAGCCTCTATCCGCTGGCCGACAAGGAGGCCCGCGCGAGCCGTTCGCTGTGGCGCGAACTGCAACGCCGGGCGGAGGAGCAGCCGCAATGGCGCCGCGCCCGCGACTTCGTCCAGGCCGCGCTGGACGCCCGCGACCGCGACCCCTTCGCCTTCTTCTCCAGCCTGCTGAACCGGGTCGACGGGACGGGCGTCTCGGGCCGCGCCCGCATCCTCGCCCGGTTGGGCCGCGAGGCCGAGGAGGCGATCGACGAGACCCTCGCCCAGGTGCTGGCCGCCGAGGGGCGGGGCGGCGTCGATCTGGAGACCTGCGTCGCCCTGCTGGAAGCCGCCGACGTCGAGGTCAAGCGCGAGATGGAAGGGGCCCGCAACGAGGTCCGGGTCATGACCGTGCACGGCGCGAAAGGTCTGGAGGCGCCGGTCGTCATCCTGCCCGACACCACCTCCCGGGCCAAGCCGCAGGGCCCGACCCTGATGCCCGCCGCCGGCGACGACGGCGAGGAGGGCGAGGGCTGGCTGATGTGCCCCGGCTCGGCGAAGGAAGATTGTCCGGCCTCGAGGGCCGCCCGCGAGGCCCGCGCCGCCCGCGCCGACGCCGAATCCCTTCGTCTGCTCTATGTCGCCCTGACCCGCGCCCGCGACCGGCTGGTGATCATGGGCCGCGCCCTCCGGCGGCCCGAGGAGGGGTTCGAGGCCGGCAGCTGGTGGAGCGTCGTCGCCGACACCTTCCAGAGACTGGGCCAGGACGATCCGCTGAATGTCCGCGACATCGGCGACGGCGTGCTGCGTTTCGGGGTCGATCCCGAAATCCTGGCCGCGGCGACCTCCACCGGGCGCGGCTTCGCGGCGGCGCCGCTCTGGGCCCACGCGCAGCCCGCCCCGGACAACGCCGCCCGCTTCGCCTCGCCGTCGAAGATGGAAGAGACGGCGCGCATCCCCGCGCCGTCCCCGCTGGCGACCACGGCCGGACCCGGCGCGCCGCTGGGCCGGTTCCGGCGCGGCGATCTGATCCACCGTCTGCTGGAGCGACTGCCCGACATTCCGCCGCCGGAACGCGCCGACGCCGCCCGCCGCATGCTGTCCCGGGAGCGGGACCTCGATGACGCCCAGCGCGAGGAGATGATCGCCGCCGCCTTCGCCGTGCTCGACGACGCCGGCTTCGCGCCGGTCTTCGGCCCGGGCTCGCGGCCCGAGGTGGCCCTGACCGGCTCGGTCGGCGCCATTCCGGTGTCGGGGCGGATGGATCGGCTGGTGGTCACGCCGGACCGGGTGCTGGTGGTCGACTACAAGACCAACCGCCCCGCCCCGGCCCGGATCGAGGACGCCGACCCGGCCTATGTTCTGCAGCTGGCTGTCTATGTCTCGATCCTGCGGGACCTGTACCCGGATCGCGGGGTGGACGCGGCCCTGGTCTGGACCGACGGGCCCCGGCTCATGGCGGTCCCCCGGGTGATGATGGAGGCGGCCCTGTCCGGTTGAGACGGCGCCTGCGTTGATTTGGCCGGTGCGGCGCCCCACATCGGCTTTCGAAGCGCCGGAATCACTCCATGATGGCCGGCCGATCCGGAGAATCCCCCATGGCCACAGTCAAGGTCACTGACGACAGTTTCGACGCCGACGTGCTCAGGTCGGCCACCCCCGTTCTGGTCGATTTCTGGGCCGAATGGTGCGGACCGTGCAAGCAGATCGGTCCGGCGCTGGAGCAGATCGCCGACGAACTGGCCGGCCAGGTGGTGATCGCCAAGGTCAATATCGACGACAGCCCGATGATCCCGTCGAAACTGGGCGTGAAGGGCATTCCGACCCTGATGCTGTTCAAGGACGGCCAGATGGCCTCGATGAAGGTCGGCGCCATGCCCAAGGGCAAGATCGTCGAATGGCTGGCCGAAGCCGGCATCGGCCAACCCGTCGCCTGACGGTCGAGGGTCGGACTCGCCGCCATTTGCAGGGGCCGGCGATCAGTGTTCTTCTTCCAGGTTCAACCCATGGACGCTGGAGTGTCGTCATGCTGACCGCCGCCCTCATCGCCTCCGCCCTGCTGTTCGACGGCGGGCAGGTCGTCACCGTCATCGCCGGAAACACCCCGCCCGCCGAGGTCCGCCCCGCCGACGCCCCCCCGGGGCCGGAGGGCGACACCCGCCGCATCTGCCGCATGGAGCGGGCCACGGGCTCGAACATGCAGCAACGCGTCTGCCGCGATGTTCCGCGCGCCGGCGTGCAGGATCAGCAGACCCGGGAATTCCTGCGAAACCTGCAGCGCGTCCGCTTCCCGGACGAGGGCGCGGCCGCGACGCCGGGCGGTCCGAACGGCAGCTAGAGCCGGGATCCGTCAGTCCGGCCAGGTCTCGCGCGCGGCGCCCAGCACCTCGCCCGCCAGATAGAGCGAGCCGCAGATGGCTGCCCGGCCCGCGCCCAGGCGCAGGGCGCGTTCCAGCGCCTCGCCGACCGAGGCGCAGGGGGTCGCGCCCAGCCCATGGCCCCGCGCCACCGCCGCCAGCGCCTCGGGCTCGGCCGCGGCGCCGTCGAAGCGCACCGTGAAGACCGCCGCGCCCGACTCCCTCAGCGCCTCGAAGAAGCCGCCGGCGTCCTTGTTGGCCAGCATGCCGACGATCAGCGCCAGAGGCCGGGGCGCCTTCGCCTGACGCTCGGCGAGGGCCTCCGCCAGGGCCCGGGCCGCGTGCGGATTGTGGCCGCCGTCCAGCCACAGCTCGGCGTCCGCCGCCCGCGCCGCCTCGCCATAGGGGCCCGTCGTCAGCCGCTGCAGACGCGCGGGCCAGCGCACGGCGCGCAGCCCCCCGGCGATCGCCGCCTCGGGCAGGTCGAGTTCCAGCGCCACGGCGACGGCCAGGCCGGCGTTGGCGATCTGGTGCGGTCCGACCAGGGCCGGCGCGGGCAGGTCCAGGAACCGCTCCTGGTCCTGGAAGGCCATGCCGCCGCGCTCGGCCCAGGCGTCGAAATCCACGCCCATGACGGTCAGGGGCGCATGCACCGACCGCGCCGCCGCCTCGATCGCCGCCATGGCCTCTTCCGGCTGCCGCGCGATCAGGCCGCGCGCGCCGGGCTTCAGAATCCCGGCCTTCTCCACCGCCACGCCGCGCAGGCTGTCGCCGAGGAATTCGGCATGATCCAGATCGACCGGGGCGATGACGCTGAGCAGCGGGCGTTCGATCACATTGGTGGCGTCCAGCACCCCGCCGAGGCCGACCTCGACCAGGGCCAGGTCCGCCGGCGTCTCGCTCATGGCCACGAAGGCGGCGGCGGTGGCGCTCTCGAACACCGTGGCCTCCGACCCGTCGCGGTCGATGGCGGCCTCGACCCGGTCGAGGATGGCGTTCAGTGCGTCGTCCCCGATCAGCTGGCCCGCCAGGCGGATCCGTTCGTTGAACCGGACCAGATGGGGCGAGGTGTAGGCATGGACCGTCAGGCCCGCCGCCTCGGCGATGGCGCGGATGAAGGCGACCGTCGAGCCCTTGCCGTTGGTGCCGGCCACATGGATGACCGGCGGCAGCCGGCGCTGCGGATCGCCCAGCGCCGCACACAGAACCCGCATCCGCTCCAGCGACAGGTCGATGCGCTGCGGATGGCGCGCGCGTAGCCGTTCCGAAATCGGATCCATCAGCCCAGACTACGCCGCGCGGCGCGTCCCGCCCATCAGCATCGACAGGATCCGGCCCAGGGTTTCGGTCAGCTCCGCTCGCGGCACGACCTTGTCGACCATGCCCTTTTCCTGGAGGTATTCGGCGCGCTGGAAGCCGGGAGGCAGCTTCTCGCGGATCGTCGCCTCGATCACCCGCGGACCGGCGAAACCGATCAGGGCGCCCGGCTCGGCCAGGTGCACGTCGCCCAGCATGGCGTAGCTGGCCGTGACCCCGCCGGTGGTCGGATCGGTCAGCACCACCACGAACGGCAGTTGCGCCGCCTTCAGCTCCTGGACGGCGAGGGTGGTGCGGGCCATCTGCATCAGGCTCAGGGCGCCTTCCTGCATCCGCGCCCCGCCGGCGGCGGTGAAACAGACCAGGGGAACGCCCCGCTCTATGGCCGCCCGGGCCGCGGCGATGAAGGCCTCGCCCGCCGCCATCCCCAGCGAACCGCCCATGAAGGTGAAGTCCTGGACGATGACGACCGCCTCGGTCCCGTCCAGCTCGCCGAAGCCGATGGCCATGGCGTCCTTGCGGCCCGCCGCCTTGCGCGCCGCGGCCAGCCGGTCCTTGTAGGGCCTGCCGTCCGAGAATTTCAACGGGTCCTCGGGCACGTCCGGGGTGTCGATGCTTTCGAAGGCGCCGTCGTCGAAGGTGAAGCGCAGCCGCGTCGGGGCGTCGATGCGCATGTGCCGGCCCGAGGGCGTGACCCACAGAGACCCTTCGAGATCCGGGCGGTACAGCATCTCGCCCGTGTCCGGGTCCTTGACCCACAGATTGTCCGGCGTGTCCCGCCGGCTGACGATCTTGCGCACGCCGGGGGCGAAGCGCGACAGCCAGCCGCCGCGCTTTTCCTGGGGTTTGGGGGGAGTCTTCTCAGCCATGGGCGCGCTTTAGACCGTTTCCGCGACCCGCGCACCCCGGACCGCGTCCGCGAGGGCCTTCACCTTCGCCAGAACGCGCGGAGCCGCGGGTTCGTTCGCCGCCAGCGCCGCCGCCACTTCGTCGACCAGAACCGAGCCCGCCACCACCGCGTCGGCGACCCGGGCGATGTCGGCGGCGCGGTCCGGCGTCTTCACCCCGAAACCGACCGCGACCGGCAGGCCCGAGGCCTTGCGCACCCGCTCGACGGCCGGCGCCACCGACAGGGTCTGGGCCTCCTTGACCCCGGTCACGCCCGCGACCGAGACATAGTAGACGAAGCCCGAGGTCCGTTCGGCGATGATCTTCAGCCGGGCGTCGTCCGAGGTCGGCGTGGCCAGCCGGATCAGCGACACCCGGGCCGCGTCCAGCGCGTCTGACAGCGGCCCGGCCTCCTCGGGCGGGCAGTCGACCACGATCACCCCGTCCACCCCCGCCGCCGCCGCGTCGCGGGCGAAGGCGTCATGGCCGTAGCTCTCGATCGGATTCAGATAGCCCATCAGGATCACCGGCGTGTCGGCGTCGCCGGCGCGGAAGTCCGCCGCCAGCGCCAGCGTCCCCTTCAGGGTCAGCCCGGCCTTGAGTCCGCGCAGGGCGGCGCGCTGGATCGGCGGCCCCTCGGCCATCGGGTCCGAGAACGGAAAGCCCAGCTCGATGATGTCCGCGCCCGCCGCCGGCAGGCCGCGCAAGATCTGCAGCGCCTCGTCCCGCGTCGGATCGCCGGCCATGACATAGGCTACGAACCCCGCCCGGCCCTCGGCCTTCAGCGCGGCGAAACGGGCGTCGATGCGGGCGGTGGTCATTGCGCCGGCGCGGGCGTCGGCAGCGGGGTCGGCTGGTCCGAACAGACATTGCCCGGAATGGGGCCGAAGCCGAGATAGCCGATGGCGTCCGGACCGGCGGGCCGCGAGGTGTCGTAGAAGGCCTGCATCTGCAGGCCGTCGCAGCCGCCGCCGTCGCGGCGGCGCACGAAGACCACGCGGTTGTCCTCGCCCCCGGCCGGCAGCCAGCCCTTGGTCCTCAGGTCGGCGATATAGGCGTCGGCCAAGGCGCCGATCCCCGCCAGCGGCGCGCTGACGCAGAAGGCGCGGCCGGCCAGGCCGTACAGATTGCCGCAATCGGGGGCCAGGGTGGCGCCGGGCAACACCAGGGTTTCCGGCGATTCCTGCGCCATCGCCGGCCCGGCCATCAGCGCCGCCGCGGCGGCCATCATCACGATCTTCATGGTCTACAACTCCACGCCCAGATGTTTCGCCACGGCGAAAATGTCCTTGTCGCCCCGCCCGCACATGTTCAGCACGACGTCGCCGCCCTTGCCGACTTCCTTCGCGATCTCGCCCACCCGGGCCAGGGCGTGGCTGGGCTCCAGCGCCGGAATGATCCCTTCCAGCCTCGAGCACAGCTGGAAGGCCTCCAGCGCCTCGGCGTCGGTGGCGGCGCGGTATTCGGCGCGGCCGATGTCCTTCAGCCAGGCGTGCTCGGGCCCGATGCCGGGATAGTCCAGGCCGGCCGAGATCGAATGGCCCTCCAGAATCTGGCCGTCGTCGTCCTGCAGCAGATAGGTCCGGTTGCCGTGCAGCACGCCCGGCCGCCCGCCCTGCAGGCTGGCCGCATGGTCGGGCCCGTCCAGCCCGCGCCCGGCCGCCTCGACCCCGATCAGCCGCACGCCGGCGTCCTCGATGAAGGGATAAAACAGGCCGATGGCGTTGGACCCGCCGCCGATCGCCGCCACGCAGGCGTCAGGGAGCTTGTCCTTGCGGGCCAGCATCTGGATCCGCGTCTCCTTGCCGATCACCGTCTGGAAGTCGCGCACCATGGCCGGATAGGGGTGTGGCCCGGCGGCGGTGCCGATCAGATAGTAGGTGTCCTCGACATTGGTGACCCAGTCGCGCATCGCCTCGTTCATGGCGTCCTTGAGCGTCGCCCGGCCCGCCGTCACCGGGACCACCTCGGCCCCCAGCAGCTTCATGCGGAAGACGTTGGGCATCTGCCGCTCGACGTCGGTCGCGCCCATGTAGACCACGCATTTCAGGCCGAAGCGGGCGCAGACCGTCGCCGTGGCCACCCCGTGCTGGCCGGCCCCGGTCTCGGCGATGATCCGCGTCTTGCCCATGCGCATGGCCAGCAGGATCTGGCCCATGCAGTTGTTGATCTTGTGCGCGCCCGTGTGGTTCAGCTCGTCGCGCTTGAACCAGATGTCGGCGGCTCCATAGTGCTCCGTCAGCCGCTCGGCCAGATACAGCGGGCTGGGCCGGCCGACATAGTCGGTCAGGAAGCCGTCCAGCTCGGCCTGGAACGTCGGATCCGCCTTGGCCGCCTCGTACGCCGCGTTCAGTTCGTGAACCAGCGGCATCAGGGTCTCGGCCACGAACCGCCCGCCATAGGGACCGAAACGGCCCTCGGCGTCGGGCAGGGCGTAGCGATTGGGAAGGATGGCGTTCACGTCTTAGCCTTCGCGCGGGGGAGCGGCGGAAATCAGGCCGACCGCGTCGCCTCCAGGAACGCCGCGATCAGGGCTGCGTCCTTAACACCCGGCGCGGTTTCCACGCCAGAGGACACGTCCACGAGGGGCGCGCCGGACATCCGGATCGCCTCGCCCACATTGTCCGGCGTCAGCCCGCCGGCCACGAACCACGGATGGCGGAAGGCCTTGCCGGCCAGCAGCGCCCAGTCGAACCGCGCCCCGACCCCGCCCGGCAGGTCGGACCCCTCGGGCGGCCTGGCGTCGAACATCAGATGATCGGCGAACGGCTCCCAGTCGTCCGCCGCCGCGAAATCCTCGTGGGTCCGGATCGGCAGCGCCTTGATGATCCCCGCCCCGGTCAGCATCCGGACCTGTTCCGCCCGCTCGCGGGTCTCCGATCCATGCAGCTGGATCAGATCCGGCTTCAGGATCAGGGCGATTTCGGTCACCAGGGCGTCGTCGGCGTCCACCGTCACGGCCACGATCTTCGCCTTGCCGCGCGCCCGCTCGAACAGGGTCGCCGCATGCAATGGTTCGATGTGGCGCGGGCTTTTCGGAAACACCACCGCCCCGACGAAGGCCGCGCCGCCCGCGAGCGCCGCGTCCAGGGCGTCCGGCGTGGTCAGTCCGCAGATCTTGGCGTGGGCGGTCATGCGGCGAATATGGCGTCGATCCCGCCCTGATCCAGCAGCCGCCAGTCCCCCGGCTCCAGATCGTCCGGCAGGGCCAGGCCGCCGACCCGCTCGCGGTGCAGGCCCTCGACGTGGTTGCCCACCGCCGCGAACATCCGCCGCACCATGTGATAGCGGCCCTCGGTCACGGTCAGCCGCGCCTCGGTGGGCGACAGCACCTCCAGCACGGCCGGCGACAGCGGCTTGTCCTCGCCCTCCAGCACCAGCCCCCCGGCGGCGAAGACGTCGCCCTCGGTCCCGACCATCGGCCGCGCCAGGGTCGCGCGATAGACCTTGGCCACATGCCGTTTGGGCGAGATCACCCGGTGCAGCAGGTCGCCGTCGTCGGTCAGCAGCAGCAGGCCCGTGGTCTGTTTGTCCAGCCGGCCGATGGTCGAGATGGCCGGATCGCGCCGCCGCCAGCGCGGCGGCAGGACGTCATAGACCAGGGCCCCGTCCTCCTTGCGCGAACAGGTCATGCCCAGCGGCTTGTGCAGCATCATCACCAGACCGGGCGGCGGATCCAGCGGCTCGCCGTCGATCTCCATCCGCGCCGGCAGGTCCGGGGTCACCGCGATCCGCTTCGACACATCGGTCAGATCGGCCCCGTCCAGCACGATCCCGCCCGCCTTGCCCAGCCGCGCCATCTCGGTCCGCGAGCCATAGCCCATCGAGCCCAGAAGCTTGTCGACGCGGCTTGTTGGCGGGCTACCGCGCTTCGCGCTGCCTGAGCCCGAGGGCGTCTTCACTTCACCGCCTCGAACACCTTGTAGCCGCCCGCGTCGGCGGCCATCCGCACCCGCTTGAAGGCCGCGTTCAGCTCGGCCTCATAGGGCAGATGGCGATTGGCCACGAGCCAGAGCACCCCGCCCTTGCCCAGCATCGCGGCGGCCTGCCGGATGAAGGCCTGGCCCAGCCGCTTGTCCTCGGCGCCGCCGTCGTGGAACGGCGGATTGGTGACCACGAAGTCCAGATCGCCCGCCGCCTCGACCGTGCGCGCATCGGCCCATTCGAAGCGCGCGCGCGGGTCGGCGACATTCTTCCGCGCCGCTTCGATCGCCCGCCGGTCCAGATCGATCATGCGCAGCGAAGTCACCGCCGGCGAGCGGAGCGCCACCGTGGCCAGGGCGCCGTAGCCGCAGCCGAGATCGGCCCCCGCGCCCTTGAGCGGCGGCACGGCCTGGGCCAGCAGCAGGGACCCCGCGTCGATCCGGTCCCAGGCGAAGATCCCCGGCTGCGACCAGGCGTCCAGCCCCTCGACCAGACGCGGCGCCCCCGCGGCGATGGCCTCGTCGATTCCGGTCAGCGTCTCCGGCCGGATCACCACGCAGCGCCGGTGGTGCGCCTTGGCGCTCTCCCCGACCTCGACGCCGAAGCCTTCCAGCTCCTTCCTCAGCCGCGACCCGCCCTTGTCCTTGGGCGCCATGACATCCAGCCGCCCGCCGGGCTTCAGCGCCCTCAGCGCCAGGGCGAGCGTGTACCGCCGCTCCAGCACCCCGGGCGGGGCGTAGATCATGATCTCGTCGGCCGAGCCCCCGGCCACGTCCTCGAGCGGTGTCGAGCCGGGAATCAGCGGCGAAACCTGGGTCGCCGCGCCGGGCGGATCGAACACCGCCGGCGGGCGGCCATACAGAAGGGGGGTCATGCCGCGGCCTATAGCGGGAATGCGGCGCCGCGCGAAGCCGGACCTCTCCTTCCGCGACCGTCATTCCGGGCCAGGCGCGCGGTTCCTTCTCCCCTTGAGGGAGAAGGCGCCCCCAGAGGGGGCGGATGAGGGGGCTGCTTCCGCGAGCGGATTGGCGAGAACGGACGCGGTCCACGGACAGACGGGTGTTTCACCCCTCATCCGTCTCGCTTCGCGAGCCACCTTCTCCCTCAAGGGGAGAAGGAATTCGTGCTGCGACAATTTCATTTCCAGACACAGCAATTTTCGCAACCCGCCCGTTGTTTTTCCGCGCCTTTCCGGAAATGCAGCGTCATTTGCGCGCCGCATGTAGGCCCCGGTCTAGACTCCGGCCCATCCCGTCGAAGGGGAGGGCGTCGGATCCACGTTCTCGATGACGGCGGGCTGTGGTCGAGCGATGAAGCCCGGGGGATGGAGACCCCGGGGGTCCTTGCGG
>NZ_JAUYNX010000007.1 GCF_030704825.1 Brevundimonas sp. | reverse complement strand
GGAGTTTACCGAAGACGACGCGGCCCGGGTCGGCGCGTTCGGGGCGCAGGCGGCGGTGGCGATCGACAACGCGCGGCTGTTCAGCGAGGCGGTTTCGGCCCGCAGCTTCGACGATTCGATCCTGCGCTCGATGTCGGGTGGAGTGATCGCGCTCGATCTCGACTGGAAGATCACCAAGCTCAATGCCGCCGCGACCGAGATTCTCGGGGCCTCGGCCACGCTGCTCCTCGGCCTCGATGCGCGGGCGCTGCTTCCGCGGTTCAACCCGCGGCTGGTCGACGAGATCGCGGCGGTGGCCGACAGCGGCGAGCCCAAGCTGCTGCTCGACATCGAACTGGCGACCAATCGCGAGCGCCCCCCGGCGGTCAACCTCTCGATCACCCCGCTCGAAGGCGACAACGGCCGGGTGGGCGTGCTGCTGGTGATCGAGGACATTTCCGAAGGCAAGCGGCTGCAAGGCGCGATGCGCCGGTTCATGACGCAAGAGGTGGTCGATCAGGTGCTCGGCCGTGACGACGATTCGCTGTTCGGCACCGCCTGCCGGGCCAGCGTGCTGTTTGCCGACATCCGCGGCTTCACCTCGATGGCCGAGGACCTCTCGGCGCGCGAGACGGTCGAAACGCTCAACGAGCTGTTCACCGAACTCTACGAGGCGGTCTCGGGGCATGGCGGCGTGCTCGACAAGTATATCGGCGATGCGGTGATGGCGGTGTTCGGGGCGCCGCTGTCGAGCGGACGCGATGCGCACAACGCCTTTGCCAGCGGGTTGCAGATGCTCGCCATGCTGGATGCGGTCAACCTGCGGCGCGAGGCGCGTGGCGCGCTGCCGCTTCGTCTCGGCGTGGGCATCGCCACGGGCGAAGTCGTCGCGGGGACGATCGGCAGTCCCAAGCGGATGGACTACACCGTGATCGGCGACAGCGTGAACCTGGCCGCGAGGCTCCAGGACCTGACCAAGACCTATGGCGTGGAAATGCTGGTCGATCAGACGACCGCGCTGGCGGTCGCGGGGGCGCAGCCGATGCGCGAGATCGATCTGATCGCGGTGCGCGGGCGCAAGCGGCCCGAAACGGTGTTCGAAGTGCTCGTCCGCGATCCCGCCGATCCCGCGCGGCGCGCAGCCAGCCACGCCGCCTACGCCGAAGGCCGCGCGGCGCTTGCCGAGCGGCGCTGGGACGATGCGCTCGGCGCTTTTGCCCGCGCGGCCGAGCTGGAGCCCGACGACCGCCCGGCGCGGTTGATGCTGGCCCGGGCCCGCGCACTGACCGGCGCACCGCCAAGCGAACTGTGGGATGGGGTGTGGCGCGACGGGCAGGCCGCCGCTGCCTGAACCGCGCCCTTGCCTTCCGCCCCGCACGCTTGTATTGGCGCCCCTGTCTTCCGACATCGGAGAACTTCAGCCTGTTCGCGGCACCCGGCCGCGGCGGCGCGGAGCCGATGGCGCGAGACGCGCAAACTGCGAGGAAACGTCAGGCGATGGCCAAGACCAGCCCCGGTGAATTCATGCGCCAGGTCCAGGCCGAGGCGCGCAAGGTCGTCTGGCCGAGCCGCCAGGAAACCGTCACCACCGCGATCATGGTGGGGATCATGATGGTGATCCTCGCGGTGTTCTTCCTCGGTATCGATTCGCTATTCGGCTGGGTCGTCCGCCAGCTCCTCGCCCTCGCCTGATTTCGCCCGAACTCGCCTGACTCCGAAGGTTTTCATGCACCGCTGGTATATCATTCACGCTTATTCCGGCTTCGAGAACAAGGTTCGCGACGCCATCCTCTCCGAAGCCGAGCGGATGGGCTTGCAGCAGCTCGTCGAGCAGGTCGAGGTGCCCACCGAAACCGTGACCGAGGTCAAGCGCGGCAAGAAGGTCCAGGTCGAACGCAAGTTCATGCCTGGCTACGTGCTGGCCAAGCTGATGCTCAGCGACGACGTCTACCACCTCGTCAAGAACACCCCCAAAGTCACGGGTTTCCTTGGCCCCAACGGCAAGCCGCAGCCGATCAGCGAGCGTGAGGCCGCGCGCTATTTCGGCGCGCGCGAACAGGCCGCCGCCGAACCGCGCAAGCAGGTCCACGTCGATTACGAGATCGGCGATTCGGTCAAGGTCCTCGACGGCCCCTTCGCGAGCTTCAACGGGATCGTCGAAGAGCTCGATTTCGACAAGAACCGGGTCAAGGTCGGGGTCTCGATCTTCGGCCGCGCGACTCCGGTGGAACTGGACTTCGAGCAGGTCGAACTGGCGAAATAACGAAGGCCGGCCCCTTTCGGGACCGGCCTCCTTGATCATCGACTTGCGCCGATTACTGGCTGGTGGTGGTCGCCTTGTCGATCACCTGACGGTTGATCGCATTGCCCAGCGCGCGCGATGCGGTGGTCGCCGTGCAGGCTCCGCCGCTACCGGCCGCGCTCAGCACCGCCACGGTGGTGCCGCAGACGTTGGCCGCGATTCCGACGGGAACCTGGACCACAACCGGCACCGAGACTTGCGCGTTGGCAAGCAGGTTGTTGAGCACGTCGACATCGTTCTTGTTCAGCGAGTTGCGCAGGATATCAATGTCGGTGATGTTGACGTTGACGAGACCGTCCTGGTTCTGGGCGATGGCCGGGGCGGCGGCGAGAGCGAGGCCGCCAGCGGCGGCTGCGACGAAGAGATTCTTGATCATTTCAGCGACTCCAATTGTTTCCGTTCGGCAGGTACGGTCCACCGTTGAGGCAGCTTGCGTGGATGAACCCGGGCCCCGCCGATTGGTTCGCTCAGAATCGGCAGGGCGCCCTTGAACCGGGATGGGTCGTAAAATTCCCTTTATTCATAATAGGCTAGCCAGCGATCTCCGATCTGGCAGCCTGCCCCGGACGGCAATTGGGTTGTCTTTCGGCAAATGGGGGGGTATCGGCCCGGGCTTCGGCCTTGCAGGTCGATCCACCGCGGGAGGCAAGCTTCGGCTCGCTGCTCGACCGCTCACTCTGAGGCTTCGGTGAAACACCCGGCGCCAACAGGAAGAAAGGAGGCCATCCGATGGCCAAGAAGATCGAAGGCTATATCAAGCTGCAGGTGCCCGCGGGCGCTGCCAATCCATCACCGCCGATCGGGCCTGCGCTGGGTCAGCGTGGGGTCAACATCATGGAGTTCTGCAAGCAGTTCAACGCTGCCACGCAGGAAATCGAGAAGACCACCCCGCTCCCCACGATCATCACCGTCTATGCGGATCGTTCGTTCACGTTCGTCACCAAGACGCCGCCCGCCAGCTTCCTGATCAAGAAGGCAGCCGGGCTCAAGTCGGGGTCGAAAGAGCCGGGCAAGATCAGCGCGGGCAAGATCAAGCGCTCGCAGCTGTCCGAAATCGCGACGATCAAGATGGCGGATCTCAACGCCCACGACATCGACGCGGCAACCAAGATCATCGAAGGCTCCGCGATTGCGATGGGCCTCGAAGTTGTGGAGGGCTGACGCCATGGCCAAGCCAACCAAGAAGCACAAAGCGCTCGCCGCCAAGCTGGGCGACAACCAGAAGCTCTATGGCGTCGACGAGGCGCTCAAGACGCTGCGCGAGCTGTCGACCACCAAGTTCGACGAGACGCTGGAAGTCGCGCTCAACCTGGGCGTCGATCCGCGTCACGCCGACCAGCAGGTTCGCGGCGTCGTGAACCTGCCCTCGGGCACGGGTCGTGACGTCCGGGTGGCTGTGTTCGCGAAGGACGCCAAGGCCGCCGAAGCCCTCGCGGCCGGCGCCGACGTGGTGGGCGCCGAGGATCTGTACGAGAAGATCAACGGCGGCTTCATGGACTTCGACCGCGTCATCGCGTCCCCGGACATGATGGCCCTGGTCGGTCGTCTGGGTAAGGTGCTGGGCCCGCGCGGCCTGATGCCGAACCCCAAGGTCGGCACCGTGACCCCGAACGTCGCCCAGGCCGTCAAGGACGCCAAGGGCGGCGCGGTCGAGTTCCGCGTCGAGAAGGCCGGCATCGCCCACGGCGGCATCGGCAAGGCCTCCTTCACCCAGGAAGCCCTCGAAGCCAACGTGAAGGCCTATGTCGACGCCCTGCAACGCGCCCGTCCGTCGGGCGCCAAGGGCACCTACGTCAAGCGCATCACCCTGTCCTCGACCATGGGACCGGGCTTCAAGATCGATCCGGCGTCGCTGAACGTCTGACACTGCTTGAACCGCAGCGGAAAGGGCGGCGACCGCAGGGTCCGCCGCCCTTTTTGTTTGCGCTGATCCCCGGCCGGCGAGAGAATGAACCGATCGAGGGGGAGCGTCATGCGGATCATCGTCATTCTGGCCGTCCTGCTGACGGCATGGGCGGGGCCTGCCCTGGCCCAGACCGCGCCGGACGCCGCCCGGCAAAGCCATCTCGATCTCGCCGGCCGCTATCTGGAGCTGACCCAGGGCGGCGACCTGATGAAGCAGATGCGCCGCCAGATCGAGGAGGGTTACGGGGACTCCGGCCTGCCGGTCGACCAGCGCGCCTGGATGGTCGACAACATGACCGAGATGTTCGCGAACGTCCTCGAGACCACCATCCTGGAGGTGCAGGACGACGTGGCCGACAGCTTCACGGTCCAGGAGCTGGAGGCGGCCATCGCCTTCTACGAGTCGCCCGTCGGACGCTCGGTGGTGCGCAAACAGGTCGACATGAATTCGGAAATCCAGGAGGTGATGATGCCGCTGCTCGTCCCGCGGATGACCGACCTGATGGAGAAATTCTGCCTGCGCTTCGATTGCACGGCCCTCGGCGCGGCGGCCGCCAAGGAGGATGACTGATCGTCCGCGCCCGGACGGGTTGACGCGCCGGTTCGGACGCGGGACTGACCCGCATACCGATTGCGCGGGAGATTCGCCGATGCTGGGCTGGTTTCAGGCGTTGCTGCCCAAGGAAGACAATTTCTTCCGGCTGTTCGACGCCCACGCCGCGACGTTGATCAAGGGGGCGGACGCCCTGCGCAAGGTGCTGGAGGGCGGCGACGAGGTCCCCCACTGGTGCCAGAAGATCGTCGACCACGAGCATGAGGCCGACGCGGTGGCGCGCGAGGTCCTGTTCGCCGTGCGGCGCAGCTTCATCACCCCGTTCGACCGCTCCGACATCCGCGGCCTGACCAATTCGCTCGATGACTCCATCGACCAGATGCAGAAGACCGCCAAGGTCATCACCCTGTACGAGATGCGGGACTTCGCGCCGCACATGCGCCAGCTGGGCGACATCGCGGTCGAGGCGGCGGCGTTGACGGTCGAGGCGGTCAGCCTGTTGCCGGACATGCGCAAATACCGCGGGCGGCTGAACGACCTGACCGAGAAGATCGCGCGGCTGGAGAGCGAGTCCGACACCCTGTACGACCATGGCATGAAGGCGCTGTACGAGACGCACCGGACCAGCGATCCGATGGCCTTCATCACCGGGGCCGAGGTCTACGACCACCTGGAGAAGGTGGTGGACCGGTTCGAGGATGTGGCCAACCGCATCAACGGCGTTCTGGTCGAGCATCTGTAGGAGCGCCTCATGGACGGCGCCCTGCTGATCCTGATCTTCCTGATCGCCGTCGCCCTTCTGTTCGACTTCCTGAACGGGCTGCACGACGCCGCCAACTCCATCGCCACCATCGTCGCGACGCGTGTCCTGCCGCCGATGTTCGCCGTGGGCTGGGCGGCCTTCTTCAACTTCATCGCCTTCCTGTTCTTCGGTCTGCACGTCGCCGACACCATCGGCCGCGGCATCATCGATCCCGAGATCATCTCGGACCAGGTCATCTTCGGCGCCCTGATGGGGGCGATCAGCTGGAACGTCATCACCTGGCTGGCCGGGATCCCGTCTTCCAGTTCGCACGCCCTGATCGGCGGCCTGCTGGGCGCGGGCGTCGCCAAGGCGGGAAGCGGCGCCGTCATCGTGGCCGGCGTGACCAAGACGGTGGCGGCGATCTTCCTGTCGCCGGCCGTCGGCTTCGCCCTGGCCCTGGTGCTGGTGTTCATCGTCTCCTGGGTGTTCGTGAAGGCCAATCCCTCCTTCGCCGACAGGGTCTTCCGGCGGCTGCAGTTCGTCTCGGCCTCGGCCTATTCCCTGGGGCACGGCGGCAATGACGCGCAGAAGACCATGGGGATCATCGCCGTCCTGCTGTATTCGCGCGCGCCGCCGGGATCGGAATTCATGGTGCCGTTCTGGGTGGTCATCACCTGCCAGGCGGCGATCGCCCTGGGCACGCTGTTCGGCGGCTGGCGCATCGTCCACACCATGGGATCGAAGATCACCCGGCTGAGCCCGCAGCAGGGGTTCTGCGCCGAGACGGGCGGAGCGATCACCCTGTTCCTGGCCACCGGCCTGGGCATACCGGTGTCGACCACCCACACCATTACCGGGGCCATCGTCGGGGTCGGCGCGGCGCGGCGGACCTCGGCCGTGCGCTGGGGCATCGCGCGCCGGATCGTCCTGGCCTGGTTCGTGACCATGCCGGCCGCCGCGGCGGTGGCGGCGGTCTTCTACTGGATCGGCGGAGCCTTCCTGACGTGACGGCCGGCGAGCCCCCCCGCACCAGGCCGGCCGAGCGACGCCAGGTCGCGGCCCTGCCGTGGCGGCGCGGACCGGAGGGCATCGAAATCCTGCTGGTCACGTCCCGCGAGACCCGCCGCTGGGTCACGCCCAAGGGCGGGCGGATGGCGGGCATGACCGACGCCGGATCCGCCGCCCAGGAAGCGCTGGAGGAGGCCGGCGTCGAGGGTGAGACGACCGCCGAACCGATCGGGACGTTCCGCTATCTGAAGGTGCTCAAGCGCCGCGCCCCGCGCTGGTGCGTGGTCGCCGTCCATGCGCTTGAGGTGCGGATCGAACACGCGACCTGGCACGAGCAGGCCGAGCGCGACCGGGTCTGGGTCAGCCGGGACGAAGGCGTCCGCCGTGTCGACGAGCCGGATCTGAAGGCCCTGATCGCGGCGTTCGACCCCTGAGGCGAGGCTTGTCTTCCGCCGCCCGTTCGCGGAGGATGCGCGAAAGGGGGACGACGATGCGCTTGAAGATTGTACTTGTGCTTGCGGCGATGATGGCCGCCGGCCTGACGGCGCCTGCCGCTCGCGCGGCCGTCGCGCGGCAGGAGTCGGCCGCCGCGCCTTCGGCCCGGCAGCTCGATCTGACGCGGCAGGTCATCGATCTGACCATGACGAAACAATTCGAGGACGCCCTCCACCAGCTCATCGCCCAGCAAGCCGCCACCGATCCGGACGCCCGCGCGCTTCCCGAAGAGGATCGCCGGTTCATCGTCGACCTGTCGGCGGAGCTTACCACCGACATGATCCCGCAGATGGTCGAGGCGATGGTCCCCATTTACGCCCGAACCTTCACCGAGGCGGAGCTCGAGGCGATGATCGCCTTCTACGGATCTGAAACCGGCCGGGGGATCATCGAGAAGACGATGACGGTGATGCCCGAGGCGATGGAGGCCGCCATGACGGTGCTGCCCCAGCTTCTGGACAAGATGGCCGCTCGTCTATGCCAGCACTACGGTTGCGAAGCCGGCGAACTGGAGACGCTGCAGCGCCAGATGCGCGGTGAATCGACGGTGGCCGCGCCAGCCTCCAAATAGGGCCTGGCCCAGGCGGGCGGGACGCGGACGGATCCGCGCTCAGGCCCGTTCGGCCGCCGCCATGAAGCAGCCGCGCCGGGCCGTGTGCAGATGGATGCGCGACACGGCGGGGTCGGTGAACCACGCATCCAGACGGCCGGCCAGATCCCGGCCCTCGACGACGTCGGCGTCGGTCATCATCCAGCCGGCGTCATAGGCCCTGACCGACAGCAGGCGGCGGCCCAGCATGTCCGGAATCTCGCCGCTCGGCGGCGCCGCCTCGACGGCCGCCTCCCGCACGAAGACGGGGCCTTCCGAACGGTAGGGGCTCTCCGGCGCGTCGAGGTGGCGGTGGTTGAGCAGGATCAGCCGCTCGCCGGGCCCGGCGTCGGCCAGGCTGACCCGGCAGGGGGCGGCGTGGGGGGCGTCGGCGATCATGCGTCGCGCGCCGATGGCGGTCAGGGCCGCGTCGTCCATGCCGAACAGCGGCCGGAACGGCGACAGGGGCAGGCCGTGGATGCGGAAGCTCATGCGATGTCTCCTTCGCCGCCGATCTGGCAGGCGCCGCCGCAGACGTCTGGCGGCTTTCGGCCGTTGCGTCGGAGGCCCGGCGTCCCCACAACGAGGGCATGAACGCGCCCTTCAAGATCCCCGCCGATCCCGCCGAAGCTCCCGTCTGGGACCTGACCGATCTGTACGCCTCGCGGGAGGACCCCCGCATCGAGGCCGACCTTGGCCGCGCCCGGGCGCTGGTCGGCGAACTCAACGCCCTGCAAGGTCGGCTGCTGGAGGCGAGGTCGGACCCCGCCCTGCTCGGCGAACGGCTGGACCGGGCCGTGACCCTGTACGAACAGGGCGCGGACAGACTCGGCGCGCTCGGAGCCTATGCCTTCCTGGCCGCCTCGACCGACCGCAACGACGCGGCGGCGCAGGGCTTCGAGGCCACGATGCGCGAGAAGATCAGCGCCATCGCCACGCCGACGGTCTGGGTGACGCTGGAGATCAACCAGCTGGAGGAGGCCGAGGTCGAGGGGGCGCTGGCGGCGCATCCGGGCGCGGCGCGCTGGCGTCCGTGGCTGCGGCGGGTGCGGGCGATGAAGCCGCACGAGCTGTCGCACGAACTGGAGACCTTCCTCGCCGAGCGGGCCCCTATCAACGCCCAGTGGCCGCGCCTGTTCGACGAAGCCCTGGCGGCCATGAAGGTGAAGGCGGGCAAGGACGAGTTGACCCTGGCCGAGGCGTTGAACCGACTTTCCGATCCGAAGGCGGCGCGGCGCAAGGCGGCGGCCGAAGGGCTGAACGCGGCGCTGGCGGCGCAGACCCGGACCATGGCGCTGGTGATGAACACGGTCGCCGCCGACAAGGCGCTGGAAGACCGGTGGCGCGGCTTCAAACGTCCCGCCGACGGACGGCATCTGTCCAACGAGGTCGACGGCGAATCGGTCGACGCCATGGCCGAGGCGGTGGCGGCGGCCTATCCGAGGCTGTCGCACCGGTATTACGCCCTCAAGGCCCGCGCGATGGGCAAGGCGAAGCTGGACCAGTGGGACCGCAACGCCCCGATCGAGGCGACGGCGCCGCGCGGATACGACTGGTCGGCGGGCAAGGCCCTGGTGCTGGAGAGTTTCGCCGATCTCGGGCCGGAATTCGCCGAACGGGCCGGCGGCTTCTTCGACCGGCCGTGGATCGACGGCAAGGCCCGGCCGGGGAAACAGTCGGGGGCCTACGCCCATCCGGTGACCTCGGATCGGCATCCCTATGTGTTCCTGAACTGGATGGGCGAGCGGCGCGACGTGTTGACCCTGGCGCACGAGCTGGGCCACGGGGTGCACCAGACCCTGGCGGCCGGGCAGGGGAGCCTGCTGGCCGACACGCCCCTGACCCTGGCCGAGACGGCCTCGATCTTCGCCGAAGGGTTGACCTTCGACCGGCTGCTCAGGACCGCGCCGAAGGCCGAGCAGCGCGGCCTTCTGGCGGGGCGGATCGAGGACGGGCTGAACACCGTGGTGCGCCAGATCGCCTTCCACCGGTTCGAGACCCGATTCCATGACGCGCGCGCGGCCGGCGAGGTTCCGGTCGAGCGGATCGGCGAGATCTGGATGGAGGAGATGGGCGGGTCGCTGGGGCCCGCGGTGACGCTGAACCCCGGCTACGAACACTGGTGGAGCTACGTCAGCCATTTCGTCCACTCGCCCTTCTACGTCTACGCCTACGCCTTCGGAGACCTGCTGGTGGCGGCGCTGATGGAGACGCGGGTCAGGGACCCCGAGGGGTTCACGCCGCTGTATCGCCAGCTGCTCGCGGACGGCGGGTCCAAGGGTTACGTCGAGGCCCTGGCGCCGTTCGGCCTGAACCCGCGCGATCCGGCCTTCTGGACCATCGGCACGAAACGGCTCGAGGGGCTGATCGACCGGTTCGAGGCGACCTTCTGAGCCGCCCGCGCCATTGACGGGAGCGCCCGCCGGCGCGAGCGTCCCCGCATGCGCATCCTGATCCTCGCCGCGGCCGTCGCGGTCGCCTCGCCCTTCGCCGCCGTCGCCCAGGAGGCGGTCGCGCCCGGTCCCGCCGTCCGGGCCATGGCGGCCGGGTACAAGGCCCTGACCGTGTGCAGCGCCCTGAAGACCGCCGAGGCGGCGGGCGGGGCGAGGACGCTGGAGAGCGTCGAGGCCAACGAACTGGTCGGGGTCTATCCGGAGCTGGACGGGCTGGTCCGCGAGATGCCGGTCGAGATCGGCGAGCGGCAGGTGTCCGTGCCCTGGGACGAGGCCATGCCGCCCCGGACGGCGGTGTATTCGCCGGGGCGGGGCTGCGCCATCATGCCGGTCGGCTGGACGGGCGAGAGCCCGGAGATGTTCCTCCCCGGCGTGCGGGTGAACGAACCCCTTGTCGTGGCCGATGCGCGGGGCAACCTCGCCCTGCTCAACGAGGCCGTCGAACAGGCGTTCGAGGGCGGCTACGGCGAGGGGGTCAACACGACCGCCGTGCTGGTGCTGCAGGCCGACCGGCTGGTGGCCGAGGAGTACGCCCTCGGCTTCGGCGTCGACACCCCGCAGCGGACCTGGTCGGTGGGCAAGAGCCTGGCCGGGACGATCATCGGCGCGGCCGTACACCGCGGCGAAGCGGATGTGGACGCGCCGGCGGCGATCGCCGACTGGAGCCGGGACGGGGATCCGCGCGCGGCCGTCACCCTGGACCAGTTGATGCGGATGGCCTCGGGCCTGACCAGCGACACGGCCGGCAACCGGACCGACGCCCTGTATTTCGGCGGCGTGGGGATCGACGAGCAGGCCACGACCTGGCCGCTGATCGCGCCGCCGGGGTCGCGCTATCGCTACGCCAACAACGACATCCTGCTGGCGGTGCTGTCGATCGCGCCGACGTTCGAGCGGCATCCGCCCGCTGAACTGTTCCGGCGGCTGGGCATGTACGACACCTGGGCCGAGACCGACTGGCGCGGCAACTACATGCTGTCCAGCCAGGTCTGGACCACGGCGCGCGACCTGGTCCGGTTCGGCCGGCTGTACCTGAACGACGGCGTCCTCGACGGGGAACGCGTCCTGCCCGAGGGCTGGCGCGACCATGTCTCGCGGCCGTCGGGGCCCCAGCCGGACGGCGCCCAGGGCTATGGCGCGACCTTCTGGCTGATGAACCGTTCGGAGGGCGTGCCGCCCGACACCATTTCGGCCAACGGCAACCGCGGCCAGTATGTGGTCATCGTGCCGAGCCGCGACATCGTCATCGTGCGGCGGGGCGAGGACCCCGCCGGAAAGCGCTTCGACTTCATCGCCTTCACCCGCGACGTCCTGGCCGCCCTGGAGTGAAGCCGAATTGGCCCGGGCGGCTTGAGCGGACCGCAGGGCCCGCTATAAGGACGCCACCCGCCGTTCCAGATTCCCGGACCCGACCATGGCCGACCCGCACCACGCCGATGCTCATGACGACTATGTTCGCGGCTCGCAGGAGATCGGCGAACAGGTGCAGACCTTCCATGCCTTCATCGGCATGTCGAAATGGGGATCGCTGATCCTCGCCGCCCTGGTGCTGTTCCTGACCCTCTGGTTCCAGCCCGGCGGCAGCTTCATCGGAGGTGCGATCTCGGCCCTGGTGCTGCTGGTCGCGGGCTGGTTCCTGCTCAAGTCGAACAGCAAGCACTGAGCCCTTTCGACGGCCGCGCCGCTGTTGCGCGGTCGCTCCGGAAGCCTGACGGTTCCTTCGTCGAGATATGACGGGGAATTTGCATGTCATCGAGGCCGCCGGTCTGCGCCGCTTGTCCAAGGATGACGAAGGCGAGGCGTGGCCAGGCGGGGGGTCTGCGGCCCGACAGGTGATCTTCATACAGGGATGAAGTGCACAAGGCGTCGGGCCGCGTCCCGCCTTCTGAAAGCCTGACCAGCGTATCAGCGGGTTTTCGCCACACCAGACGCAAGCGCACAATTCATGCTGCGACGCAGCATATAGTACGAACCGTGTTGCGCGGATGCATCGCCCGGCCCCTGGTGGAGGCCGGGGGAGGCTCAGGCGACGGCGGCCGACCGGATCTGGACCAGGTGCGAGGCGCTGGGGATGGCGCTGACGCTGACGCCGGCTTCATCCGGAATGGCCAGATAGCCGGCCCTGGCCGCCGCCTCGCCGAGGCGTCGGCGCGAGGTCAGCACGACCAGCGGGGCCGCGAACAGCAGGGGCAGGACCACCGGCGCGAACCATGTGGCCATGTCGGGGCGGAAGCAAAGGCCGGCGCAGAACAGCAGGCCCGTGGCCATTTGCCAGCGCATCGACCTGAAGGCCGCGGACCAGCTGACGCCGTCGGTGTCGCGGTCCTGGGTCTGCCAGCCGGCATCGTGGCCGAGGGCGATCTGGATGATGGCCCTGGTGCTGGCGACCATCATGATCGGCGCGATGAGGGCCGAGAGCAGGATTTCAAGCGCCATGCCCTTGATGATGGTTGGCGCGCCACCGAAGGCGCGACGCTCGCCGCGACGGCTGAGGACCAGCAGGGCGCCCATGATCTTGGGCCCGATCAGCAGAACGCCCGACAGCAGGGTCGCCAGCATGAAGGGCGAGAACTCCGGGTGCAGCATGTAGGAGAACGACGCCCAGTCGACCGGATACTGAAGCTGGATGACCATGCCGGCGATCAGCGACGCCAGCCACAGGGGCGACGAGAAATAGGCCATGAAGCCCATGACCATCTGGGTGCGGTTCATCAGCGTCAGGCTGCGGGTCTTCAGCAGGCCCAGGTGCTGCATGTTGCCCTGGCACCAGCGGTGATCGCGGCGGATGAAGTCCAGCATGGTGGACGGCGTTTCCTCGCAACTGCCGTCCAGCGCGGCTGTGACGTGCACGGCCCAGCCGCCACGACGCAGCAGGGCGGCCTCGACCGTGTCGTGGCTCAGGATCGCGCCACCGAAGGGTTCGCGGCCCGGCAGGACGGGCAGATGGGCGCACGAGGCGAACGCCTCGGTACGCAGGATGGCGTTGTGGCCCCAGTAGCTGGCCTCGGAACCGGCCCACCAGGCCAGGCCGGCGGCGGCGACGCGGCCATAGAGGCGCACGCTGAACTGCGAGACGCGCGCGAACAGGGTCTGGCCCTTGATGATGGTCGGCGTGGTCTGCAGCAGGCCGATGCCCGGATTGCGTTCCATGGCGTCGACCATGCGCAGGATGGTTTCGCCGGCCATGGTGCTGTCGGCGTCAAGGACCAGCATGAAGGGATAGGCCCCCCCGAACCGGCGGGTCCACTCGGCGATGTTGCCGCATTTCCGCTCGATGTTCTTCTCGCGGCGGCGATAGAAGACGCGGCTGTGGGCGTGGGCGCGGAAGCCCAGATAGGCCTGGTGCTCCAGATCGGCCGCCTCGACCCTGGTCGAATCGCTGAGCACGAAGATGTCGAAGGCCTCGGACACGCCCAGTCGGGCCAGCGAGCCGTCGATCACGGCCAGGCGCGCGAAGGCGGCGCGGGCGTCCTCATTGTACAGCGGCATCAGCAGGGCCGTGCGCCGGGTCGGCTCGGGCGGATGCGGGGTGAATTTGAGGTCGTCCTGCTCGCGGCCCGTCACCAGGATCCAGAACCCGATGGCGGCGCTGGAGAACCAGCAGGCGATCGCGGTGATCAGGACCATGAACAGGCCCAGCGACACGACTTCCAGCACGTCGAAGCCATGGCGCGCATACAGGGCCACGGGCGCGATGGCGGCCAGGCCGGTCACGATGACGGTCAGGGCGGTCAGCACCAGGCGGCGGCGCACGATCGACACGGGCGAGGTCGCGGGCACAGACGCCGGGACCGCGGCATGGCGGTCCAGCGACTGACGCGGCATGGCCAGAGGCGCTTCCTCGGGCAACCAGGTCCATGCGGGGCGCGCGGACTCGACGTCCAGCGGCGCATTGGCGGTGTCGATCCAGGTCGCTTGAAAGGTCATTCTCGGTTCGGGCCTCTGATCCAACGTCGGTCAGAGGACCGGGCGGGATTGCTGCATTGCAGCAAATCGCTTTGTCGATCACTTCCGCGCGATTTTCAATCACGGAATGGTGAGGAAGCAAAAAAATATGGAACCAGACCGCTCCAGGGCGCTCAATCCTCCGGATTGTGGCGCCCGGCGTGGGTCTTGAGCCGTCTTTCCACGACAAAGGCGGCGACGCCGACCCATCCGACCAGAATGATCGCATAGGCCCGCTCCCACCAGCCGACATTGGCGTCGTTGACCGTTCCCGGCAGGACCAGATGTTTGGTCAGGACGGTCAGGATGGCCATGACGACGAAGGTGATGAACAGGAAGATCTTCAGCCGACGCAGGTCGACATGGCTCCACAATCCCCACAGCAGCAGCAGCGGGGCCAGCTGGATGCCCAGGCCCAGGTTGATCGCCATGTGCCGCGGATCGGGCCAGGGATAGAGACTGGACACCGACAGGCCGACGCCGGCCAGGATGAAGACCACGGCCGTCAGGGAGGCGACGATCCATCGTCCGGTCAGGCCGTGGATGGCCAGACCGAACCCCAGCCCCGCCGCCATGCACATCAGTCCGGCGATAAAGATCCCGCCGTTGAAAATCAGGGGCAGGGGCGCCGAGGCTCCGCCCAGTTCGCTCAGATACTGCCGCGCGTGATCGAAACCGGGGTAGGTCGCCACCCCGACCAGAACCGCAGCGAGCGCCAGCAGGGGCGCGGCCATGCCGACGATCAGCAATCGGCGTCGGCGGGCGTACGGTGTCCGTTCAACGGGGGCGGGCAGGGGTTTCAGTCCCCAGAGGGGCCGGATCGGTCCGATCCGTTTGACGACTTCATAGATCAGCAGGCTGACCCCGAAGGTGATCCCGACCAGGGTCAGCGCCTCAAGCGGCGCGGGCAGGTTGGCCGGGCGGATGAACCAGACCGCGACGACCAGCACCGTCTGGTGAGCCAGATACAGGGTGAAGGTGGCGTCGACGAGATAGCGAAGCGCCGGTCCCGAGGCCCGGCGCAGATAGCGGCTGCCATAGCCCAGGATGGCCGCCATCACGGCCCACTGGTCAATGGCGAAAACGACGGCGCGCGGAACACCCAACCAGGCGCCTCCACCCGGATGGGCGGCCTGGGCCATCATGATCGGCAGGGCGGTCAGGGCGATGAGCGCGGCGGCGCGCCGGTGGCGCTCCAACCCGGCCCATACGCTGTCCTGGCGCACGAGCAGGAAGCCGAACAGGAAGGCCCCGAGTGAAAGGAAGTGATTGTAGCCGTCCCAGGTCAGACGGTTGGTGATGCCGAAGATCGGGAACAGCACGATGCGGATGACCATCAGCCAGGCGATGGGCACGATCAGCACCCGCCACCCCGCGGTGGCTCGAACCAGCCAGGCCTCCATCCGCGCCATCAGCGCCGGCCGCGTCATCAGGGCGACGGCCACCCCGCTGTAGACCGCGATATAGACGATGAACCACAGATGGTTGACCGGCACCCCGTTCGACAGGCCGGTCGGCCCGAACTCATGCCCCAGCCAGTCCATGAAGCCGCCGGTGAAGCCGCCCTTGTCGAGGGCCTCGATCCACGACTGGATCGGCACCAGCACCAGGGTCCCGAAAATCAGGGGCGGCAACAGACGCCCGGCCCGATCCCTCAGCGTGCGCCCGGGCGTCCGACGCGCCGTCATGAGCCGGAGCGCCGCGCCCGAGACCAGGAACAGCAGCGTCAGCCGCCACGGATTGGTCAGCAGCAGCGCCTCGTGCAGCCATCCAAAGGTGTGGGCGCTGTGGACGTGCCAATCGTAGGGCGCATAGACCAGGGCGACATGATACAGGATCAGCAGGCCGAACGCCGCGACCCGGATCCAGTCCAGGTCGTTGCGACGGGCGCTCGGGATGGGGGTCCTGGTCACGCGGGCGTCTATGGTCGAGCCGGCCGCCACTGTCCATGCGGGGCGGCTTTTGACGCGCCGCGCCGGAACAGCCTAACGTTTCCGCAGGACTGGATGGAGGGATTCGCTTGGCTGTCGCCATCGCCGTGACCCGCGAGCGCCGAGACGGCGAGACGCGCTGCGCCGTCACTCCGGAAACGGTGAAGAAGCTCGTCGCCATGGGCGCGACCGTGACGGTGGAAGCCGGGACGGGGGCGGGGTCGTCGCTGCCCGACGCGGACTATGTCGAGGCCGGCGCGACCGTGGCCAAGGACACCAAGGCGGTGCTGTCGGGCGCCGACATCGTGCTCAAGGTGCGCGGGCCGACGGCGCAGGAGACCAGCGCCCTGAAGCCGGGCGCCGTCGTCGTGGCCCTGCTGGACGCCTATCGGGAGAAGGAGACGGTCCAGGCCCTGGCCCAGGCCGGCGCGACCGCTTTCGCCATGGAGTTCGTGCCGCGGATTTCGCGGGCGCAGGTGATGGACGCCCTGTCGTCGCAAGCGAACCTCGCCGGCTATCGCGCGGTGATCGAGGCGGCGTACGCCTACGGCAAGGGCTTTCCGATGATGATGACGGCGGCGGGCACGGTGGCGCCGGCCAAGGTCTTCGTCATGGGCGTGGGCGTGGCGGGGCTGCAGGCCATCGCCACCGCGCGGCGCCTGGGGGCGGTGGTCACGGCCACCGACGTGCGGCCCGCGACCAAGGAGCAGGTCGAATCGCTGGGCGCCAAATTCCTCGCGGTCGAGGACGAGGAGTTCAAAAACGCCCAGACCGCCGGCGGCTACGCCAAGCCGATGTCGCCCGAATACCAGGCAAAGCAGGCGGCGCTGACGGGCGAGCACATCAGGAAGCAGGACATCGTCATCACCACCGCCCTGATCCCCGGCCGCGCCGCGCCCGTGCTGGTCAGCGCGGCCCAGGTGGCGACGATGAAGCCGGGTTCGGTGCTGATCGATCTCGCCGTCGAGGCGGGCGGAAACGTCGAGGGGGCGAAGGCCGGCGAGGTGGTGACCACGGCCAACGGCGTCCAGATCGTCGGCCACACCAACCTGCCGGGCCGGATCGCGGCGGACGCCTCGGCCCTCTACGCCAAGAACCTGGTCGCCTTCGTCGGGCTGATGATCAGGGACGGGGCGCTGGCGCTGGATATGGAGGACGAGATCCTCAAGGCGGCGGCGGTGACGCATGGCGGGGCCGTGGTGCATGAGGGGGTTCGAGGATGATCTCGACGAAACTCAGGGATGCACTGAGCGCTGCGGCGATGATGGTCATCATCGGTGGACCAATCCTGGCGGTATTGGGATTTCTGGCCTTCTTCCTCGACAGCGACATACGGATCGGCCTCGCATTTGGAGCTGCGCTGAAGATCTTCTTCGGCAGCTTGATCGCAGGCGGCGTCCTTCGATTGCTGACGAGCATTGATGCAAGACTTGAAGGGAGGTCCTGATGGAACACGTCGATCCCACCATCTTCCGCCTGGCCATCTTCGTGCTGGCCATCTTCGTCGGCTACTATGTCGTCTGGTCGGTGACGCCGGCCCTGCACACGCCGCTGATGGCGGTGACCAACGCCATCTCCTCGGTGATCGTGGTCGGCGGGCTGATCGCGGCGGCGGCCTTCAGCGGCGACGCGGGGCCGAACGGCTGGATCGCCAAGGGGGCGGGCGTGGCCGCCGTGACCCTGGCCAGCGTCAACATCTTCGGCGGTTTCATGGTCACCCGGCGCATGCTGGCCATGTACCGCAAGAAGGAACGGCCGAAGGCGGAGGCCGCCAGGCCGTGACCTTCGACGTCCTCCAGCTCGCGGTCGGCGCGTCCTGGGCCGCTACGGCGATCGGGGCGGGGTTGTGGCTGTGGAGCTGGCTCCGCGAAAAGGACGCCATCCGCAAGCTGCGGTTCCTCGACTGCGGCGTGGTGCTGCTGTTCGCCTCCATCCTGCTGCGGATCGTGGCCCAGGAAAAGCCGATGAGCATGTGGGACTGGGCCATGATCTTCATCGCCCCGCTGTTCATCGCCGCCGCTCTTTGGCGACTGGCGCGCACGGCCTGTCCGCCGCCCGGACGATGAGATTGAGGGAAGACTGACCGCATGAACGCATCCTTCGCGGCCCTGGCCTATCTGGTCTCCGGCGTCCTGTTCATCCTCAGCCTGCGCGGCCTGTCCAGCCCGGAGACGAGCCGGCGGGGCAACACCTTCGGCATGGTCGGCATGGCCCTGGCGGTCGGAGTGACCCTGCTGACGCTGTGGTCGACGGGGACGCTGGATCCGCTGACCCTGGGCCTGATCGCCGGCGGGGTGGTGGTCGGCGGCGGGGCGGGAGCCCTGATCGCCGGCCGGGTTCAGATGACCCAGATGCCCCAGCTGGTGGCGGCCTTCCACTCGCTGGTCGGCATGGCCGCCTGTCTGGTCGCCATCGGCGCCGTCTATGCGCCCGAGAGCTTCGGCATCGCCACGGCGACGGGCGGGATCAAGACCCTGTCGATCATCGAGCTCAGCCTCGGCGTGGCCATCGGGGCCGTGACCTTCACCGGCTCGGTCATCGCCTTCGCCAAGCTGAACGGAAACATGAGCGGGGCGCCGATCATCCTTCCCGCCCGGCATCTGATCAACATCGCCCTGGCCCTTTCGCTGGTCTTGCTGATCGGGGTGATGATCGGTTCGGGCGGGACGGCGACCTGGGCCTTCTGGGGGGTGTTCCTGATCGCCCTGGTCCTCGGCGCCACCCTGATCATCCCCATCGGCGGGGCGGACATGCCGGTGGTGGTGTCGATGCTCAACTCCTATTCGGGCTGGGCGGCGGCGGCCCTGTGCTTCACGCTGGAAAACATCGCCCTGATCATCACCGGGGCGCTGGTGGGCAGCTCGGGCGCGATCCTGAGCTACATCATGTGCAAGGGCATGAACCGCAGCTTCATCAGCGTCATCCTGGGCGGCTTCGGCGGTACAGACGCCGCCGGGGGCGAGGCCCGGGTCGAGACCCGGCCGGTCAAACAGGGCAGCGCCGACGACGCCGCCTTCATCATGAAGAACGCCTCGAAGGTCATCATCGTGCCCGGCTACGGCATGGCCGTGGCCCAGGCCCAGCACGCCCTGCGCGAGATGGCCGACAAGCTGAAGGAGGAGGGGGTCGAAGTGAAATACGCCATCCACCCCGTCGCCGGCCGCATGCCCGGCCACATGAACGTCCTGCTGGCCGAGGCCAATGTGCCCTATGACGAGGTGTTCGAGCTGGAGGACATCAATTCGGAATTCTCGAGCTGCGACGTGGCCTTCGTCATCGGCGCCAACGACGTCACCAATCCCGCCGCCAAGACCGATCCGCAGAGCCCGATCTACGGCATGCCGGTGCTGGACGTGGAGAAGGCGGGGACGGTGCTGTTCATCAAGCGCGGCATGGCGGCGGGCTATGCCGGCGTCGAGAACGAGCTGTTCTTCCGCGACAACACCATGATGCTGTTCGCCGACGCCAAGAAGATGGTCGAGGGGATCGTGAAGGCGCTGTGAGCGTCGGCGAAAAGACCTATGTCCGCTTCGTCTGCTTCCAGTCGATCGGCCGGCAGCGCAGCCGTCCTGGGCTGTTCAAGGCCATCGACGAAGCCGTCGAGAGCGAACACGCCTCCGGCCGGGCGATCGTCGAGGCGCGGGCGGAAGTGCCGAGGACATGCCCATGACCGCCGCCGAGATCATCCGCCTGCTGGATCTGCAGCCCCATCCCGAAGGCGGCCACTATCGCGAGACCTTCCGCGATCCGCGTCCGGCGGACGGACGGGCGGCCTCGACGGCCATCTATTTCCTGCTGGCGGTCGGAGAGCGCTCGCACTGGCATCGCGTGGACGCGGTCGAGGTCTGGCATTTCCACGCCGGGGCTCCGCTGGCTCTGGACATCGAGGGGCAGGGCCGGGTGACGCTGGGGCCCGATCTGGCGACGGGGGAGCGGCCGCAGGGCGTGGTTCCCGCGGGGAAATGGCAGGCGGCCGAGAGTCTGGGCGACTGGACCCTGGTCGGGTGCACCGTCGCGCCCGGTTTCGACTTCGCCGGCTTCGAGCTGGCTCCCGAAGGCTGGACGCCCCGGGGATGGGCCGCATGACCGCAATGCCGCCATGCCCGGCCTTCGCCGCGCGTGAGGTGGCCGACAATCCGCGCCATACCGCCGGCGAACGGGTCGGGGGCCGGAGTTCCCTGACGAGGAGGGGCGAGATATGGCCGCTGAACTGAAGACCCAACCGACCGACGCCTCCGTCGCTGATTTCATCGCGGCGGTCGAGCCTGCGGGTCGTCGCGCGGACGCCGCGACGCTGGCGGCCCTGTTGTCCGACGTGACGGGCGAGCCGGCCGTGATGTGGGGCCCGTCGATCGTGGGGTTCGGCCGCTACACCTATGTGAACTCCACCAGGAAGCCCGCCGACTGGCCGATCATCGGCTTTTCGCCGCGCAAGGCGAACCTGACAGTCTACATCATGCCGGGTTTCAGCGGGTACGCCGACCTGCTGGGGCGGCTGGGCAAGCACAAGGCCAGCGTGTCGTGCCTGTATCTGAACCGGTTGTCGGACATCGATCTGGACGTACTGCGCGAAATGGCGACGCGGTCGGTGGGCTGGATGCGGGAGCGGTATCCGATCGGCCGCTGACGGCTCTATGCCGGACGGGTCGACGGCCCTATCAAGCGCCCGTGAACACGCCCGCCGCCCCGACCGCCATCCCGCATCGCCGTTTCGAGGCGCTTGATTCCCTGCGGGGGGTCTGTGCGATCCTGGTGGTCATGTTCCACATGCCGGTGGCCAGTCATTGGCGGGACTGGGGGCTGGTCCAGCACGGCTATCTGTTCGTCGACTATTTCTTCGTCCTGTCGGGCTTCGTCATCGCCCACGCCTATGCCGAGCGGCTGACGACGCCGCGCGACGCCGGTCGCTTCATGGTTCGGCGTCTGGGACGGGTCTGGCCCCTGCATGCGCTGATGCTGGCCGCGTTCGTCGGGCTGGAGCTGCTGAGGCTGTGGACCCATTTCGACGGCGCCACCCCGTTCACGCGGGACCGGTCGGTCGAGGCCATCTTCACCAACCTGCTGCTGATCCAGGCCTTCAACATCCACCCCCATCTGACGTGGAACGGTCCGTCGTGGACGCTGAGCGTCGAGGTCGGCTGCTATGTGGTGTTCGCGGCCCTGTTGCTGCTGGCCCCCCGCCGGTGGCGCTGGGTCGGGGCAGGGCTGGCGGTCGTGGGCGCGGTGATGGTGCTGATGTTCGCCCGGCGGTGGATGAACACCACATATGACCTGGCCTTTCCACGGGCCGTGTACGGCTTCTTCCTGGGGTGCCTGTTGCAGGGGCTGTGGCCGCGGATCCCGCGCCCGAAAGGGAACGGGGCGACCCTGCTGGAGATCGGCGCCGTGCTGGCTATCTGTCTGTTCGTCGCCTGGGCGACCGGGCCGGCGACGGTGCTGGTCACCCTGCTGTTCGTCGGCGTCGTCTGGGTCTTCGCGGGCGAGGAGGGGGGCCTGTCGCGTCTGCTGGCCGCCCGGCCCCTGGTCACCCTGGGGCGGTGGTCGTTCGCCATCTACATGGTCCACATGTTCGTCATCGTGGTCGTGCTGATCGTGGCGCGAAAGCTGGACTGGCTGCCCGGCGGTCGACGCATCGATTTCGGCTCGGTCTGGCTGAACGACCTGTTCTCCGTGGCCCTGTTCGTCGGCATCGTGGGTCTGGCCCTGCTGGCGCACCGGTTCGTCGAGATTCCGGCCCAGCGCTGGATCGATCGCAGGACCCGGCCCGCCGCTGCGGCTGAATAGTCCGCCCTCAGGCCGCCAGGCGGAAGTCTTCGGACGGATCGAACGCCGGGCGGGCCTCGTCCCACAGGGCGTCCTCGTCGGCGTAGCGGGCGGACAGGCGGGCGTCGATGACGTCGATGACCTGTTCCTCCAGCCGGTCCCAGATAACGGCCAGATCGCCGCAGCCGTCGGCCTCGCAGGGCACGATCAGATAGCGGCTGGCGGCGACGGAAGCGTGGGGAGCGAACGGGCGGGCCATGGGATGTCTCCGGGTGCGGGGTCTCTGTTGAGTCCGACCATGAAGCAGCGTTGCGTCAAAAACGGTCGTATGCGAAATTGAACTCATGAGACACAACAAGGCGGCCCTGGTGCTCGAGCTGGCGCGGCGCATGGCGGCCAGCGCCGAAGGCCTGACGCTGGACGAGATGTCGCGCGAGTCCGGCGTGGGACGACGCTCGGCCGAACGGCTGCGCGATGCGGTGCTGGCGCTGTTCCCCCAGGCCGAGGAGGTGTCGGACCCGCCGACCAAGCGCTGGCGCATCCGCGGCGGGCTGTCGGCCTTCGAACAGGCCCCGACGACCGAGGAACTGGTCGAGCTGGCCCGGGCGGCGCAGGGACTGAGGGCGACGGGCGAACCCGGGCGGGCGGCGGCGCTGGAGGGGCTGGAGCGCAAGCTCAAGTCGGCCATGCGTTCGACCACGCTGAACCGGCTGGCTCCCGATCTGGAGGCGCTGGTCCGGGCCGAGACCATCGCCGTGCAGGCCGGGCCGCGCCCCTCGGCCGACGAGGCGGTGCTGGCCGAGATCCGCCAGGCCATCCTGGCGGGGCGGCCGCTGGGCTTCATCTACAGTCGCCCCGGGGCCGAGGCGCGCAGCCGCAGCGTGGCCCCTTGCGGGGTGATGTTCGGCCGGGCCAACTATCTGGTCGCCGCCGACCGGGAGAGCGGCCGGATCCAGACCTTCCGCCTCGACCGGATGAGCGCCGTGCGCGCCGAGGACGGCGTCGCCGCCCCGCCCGCGGACTTCGATCTGCAGGCCTTCGCCAGCCAGTCGTTCGGCATCTACCAGGACGAGATCGAGGACGTGACGCTGCGGGTCACGCCCGAGGGCGCGGCGGAGGCCCGGGCCTGGCGGTGGCACCCGACCCAGGCGGTCGAGGACCGGCCGGACGGCGGCGTCGATGTGCGCTTCCGGGCCAGCGGCATGCGCGAACTGGCCTGGCACCTGTTCAGCTGGGGGGACCAGGTGGAAATCGTCGCCCCTGAGCGACTGAAGGCCGTGATGCGCGATGCGCTGAAGGCGGCGCAGGACGCCCTTGATCGGACCCAAGCCTGACCAAAGCTTAAGCTGACGCCCCCGCCGGCCCGCGCTACGGCGGAGCTTCAGACGGGGAGGGGCCTATGCGTCCGGTGTCGATCGCGGTCGTGGCCGCTGTTGCGTTTGCGGCGGGCGCGCCGGGGGCCTCGGCGCGCCAGGCGGCGCCGGACCCGACCGGACCCTCCCGACCCGCCGTGACCGTCACCCGCGACGGGGATGCGTGGACGGCGGAATACGCGCTGGACCGGGACGCCCCGGTCTGGGCCTTCTTCCGCTCGGCCCTGATCCAGGAATCGCGGCGGCCGTGGCGGCCTGACCAATGGCGGGTCGAGACTCCGGGCGTGGTGCTGGAGCGGGCCGGAAACCGCGACATCCTGCGCGCCGCCGACGGCGGCTCCGTGCCGCGGCGCGTCCGCGTCGCCTTCACTCCGAAGTCCGAGAACCTCGAGGCCGACTACGGCGTGCTGACGTTCACGGACGGGTCGGTGGCCCTGCCCAGCGGTCAGTTCGACGTCTTTCCGCTCGGGTCCGTCGCCGAGGCGGAAGCGGTCCCGCTCGACCTCAACGGCTATCGCCTGCAGGGCGATCCGGCGACGGTGACCTGGCGCGACCGCGCGGGACCGGTGCTGTTCCGGGGCGAACGGCTGGCGGAGGCCACAGCCGCCGAAGCGGACACCTATGTGCTGTTCGGCCGGGCCGACATGGTCGAGAGCGCCCGGCTGGTCACGGTGACGGACCCCGGGCTGCCGGCATGGATCGGCGGCGCCATCCAGGACTTCGCGCCGCGGGTGGCCGCCCACTATGCCGCCCGGCTGGGGGCCGGCCAGACCGACCGGCCGACCATCATGCTCAGTTGGGCCGGGCCCACGTCGGGCATGACCTCCATGGGCGGCAGCGTCATGCCGGGCCTGATCGTCATGCGGTTCGAGGGCGAGGGCGTATTGCAGCCGACGGCGCGGGTGCTCAACTCGTCCCGCTGGTTCATCGGCCACGAGAGCGCGCATTTCTGGCTGGGGCAGGTGGTCCGCTACGAGCGCGCGCGCGATGCCTGGATCACCGAGGGCGGGGCCGATCTGATGGCGATCCGGGCCTCGAAGGCGATCGATCCGACGTATGACGCGCGGGCGGAGCTGCAGCGCGAGGTCGACGATTGCATCAACCTGGCCGACGCGCCGGTGGCCGAGGCGGCCGGTCGGGGCGAGCATCGCGCGCTCTACGCCTGCGGTGCGGTCTTCGCCATGGTCGCCGAGGGCGCCCAGCACCGGGCGACCGGCGGGGACTGGTTCGACTTCCTCAGGCCCCTGATCGACGCCAGCCGCGCGGACGGGGTGCTGACGCGGGACGAATGGCTGGACGCGCTGGACGCGGCATCGGGCGATGCGTCGTTGCGGCGGGATGTGGAGACGCTGCTGGACGAAGGATCGCCACAGGCGGCGGAAGTGGTCGCGGGTTTGCTGGAACAGGCGGGGGTGGCGGTGCGGCGCGAAGAGGGGCGGGTGGTGTTGGGGTAGGCGCGGGCCTTCCCTATCGGCCGATCGCGGACATCTGGCTTCGACGCCGATCATACCGGGGCCGGCTCAAATGTTCGCGTTCCGAACGTCGATCAGGATGAAGCCGACATCGACGCCGCCTCCGAACTCGCCGGGTACAAGCTTTCCCATCGAGAGCCGTTGCGGTCCGAACTCCTCCGTGACGACAGCGGTGTGGTGACCGGCCCACGCCATGACGCCCTTCTGATGTCCGGGGTCGTGTGCATGGTCCGGCCAGGGCTCGCCCCGGACGTGCCGCCGCAACACTTCCCAGTCGAACTGATCTCCGTCGACGGGAGCCAGTACGTGAAGCTGCCGACGCGATCCCGGCCGGTAGCGGAAAACCAACACCCGCCAGCCCTTGCCCCACCCGCCCGCGGGCATGCGCCGATACCGGATCGGGCGGACGAGGCGGTGTAGTCTCGCAAAGGCCAGATAGTAGAGGCGAGCATACCGCCAGGGGACGTAGCGATGCAGGAAGTCGTGAATGTCCAAAACTCGCCGCCTCCCTCGCCAACAGTTCCGCAGGTAGGGTCGGATAGCGGCTTGTCCAAGCTCGATGTCCGCCTTCCCGTGGCCCGGGCCCCGCCTAACCCCCCGCGAACGGGTACGGACTGACCGACTTGGTCCAGTCGTCCACCACCAGCGGCCGGTCGATCGGCGGCGCCGCCCGTTCGGCGCAGGGGTGGCGGTGGCACAGGCGGCAGGCCGGGCCGATGGGGGTGATCTCGGGCGCGGCCAGGTCGAGGCCCCGGGCATAGGTCAGACGATGGGCGTATTTCAGCTCGCAGCCGAGGCCGATGGCCAGGTCCTGGCCCTCGGTGAAGGCGTCATGGCCCTGACGATCCACGGTGCGGGCCAGGGTGAACCAGCGGCCGCCGTCCGGAGTTTCGATGATCTGGGTGACGACCCGTCCGGGCGTGCGGAAGACGCTGTGCAGCCGCCAGCGCGGGCAGGCGCCGCCGAAGCGCGAGAAGGGGAAGGCGCCCGAGGCGAACCGCTTGGAGATGTTGCCGGCCTGGTCGACCCGCATGAGGAAGAAGGGCACGCCGCGCGCCGTGGGCCGCGACAGGGTGGTCAGGCGGTGGGCGGCCTGTTCGTAGCTGACGCCGAAGCGGGCCTGCAGCCGGCCGAGGTCGTAGCCGGTCTCCTCCGCCGTGCGCTGGAAGGGGCCGTAGGGCATCAGGACGGCGGCGGCGAGGGTGTTGGTCAGGGACACCTTGAGCAGGCGGCGGGTGGGCTCATCGGGGGCCGCGGCGGCGTCGGCGAGGGCGGTCAGTTCGGCGTCGTGCTCGGACAGGGCCAGCTGGAAGGCGACCGCGAAGGCGCGGGAGGCGGGGCCCAGGGTCTCTGACAGAAGGAGCCGTTTGCGGTGCGGATCGTAGCGGCGTGTCCATTCGACCATGACCTCGGCGGGGAGGGTGCGGACGTCGAGGCCGTGACCGGACTGGAGACGGGCGCGGGCCCGGGTCTCGAAGGGTTCGCCTGGCGACGCGTCGGCGAGGGCGTCGGCCAGGGTTTCGCCGAGGGCGTCCAGCTCGGGAAAGTGGTTGCGGCGCGACTGGACGTATTCGCGGACCCAGTCGGCGGGGCTGTCGTCGGCGGCGCCTGTCTCGGCGCCGTCGCGGGCCCGGCGGTCGGAGAAGGCGCGGTACAGGCGCAGCAGGGCGTCGGCGGCGGCAGGCTGGTCCTCGGCCAGTTGCACGATCTCGTGGCGTGGCACAGCCAGGCCCTGGAAGAGCGGGTCGGCGAAGGCCTCGGCCAGTTCGGCCTCCGAGGCGGGCCCGGCGGACTGGCCCAGGGCGCGCAGGTCGACGTCATAGGTGTCCGCAAGGCGCAGAAGCAGCTGGGCCGAGACGGGGCGCTGGTTGCGCTCGATATGGTTGAGGTAGCTGGGGGAGACGCCGAGATCGGCCGCCATGGCGGTCTGGGTCAGGGCCAGATCGCGGCGCAGCCGCTTGAGGCGGCCTCCGAGGAACAGCTTGCGGTCGGCGGCGGCGTCCATGAGTGGATGTAGTCATACTATGACTTAACAATCCATGTCACATCATGACTGAATGACACGAAATCTAGTGGCCGAGCTGTGTCATTCGTGACTGATGCGTGTTCTGCTCTTCGAGACCCGCGGCGATGCCCGCACACCCGAGCCGAGACCGACATGACCAGCTTCGCCCATCTCGTTCCGTCGCCCGTCGGCCGCTTCGACGGCATCGAACGCCCCTATACGCCGGAAGACGTCCTGCGCCTGCGCGGCTCGATCCCGATCACCCATACCCTGGCCGAACGCGGCGCCAACCGGCTGTGGGAACTGTTGCACGACGAGCCGTTCGTGAACGCGCTCGGCGCCGTGACCGGCAACCAGGCCATGCAGATGGTCCGGGCGGGTCTCAAGGCCATCTATCTGTCGGGCTGGCAGGTCGCCGCCGACGCCAACACCGCCGGGGCCATGTACCCGGACCAGTCGCTGTACCCCGCCAACGCCGCGCCCGAGCTGTGCCGCCGCATCAACCGCACCCTGCAGCGCGCCGACCAGATCGAGCATGCCGAGGGAGGGGCCAAACGCGACTGGTTCGTTCCGATCGTCGCCGACGCCGAGGCAGGCTTCGGTGGGCCCCTGAACAGCTTCGAGATCATGAAGGCCTTCATCGAGGCGGGCGCGGCGGGCGTCCATTTCGAGGACCAACTGGCCTCGGAGAAGAAATGCGGCCACCTGGGCGGCAAGGTTCTGATCCCGACCCAGGCGCATGAGCGCAACCTGATCGCCGCGCGCCTGGCCGCCGACGTCATGGGCGCCCCGACCCTGATCGTGGCCCGCACCGACGCCGAAAGCGCCCAGCTGATCACCTCGGACGTCGACGCGCGCGACCGGCCCTTCATCGACCGCGAGAACCGCACGCCCGAGGGCTTCTTCCGCCTGAAGGAAGGCACCGGACTGGACCACTGCATCGCGCGCGGCCTGTCCTACGCCAAACATGCCGATGTCCTGTGGTGGGAGACTTCACACCCCGATCTGGACGACGCCCGTCGGTTCGCCGAGGCCGTTCACAAGGAGCATCCCGGCAAGCTGATGGCCTACAATTGCTCGCCCAGCTTCAACTGGAAGGCCAAACTCGATGACGCCACCATCGCCAAATTCCAGCGCGAACTGGGCGCTATGGGCTACAAATTCCAGTTCGTGACCCTGGCCGGCTTCCATAGCCTGAACAACGCCATGTTCGAATTGGCCGATGGCTACCGCGACCGCGGCATGGCGGCCTATTCCGAGCTGCAGCAGCGCGAGTTCGCCAACGAGGCCGCCGGCTACACCGCCACCCGCCACCAGCGCGAGGTCGGCACCGGCTATTTCGACCAGGTCGCCACCGTCATCTCGAACGGCCAGTCCTCGACGACGGCCCTCAAGGATTCCACCGAGACCGCCCAGTTCGTGGCGGCCGAATAGGCAGGAGAGAGACCATGCAACCCCTGAACAGTCCCACGGCCATCATCGACTTCTGCCTGGCTCCGTTGAACCTGACGGACGGAACCGAGGCCGAGCGCGAGGTGCGTCGCCGTCTCGAGCACGTCATCAAGACCTTCCGCGCCAAGGCGGCCCAGCCGGTCAGCGTCGACTTCTCATCGATGCCCTCGCAGGTCATCAACGAGGCCGCCCACGGCTACGAATAGGGCCCGTCAGGCCGCAATGCGGATGGCGGTGTTGGGCAAGGTCTCCACTAGGCCCAGCAGTTCGGCCGCGTCGAACGGCTTGGCCAGGTGGCGGTCAGCGCCCGCGGCCTCGGCCGAGGCGATATGTTCGGGCAGGGCGTTGGCGGTCAACATGACGATGGCGGTGCGGTCCAGGCCCATGGCGGCTTCATGCAGCCGGATTTCACGCGTCGCGGTCAGTCCGTCCATGACCGGCATCTGCATGTCCATCAGGATCAGATCGAAGTCGGCGTCGCGGCAGGCCTGAAGCGCCTCGGCGCCGTTCTCGACCGCGGTCAGTTCGACATCGGCCTGGGCCAGGATCATCTCGACCACCTTGCGGTTGACGGGATGGTCGTCGGCCAGCAGCACCCGGATCGCGGGCCGTTCGTCGTCCCGAGCTTCCATCGCGGCCGGAACCGCTGCCGTCGGCATCTCGACCGGCCGGAAGGGGATGGTCAGGATGAAGGCTGAACCGCCGCCCGGTTCGCTTTCACAGTCCAGGTCGCCGCCCATCATCTCGGCCAGTTGACGCGAGATGGCGAGACCCAGGCCCGAGCCGCCGAACCGGCGGGTGATGGCGCCGTCGGCCTGTTCGAAGCGGCTGAACAGGCGTTCGCGCGTGTCGCTGTCGAAGCCGATGCCGGTGTCCTCGATCGAGAAGCGAAGCGTCGGTCCCGCGCCGTGGTCCGGACCCGGCGCGGCGGTCAGGCTGACAAAGCCCTCGTTGGTGAATTTCACCGCGTTGGAAACCAGATTGGTCAGGATTTGCTTGATGCGCACCGGATCACCGGAAATCCAGCGGTCAGCCTCGGGCGCGATCTCGACGAAGAATTGCAGACCCTTGGCCTCGGCCGAGGTTTCGTACAGCTGGGCCGCCTCGCGCACGGCCCGGCCAAGGTCGAAGGCGTCGTCGGCCAGTTCCAGCCGACCGGATTCGACGCGCGCCAGGTCCAGAATGTCGCTGAGCAGGACCTGAAGCGTCTGGCCTGAAGACTGGATGAGTTGCAGCATCTCTTGCTGCTGGGATGACAGATCGGTCCGGGCAAGGGCCTGGGCGACGCCGATGACGCCGTTCAGGGGCGTGCGGATCTCGTGGCTCATATTGGCGAGAAACTGGCTCTTGGCGGTGCTGGCCGCCTGGGCCGCGTCACGGGCCTCGGCCAGGGATCGCGCGCCGTGCTTGAGGTCGGTGATGTCCGTGCAGACGGTGACGATGCCGCCCGCCGCCGTGCGCCGGTCAGCCACACGAAGCCAGCGGTCGCCGGCGATATGCTGCTCCATCGTGTTCGACAGGGCCTTGCGCGACTCCAGTCGCTCGGCGATCCACGCCTCTTCCCGGCCGACCGCGTCAGCGTACAAACCCTCGCCCAGTCCGATCTGGATGATCTCCCGGAAGGTCATGCCGGCCTGGAGGGTGGACGACAGCTCCGGATTCACCTCGGCGTAGCGGTGGTTCCACAGCACCAGCCGGTCGTCGGCGTCATAGAAGGCAAGGCCGTCGGGCATGGCGTCGATGGCCTCCCGGACATGGCCCAGGGCGCTGGACCGGGCGATCCAGCTCATCCAGGCGATCATGGCGGCGATGGTCACGATCCCGGCCACCATGGCGACGAGGACGCCGGTCATGACCGTCCCGGAAACCGTCGCTGCGCTCATGCTCACGGCCCGCGGGATCACGGTCATGGCGCTCATGGACACGAAGTGAAGCACGACGACCGCCGCGGCGCCGGACAGGGTGGTCGCGATCAGCCGCTTCAGGCCAGGGCCATAGACGAAGGCCCCGGCAAGGCCGGCGATCGTCATGCCTCCGACGATGGCCAGAACGACGAGTTCCGGCCGCCACACGATCTCTCCCGACATTTCCAGGGCGGCGATGCCGATAAAATGCATGGCGGCCACGCCGGCCATGGCCAGAATCGCGCCAATCGCGCGGCTTGCCCGTCGAGGTTGAACCAGGACGACGCCGGCGGCCAGGATGAAACTGCCGAGAACGGCGACGAGGGATGCGAGGGTCGGCCACACGCCGTAGCGGATCTCGCCGCCAGCCTGATAACCCTGCATGGCCAGGAAGTGGGTCGAGAAGATCGCCAGCCCGCCGACAAAGGCGGCCAGAAGGGCGGTGTTGCGGCGTCGATGGCCGGACATCTCACGGGCGTGGCCGAGCAAGCGCAGGGCTGTGCCGATGCCGATCACACAGACCAGCGCCGCGGCCAGCGTCCAGCGCCAGTCATGCTCGAGCGCGATGCAGTAGAGAATCCGGTTCAAGTCGCCCCCTCTCAGGCGCGGATCATCCCGGAAAGGGGTGAAGAAACCGTGGGCGGGCGAAGATTCAGGCTACGGCGGCGACGACGACCTCGAACGCCTGCCCCATGACCTTGACCGGATCGACCTGCCGGTCGCCGCGGCGAACCTCGAAATGCAGGTGGGGTCCGGTGGATCGGCCGGTGTTGCCGACCAGGCCGATGCGCTCGCCGGCGTCGAGCCGGTCGCCCGACCGGACGTCCAGCCGGCTGAGGTGGCCGTAGAGCGTGGTCATGCCGTTGGGATGGCGGATTTCGATGAAACGACCGTAGCCGGCGGGGTCGTATCCGGTGCGCGTCACGGCGCCCTCGGCGGCGACGTAGACTCCGGTGCCGCGCGGGGCCGCGATATCGACGCCGTCATGCCGGCGCATGGCCTGACCGGGCAGGCGGCGCATGCCGAAGGCGGAGTTGACGGCATAGCCCTTGACCGGGCTTTCGAAGGCGATCTCGCGCGTCACCGGCCCGGCGGGCTCGGCCACGGCGGTGGCGGGCGGCGCTTCCGGGGCGGCCGAGGGCTCGGCGGTCGCGGCGGGCAGGGGCGCAGCGGCCATGGCCAGCACGGCCACAACGCCCAAGGCGGCGGCCTGGCCGGAATGGATGAGAAACGACCGGACGGTCGGCAACAGGCGTCGCATGGCGGCGTCGGCTCCGTTTTCGGCTCAAGCTGAGCAGGGAAGGCGCCGGCAGGTCGCGAGGAGCGACGCACTGCGGCCAGCGACCGGGAGAGCGCCGTTCTAAGGTTTTGTGGGGCCGCTTTGGGGCGGCGAGGGGCGGCAGGTCGTCGCAGGCAGGGAACGAAAAGGCGCGCGATCCAGGGATCGCGCGCCCGTTCCGTCGCGCCGGCTCCGCCTGTTACAGCGGCAGGCGGAAGGTGATCGCGCCCACGTGGCTGTCGGCGGCGTCGCCGAAACGGCCGCGATAGCCGAACGACACGTTTACGGGGCCGAGGTCGGCCTCGACGCCGGCCGAGGCCAGCAGCGAGCCGCCGAACGGATCCTCCACCTCGCGAGCCAGGATATGGGCCGGGTTGGCCGCGATTCCGGTCCGGACCGCATCGCTGCTGTCGCCGAAGGAATCGCGATAGCCGCCCTCGACATAGAAGCTGACGCCGCCGCCGCCGCCTTCGGCCCGCAGCGAGACCTCGCCGCTGGCTGCCTGGACCGTACGGTCCTGATAGGCGTACTGGGCCGCCGGCCCCTGTTCGATGTAGCCGTTGACGTCGGTCGAGACGTAGTTGACCGCCACGCGGGGCGACAGGCCGATCCCGCCCATGTCGAACCAGACGCCGCCCTGGATGCGGGCCCCGACGCTGCCGCCGTCTGTCTCGCCGGTATGAATGACCGGGGTCAGGGAGGTCACGCGGGTGATCTCGTCATACTGGTCGATCGATCCGCCGACCGTGGCGTTGATGAAATGCCCGCCCGAGCGCCAGCCGGCGTAGAGGTCGAAGGCGTAGCTGTCGACCTCGAAGGCCATCGGGCCGGCATCGACCTCGGCCTTGCGGAAGGTCGCCGCCAGGCCGAAGCGCATGTGTTCGGACAGGGCGTGATCCAGTCCCCCCCGGACACCCCAGCCGGTCGCCTCGGCCGCGGCCACCACGCCCCGCGCGTCGGTCTCGACGCTGTCGGCGATGGCGCCGAAGGTCAGGTGGGAGCCCGGCTCCCAGGCCTCGCGCCCGGACAGGCCTTCGCTGGCGAGGTCCAGCAGGTCCTCGCGCTGGCGGAAGGCGGTTTCGGCCTGGACGGCCGACTGCGCGCCCTGGTCGCCATAGTAGAGATAGTCGTCGGCGAGGGCGGCCAGCAGCCGGTGACCGGCGGCGGTCGGGTGCACGCTGTCCCAGTACAGATAGCTGTCCGGGCTGGCGCAGACGGTGACGCCGTTGAAGCAGGCGTCCCTCACATTGGTCAGGCCGAAGCGACCGGGATCGGCCACCAGGGCGGGACCGATCTTGTACAGGTCCAGCAGGATGATGTTGGTCCCCGGCCGCGCCGCGGCCGTCGCCATCAGACCGTTCAGAAGGGCGCCGTTGAACTGGGTGCCGGCGTAGTCGGCCAGCGGGGCGGCGGGCGCGCCCGGGCCCTGGTTGAACTGGGGAGTCAGCGCCAGATTGGGCAGGTTGCTGACCAGGATGGTCCCGGCGCCGGCGCCCGCGACGCTGTTGACGATGAAGTTGATGTCGGCGGCGGCGGCCAGGGCCACCGGCTGGATGAAGCCGGTGGGGTTGGGGGACACGGAGGCCGGCCCGACGGCCTGGAAGATGTTGTTCGCGCCGCCCAGGATGCTGACCAGGTCATTGGCGCCGAAGGTCCCGCCCGCGCCGGTATAGGCCAGCAGCTGGTTGCGCATGCCGGGCGGGACGGCCGAGCTGTCTGTCCGGGCTCCCCCGAAGGCGTAGTTGACGCTGCCGGTCACCGGCGCGCCGGCCGTGTAGCGTCCGGCGTTGAAGCCCAGAAGCTCGGTGAAGACCCGGCCGTTGGAGAAGCGGCCCTGGAAGTACGGCGGCGAGGTGGGCTGGCCGGAGATCGCGTACAGGTTGCCGTTGTCGCTGAGGCTGTCGCCGAACACGATGAGGCGGTTGTAGGCTTGGGCGCTGGCGGCTGACGCCATGGCGCCGGCGGCGGCCACGGTCAGGGCGGCGAGTGCCGCGCTGCGCAGGAAACGAGACATCGATGATCCTCCCTCGGCCGTCATCATGCGACCGTTGCGGGATACTGCGCGCGCCTTTCGCACCCGCGCAAGATGCCGTCGGGGAAGCTTGTCAGTGGAGCATGCGGAAGCGCAGCGTTCCGGCCACACTCCGCAGCGACCGGAGGGCCGCGGGATCGTAGTCCCGATCGACGTCGGTGATGACGTAGCCGGTCCGTTCGTCGGTCTTCAGATGCTGACCCAGGATGTTGAGGCCGGCGTCCGTCAGGGCCCGGTTCAGCGCCGCCAGCACGCCGGGCTGGTTGCGGTGGATGTGCAGGATGCGGTGGGCGCCGGACACCTCGGCCAGCTGCACATTGGGCAGGTTGACGCAGAAGGTGGTGTCGCCGCGGTTCAGATAGGCGAGCAGACGTTCCGCCGCGAATTCGCCGATGGCCTCCTGGGCCTCTTCGGTCGAGCCGCCGATGTGAGGGGTCAGGATGACGTTGGGCAGGCCGCGCAGGGGGCTGTCGAAGGGGTCGGCGTTGGTGGCGGGCTCGTCGGGGAAGACGTCGAGGGCCGCGCCGCCGATCCGGCCCGAACCCAGCGCCTGGGCCAGGGCGCCGATATCGACGACATGGCCGCGCGACAGGTTCAGCAGCAAGGCGCCGGGTTTCATCCGGGACAGTTGGGCCGGGCCGATCAGGGCGGTGTTGTCCGTCCGGCCGTCGACATGCAGGCTGACCACGTCGCTTTCGGCGAGCAGGGCGTCGAGCGAGGCCATGCGGCGCGCGTTGCCCAGCGCCAGCCGCTCGGTCAGATCGTGGAACACCACCCGCATGCCCAGTCCCTCGGCGAGCACGGACAGCTGCGAGCCGATGGCGCCGTAGCCGACGATGCCCAGGGTCTTGCCGCGCAGTTCGCGCGAGCCGGTCGCGGACTTGTTCCATTCGCCGCGGTGCATGGCGGCGGACTTGTCCGCCACGTCGCGCATCAGGGCGATGGTGAGGCCGACGGCCAGCTCGACCACCGAACGGGTATTGGAATAGGGGGCGTTGAACACGGCCACGCCGCGGTCGGCGGCGGCGTCGAGGTCGATCTGGTTGGTCCCGATGCAGAAGGCCGCGACGGCCATCAGCCGGTCGGCGGCGTCGAGCACGCGGGCGCTGACCTGGGTCTTGGAGCGAACGCCCAGCACATGGACGCCCTTGAGGGCCGCGACCAGGGCGTCCTCATCCAGGGCTCCCTTCTGCGATTCGACGGTGTAGCCCGCCTCCTCGAGCCGCTCGACGGCGGCGGGGTGGATGTTCTCGAGCAGCAGGATGCGGATGCGGCCGCGCGGATAGGACCAGCGGCCCGCGAGGCCCTCGGCGTGGAGGAACTCGTCCATCGACGGGGCCTCGGCGTCGGCGGCGGCGACGACCCGCTCGCGGCGGACGACCTCGGTGAAGGCATAAAAGCGGTCGGCGGCGCCGTCGAGCTTCACCTCGGCGTCGGTCCAGCCATCGCCGACCATGACCACGGGGCCCGGCAGGTCCAGCGCGCGGATGACGGCGGGCTTGCCGCCGGCCTCCGACAGGGGATTGGCCGCATCGACGCCCGCGACGCGGCCCTCGGCGTCATAGATCAGGTCGTTGCACAGGACCCGCTCGGGCGGGATGTGCAGATGGGCGGCGAGGGGGGCGATGATCTCCCGGAAGCCGCCGGACAGGATGACGATGCGGTCGGCGTTCTCACGAAAGAAGCGCAGGTTGCGGCGCACGGACGGCGTGCCCTCGTCGAGGATGCGGGCCGCCAGTTCGGCCACATGGCCGCGGGTCAGCGGCAGGAGGGCGAGGCGGCGGCGCAGCGCCTCGCCGAAGGGCAGGTCGCCGGTCATGGCCTGATCGGTCAGGGCGGCGACCTCGGCGCGGACCGCCGCGGCGTCGGCCGCGCCGGCCAAGGCGATGTCGGCGAGGGCCTCCAGCGTCTCGATGCGCACGAGGGTGGAATCGAAGTCGAAGACGTAGGTGGTCGGCTCAGCCATCCGGCGACCTTGGCTCACCTTCGCAGTTGCAGCAATGGGGAAGGCTAGGTTGCCCCTCTGAAATGGGATGCGCGCGATCTCGAGCCATGCGAGGCTGGGCAAGTCGGGAAGGTCGGTGTCCCTGCTTCTCGTTTTTGACGCCCGGAGTTCGGACTCATGAACAGGCGACTTTCGTTGGTGTCTTTCGTCGCGGCCGTAAACGTCGTGGCATCGACGGCCGGAGCTGGGACACAGGATCAAGCACCTCCCGCTCCCGCTCCAATCAGCTTGTGTTTAGCCTATGCTGAACGAGCGTCGTTTGGCGGAAGGACCGTCGCTGTCGAAGGCGTCTACAAGTCGGACCAGCTGCACACCCACTTTACCTCAGCCGATTGCCCCAACCTCGGTTTCGGCGTTCGAATGGGAGCCATTTCGCCGGAACGGCGAGAGGCCTTGAACGGGCATCTCAGCAGCGCTCGAAACGGCCGCTATGGAGGCTGGATAGCCGTACCGATCATCTTCGTCGGCGAACTTCGACCGGCGGGTGAGTTCGGTGGATGGGAGCTTTGGGTGACGGACTTTTCCGTTCCCTAAGCCGTCCACGTTCGGCTGCAGGGCCTAGAATTTGCCGAGGCTGCGGATACGGCTGTCGGGGCGGCGGGCGTCCAGGGCGGCGGCGCCGACGGCGGCGGCGATGGTCGCCAGGGCCAGAAGGGCGCCGCCTTCCTTCGCATGGTCCCTGGCGTAGGCGCCGGCGTCATGCGCATAGCGTCGGGCTGTCTTTCCGTGCTTCTTCAAGGCCTTGCGGGACGAATGTCGAGCGCCGTGGAGGATACGTTCCGACCGGTGACGGGCGTCGTCGCCAAACTCGGACGCGCGCTCTCCGGCGTCGGCCAGGCCGTGGCGCACGGTTTCCGTCAGGTCGTCGAAGCGGGTGCGAAGGGCCCCGGCGTCGATCCAGCCGCGCGGATCCAGGCGGCCCCGGAGGCGCTCGTAGCGGGTGGGGCCGCTGCGCTGGTTCAGCAGAAGGGCGGCGATGCCGATCCCGGCCAGGACGGCGATGACGCCGCCGGTGATTCCCGGGTGTTTGCGGACTTCGGCGAGGGCGGAGAACTGGCGGACCATCGGATAGTAGACCTCTTCGTCGAGACCGTCGTCGGTCGGGTCGTACAGCCCGTCGTCGTACGGCTCATAGGCGGAACCCCTGTCCCGCATCAGGGAAGGAGCGAACCGCGCGAAAAGAGGTTCCGCCAGACCGGGCAGGGCGGAATAGAAGCTGGCGATCAGCCGGCCGCCGCCGCCGACGGTGATCTCGCGGATCGGATGGCTCGCGCAGTACAGGATGGTGTCGGCCACGACATGGGTGGCGTAGACCGGCTGGGGATTGTGCACGGCCTGGCCGGTCAGGTTGCGGGCGTGCCTGCTGTAGGGGGTGTCGATCGCCCCCGGCTTGACCAGGCTGACGGTGACCGGAGCCTGTTCCCGCATCAGCTCCATGCGCAGGGCGTTGGTGAAGCCCTTCACCGCGTGCTTCGAGGCCGAATAGACGCCCTGGATCGGCAGGGGGGCGTCCGACAGGATGGAGCCGACATTGACGATGGCCCCGCCGCCGGGCCGCTGCCGAAGGTGCTCGGCCGCCACCAGCGAGCCGTTGACCACGCCCCAGTAGTTGGTCTCGAACAGGCGTCGCTGGTCCTCCAGCGTGGTCTCGCGGATGGCGCCGTAGATGGAGACGCCGGCGTTGTTGACCCAGGTGTCGAAGCCGCCGAACAGGCGGACGCATTTTTCGGCCGCCTCGGCCAGGGCGTCGTGATCGGCCACGTCGGCGACGGCCCAGGCGGCGCGGGCGCCGGTCGCCTGCAACTCTTCGGTCAGGGCCTTCAGGTCGTTTTCCCCCCGCGCGATCAGGAAGACGCAGGCCCCCGCCCGCGCCGCCCGCCGGGCCGTGGCCAGGCCGACGCCGGAGGTGGCGCCGGTGATGACGATGGCCTGTTCGTTCAGGGGCTTGAGCGTCGCTTTGGTCATGAAATCGCCGGGTCGGTGGGCTTTGATCGGGCTTGCTGGAACGGGGTCGGGACCGCGCCGGTTCCTGCTCTAGCATGCAGGCCTTACCATTCGCGATACGGACGCCTATCTGACGGCGCTTCCGACCATCGCCGCCTCGCAGGGACGTCCTTGACCGATCACGCACACTCGAACTCCACGCCGTCCGACGACCTGGCCGCCGCCTTCCAGATCGAGGGCTGGCCTGTGCGCGGCAGGCTGGTGCGGCTGGGCGAGACCATCGACGCCATTCTGTCGGCCCACGCCTATCCGGAGCCGGTGGCGGCCCTGCTCGGCGAAGCCTGCGCCTTGGCGGCGCTGGTGGGATCGAGCCTCAAGTTCGAGGGCCGGCTGATCGTTCAGGCGCAGGGCGACGGTCCCGTCCGCTATGTCGTCGCCGACTACGACACGCAGGGCCATATGCGCGGCTATTGCCGCTTCGACGAGGATGAGGTGGCGGCGGTTTCGCAGGGCTTCGCCCGGCCGGGCGCGCGCTCGCTGCTGGGGCAGGGCGTGTTCGTCATGACGCTGGACCGGGGCCCCGACTTCGAACGCACCCAGGGCATCACCCCGATCGAGGGCGAGAGCCTGTCGCTGGCGGCGGAGCACTATTTCCAGCAGTCGGAGCAGATCCCGACCAGGGTGCGGCTGGCCGTTGGCTCGGTGGTCACCGACGCGGGCGTGGGCTGGCGCGCCGGCGGCGCGCTGATCCAGCTGATCGCGGGCGACGACGCGCGCGGTCCGACCGAGGAGGCGTGGGACCGCTCGCGGGCCCTGTTCCAGACCCTGGCCGACGACGAGCTGCTGGACCCGACCATCACGCCCGAGACCCTGCTGTTCCGCCTGTTCCACGAGGACGGGGTGCGGCTGGAGGACGCGCGCGCCCTGGTGGCGCAATGCCGCTGCTCGCGCGCGCGCATCGCCGGGGTGCTGACCTCGTTCGGGCCGGAGGAGCGCGCCGGGATGGTCGAGGCCGACGGCAAGATCCGGGTGACCTGCGAATACTGCGCGACTGTCTATGAGCTGGAGCCGGAAGAGATCGCGGCGAGCTGATCGTCCGACGGCATGACCGCGAGTTAATTTGAAATCCCGGTCCCGGCCCGTCATTGGGCGAACCATGATCGCCGCGCTCGCCTCCGTCTTCCTGACCGCCGCCACGCCCGCGCCGCCGCCGTGCCGCTTCGCGGGCGAGCCGCGCGCCTGGACGAGCGAAGCCCTCGCGTCCTGGGACCGGCTGGATCGTGAACGGCTGCGGATCGCCGAACCGGTGACTCCGGTCATCACCCTGTTCGACGAGGCCTGCGCCTGGACGCTGACCCCCGATGACCGCGGCGATTTCCGCGTCGGCGCGCGGCGTTATCGCACGGCCGGCGCCGCCCATTCGGGACAGGTGAGCCTGCCCGACGGCGGGGCTGTTCCAGCCCGGAAACTGGCCTTCGCCTCGCCAATGTCGGACGGACGGATGTTCTTCATCATGGCCCTTCCGTCTGTCTGGCGCGCGGACCCAAGCGAGCCGCGCGACTGGAGCCGGCTGTCGATGGTCGTCTTCATGCATGAGTTCGCCCACACCCAGCAGGCCGCGAGCCTGGGTGTCCGGATCGACGGCCTGCTGGCGCGAGGCCTGCCCGAGGACAGCGACGACGACGTGATCCAGAACCGGTTCGGCGAGCGGCCGGACTATCCGGCCGCCTACGAGATCGAGCGGAACCTGTTTTACCAGGCCGCCGCAGTCCCCGACGCCCAGGCCGCGCGTGCGGGCCTCGCGTCGGCCGCACGGGCGATGGAGATCCGGCGCGGGCGATGGTTCCGTGAAGCGGACGCGCTCTACGCCGAGGCGGACGACGTGTTCCTGACTTTGGAGGGCACGGGCAATTGGGCGGCCTGGATGTGGCTGACCGATGCGCGCGGCGGCCGTCTCGATCCGTCCGACGCCACGGCCTTCGTGCGGGGCGGAGGCCATCACTGGAGCCAGGACGAGGGGCTGGGGATCATGCTGGCCATCGACCGTCTGACGCCGGACTGGCCCGCCCTGGCGTTCGCGCCCCGGGGCGCCACGGCGGACCGGCTGATCGAGAGGGCTCTACGGAGCCGCTGAAGCCTGGGCCGCGACCGGCGGAGATGCGGTCCATGGTCCGATGGCGATGACGCCGTCATAGGCGCCGTCGCTGACGGGGCCCATGACGACGCCCCGCGCTTCGGCGTCGTATCGGGTCATGGAGTCATGGGCCCGACAGCCGTCCGTCTGACAGCTCCACGACTGCCCGCCCTGCTGGGCGACGTTGAGGGTGATGGTCTCCTTGGGCGGCAGGTGGGCCGCGGCAGGCATGAGGTCAAACCGGTCGAAGCGCGTCTTGCTGGCGTGAATGTTGCCGACCAGGACCAGCACCCGGGACTCCGGCCGGCCGGTCGCCGCCCGCGACAGCTCCACCGCCATGTCCAGCTCATAGTAGTTCTGGTCGAAGGCGGCCGGCCTCGGGCTGGAGGGCTGGAAGGCGCGGAACGCCACATCGGCCCCGCCAGCCTTCAACCGGCGGATCGACTGCATCATCTCCAGCATGGCCAGGCTGGTCCGACCATCCGCCACGGTCGCATTTTGGAAAATGGTGTCCCGCAGAGCCTCCGCGGCCGTCGTGTCGTCCGGAGCCGCGAGGAGGGCGTCCAGTCGGGGCTGCATTTCCGTAGGCAGCTCCAGCGCCACGGTCACCGGTCCCTGTTCCGCCGCGGCGCAGACCAGTTGCGCGAAGGCGGCGGGCGTCTCCGCGGTGCCGTGGATTTCGCCCACGATCACGAAGCGGGTCTCCGGCGTCCACAAGGCCTCGTGCCCGGACGGAGGCGAACAGGGAGCGGCGGCGAGAATCGTCGCGGCGGCGAACAGTGCAATCATGAGCCCCCCGGTCACGTACCGTACCTGTGCGTGTGCAAGGGTTGACGCCCGATTGCGGCGGTCGCGTGGCGGGTCAGTACGCCAGCGCCAGCCCGTCCTTGCGCATCTCCGAGGCCGCGCCGTAGGTCCACGGACCGCGCGCGTTCGCCTGGCGCACCACGTTCTGATAGCCGCCGAAGCCGCCGTTGGGTCCGCCCAGAACCCAGCCCATGGCCTCCAGCTGCGCCTTCGACGCTGCCGGCACGCCGGTCTCGAGGAACAGGGTCCCCACGCCTTCGGCGGGGTGTCCGCTCGGTTCCGACGAGCCTTCGTGCTGCCAGCGCGGGGCGTCGCCGGCCTCCTGCGGATCGAGGCCGTAGTCGACCATGTTGATGATGATCTGGGCCTGTCCCTGCGGCTGCATCCCGCCGCCCATGACGCCATAGGCCATCCACGGCTCGCCGCCCTTGCAGGCGAAGCCGGGAATGATGGTGTGGAAGGGCCGCTTGGCCGGCGCATAGACGTTGGGGTGGCCGTCGGTCAGGTTGAACAGCTCGCCCCGGTCCTGGAACATGAAGCCGAGGGTCCCGCCGTCCGGGCCGTCGGACACCAGGCCCGAGCCCATGCCGCGGTAGTTGGACTGGATCCAGCTGACCATCATGCCGTCCTTGTCGGCGACGCTGAAATAGGTGGTGTCGCCCTGGGTCGGGGCGTCGCCCGGGAAGACCCGGTCCATGACCCGGTCGGGGCGGATCAGGCGCGCGCGTTCGGCGGCGTAGGCTTTCGAGTTCAGCCACTCGACCGGGGTGCGGCTGAAGCGTTCGTCGGCGAACCATTTCGCCCGGTCCTCGAAGGCCAGCCGCTTGGCCTCGGCTTGGTGGTGGATCGAGGCGGCGGACTGGAAGCCCATGCCCTTGAGGTCGAACTGTTCGCAGATGTTGAGGATCTGATTGGTCGACAGGCCCTGGGTGTTGGGACCCAGGCCGTAGACGTCGACGCCGCGATAGTCGGTGCGGATCGGCTCGACCCATTCCGTGCGGTGCGGGGCCAGGTCGGCGCGGGTCATCCAGCCGCCGACGCGGCGGAAATAGCGTTCGATGTGGTCGGCGATCGGCCCGTCGTAGAAGGCGTCGCGCCCGCCTTCCGCGATCAGTCGCAGCGTGCGGCCGAGGTCCGGATTGGCGAAGACCTCGCCGACCGCCGGAGTGCGGCCGCCAGGGGCGTAGACCTTCCTGCGGTTGTCGTTCTCCTCGATGATCGCGGCGCGGCGATCGAAATTGGCCATGTTGCGCTCGAGGTACCAGGCGATCAGCTGGGGCATGGGCACGCCCTCCTCGCACAGCTCGGCGACCGGCAGCAGGACGTCCTTCCACGGCAGCTTGCCGTAGCGCTGGTGGGCGCTCCACCAGGCGTCGACCGTGCCGGGGACGTTGATGGTGACGGCGCCATAGGGCGGCAGATAGCCGTCCTCCGCCTTCCTCGACCGCGCCGTCTCCAGCGACAGGCCGCGGGGGCTGTTGCCCGAGCCGTTGAAGCCCACGACCTTCCTCTGCGCCGGGTCCCACAGCATGCAGAAGGCGTCGCCGCCGATGCCGTTGGCCGTGGGCTCGAGGAAGCCGAGGGCGGCGTTGATGGCGATGGCCGCGTCGATGGCCGAGCCGCCGCGACGCAGCGTCTCGATGCCGATCAGGGTGGCGCGCGGGTGGGCCGTCGCGGCGGCCCCGTGCGCGCCCCACACGGTCGAGCGGCTGACGAACTGGAGGCCGCTGTTGCGGTCGCCGGGGCCGACGTCGGCGAACGGGTCGGCGGGCTCGACCTGGCGCGGAGGAGCGGCGGGATTCGCGGGAGGAGCGCCGGCGGCCGCACCGGTCGCGCCGGCCAGAAGGGCGCCGGCGGGGAGGGTCGAAAGGAAGGTGCGACGGCGCATGGCGGACTCCTGTCGGGTGCGAAAGGACCCTAGCCCGTTCACGTGGCCTGTGAAGCGGGATAAGCGCGCGCGGCGACCGTCGGGCTGGCCAAGCGGGCGGAACCCGCTAACCTCCCGCCGTCGCCCCTCCGCGCGTCGTCCGGGAACTCCGTCGGCTCGACATGACTGCTCCCGCCCGCGTCCCCGAAACCGCGTCCGTCACGCCTCTCATGCGGCGCGTGGCCCGGCGGGCGGCCTATCCGACGGTCGTCGCCGTGGCCGTCCTGCTGCTCTGGGCCCTGCTGGACCGGGGCGCCGGACTGGCCTGGGCGCCCTATGTGGCGGTGGCGGCGGGCGGCGCGGCCATCCTGTTGCTGGAGCTGTGGATTCCGTACCGGCGGAGCTGGGCGCCGACGGCGACGGATCTGGCGGACGACGGTCTCTATCTGGTGTTCGTCCAATTGCTCGTGCCGCTGGTCCTGGTCTGGGCCTTGACCCTCCCGGGCCAGCGTCTGCTGGCCGGCGCCGGCCTGACTCTCGAGGTATGGCCCGTCGCCTGGCCGCTGTGGGCCCAGGTCCTGCTCAAGCTCGCGGCGGGGGACCTGCTGCGCTACTGGCTGCACCGCTGGTGCCATCAGGTCCCGTGGTTGTGGCGACTGCACGCGCCGCACCACCAGCCCGCCAAGCTCTATTCGGCCAACGTCTTCCGCTTTCATCCGGCCGACAAGGCGCTGCAGTTTCTCGCCGACACCCTGCCGTTCATCCTGCTGGGCGTGGGGCCCGAGGTGCTGGCCTTCTACTTCGTGGTCTATGCGGTCAGCGGCCTGTTCCAGCATTCGAACATCGACCTGCGCCTCGGAGTCCTGAACTATCTCGTCAGCGGGCCGGAAGTGCATCGCTGGCACCATGCGCGCGAGCCGGAGATATCGAACCACAACTACGCCCACACCCTGGTCGTCTGGGACCTGCTCTTCGGCACCTATTACCGGCCGCGGGACCGGCAGGTGGGCGACCTGGGGCTGATCGGGACCGACTATCCGGTCCGCTTCGGGACCCAGCTGCTCGCGCCGTTCCGGGCTCCGCGGCGGGAGGACTGACCCTGGCCTTCGCGGACCTCGCCTTCGAGGCGGCCATGGCGGTCAGCGGCCGCGCCGCCCTCGACCGCCTCATGCGCGCAGCCGGGCGGCCGGCGGCGGCGCAGGCGGGGGCGCTGGCGGCGATCCTGAAAGCCAACCGGGACACGACCTTCGGCCGTGCGCATGGCTTCGCCGGGATCGCCGGTCCGGACGCCTGGCGCGCCGCCGCGCCCATCGTCGAATACGAGGACCTGCGGCCGTGGATCGAGCGGCAGATCGCCGACGAGGCGGCCCTGGTCGCGGAACGGCCGCTGATGTACGCCCGGACCAGCGGCACGACGGCGGCGCCCAAATACCTGCCGGTGACCCCGACCGGCCTGGCGCAGATGAAGCGCGCCCAGCGGGTCATGAGCTTCGTCCAGCATCGGGCCTGCCGGCTGTTCTCCGGACGCATCCTGGCGCTGGGCGGCGCGCGTTGCGAGGAGACCCTGGCGGGCGGGGTTCCGGCGGGCTCGGTCACCGGCCTGATCTACGAGACAATGCCGGCCGTGGTTCGCCGCAAATACGTCGTCCCGCCCGAGGTCTTCTCGATCGCCGACGCGGAGCTGAAATACGCCGCCGTCACCCGGCTGGCCCTGCAGCACGCCGACCTCACCGCCGTCTCCACCGCCAACCCCTCGACCCTGCTGCGCCTGCGCGACCATAGCCGGGCCAACTGGGGCAAGCTGCTGGCCGAGGTGGCGGACGGGACTTTCGCCGGGACGGGATCGCTGACGCCGGCGCAGGCCCGGGCGATGACGGCCGCCCTGTTTCCGGCGCCGGAGCGGGCCCGGGCCCTGGCCCGCGCGGCCGAGCCCGGCGAACCCTCGATCGCCGCCCTGTGGCCGAACCTCGCGGGAGTGGTGACCTGGACGGGGGGCAGCTGCGCCCTGGCCGCGGCGGCGGTGCGCCGTTCGCTCGCGCCGGAGACGCTGATGATCGACGCGGGCTACGTCGCCAGCGAGCTGCGCGGCACGGTGGTGGTCGATGCGCGCCGGAACCTGGCCCTGCCCCTGCTGGAGGATACGTTTTACGAATTCGTCGAGGCCGACGACTGGGAGGCGGGGCGCCGCGACACCCGGCTGGCGCACGAACTGGAGCCGGGGCGCGACTATCAGGTGATCATCACCACCACGGGCGGCCTCTACCGCTATCGCATCAACGACATCCTGCGGGCGGGCCCGATCATCGGCGCCACCCCGACCCTGTCCTTCCAGCGCAAGGGCCGCGGCGTGACCAACATCACCGGCGAGAAGTTGTCGGAAACCCAGATCAACCTGGCGTTGGCCGAGGCCGCGGCGCCGGCCGGGTGCGACGTGCTGTTCCACCTCGTCCTCGCCGACGAGGATCGCGCTGTCTATGTCGCGTGGCTGGAAGTCGAGGGCGCCGGGGATGACCTCGCGCAGGATGTCGAGCGGGCGCTTGTCCGGCTGAACATCGAATATGCCGCCAAACGCAGGAGCGGCCGGCTCGCCCCCGTCGAGGTGCGCCGCCTGCGGCCGGGGGCCGGGGCCGCCTATCGCCGCTGGTGCGTCGCCGGCGGGCAGCGGGATTCCCAGTTCAAGGTGCTGACCCTGCAGACCGCGCGGGAATGCGGTTTCGACTTCACGCCCTGGCGGCTTGAGGAGGGGGCCTATGCCGCCGAAGGTTAGCCTCGCCAGCCTGGATATTCCGTTCCGCCACGCCTTCGCCCACGCCTCGGCGGTGCGTCGCCGCGCGGCGAATGTGCTGGTCCGGGTCGAGGACGGAGCGGGCTGCGTCGGCTACGGCGAGGGATCGCCCCGCGCCTATGTGACCGGCGAGACCGTGGAGGGGGCCATGGCCTTTCTCGCCGATCGGGCGTCGTCCATCGCGGCCGAGGTGGGCGACGTCGACCAGCTGCGCCGCTGGCTGGCCGCCCACGAACCTCTGGTCGATGCCCGGCCCAGCGCCGTCTGCGCGCTCGAAATGGCCCTGCTGGATCTGTTCGCCCGCCGGGCCGGCCGTTCGGTGGAGGCGCTGCTGGGCGTGGCGCCCCTGACGACGCCGATGCAGGTGTCGGCCGTCTACGGCGTGCGGTCGAACATGGCCTTTCACGTCCTGGCCTGGCGGTTCGGCCGCGCGGGCCTGGGCGACGCCAAGCTGAAACTGACCGGACGGCCGGAGATCGACGGTGCGCGCGTGCGGCGGTTGGCGCGGCGCGGGCCGGTGCGGCTGGACGCCAACAACCTGTGGCCGGACGCCCGATCGGCCATCGCCGGACTGACGGTCGCGGCCTCGGCCGGCGCGTGGGCCGTCGAGGAGCCCGTGGCGGCCCGCGACTGGCCCGCCATGGTCGCGGCGGCCCGCGGGACCGGTCTGGCCATTGTCCTGGACGAGAGTTTTCTCACCCTCCACGACCTTGAGGCGGCGCCCTCGGGGACGCGGTGGATCGCCAATGTCCGGGTGTCGAAGCTCGGCGGGGTGATGCGTACGCTTGCGGCCATCGCGGCGGCGCGGGCGCGCGGCCTGCCGCTCATCGTGGGAGCCCATGTCGGCGAGACCAGCCTGGCCGCCCGCGCCGGCCTGCTGGCGGCGGCGGCCTGCGGGGAGGCGCTGAGGGCCGTCGAGATCGGCTATGGGCCGCACCTGCTGGCCCATGACCCGTTCGTTCCGGCCGTGAGCTTCGACCGGCGCGGCATGATGGATCCGCCGCCCGCCGGACCGGGCTGGGGCGTCGCCCCGGACGCCGCCGGCGCGGGCGCCTTCTCCTGATCGGCGCCTAGCCGCCCAGATCCAGCGAATAGCCCGCCGACCGCACCGTGCGGATCGGGTTGACCGTGCCCTCGACGTTGAGCGCCTTGCGCAGGCGGCCCACGTGGACGTCGACCGTGCGGGCCTCGACATAGACGTCCGAACCCCAGACCGCGTCCAGCAGCTGTTCGCGGCTGAACACACGCCCCGGGTGCTGCATCAGATGGTCGAGCAGGCGGAATTCGGTCGGGCCGAGGTGGATCTCCTGGCCCGAGCGGCGGACGCGGTGGGCGACGCGGTCGATGACGATGTCGCCGTGGTTGATGCTGTCGTCGGCCAGGCCCGGACGGATGCGGCGCAGCACGGCGCGAATGCGGGCGATCAGTTCCGACATCGAGAAGGGCTTGGTCAGATAGTCGTCGGCGCCGGTGTCCAGGCCGCGGATGCGGTCGCTCTCCTCGCCGCGCGCGGTCAGCATGATGATCGGCAGGTTGCGCGTCTCGGCCTTGCCGCGAATCCGGCGGCAGACCTCGATGCCCGACAGCTTGGGCAGCATCCAGTCGAGCAGGACCAGGTCGGGCAGACGCTCGTCGATCTGCAGCATCCCCTCCTCGCCATCGGAGGCGACGACGACGCGATAGCCTTCCTTTTCCAGGTTGTACGAGAGCAAGGTCGCCAAGGCGTCCTCGTCTTCCATCACCAGAACATAGGGCTGCACGGCGGTCTCTCCAGTCAGGCAGGCGTCGTCGGATCCGGCGCGGGAGGCGAACCGTCCTCGTCCGGGTCGGGATTCCAGCGGGGGCGTTCGCCGGCGAATTCCTGGCCGGTGATCTCGTAGTAGATGGTCTCGGCGATGTTGGTGGCGTGGTCGCCGATCCGTTCGAGGTTCTTGGCCATGAACAGCAGGTGGGTGCCCGCCGTGATCGTGCGAGGATCGCCCATCATGTAGGTCAGCAGTTCGCGGAACAGGGCGTTGTAGTGCTCGTCGACCTCGTCGTCGGTGTTCCAGACGGCCACCGCGCGGTCCACCTCGGCGGCCGCGTAGGCGTCGAGCACGTCGCGCAGGCGCATCGAAACCAGCTTGCCCATCCGCTCGATCGAGCGGGTCAAGGGCGGCATCGGCTCGCCCTCGGCCAGGATCAGGCCGCGCTTGGCGATGTTCTTGGCCAGGTCGCCGGTGCGCTCCAGGTCCGTCGCCAGCTTCATCGAGGCCAGGGCGCGGCGCAGGTCCGAGGCCACGGGCTGGCGCAGGGCGATGAGACGGATGGCCTTGCGCTCGATGTCGCGGTGCATGGCGTCGAGCCTGGCGTCACGATCGACCACGGCGCGGGCCAGGGCGATGTCGCGGCGGGCCACGGAGTCCACCGCGTCGGCCACCTGCGCCTCGGCCAGGCCGCCCATGCGGGCGACCTCCGCGGTCAGCTGGTTCAGCTCGTCCCCATAGGCCTTGACGGTGTGCTGGTTCATCCGAACCGTCCCGTGATGTAGTCGAGCGTACGGCGCTCGCGCGGATTGGTGAAGATGTCCTCGGTGTCGCCGGTCTCGACCAGCCGTCCCATGTGGAAGAAGGCGGTGCGCTGGCTGACGCGCGCGGCCTGGGCCATGGAATGGGTGACGATGACGATGCAGTAGCGCTCGCGCAGCTCGTCGATCAGTTCCTCGATCTTGGCCGTGGCGATGGGGTCGAGGGCCGAGCAGGGCTCGTCCATCAGGATGACTTCGGGCTCGACGGCGATGGCGCGGGCGATGACGAGGCGCTGCTGCTGACCGCCGGACAGGCCGGTGCCGGGCGAGTGCAGCCGGTCCGCGACCTCTTCCCACAGGCCGGCGCGCTTCAGCGAGGCCTCGACCACGACATCGAGCTCGGCCTTGGACGCCGCCAGACCGTGGATCCGGGGGCCGTAGGCGACGTTTTCGTAGATGGTCTTGGGGAAGGGGTTCGGCTTCTGGAACACCATGCCGACGCGGGCGCGCAGCAGCACGGGATCGACCGACTTCGCATTGATGTCCTCGCCGTCCATCTCGATGCGGCCGGTGACCCTGGCCCCCGGAATGGTGTCGTTCATGCGGTTCATGGTCCGCAGGAAGGTCGACTTGCCGCAGCCCGACGGGCCGATCAGGGCGGTGACGGTCTTGTCCGGGATGTCCAGCGAGACGTCGTAGAGCGCCTGCTTGCCGCTGTAGAAAACCGAGACGTCACGCGCGGCGATCTTGGTCGGACCGACCGGCGCGGAGCCGTGCACGACCGGCGGGGCCGCCATGACGGGCGTGCCGGACGGGGCTTCGCCGCCCGCGCCGCCGCCTTCGGTGCCGTCCGCCGCGCGAAAGATGTTGAACTTCATTTCAGCTTACCACCGGCGTTCGAAGCGCCGGCGCAGGAAGATGGCGGCGGCGTTCATGACGATCATGAAGGCGAGAAGGACGAGGATGGCCGCGGCCGTACGCTCGTGGAAAGCGCGTTCGGAGGCGTTCTCCCAGATATAGACCAGCGAGGGCAGGGCCCCGGTCGGCTCGCCGATGCTGGTGGGAATGCCCGGGATGAAGCTGACCATGCCGATCAGCAGCAGGGGGGCGGTCTCGCCGAGGGCGTGGGCCATGGAGATGATGGCGCCGGTCATGACGCCGGGCATGGCCAGCGGCAGGGTGTGCTGGAAGACGGTCTGGGTTTTCGAGGCGCCCATGGCCAGGGCGGCCTCGCGGATCGAGGGCGGCACCGCCTTCAGGGACGAGCGGGTGGCGATGATGATCGTCGGCAAGGCCATCAGGGCCAGGACCAGACCGCCGACCAGCGGACTGGCGCGGGGCAGGTGCATCCAGTTGATGAACAGGGCCAGGCCCAGCAGGCCGTAGATGATCGACGGCACGGCGGCGAGGTTGTTGATATTGACCTCGATCAGGTCGGTGATCCGGCCGCGCGGCGCGAACTCCTCAAGATACAGGGCGGCGCCGACGCCCAGCGGAATGGCGATCGCGGCGGTGACCAGCAGCATCAGCGCCGATCCGATTACGGCGCCGAGCACGCCGGCCAGCTCCGGTTCGGTCGAATCGCCCTTGGTGAACAGGCCGCTGTTGAAGTGGGCGGCGACCAGGCCGTCGGCCTTCATCCGGTCCAGCCAGTCGAGCTGTTCGTCGGACAGACGGCGCTGGTCGGCCGGAGTCGAGCGCGAGATCTCGCCCTTCAGATACAGGTCGGCGTCGTCCGAAACCGGCGCGGCGATCGGCAGCGTCTGGCCGATCAGGCCGGGCTGGCGGGCGACGCGGGCGGCGGCCACGAACTTCAGCTCGGACGAGAACAGGCCGCGCATGGCCGCGGCCTTCGTCCCCCCGGCGTCGTCGGCGACGCCGAAGCGGGCCAGTTGCTGCTCCGCGACCAGCTGCTCGAAATTGGTCCCCTGCGGATAGGCGACGTCGACGCGGCCCGGGTCCATGTAGACCGGCACGGTCAGGGTGTGGGTGTAGAAGGCGGTGTGGCCCTGCTCGATGATCCGGCCCAGCAGCAACAGCAGGAAGCCGACGGCCACGCCGATGGCCAGCAGGCCGTACAGCTTGAAGCGGCCCTCGCGGGCGTAGCGGCGCTTCAGCCCGGCGCGCAGGCGGTCGGCGCGCATTTCCGGCGTTACGTCAGTCATATTGCTGCCGATAGGTCTGGACGATGCGCTGGGCGACGATGTTCAGCAGCAGGGTGACCAGGAACAGGGTCAGCCCCAGGCCGAAGGCGGACAGGGTCTTGGGGCTGTTGAACTCCTGGTCGCCGGTCAGCAAGGTCACGATCTGGACCGTGACGGTGGTGACCGTGTCCAGCGGGTTCAGGGTCAGGCGGGCGGCGAGGCCCGCCGCCATGGTCACGATCATGGTCTCGCCGATGGCCCGCGACATGGCCAGCAGCATGGCCCCGGCCACGCCGGGCAGGGCGGCGGGCAGCAGCACCCGTTTGACCGTCTCGGACTTCGTCGCCCCCATGGCGTAGGAACCGTCCCGCAGCGACTGGGGCACGGCGTTGATGATGTCGTCGGACAGGGAGCTGACGAAGGGGATCAGCATGATGCCCATGACCGCCCCGGCGACGAGCGCCATCTGGTTCTGGACCAGCATCAGATACTGGCCGAGGCCGTCCAGCGGACCGCCGACCATCAGGGCGCCCAGGCCGTTGAAGAATTCGCGAAACGCGGGCCCGACGGTCAGGGCGGCGAAGAAGCCGTAGACCACGGTCGGCACGCCGGCGAGAATCTCCAGCACCGGCTTGACCACGGCGCGGAAGGCGGGGCCCGCGTATTCCGACAGGTAGATGGCGGAGAACAGGCCCACCGGGGCCGCCACGGCCATGGCGATCAGCATGATCAGGAAGGTGCCGACGAACAGGGGCAGGGCCCCGAAGGCGCCCGTCGAGCCGACCTGGTCGGCGCGGATGGCGGTTTGCGGGCTCCACTGGGTCCCGAACAGGAATTCGGTGATCGGGACGGTGGAGAAGAAGCGGATCGAATCATAGACCAGCGAGGCGATGATGCCGACGGTGGTCAGTATGGCCACGGCGGAGCAGACGAACAGCAGGCCGACGATCCAGCCCTCGACCCGGTTGCGGGCCCGCATGCCGGGGCGGATCTGGCCGAAGACGAACAGGGCGCCGAGCAGGGCGGCCAAAGCGCCCCCGACCAGGCCGCCGAGGTCCAGCATATGGCCGATGCGCGCGACTCGCCGGCCCTCGGCGGGCAGGAGCTCCGCATGGGGCGCGGGCCAGATCTGAACCGCCGGACGTCCTGCGCCCACGGCCCGGGCGTCGGCGAAGAAGGCTTCGCGGCGGAAGGGTTCGAGCTGCTGCACCGCCTCGGGCGCGCCGGAGGCGGTGAGCTGGCGTTCGATGTCCGGCGAGAAGATCGAGGCCGCGATCAGCACGACCAGGGCCGGGATCAGCGTCCAGATCAGGGCGTAGGCGCCGTGTTGGCCGGGACGGGAGTGGGCGCGCTGTCCGGACGGCAGGCCGGCGGCCCGCCGACCGGCCACGGCCCGGCCGCCGACATAGGCGGCGAAGGCTGCGGCGATCAGGATCGGCAGGAAAAGCCAGGTCATGGGCGTCCGGGGAGCGGGAATCGGAACGGCCGGTCGCCCGGTTCGCCCCGCGGCGGAACCTGCCCCCGAATGGTCAGCGGATTAAGACGGCCGCGTGACAGTTCTGTTACGTCGTCGGGCCGGTCGAGACGGAAGCGTCACACCGGCGTCGCGACGTCCCGGCGCGGGGCGACGGGGAAATAGGCCGTGAAGACGGCGCCCAGCCCCGGCGCGCTCTCGACCGTCAGCCCGCCTCGGTGCCGGTTGACGATGTGTTTGACGATGGCCAGGCCCAGGCCGGTGCCCTGGCGTTCGCCGCTCTTCTGCCCTTCGACCCGATAGAAGCGCTCGGTCAGGCGCGGCAGATGTTCGCGCGCCATGCCGGGCCCGCGATCGCGCACGGTGACGGCGGCGTAGCGCTGGCCGACCTCGCGGTCCGGCGTGACGAGAGGCAGGCGCGTCGCGCCCTCGCCGCGATTCTCGCCCGACCAGGGCGCCGAACCCTCGTCCAGGGTGATGTCGGGCCGGATGACGATCTCGACCGTGCCGCCCGGGGGCGAATATTTGACGGCGTTGTCGACCAGATTCTGGACCACCTGGAGGATTTCGTCGCGGTCGCCGTGAACCGGGGCGCTGGTCTCGCGGTCGTGCAGCCGCACGGTCACTCCGCGCTCGGCCGACAGCACGCTGACGGCGTCGACCACGTCGGCGGCGGCGCGGGCCAGATCGACCCGGCCGGCCGGCGGAATATGCTCGTTCAGCTCGATGCGGCTGAGCGACAGCAGGTCCGCGACCAGCCGGCTCATCCGGTCGGCCTGGGCGGCCATGATGTCGAGAAACCGGTCCCGGGCCTTGGGGTCGTCGCGGGCGTGGCCCTTCAGCGTCTCGATGAAGCCCGAGAGCGAGGCCAGGGGGGTCTTGAGCTCGTGGCTGGCGTTGGCGAGGAAGTCGACGCGCATCAGCTCCATGCGCCGTACGTCGGTCTCGTCGCGCAGGACCACCAGGGCCAGCCCGCCGCCGTCCCCGGAGGACAGCGGCCGGGTCAGGGCTCGCCAGTGCCGGGTCTGGGCGCCGACGCCGGCGTAATCGGTGGTGCGCGTCAGGCCGCCGAACAGGGCTTCGTCGATCGCCTCGAGCACCGCGGGATCGCGGAGCACCGGCACCAGCAGGGCGCCTTCGCGCTGGATGCGCAGCAGATCGCGGGCGGCGGCGTTGGCCAGCACGATGCGGCGGCCGGCGATGTCGTCGGCTTCTCCGCCGGAAACCACCAGAACCGGGTCGGCCAGGGCCTCGAAGACGCTGTCCAGAAGCGACGCGTCGCTTTCCAGCGGCGCCGCGGCCGGAGCGGGCCCGGTTCCGTCGGCGGCGCGGACCGGCGCGGCGGGGCTCCGGTTCAGGGCCCAGGCGGTGAGGCCGACCAGCATCGCGCCGCCCAGCAGCCAGGGAGCCAGGTCGGGGTGAAGGACGGCGAGGCCGACGAGCACCACGATGGCGACGCCCGCGCTGGCGCCGGCCGTCCACAGGCGGGAGCCGGCCGGGGGCGCCACGGGAGAGGAAGAGACTTCGTAGGGCATTCACGCTTTCGTCGGTCGCGCGACTCGTATCGGCGAACATGACATGGAATTCATGACAACGGAGCACGGCGGGCCCGGGACCGGCTTGTCAAACATCCTTTACACACCTATCCCTGTCAGGAACAGACACGGGCGTTCGGAGGGATCATGGCGGCGGCGTTGACGCTCGAAGGAGTCAGCAAGCGGTACGGCGATTTCCAGGCCGTGCGCGATCTGAGCTTCCAGGTCGAAAAGGGAACCATTTGCGGCTTCCTGGGTCCGAACGGCGCGGGCAAGACCTCGACCATCCGCATGATCCTGGGTTTGCAGGGCGTGACCTCGGGCCGGATCGGCATCCTCGGGGCCGACGACGGCCGCAAGGTGCGCGACCGGATCGGCTTCCTCCCGGAGGAGCGCGGCCTGTACAAGAAGATGACCCCTGTCGACGCCATCGCCTTCTTCGGCGCCCTGAAGGGCCTGCCGACCGGCGAGGGCCGCCGACGGGCCCGGGAGATGCTGGACGCCCAGGGGCTGGGCGCGGCGAAGAAAAAGAAGATGAAGGAGCTGTCCAAGGGGATGGCCCAGAAGGTCCAGCTGATCGCTTCGGTGGTGCACCGGCCGGAGTTCGTGATTCTCGACGAACCCTTCTCGGGCCTTGATCCGGTCAATCAGCAGGGGCTGGAGGCGGTGATCCGGCAGCTGGCGGCCGACGGGGCGACGGTGCTGTTCTCGACCCATGTGATGCAGCACGCCGAGCGGCTGTGCGACAAGGTGGTGCTGCTGGCCCGGGGCCGGAAGGCCTTCGAGGGCACGGTGACCGAGGCCCGGGCGACCACGCCGCGGTTCCTGGAACTGGAGGGCGCGATCGACGCGTCCCAGGCCGCGGCCCTGCCCGGCGTCAGCGGGGTCGAGGTGGTCTCTGAAAGCGACGGCGTGCGCGTGCTGAGGGCCGGGCTGGGGCAGGGCGGCCGAGGGCAGGAGGCGTTGAAGGCGGCCTTCCTGGGCGGACTGGACGTGCGCCGGTTCGAACTGCGCGAGCCCAGTTTGCACGACGCCTTCATCGGCCTGACCGGAGACAATCCCGACATCGACCAGTCCGTGAAGGCGGGCGCGGAGGCCGTCCGATGAAGCGCGTCCTGCTGATCGCGCGGCGCGAGTTCGCCGCCTACGCCAAGACGGTGGGATTCTGGCTGTCCTTACTGGCCTTTCCGATCTTCGGCGTGCTGGGCGGGGCCATTCCGGCCCTGATGATGTCGTCCGAGCCGGTGCGCCAGGTCGTGGTGGTCGAGGAAGGCCCGCAGGCGGCCGGCCTGACCGCCGCGGTCCACACCGCCCTGCGGCTGGACCAGGAGCGGCGGGAGGAACGCCGCCGCGAGGCCGCCGCCGAGGCGGAGAAGAAGGGCGGCAAGGCGGGGGCCTCGGCCGCCGGGGACGCGCTCAGGCGTCTGGGCGGTCTGCGCCTTCAGATCGTGGCCGCGCCGGCCGATCTGGAGGCCGCCGCGCCGGGCGAAGCCCGCGAGGCGATCGCCCGCCGCTATCTCGGCGACGACCTCCCGGAGGCGGATCAACTGGACTCGGTCGTCCTGCTCAACCGCGTCGACGGCAAACCGGCCGCGCGCGTCTGGACCCGCCGCGCCACCGACGACACGGTCGAGGATTTCATCCGCGATGCGCTCAGGGGCGCCAACCGGCGCGAGGCCTTCAATACCGCGGGAATCGACCCCGCCGTGGTCGAGGAGGTCGAGCACTTCCGCCCGGCCGTGACGGCGCTGTCGCCGAGGTCGGCGAGCGGCGGCGAGGTGTCCTTCCGCGATCAGCTGCCCGGGATCATCGGCCTGGCCTCGGGCTTCATCCTGTGGTCGCTGATCATCACCGGCGCCTCCATCCTGCTGAACAGCGTGATGGAGGAGAAGTCGAACAAGATCCTCGAGGTGCTGCTGTCCTCGGCCTCGGCGTCGGAGATCCTGACCGGCAAGGTGCTGGGCGTGGCGATGCTGACCACCACGGTGATGCTGGTCTGGGGCGGGATCGGCGCGGCCGGCCTGATCACGGCGGCGCCGGAGACGGCGGCCATGGTCGCCGAGGTGCTGATGGAAGGGGGGATGATCGGCTATTTCATCGCCTACGCCGTCGGCGGCTATCTGATGTACGCGGTGCTGTTCGCGGCTATCGGAGCCTTCTGCGAGACGCCGCGCGACGCCCAGACACTGATGGGGCCGATCATGATGATCCTGGTGGTGCCGCTGCTGGTCATGCAGATGGCGCTGCGGACGCCGGACGCCCCGGTGGTGCAGATCCTGTCGTGGATACCCTTCTTCACGCCCTTCCTGATGAGCGCCCGGGCCCCGTCCGAGCCGCCGCTGTTCGAGGTCGTCGGCACCATGGCGGGCATGTTCGCCTTCGCCCTGCTGATGGTCTGGGTGGCCGGCCGGGCGTTCCGGGCGGGCGCCCTGTCCGACGTGAAACTGAGCTGGCGGAGCTTCGCCGGGGCCATCCGGGGCGGGGGGAAGTAGGCTGAGACCTTCTCCCCTTGCGGGAGAAGGTGGCAGGACCGGCGCAGCCGGGACTGACGGATGAGGGGGCGCGCGGCTGGATGGGTTTGCGGCCGATCAGTTATCGATGAGGCAAAATCGCCGGCGCAACCCCTCATCCGACCTCGCTTCGCTCGGCCACCTTCTCCCGCAAGGGGAGAAGGAAGCATAGAAAAGGGCCGCTCCGGCTTCCCGGGGCGGCCCTTGATCCTTTCGTTCGGCTGTCGAGCGGGGTTTAGCCGCGGCTCGGGCCGCCCACGCCCGGAACCCGGGGCTTCGGCGGCGGCAGCAGGCCTTCGCGCTGCATGCGCTTGCGGGCCAGCTTGCGGGCGCGGCGCACGGCCTCGGCCTTCTGGCGGGCGCGCTTCTCCGAGGGCTTCTCGTAGTGCACGTGGCGCTTCATCTCGCGGAAGCTGCCTTCGCGCTGCATTTTCTTCTTGAGGGCCTTGAGCGCTTGATCGACGTTATTATCGCGAACGAAAATCTGTACCAGGTTGAACTCTCCTTTGGCCGCCCGCCGCGCACCTCGAAAGGGAGACGGGCAGACAAATAAAATCTCGGTCCGACGGACAGGGGTCCGCGGATGAAGGCGGGCTGATACACGTTCCCCCCCCTCCTGTCCAGATCGTCGCGCCTCAATCTGAAGGGTCGAAACCCCCGCGCGACGGGGATATGCTGCCGTCATGACCGATGCGCCACACCTGTCGAACGAGACGCCCGGGGGAGAGGCTCTCAAAGCCGACTGGGGCGACCGGATGGAGCAGACGGTGCTGGACGCCGCCCTTGGCCTCGCGCCCCGGCTGGGCTGGAACGGGCGGATGGTCCGGGCGGCCTGCGAGGCCTGCGGCCTGTCGTTGGGCGACGAGGAACTGCTGCTGCCAAACGGCCCGCGTGATCTGGCGGCCCTGCTGTCGCGACGGCACGACGACCGGGCCTTGGCGGCGCTGGGCGAGGTCGACGCCAGATCCCTGAAGATGCGCGAGCGAATCGCCCGCGCCGTCTCGGCCCGGATGGAGGCGGGCGCGGCCGACCTCGAGGCGACCCGGCGCTGCGCCGCCTTCCTGGCCCTGCCGACCAACGCCGATCTGGGGCTGAAGCTGGCGTGGGAGAGCGCCGACCATCTGTGGCTTTGGGCCGGGGACACGGCGACCGACTGGAACCACTATTCCAAGCGGGCGATCCTGTCGGGCATCCTGATCCCGGCCCTGACCATGCGCTGGTTCGACGGCAAGGACGCCGCCGAGGCCTTCGTCGCCGCGCGGATCGAAAACGTCATGGCCTTCGAGAAGTGGAAGGCGGGCAAGGATTTCGACGCGCCGCTGAGGAAGGTGGGCGAGGCGCTGACCCGGATGCGGTACGGCGCGAAGGCGGAGTAGCAAACCCTCTCCCAACAGGAGAGGGACGCTCGGGATACGGGGACTCTCGCCCCCTCCCATCCGCCCTTTCGGGGACCGGAATTCGCTACTTCCGCCCCATCGGCCGGGTCTCCGCACCGCTCCACACGGGCCCTGCGACCGCTTCTGACGCACCCATGTGCACAATAGTGAAATGCCCGCCGGGCCTGGTCTTTGACACCGTCACCCGTCGCCGCCACCGCCCCAGGGGCCGGCGAGCCGCCTCTGCAGGTATGGCCGGTTCAGCTAAATCCGCGTTCCATATTTTTTCGCGGAGATGCGAGACTCTCGACCCCTCGACCGGCGTCCGCTCAGAGCGGCTTCACCCGGTTCACATGCCCCATCTTGCGGCCGGGGCGGGCCTCGGCCTTGCCGTAGAGGTGGAGGCGGGCGTCGGCCTTCGGAGCGAGGGCCTTCCACTGCTCGATCTCGTCGCCGAGCAGATTGGTCATCTCGACCCGGGCATGGGCCGTGGTCGGGCCCAGCGGCCAGCCGGCTATGGCCCGGACATGCTGTTCGAACTGGTCGCAGACGCAGCCATCCTGGGTCCAGTGGCCGGTGTTGTGGACGCGCGGCGCGATCTCGTTGACCAGCAGTTCGCCGTCGCCGAGATCGAACAGCTCGACGCCGAGCACGCCGACGTAGTCGAGGCCCTCCAGAATGGCCCTGGCGATGGCGCGGGCCCGCTTTTCGGTCTTCGCATCGACGGCGGCGGGGGCGATGGTGGTCTTGAGGACGCCCCCCTTGTGGATGTTCTCGCCCAGAGGATAGACGGCGATCGCGCCGTCGCGGCCGCGCGCGGCGATGACCGACAGTTCGCGCAGGAACGGGGCCTTCGCTTCGAGGATGGCGGGGCGTTCGCCGACGGCGGCCCAGGCGTCCGCCGCCATCCTCGCGGAACGGACCCAGACCTGACCCTTGCCGTCGTAGCCCTCGCGGCGGGTCTTCAGCAGGGCGGGGGCGCCCAGTCGCTCCAACCCGGCCAGCAGATCGTCGAGACCGTCGACGGGCGCGAAGTCCACCGTCGCCGCGTCGACGCTGTTCAGAAAGGTCTTCTCGTCCACGCGGTCTTGGGCCACGGCGAGCGCCTTCGGTCCCGGGGCGACGACGGCGCCGCCTTCGACCAGCCGGGCCACAGAAGCGGCGGGCACGTTCTCGAACTCGAAGGTCACCGCCGCGCAGGTCTGGCCCAGCACGCCCAGGGCCGTGGGATTGTCATAGGCGGCCACGATCTGGCCCTGGGACACGCGACCGGCGGGGCTGTTCTCCTCGGGGTCGAGGATGACGACGTTGAAGCCGAGGCGCGAGGCGGCCTGGCTGAGCATCCGCCCGAGCTGGCCGCCGCCGAGGATGCCGAGGGTCGAGCCGGGGGGCAGCGGAAGCGTCGCCACTCAGTCCTCGACCGTCTCGGGCACGGCCTCGGTCTGGGCCTCGCGGAAGGCGATGAGGCGGCCGGCCAGAACCGGATCCGACAGGGCCAGGATCTGGGCGGCGAGGATGCCGGCGTTCTTCGCCCCGGCTTCGCCGATGGCCAGGGTCGCCACCGGCACGCCGCCGGGCATCTGGACGATCGACAGCAGGCTGTCCATGCCCTTGAGCGCCTTCGATTCCACCGGCACGCCCAGCACCGGCAGTTCGGTCATGGAGGCGGCCATGCCGGGCAGGTGGGCGGCGCCCCCGGCCCCGGCAATGATGACCTTGAAACCCGCGCCGCGCGCGCCCGTGGCGAAGTCGTACAGGCGTCCGGGCGTGCGGTGGGCGCTGACGACCTTCGCCTCCCAGGCCACGCCCAGCCGGTCCAGCGAGTCGGCGGCGTGCTTCATCGTCGGCCAGTCCGAACGGCTGCCCATGATGATCGCCACTGGCGGGGTACCGGTCGTCATGAGTCGCAGCCCTTTCCGACGAAAGCGGCGCGATACAGGACTCGCGTTGCGCCCGCAACCGAGCGCGCTAGGCTTGTCGTGTGCCGGAGCGTCTGAGTCGCCGGCCGGGGAGCCCACTTCGCTCGTGACCGACGCGGCCGTCATCGACCCCCAAGCCGAGATCGAGCGCCTGCGCGCCGAGGTCGAGGCCCTGCGCCTGCGCGCCGAGGCGGCCGAGGCGGCGGCCGACCACGACGTGCTGACGCCGTCGTTGAACCGGCGGGGATTCATCGCCGCCATGCGCAGCGCCATGGCCTTCTGCCAGCGTCACGGCACGCCGGCGGTGCTGCTCTATCTCGATCTCGACGGCTTCAAGAAGGTCAACGACTCCCTTGGCCACGCCGCCGGAGACGCCGCCTTGGTGCAGGTGGCCGAGTTGCTGAAGGCCAATCTGCGCGAGTCGGACGCGGTGGGGCGGCTGGGCGGCGACGAATTCGCCCTGCTGATGCTCAATGCCGGCCTGGAGGAAGGGCGCGAGAAGGCCCGACGTCTGGCCGCGGCCCTGGAGGCCGACGGGTTCCGATGGGAGGGCGAGCAGGCCCGGCTGGGCGGTTCGTTCGGCGTCCGCGCCTTCTCCGCCCACACCGATCCCGAGGTCTGGCTGGCCGAGGCCGACGCCGCCATGTGGGTGCGCAAGAAAGGGCGCTGACTTACGCTCAGGCGATGATGTCGGGCAGGATGCGATCCTCGATCTTGGTGATCTCGTCACGCAGGACCAGCTTCTTGCGCTTGAGCCGGGCGATCATCAGTTGATCCGGCACCGGCATGCGGCCCAGGGCGTCGATCGAGGCGTCCAGGTCGGCGTGCTCGAGCTGCAGCACCTTGAGACGGGCGTGGAGCGCCAGCTCTTCCTCGGTCAGAAAGGGTTCGTCGTCGTTCATGGTCGTGCCCCGGAGGCGGGCTTATAGCGCGCGTCGCGTCAGGCCGGAAGGCGCTCCGCGAGCCTGACCAGTCCGGCGCGAGGCGTCATCGGCGACCAGATCCGGGCCGCGGCCACGAGGGCGGCGAGCGAAGCCTGGGCGGGGCCGGTCGGCGGCGGGGCGATGACCTCCAGGGCGGCCAGCAGGCGGCGCTCGGCCTCCAGCTCCACGGCCTTTACCTGGGCCCGGACGGCTTCCCGATCGGCGTCGTCAAGGTCGGGGGCGCGCGGCTTGAGCGCCCGGCGAACGGCGCGCAGGGGCGCGATGGCGGTCTCCTGCCAGGCGCGGGCCGTGTCGGCGGCGGCCTCCAGCGCGTCCTCGTCCGGCGTGCGTCCTTCCGTGGCGCACCAGGCGGCCCAGAGCAGCAGTGGAATATTCTGACCGGCGGAGTCCTGGAGCTCCAGACAGGCGTCGGCGACGCCGTCGGCGGCCCAGGCCTTGAGCGACCAGTCCCGGAGACTCATTCGGCGGTCGCGCCCTTCAGTCCGTCCCAACGGCGCACCGCCGGCCAGTCGAGGCCGAACAGGTCCAGGGCCCGGCCCACCGACTGGTCGATCATCTCGGCGATCGAGACCGGCCGGGCATAGAAGGCGGGCAGGGGAGGCGCGATGACCGCGCCCATCTCGGCCAGGGCGGTCATCGTGCGCAGGTGGCCGAGGTGCAGGGGGGTCTCGCGAACCATCAGCACCAGCGGGCGGCGCTCCTTGAGCACCACGTCGGCGGCGCGGGTCAGCAGGGTGGAGGTCACCCCGGTGGCGATCTCGCTCATGGTGCGGACCGAACAGGGGGCGACGATCATCCCCATGGTCCGGAAGGAACCCGAGGCGATCGAGGCGCCCACATTGTTGAGACGATGCGTCACATCGGCGCGGCCCATCAGGTCGTCGGCGGAGATTTCGGTTTCCTGCGACAGGGTCAGGAGCGCGGCCCGGGTGACGACCAGGTGGCTCTCGACCCCGAGGTCGCGCAGGGCGTCCAGGGTTCGAACGCCGTAGGCCACGCCGGACGCGCCGGAAATCCCGACCACGAGGCGGCGGGGATCGGGCGAGGACGGGTTCCGTACCGCTCCGTTCACATCTTCGGCCAATTCGGGCTCCAGGGTGGTCCGTGTCCGGACGGCCGGCGGCTCACCGGATTGTGATTCTACAGCCGGTCGAGCCGGGCGCTCAATCTAGTGGTCCCTTAGACATGGAGGCGCAAGCCATGACCATCGAAGCTCGTATCCGCGAACTGGGAAACCGTCATCGCAACCTGGATGAGACCATCCGGAGAGAGACGACCCACCCGTCCGCGGACTCGCTTCGCGTAAGGGAGCTCAAGCAGCAGAAGCTCCGGCTCAAGGAACAGATCACCAGCCTGGAGGCCCGAGCGCATTAGCGACAGTCTCCCGAAAGGACAGCGGCCCCGGGAGCGATCCCGGGGCCGTTTTTCTTGTCGGGGAAAGGCTCAGTCCTTGGAACCGAAGACCGAGGCGGCGGTCGGTTCGGCGCCGCGGCGTTCGCGGGCCTCGGGGACGAATTCCGGCTCGGCGGGTTCGGCGGCGTCGACAGGCTGCAGGGTTGCGCCGCCCTTCTTCGCGTCGTCCTTCGCCTTCTTGTCGGCGGCCTTGCGGACCAGTTCGTCGAGCGCCAGCTGGCCGACCAGACCCAGGGTCACCGGATCGACCGGCTTGATGTTGGGGCTGTTCCAGTGGGTGCGGTTGCGCACGCTCTCGATGGTCGACTTGGTGGTGCCCAGCATCTTGGCGATCTGGGCGTCGGTCACCTCGGGGTGGTTGCGTACGAACCACATGATCGCGTCCGGGCGATCCTGGCGGCGCGAGACGGGGGTGTATTTCGGAGCCGGCTTGCCGCCCTTCATCAATTCGGCGTGACGGCTTACCACCGCCTGCATGCGGTAGGCCTCGTCATTCTGGGCCTTGTCCAGCTCCTCGCGGGTCAGCTGGCCGTTGACCAGCGGGTCGGCGCCGCGGATGTCGCGGGCCACGTCGCCGTCGGCGATGCCGCGCACTTCCAGCGGGTGCAGGCCGCAGAAGTCGGCGATCTGCTCGAACGTCAGGGACGTGTTGTCGACCAGCCAGACCGCGGTGGCCTTGGGCATCAGGATGTCGGTCATGGGGGCGTTCCGGTTTCTTCTTTGGAGCCCGAAAATCGGGCTCCGGATACGACGGCGCCCGGCCTTTCGACCGGGCGTTGATGACGGCGATATAAGCCTATTCGCCGGAAAAGAAAACGGAAGCCGTCGTCGCCGTACAGCCAAGGTTCATCCGGTCCGGTGAACACTGCCCTCACAGACGCGTTGTGCGTCCTGACAACTCCCGGAGGGACTTCCATGTTGATCGAAATGCTGGCCGCCGTGGCGGCCGTCTCGGGTGGAGCTTCCGCGGCGCAGGATGGGGAGGTCCAGGCCCGGGTGGCGCCGCGCGGCGACTATCGCGACAGCTGCAGCGGCGAATATGTGAACCGCGGCCGGCTCTACGCCGACTGCCGCGACGACCGGGGCCGCATTCGCGGCACGTCGATCGAGCTGAACCGCTGCTCGGACTACGAGATTCTCAACCGCGACGGCCTGCTGGTTTGCGGACCCAACCGGGGTCAGTACGAGGATCGTCCCGGCGGCGGCGGCGGATGGCCGGACCCCGACGGCGACTGGAACGGCCGGGGGATCGTCGTCTATCGCGACGACGGCTTCCGGGGCGCGTCCCGGACCTTCAACGGCGCCATTCCCGACCTGCGCGGCGTGGGAATGAATGACGCCATCAGCTCAATGCGGATGCGGGGACAATGGACCGCCTGCACCGACGCCAACTTCCGGGGGCAGTGCCAGAGCTTTTCTGGGGATGTCAGCAGCCTTCGGGCGGCGGGCATGAACGACCGCATCTCGTCGCTTCGCCCCGGCCGCTTCGACGGCGGCGGCGGCGGCGGCGGAGGCGGAGGCGGTGGCTGGGGGAACACCTCGATCACCGTGTTCGCGGACGCCATGTACCGCGGCGCGTCCGAGAGCTTCAGCCGCGAGATTCCCGATCTGCGCAGCAGCGGCCTGAACGATCGCATCAGTTCGATCCGGCTGCGCGGTTCCTGGGAGGTCTGCACGGACGCCTGGTTCCGCGGCCAGTGCGAGGTCATCCGTGAGGACGTCTGGAACCTGGAGCAGTGGCGGCTGAACGACCGCATCTCGTCGATGCGTCCCATCGGACGGGACGGGCGCTGACAAACCTCCGTTCCGGAACCGGCCGGGCCATCGGGACTTCCTCCTCTGCTGGGGACCAGGGAGATATCCGATGGCCTATGTCGATGGTTTCGTGGTGGCGGTCCCGAAGGACCGGATCGAGGAATACAAGTCGTTCTCACGCAAGGCCGGCGAGGTCTGGAAGGAGTACGGGGCGAGATCCTACGTCGAGACGGTCGGTGACGACGTGCCTTACGGCGAACTGACGTCCTTCCCCCGCGCCGTGCAGGCGAAGGACGACGAGACGGTGGTGTTTTCCTGGATCACCTATGACTCGCGCGAACAGCGCGACGCGGTGAACGCCAGGGTCATGGAAGATCCCCGCATCAAGGACGACATGAACAACATGCCGTTCGACGGCAAGCGCATGATCTTTGGCGGCTTCGAGAGCTTCATCGAGCTGTAGGGCGCCCAAGAACGCATCGCACCCTCAAGCTCGTCATCCTCGACCGCGCGATGCGCGTGTCGGGGATCGATACGCTCAGGGCTCGCAGGACAATCCGCAGACTCGGAGGTCATGGATGGCCGGGACTTGCGCCCGGCCATGACGAACATCAGGGGTGGACCGACGTCGCCGTCAGGCCGGCGCCGGGACGTCGGCGAACATCGGGGACGAGCGGGCGATCTCGAGCTCCTCGGGAGTCATCTCGATGGAGATGTCGGCGAACAGAGGAGTCGAGAGGTAGCGCACTCCGGTGTCGGGCAACATGCAGAGGATGTTGGCCCCCTGCGGCGCGTCCCGCGCGACGCGCAGGGCGCCGGCCAGGGTGGCGCCGGCGGTGATGCCCACGAAGACGCCTTCCTTCTGCGCCAGATCCTTGCTGCGCCCCATGGCGTCGGCCATCTCGATGGGCAGGATCATGTCGGCCAGGCCCATATCCACC
>NZ_JAUYNX010000010.1 GCF_030704825.1 Brevundimonas sp. | reverse complement strand
GTCTTCTCCTCGAAGCTCTACGCACGTTCCGGCCGCCGATCTGGCGCCGGAGTCCTCGGTCTTGCTGATTTCCGTCATGGTCACGCCGAGCCGGTCCTCAACGACGACGACCTCCCCGCGGGCGACCAGCCGGTTGTTGACGAAAATGTCGATCGCCTCGCCGACCTTGCGGTCCAGCTCCAGCACGCTGCCGCGGTTCAGCTTGAGAAGCTGGGCCACGGACATGTGGGCCTTGCCGAGCACGGCGGAGATGTTGACCGGGACGTCGAAGACCGGGGTGAGGTCGTGCGCCGTCTTGTTGGTCGCATCTTCACTGACGGTGATCGCGACGGAGTCCGGAAACTCCTCCAGGGCCATGGTGTCGGACGCCATTACGGCCTCCCTTCCATTGTGGGTTCGGGGGTGAGGATTTCAGCGTGCCCGGCCTCGGCGGCGAGGGCGGAGTCGAGGGCTTCGCGCATGCGGGCGAAGGCCTCGGCGGGGTCGAAGGCGGCGCGGCCGTCGGACCATTCCAGCTGGAAGGCCGCCGCGGCCATGGTCGGGTCGGTGCGGAAGGCGACGATGCCCGAGAAGCCGGCGTCGGCGCACAGCTGCTCGATGCGGGCATGGGTGACCTCGGTCAGGTCGCCGGTGCGGATGACCAGGCGCGGCGAGGCGTCGATCTCCTGGCCCAGGGCCTCGAGCGCCGCCTGCAGCGGCGCCTCGGGAAAGCGGTCGAGGGCGGAGGCGGCAACGACGCGGGCGGCGGTCAGGGCCAGTTCGGCGGACTGCTGGCGATGGGCCTGGGCGACCTGGGCCAGGGCCGGGGCGGCCGCGGCCAGGGCCTGGCTGATCGCCGACAGGGCCATGGCCTGAATGCTGTCGACTTCGGCGAGAGCCTGGTTGCGGGCCTCCATCCGGGCCTGGGCGACGAGGGCGTCGACCTCGGCGGGGCCATAGGCCCGCTTGATCGGGCGGAAGGCGGCGGCGGCGCTGACGACCACGCCCGAGGCGTCGAACTCGGTGTCGAAGGCGAAGGGG